>NZ_JASNRD010000069.1 GCF_030412015.1 Massilia sp. YIM B02763 | reverse complement strand
TTTTTTATCCGAGGCCGAAAGGTCGAGGTAATCCGTTGAACCCGACTCGTGCTAGGGATAGGGAATTGTAATTGTTTCCCTTGAACGAGGAATTCCCAGTAAGCGCAAGTCATCAGCTTGCGTTGATTACGTCCCTGCCCTTTGTACACACCGCAAGCTGATGACTTGCGCTTACTGGGAATTCCTCGTTCAAGGGAAACAATTACAATTCCCTATCCCTAGCA
>NZ_JASNRD010000009.1 GCF_030412015.1 Massilia sp. YIM B02763 | reverse complement strand
GCCGTCGGGCTATTGGCGATACGCGGCGAAGCAGCGCAACCTGGCATTGCGCTGTGCTCGCGTCCAGCGCGATGATGTGCTGAGCGTCGAGATTGAACGGGTCTGGCAGGCGAACCTGCAGGTCTACGGGGCTGACAAAGTTTGGCACCAACTGCGGCGTGAAGGAACCGACGTGGCACGCTGCACGGTGGAGCGCTTGATGCGCAGGGCCGGCCTGCGTGGGGTCGTACGCGGCAAGGTCGTGCGCACGACGGTTGCCGATGCAAAGGCTCCATGCCCGCTCGACCGGGTCAACCGCCAGTTCAAGGCACAGCGCCCGAACCAGTTGTGGGTCAGCGATTTCACGTACGTCTCGACGTGGCAGGGTTTCGTCTACGTGGCCTTCGTCATCGACGTCTTCGCCCGGCGCATTGTCGGCTGGCGTGTGAGCAGCTCGATGCGGACCGACTTCGTGCTCGACGCCCTGGAACAAGCCTTGTACGCGCGTCAGCCGGAACGAAACGCACTCGTCCATCACAGCGATAGGGGCTCCCAATACGTCTCGATACGGTACAGCGAACGTCTCGCAGAAGCCGGCATTGAGCCGTCTGTGGGCAGCAAGGGCGACAGCTACGACAACGCCTTGGCCGAAACGATTAACGGGCTTTACAAGGCCGAATTGATTCACCGCCGCGCTCCCTGGAAAACGCGTGAGGCCGTTGAACTGGCCACGCTGGAATGGGTGTCTTGGTTTAACCACCACCGCTTGCTGGAACCGCTCGGCTATATACCGCCGGCGGAAGCTGAGGCAAACTATTACAAGCAACTGAGCAGTCAAGCCATCTCGGCCTGACTCACACTAACCGGCCTCCACGAAAGCCGGTGCGGTTCACTAGAGCGTCTGCATTTGAATGGGAGCGTATCGCCGTATTGCATAATATAGTTGGCAAAATCCTAAGCTGCCTTATAGCGTTCCTTAAGATGTGGAATGGCAACGAGACTCAAAAAACATCGAATCCAGTGTTTTTCACGCTCATGGCTGAGATCAGATATTGAGCGAATATACTGGCTCAGCCGGCGTTTTAACGAATTTTACTGAATGCGAAAATCCTTCAATTCTTTGCCTGCACCGAGCGCCTCTACCACCCACTTTGGCTGACGACCACGTCCGCTCCAAGTTTGCTGACCGTCTTTAGGATTGCGGTACTGTGCGCGAACCTCAGAACTCTTGCCCTTCGATTTCCTCCCCGGGTCAGCCACTAGCTCCTCAACTGATACGCCGAGGCTTTGCGCGATCGATAGAATCTGATCTCGGGCTTTCTTGACCTCTTGTTGTTGACGGCCCTGGATTTCGTTTTCAATGTCGACTTGAAGCTGCTTCAATTCGCTGAGGTCGTATTTCGAGAGGTCAGTCGTCATGTTTAGATCCTTTTCGGTCGTTGAGTAAATTTTGAATTGCGGTAGAATTGTAAATCTCATTCAGGATTAAGAACGCCTAACAAAACCTCTCGACATACCGCCAACGGCTTTGTTGAGCAAATCGAGCGAAGGACGAGCTCACGCTATTTGTGGTTCGTTTTATAACACTGGGACCGTAACTGGGGTGCCCAGTCGAGTGAAGCGATTCAACACGGCAGCCCGCACTTGTAGCTCGGCGACCTGACGGTCAAAGTCGCGGGCCATGACACGTTCTCCCAACAGTTTGAAACAACGCATCTTGGTCTCGACAAGGCTGCGCCTATGGTAGCCACTCCATCTCTTCCATATTGCCCGTCCCAGCCTTTTTGTCGCCCGAAGGATGTCGTTACGTGCATCGGCACCGCAGCGGTTTGCCTTCCAGGGCTTTGCGTTCTTGCGAGTCGGGATGATGGCATGCGCAGCACGCAATGCGATGGCTTCGTGACAGTCCTTCGTGTCGTAGGCGCCATCGCCACTCACGCTGGCGATGTTCTCGTCGGCAGGAATTTGAGCTAACAGCGCTGGCAGGACAGGCGCGTCGCCGATGCTGTTGTCGGTGACCTCCATCGCCCGGATCTCCAGTGTGGATGCATCAATCCCGAGGTGCACCTTGCGCCATTGGCGGCGGTATTCCTGACCGTGCTTCTTCGTCTTCCATTCGCCTTCGCCCAGCATCTTGATCCCCGTGCTGTCCACCAGCAGATGTAAGCCAGTGGTCGTCGGCACGGCGCCGATGGCTACCTGCAGCGTCTTTTGCCGCCGGCTGACCGTGCTGTAGTCCGGCACCGGCCAGTCGAGCCCGGCCAGGCTCAGCAGGCTTTGCGTCATGCCCATGGCTTGGCGCAGTGGTAAATTAAAGAGACACTTGATACTCAGGCAGAACTTGATCGCCTGATCGCTGAACGTCTGGCTGCGCCCGCGCCTGCCGCTCGGCTGGCCGCGCCAGATCATCGTCGGGTCAAGCCAGATGAGCAGGGGGCCGCGCGATTTCAGCGCTTCGTTGTACGTCTTCCAGTTGGTCGTGCGGTACTTTTGTGGAGCTGGTTTCATCCGTTCAGGCTACCAGACCGGCCGATTCTGCACTGGAGCATTCCGATTTGCGCAACAAAGCCATTCTGACCCACAACGTGCATCGAAATCTGACCCCCTCTTAATTCTTTAGCGGATCATCTGATTATCGTTTCCCGTCATCCCTTCTTTCCGTTCATTTGCGTTGAACTGTTTTTGAAGCGGTAGCTTTCGTTACCTGTTTCCAAGATGTGGCAGTGGTGAGTCAACCTATCGAGAAGCGCAGTTGTCATCTTCGCGTCCCCAAACACTGCTCTTCGACCTCATGCTTGAGCTGTCGCACAATCTTGGCAAGGCGTTCGTGATCGTCACCCACGATCTGGGCCTGGCGCGTCGGTGTGACCGCGTGCTGCGCCTGACCGAACACGGGCTGGAACCGCTGGAGGCGTATGCGCATGTGGATTGACCGATGGTCGAAGGCCCGGCGGAGTTCTGTCGGCAAATCCAACAGCTTATGCTTTGGATGCCGGCTCTTGGCCGATCTCGGCCCATCGGTACAGCTCCGTGTACGACCGTGCTTGCTCCCAAGGCAAGCAAAGGTTGCGTAAAAGGGTCTTGGGCCATCAGGCGCCCACAATGGGACTCCTCAACCACGGAGGCCTCATGGATTCGAACACTACCAAAGCCAAGATTGCAGGACGCTGGAATAAAGGCCATCTTGCGGGACAAAAGCTCCCGTTGAAATTACGTGAGATTCGGGCTCAGGCAGCTAAAGCGTCAACCTGCACGATAGAGTGTGCTCTCGGTTGCAGTGCAACAAATTATCTCCTAACATACACCTCGGCGATGCTTTTAATGCAATTTTTTGAGGAGGTATAGCTTTGCGTCCTTGTCCCTACGCCTCGGGTGTCGAAACGGTTTCTGAAGACGAAGCTCGCCTGACCGACGAGATCGTCGAACAGATGGCGGCTACCAACCGCTGTGCCTTTGAGCGCCACCGCCACGCAATCCGCGACGCCCATGCCAAGTCGAATGGTCTGCTGGTGGGCGAACTGGAGGTGAATGCGAATCTGCCGCCCGAGCTGCGCCAGGGCATCTTCGCCGAGGCGCGCCGCTACCACGTCGTCGCGCGCCTGTCCTCGGCACCCGGCGACATCCACTCCGACAAGATTCCGGCTCCGCGTGGCTTCGCGCTCAAGGTGATGGGCGTGGAGGGCGAACGCCTGTCGCCCGGCACTGCTGGCGCCAACCAGGATTTCCTGATGGTGAACTTCCCGGTGCTCGCCTTCGGCACTATCCCGAAGTACAAGCAGATGCTGGCGCTGCTCGAAGCGAACGCGCATGCGCCGGACACCTTCCAGCGCATGGTGGCCGGCACCGCGCGCGGCGCGAAAGAGCTGGTGCAGGCGCTGGGCCTGGAACCGGGCGCGACCCTTGAAGGCCTGGCGCGCGACAATCACCATCCGCTCGGTGAGACCTACCACACGCAGGCGGCGATCCGCTTCGGCGACTACATTGCCAAACTCGCGCTCGCGCCGAAGTCCGCGGAGGTGCGCTCCCTGGCCGGGCAGCCGCTGCGCGAGGTGCACGACGCCTCCATGCGCGACGCCGTCAGCGTCTTCTTCGCCGACCATGGCGCCGAGTACGAACTGTCGGCGCAGCTGTGCGTCGACCTGACGGCGATGCCGGTCGAGGACGCCGCCGTGCGGTGGAGCGAGGAGCGTTCCCCGCACCGTCCCATCGCCACGCTGCGCTTCCCTCCGCAGCCCACCGCGACACCGGGACGCCAGGTGTATGGCGACGATGTCCTGTCCTTCAGCCCCTGGAACGGCATCGAGGCGCACCGACCGCTGGGCGGCATCATGCGCATCCGTCGCGCGGCCTACGAGCGTTCAAGCGTGTATCGGCACACGATGAACGCGCGACCGCGCGTGGAGCCATCGCAACCTTCCGACATCCCGGACTAAGGAGCCAGAACCATGACCGACAAGACCACCGACCCGCGCCTGGACGACGAAACCTGGCTGCAGGAAATCAGGCGCCGCATCGATGCGGTGGCGCACGACGCGCCGCAGCTTGCCAAGATCGCGCTGGAAGCAATGGTGCGCAAGCACAATCCCGACCTGAAGGGCAGCGCCAGATCGGCCGGGCGCGCGGGCAAGCAGTCCGGCAACGTTTCCGAGCTGACTGCCATCGCGCCGCTCAAACCGGGCGGCGCCGACCGCCTGCGCCGCATCTTCGATCTCACCAACGGCAATATGGATGGCGCCCAGCGCGTCTCCACCTTGCACGACATGCGCTTCGTCTTCTTCGACAACGACACCCGCATCCTGTTTGCCACCACCTATGACGGCGACTGGGACAGCTACATCAACGACTTCGCGACCAAGATTCCGGAACTGATGGACTTGCTGTTCGCGAACGTGGAGGGCTGGCCCGGCATTGCCAACCCGCAGGTGAAAGACTTTATCGCATCGCACCAAATCGACGCCGCTGGCTGGTTTGTCGCCAATCCGCAGGTGACCGTGGTCGACACCCGGCGCTACCAGCGCATGGAAAAGGCGCTGGACGCCTTCTTCGACGCCATGGCCGCGCATCCGCCTAAGGACGAGGCGACGCGCAAGGCGCTGGACACACTCACGGCCGCGATCTCGCAGCCGGAAGGGGTGGATTACTGACATGGGCCTGCTCAACGATCTGAAGGCGCGCTTCCAGCGCGAACGGGTTACGCTGGCCTTGGACGACATCCAGGCCCTGATCCTGCGTTCGCGTCCCGAACCCTATGTCGGCATCCACGCAATGCTGCATTTCGACGATGCGGAAGGAGGACGCGACCTGGTGCGCCGCCTGGCCGCTCACATCCCTTCCGCAGCCGGCTGGACCGACGATCTCGACGCCTGGACCGGCGCCGCGCTCAGCTTCCAGGGGCTGAAGGCGCTGGGCTTGCCGGAAGCCTCGCTCAAAACTTTTCCGCTGCCCTTCCAGCAAGGCATGGCGGGCCGTGCCGAGCAGCTGCGCGACTTCGACGTCAATGCCCCTGAACACTGGGATGAAGCGTTCCGCCCCGGAGCCTGCCACCTCGCGCTGACGATCTACGCGCGCGATGAGGCTGCGCTCGACGTGGCGCACGCCAACGCCATGGACGAATTGGCGCGCTCGCATGGCGTGACCCTGGTCGGCACCCACACATTCGGCGCCGATGCCGATGCCAAAAATCCCTTCGGCTTCCGCGATTCGATTTCACAGCCCGCAGTTGCCGGCAGCGGCGTCGATGCGCTGCCGGGCCAGGAGCGCGCGATCGCGGCCGGTGAATTCATTCTCGGCGAAAACAGCGAGACCGGCGCGCCGGTGGCGATGCCCGACCCGCCCGAACTAGGACGCAACGGTTCTTTCGTGGTGCTGCGCAAGTATGCCAGCCAGGTCGGTGCGTTCAACGATTTCGTGCGCAGTCATGCCGCCAGCGAATCCGAGGAAGAGCTGCTGGCGGCCAAGCTGGTCGGCCGCTGGCGCAGCGGCGCGCCCCTGATTCTGGCGCCCGAGCGCGACGATCCGGAACTGGGAGCCGACCCGGCCCGCAACAACGATTTCGATTTTTCGAAGGACCCGCGCGGCTTCGTCTGCCCCCACGCGTCCCACATGCGGCGCCTGAATCCGCGCGACAGCAGGCTGACGATCCTGACCGACGTGAATATCCACCGCATCATCCGGCGCTCCTCGACCTTCGGCCCCAAATGGAGCCGCGAGGTGACGGCGGCCGACGACGCGCGGGGCGAGCGCGGCATCTTCTTCATCTTCATTAGTGCGCGCGCCTACGACACCATCGAGTTCCTTCAACAGGAATGGATCAACCGCGGCAATTTCATCGACTTGGGCACCGAACGCGACACCATCGTCGGCCTGCACGAGACGCTTGGCAGCTTCACGCTGCCGCAGTCGCCGGTACGGCGCCGGCTGGACGGCGTGACCACTTTCAACCGGCTAAAGGGCGGCGAGTACCTGTTCATGCCCTCGCTGGGCGCGCTACGCTGGATCGGCGAGGCCGGCTGGACACGCTAGCGGGTACTGTCAACTTGCTGAATCGAGAAAACGCGTTGTAGAAGCCGGGACAAACTGCCCCGGTCCGCGGAACGAAATGTGGCGGATTACACGTTCCTGCCTACTTGGTGACCTCATTCCAGATTGAAAATGCTTGAGTACGGACGTGCCGGTACTGCTGCGCCGACAGGTGGTTGCGCTTGCACCGGAAAACATTGTTGATCGGGCCATGCGCTGAGAGAAACCGCTGTGCATGGCCGGGTGACTTGAAGCGACGCATCTGTCGTTCGCGTTGTCGGGTCGGTTGGTGCGAGAGTTCGGCTCGGTTATTCAGCCCCTTGTGCTGGCGATGCTCGACACCCGGCATGATCTGCACCCTGGCTGCGGCGTAACTCTTCAGTTTGTCGGTGACCAGTACCCGTGGAGCGTAACGCAGGCCCTTGAGGAGCTTGCGGAAAAAGCGTTTCGCCGCTTGCCGGTTACGCCGGCTCTGCATGAGAATATCCAGTACATGGCCATCCTGATCGACCGCGCGCCACAGGTAATGGTACTTGCCCTTGATGGTGAGAACCACCTCGTCGAGATGCCATTTGTCGCCGCGCTGCGGCTGGCGCCCGCGCAGCGCATTGGCATATCCCTGACCGAACTTTAGCGTCCATTGGCGGATGGTCTCGTAGGTGACGATGACGCCGCGGCTGGCCATGAGCTCCTCGATGTCGCGAAAACTCAGTGAAAACCGGAAGTAGAGCCACACGACGTGGCTGATGATCTCGGAAGGGTAACGAAAGCCGCGGTAAAGTTGAGAGGTTGTCATCCCGCTAGCTTACAAAGCTTTGCGGACTACGGTAAGTTGACAGTACCAGACCGACAAGGGCCAGGTGGACATCGTGTTTGCCAACGCCGGCATCGGCAGCTACCTCGCGCTGGACAAGATCACCGAGGAGCATTTCGATGCCACGTTCAACACCAACGTGAAGGGCACCCTGTTCACCGTCCAGGCCGTGCTGCCCATCCTGAGCGACGGGGCCTCGGTCATCCTGAACACCTCGATCACCGCCGACCTGGGCCTGCCGGATTTCAGCGTCTATGCCGCCGCCAAGGCGGCGCTGCGCTCTTTCGTGCATAGCTGGGCCACCGACCTGAAACACCGGCGCGTGCGCGTCAACGCCATCAGCCCGGGGGGCATCCCCACGGAGGCCGCCACCGGAGAACTCGGGCGCACGCCGGAGCAGGAACGGCAGCACCAGCAGCGCGTCGCCGGCTTCGTCCCGCTCGGCCGCGTGGGCACCACCCACGAGATCGGAGAAGCTGTCGCGTTCCTCGCTTCCGAGCAGAGCAGCTACGTCAACGGCATCGAACTTACCGTCGATGGCGGCATGACCGCCGTCTTCGCCGGCACTCTTTGAATCAGAAGGAAAACACCATGAACTCCCAACAGAATCCGATGCCCACGCGCAAGCTCGGCGGCCTCGACGTCACCGCGCTCGGCATGGGCGTCATGAACTTCGTCCACGCCTATGGGCCGCCGACCGACCGCGCCGAGGCGGTGCGGCTCGTGCGCCACGCCTTCGACCGCGGCGTGCGCTTCTTCGACACGGCCGAGGTCTATGGCCCCTACATGGCCGAAGAAATCGCCAAGGAAGCACTCCGCGACGTGCGCAGCCAGGCCGTGATCTGCACCAAGTTCGGCTTCCAGTACAAGGACGGCAAGCCTGCCGGCCTGAACAGCAAGCCCGCCCACATCCGGCAGGCGGTCGAGGGGTCTTTGAAGCGGCTCGGCACCGACTACATCGATCTGCTCTACCAGCACCGCATCGACCCCGAGGTGCCGATCGAGGACGTCGCCGGCACGGTCAGCGACCTCATCCGTGAGGGCAAGGTCAAGTATTTCGGGCTGTCGGGCGCGGGTGCGGCGACCATCCGCCGTGCGCACGCGGTCCAGACCGTGACGGCGGTCGAGAACCAGTATTCCTTTTGGGTGCGCGAGCAGGAGCCGGAAGTCCTGCCTGTCTGCGAGGAACTGGGCATCGGCTTCGTCGCCTACAGCCCGCTGGGCATGGGCTACCTGACCGGCACCGTCGCCGCCGAAACCGAGCTGCTCGAAGGCGATCTGCGCGCCGTGTTCCCGCGCTTCACGCCGGAGGCCCGCCGCCGCAACTGGCGCGTAGTCGAGCTGCTGCGCCAGGTCGGCCTGCCCAAGGGCGCGACCCCGGCACAGATGGCGCTCGCCTGGCTTCTGGCCCGCAAGCCTTGGATCGTGCCCATCCCCGGCACGACCAAGATCGCGCATCTGGACGAAAACGTCGCCGCGCTCGACCTGAAGCTCACCGCCGACGATCTCAAGCGCCTGGAGGATGGCTATGCGGCGCTGACCATCGAAGGCGCATCCAGTGGCCCGGCGCAGCTCGCACAGATCGACGTCGGTGCCAAGGAAGGCACCAGCTCGGTCGGCGGCCATGGCCACTCGCCCCTGCCTGATTCGGGTGCTCGCGTTTCCCTATAGGTGCGTGCCAAGTGTTGCCGTTACCGTCAGATGACGCTTCGCATCGCGTCGGTCGGTAACGGCAGAACACTCAAGACGGCTCCTGCACCGAATTACCAGAACCTAGTGGCGACGCACTGAGACTTGAGCACATTCAAGTCGGCCCAGGTTACTTATGAATGTCGCTCACTTCAGTATGCCGATTACCACGTCTTATCAAAGGCATGGCTGATCGCTACATTAAGAACGCCTAACAAAACCTCTCGACATACCGCCAACAGATGAGCGAGCACGCGAGCGAGAGGAAGGCCTGATGTATGTCCGCTCGCCGCTCGTGCCGAATGCGCAACCTGCGGAAGCGGTGCAGCCATCCTAGCGTGCGTTCAACGACCCAACGCCATCGGCCGAGCCTTTCACGCGACTCCACGCCGTATCGCGCTATACGTGCTGCGATACCTCGTTGACGCAGCCAAACGCGATGCGCTCGTGAAGCGTACGCTCGATCGGCGTGCAGCTTACCTGGACGCTTACGCGCACGGCCGCGAAGTCCCTTAACCGCTGGGATGGCTTCTACGAGTGGAATAAGAAAACGCGAGTCGTGCACCTGGGCGCCCGAGATCTTCGCTACCAGCGGCAGCCCACGTTGATCAACGAGCAGGTGGTGTTTGCAGCCGAGCTTGCCACGATCGGTCGGATTCCGACCCGTATGCTCGCCACCTGCAGGCGCCGGCACGCTGGCAGCGTCAACGCAAGCTCGATCCCACATGATCTGATCGTGCTCGCGTAGCCGTCGAAGGACTGCCTCGTGGACTCGCTGCCAAACGCCAGCTTTCATCCATTCGTGGAGCCGGCGCCAACAAGTCATCCCGCTGCCGCAGCCGAGTTCGCGCGGCAAATACTCCCACGGTATCCCAGTCTTCAGCACAAACAGAATCCCGGTTAGGGTAGCGCGATCGTTGAGACGTGGCCGTCCGCCCTTCGGCGATCTGTGATGGGTCGGGAGATGAGCTGCTATGAGCGACCAAAGGTCTTCGGGTAGAAGTGCTTGGGCCATGGCATCAGTCCGTATGGGAACACGGACGTCATCTTAGCTGCCGAACTATGGCCGTGTACTTCCGCTATCGACCCGAAGCGGACGGTTTGTTCACGTCTCAAGCCACTGCAAGGCGTGGCTGAGATCGTTATAGAAAACACGGTAGTCCCCCTCACCAAATTGTCCGAAGGCGATCCGCGACAGATAACCTAATCGTGTATTCGAAACCAAAATGGCTTTACGGAGAGATTGGTCAGCGAACAGTTGCTTTGTCTGTTCGTTTAATTTTTCTTGCAACAATGCGATGTCAATGTCGGGTGATTCCATTTCCAATGCGTCGTAGAGAACGCGCGTGTATTCGGTATCTCGCAGTAGCTGAATTACGCGCTCATGTATTTCTTTGAGCAAGCTTTCAGTTAATTCCCCTCTCACTCGAACCACAACAACATTACCGAGAGGTTCAATCCAAAGTTGACTGTTTAGCATGTGGTCAAGTAATTATTTCAGAAATTGCAATTAATTTGCTGCGACTGCTTCTGGCCGATGGCGGACTGTCGGAACGGCTCAGTGTACTCGGCTGTTGCCTGCCGAGCAACTAGAGGGTTTTGTTAGGCGCTCTAAATCAATGCTTCTCTAGAATGGATGACTTATTTTTGCTGTGGGGCGCAGTTCGTTCAATTCTTTTTCTAATAAATTAATTTTCTCAAGTAATTCAAGTATGCGCATACCTGCACTTGCTATAATCGACTGCGCCTGATCGCGCTGGTTTACTGTGTCGTCCAGACGTTCTTTTAAGGTCCGATTGGCTGCGCGCTTTTTTTTAATCTTTTGATTTTTAGCGTTTTCCGCTTCAGGATGCAGCTCGATATAGGCTTGTATCTCTCGGACAAGCGCAGGAAACCTAGCTTTCTTTAATGCAGATGGGTCACATCCTGCCTCTCTAGCGACATTATTTTGGGTAACTGGAGTTCCAAGTCTCAACATCTTGGGCTCGTTAATTTTTAACCGCTCAAAAGCTTTGCGGAAGCGATCTTCCGCGCCTTTTGACTCGAAAAGCTGAGTGTTAATGTCTTGAGATGGCATCTAAGTAGTTCTCCATTGCGCGCTGCTCTTCGATCAGCGCTTTATAACGTGGTTGTCCAGCAGAAAGCAACGCGATTTCCTCTAAAACCCGACGTAGATCAGCACGTACTTGAGGTTCTTTTTTGCGATCAAACAATACATCGTTGCAAGGTTTGTGGCCATCGCCGCCAGCACAACGTGCAACCGATTCTATTCCGCCGTATTCGCAGTTGCCAGCTTTCATGCATCCACCTAACCGATTCTCTCGAAAAGCGATCGTCCCCTTCTTTGCCATGGCAATCAAATCCTTAACATCTTTAACACTAAGGATGTTGTCCGCAAGAGCTTCTTTCCGCTCTGGAGCCTGCGGCGAAATAAACCGGTCGGTCGTGATGACGACCTTAGCTATTTCGACTTGGGCTTGATACATGGCCATTACTACGGTTGCCTGGACCTCTTGATTCAAATTTAGGCGGCTATGGTTTCGCCCATAATAAAGAGGCATCAGACGTGACGAGTGCTTCATTTGATGTTGCATCGTTGAGTCTGAAATATCTCCGCTGGCGAACATATTAACTGCGCCAGTCCGGCGATATTGGTGCCATGCCAGGGGCCAGACCTTTCCGACAGCAAATTCTTTCTCAGGCAAATTAGGTGTCAGTCTACGCGCAATCTCTAAATCTTCAGCTGTTATTTTCAGTTTTTCAACATCAAAAAGGTTCACATATTGGTCCATCATTTCAACAATCGAACGTATCGGGCTACGAATTTCATAGGCACGTGACTTTCCCGACCCAGTTGACCACGGCTCCGTAGGTGAGCTGTAAAGATAGGGATTGGCTTGATCTGATGGGTTAGGCCGAGCTACTGGATTGGCCTGGTCACAGGTCATTCTCATAAGTGCTATCGTCGATAACGCTTGGATGGCTACTTCGACACTGGGACTAGCTATCCAGCGAGCGTCTGAGTCGGGGTCGGTCTTTGTGGTTTCACCACATATGATCGGTACCCGCCCATACGTTTCGTCCTCGTCCCATGTCAAACAATTGGCTCTAAGAGATGCAACTTCTTCCTTTCGCTGAAGAGTAAAGTTGCATATATACGCAAGTCCAGCAATGGTAACGATTGAAAAATAAATAGACAAACTATCTAATTCAGCCTTGTTTTGGGGGGAGTTAACCCATTTTGCAAGTAATTCGGCAATCCCGAACCGTGTGGCGACTTCAAAAAAAGTGCCGGCAAAGTCCGGTTGATAACTGAGTCCCGAAACAAAAGGGCTTCTTGTGGTCGGTGTCTTCTTAGGAGAAAGTGCCGCTTCCAACGTTCCATTTTTCTTAATGTAAGAATCAAGACAAAACTGGAAGCAGGATTTAATCTGTTCCTCATGCTTCAAAAAATCGGTTAGACATTCGCGAAGACGTGTAATTTGATAAAGCCAAATTCGCGGTGGAATGTATGGTGTCTGTACCGGCCTATGATTTGGCGAGGTGTTCGCTAGTCGTCTCAAGCCATCTGCATCGATGATGGTGAACCCGAGCGTTTCTCGGGCATCATAAAGTGAGTGAAACAGAGAAACTATAAAATCGTAGTCACTGGGCGATAAGGATTCTTTAACCTTGTCAAACACTTTTGGGAAACGCATCAATGTCGCCGCGCTGATGCCGTTGTTGCTGCATAAGGAGACAATGGCCCTTACAATACGAAATTTTCTATAGGCGGTTGAGACGGATCTCGCTGCGAGTGGGCCCCAAATTAGCCAAGTTGAAATTATTCTTAATATGTCAGCGTTGACGGGGTCAATAGACTTAACACCCTTCCTCTTCGCAACTGCACCGTCCCCGAAGTCTAGGATTACCGGGCGATCGGCCCAAGGCGTAAGCTGCCACATTGAGTCACCCCAGTAAGCCAATACAGAGCCATCCTTGTCGATAACTACAGGCCAATCACGCGGCGGCGGCCATGAAGGAGGGCGGAAATTAACTGCGGTCGATGTGACTAACTCACTTTGAATTCCGAATGTCATCTCAAGGATATCTGTTTTCATTTAACTGAACCTTCAAGAGACTCGATCAAATATGACCACTGCTCGTGGTAATATCCTTCTTCTAATCGCGCAAGAGCTTCTTCAACCCATTCCCGCCGTGTAGAATTTGAATTTTGAAAAACTTTCAATTTTTCCCCCAGTTTCTTTATCGCATGCTCAGCCGGATGAATCGATTGGTCTCGTTTATTTTTTGGAGATGCTTTGCTTAATTCAAGGGTTTTTAGATGACGGAAGCAAGCCATTGACCATACGTAATCAAGGGAATCAATGTCACGGTGGTGATCGCACCAGAGACAGCCTGATGGACGTCTACAGTCAGGTTCAGTGGCGGACAAAGGCTTGTCGGCAGATCTTTTCGGGACGCCATTACATTCTCCTGGCGCGACAGCGAGCAATATGGCTTCATCATTAAGTGACGGATCCGTTCGAAAATGAAACCGAATTATCTCGCTCGCTGCACGCTGCTGCGACGGCGTCTCGTAATCGCTTAGTAAAGTTTTTATGTGATGTTGAGCCATCTCGGCGGTCAGGTCTGGATCGTTGCTGCGTCTAAGGATCCAGTTAACACGAGTTCCACGCAAAGTACTTGGCGGCACCCACGTCACGCTAGCTTTTTTGCAGGCGTTTTTAACACTGGAGAATTGAACTTTTTTCTCCTCTCGAACTCCGTCTTGCCTGATAAAGGGGAATAGCCTTTGTTCAGCTTTGCCAAAGATTTGTCGCCGCCATTCTAGATAGCGCTCAAAGTGACCGCGGTATTCAGTGAATATTTCAAAAAGGACTTCCCCCTTACGTCTGTGCTTATATTCTCGGACTTTGTAGCCATTGATGTCGCTGGAAAAACTGAATCGGCGTAAAGGAAGGTTGTGTGCTTGTGTTAGGTTCATCCCAGTTTGGCCGATGAACATGAGCAATTCGGATTGAATACGTAAATTGACCATATTCATACGGAAATGATTATTTAACGATCGGTCATTTTTGTACTCCAGCACCCGTTCCCTCGACTTGTATACTTCTGACTGTTTTCGTGCGTGGTCAGGAGCGGCTTCTCTCCCAAAACGAAATTCGATATTGCCCCCTTGCTGCATGGGAATGCGCACTATTGGGGCGTTCCATATGATATCGAGAGGCGTGCCATCACATATATCTTGGAGTAGTCGGCCAAAGGCAAACGTTTCCTGTAGATTTTGCTTATCTGCCTTCACGCCTTGCACGGTTTTCCGTGTCGTTGGTCGTTTAATCCTTGTGGCTGTCAAAACAGGTTTTGTTCGATCTAGCACATCATCTAGAAGTTGGCCGACCATCCTTGCATGGTTGTAAGCGCTCCCTTGCTTAAGATCTTTTTTTATCCTAACCCGACGTAGCAAATATTCGCTCCAGTCTATGTAGCTCTTGATTACGCCTGTTAGACTCAGATTGGCGTGGTTCCCATCTCCCCACTCAAAAAACGTGCTTATTTCTCTGATCTGAGCACGGGCCGTTGTACGGCTTCCTCCAGCCGTTAAGAGCGTATTAATGCTGGCGTGAATTAGCGAAACCAACTCGATCCGATCCGGCTGCACCTCGCCAAGCCAACCTTCTTGAATTGCTTTCTCTGCCTGATCAGTCCGTAACGCGGTTCCGCCTTTGTAGAGAAGTCTTTTGAGGCTGAGAGGTGTTTCTTTCGCGCCAGTGGGAATCAATGGAAAGGTTAAGTTGAGTTCTTGCAGGTCATCATGCATGATATGCATTCCAATCACGATTCGCTAAACCTGAAAAGGCGGCGCTGAACTCATTGGCAATTTCTTCTTTTATTGGCTCTCTTTCAATAAACCGAACGTAAAGAAATGTCGTTCTTTCGTCTTTGTGAAGCATTGCATCTCTTACAAAGGCAACAGCAGATTTTGCGTTGGTAACTCTTAGTGATACGGTCATCATCCATGTCCCAAAGGTCGCTCGCGTCTGATGAAATTTAAACTTTGACATAAAACGCAACCCAGCACTAAGAGCGCGTCGTCGGAGGTCTGTCATTAATCGATTGAACGAACCTGATACATATGGATTACCTTGGACAGTTAAGAACAATCGTTTTCGATTCGTCTCACTAGCAATTGCTTGTCGTTTAAGTCTTCGCATCGAGTATGCATAATTCCTGAGTTCCTCGATAAGGAATTGTGGAACCAATATTTCGCCGACAATATCGAATTTAGTATTTATTCCAGTTCCAGGGCCGACTCGTAATCGATAAATATTGGGCGTTTGAACATCTGGATAGGCGTCTTCGATGCTTGTTACGGTGAGCGTAGTGATGGTTTCAATGCGCGCCCCTGTAAGAAAACCGAGCATCAACATCAAACTGATCTCTTTAAGCTTGGAATCACGCGCAAAGTTTATTAAAGTCGTAGCATCTTCGGTTCGCAATGGAAAAAGTCCATCTTCGAGCCTAATTCCCGGCCGTTGAGTATTAGGAATTGCGAGATCAGACGAGGTTCGAGTTATGGTTCGCTCGAAACCTGTACTGTCATAGTATTGGACTACGACTTGACGATCCGTCCAAAGAGGAGATTTTCTTTCCACAAACCCATTTATTAGCGCATGGCGATAAAATCGAATTACCGCAGCCATTCTGGCGCTGGTAGTAGAGGGAGCAATTATTCCTTGGTCCCTTTGCTCGATCAGATAACCTCGAAACTTTACGATCGCTCGTTCACTTTTGCGAATGGGAAAATGCCGCCAATCCAGCTCCTCAGATTCCAACCACGAAGCGTAAGCGGCAAGGTGCTTCATTAGTGGTTTCGCTGTGCTGGTGTCTTGGCCTTGCTTGCTAGTTACCTTAGTAAGCGCCCAGTGATTAGCCTCGTGCCATGGCTCACCACTGCTCCAGAATATTTGGGGTAACTCTTTGATAAGGCGGGCTAACCTGTCAGGTTCCCATTCAACAGTATTTCCCTTGACTACTTCGCGTGCAGGTTGGAAGTTGATGAATTCTAAGTTGGCCACGATCGAGCTATGTCATTTTATCAATGTCCATACTCTAACTCATTCTAGGTTACATGTCCATACCGATGAGTTCGCGGGTATCGTAGATGTAGTCGCCCAGGAAGGCGACGAGGTCGGGATGCGCGGCGGCGATGTGGCGGTGCGCCGCGTAGCTGCCGAATTCCCAGTGCTGGCACGAGGCCACGGCCAGCTTCAACATGCCGGGCAGGCTGCCGGCCGCGGGCGCCGTACGCGTGCGGCCGACGGGACTGACGGCATCGCCCAGCATGAAGCGGTACCAGTACCAGCGCGCCGGCCGCAGGCCCGTCACGTTCACCCGCACGCTGTGCGCCAGCTCCGGCGTGGCGATGGCGCTGCCTTGCGCGACGATGCGGCGGAACGCCTCGTCGTCCGCCACTTCCCAGCGCAGCGGCACGGCCAGGCGCGGGCTCGAGGCCGCGTCGAGCGGATCGGGGAGGATCCTCGTCCACAGGATCACGGAGTCCGGCAGCGGCGCGCCGGAGGCGACGCCCAGGCCGAACGGATAGCCGGCGCGGTTCGAGGGCGGCGCGGCCAGCACCAGGGACGGCGTCGCCGCGGTGCTTGCAGCCGCGAGGCGCGCCGCATCCAGCAGGAACAGGCGGCGCGCGTGCTGCATCGTCGATCTTGTTGTGGCCTTATTGCGTCATCAGCGATTCGAGCGGCGGCAGCTGGCGCGGCTTGCGGTCCGGGCCCGTGGCGACGTAGGTCAGCGTCGCTTCCGTCACCTTGACGACGTCCGTCTGCAGGCGGTTGCGCTCCGCGTACACCTCGACGGAGACGGTGATCGACGTGTTGCCGACCTTGACGACGTCGGCATAGAAGGACAGCAGGTCGCCGACGAAGACGGGATTCTTGAACAGGAAGGAGTTCACGGCCACGGTGGCGACGCGGCCGTTGGCGCGGCGTACGGCCGGCAGCGAGCCGGCGATGTCGACCTGGGCCATGATCCAGCCGCCGAACACGTCCCCATAGACGTTGATGTCGGCGGCGCCCGGCATCATCCGCAGCACCGGCATTTTTCCTTCAGGCAGGCGGACGGGGGAGGCGGACTGGTTTTCTGGCTGGGTCATCTTGAAATCTCGGTAAAAGCTACAATCAGTCCTGGATTGAACCATAAAAACTGAAATATTGTCATGCGTCGCTCATCCTTGCCCCCTCCCTCCGACCAGAATGCCAAGCGCAACGACTGGGCCACCATCCGCACGCTGCTGCCCTACCTGTGGGTCTACAAGTGGCGCGTGTTCGCGGCGCTGACCTGCCTGGTCGGCGCCAAGCTGGCGAACATCGGCGTGCCGCTGGTGTTGAAAAAGATCGTCGACCAGCTCTCGATCGACCCGCACCATCCGCACGCGCTGCTGGTGCTGCCGCTCGGCGCCCTCGTCGCCTACGGCGCGTTGCGCTTCTCCACCACGCTGTTCACCGAGCTGCGCGAGTTCCTGTTCGCGCGCGTGACGCAGCGCGCCGTGCGCACCATCGCGCTGCGCGTGTTCCGCCACCTGCACGCGCTGTCGCTGCGCTTCCACCTGAACCGCCAGACCGGCGGCATGACGCGCGACATCGAGCGCGGCACGCGCGGCGTGAGCTCGCTGGTGTCCTACTCGCTGTTCTCGATCCTTCCGACCCTCGTCGAGATCTCGCTGGTGCTGGGCTACCTGGCCTTCCACTACGACAAGTGGTTCTCGATCATCACGGGCGTGGCGCTGCTCACCTACATCGTGTTCACCGTCACCGTCACCGAATGGCGCACGCACTTCCGCCGCACGATGAACGAGCTGGACTCGAAGGCGAACACGAAGGCGATCGACTCGCTGATCAACTACGAGACGGTGAAGTACTTCGGCAACGAGGACTACGAGGCCAAGCGCTACGACGAAGGCCTGCAGCACTACGAGCGCGCCGCCGTGCGCTCGCAGACCTCGCTGTCGCTGCTGAACAGCGGCCAGTCCCTGATCATCGCGGCCGCCGTCACGGCGATCCTGTGGCGCGCGACGCAAGGCGTCATCGACGGCACGATGTCGCTGGGCGACCTGGTGCTGGTGAACTCCTTCATGATCCAGCTGTACATCCCGCTCAACTTCCTCGGCGTGATCTACCGCGAGATCAAGCAGAGCCTGGCCGACATGGAGCGCCTGTTCGGACTGCTGGAACAGCACCGCGAGGTGGCGGATGCACCGGACGCCAAGCCGCTGCAGACGCAGGGCGCGCGCGTGGAATTCTCGCATGTGGAATTCAGCTACGACCCCAAGCGCCAGATCCTGTTCGACGTCGACTTCACGATTCCCGCCGGGACCACGACGGCCGTCGTCGGCCACAGCGGTTCGGGCAAGTCGACCCTGTCGCGGCTGCTGTTCCGCTTCTACGACGTGCAGCAGGGCGGAATACGCATCGACGGCCAGGACATCCGCCAGGTGACCCAGGATTCGCTGCGCCACGCGATCGGCATCGTGCCCCAGGACACGGTGCTGTTCAACGACACCATCGAATACAACATCGCCTACGGCCGCCCGGGTGCGCGCCGCGAGGACATCGTGGCGGCGGCGCGCGCGGCGTCGATCCACGAGTTCATCGAGAGCCTGCCCGACGGCTATGCGACAATGGTGGGCGAGCGCGGGCTGAAGCTGTCCGGCGGCGAGAAGCAGCGCGTGGCGATCGCGCGCACGCTGCTGAAGAACCCGGCCATCCTGATCTTCGACGAAGCCACGTCGGCCCTCGATTCGAAGTCGGAGCAGGCGATCCAGGCGCAGCTGAAGGAAATCGCGAAACAGCGCACCACGCTCGTCATCGCGCACCGCCTGTCGACCATCGCCGATGCCGGCCAGATCCTCGTGCTGGACCATGGCCGCATCGTCGAGCGGGGCACGCATGCGCAGCTGATCGCGGCGGACGGGCTGTATCGGCAGATGTGGGACCGGCAGCAGGCGAAGCAGGACGACGATCTTGCGGCCGCGCCGGAAGCGTTGGGACAAGACTAGGAAACCAAGAACATGGACAATCAGATCGTCGAGATCGACATGGCCGATGTCGGCCACGGCAATCCGGCCTGGATCGCCGCGCTGGAAGCGGGCAAGGTGCTGTACTTCCCCGACTTCGGCAGCTACGGCAAGGCCGGCTTCGCGCCGCAGAAGGAAGAGTTGGCGCTGTTTCGCGAAGACATCCGCGACCCGAAGGTGCGCAACATCAGCCTGTCGCCGGGCGGCGACCTGAAAGGCGTCGTCGGCGACGACGCCACCAAGGCGCTGGCCGCCGGCATGATCGGACGCTTCCGCGCCGAGGCCGAGGCGCTGATCGGCAACCTGGTGCCGCGCTACGGCGAACACCTGCGCCGCGGCGCCACCAGCTTCCGCCCGTCCGTCGTGCAGAACCGCGTGCAGTCCTGGCGCGCCGACGACCGCCGCATGCACGTCGACGCCTTCCCGTCGCGCCCGAACCGCGGCGAGCGCCTGCTGCGCATCTTCACCAACGTCAACCTGGAAGGCGAACCGCGCGTGTGGCGCGTGGGCGAACCGTTCGAGGACGTGGCGAAGCGCTTCCTGCCGAAGCTGAAACCCTATGTGGGCTGGCAGGCGAAGGCCCTGAACATGCTGGGCGTGACGAAATCGCTGCGCAGCGAATACGACCACCTGATGCTGCAGCTGCACGACGCCATGAAGGCCGACCTGGACTACCAGAAGAGCGCCCCGCAAGTCACCTTCGGTTTCCCGCCCGGCTGCGCCTGGGTATGCTTCTCGGACCAGGCCTCGCACGCCGTGATGGCGGGCCAGTACATGATGGAGCACACGCTGCAGCTGTCGCCGATGCAGCAGTACGACAAGGAATCCAGTCCGCTGGCCATCCTGACGCGCTTGCAGGGGCACGCGCTGGTGTGAAATGAAAACAGCCACGCAATGCGTGGCTGTTTTGTAGGGTGGACGGCTTTGCCGTCCACGCGTCCAAGCGGCGGTGATGCTGCCGGCATGCGACGTGGGTGCGTGCGTTGAACGCGTGGACGGGAAACCCGTCCACCCTACGTCCTGCCGCTCGCTTCAATAGGTGTAGAACATCCGCTGGATTTCCCTGGTATCGCCGGTCCTGGTCAGCGCCAGCATCAGCAGGATGCGCGCCTTTTGCGGATTCAGCGTATCGGCCACCACGAAGTCGAGCTGGTCGTCGTTGGCTTCGCCGTTGCGCGCCACGATGCCCTGGCCCACGCGGCTGGCGCGCACGACGACCACGCCCTTGGCGCGCGCTGCGGACAGCGCCGGGCGCACCCTGGCCGGCAGGCTGCCGTCGCCCACGCCCGCATGCACCAGGCCCTTGGCGCCCGCATTGACCAGCGCCTCGACGGCGGTCGGGCCCACGTTGGCGTAGGTGTAGGCGATGTCGACCTGGGGCAGGGCGTCCAGCTTGCCGACGTCGAACTCGGTGTCCACCGTGTGCTTGCGCGTGGAAGCGCGGTAGAAGTGCGGCTTGTTGTCGACCACGTAGCCCAGCATGCCCAGTTCCGGCGACTTGAAGGTGTCGGTGGTCGTGGTATTGGTCTTGGTGACCTCGCGCGCGGCGTTGATCTGGTCGTTCATCACGACCAGCACGCCCTTGCCCACGGCGTCGCGGCTGCCGGCCGTGATCACGGCGTTGTACAGGTTGATCGGGCCGTCGGCCGAGATCGCGGTGGACGGACGCATCGCGCCCACCACCACCACCGGCTTGCTGCTCTTGACGACCAGGTTCAGGAAATAGGCCGTCTCCTCGATCGTGTCGGTGCCGTGGGTGACGACGATGCCGTCGACGTCCGGCCTGGCCAGCAGCGCGTTGACGCGCTTGGCCAGCACCAGCCACTCCCGGTTGCCCATATTCTCGCTGGCGATCTGGAATACCTGCTCGCCGCTGACGTGGGCGACCTTCTGCAGTTCCGGCACCGCCTTGATCAGGGCGTCGACGCCGACCGTGGCGGCCGTGTAGCCCACCGTCGTCGTGCTGGTGGCGCCGCTGCCAGCGATGGTGCCGCCGGTGGCGAGGATGGTCACGTTGGGCAGTTTCTGCGCCTGGGCGGCGGCCATGGTGAGGACGAGGCCGCACAGCGCCAGCAGCGCGCGGACGGATTTCGGATGGGTCATGCAAACTCCTGGGATGAAAACCAAAAAACAAAAGGCTTTCCGTCGCCGGAAAGCCTTGGGGATGCGTCGGGAAACTTGGTCAGCGCAGGGGCGCCGTAGAGATATCCTTGTCGGACGGCGTGGGCGTGGACAGCTCGCCTTCCCACTTGGCGACGACGGCGGTGGCGATGCCGTTGCCGATCACGTTGGTGGCCGAGCGGCCCATGTCCAGGAAGTGGTCGATGCCCAAGAGGAGCAGCAGGCCCGCTTCCGGAATGTGGAACTGGTTCAGCGTGGCGGCGATGACGACCAGCGAGGCGCGCGGCACGCCGGCCATGCCCTTCGAGGTCAGCATCAGCACCAGCATCATGGTCAGCTGGGTCGACAGCGGCACCTCGATGCCGTAGGCCTGGGCGATGAAGATGGTCGCGAAGGTGCAGTACATCATCGAGCCGTCCAGGTTGAACGAGTACCCGATCGGCAGCACGAAGGCGGCCAGGCGGTTCTTGACGCCGAAGCGCTCCAGTCCTTCCAGCGTCTTCGGGAAGGCCGCTTCCGACGAGGCGCAGGTGAAGGCGAGGATGGTCGGCTCGCGCAGTTCCGCGATCAGCTTCAGCAGGCGAGGGCCGACGAACAGGATGCCGACGCCGATCAGGATGATCCACAGCAGGATGATGCCGAGGTAGAACTCGCCCATGAAGACGCCGTAGGTCGCCAGCACGCCGACGCCGCTCTTGGCGATCACGCCCGCGACGGCGGCGAACACGGCGACCGGCGCGAAGTTCATCACGTAGCCCGTCACCTTCAGCATCACGTGGGCGGCGCCGTCGATGGCGTCGATCAGCGGGGTGGCGCGCGCACCCACGGCGGCGGCGCCGGTGCCGAAGAAGATCGAGAAGATCACGATCTGCAGGATCTCGTTCTTGGCCATGCCGTCCGCGATGGAGGTCGGCACCAGGTGGGTGATGAAGTCCTTCAGCGTGAGGCCGGTGACGGCAATGCCAGAGGAGGCGTTCGCCGCCGGCAGGTTGCCGGCCAGCGCCATCGCGTCGCCCGGACGGAACAGGTTCACGAGGATCAGGCCCAGCGTCAGCGACATCACGGAAGCGATGACGAACCAGCCCAGCGCCTTGACGCCGATGCGGCCCACTTCCGCCGCGTCGCCCATCTTGGCGATGCCGACGACCAGCGTCGAGAACACCAGCGGCGCGATGATCATCTTGATCAGGCGGAGGAACAGGGTCGTGATCAGCGACATATTGTCCGCGAAGGCGGCGGGATCGGCCATCTGCGTATTGGCCGCATAGCCGACGGCGATGCCCAGCACCAGTCCTACCATGATGTAGGTGGTGAGGCGGTTTCGTTTGTTCATAGACGTCCTCTGTGATGGCGCCGCGGCGGTCAGGAAGAGATCGTCCGTCCTGCGCCGGCGCGACCCGAGCTGGCTCGGGCGGAAACTCGGGCAAAACGGTGATCGTGCGCGAGTGCCTTTGATGCTGACAATATTGACAAGTCCCGCAGTATCCTTGGCGTTGCAAGTGCTGTCAAGCATGCGCAAAGCCCCGTAAATCGACGACAATACGGTAATTCAGCGAGCGTATCGCGCAAATGTTTACGGATGATTTACCCATGATCGACATCGACAATGTCAGCAAGTGGTACGGGACGTTCCAGGTGCTGCGCGACTGCAGCACGGGCGTGGCGCGCGGCGACGTGGTGGTAGTGTGCGGCCCGTCCGGATCGGGCAAATCGACCCTGATCAAGACCGTCAACGGCCTCGAACCTTTTCAACAGGGGACCATCCGCGTCGACGGTACCTCGGTCGGCGATCCGGCCACGCGCCTGCCGGAACTGCGCGCCCGCATCGGCATGGTGTTCCAGAATTTCGAGCTGTTCCCGCACCTGTCGGTGCGCGACAACCTGAACCTGGCCCAGGTGAAGGTGCTCAAGCGCTCGCGCGACGAAGCGACGGCCAACGGCCTGAAATACCTGGACCGCGTGGGCCTGCTCGCGCACCAGGACAAGTTTCCCAGCCAGCTCTCGGGCGGCCAACAGCAGCGCGTGGCGATCGCACGGGCGCTGGCGATGGACCCCGTCGCCATGCTGTTCGACGAGCCGACGTCCGCGCTCGACCCGGAGATGGTGGGCGAGGTGCTGGACGTGATGACGGGCCTGGCCCAGGAAGGCATGACGATGATGGTCGTCACCCACGAGATGGGCTTCGCGCGCCGCGTGGCCGACCGCGTCGTGTTCATGGATGCCGGCGCCATCGTCGAGGACAGCCCGAAGGACGCCTTCTTCGACGCGCCGCGGTCCGAGCGGGCGCGCGAGTTCCTGGCGCGGATCATCCACTGAGCCCGGCATCTGCCTCCATCTGCCTATAGATTGCGCAGCACGAGGCTGGCGCCGCCCGCGAGCAGCACCACCCAGACGGCCTGGCGGATGCGCTGCGCCGGCAGGCGCAGGTGCAGCCGGTTGCCGAGATACAGGCCGCCCAGCGCGAACGGCAGCAGGGTCGCCGCCAGCAAGGGCAAGCCGGGCTGCGCGTACAGGCCGGCGCCGGAGAACAGCACCAGGCGGGCAATGGCGCTGGACAGCAGCACGACGCTGATCGTCGCGCGCAAAGCCAGCTTGTCGTCCAGGCGCCGCGTCAGGTAGATCGTATAGAACGGTCCGCCCGTGCCGAACAACGCGGTGAACACGCCGCCGACGGCGCCGAATGGCAGCGCCCAGCCGGCCGCCAGCGGCCGCGCAGGCGGGCGTGCCAGCAGGCTCCAGGCCGCGAAGGCCAGGATGAAGGCGCCGAGCAGCAGCAACAGCAGGCGTTCCGGCGCCCGCACCAGCGCCACCACGCCGAGCGCCATCCCGGCCAGCATGCAGGGCATCAGGCGCCGCCACTCGCCCACGACGACATGGCGCCGGTTGCGCAGGCCGAGCAGTAGGCCGGACACGAGGTCGAACACCAGCATCAGCGGCACGGCCACGCGCAACGGCACCAGCAGCACCAGCACGGGCATCGCCGTGATCGCGGAGCCGAATCCCGTGACGCCGTAGACGACGTAGGCGAGGGCGATGAGGGCGGCCAGTTGCGCGACGGTGTGGAACTCGTAAGCCATGGACGGGACGGCGATGGCCGGCTGTGGTCGATATGTCAATTCTAGCGTTGGACAGGTTGTTAATGCTGGAAAGAAACGTACCGTGCGGGCGGGCGAACGCGTGCCGGCCGGGGTGGCAGCAGGTAAAATGCCGGGGTTCGCAATCCGAGAGCCGCCATGTCCATCATCGAATCCCCCGACACCATCACCATCGCCCGTCCCGACGACTGGCACCTGCACCTGCGCGACGGCGCCGCCATGGCCAGCGTGCTGCCGCACAGCGCGCGCCAGTTCGCCCGCGCCATCGTCATGCCGAACCTGAAGCCGCCGGTCACCACCACGGCGCTGGCCGCGGCCTACCGCGAGCGCATCCTGGCGGCGCTGCCGGAAGGGATGCAATTCGAGCCCTTGATGACGCTGTACCTGACCGACAACACGGACCCGGACGAGATCCGCCGCGCCAAGGATTCGGGCTTCGTCCACGCCGTCAAGCTGTACCCGGCCGGCGCCACCACCAACTCGGCGGCCGGCGTGACCGACCTGCGCAAGTGCTACAAGACGCTGGAGGCGATGCAGGACACCGACATGCCGCTGCTGATCCACGGCGAAGTCACGGACCACCACATCGACCTGTTCGACCGCGAAGCCGTGTTCATCGAGCGCGTGATGCGTCCGCTGCGCCGCGACTTCCCGGAACTGAAGATCGTGTTCGAGCACATCACGACCAAGGATGCGGCCGAGTACGTGGCCGAGGCCGAAGGCCCGATCGCGGCGACCATCACGGCCCACCACCTGCTGTACAACCGCAACGAGATCTTCCGCGGCGGCATCCGCCCGCACATGTACTGCCTGCCCGTGCTCAAGCGCGAGGAACACCGCCTGGCGCTGGTGACGGCCGCCACCAGCGGCGACGAGCGCTTCTTCCTCGGCACCGACTCGGCCCCGCACGCCATCCACACCAAGGAAACGTCGTGCGGCTGCGCCGGCTGCTACACGGCGCTGCACGCGATGGAACTGTACGCCACCGCCTTCGAGCAGGCCGGCGCGCTGGACAAGCTGGAAGCCTTCGCCAGCCTGAACGGCCCGGCCTTCTACGACCTGCCGGTCAACACGGGCACCATCACCCTCAAGCGCGAAACCTGGACCCTGCCGGCCACCGTGCCGATGGGCGAGCACGAACTGGTCCCGCTGAACGGCGGCGAACAGATCGGCTGGAAGATGGTGTAATTCCTGGATGTTCGCGCAGATCGACTGGACGCGGCCGTGGTATGACACGGTGCGTCCCGCCTTCGAGCGCCTGGCTGGCGGCCCGTTCATCGACGCCTTCAATGCCAATGCGGCGCGCCTGGGCCTCGTCAACCACCGCGGCCAGGCGATCCGCTTCGTTCCCCAGGAAGCGCTGCCGCCCGACGCGGCCTACGAGGAATTCATCGGCGCCACCGGTTGCGTGCCCACGCGCGAGAACCTGCACGATTTCTTCAACGGCCTCGTGTGGCAGACCTTCCCGCGCATCAAGCGCGCACTGAACGCGCTGCAGGCGGCGCAGATCCAGGCCGCCGGCGTCGGCAAGTCGCGCGGCCCCGCGCGCGACGCCGCCACCATCTACGACGAGAACGCCGCGCTGCTGCTGGTGCGCGACGACGAGGCGGGACATGCCCTCGTCGACGACCTGCGCGAACACCGCTGGGTCGACGCCCTGTGGACGCGCCGTGCGCAATTCGCGGCGGGCGCCGGTGCCGAGGTCTGGCTGTTCGGCCACGCACTGATGGAAAAGCTGGTCGCGCCGCGCAAGGCGATCACGGCGCACACGCGCGTCGTGTTCGCGCCGGGCGAGGTGTTCGCCTTGCCCTGGCAGGCGCGCCGCGACTGGATCGATGCCGCCGAATCGGCGGCGATGAAAACGAACGGCTTGAGCACTGCCGGCTTCATGCCGCTGCAGGCGCTGGGCGTGCCCGGCTGGTGGCCCGGCCAGGACGAGGCGTTCTACCGCGACGAGACCGTATTCCGTCCGAAAAGGAGACAAGCATGAGTGCACAGGTCCGCTGGGGCATCCTCGGCACCGGCAAGATCGCCAAGGCCTTCGCCACGGCATTGAAGGACACGCCTGATGGCGTATTGGCCGGCGTCGGCTCGCGCACGCTCGAGGGGGCGCAGGCATTCGCCGCGCAATGCGGCGGCGCGGCCTACGGTTCGTACGACGCGCTGGTCCAGGCCGGCGACGTCGACCTGGTCTACGTCGGCACGCCGCATCCGATGCACTACGAGAACGTGCGCATGGCGCTGGAAGCGGGCAAGGGCGTGCTGTGCGAAAAGGCGTTCACCGTGAACCGGCGCCAGGCCGAGGAACTGGTGGCGCTCGCGCGCGACAAGAAACTGTTCCTGATGGAGGCGATGTGGACGCGCTTCCTGCCGGCCTTCGCCGAAGTGCGGCGCATCGTCGCGTCCGGCGAGATCGGCGCCGTGCGCCAGGTGAGCGCGGATTTCGGCTTCAAGGCCGACGTCGGGCCCGAACACCGCCTGTTCAATCCGGAACTGGGTGGCGGCGCCTTGCTCGACCTGGGCATCTATCCGCTGTCGATCGCGGCGGCGCTGCAGGGACCCGTGACGGGCGTGCTGGCGCAGGCCGACCTGGGTCCGACCGGCGTCGACGAACAGACGGCGCTGGTGCTGCGCCACGCTGGCGGCGGCATGTCCGTCCTCAGCTGCTCGCTGCGCGCGCGCCTGTCGAGCGAACTGACGGTGGCCGGAGAACGAGGCCATGTGCGCATGAACACCATGTTCCACCGCGCCCGCTCGGTGACGGTGGCGCTGGCCGACGGCACGGCGCGCACCGTCGATACGCCGTTCCTCGGCAACGGCTATGTGCACGAGATCATGGAGGCGCAGCGCTGCTGGCGCGCCGGCGAGATCGAAAGCCCCGGCATGACGCATGCCGATACGCTGATGCTGATGGGCGTGATGGACGAGGCGCGCCGCCAGATCGGCCTGCGCTACGCATCCGACAACGACTGATCCACTCATAAGCCACAAGGAGAACCCATGAGACGCGATCCCCGCTCGACCAGCCGCATCCGCCGGCTCACGCCCCGCCAGCGCAAGAAGCTGCGCGTCGGCGAATTCCAGGAACACTGCTTCGACGTGGAGCTCGTGTTCCACGCTCCGATGCGCGGCGAACCGTACCACGACTTCATCAACGATTTCTTCGGCTTCCTGGAGCAGCGCGGCCTGCTGGGCGGCGGCTTCGGCGGCAAGGAGCCGTTCAGCGAGACCGAGGGCGTGATCGCCCGCATCGAGCGCGGCTCGCCGAACGAGGAGGACCGCGAAGCCGTCGTGCAATGGCTGCGCGCGCGCCAGGAAGTGGTCGACGCCCGCGCCAAGGACTTCAAGGATGCGTGGCACGGCTACGGTTTCTGATCCTTTTTTGCTGTACCGATGAAGCCCGCGCCTGCGGGCTTTGTCGTTCATGGGCTACTGGCGCCGCATGCATACCCGATTCCGTTTGACGGCGTCCGCGCGGGTTCGGATACTGGCTGTTCCGCCAACCTCGAAAGGATGTCCGATGCTTCTGCGTGCCACTCTGTTCGCCGCGGCGCTCCTCGCCGCCGCCCCCAGCTTTGCCGACCCCGTTCCCGTCCCCGCCGACAAGGCGAACTACGTCGGCGAATGGCTGGGCGAGAAGATGCGCCTGAAGATCCATCCGGACGGCCACGTCGAGTACAAGCGCGATCGCCCCGGCAAGAACCTCGACCTCAACGTCGACCTGCAGGGCTTCCATGGCGACGACTTCGACGTCGGCACCAGCTTCATCAAGTCGACCTTCGTCGTCGGCAAGCCGCCGCACCGCGAGCAGGGCAAGTGGAAGATGACGGTCGACGGCGTCGAGCTCACGAAGAAGGAATAATTGCTTGGATGTAAGCGATTGTCAGCCCGGTAAGCATTTGTAAAGGCTGTCAACAAGGCGGCAGGCGGGCTCGTTTTAGGGACAAGTGACACGCAAACGTGCACGAGAATCCCAAAACTAGCTGAGGACCACTTATCATGAAAAACACCATCGCTGCCCTGATCGCCGGTCTGTTCGCCACTGCTGCATTCGCCCAGACGCCGGCCCCCGCCACCACCTCGCCCACCGTCAAGGCTGAGGCGAAGGCCGACGCCAAGAGCGCCAAGGCCGAAGTGAAATCCGAAGCCCATGAGACCAAGAAGGCCGTGAAGGAACAGGCCAAGGAAACCAAGGCGGACGCCAAGCAAGCCAAGGACACCGTGAAGGCGGAGGCGAAGGACGCCAAGGCCGAGGCCAAGCACGCCAGCGCCAAGGCCGCCCACAAGACCAAGGAAGTCGCCAAGGAAGGCAAGGACGCCACCGTCGCC
Organism: Massilia sp. YIM B02763; assembly: GCF_030412015.1. GTDB lineage: Bacteria > Pseudomonadota > Gammaproteobacteria > Burkholderiales > Burkholderiaceae_D > Telluria. The sequence continues at coordinate 174,348 of NZ_JASNRD010000009.1, read as the reverse complement.
GCCGTGACCCCGGCCCCGACCGCCGCAGCCAAGTAATTCCGGTTTCACTTACCGATTCGCCAGGAGATTCGCCATGAAACGTACCGCCGCCACCCTGATCGCCGCCCTGTTCGCCAGCGCCGCCTTTGCCCAGACCACGACGCCGACCGCGCCGCCCACCACGCCGTCGCAGACCGCGGCGCCGGATTCGAGCACGTCGCCGGCCGTCTCCAAGGCCGCCGCCAAGCACGAGAAGCAGGAAGCCAAGCCGGCCAAGGGCAAGCACGACAAGAAGGGCGAGGCTACCAAGGACGGCAAGGAGAAGAAGGACGGCAAGGAAGCCGCCGATCCGGCGACCACGCCGGTGGCCGCTAAATAAGCCAGTCAATCCAACCTCGTCATCCCCGCGCAGGCGGGGATCCATGCTGAAGTACAGGATTCGGTATCCTGAAAGTATTCGAAAGCTGTTGAAATACTGACTTCGGAAATTCAGCATGGGTCCCCGCCTGCGCGGGGACGACGTTTACACTTTCAGGAACTCCTCCCGCCCCCCCAGCCAGCGCTGCAGGTGCGCATCCACGATCGCCGCCGCCTCCGGCTTGTCGGACCCCAGCAGCCAGCCCGCCACGTCGCGCGCCTGCTCGACGATGGCCTGGTCGGTTTCCAGGTTGGCGAAGCGCAGCATCGCCTCGCCCGACTGGCGCGCGCCAAGGAATTCGCCGGGACCGCGGATTTCCAGGTCGCGCCGCGCGATCTCGAAACCGTCCGTCGTTTCGCGCATCGTCATCAGGCGCTGCTTGGCCACGTGGCCAAGCGGGCTCTGGTACAGCAGCAGGCACACGCTGGCGGCCGAGCCGCGGCCCACGCGGCCGCGCAGCTGGTGCAGCTGCGACAGGCCGAAGCGCTCGGCGTGCTCGATCACCATCAGCGAGGCGTTCGGCACGTCGACGCCCACCTCGATGACGGTCGTCGCCACCAGCACGTGCACGTCGCCCGCGGAAAACGCATCCATGATCGTCTGCTTCTCTGCCGGCTTCATGCGCCCGTGCACGAGGCCCACGACGAGGTCGGGCAGGCTGGCCGCCAGCGTCTCGTAGGTATCGGTGGCCGTCTGCAGCTGCAGCGCCTCGGATTCCTCGATCAGCGGGCAGACCCAGTAAGCCTGCCGGCCCTCGAGCGCGGCCGCGTGCACGCGTTCGATCACCTCGTCGCGCCGGTTCTGGTCGATGGCGCGCGTGACGATGGGCGTGCGGCCCGGCGGCAGCTCGTCGATGACGGACACTTCGAGGTCGGCGTAATACGTCATCGCCAGCGTGCGCGGGATCGGCGTGGCCGACATCATCAATTGGTGCGGCACCAGGCCGTCGCTGCCCTTGTTGCGCAGCGTGAGGCGCTGGCCGACGCCGAAGCGGTGCTGCTCGTCGACCAGCACGAGGCCCAGCTTCGCGAACTGCACGGTGTCCTGGATCAGCGCATGGGTGCCGATGACGAGATTCGCCTCGCCCGATTCGACCAGTTCGCTGGCGGCCTGCTTGTCCTTTTTCTTCAGGCTGCCCGTCAGCCAGGCGACCTTCACGCCCAGCGGTTCCATCCAGGACGCGATCTTGCGGAAGTGCTGCTCGGCCAGGATCTCGGTGGGCGCCATCAGCGCGGCCTGGTAGCCGCTGTCGATGGCCTGGGCGGCGGCCAGCGCCGCGACCACGGTCTTGCCGCTGCCGACGTCGCCCTGCAGCAGGCGCTGCATCGGATAGCTTTCGCGCAGGTCGGCGCGGATCTCCTCGACCACGCGCTGCTGGGCGTTCGTCAGCTTGAACGGCAGGGTTTCCAGGAAGGCGGCGGACAGCGTGCCCACGGCGCCGAGGACGGGCGCGCCTTTTTCGCGGCGCGACTGCTGCGCCTTTTTCAGCGACAGCTGCTGGGCCAGCAGCTCGTCGAATTTCACGCGGGTCCAGGCCGGGTGGCTGCGCTCGACGAGCGCGTGTTCGTCGACGTCCGGCGGCGGGTAATGCAGCAGGCGCACGGCCGGCTGGAATTCGGCCAGGTGCAGGCGCGCGCGCACGGCCTGGGGCACGGTGTCGGTCCAGTCGACCCGTTTCATGGCGTCCGCGATCGCCCTTCGCAGCACCGTCTGCGACAGGCCTTCACCGGCCGGGTAGACGGGCGTCAGGGAGTTGGGCAGGGGCGCGCCTTCGTTGACGATCTTGTAGACGGGATGGACCATCTCGGCGCCAAAGAAGCCGTGGCGCACTTCGCTGCGCGCACGCACGCGGGTGCCCTCGGCCAGCTGCTTGACCTGGCTGCCGTAGTAGTTCATGAAGCGCAGCTGGATGTCGCCCGAGTCGTCGGCGATGGTCACCAGCAGCTGGCGCCGCGGTTTATAGGCGACTTCGTTCTTGGTGACGATGCCTTCGACCTGGGAGACGTGGCCACCGCGCAGGCAGGCTTCGCGGATCGGGACGATCTGCGTCTCGTCCTCGTAGCGCATCGGCAGGTGCAGCACCAGGTCCATGTCGGTGCGCAGGCCGAGCTTGGCGAGCTTGCTTTCGATGCTTTTCGGTGCCGCTTTCGCAGCGGCTGGGGCTTTGGTGGCTGGCATGGCGGATCGGTTGGCGCGTGTCGGCGGCGTTGCAGGATCGGCCACAAAGCCGCTCGACTGCGCCCTCGCGCCGGAAACCGGGTGTAAAATAGAGGGTTCGCCCTACACGCTAGAGCCCATATTGTAAGGCTCGCGGGCCTGTTTTCCCAGATGAGCAGAATGTATTCCCTTTCCGATTTCGATTTCGACCTGCCGCCCGAGCGCATCGCCCAGGTACCGCTGCCGGACCGCAGCGCCTCGCGTCTGCTGCAGCTCGACGGCGACCGCATCACGGACCGCCATTTCGCCGACATCGTCGACCAGCTGCACGCCGGCGACGTGCTCGTGATGAACAATACCCGCGTGCTCAAGGCGCGCTTCTTCGGCCAGAAGGAGTCCGGCGGCCAGGTCGAGGTGCTGGTCGAGCGCGTGCTCGACAACCGTACCGTGCTGGCCCAGGTGCGCGCCTCCAAGTCGCCCAAGCCGGGCACGCGCATCCGCCTGGCCGACGCCTTCGATGTCACCACGGGCGAACGCGCCGGCGAATTCTTCACGCTGCACTTCGGCGCCGACGTGTTCGAGCTGATCGAGGCCCACGGCCGCCTGCCGCTGCCGCCCTACATCGAGCACGACGCCGACGATTTCGACGAGCAGCGCTACCAGACCGTGTACTCGAAGGAGCCGGGCGCCGTCGCCGCGCCGACGGCCGGCCTGCACTTCGACCAGCCGCTGCTGGACAAGCTGGCCGCCAAGGGCGTGACCATCGCCTACGTCACGCTGCACGTGGGCGCCGGCACCTTCCAGCCCGTGCGCGTGGAAAACCTGGCCGAGCACCAGATGCACAGCGAGTGGTACACGATTCCGCAGGAGACCGTCGACAAGGTCGCTGCCGCCCGCGCCGCGGGGCGCGACGTCGTCGCCGTCGGCACGACCTCGCTGCGCGCGCTGGAATCGGCGTCGCAGTCGGGCGAGCTCGCCGCCGGCAGCGGCGACACGCGCCTGTTCATCACGCCGGGCTATGCCTTCCGCACCGTCACGCGCCTGATCACGAACTTCCACCTGCCGAAATCGACGCTGATGATGCTGGTCTCGGCCTTTGCCGGCTACGAGGAGATCCGCCAGGCCTACGCCCACGCGATCGCCAGCGAATACCGCTTCTTCAGCTACGGTGACGCCATGCTGCTCACCACCCATTCACGCTACAGCCAAGCCTGACCAACACGATGCTGGAATTTACCCTCCTTAAGAAAGACACGAGCGGCCTGTCGCATGCCCGCCGCGGCCGCCTGAAGCTGAACCACGGCACCATCGAGACGCCGATTTTCATGCCGGTCGGTACCTACGGCTCCGTCAAGGCGATGGACCCGGACGAACTGAAGCAGGTCGGCTCGCAGATCATCCTCGGCAATACCTTCCACCTGTGGCTGCGCCCGGGCACCGAAGTGCTGGACAAGTTCGGCGGCCTGCACGGCTTCATGGGCTGGGACGGCCCGATCCTGACCGACTCCGGCGGCTTCCAGGTGTTCTCGCTGGGTGCGATGCGCAAGATCACGGAAGAGGGCGTCAAGTTCGCCTCGCCGATCGACGGTTCGCGCCAGTTCCTGTCGCCCGAAATTTCGATGCAGATCCAGCGCTCGCTGAATTCGGACATCGTCATGCAGTTCGACGAATGCACGCCGTACGAGATCGACGGCCGCCCGGCCACGAGCGAGGAAGCGGCCAAGTCGATGCGCATGTCGCTGCGCTGGGCCCAGCGCTCGATGAACGAGTTTAATAAAGGCGAGAACCCGAACGCGCTGTTCGGCATCGTCCAGGGCGGCATGTACGAGCGCCTGCGCGACGAATCGCTGGCCGGGCTGGAAGAGATCGACTTCCCGGGCCTGGCCATCGGCGGCCTGTCGGTCGGCGAGCCGAAGGAAGACATGATGCGCATCCTGGAGCACGTCGGCCCGCGCCTGCCGGAAAACAAGCCGCACTACCTGATGGGCGTCGGCACGCCGGAAGACCTGGTGGCGGGCGTGGCCAACGGCGTCGACATGTTCGACTGCGTGATGCCGACCCGCAATGCCCGCAACGGCTGGCTGTTCACCCGCTTCGGCGACCTCAAGATCAAGAACGCGCGCTATAAAGACGACCAGGCGCCGCTGGACGAGTCCTGCACTTGCTATTGCTGCAAGAATTTCTCGCGCGCCTACCTGCACCACCTGCACCGCTCGAAGGAAATCCTGGGCGCCCGCCTGAACACGATCCACAACCTGCATTACTACCTGAACCTGATGCAGGAAATCCGCGACGCGATCGATGCGGACAAGTTCCACGAATTCCGCCTGCAGTTCAACGCCGACCGCGCGCGCGGCGTGTGAGCAAGGGCAGGTTGAACGCGTGGACGGCATAGCCGTCCACCCTACCCGTGACGGATACGTAGGGTGGACGGGTTTCCCGTCCACGCGCTCGACCATCGTTCGCCCTATCGAAATTAATTTTTCGCTAATGTCTTGCAATCAGGCATGCCGCTCCCACATGCCGGGAAACTGGCTGCCGCCTTTTTCGGGGTGCTAGAATACAGCGCTCGTTTTTTAACCACCATACTAATATCCGGGAGTCCTTGTGTTCATTTCCACCGCTTACGCGCAAACCGCGGCCGGCGCCGCCGATGCTGGCCTGATGGGCAGCCTGACCACGTTTGCACCGCTGATCCTGATGTTCGTGGTCATGTACTTCCTCATGATCCGTCCGCAGCAGAAGCGTCAGAAAGAACTGCGCGCCATGATGGATGCGCTGGGCAAGGGCGATGAAGTCGTCACCGTCGGCGGCGTGCTGGGCCGCGTGACCAAGGTCACCGATACCTACGTGACCATCGAAGTGGCCGCCGGTACCGAGATGGTGGTGCAGAAGAACGCCGTCACCGCCCTGCTGCCGAAAGGCACCCTGAAGTCCCTGTAAGCCGGCCCGCGCGGCCAGCGCCGCGCTCCAGCCCCGCATCTGCTTCAACCTTGAACGCTGGAACATCATGAACCGCTATCCCCTCTGGAAATACATACTGATCCTCGTGACAGTACTGCTCGGCCTGCTTTACACGGCGCCCAACTACTTCGGCGATTCGCCGGCGTTGCAGGTGACCACCGGCAAGGCGACCGTCAAGGTCAACAGCGAGACGACCGACCAGGTCGCCCAGGCACTGAAGCGCGCCGGCATCAATGCCGATGCCGTCAGCCTGGACGGTGCCGGCGACAGCAGCGCAGTGCGTGCCCGCTTCGCCAGCACGGACGACCAGTTCAAGGCCAAGCTGGCGCTGGAGCGCGACCTGAACCGCGACCCGGCCGACCCGGACTACATCGTCACCGTCAACCTGGCCAAGAACACGCCGGTCTGGATGCAGAAGCTGCATGCCCTGCCGATGAACCTGGGCCTGGACCTGCGCGGCGGCGTGCACTTCCTGCTGCAGGTCGATTCCAAGGCGGTGCAGGACACCCGCATCAAGACCACCCTGGCCTCGGCCCGCGCCCAGCTGCGCGACGCCAACGTGCGCCACGCCGGCATCGACCGCGTGGGCGACACCATCCAGATCACGTTCCGCGACGCCGACACCCGCGCCAAGGCGCGCAGCGTGCTGGCCCAGAACAGCGACCTGGCGTTTGCCGAAAGCGCCGACGGCACCGACCTGAAGCTGGCGGTCACGCTCAAGCCGGAAGCGCTGCAGCGCGTGGTGGAAGAGGGCGTCAAGCAGAACATCAGCTCGCTGGGCAAGCGCATCAACGAACTGGGCGTGACGGAACCGATCATCCAGCAGCAGGGCCGCGACCGCATCGTCGTCCAGCTGCCGGGCGTGCAGGACGTCGCCCACGCCAAGGACATCATCGGCCGTACCGCGACGCTGGAATTCCGCGTCACCGACGACACCATCACCCCGGGCACCGAACTGACCTCCACCATCCCGCTGAACTCGGAACTGTTCACCCAGGGTTCGGGCGCGCCGGTCGTCGTCTCGAAGGACGTGCTCGTCTCCGGCGACTCGATCATCAGCGCCGTCGCCGGCTTCGACCAGAACCAGCGTCCGGCCGTCAACCTCGAGCTCAACGCCGAGGCCGGCCGCAAGATGCGCGCCATGACGCGCGAGCGCGTCGGCAAGCGCATGGCCACGCTGCTGAAGGAAAAGGGTAAATACACGGTGCTGCAGGTCGCCACGATCCAGGGCGAATTCGGCGCGAACTTCCAGACCACGGGCATGGCCAGCCCGGCCGCCGCGGCCGAACTCGCGCTGCTGCTGCGCTCCGGCGCGCTGTCGGCGCCGATGGAATTCGTCGAGGAGCGCGTGGTCGGCCCGCAACTGGGCGCCGAGAACATCTCCAAGGGCCTGCACTCGACGCTGTGGGGCTTCGTGGCGATCGCGGCCTTCATGATCATCTACTACCAGCTGTTCGGCTTCTTCAGTGTGCTGGCGCTGGCCTGCAACCTGCTGTTCCTGCTGGCCTTGCTGTCCACGCTGCAGGCGACGCTGTCGCTGCCCGGCATCGCGGCAATCGCGCTGGCGCTCGGCATGGCGATCGACTCGAACGTGCTGATCAACGAGCGCATCCGCGAGGAACTGCGTGCGGGAAATACACCGCAGGCCGCGATCTCGGCTGGCTTCAGCCACGCCTGGGCGACCATCCTGGACTCGAACGTGACCACGCTGATCGTCGGCCTGGCCCTCGTCGTGTTCGGTTCGGGCGCCGTGCGCGGCTTCGCCGTCGTGCACTGCCTGGGCATCCTGACCTCGATGTTCTCGGCCGTGTTCGTGTCGCGCGGCGTCGTCAACCTCTGGTACGGCCGCAAGAAGAAGCTGAACAAGATCGCCATCGGCACCGTCTGGACGCCGGGCATGACTGCCGGAGGCGCCCGCAAGGCCGCCGCCAAGGAATAAGGAAACCGGGGTAGAACATGGAATTTTTCAAGATTAAACGGGACATCCCGTTCATGCGCCACGCGTTGATCTTCAACGTGATCTCGGCGCTGACCTTCGTCGCCGCCGTCTTCTTCCTGGTGACCAAGGGCCTGCACTTCTCGGTGGAGTTCACCGGCGGTACCGTGATGGAGCTGCGCTACCCGCATGCGGCCGACCAGGAAAAGATCCGCGGCTCGCTGACCAAGCTGGGCTACGAGCAGCCGGAAGTGTCGAGCTTCGGCACGGCCCAGGACGTGCTGCTGCGCCTGCCGATCCGCGCGGGCAGCAATGCCAACAACGCGTCGACCGCCGTGTTCAACGCGCTGTGCGCGGCCGAGAGCGGCGCACCGAAGCAGGTCCAGCAGACCACCGCCAAGGGCGAGAACGTCACCCGCAACAGCTGCGTGAACGCGGCCGGCGCCGAAGTGGTAAGCCTGCAGCGCGTCGACTACGTCGGCGCCCAGGTCGGCGACGAGCTGGCCCAGAACGGCCTGAACGCGCTGATCATGGTCGTGGTCGGCGTGATGATCTACCTGGCCGTGCGCTTCGAGTGGAAGTTCGCGGTGGCGGCGATCATCGCCAACCTGCACGACATCGTGATCATCCTGGGCTTCTTCGCCTTCTTCCAGTGGGAATTCTCGCTGACCGTGCTGGCCGGTATCCTGGCCGTGCTGGGCTATTCCGTCAACGAATCGGTCGTCATCTTCGACCGGATCCGCGAGACCTTCCGCAAGCAGCGCAAGATGAACGTCGAGGAAATCATCGACCACGCGATCACCAGCACCATCTCGCGTACCATCATCACCCACGGCTGTACCGAGATGATGGTGCTGTCGATGCTGTTCTTCGGCGGCCAGAGCCTGCACTACTTCGCGATGGCGCTGACGATCGGTATCCTGTTCGGTATTTACTCGTCCGTGTTCGTGGCGGCCGCCATTGCGAAATGGCTGGGCGTGAAACGCGAAGACCTGATCAAGCCCGTCAAGGAGCGCGACGAGACGGACGGCGCCGTCGTCTGAGCTAGGCTCGCTTCATGGAAAAAGCCGCGCGGTGCAAGCCGCGCGGCTTTTTCTTTTGCCGAAAGTGAAACAGCGCACAGAGGATCGCTTAGGCGAAGCTTAAGATGGACTCGTCTCTTTCAGGACATCCCTAGTTTTGGACTTCACCCGCTCCCGCAAGGAGCGGGTTTTTTTTTGCGCCAAATCGACTCGTCAGTTCACATTTCCAGAAAAATTTAACAAATGTGAGTCAACGCACAGAGTAGGCAGGTCGAGGGAACTAAGATGGACCTGTCTCTTTCAGGACATCCCTAGTTTTGGACTTTTCCCGCTCTCGTAGCGGGATTTTTTTTTGTCCGTGCGGCAGCGGCCCTGCGCGCTCAGGACAGCGCCACGCCGAGGCTGCGCACCTCTTCCGCCGATTCTTCCAGGATGCTGGTCAGGCTGCCTTCGCCGACGGCGAAGTCGATCGTGGCCGAGGCCTGCAGGCCGGACAGCTCCGGACGTTCCAGCAAGGGCGAGGGGACGGGGGACAGGTCGTTTGCCAGCAGCAGCGTGTCGCCCAGGGTTTCCGGCGGCAGCGCGCGCATGCCGTTCCACAGCGCCTCGATGGCGCCCATGACGGGGGCAGGCACGCCCAGCTTCTGCAGCACGCCGCGGCCGATGGCCGTTTCGCCGTGCTCGATCCAGTCGTACGGGTCGCCGTCGAGCAGCCCGGGGAATTCCGGCGCGCGCGACAGCAGGTAGAAGCCGCCGACCTCGTGCACGATCCCGGCGAACATCGCCGTCTCCGGATCGACGCGCGAGACGCGCCGCGCGATCACCTGCGCCAGCGCGGCCACGTGGGCCGAGTGTTCCCACAGCCGGTCGGCCTTGGCGCGCAACACGGGGTCGGTGATCTCGCTGGCGAGCTGGCGCACGATGACGGCCGCGGCCAGGGCGCCGAGCGTGCGGAAACCCACGCGCTGCACGGCGGCCTTGACGTTGGTCACATCCTGGCCCGTCCGCTTGTAGGCGGCCGAGTTGGCGATCGCGACGGTGCGGGCGGCCAGCAGCGGCTCGGTCTGCACCAGGCGCGCGGCCTCGTCGATGTGGCAGTCGGGGTCGTTCAACGCGCGCTGCAGTTTCAGCGTCGCGTCGACATGGGTAGGAAAGGCGAGGTCGCCGCGCCCGGCTTGCGCGGCAATGCTCTTGAGGGCGTCGATTCGGTCCATGGGAAAAATTATACTCCCAAGAAACATTTTGCCTGCAACAAAATCCATTGCAGGCTGTGGCGATGGCGTCAGGGTTCGCTGAAGATGGCGTCGCAGCCGTCCTTCGGCTCCTCGGTATCCTGCAGTTCGTCGACCAGGCCCAGGTCGAACAATTCCTCGACGGCGTTCATGAAGCTGTTCAACTTGGTGGCGCCGATCAGGCGATAGATCTCGCCGGCCTCGTTGCGCACGCCGATCCGCATTTCTTCCTCGCGCACCTCGTCGGGCGTGGCCACGTCGAGCAGCAGGTTGCCGATGATGTGCTTGTCGAAATGGGCGGGCTTCTTACCTTCCAGCAGGGCTGTTTTCACGGGTGTTCCTTTATGGTGTTGCCTGGCGCGCGGTCCAGTTCATCGAAATCGCTGCCGCCATGGCGGCGGACAGGCGGATTATAGCCGCCGCCATGCAGTTGTTCTCCAGTATCATAGACAACCGAACCAACTTCCGGCGCAAGCCTCATCCCGTCACCGCAATGTCCACGAACCGCCGCGCGCAGTCCCTCCATGGCGCAAGCTGAGTTGTCCCGCCTGGCGCAGGAGGCGCCGCTGCGCATCCTGCTGGTCAACGGCGGCGAGCCGGACTCGCTGACCTGGTCCGGCCTGGTCCAGCCGCTGCGCCTGGCGGCCAAGGTGCTGGGCCCGGAGCGCCTGCACGTGGACGTGCGCAGTCCCGACAAGTTCGCCAGCGAGGCCCAGCGCCACTGGCACCTGGTGCTGCTGGCCGCCGACGAGGCCGAGGCGGGACTGCGGCCCGCCAACCTGCGCCTGCTGGCGCGGCGCTGCCGCGAGGCGCCGTGCTGGGGCGGCGTCGGCGCCGGCGTGCTGTGGCTGGCCGAGGCCGGTGTGCTGGGCGGCGTGCGCATCGCCTTGCCCTGGTCGCTGTATCCGGACGCCGACATGCTGGCCGACCAGTCGCTGCTGAGCCCGCACCTGTACGAAGTCGACGGCACCCGCCTGAGCTGCTGCGGCGGCGCCGGCAGCCTCGACTTCGCCCTGACCCTGGTCGACCTGCTGTTCGGCGCCACGGTCCAGGCCCAAGTCAAGGAAATCCTGTGCGTGGACCGCGTGCGCGGCCCGGAAGAGCGCCAGCGCGTGGCCCTGCAGGCGCGCTTCGGCGTGCTGCAGCCCAAGCTGACCGAAGCCGTGACGCTGATGGAGGCGAACATCGAGGAACCGCTGTCCACCGACGAGATCGCCCAGCTGGCCGGCATCTCGCGGCGCCAGCTGGAGCGCCTGTTCAAGCAATACCTGGGCGCCTTGCCCTCGCGCTACTACCTCGAGCTGCGCCTGAAGCGTGCACGCCAGCTGCTGCGCGACACCAATTACTCGATCGTCCAGGTCGGCCTGATGTGCGGCTTCTCCTCCGGCTCCCACTTCTCCACCGCCTTCGGCGCCCTGTTCGGCAACACCCCCCGCGAAGAACGCCAGCGCAAGCTCAGCGACTAGCAAAAATTCGGGGTCAGAGCACATTATGTTGGCAGGTTGGCCGGCAATGGCCGACATAGCCCGAGCATCGGCCAAACTTGGGCGAAGTTGCAAAAATAATGTGCTCTGACCCCGAATGTCGGGGTTTTGTTGCCAGTCCAAAAATGAAAATGCCTGTCGCAGATCGGAAAGAAGGGCGAGGTTTGGCTTCCTTATAATGAAGCGCTCGGCGCGGCTGCTGGAGTTCGCGCGAACATTAATTTGGATGAGGAAAACGTCATGAATGCTAAGCTCGAATCGGGTGTCACCACGCGGCCTGTCACACGCCAGACTTTCGACGAGGTGCTCGTCCCGACCTACGCCCCGGCCGCGATGGTGCCGGTGCGCGCCGCGGGCCTGGACGTCTGGGACCAGGACGGCAAGCATTACCTCGACTTTACCTCCGGCATCGCCGTCTCCAGCCTGGGCCACTGCAACCCGGTCCTCGTCGACGCCATGACGCGCCAGATCAATACCCTGTGGCACCTGGGCAATGGCTACACCAATGAGCCGGTGCTGCGCCTGGCGAGCGCGCTGACCGAGGCGACCTTCGCCGACCGCGCCTTCTTCTGCAACTCGGGCGCCGAAGCCAACGAAGCGGCGCTGAAGCTGGCGCGCAAGTACGCGCACACCAAGTTCGGCTCGCACAAGTCGCGCATCGTGTCGTGCTACTCCTCGTTCCACGGCCGCACGCTGTTTACCGTGTCGGTCGGCGGCCAGTCGAAGTACACCGAAGGCTTCGAGCCGCTGCCGCCGGAAATCAACCACATCAACTACAACGACATCGAGTCCGCGCGCGCCGCGATCAAGGACGACGTGGCCGCCGTGATCGTCGAGCCGATCCAGGGCGAGGGCGGCGTGATCCCGGGCGACGTGGCCTTCCTGAAGGCGCTGCGCGAACTGTGCGACCAGACCGGCGCGCTGCTCGTGTTCGACGAAGTGCAGTCCGGCGTGGGCCGCACGGGCGCCCTGTACGACTACATGAACGTGGGCGTGACCCCGGACATCCTGACCTCGGCCAAGGCGCTGGGCAACGGCTACCCGATCGGCGCGATGCTGACGACCGAGGAGATCGCCCAGCACTTCAACGTCGGCTCGCACGGCACCACCTACGGCGGCAACCCGCTGGCCACCACCGTGGCGCTGAACGTGGTCGAGCAGATCAACCAGCCGGCCTTCCTGGCGCGCGTGCGCGAGGCGTCCGCCAAGGTCTTCGCCAACCTGGAGAAGCTGGCTGCCGACTACCCGCAGCTGTTCGCCAAGCCGCGCGGCAAGGGCCTGCTGATCGGCCTGCCGATGGCCGACGGCACCAAGGGCAAGGCCAAGGACTACACCAAGGTCGCGGAAAAGCTGGGCCTGATGCTGCTGATCGCCGGCCCGGACGTCGTGCGCCTGGCGCCGGCGCTGATCGTCTCGGACGAGCAGATCGCGGAAGCGGACCGCATCATGCGCGCCGCCGCCGACGAGTTCGCGGCAGCGTAATCCCGCCATGATGCGGCGCGGCCCGGGCGACCGGGCCGCGTCGTTCCGACCGATGCCTTTCCGGGAGTTTCCATGTACGTAGTCCGTCCGGTAGAACCAGCGGATGTCGGCGCCCTCGAGACGCTGCTCGCCGCGTCCACGCCGGGGGTGCATACGCTGCCGCGCACGCGCGAGAAGATCGCCGCGTTCGTCGAGCGCTCCGTCGCCTCGTTCGCGGCCCATGTCGACATTCCCAGCGAAGAGTCCTACCTGTTCGTGCTGGAAGACCTGGCCACGCGCACGCTGGCCGGCACCGCCGCCATCCACGCGTCGGCCGGCTCGAACGGCACGTATTTCGCGTTCCGCAACGACGTCATCCAGCAGGTCTCGCGCGACCTGAACATCAGCCACAGCGTACACGCGCTCACGCTGTGCTCGGAGCTGACCTCGTATTCGCAGCTCTCGGGCTTCTACATCAAGCGCGGCGAGGACGCGGCCCGTGAAGCGGCCCTGTTGTCGCGCGCCCGCCTGCTGTACGCCGTGCTGGCGCCGCACCGCTTCGGCGACCGCTTCTTCGTGCCGCTGGCCGGCGTGACCGACGAGAACGGCCAGTCGCCGTTCTGGGATGCGCTGGGCCGCAAGTTCTTCAAGATGGACTTCCTCGATGCCGAGCGCACCATCGGCGGCGCGCGCAATCGCACGCTGATCGTCGAGCTGATGCCGCACTACCCGGTGTACGTGCCGCTGCTGCCCGGCCCGGCCCAGGCGGCGATGGGCCAGATCCATCCGAACGGCCAGCTCGCCTTCGACCTGCTGACGGAAGAGGGCTTCGAGGCCGACGAATACATCGACATCTTCGACGGCGGCCCGATCCTGCAGGCGCACAAGAACGGCCTGCGCTCGTTCCGCGGCGCGGTGGTGCGCAAGGTCGCCGGCAGCGAACAGCAGCCGCCCGCGCGCGGCGGCAAGCCGGCGCTGGTCGACTATGCCATCGCCAGCAGCGAGCGCAAGTTCCGCGCCATCGTGCTGTCCTGCCCGCCGCTCGACGTCGGCGACGCGATCGGCCTGCCGCCGCAAGCGCGCGAGGCGCTGGGCGTGGCCGCCGGCGACAACGTCATTTGCGTGCGCCTGTGAAGAAAGAGGAATCCATGCTCGTCATCCGTGCAATCACCCAGGGCGACGTCGACCCCCTGATCCAGATGGCGCACCAGGTCGGCAGCGGCATGACGACGCTGAAACCCGACCGCGCCATGCTGGGCGAGCGCGTCGCCATCGCCGTCGCCTCGTTCGCCCAGGCCATCCCGCCCGAACAGCGCGACTACATGTTCGTGATGGAAGACACCGCCACCGGCCGCCTGGCCGGCGTGTGCGCCATCAAGGCGGCGGTCGGCCTGACCGAGCCCTTCTACAACTACCGCATCGGCACGCTGGTGCACTCCAGCCGCGAGCTGAACGTGTTCACGCGCATGGACACGCTGTACCTGTCGAACGACCTCACGGGCTCGAGCGAATTGTGCTCGCTGTTCCTGATGCCGGAATACCGCCAGGGCTACAACGGCAAATGGCTGTCCAAGAGCCGCTTCCTGTTCATCGCCCAGTTCCAGCACCTGTTCACCGAGAAGATCATCGCCGAGATGCGCGGCTACCAGGCCGAGGACGGCACCTCGCCGTTCTACGAAGGCCTGGGCCGGCACTTCTTCAAGATGGATTTCGACCACGTCGACGGCCTGACGGCCGTGGGCAAGAAATCCTTCATCGCCGAGCTGATGCCGCGCCAGCCGCTGTACGTGGCCTACCTGCCGGATGACGCCCAGCAGGTGATCGGCCAGGTGCACAACTCGACGCAGCCGGCCAGGAAGCTGCTGGAGCAGGAAGGCATGCACTACGAGGGCTATGTCGACATCTTCGACGCCGGTCCCGTGCTGCAGGGCCGCGCGGCCGAGCTGCGCGCCGTGCGCGAGTCGATGCTGGCCGTGGCCGACGAAGGGCAGCCGGCTCCCGATGCGGCGCCGCTGCTGGTGTCGAACACGCGGCTGGACGATTTCCGCATGGTGCTGGCGCATGCCGCCAACGAGGACGGCAAGGTCGCCCTGTCGGTGCGCGAGCTGCAGCTGCTGCACTGCCAGCCTGGCGACGAGGTGCGCACGCTGACCCTGAATCCGGGCAAGACGCAAACGCGAAAGAACTAAGCAAAGCCCGGAGCGCAAGCCCGGAGCAAACACGGAGGAAGAACATGGCTAACCTGTCGAACTACATCAACGGCGCCTGGCGCGCCGGCAGCGGCGCGGAACTGGCCACCATCGACCCGTCCACCGGCCGCCGCACCTGGACCAGCAATGCGTCGACGGCCGACGACATCGTGCAAGCCGTCGGCGCCGCCCGCGCCGCCTTCGAGGCCTGGGCCTTCACGGACCTGGAACAGCGCATCGCGATCTGCCAGCGCTTCCGCGACCTGCTCAAGGAGCACAACGAGGAACTGGCCGCCATCATCGCCGAGGAAGTGGGCAAGCCCCTGTGGGAAGCGCGTACCGAAGTGACGACGATGGCGAACAAGGTCGACATCTCGGTGCAGTCGCACACGGCCCGCACCGGCGAGACGAATGCCAAGGTCGCCGACGGCAACGCCGTGCTGCGCCACCGCCCGCACGGCGTGTTTGCCGTGTTCGGCCCCTACAACTTCCCCGGCCACCTGCCCAACGGCCACATCGTGCCGGCCCTCATCGCCGGCAATACCCTCGTGTTCAAGCCCAGCGAATACGCGCCACGCACGGCCGTGCGCACCGTGCAGCTGTGGGAACAGGCGGGCCTGCCGGCGGGCGTGCTGAACCTCGTCAACGGCGGGCGCGACACGGGCGTGGCCCTGTCGCAGAACCCGGACATCGACGGCATCCTGTTCACCGGCAGCAGCCACACGGGCGTGGCCCTGCACAAGCAGCTGGCCGGCCAGCCCGGCAAGATGCTGGCGCTGGAAATGGGCGGCAACAACCCGCTCGTGGTGTGGGACGTGAAGGACGTCGACGCCGCCGTGCACCACACGGTGATGTCGGCCTTCATCTCGGCCGGCCAGCGCTGCACCTGCGCGCGCCGCCTGGTCGTGCACGACACGCCGGAAGGGCAGGCCTTCATCGAGCGCCTGGTCGAGGTGGCGGCCAAGCTGGCCGTCGGCCCCTCGAACGCCGAGCCGCAGCCGTTCATGGGTCCGGTGGTCTCGGCCGCCGTGGCCGCGCAACTGGTCAAGGCCCAGGCGATGATGGAAGAGAAGGGCGGCAAGGTGCTGCTGCCGCTGCGCCAGCTCGACCCGCAGGCCGGCTTCGTCACGGCCGGCATCGTCGATGTCACGGATGCGCAAGGCATCCCGGACGAGGAATGGTTCGGCCCCCTGCTGCAGGTGATCCGCGTGCCGGACTTCGATGCCGCCATCGCCGCCGCCAACGCCACCGAATTCGGCCTGGCCGCCGCGTTGCTGTCGCCTTCCGAAGACCTGTGGAAGCGCTTCGCGATCCGCGCGCGCGCCGGCGTCGTGAACTGGAACCGCCCGACCACGGGCGCCGCCAGCTCGGCGCCCTTCGGCGGTGTCGGCAAGTCCGGCAACCACCGCCCCAGCGCCTATTACGCGGCCGACTACTGCGCCTACCCGGTCGCCTCGATCGAGACGTCCGAACTGGAGATGCCGGCCAAGCTGTCGCCGGGATTGAGCTTCTGAGGACGAACCACCCCTATGTACAACGCCCGTGAATTCAACTTCGATGGCCTGGTCGGGCCATCGCACAACTATGCCGGCCTGTCGTTCGGCAACGTCGCTTCCTTCAACAACGTCAAGAGCGCATCGAACCCGCGCCAGGCCGCGCTGCAGGGCCTGGCCAAGATGCGCGCGCTGGCCGCGCGCGGCTTCGCGCAAGGCCTGCTGCCGCCGCAGTCGCGTCCCAACTTCCGCATGCTGCGCCGCCTCGGCTTTTCCGGCACCGACGCCGACGTGCTGGCGGGGGCATACCGCGAAGCGCCCGTGATCCTGGCCTGCGCCTACTCCGCCTCGCCCATGTGGACCGCGAACGCCGCCACCGTCAGCCCCTCGGCCGACACGGCGGACGGCCGCGTGCACTTCACGGCGGCGAACCTGAACAATAAATTGCACCGCGCCGAGGAACACGTGCAGGCCACGCGCACGCTGCGCGCCCTGTTCGCCGACAGCGATCGCTTCGTCGTGCACGATGCGCTGCCGTCGACCCCGGCCTTCGGCGACGAAGGCGCCGCCAACCACACGCGCTTCGCGGGCAGCTACGGCGCCGCCGGCGTCGAGTTCTTCGTCTACGGCCGCGTCGAGTTCGACCCGTCCGCGCCCGCGCCGAAGAAATACCCGGCGCGCCAGACGCTGGAAGCCTCGCAGGCCATCGCCCGCCTGCACGGCCTGGATGGCGCGCGCACCGTGTTCGCCGCGCAGAACCCGGACGTGATCGACCAGGGCGTGTTCCACAACGACGTGATCGCGGTCGGCAACGGCAACGTGCTGTTCTACCACGAGCAGGCCTTCGCCGACGAAGCGGGCACGCTGGACGCGCTGCGCCGCGCGCTGGCCGGCGTGGGCACGGACCTGCAGGCCGTGCGCGTCGACACGGCCGCGGTGCCGGTCGCCGACGCCGTCGCCAGCTACCTGTTCAACAGCCAGCTGCTCTCCAAGCCGGACGGCCGCATGGCGCTGGTGGTGCCGCACGAATGCCGCGAGAACGCGGCCGTGTCGGGCTACCTGCAGCAGCTGGTGGCGTCCGGCGGCGCGATCGACGAACTGGTCGAGTTCGACCTGCGCCAGAGCATGCGCAACGGCGGCGGGCCCGCCTGCCTGCGCCTGCGCGTGGTGCTGACGGATGCCGAGGCCCAGGCCATGCACCAGGGCGTGCTGATGAACGACGACCTGTATGCGCGCCTGGTGCCCTGGGTCGAGCGCCACTACCGCGACCGCGTCGAGCCGAAGGACCTGGCCGACCCGCAGCTGGCGCGCGAATGCATGGCGGCGCTGGAGGAGCTGGAACGCATCCTCGGCCTGCCGGGTTTGTACGACCTGTCGTAAGAAAGCACAAGGATGCTGCCGCGGCCAGCGGACCGGCCGGGCGGCATGTTCTAATAACGGATTAGCTTCCGGTTACAAGGAAGCGTGTAGATCGGAACGGGACAACCCTGTCCGTAGAAGCGGGAAACGAAACGAGAAGCGCGGCCGCCACAAGCGGCGGCGCAACCCGCGCAATCAATCAGCTCTGGAGAAGCAAATGAACAAAGACATGCCTCAAGACCTGCGCAGCAATATCCTCGCGCTCGTCAACGAGAACAAGCCGGCCAATGCGGGCGAGCAGACCGGTGCCCTGATCGGCGCCTGGCTCGGCTCCCTGGACGAGGAAGACCTGGCCGGCATCGCGCCCGCCACCCTCGCGCCGGTGCTGTGGGACGGCTTCGCGCAGGTGACCCAGCGCACCGGGCCGGGCTGCCAGATCGCCCAGATGCGCTACACCGACGGCGCATGCGGCATGTCGACCGCCCTCCTGATCCTGAACGAGGACATGCCCTACCTCGTCGACTCCTTCGTGATGGCGCTGCGCCGCCAGCGCGTGGTCGCCTCGGGCGTCATGAACGCCGTGCTGCCGGTGCGCCGCGACGCGTCGGGCAAGGTGAGCGCCGTCGGCGAAGCGGGCGCGCCGCTCGAATCCTATGTCCTGTGCCTGCTGGCCGAGGACATGCCGCAGCAGGAACTGACCGACCTGATCGCGCGCCTGCAGATGGTGGCGCGCGACGCCGCCATCGTCCACCGCGACAACCTCGCCATGCGCGACCGCATGACGCAGGTCGCTGCCGCGTCGGCCAGCCAGGGCACCGCGAACGGCCAGGAAGTCTCGTCCTTCCTGGAGTGGGCCAAGAACGAAGGCTTCGAGCCGTTCGGCTATGCCTACTACTTCGTCAAGCCGGGCGAGACCGAACTGGAACGCGACATCCCGAGCCGCATCGGCGTGCTGCAGGATACGGCGCACCCCGTGTACGGCACCTGCCTGCAGAACATCCCGGGCGACCTGAACATCCTGTCCAAGCGCGACGAGACGCTGTCGATCGTGCGCGCCGACGTGGCCGGCACGCTGCACCGCGACCAGCCGCTGGACTTCATCGGCGTGCGCGCCACCGACGCCCAGGGCAATACCGTCGGCGAACACTGCTTCGTCGGCCTGTTCACCCGCGCCGCCACCTCGACGCCGCTGGCGCGCCTGCCGTTCGCGCGCGGCCGCGTGGCCAAGGTGCTGGGCATCGCCGGCGTGCGCCAGGAAGGCTTCCGCGCCGAGAAATTCATCGAGATCCTGGAATCGCTGCCGCGCACCGAGGCGCTGGAGGCCGATCCGGAATGGCTGGCCCAGGTCTGCAGCGCCGTCGTCTCGCTGTACAAGCAGCCGCGCGCCAAGGTGTTCGCGCGCCGCGACGTCTACGCCCGCCACCTGAACGTGCTGGTCTACCTGCCGCGCGAGCGCTACAGCGCCGCCATCGTCGCCGCCATGGCGCAGGCCCTGAAGGACAGCTCGGGCGCCAGCGACGTGCGCACCCAGACCCTGGTGGCCGACGGCCCGCTGGCCCGCGTCTACCTGATCGCCCAGGCCGCGCGCAATCCGCTCGACCTGGAAGCCGACATCCAGAAGCCGCTGCTGTCCGTGCTGGACGGCTGGCACGACCGCTACACCGCCCTGACCGATGCCGTCGCCGACGTCCCGACCCGCAACGCGCTGCGTAAGCTCTTGCCGACGCTGCCCGTCAACTACGTCGCCGCCACGGCGCCGGAAGTCGCCTTCCGCGACGTCGTCGCCATCCTGAACAACGGCAAGCCGAACCACGTGTCGGTGCGCATCGAAGCCGATGCCGGCGAAGGTTCCTCGATCCGTCTGTACTCGACTGGCTCCGTGCCTTCGCTGTCGCGCATCCTGCCGGCGCTGCAGAACGCCGGCGTCGCCATCGACCGCGAGCAGAGCTTCTGGATCGCCACCGCCGACGGCACCCGCCACTACGTCACGAGCCTGATCGTCGACGCCGAATCGGCCGCCAAGCTGGCCAAGCCGGGCATCGGCGACGCGGCCGAGGAACTGTTCGCCGCGCTGATCAACGACGAAGCGGAAGACGGCCGCCTGAACGGCCTGACCGTCGAAGGCGGCCTGTCGCTGCGCGAAGTGCAGCTGGTGCGCGCCTACCTGGGCTACTGGCGCCAGGCCGGCAGCAAGTTCTCGACCCGCTACATGGCCGAGACGCTGCGCGTGCGCGCCGACCTGGTGCGCGAACTGGTCGAAGGCTTCAAGCTGCGCTTCAACCCGGCGCTGTCGCAGGACGAGCGCGCTTCGGGCAACGCCAAGCTGGAAGCGCTGAAGGCCTCGCTGGCCGGCGTGAACCACGCCGACACCGAAGAGATCATGGCCGCCATGGTCGACCTGGTGATGGCCACCGTGCGCACCAATTACTATCAGAACGACGGCGAGAAGATCATCTTCAAGTTCGACACCAGCAACCTGCAGCTGGTGCCGGAACCGCGTCCGTTCCGCGAGATCTACGTGTTCTCGCGCCGCTTCGAAGGCGTGCACCTGCGCGGCGGCCCGGTCGCCCGCGGCGGCCTGCGCTGGTCGGACCGCATGGAAGACTACCGCACCGAGGTGCTGGGCCTGGTGAAGGCGCAGATGGTCAAGAACGCCGTGATCGTGCCGGCCGGCTCGAAGGGCGGCTTCGTCTGCAAGCAGATGCCGGCCAATGCCGCGCGCGACGTGGTGGCGGCCGAGGGCGAGGCAGTCTACCGCCTGTTCATCGCCAGCCTGCTGGAAGTGACCGACAACCGCGTGCGCGGCGAGATCGTGGCGCCGGAAGCCACCGTGCGCTACGACCAGGACGATCCCTACCTGGTGGTGGCGGCCGACAAGGGCACCGCGACCTTCTCCGACATCGCCAACAGCATCGCCGTCTCGCGCGGCTTCTGGCTGGGCGACGCGTTC
The DNA here is from genome assembly GCF_030412015.1 of Massilia sp. YIM B02763. Taxonomy (GTDB): domain Bacteria; phylum Pseudomonadota; class Gammaproteobacteria; order Burkholderiales; family Burkholderiaceae_D; genus Telluria. Next base: position 153,704 of record NZ_JASNRD010000009.1, on the reverse strand, counting down.
GCCTCGGGCGGCTCGAACGGCTACGACCACAAGAAGATGGGTATCACGGCCAAGGGCGCCTTCGAGGCCGTCAAGCGCCACTTCTACGAGATGGGCCACGACATGAACACGACCCCGGTCACGATGGTGGGCGTGGGCGACATGTCGGGCGACGTGTTCGGCAACGGCGTGCTGCTGTCGCGCCAGTTGAAACTGCTGGCCGCGTTCGACCACCGCCACATCTTCCTCGACCCGAACCCGGACGTCGCCGTCTCGTTCGCCGAACGCCAGCGCATGTTCGCGTTGCCGCGCTCCTCGTGGGAAGACTACGACAAGTCGCTGATCTCGCAGGGCGGCGGCGTGTATCCGCGTAGCGCCCGCCACATCGAGATCTCGCCGGAAGTGCGCGCCGCGCTGGACATCCAGGAAACCAGCCTGACCCCGGAAGAGCTGATGCACCGCATCCTGCTGGCGCCGGTCGACCTGTTCTACAACGGCGGCATCGGCACCTACATCAAGGCGTCGACCGAGACCCACGCCCAGGTGAAGGACCGCGCCAACGACAATATCCGCGTCAGCGGCAACGAGCTGCGCGTGAAGGTCGTGGCCGAGGGCGGCAACCTGGGCGCGACCCAGGCCGGCCGCATCGAGTTCGCGCTGGCGGGCGGCCGCATCTTCACCGATGCGATCGACAACTCGGCCGGCGTGGATTGCTCGGACCACGAAGTCAACGTCAAGATCTGGCTGGACACCGAAGTCAATGCCGGCCAACTGCCGGAAGCGGACCGTAACCGCATCCTGAACGAGATGACGGGCGACATCGAAGACCTGGTCCTGCGCGACAACACGCTGCAGACCCACCTGCTGGTGCGCGAAGCGCAGGCGCAGGGCAACGCCGCCGTGGTCGACGGCTATGCCGCCCTGATCGCCAGCCTGGAGGCGGAAGGCGCCGTGTCGCGCGAGCTGGAACAGCTGCCGAGCGAGACCGAGCTGCAGCGCCGCAAGGCACTGGGCCTGGGCCTCACCACGCCGGAACTGGCCGTCGTCGTCGCCAACGTCAAGAACCGCTTCAAGCGTACCCTGGCCGCGCTGCCGCTGACCGAGCAGCCGTGGGCCGAGACCATCCTGCGCCCGTATTTCCCGGCGCAGCTGGTCGCGACCCGCGATCCGCTGGCGCACCCGCTGGCCAACGCCATCCTGGCGACCGTGCTGGCCAACGAGGCGGTCAACCGCTGCGGTCCGCTGATGCTGCGCGACCTGGCGCTGGAACACCGCATCGACGACACCGCCGTGGTGCTGGCCTGGGGCCAGGCCTGGGCCGCGCTGCACCTGGCGCCGGTGTTCGACGCGCTCGACGCCGACGCGCTGGCGGTGCCGCGCGACGTGTCGCAACAGGTCGATGCGCGCACCCGCGTGATGCTGCGCACCGTGATCGAGGGCGTGCTGTCGCTGCCGGCCGAACAGAGCGGCGCGGGCGGCATGGCCGAGCTGTCGGCGCTGTTCGGTTCCCCGGACGAGGTGGCGAAGCTGCTGCCGGCGCGTACCGAAGCGGACATGCAGAGCACCCTGTCGCCGGCATTCGCGCAAGCCTGGAAGACCGTCGACACGATCGAGTCGCTGGCGGCCTTCCTGTTCGCGGCCGTCTCGGTCCAGCGTCCGCAAGGCATGTCGCTGGCGCAGTTCCTGGAAGTGGGCATGGCGCTGCGCGCGAAAGCCGGCATCGACACGCTGGAGCGCGGCCTGAAGCTGCCGGCCACCAGCAAGTCGCAGGAACAGCTGCGCAACTATGCGCTGCAGGCACTGCGCCGTACGCAGCAGCGCCTCTTGCTGCTGGTGCTGGAGCGCAGCAAGGGCGGCGACATGCTGGCCGGCGTCGACGACCTGGCCGCATCGATGGGCCTGACGGGCTATGCCCAGGCGACGGACCTCGAGCAGGCCATGCTGGACGTGTGGTCGCTGTCCGAAGGTTCGAACCCGGAACGCCTGGCGGCGTAAGGCGATGAGCGCGACTTCCCAAGACGCGCTGCCGGAATCGGTCCGGGCCCTGGCCCGGGCCGATTTCGGCGAAGTCGCCCGGCGTTTCACGCAAGCCGGCTTCGCGGTCGGCCAGCCCGCCAAGGGCGTGCTGACCGTCCGCGGCGCGGTTCGTTCCCACGAACGCGCCAGCGTGCTGCTGTCGGTGGGCGTGCACGGCGACGAGACGGGACCGATCGAGATGGTGGCGCATGCCATCGAAGCCTTGTCGCGCGAACCGTCCGCGCTGGCCGTGGACTTGATGCTGTGCGTCGGGAACATCGATGCGATCGCGGCCGGCAAGCGCTTCATCGATGCCGACCTGAATCGCATGTTCCGCGCCGAGCGGGGCGACCTGGCCGGCACCTTCGAGGCCGGGCGCGCCGACGACCTGATCGCCGCCACGGCCGCCTTCTTCGACGGCGCCGGTCCGCGCCGCTGGCACCTGGACCTGCATACGGCGATCCGCGGCTCGCGCTATCCGCGCTTTGCCATCGTGCCGCAGCTGATCGAGGAGGGCGCGCGCAACGCCCTGATCGGCTGGCTCGGCACGGGCGGCATCGAGGCCGTCATCATGAATCCCGCATCGGCCGGCACCTACAGCTACTGGACGGCGCAGCGGCACGGCGCCGCCGCGACGACGGTGGAGCTGGGCCGCATCGGCACGCTGGGGCGGAACGACCTGTCGCAGTTCGCCGCGATGGCGTCCGCCCTGCATGGCCTGCTGCGCAGCACGCCGGCGCAGCAGGATATGCAGGGCAGCGCACCGATCGTGTTCGACACGGCGCGCTCCATCATGAAACTGTCCGATGCCTTCCGCATGGGGTTCGGCAAGGATACCGAGAACTTCACGCCCTTGAAAAAGGGCGACGTGATCGCCACCGACGGCGACACCGTGTACACCGTGCAGCACGACGAGGAATTCGTCGTGTTTCCGAATCCGGACGTGCGCGTCGGCTTGCGGGCGGGGATCATGGTGGTGCGCGCGGACGTGTCACGTATCGTCCGTTCGGGCGCAGGTTGAACGCGTGGGCGGGGGACCCGCCCACCCTACGTAGGGTGGACGGCTCCGCCGTCCGCGCGTCCAGCAGAATTCTCCCCGGAGCGCTAGACTAACCGCTTCGAACCAAGCGGGAGTCTTCCCTCATGAGCAAACTGTTTTCCCCCATCAAGCTGGGTCCCCTCGACCTGCCCAACCGCATCGTCATCGCCCCCATGTGCCAGTACTCGGCGCAGGACGGCTTTCCCACCGACTGGCACACGATCCACCTGGGCCACCTGGCGCTTTCCGGCGCGGCCCTCCTCATCATCGAGGCGACCGCCGTCGAGCCGGAAGGCCGCATCACGGCCGACGACCTCGGGATCTGGTCGGACGAGCACGTGGCCGCGCTGGAGCCGGTGATCGCCGCGATGCGCCGCTATGCCCCGATCAAGATCGCCATGCAGCTCGGCCATGCGGGCCGCAAGGCGTCGAGCGAAGTGCCCTGGGAGGGCGGGGCCAACGTGCCGGTCGGCCATGCGCGCGGCTGGCAGACCGTGGCGCCGTCCGCGTTGCCGCATGCCGAGGGCGAAACGGTGCCCGTCGCGCTGGACCGGGCAGGCCTGCAGCGCGTGAAGGACAGCTTCGTCGCCGCCGCGCGCCGCGCCGATGCGCTGGGCCTGGATGCGATCGAGATCCACGGCGCCCACGGCTACCTGCTGCACCAGTTCCTGTCGCCGCTGGCGAACCAGCGCGACGACGAGTACGGCGGCTCGCTGGAAAACCGGATGCGCTTCCCGCTCGAGGTGTTCCAGGCGATCCGCGCCGCCGTCTCGGGCGAGATGGTGGTGGGCATGCGCATCTCGGCCAGCGACTGGGTCGAGGGCGGCTGGGACGTCGAGCAGAGCGCCGTGCTGGCGAAGGAACTGGACAAGCTGGGCTGCCAGTTCATCCACGTGTCCAGCGGCGGCGTGTCGCCGCGCCAGCAAATCCCGCTGTCGCCGGGCTACCAGATCGATTTCGCCGCGCGCATCAAGGGGGAAGTCGCGATGCCCGTCATCGGCGTCGGACTGATCACCGAGCCGAAGCATGCGGAAGCGATCGTGCAGGACGGCCAGGCCGACATGGTGGCGCTGGCACGCGCCATGCTGTACGACCCGCGCTGGCCGTGGCATGCGGCGGCGGAACTGGGGGCCACGGTGACGGCGCCGCCGCAGTACTGGCGCTCGCAGCCGCGCGAGCACAAGAACCTGTTCGGCGACACCCGCCTGGGCCAGCGCTGATCGCTCATCCGGCGTAGCGACCGTTCATGCCGCCTTTCCTGCAGATCGTCGCACGTGGAAGGCCGGCGCGGGTGGACCTTGTTAGAGTGTAAATCGGGCATCTCCTCTTTTACCGACAACAAGAAAAGGTCCATCCATGCGTACCCAGCTCGCCATCGTCCTTGCCTTCACCTGCGCTGCCCTGGGCGGCTGCGCCATCGTCGTCGCCCCGAATGGCGACGACGTCCAGGTCCGTACCCCGTTCTCCGGCGGCACCGAGGGCGACGGCGTCGTCACGCGCGAGCAGCGCACCGTCGGCACCGTCCAGGGACTCGAGACCAACGGCTCGGTCGTGGTCGACGTGCGCGTCGGCCAGGCGACCTCGCTCGCCGTGGAGGCGGACCGCAACCTGCTGCCGATGGTGCGCACCGACGTGCGCGGCGACCGCCTGATCGTCGAGACCAGCGGCTCTTTCCGCAGCCGTAACCCGATCCGCGTGATCTATACGGTGCCGAACCTGACCGACGTGCGCCATAGCGGCTCCGGATCCGTCTCGGTGCAGGGCTTGAACGGCGCGCCGCTGACGGTGTCGAGCCGCGGCTCCGGCTCGGTGCAGCTGGCCGGCCGCGTGGCCAGCCTGGACGTCGACAGCAACGGCTCGGGCAGCATCGATGCCGCGAGCCTGGAAAGCGCCAGCGCCAACCTGCGCCTGACCGGCTCGGGCCGCGTGAAGGTGGGCCAGGTGCGCGGCGACTATGCGATCGCGCGCCTGGACGGTTCGGGCCAGCTGAGCGTGGGCGGCAGCGTGCATGCGTTGACGGCACGCTCGACGGGCTCGGGCCACCTCGACCTGGCCAACCTCGCCAGCGACGAGGCCGACCTGTCCTCGACGGGATCGGGCGGCATCACGGCCAACGTCAAGCAGTCGCTGATCGCGCAGAACGGCGGTTCGGGCGGCATCCGCGTGTACGGCAACCCGGCGCAGCGTTCCGTCAACGGCAACCGCGTGCAAGTGGTGAATTGAACGCATGTCGAACGCGTGGACGGCGAGCCGTCCACCCTACGCGGGTAGGGTGGACGGGTTCCCCGTCCACGCGTTCAATCACAACAAATGGTCGAGCAGTTCCGGCCCGAACACCTCGCGATGCAGGCGCGCCGCCGGCACCCCCGCCTGCAGCAGCGCCAGCCACTGCGCCTGCATGAACTTGTGCGGTCCGCACAGGTACACATCGGTCTCTTCATGCTGCCATGCCGGCAGCTTTGCCACGTCCATGCGGCCGTCCGCGTCCTCGTAAAAATTCACCACCGCCAGGTTCGGCATGACGGCCTGCAGCGCATCGACCTCCGCGCCCAGCGCGTGGTGGGCCGCGTCGCGCGCCGCATGGGCGAAGACCACGCGGCGCCGTGGCGCCACCTGGGCGATGCGCTTGACGGCCGCCACCATGGGGGTGATGCCGATGCCGGCCGACAGCAGCACGATGGGGCGGTCGGATTCGGTGTCCGGCGTGAATTCGCCGAACGGATGCGAGACCCGCAGCACTGAGCCGGCCCGCACGTTCGCGTGCAGCCAGTTCGACACCTCGCCGGCCGGCGTGTCCGCCGCGGCATCTTCGCGCTTGACCGAGATGCGCATCGTGCGTCCGTCCGGCGCATCCGACAGGCTGTACTGGCGCAGCTGGTGACGCCCGCCCGGCAGGTCGACGGCGACGCTGACGTACTGGCCGGCCCGGAAGGCGGGCAGCGGCAGGCCGTCGGCGGGTTCGAAGCGGATCGACAGCACGTTGTCGCTCTCGCGCACCACCTCCAGCACGCGCATCGGGCGCGTATCGCCCGGCTGGATGCCGGCCGTGGCATACATCTCGGCCTCCGCCTGGATCAGCAGCCTGGCCAGCGAACCATAGGCTTCGCGCCAGGCATCGAGCAAGGCCGGTGTGGCGGCGTCGCCCAGCGTGTCGGCGATGGCCTTGATCAGGTGGTGGCCGACGATCGGGTAGTGCTCGGCGCGGATGCCGACCGAGACGTGCTTGTGGACGATGCGCTCGACCACCGGACCCAGCGCCGCCGGATTGCCGATATTGGCCGCGTACGCGAACACCGCCGCCGCCAGCGACTGCTGCTGGCGGCCCTGCGCCTGGTTCCCCATGTTGAACAGGCGGGTCAGCGCCGGGTGCGTGCCGAGCATGTCGGCGTAGAAGCGGCTGGTGATCGTGGCGCCGTGCTCGCGCAGGACCGGCACGCTGGCATCGATATAGGGGCGGGAAGCTTCGGAGATCATGGTCGTTCCTTTAATGATGCATTTGAAATGCAGATTTATGGCCAAAAAAACGCCGGCGGGGCGAATCCGGCGGCAACGCGACCATTGTAATCAAAGATGCTAAGAAAATGCATCTTTTGAAGTTATTTTTTCTTGCATTGAAGATAGCCCCGGCAAAAGCCCTATAATCGCAGGTTTTGGGTGGGTATATCTCATCCGCATGACGACAGCGTGACCGCGACCCGCGACAGAGGACACTACCCGTGAACGAGACCCTGGGCCAAAAGCTCTTCCGAACCAAGAATTCCCAGCACCAGTTCGAAGCCGGTCATGCCCATGGCGGTGGCCTGGGCCGTTCGCTCGGCCTGTTCCCGCTGACGATGATCGGCGTCGGCGCCACCATCGGCACGGGCATCTTCTTCACGATGGTCGAGGCGGTGCCCAAGGCCGGGCCGGCCGTCGTGCTGTCCTTCCTGTTCGCGGCGATCACCGCCGGCCTGACCGCGCTGTGCTACGCCGAACTGGCCGACCGCGTGCCGGCGTCGGGGTCCTCGTATTCCTTCGCCTATGCCACCGTGGGCGAATTCGGCGCCTTCGTCGTGGCCGCCTGCCTGCTGCTCGAATACGGCCTGGCGGCCAGCGCCACGGCGATCGGCTGGTCCGACTACCTGAACAACTTCCTGCAGAATGCCCTCGGCTGGCACATCCCGGACGCGCTGCGTTCGCCCCTGATCGTCGCGGGCAAGAACGGCATCGAGCTCCACGCTGGCCACATCAACCTGCCGCCGATCCTGCTGGTGCTGCTGTGCTGCGTGCTGCTGGTGCGCGGCACCAAGGAATCCGCGACAACCAATGCGGTCATGGTGGTGATCAAGCTGGCGATCCTGGTGTTCTTCGCGGCGATCGCGTTCACCGGTTTCGACATCAACAACTTCCACCCGTTCTATGCGTCCGCCACCAGCCACGGCCTGGGCGGCATGGCCGGCGTGACGGCGGCCGCCGGCACCGTGTTCTTCTCCTTCATCGGCCTGGACACCATCGCCACCGCTGGCGAGGAGGTCAAGAACCCGACCCGCGACGTGCCGATCGGGATCCTGGCCGCGCTCCTGATCGTCACCGTGTTCTACATGCTGGTGGCGGTGGCCGCGATGGGCGCCCAGCCGGCCCGCATGTTCGAAGGCCAGGAGGCGGGCCTCGCCGTGATCCTGCAGAACGTCACCGGCAAGGCCTGGCCCGCGCTGGTGCTGTCGGCCGGCGCCGTGATCTCCGTGTTCTCGGTGACGCTGGTGACGATCTACGGCCAGACGCGCATCCTGTACGCGATCTCGCGCGACGGCCTGATCCCGAAGGCCTTCCAGGCCGTCAACCCGCGCACCAAGTCGCCGGTCGTCAACACCCTGATCGTCTGCATCGTCGTCGGCCTCGTGGCCGGCCTGGTCGACGCGACCTTCCTGTGGGACATGGTGAGCATGGGCACGCTGACGGCCTTCATCGTCGTCTCGATCGCCGTGCCGGTCATCCGCGCCAAGCAGGGCGAGACGGGGCGCAAGGGATTCCGCGTGCCGTTCGGGCCGTACTTCATCCCCGGCCTGTCGATCCTGGCCTGCCTGTACCTCGTGTTCGGGCTGTCGCACACGACTTATGTCGTGTTCACGATCTGGATGGCGGTGGCGGTGGTGACGTATTTCGGGTACGGGATCCGGCATAGCCGCTTGAACAAGGTGGCGCACGTTTCCGAAACCACGCACTAAACACGGCGCACTAAAACAACGTCGTCCCCGCGCAGGCGGGGACCCAATGTCCATGCCGGAGTCGGCGCAAACAAAAAAGCCGCGTACCTGAAACAGGACGCGGCTTTTTGCTGCATGCGACTTCGGTGCTTTACCTTGGGTCCCTGCCTGCGCAGGGACGACGGTTCATCTGCCGGTGGCAGCGAGACGACGTGGTGGTGTGCGCAAGCAGGCGCTTACTTCTGCATGCTGTAGCGTTCCAGCCAGTGCGCATACGGCGCCGGCAGCACCCAGGTCGGGCGCTCGATGCCCAGTTCCTTGGCGGCCTGCAGCGGGTAGTGCGGGTCGGCCAGGTGGGCGCGGCCCACCATCACCAGGTCCAGCTGGCCGTCGGCGACGGCGCGCTCGGCCAGGTTCGGGCCGTCGAAGCCCCAGGCGGATGCCACCGGCAGGCCGGCCTGCTCGCGCACGCGCTTGGCCACCGGGCCCAGGAAGGCCGGGCCCCAGGGGATGTTCACGTCCGGGATGGTGAAGTTGACGCTCACGCTCAGCATGTCCAGGCCGCGCGCGCGCATCAGGCGGGTCAGCTCGATCGATTCGGCCAGCGTCTCTTCGTCCTTGCCGTCGTATTCGATGACGCCCATGCGTGCCGTCAGGGGCAGGTTCGCGGGCCAGACTTCACGCACGGCTTCCAGGGTCTCGAGCAGGAAGCGGCTGCGGCCGGCGAAGTCGCCGCCGTACGCGTCGGTGCGCTTGTTCGAGTGCGGGGACAGGAAGCTTTGACCGAGGTAGCCGTGGGCGAAGTGCAGTTCCAGCCATTCGAAGCCGGCGTCGCGGGCGCGGCGGGCGGCGTCGACGAAGTTCGATTTCACGCGGGCGATGTCGTCCAGCGTCATCTCCTTCGGTACTTTCGGCAGGTTCTTGCCGAAGGCGACCGCCGACGGGGCGATGGTGTCCCAGCCGTATGCGTCGCTGGACGGGATGTGGTCGTCGCCTTCCCACGGGCGGTTGGCGCTGGCCTTGCGGCCGGCGTGGCCGATCTGGATGCCGGCGACGGCGCCGGCGGCCTTGATGCGGGTGGCGATATGGGCCATGCCCTCGACTTGCGCGTCGCTCCACAGGCCGGCGCAGCCCGGGGTGATGCGGCCTTCCGGCGACACGGCGGTCGCCTCCACGATCACCAGGCCGGCGCCGCCGCGCGCGAGGCCGGCGTAGTGGACCTGGTGCCATTCGTTGACGAAACCGTCATTGGCCTGGTATTGGCACATCGGCGGCACCGCGATGCGGTTGCGCAGGGTGACGTCCTTGAGTTTGAAAGGGGTAAACAGGGCTGACATGGACAATCTTCTTCGGTAATGATCAATATGGCCACGGGGCGGACCCGCGGCGTGCGTTCGATGCCCGGCAGGCTGGCGCGATTCGTTGGATGTCCGGCGCGGCGGCCGCGAGGCAAGCGGCCCGACAGTATGCCCGATTGCCGCGAAACCTGCCGGCGGCGGGCCGGCCGGGCGTTATCTTGTATAATCCCGCCGGCCAATCGCATCCTCTCTCCCATACCCATGTAGCGACAAGCGAACCTCCACACCGTCCAATACGGCTTCCGATACGGAGGTTCTCGCGCATGGGTGCGCGTCATCGCATCGCGGTGCGCGCACGTTCACTTTACCGTTTGTTAATGCATCGCCTGCCTGCAGCAGGCTCCCGCCCATGATCAATCACGCCTTTCGAGACGAATGGTTCTCGAACCCACGAAAAAACTTCCTCGCCGGTCTCACGACCTCGTTCGCACTGGTCCCCGAGTGCATCGCCTTCGCCCTCGTGGCCCAGCTCAATCCCCTCATGGGCTTGTACGGCGCCTTCATCATCTGCGCGCTGACGGCCGTCTTCGGCGGCCGGCCGGGGATGATTTCCGGCGCCGCCGGTTCGATGGCGGTGGTGATCGTGGCCCTCGTCGCCCGGCACGGCGTGCAGTACCTGCTGGCCACCGTCGTCCTGGGGGGCATCCTGATGGCCGTGTTCGGCCTGCTGCGGCTCGGTAAGCTGATCCGCATGGTGCCGCACCCCGTCATGCTGGGCTTCGTCAACGGCCTGGCGATCGTCATCGCGATGGCCCAGCTGGAGCACTTCCGCGAGAAGACGCCGCACGGCGAAGCTTGGCTGCAGGGCACCCCGCTGATGATCATGTGCGGCCTGGTGCTGCTGACGATGGCCATCGTCTACCTGCTGCCGCGCCTGACGAAGGCGGTGCCGCCGGCCCTCGTCGCCATCCTCGGCGTCGGGGTGCTCGGCTACGCGTTCCAGCTGCCGACCCGCACGCTGGGCGACCTGGCGCAGATCGCCGGCGGCCTGCCGGCCTTCCACGTCCCCACCGTGCCGCTGGACATGGAGACGCTGCGCATCGTCCTCCCCTATGCCGCCCTGATGGCGATGGTCGGCCTGCTCGAGACGCTGCTGACCTTCAACCTCACCGACGACATCACGGAAACGCGCGGCCAGCCGAACCGCGAGTGCATCGCGCTGGGCGGAGCCAATATCGTCTCCGGCCTGTTCGGCGGCATGGGCGGCTGCGCCATGATCGGCCAGACCATGATCAACCTGAGCTCGGGCGGGCGCTCGCGCCTGTCGGGCCTCACCAGCGGCGTCATGATCCTGCTGTTCATCCTGTTCCTGTCGCCGCTGATCGCCCACATTCCGCTGGCCGCGCTGGTCGGCGTGATGTTCGTGGTGGCCCAGGAGACCTTTGCCTGGGGCTCGCTGCGCGTGCTGGGCAAGGTACCGAAGCAGGATGCGCTGGTCATCGTCGCCGTTACCGTCGTCACCGTGTTCACCGACCTGGCAACGGCCGTGTTGTGCGGCGTCGTGATCGCCGCGCTCAGCTTCGCCTGGCAGCACGCGCTGGAGATGCGCGCCGACGTCGACGACGGCGAAGCCGGCGTGCGCACCTATCGCCCGCACGGCACGCTGTTCTTCGCATCGGCCGCGCATTTCCAGGAACTGTTCGCGCCCGCGACCGACCCGGCGCGCGTCGTCGTCGACTGCCGCCACCTGCACATGGCCGACCACTCGGCGATCGCCGCGATGGAAAGCCTGGTCCAGCGTTACGACAAGGCCGGCAAGCACCTGCAGGTGCTGCACCTGTCGTCGCGCAGCCGGATGCTGCTGCAGCGTGCCGGCGTCGACGTCCAGGCCTGAACGAAAAAAAGCCACGCGGCCCGAAGGCGGCGTGGCTTCTTGAAAGGGCGGGGGCGCTTAATTGACGCCCATCTCCTTCAGCAGGTTGTCCGCATGGTCGACCTTCTCCATGTTCCACAGGATGTAGCGCACGTCGACCTGGATGTCGCGCGTGGCGCGCGGGTTGAAGTCCCAGTCCGAGATGATCGAATCGAGCGTGCCGTCGAAAGCCAGGCCGATCAGCTCGGCCTTGTCGTTCAGCGCAGCCGAACCCGAGTTGCCGCCGGTGATGTCCAGCGTGGCCAGGTAGTTCACCGGCACGGTCTTCAGGACCGGATCGACGTAGCGGCCGAAGTCCTTCTTCTGGATCGCGTCCAGCTGCTTCTGCGGCGCGTTGAATTCGCCTTCGCCGGTGGCCTTGGCGACGACGCCCTTCACGGTGGTGAAGGCGGTCCAGGAACCGGTGCCGTCGGCACCGTAGTCGCGGCCCTTGATGTTGCCGAAGGTGACGCGCAGCGTGCTGTTGGCATCCGGGTAGACGGCCTGGCCCTTGCTGTTCATGTAGGCGATCTTGGCCTTCATGTAGCTGGCGTAGGCCTTCTGGATGTTGCCGGCCAATTCCTCTTCCTTCGCTTCGTCCTTGCGGTCGGCGTCGTACATGGCGACGGCGGCCTTGATGAAGCTGTCGTCGCTGGCCTTGAAGTCGGCCGGCGACTTGTTCATCCACGCGGTGCGGAATGCCTTGTCCTGCAGTTTGGAGCCTGCATAGACTTTGTCCAGCGCGGCCTTCAGGGCCGCTTCGTCCATGCCCGGCTTGATGCCGAGGGCGTCGTCGAAGGCTTCGCTATGCTCGTTGGCCGGCTGGGCGTTGTACTGTTTCAGGAAGTTCAGCACCAGCGCCTTGTCGACGTTTTCCACATAGGTGCGGTCCTGGCCCGTGATCACGGAGGTCAGGCGCGGCAGGTCGCGTTCCTGGTAGCCCGACTTGCGCTCGGCATCCGGCTTGGCGCGCTCGTTCGACAGGCGGTACAGCGTGCGCGCCGAGTTCAGGAAGCGCGGCGTGGCGTAGGACAGGAAGAATTCGCGCTTGGTGGCGGCGTCGCGCTGGGCGATCAGCTTCTCGACGGCCTCGATGTCGGCGCCGAATTCGGCACGGCGCTTGGCGTCGGCATTGACCCAGGCTTTCAGGGCGTTATGCTCGGCGGTCTTGCGCGCCAGGATGTCGCTGCCCGCGTACGAGGTCAGCATGCCCTTGCGGTTCTTGTAGTAGTTGTTCACGCCCGCGACCTGGCCCGCGTATTTCAGCTTGGCGGCCGGGTCGTTCTTGGTCTCGCGCTCGATGATGGTCAGCGTCTCGCCCGATGCCTTCACGAAGGCCGGGTAGTTCCAGTCGAAGGTGAACGCCACTTCCGACGGCAGGCGATGGCGGTTGGTGCGGCCCGGGTAGCCGACGACCATGATGAAGTCGTTTTCCTTGACGCCTTCCTTGGCGATCTTCAGCACGTGCTTCGGCTGGTACGGCACGTTGTCCTTGGAGAAGTCGGCGGCCTTGCCATCCTTGCTGACATAGGCGCGGTAGAAGCCGTAGTCGCCCGTGTGGCGCGGCCACATCCAGTTGTCGGTGTCGCCGCCGAACTTGCCGACGCCCGACGGCGGCGCGTGGACGAGGCGCACGTCGCGGATCTCGAGCTGCTTGATGCGGTAGAACTCCAGGCCGCCGTAGAAGCTGGCCACGGTGCAGCGGTAGCCGGCATCCTTCTCGCACTCGGCCACCAGCGCCTTCTGGTTCTTTTCCATCGCTTCGACGCGGGCCTTGCCCTTCATCTTCGCCACGGCAGGCGTGATCACGCGGTCGCTGACGTTGGCGACTTCCTCGGTGACGAACACGCGGCTGCCCGGCGCGGCCGGCAGTTCCTCGCCCAGCGTCCTGGCCAGGAAGCCGTTGGTCAGCAGGTCGCGCTCGGGCGTCGAGTTCACGGCCACGCTGTTGTAGACGCAGTGGTGGTTGGTGATCACCAGGCCCTGCGGCGAGACGAAGGACGCGGAGCAGCCGCCCAGGCTCACCACCGCGCCCATCGGGAATTCGGTCAGTTTGGTCAGGGAAGCCGGATCGAGCTTCAGGCCGGCGGCTTTCAGTTGCTGGGCTACTTGTGGCAGCTGCTGCGGCATCCACATGCCTTCATCCGCCTGGGCGGCGAAGGTCGTGAAAACGGCGAGCGAAAGGAGAGTCTTTTTCATCGCGTGTCTGTATGGTGTGTTGTCGTGGCTCCGGGGAGCCGCGACAGTATCCACAAAGCGATGACCCAGCGTCAACCGCTAATTTCTTGTGAGCGCTAACGTGCCCGGACCGCGTCCTTACAGCTGCCCGCCGATCAGGTCGGCGACCTTGCCGGCCGCCTTGTCCGTCAGCGGGCGGTCCTGCCACTTCTGCAGCGAGATCGGCTTGGCGCGCTTCCAGTCGTCCTCGAAGATGGCTTCCTGCTGTTTCGCGAACACGGGGTCGAGCACGTTCAAATTCGCTTCGTCGTTGATGCTGAACGAGCGGTTGTCGAAGTTGGTCGAGCCGACCGACACGAGCAGCGAATCGACGACCAGCGATTTGACGTGGAACATCGTGGGCTGGTACTCCGCCATCTTGATGCCGGCGGCCAGCAGTTCTCCCCAGCGTTCGCGCGAGGCGGCCCGCACGACGTCGGAATCGATGATGGGGCCGGGCGTGATGATGCGCACGTCGACGCCGCGCCTGGCCGCCGCGACCAGCGCCTTCACCGCCAGTTCGTCCGGCACGAAATACGAATTCGACAGGTGGATCGAATGGCGCGCGGCCGTGATCGCCATCAGGTACATCAGGTGCATGCTCTCGCTGCCGCCCGTGGGCGAGCTGGAGAACATCTGGGCCGGCATGGTGCCCACGGGCGGCAGGGCCGGGAAGTAGTCTTCGCCGTCCAGCACGACGCCAGTGGCCTTGGTCCAGTTGTCGTTGAACACGGCCTGCATCTGGCCGACCACGGGGCCTTCGACGCGGAAGTGGGTGTCGCGCCAGTGGTCGGCATCCTGGGCGTTGCCGCGCCATTTGTCGGCGATGCCGACGCCCCCCGTGAAGCCGACCTTGCCGTCGACGACGAGGATCTTGCGGTGCGTGCGGTTGTTCAGGCGCGCCAGCTTCCACCACACGGGCTTGTGGTAGCGGTGCACCTCGACGCCGGCGTCGTGCATCGCCTTCAGCGACGCTTCCTCGATCTTCATGCTGCCGACCCAGTCCAGCAGCAGGTGTACCTTGACACCGGCGCGCGCGCGTTCGGCCAGCGCGTCGGCGAATTCGCGGCCGATCGTCTCCGACCAGTAGATATAGGTCTCGAAATTGATGGTCTTCTTCGCGCCGCGGATCGCCTCGAGCATCGCCGGGAAGATCTGGTCGCCGTTGAGCAGCACGTCGACCTTGTTGCCCTCGACGATGGGCGGTCCCAGCAGCACGCCCAGCGAGCGCCGGAACTGGGCGTCGTCCGTATCGTACTGGCGTGTGAGCTGCGTCTCGATCTTCTTTTCGCCTGGCACGAAATTCAACAGGAGCAGGCCGGCCACCAGCGTGGCGAGGCAGGAGATCACGATGAGCATGGGACGTTTTACACGCATGAGTTCGACTCAGGGAGGTAAATTCGGGACGTAAAAAAACCAACGCCGTTGAGCGTTGGTTTTTAGAAAGCGCGCTGCACGTTCTTAACGAACGCGGCCGCGACGCAGCAGGTTCACGATGGCCAGCAGGATGACGGCACCCAGGAACGAGACCAGCAGCGACGAGACGCTGAAGTCGTCCGAATTGATGGTGCCCGTGCCGAACAGCGGGGAGAGCAGCCAGCCGCCCAGGAAGGCGCCGACGATACCGACCACGACGTTCAGAATCATGCCTTGTTCGGCATCCGTTTTCATGACCATGCTGGCGAGCCAGCCCAGAATGCCACCGACGACGATCCAGATAATGAACAACATGTTGCTTCCTCCTCAAGTTGGGAACACATAACCAAGGCCAATTGATTGACGAGGCCATGTGTGCAGTCTAGGGATGCCCGCGACCCGGGGTCGGTGCGGCAACGAACGTTAGATGCGCAAACGTCAACGACGTTCTTGCGACCCGCCTGACGTGCATTGGAACAGGCTTCGGTGTCGCATCAATGCTGATCCGACGGTCATTTAATGCTGAGCGGAATATCCCGGAATGAGTGCGTCATCGAACAGAAACGGTGCAGTAAGCGGACCTATCGTTGCACCCACTGGGCACTTCCAACAAGCAGTGCGCATTCCGCGCATACCACCTTGAAAGGACACATCATGAGCTTCGATACGACCCGCACGAACAACCAGAACCGCATGGTCACCGGCCTGTTCCCGGACCGCGCCAGCGCCGAACGCGCCTACAACACGATCTCCACCCGCGGCTACAACAAGGACGACGTCAACCTGATGATGTCGGACTCGACCCGCAAGACCCATTTCAACGATACCGAGACCGAGTTGGGCAGCAAGGCCGCCGAAGGCGCCGCTGCCGGTGCCGGCATCGGCGGCACCATCGGCGCGGTGCTGGCCGGCGTGGCCGCGCTGGGCACCACGCTGGTGATCCCGGGTGCGGGCCTGGTCGTGGCCGGTCCGCTGGCGGCAGCGCTGGCCGGCGCCGGCGCGGGCGGCATCACGGGCGGCCTGATCGGCGCGCTGATCGGCGCCGGCATTCCGGAAGAACGCGTCAAGCACTATGAGGAAGGCATCAGCAAGGGCGGCATCCTGATGGGCGTGAACGTGCGCAACGACGAAGACGTGCCGCACATCGAGAAAGCGTTCAACGACGAAGGCGGCTCGCACGTGATCGGTACCGGCGTCGGCGCCGCCGCAGGTGCCGCCACCGGCGCCGCCATCGGCGCAGCGGCCGGCCCGATCGGCATGGCGGCGGGCGCCGCGATCGGCGGCATCGCCGGCGGCATGGCCGGCAAGGGCGTCGGCGAAGTCGTGAATCCGAAGGCCGGCGACGACCTCGGCGAACACTATATGGCCAAGGGCGTGGGCGCCGGCACCGGTGCCGCGCTGGGCGCCGCCGCGGGCGCGGTGGCAGGCCCGGTCGGCATGGCCGCTGGTGCCGCGATCGGCGGCCTGGCCGGCGGTGCTGCCGGCCGCGGCGCGGGCGAAGTGGTGAATCCGAAAGCCGAAGACCGCCTGCACGAGCATAACCTGGCGCAAGGTACGGGTGCCGGCGCCGGCGCGCTGGGCGGCGCCGCACTGGGCGCCGTGGGCGGCCCGATCGGCATGGTGGCCGGTGCGGTCGCGGGCGGCATCGCCGGCGACATGGCCGGCAAGGGCGCGGCCGAAGTCGTGAACCCGAAGGCGGGTGACGACCTGCACGAGCACAATCTGGCCGGCGGCGTCGGCGCGGGCGGCGGCGCGGCTGCCGGTGCGGCCGTGGGTGCCGTGGGCGGCCCGGTGGGCATGGCGGCCGGCGCGGCCATCGGCGGCATCGCCGGCGGCATGCTGGGCAAGGGTGCCGGCCACCTGGTCAACCCGACCGAGGAAGACAACTACTGGCGCGGCAACTACCAGACCCAGCCGTACTACACGCCGGGCTACACCTACGACGACTACTCGCCGGCCTATGCGCTGGGCTACAACAATGCCCGCCGCTTCCCGAACTACGACCTGGCCGAGCCGCACATG
This sequence comes from Massilia sp. YIM B02763, assembly GCF_030412015.1. GTDB lineage: Bacteria > Pseudomonadota > Gammaproteobacteria > Burkholderiales > Burkholderiaceae_D > Telluria. The sequence goes on along the minus strand of NZ_JASNRD010000009.1, from coordinate 136,622 downwards.
GCCGACGAATGGGATCGCGTGAAGGGCCATTCGCGCCTGTCGTGGCAGCAGGCCAAGTCGGCCAGCCGCGCCGCGTGGGACCGCGTCGAGCGCGCCATCCCGGGCGATTCGGACCGCGACGGCCGTTGATCCGCACGTGATGGCTGCGTGAGCCGGGTAGGGTGGACGGCTTTGCCGTCCACGCGTCCAACCTCCGCTCGCACTACGGCAGCGCCGACGTTGCCTGAACGCGTGGACGGGAAACCCGTCCACCCTACAAAAAACCCGGCACCTTGCGGTGCCGGGTTTTTCATTTGCTGCTGATTGCCGATTACTGCTTGACGGCTTCGATCTGGATCGCCAGCTTGACGTCCATGTTGAAGCCGTACGAATCGCCGTAGCTCACGCCGAAGTCGCTGCGCTTGAAGGTGGCCGACGCGTCGGCGCCGCACACTTCACGCTTGAGCATCGGGTGCTGGATGCACTTGAACTTGTTGATGGTCAGGGTGACCGGCTTGGTCACGCCGTGCAGGGTCAGCTCGCCGTTGACGCTGGTCGGGACGTCGCCCTTGAACACCAGCTTGCCCTTGTAGGTCGCGGTCGGGTACTTGGCGGTGTCGAAGATCTCGGCGCTCTTGGCGTGGTCGTTCATCTTGGCGTGGCCGAAGTCGATCGAGGTGGTGTCGATGGTGATGTCGACGGTGCCCGACTTGGCGGCGCGGTCCAGGGTGATGGTGCCGTCGGTCTTGTCGAACTTGCCGCGCCAGGTCGACAGGCCGCCCATGTGGTCGGCTTCGAAGCTCGGGTAGGTGTGGCTCGGGTCGATCTTGTAGGTGTCGGCGGCAGCGAAGGCGCTCGATGCGAAAGCGGCTGCCAGGATGGCCATGCTCAGGTGCTTCAGTTTCATATTGGATCCTCTGTTTTATAGGTGGTGGTGACTGCTTACTGCGCGATTTCTTACTGCGCCGCGGCGACGCGGAACTTGATGACGACCTCGTCGGCGACCATGCTCGTGTCCTTCCACTCGCCTTCGCCGATGTTGTAGGTCAGCCGCTTGATCGGCAGCTGGCCTTCGAATACCTGCTTGCCGCCTTCCGCCTTGACGTTCAAGGGGAAGGAGACGGGCGCGGTCTTGCCCTTGATCGTCAGGTTGCCCGTGACGTTCAGCTTGCCGGCGGCGGCCGGCTTGATCGCGGTCGACACGAAGGTCGCCTTCGGGAACTGGGCCGAGTTGAACCATTCCTTCTTGGCGATTTCCTTGTTGTAGTCGGCCGAGCCGATGTCGAAGCTGGCCGTGTCGATGTCGACGCGCGCCGTGGCTTTTTCCGGATGCGCCGCGTCGTAGTCGATGGCGGCCGTGAATTTCTTGAACGGCGATTCGACCGGCACGTTCATCTGCTTGAACGTGGCGGTGACGCTGCTGTGGGCGACGTCGGTCTTGAGCGGGGCGGCGCTCGCGGCCAGGACGGTGCCTGCGAGGATGGCGGCGACGGCGGTTTTATTCAGTTGCATGGTTTTCTCCTTCAGAGGGAACGGCCGGGCAGCATGCGGCGCATGGTGCCGTCGCGGTCGATGATGGCGTGCTTCAGCGCGGCCGCCACGTGCAGTACGACGAGGGCGGCCATGGACATGGTGAGCCAGTAGTGGACGGCTTTCAGGGTTTCCGCCAGCTCCAGGTTGCGCTCGATCAGGACGGGCAGCTGGAACAGGTTGAAGTAGACGACGGGGAAGCCGGCAGCCAGCGTGTAGAAATAGCCGGACACCGGCACCGCGAACATCAGCACGTACAGCAAGTGGTGCAGGCCGTGGGCCGCGCCGCGCTGCCAAGCCGGCATGCCGTCCGGCAGTTCCGGCGGGCGGTGGAACAGGCGCCACAGCAGGCGCAGCGCGGCCAGCAGCAGCACGGTCACGCCGGCCCACTTGTGCCAGGCAAAATACTTCAGCTTGGTCATCGAGAAGCCGGGGATGTTCGTCATGACCAGGCCCAGCGTGAACGCGCCGATGATCAGGATGGCGATCAGCCAGTGGAGGGCGATGGCGGTCTTCGTGTAACGCTGCTGCATGCTGCGGCTCCGTAGGTCGACTGGCGTAAATATTACCAATGTTTTCAGGCATTGAAAGGCGCTGGAATTTCCTTCAAGACACTAACATGATTTGCCGTCTCGAAAGGAAATGCAATACGGACACTTTAGCGGTTCCAAATATCGGCAGGAAGCCATCTGGACGGATAACATTGTTCAGCGAATGGAACAGTCGGCAGTCTCGCTCGTCGTCCCTGCGGAGGCAGGGACCCAATTTCTGCTCCGAAGTCGTATTACATGCTGTTCGGCTTCGTTCTAAGAAATTGGGCCCCCGCCTGCGCGGGGGCGACGGTATCGGCGCAGGCATAAAAAAACCGGGGACGCGCCCCGGTTCTTCATCTGCACTGCCAATGCGATCAGATCGCCTTGGCCAGCTGGGCCGCCAGGCCCGTATAGTTGGCCGGCGTCATGGCCAGCAGCAGGTCCTTCGCTTCCTGCGGCAGGGCCAGTCCGGTGACGAATTCCTGCAGCGCCTCGCGGGTGATGCCCTTGCCGCGGGTCAGTTCCTTCAGCTGCTCGTACGGATTCTCGATGCCGTAGCGGCGCATCACGGTCTGCACGGGCTCGGCCAGCACTTCCCAGTTCGCGTCCAGGTCCTGCTCCAGGCGCGCCGGATTGACTTCCAGCTTGTCCAGGCCGCGCAGGCAGCTGTCGTAGGCCAGCAGGGCGTAGCCGAAGCCGACGCCGATGTTGCGCAGCACGGTGGAGTCGGTCAGGTCGCGCTGCATGCGCGAGACCGGCAGCTTGTCGGCCATGTGGCGCAGCGTCGCGTTGGCCAGGCCCAGGTTGCCTTCCGAGTTCTCGAAGTCGATCGGGTTGACTTTATGGGGCATGGTCGACGAACCGATCTCGCCGGCCTTCAGCTTCTGCTTGAAGTAGCCCAGCGACACATAGGTCCAGATGTCGCGGTTCAGGTCCAGCAGGATGGTGTTGGTGCGGGCGACGGCGTCGAACAGTTCGGCCATGTAGTCGTGCGGCTCGATCTGGATCGTGTATGGGTTGAACATCAGGCCCAGGCGCTGCTCGATGACGTTCTTCGAGAACGCCGGCCAGTCGAAGCCCGGGTAGGCGGACAGGTGGGCGTTGTAATTGCCCACGGCGCCGTTCATCTTGCCCAGGATGTCGACGTCGGCGATGCGCTTGATGGCGCGCTGCAGGCGCGCCACGACGTTGGCGAATTCCTTGCCCAGCGTGGTCGGGCTGGCGGTCTGGCCGTGGGTGCGCGACAGCATCGGCAGGTCGGCGTTGACATGGGCGATCTCGGTCAGCTTGGCGACGATCGCCTGCAGCGACGGCAGCAGCACGCCGTCGCGCGCCGCCTTGAGCATCATGCCGTGCGAGGTGTTGTTGATGTCTTCCGAGGTGCAGGCGAAGTGGATGAATTCGCTGGCCGCGACCAGTTCCGGCACGTCCTTCACCTTCTCCTTGAGCCAGTATTCGACGGCCTTGACGTCGTGGTTGGTGACGGCTTCGATGTCCTTGATGCGGGCGGCGTCGGCTTCCGAGAAGTCCGCGGCCAGCTTGTCGAGCAGGGCGTTCGCGCCGGCCGAGAAGGGCTTCAGTTCCGCGAAGCCGGCCTGGGACAGCGCCTGCAGCCAGGCGATCTCCACTTTCACGCGATGGTGCATGAAACCGGCTTCCGACAGGATCGGGCGCAGCTTGTCGGTCTTGGCGGCATAGCGGCCGTCCAGCGGGGACAGGGCCGACAGGGTCGAGGAGGTGGTAGAGGTCATGGCAGGCAGGGAAGGATGTGCAAAAGCGTGGATTTTACCACCGGCCGCCTTGTCAAGTCCCTTATTTAACGGCGTTGCAGGGCCGCCGCCGGACCCGCGGATGGCGATGCCCCGATGCTATACTGTCAGTCACCCCACCACCTGAGCATGTATGAAACTCATCGGTTCCCTCACCAGTGCCTATGTGCGCAAGGCGCGCGTCGTCCTGGCAGAGAAAAAGCTCGACTATGTGTTCGAGCTCGAGAACGTCTGGGCGCCGGAAACCGGCATCTCCGCATTCAACCCCCTCGGCAAGGTGCCCTGCCTCGTGATGGAGGACGGCAGCGCGATGTACGATTCGCGCGTGATCGCCGAATACCTCGACACGCTGACCCCCGTCTGCAAGCTGCTGCCGGCCAACAGCCGCGACCGTGCCAACGTCAAGGTGCGCGAAGCGCTGGCCGACGGCGTGCTGGAAGCGGCCGTGGCCGCCTTCCTGGAGCGCACCTGGCGGCCGGCCGGCCAGCAGAGCCAGGCCTGGATCGACCGCCAGATGGGCAAGGTCCATGCCGGCTTGAAGCAACTGTCCGAGCAGCTCGGCGAGCAAGCCTACTGCATGGGCATCCACTACACGCTGGCCGACGTCGCCGTCGGCTGCACGCTGGGCTGGCTCGCCTTCCGCTTCCCCGAGATCGACTGGCGCGGCGATTATCCGAACCTGGCGCGCCTGTTCGACAAGCTGTCCGAACGCCCCTCGTTCAAGGACACCGCGCCGCCGTCCGCGTAAATAGGGCGCGAGCGCATGACCACCATCGTATTCGGCGAAGCGCTGGTCGAGGAGCTGCCGGCGGAACAAAGCATCGGCGGCGCGCCGTTCAACGTGGCGCGCCACCTGGCCGCCTTCATGCTGCCGCCCCTGCTGATCACGCGCATCGGCAACGACCGCAACGGCCTGGCCGTGCGCGCCGAGTTCGAGCGCTTCGTGATGCCGGAGACGGGCGTGCAGGTCGACGCCATGGAAGAAACGGGCCGCATGCTGGTCGAACGGACCGGTAGTGGCCAGCGCCTGACGCTGCTGCCCGGCCAGGCCTACGACTTCATCGACCCGCAGGCGGCCCGCGACAGCATCGCCGCCGCCGGCGCCCAGGGCGCGCGCAGCGTCTATTTCGGCACCCTGGCCCAGCGCGCGGAATGCTCGCGCCTGGCCCTGGACGCCGTGCTGGAGGCGACGCCGGCCAGGCGCTTCCTCGACCTGAACCTGCGCCCGGGCCAGGCCGGCGAGCAGCTGGTCACGCACGCGCTGACGGCGGCCGACGTGGTCAAGGTCAACGAAGCGGAATTGCAGGCGCTGTTCCAGTGGTATTTCCAGATCGGCCCGGACGATCCGCCGCTGGCCACCGAGGAAGTGCATGCGGCCTGCCGCGCGCTGATGGACCGCTTCATGCTGGAGACGCTGGTGGTGACGCTGGGCCACCGCGGCTCCGTGACCTTTTGCGCCGACGGCAGCCTGCTCGCGCACCGCGACAATCCGGCGCCGCCGTTCGTGATCGACACGGCGGGGGCGGGCGATGCCTTCGCGGCGATCATGCTGCTGGGACGGGAGCGCGACTGGCCCCTGGAGACGACGCTGGCGCGCGCCAACGAATTCGCCGGCGCCATCTGCGCCGTGGCGGGCGCGGTGCCGCGCGACCTGGGGTTCTACGACAAGTGGGTGAAGCGCTGGCGGTGAGCTGCGCTCGATGAACCTTGGCGCATGAACCGTCGCCCTGCGAAGGCAGGGGCCCGATTTGCTGGCGCCGTCGTAACGCTACATCGGGCTCCCGCCTGCGCGGGGGCGACGGTATTTTTATTCGCCGATCTGCGATTGCAGGTAGTTCTGGATCCCGACCTTGACGATCAGGTCCAGCTGCGTTTCCAGCCACTCGATGTGTTCCTCGGTATCTTCCAGGATCATCAGGAACAGGTCGCGCGACACGTAGTCGTGCGCGATTTCGGCGGCGGCGATGCCTTCCTTGACGGTGTCCTGGGCCGCGCGTTCCAGCTTCAGGTCGCATTCCAGCATTTCCTGGGCCGATTCGCCGATCAGGAGCTTGTGCAGCGCCTGCAGGTTCGGCAGGCCGTCCAGCATCAGGATGCGGTCGATCAGCTTGTCCGCATGCTTCATCTCGCCGATCGATTCCTCGTATTCCTTCTTGCCGAGTTTGTCGAGGCCCCAGTGCTTGTACATGCGCGCATGCAGGAAGTACTGGTTGACTGCGGTGAGTTCGTTGGTCAGCTGTGCGTTCAGCAGACGGATGATATTCGGGTCGCCCTTCATGGAATGCCTTTATTTTCGTGTGGATGTGACCCCGGCATCATAGCAAACCCATGGACTTGCCGGACATCCCCGGCCCTTCCTGTTGCCGCGAATGCGACAGCGCGCGCTACAGCGCAGCCAGCGCCAGCGCGCCCGCCGCGACCAGCGAGGCCGCGCCGATCGCCAGCCCGACGGTGCGCGCGCGCGCCGTGAGCGCCCACAGCAGCACGCCGGACAGCGACAGCAGGATGATCGAGCCGGCCAGCGTGTCGACCAACAACACCCAGGCCGCCCCCATGCCGGTTCCCTTGTGCAGGTTGGACAGCGTGGCGAAAACATTGTTGTCGCTGCGTGTGACGGTGACGTAGTTGTTGCCGACCCAGTACTCGGCCTGCACGCTGCCGGACGGCGCCGCGAAGCTGGCGCGCCAGCGTGCCGGCTGGATGAGGGAGCGGTCGCCCCAGGCCACGGGACGCGCGGCCTCGGCCTGCACCCGCACGGGATCCTGGCCGAGCCGGAGCGAGCGCCTGAGCCAGTCCGCCAGCGCCTGCGGGGTGCGCGGGGCGGGGGCCGGCAGCGGCACCTGGACCGTCGTCGCCTGGACCTGGGCGGCCGGGATGGGCAGCACGTCGCGGTGGTTGAGCAGGATGCCGGTGCCGCCGAACAGCAGGCCGAGCAGGGCACCCCACAGGCCGACCCAGACGTGCATCCGGCGCAGCCAATGGACGGCGACGGCGGTCCGCGACGGCGCGGGCGGCGGCTCGACCCGGAAGGGAGCCCTTGGCGAACGGAACGGGATCACTGGCATGGGACAGGACCTGGATGCGTCGGAGCCCACATACTACCAAGAGCGGCAAAACCACGGTCGGGAACACGCGGCGATTGTGCGGAGCAATAGGCGGCCGCGCGCCAGGGGCGCGGACGGGAACACGGCAGGAAGCGTAGGAACAGGGCGGCGTGGGAACAGGGCGGCGCGGGAAGCGGAGCCGCGGACGGCGCGGCGCCGGCCAAACGGGCGCAGGCAAGGCCGCGCCCGTGGTGCAAATCAGACGGATTGCCTGATATCAGGCGGTCAGGCCAGCAGCCGGTGTACGGCGCAGCTCGGTGACCGTGGTCTTGCTGTCCAGGTGTTCGTGCATGACTTCGCGGGCATAGCTGACGCATTTGCCGCAGCAGGTACCGACACCGAGTTCCTTGTACAGGTCGGCCATCGAGGTGAGGCCGAGGTCGACCGCCTGGCGGATTTCGCGGTCGGAGATGTTGTTGCAGACGCAGACGATCATGGGGCGATTCCGGAGTAGTGGGGATGCGCACTCGACAATGTTGCTCGGTCTATAATGCGAATCATTCTCATTCACTTTCGTATTTTCCCGGAGTCGCGGCGCGAACGCAAGCGTTTTTATTCAGTCGTGCGCGCCGAAAACGGGCCCTGCAAAAAGAAGTAGACAAACCGCAAATAGAAATAATTCGCATTTAGGTTTATGATGCACACATCTGTGACCGCAGCGCTACACCTCTTTACGGAAGCGACACCATGACTCTTGCCCCCACCCTGACCACGCTCGACGCCCTCAAGGCCGGCCAGAGCGCCACCGTGATCACGCTCAAGCCGAGCGCGACGAGCGAGCGCGACGGCGGTATCGACGTATCGCGCCGCCTGATGGAGCTTGGTTTCGTTCCGGGCGAACGCATCCGCATGCTCAAGCGCAGCCTGACGGGCGGCCCGCTGGCCGTGAAAGTCGGCCAGTCCACCTTCGCCCTGCGCCGCTTCGAGGCTGCGCTGATCTCGATCCAGCCGGAATGAACGGAAACATGCAATGGGAGTAGTAGAACAGCAGGTCCATGCGGCCGCGACGACGCCGCTCATCGCCCTGCTGGGTAATCCGAACTGCGGCAAGACCGCACTGTTCAACCGCCTCACCGGCGCGCGCCAGAAAGTCGCCAACTACGCCGGCGTCACCATCGAACGCAAGGAAGGCAGCTTCACGCTGCCGGGCGGGCGCGCCCTGCGCGTGCTCGACCTTCCCGGCGCCTACAGCCTCACCGCCCACACGCCCGACGAAGCGATCACGCGCGACGTGGTGGCTGGCCTGCGCGCCGGCGAACGCAGCCCGGACGCCATCGTCTGCGTCGTCAATGCCACCAACCTGCGCCTGAACCTGCGCCTGGTCCTGGAGATCAAGCGCCTGGGCCTGCCGATGGTGCTGGCCCTGAACATGGTCGACGTCGCCAAGAAGCGCGGCATCGAGATCGATACGGCGCGCCTGTCGCAGGAGCTGGGCATGCCCGTGGTCGAGACCGTGGCGGTCCAGGCCGGCGGCGAAAAGACCCTGCTGGCCGCGCTGGACGCGATGCCGCTGGCCGGCGGCGTCAAGCCGCAGCCCCTGGCCGCCATCGACGCCGTGCCGGTCGAGGAGACCCAGCGCGAGGTGCGCCGCATCATCGACGCCACCGTCAGCTTCGACAAGGACACGGGCAACCTGAGCGAACAGATCGACCGCGTCGTGCTGCACCCGGTGGCCGGTCCCATCATCCTGGCGGCGCTGATGTTCCTGATCTTCCAGGCCGTGTTCAGCTGGGCCGCGCCCGTGATGGACGCCATCAAGGACGGCGTCGACGCGCTCGGCCGCTGGGTCAGCGCGGGCATGGCCGACGGCCCCCTGCACAGCCTGATCGTGGACGGCATCTTCGGCGGCGTCGGCAGCGTGCTCGTGTTCCTGCCGCAGATCCTGATCCTGTTCTTCTTCATCCTGATCCTGGAAGACTGCGGATACCTGCCGCGCGCGGCCTTCCTGCTCGACCGCATGATGGGCGGCGTGGGCCTGTCCGGCCGCGCCTTCATCCCGCTCTTGTCCTCGTTCGCCTGCGCCATTCCCGGCGTGATGGCGGCGCGTACCATCCAGAACCCGCGCGACCGCCTCGTCACGATCATGATCGCGCCCCTGATGACGTGTTCCGCGCGCCTGCCCGTGTACGCGCTGGTGATCGCCGCCTTCATCCCGAACCGCGAGGTCGGCTGGGGCTTCAACCTGCAGGGCCTGGTGCTGTTCCTGCTGTACGCGGCCGGCATCGTCAGCGCCATGGGCGTGGCCTGGTTCTTCAAGCGCAGCATGGGCGCCAAGGGCCACCAGCCGCTGATGCTGGAGCTGCCGGCCTACCACTGGCCGCACCTGCACAACCTGGCGCTGGGCCTGTGGGAGCGCGCGCGCATCTTCCTGACCCGCGTCGGCACCACCATCCTGACCCTGATGATCCTGGTCTGGTTCCTGTCCAGCTTCCCGGGCGCCCCGGAAGGCGCGACGCACCCGCCGATCTACTACAGCGTGGCCGGCATGCTGGGCCGTGCGCTGGAAGTGATCTTCGCGCCGATCGGCTTCGGCTGGCAGATCTGCATCGCGCTGGTGCCGGGCATGGCGGCGCGCGAAGTGGCCGTGGGCGCCCTCGGCACCGTGTACGCGCTGTCGTCCACGGGCGACGACGTCGCCACGGCGCTGACCCCGATCATCGCGTCGTCCTGGAGCCTGGCGACCGCGCTGTCGCTGCTGGCCTGGTACGTGTTCGCGCCGCAGTGCCTGTCGACGCTGTCGGTGGTGCGCCGCGAAACCGGCCGCACCCGTTACGCGCTGCTGATGGCCGGCTATATGTTCGCGCTGGCCTACGCGGCTTCGTTCATCACCTATCACGTGGCGCTTGCCATGGGAGGCTGACATGCTGCTCCAATACCTGATCGTCGCATTCGTCGTCCTGCTGGCGGCCCTGTATGCCGGCGCCAAATACCTGCCCAAGGCCTGGCGCCAGCGCCTCGTCTATACCCTCTCGAACGGCACCGGCAAGGGCCGCCTGGTCGAGTGGCTCGACACGGGCTCGAGCTGCGGCGGCGGCTGCGACAGCGGCGGCTGCAATACCTGCGCGCCGGCGGCGCCGTTGCCGGAGCGCGATGCGCAGGGGCGCAAGGTCATCAAGCTGCACGTGAGGTAGGGTGGACGGCTTTGCCGTCCACGCGTTCGACACGAGCATGCGCCGCGGCGAACCAGGGGATCGTCGAACGCGTGGACAGCGGAGCTGTCCACCCTACGGCCGCCATGCCAGATCCAGCAACGCCATCAGGCGCAACGCATCCTGCGGCGCCCTGACCTTGATGTCGTTGTCGAAGTAGCAGTACACATCCCGGCTCTTCCTGCGCGCCGGCGCCTCGTCCGACGCCAGGCGCGCGTTCTCCGGCTGTCCGCCCGCGCTCCAGGCGCGGATCCGCTCCGCCCAGCGTTCCAGGGACGCATCCTCGTAGCCGCTCGCATACAGCTCGTGCTCCCCGTGCAGGCGGATGTAGACGAAATCCGCCGTCACGTCCTCGAAGTCCGGCCACTTGCCGGCCGTGTCGGCCACGACCAGCGCGACGTTGTGCTTGCGCAGCAGGGCGATGAATGCGGGACAGCGGAAACTCTCGTGGCGCACCTCCACCGCGTGGCGCAGCGGCCGCACGGCGTCGATCTCCAGCAGGGCGCGGCCGTCCAGCTTGTCGTCGTGGCCGCGCGCGAGCTCCAGGGCCCGGCCCGTGTCGTGCGGCAGCAGGGACAGGAAGGCGTCGATGCGTTCGGGCTCGAAGCGCAGTTGCGGCGGGAATTGCCACAGCATGGGGCCGAGCTTCTCGCGCAGCGCGAACATGCCGGACGCCAGCACATTGGCCAGCGGCGCCTCGATGCCGCGCAGCTTGAGCATGTGGGTGAGGAAGCGGTTGCCCTTCACGGCGAACACGAAGCCGGGCGGCGTCGCCTCGTACCAGGCCGCGTAGCTGTTCGGGCGCTGCAGCGAATAGAAGGAGCCGTTCAGCTCGATGGTGGGCAGCTGCCGCGCCGCGTAGTCGAGTTCGCGCGCCTGGACCAGCCCGGGAGGGTAGAACACGCCGCGCCAGGCCGGGTAGCGCCAGCCGGAGATGCCGATGTGGATTGCGCCCATGTGCCCTAGTCTAGGGGTGGGCGCGTTCTGGTTCGGTGCGGTGTCGTACTGTTCCTATGCCGCGGGCGGAACACCGGGGTCAGAGCCCTTGGAAAGCAACACCGGGCTCTGACCCCTGCTCCGACCCCTGCTCTGACGCCTGCGCTGATTTCTAGGAACGGCGGCGGCGCGACCAGGCGCCCAGGCCCACGAGGCCCGCGGCCAGCATCGCCCATTCGCCCGGCTCCGGCACCGAGGTGATGATGCTCGGCGCCACCGAGGCCATGTTCAGCGTGGTGGCGTCGGTCCAGTCCAGGTGGTGCTCGTAGCTGCCGCCCGGGTTGTACGTGTACTCGTAGCTCATCTTGCCGGACTCGATCAGGTGCCCGCCGCCGGACCAGCCTTCGGGGTCGCCGCCGTATTCGCCGAGGCTGAACGACAGGCCGTCGCTGGTGGAGAAATGGAAGCTGTCGGCGCCGCAGTAATTGCCGGGAAGGCTGGCGCCGCCGCAGGTGACGTAGTCGCGCGTGCCGACCAGCAGCGAGGTCAGTTCGCTGCGATCGAGGACGCCGTCCAGGTTGGCGTCGACGCCCGTGAACGAGCCTTCGATGCGCATGTCGGACAGGAACGTGGCGGCTTCGCGGTCGTAGAAGCCGACGTAGCTGAAGGTCCAGTGGGTGGTTTGGGCTTGGGCGAAGGCGCTGCAGACGAGCAGGGCGCCGGCGGATATCAGATGCTTCATGTTTGGACCTCGATGGAAACTTGGCGTGCTGTGGGGAACAACACGCCAAGCGTACTCTTGTCTCCGATGAAAGTCCTGGCTGTTCAGTATCCGTGTCGCCGGCTTGCGACATTTTTCCTTTCAAATTTCCCCAATGAAATCAATGTGTTGTGGAAGGGAATGGATTTACTGCTGAGCAGCATCGACGACAGGCAGCTCGATCGCGCTCTCCAGTCCCGGCGCATGGTAGATGCGCTGGGTGGCCTTGCGGTAATCCGCCGGCTTGGCATGGAAGATGTTCGGCNAGCATCGACGACAGGCAGCTCGATCGCGCTCTCCAGTCCCGGCGCATGGTAGATGCGCTGGGTGGCCTTGCGGTAATCCGCCGGCTTGGCATGGAAGATGTTCGGCACGAAGGTCTGCGGATTGCGGTCGTACAGCGGGAACCAGCTCGACTGGATCTGCACCATGATGCGGTGGCCCGGCAGGAATACGTGGTCGACGTTGGGCAGGGCAAAGCGGTAGCGCTCGGCCTTGTTGGGCGTCGCCGCGACGGGCTTGTCCAGGCCCTGGCGGTAGCGGCCGCGGAAGATGTCCATCGCGATCGGCAGCTGGTAGCCGCCCATGTCCGGCTGGGCCGCGCTCTCGTCCGGGTACACGTCGATCAGCTTCACGACCCAGTCGCTGTCCGTGCCCGAGGTCGAGGCGAACAGGTTGACCATCGGCTGGCCGGCCAGCTGCAGCGGGGCGGACAGCGGTCCGGTGACGTAGGTAACGACGTCGGTGCGGTCCGAATACGAACGCTGGTCGGTCACCAGCCACGGCTTCCAGACGTTGCCGTCGCCCATGCGCACGGGGCGCGGCACGAACGGCACCGGCTTGGCCGGGTCGGACACGTATTCGTCGAAGGACGAGGCCTTGTCGACCTTGCCTTCCATCTTGTCGAAGCCGAGGCCGAAGCCCGGTTTCAGGTACAGCGGCTTCGTCGCCTGCGCCAGCGGCCACTGTTCGAGGCGGCGCCAGCGGTTCACGCCGGTCTGGTAGGACCACACGGGCGGGGTGTCGAAGGCCGGCGCGCCGTCCTTCAGGTACTGGTTGAAGAAGGGCAGCATGACGTCGCGGCGGAATTGCTGGGCGGTGTCGCCGGTGAATTTCAGCGCGCCCAGCGTCGAGCCCTCGTAGTTCACGCCGCTGTGGCGCCACGGGCCCACGACCAGCGAGTTCAGCTTGTTCGTCTTGTCCTGCGGCTCGACGGCGGCATAGGTGGCGTAGGCGCCGTAGATGTCTTCCTGGTCCCAGCGGCCGACGACGGTCATGGTCGGCACGGCGAGCGGGCGCTTGGCCAGGATGCGGTCCAGCGCCTGCTCCTGCCAGAAGCTGTCGTAGGCCGGATGCTCGAACAGCTTCTTCACGAAGTTCAGCTGGTCGACGCCGTAGGCATGGGCGAAGTCGGCGGTCGAGCCGGCGCGCAGGAACGCCTCGTAGTCGTCGTAGACGCCGGTGACGATCTGCTCGCCCTTGCCGCGCGCGGCATTCTGGCCGGCGATATAGGCCAGGTTCGGGTTGCGGAAGGCGCCGTTGTGGAACCAGTCGTCGCCGCGCCAGCCGTCGACCATCGGACTCATCGGCACGGCCGCCTTCAGCGCCGGGTGCGGCTCGACGAGGGCCATCAGCACGGTGAAGCCCTCGTACGAGGAGCCGACTATGCCGACCTTGCCGTTCGATTGCGGGACGTTCTTGACCAGCCAGTCGATGGTGTCGTACGCGTCGGTGCTGTGGTCGACCTGGGTATTGTTGAGCGGGCCGCGCACCGGGCGCGTCATCACGTAGTCGCCTTCCGAACCGTACTTGCCGCGCACGTCCTGGAACACGCGGATGTAGCCGTTCTCGATGAAGGCGTCGTCGCCGTCGCCCAGGATCGACGTGATGTGCGGGCTCTTCATGCGGCCGGCGCGGCCGGCCGCGTTGTACGGGGTGCGGGTCAGCATGATCGGCGCCTTGCCTTGCATGACCGCCTTCGGGATCACGACCACCGTGTACAGCTTGACGCCGTCGCGCATCGGGATCATGAACTCCTGCTTGACGTAGTCGGCGTTCGGCACCGTGGTGGCGAACGGCGCGGCGGGGATGTCGGGGGCCATCGGCGCGGTCTGCGCCTGGACGGTGCCGTGCAAAGCGGCGAGCAGGAGGGGAAGGACGGACAGGGACGGCAGGCGCGACATGGACTCTCCACGGGTGCTGGGTTGAAAGAGCAACGTTGTCAAAAGTTGCATCAAAGCATAGTACCCAAGGGTGTTGCGGCGTGCAATCGTGCGCGCCGCCAGCCCCATTGTTTAGTGCGGGGCGCCGCCGCAGCGACAAAAGTTGCTCAGAGGCTACGTTCAGGGTGGATGTTTCTCCCATCGATTTTGGGCGGGCCGGCAACAGTGCTATGCTGGCGACCATCATTACCGCACGGAATCCCATGATCGTCGTCCATCACCTGAACAATTCCCGCTCCCAGCGCATCCTGTGGCTGCTGGAGGAACTCGGTCTGGAATACGAGATCAATAAATACCAGCGCGATCCGAAGACAATGCTGGCGCCGCCCGAACTGCGCGCCGTGCACCCGCTCGGCAAGGCGCCCGTGATCACGGACGGCGACGTTACGGTGGCCGAGTCCGGCGCCATCGTCGAGTACCTGGTCGGCCGCCATGGCGACGGCCGCGCGGACGGACCGCTGGCACCCGCGGCCGGCACGCCCGAGCGCCTGCACTACACCTATTTCCTGCACTACGCGGAAGGCTCGATGATGCCGCCGCTGCTGCTGAAGCTGGTATTCGACCGCGTCGAGAGCGGCCCGGCGCCGTTCTTCGTGCGGCCGATCGCGAAAGGCATCGCCGCCAAGGTCAAGGACAGCTTCGTGATGCCGCAGATCCGCCAGCACCTGGCCTTCCTCGAAGGCGAGCTGGGCAAGCGCACCTGGTTCGCCGGCAGCGCCTTCTCGGCCGCCGACATCCAGATGAGCTTCCCGCTGGAAGCCGCGGCGGCGCGCGGCGGGCTGGACGGGCAATACCCGAACCTGGTCGCCTTCCTGGAACGCATCCATGCGCGTCCCGCCTACCAGCGCGCGCTGGCGCGCGGCGGCAAGTACGACTTCGTGAAGTAAGGAAGGGCAGGCGCGGGACATGGCGAAGCTGCTGGCGATCGACGGCCTGAACATCGTGCGCCGCGTGTACGAGGCGAGCCCCGAGCCGGACTCGGACCTGAAGGCGAGCATCGCGCTGCGCCATGCGTTCTCGTCGTTCCGCAACCTGCTCGAGGCGCATGCGCCCACGCACGTGCTGGCCGCCTTCGACTACGGCGGCCCGAACTGGCGCCATGCGCTGTATCCGCGCTACCGCGAGGGACGCACGCCGATGCCGGACGTGCTGCGCGCGGCGCTGCCGGAATTCCACGAGCGCCTGCGCGCGGCCGGGCTGCACGTGCTGGCGCTGCCGGAGGTGGAAGCGGACGACGTCATCGCCACTGGCGTGATGCGCTGGCTGTCCGAAGGGCGGGGCGAGGCGGTGGTGGCGACCACCGACAAGGACCTGCACATCCTGGTCGCCCACGGCGCCCTGGTGTGGGATCATTTCAAGGGGGAGTGGCACGACGACGCATGGGTGCGCAATCGCTTCGGGGTCGCGCCCGAGCGCCTGCACGACCTGCTGGCGCTGATGGGCGACCCCACCGACGGCGTGCCGGGCGTGTCGAAGATCGGCATGAAGACGGCGGCGCGCCTGCTCAACGCCTACGGCGACCTGGATGCGGTCATCGCCGGCGCGGGCATCCTCAAGACGCCGCTGGGCGAGCGCCTGCGGGCCGAACGCGAGATCCTCGAGATCTCGCGCAAGCTGGTCCACTTGAAGCTGGACGTGCGCCTGGGCGTCACCTGGAACATGCTGGCCTACGAGGCCTGAATAGAACGAACAAGGAATCCAACGATGCTCAAGGCGATCATTGTCGACTCGAACGCGATCTCGCGCGGCCTGCTCAACACCGTCCTGGCCGACGGCGGCTACGACGTCGTCGGCCAGGCCCATACCGGCGTCGCCGCCTATGCGCTGGCGATCAAGCACCATCCGCAGATCGCCTGCATCGCGCGCGAACAGGTCGAGGACGGCAGCGGCATCGTCGAGCGCCTGCGCGCCGAACTGCCCAAGACCCTGATCTTCATGGTCTCGGGCACGCTCGACGCCCCCACCGTGCAGGCGGCGGTGGCGCGCGGCGTGCACGGCTTCATCGTCAAGCCGTTCAAGGCCGACACGGTGCTGCGCACCATCCGCAGCACCGTCATGGCCATCGTCAAGAAGCACCGCGCCGGAACCGATCCGGCACAGCCGGCCTAGGCGCGCTCAGCCGGTACGGCGCTGCAGTTCCTCGGAAGCGATCGCCGCCAGTTCGGCCAGCGCCTTCGCCTCGCGGTCGCGCAGGCGGCGCGGCTCGCGGTCGATCACGCACAGGGTGCCGAAGGCATGGCCGCTCGCATCGACCAGGGGTACGCCGCTGTAGAAACGGATGTGCGGCGCGCCGGTTACCAGCGGATTGTCGGCGAAGCGCGCGTCGCGCGTCGCATCCTCCACCGTGAACGGACCCCGCTGCAGGATCGTGTGACTGCAGAACGCGCTCTCGCGCGCGGTTTCCGGCATGTCGATCCCCACGCGCGACTTGAACCACTGGCGCTTCGAGGTCAGCAGCGTCATCAGCGCGATCGGGCAATCGGTGACCTGGGTCGCGAGCCAGGTCAGGCGGTCGAACACGTCTTCCGGCGCGCTGTCGACCAGGCCGCTGGCCTGCAGCGCGGCCAGGCGCGCGCGCTCGCCGGCGGGCACCGGATAGCGCGGCGCCGCGACGGGCAGGAATTCGGGATCGGGAGCAAGGACGAGGGGCGCCGAGGCAGCCTGGCTGCGCCCCGCCTTTTCCTCGAGCAGGCGGGTCACGGCGCTGAGCCGCACGCGGCGGTGGCCGCCCGGGGTTTTCCAGGAGGGAAGGGCTCCGCTTTCCAGCCACAGCTGGGCGGTACTGACGGCGACGCCCAACAGGCGTGCGGCCGCGGCGGTCGTCAACACGGGGTCTTGGGTGTCGACTTGGGTCGAGAGAGACATGGCTGATCCAAAAAGGACGATTGATCTATTTTACTTGGGGACTTTTCATACATCAACAAATCTGATGGATTTGATGTCGATGCGCGGCCAATACAAGGTTATACCGTTCGGTTGATTGTGTTCATAATCATTTAAAAACAAACAGTAACTTATCGAAAGTAGTTGTTGACTGACAGCAAGTATATCGTCAAACTCGACGAATTAGTCAATTCCATCAAATAAGGCATTGCGTTTTACCATGGATCTATCCCCACGCTTTCCGGTCGAAGCGGCGCGCCTGGAAGCATTGCGCAGGCTGGACCTGCTGGATACGCCGCCCAGCGAAGCCTTCGACCGCATCACGCGCATGGCCGCCGCGCTGTTCCGGCTGCCGATCGCGGCGATCTCGCTGACCGACAGCGACCGCCAGTGGTTCAAGTCGCGCGTGGGGGTGGACCATGACACGATCCCGCGCGCGGGCGCGCCCTGCGCCGAGGTGGCCGAGACGGCCACGATGCTGGTCGTTCCCGACCTGCTGCACCACGCGCGCTACCGCGGCAGCCTGCTGGCCGCCGGCGGCATCCGCTTCTATGCGGGCGCGCCGCTCGTCACGCAGGACGGCCATTGCCTGGGCGCGCTGTGCGTGCTCGGCCACGAAGCACGCGCCATCAGCGACGCCGAACGGGCGGCCTTGTCCGACCTGGCGGCGATGGCGATGGCCCAGATCGAGCTGCGCCATGCGCTGGGCCGTGTCGATCCGGCCAGCGGGCTGCCGAACCGCCAGCAGTTCATCGAGGACTACCAGGACCTGAGCCAGGATTGCCCGCGCGGCGAAGCGCGCCTGGCGGCCCTGGTCAGCCTGGCCAGTCCCGAGCAGGCCTGCAATGCCGTGCGCGCGCTGGGCGCGCCCTGGATCGACGAGATCGTGGCCGAGGCCGTGGACCTGATGAAGGCGAGCTTCGGCTGCGACACCACCGTGTACCACCTGGCGCCGACCGCGTTCGCCTTCGTCGCTCCGCGCGCGGCCGACCCGATCGGCTTCTGCGCCGAGCTGGAAAACTGGCTGCGCCGCCGCGCCGCGTCCACCACCGCGCGCTTCGTCACCACGGCGCGCATCGGGGTGGCGCCGTTCCGCATGCGCGTCACGCTGGCGGGCGAGCTGCTGCACGACCTGCATTCGGCGGTCCAGCAGGCGTCCGACCAGGGCGATGGCGTGGCCATGTTCTCGGCCGAGCGCGACGCCGCCTACCGCCGCCGGTTCTGGCTGGTCGAGGCATTCGGCGCCGCGCTGGACGGCGCGGCGGCCGGCCGCAAGGGCCAGCTGCGCCTCGTGTTCCAACCCAAGGTCGACCTGGCGGACGGCGCCTGCACGGGCGCCGAGGCGCTGCTGCGCTGGCGCCATCCGGAGACGGGCGACGTGTCGCCGGCCGAGTTCATCCCCGTGGTCGAATGCACGTCGATGATCCGCGCCACCACCAACTGGGTGCTGGAAGCGGCCATGCACCAGCTGGCCGCATGGCGCGCGGCCGGCCTGGCCATGCAGTTGTCGGTCAACGTCTCGGCCGTGAACCTGCTGGAGCCGGACTTCTGCGTGCGCGTGGTCGACGGCCTGCGCCGCCACGGCTTGCCGCCGGGGAGCCTGGCGCTGGAAATCACCGAGAGCGCGCTGATGCAGGACCCGCGCCGCGCGACGGCGGCGCTGCAGGCGCTGCACGCGGCCGGCGTGCACCTGGCCATCGACGATTTCGGCACCGGCTACAGCAGCCTGGCCTACCTGCAAAGCCTGCCGGCGCAGGTGGTCAAGCTCGACCGCTCGTTCGTGCGCGACATCGAGCGCGACGCGCGCAAGCGCTCGCTGGTCGCGACCATGATCGCGCTGTCGCACGACCTGGGGCACCGCGTGGTGGCCGAGGGCGTCGAGACGGACGCGGTGGCGGAGGTGCTGAAGGGGGCCGGCTGCGACGAGGCGCAGGGCTATCTGTATGCGCGGCCGCTGGAGGCGGAGGCGTTCGAGGCGTGGGTGGCGAAGCAGCGGGAGCAGGTTGAGCAGGTGCTCGTGCTCGTATAGCGTTAGCCCAAAAACGTCGTCCCCGCGCAGGCGGGGACCCAATGTTGTCTGCGTACCTGCACAGACAAAATTGGCCCCTGCCTGCGCAGGGGCGACGGTGTCGATTGCGTGGCTTAGAACTCTTCCCAATCGCTCTCGGTCGTCATCGCGGGCCGCTTGCGCAGCGCCGGTTCGGCCTTCACGGCCGGCTTGCGCGCAACGGCAGCCGGCTTGGCCGCCGCGATCGCCTTCCTGGCCACGGGCTGCGCACGCACCGCCGGCGCCGGTGCCGCCGCTTCCTCATGGTCGAGGCGGAAGATGCCCACGGCCTGGGCCAGCTTGTCGGCCTGCTCCTGCATCGCCGCCGACGCGGCCGAGGTCTGCTCGACCAGCGCCGCGTTCTGCTGGGTCGCCTGGTCCATCTGGGCGATCGCGGCGTTGATCTGCTCGATGCCCGCGGTCTGCTCCTGGCTGGCGTTCGCGATCTCGGCCATGATGCCCGTGACGCGGCGCACGCTGTCGACGATGTCCGTCATCGTGGCGCCGGCGTCGGCCACCAGCTTGCTGCCGTTCGCCACCTTGCCGCTCGAATCCTCGATCAGCTCCTTGATTTCCCTGGCCGCGGCGGCCGAGCGCTGGGCCAGGTTGCGCACTTCGCCGGCGACGACCGCGAAGCCACGGCCCTGCTCGCCGGCCCTTGCCGCCTCGACGGCCGCGTTCAGCGCCAGGATATTGGTCTGGAAGGCGATGCCGTCGATGACGCCGATGATGTCGGCGATCTTGCCGGACGCGGCGTCGATCTCGTTCATGGTGCCGACCACCTGCTCGATCACGGCGCCGCCGCGCTCGGCCACGCTGGAGGCGCCGGCCGCCAGCATATTGGCCTGGCGCGCATTGTCGGCGTTCTGCTTGACGGTCGAGGTCAGCTCTTCCATCGACGATGCCGTTTCCTCCAGCGCGCTGGCCTGCTGCTCGGTACGGCTCGACAGGTCCATGCTGCCGGCCGCCACTTCGCTGGAGGCGGTGGCGATGGTGCGGGTGCCGCCGCGCACGGTGGACACGGTCCGTGCCAGGTTCTCGTTCATGCGTTTGAGGGCTTGCAGCAGTTGGCCCACCTCGTCGTTCGCGCTTGCCTCGATGCGGCTGGTGAGGTCGCCGGCGGCCACGGTATTGGCCACGTCCAGCGCCTGCGCCAGCGGACGCGTGATCGACAGCGACAGGCGCCAGGCCACCGCGCCGGCGGCGGCCAGGATCGCCAGGCCGAGCACCGACATCAGCGTCAGCGCGCGCTGGTAGGTCGCCTCGGCGTCGCTGCCGGCGTGCTGGATCAGGTCGCGGTGCTTCTTGATCTGGGCGTTCATGGCCTTCTTGAGGTCCTGCAGCACGGGGCGGAAGTCGGTGACGAGGTAGGTCTTGGCGCCGGCCAGGTCGTTCCTGTCGATACGTGCCAGCAGTTCCTGCTGGACCTTCAGGAAGCGTTCGTTCAGCTCGCGCATCGTCGCGATTTCCGGATCGGTGCCGTCATGGGCGAGCAGCTCCTCGATCGCGGCGCGGCTCTTCATGACGACGGCCATCTGCGACTGGCGGTCGGCCGGGTCTTCGTTCAGGATCAGGTTGCGCTGCGCGATCGAGATGTTGTTGACCTGGTCGAGGAACTTGGTGGCCCCCTCGATCTTGGGCAGGCGGGTCTGGACGATGTCCTTCGTGCCCTGGTTGAGGTGGCGGAGCATGCCGATGCCCAGGGCGAGGGCGACGACGAGCATGGCGCAGATGACGCCGAAGCCGAGCACGAGGCGCGTGCGAAGTTTCAGGTTTCCCAGTTTCATATCAATGGTCGGAAGTGAGGCGGAGACGGCCACGGCGTCATGCCGTGGCCGGGAGAGGCACTGCGAATACTGCGGATGGTGCTGCGTATTACTGGTACTGCGTGTTGTCGCGATCAGGCGGCGGCGCGGGCGGCGGCAAGCAGGCCCATTTCCTCGGAGCCCAGCAGCTTGTCGATGTCCAGCAGGATCAGCATGCGCTCGCCCACGGTGCCCAGGCCGCGCAGGAACTCGGTCGACACGCTGGCGCCCATGTCCGGCGCCGGCTTGATCTGCTCCGGGGTCAGCGTCACGACGTCGGACACGCTGTCGACCACCATGCCGATCGTGTGGCCGTTGATGTTCAGAACGATGACGACGGTAAACGCGTCATAGGTCGGCGCGCCGACGTTGAACTTGATGCGCATGTCGACGATCGGCACGATGATGCCGCGCAGGTTCACGACGCCCTTGAGGTACTCGGGCGCGTTGGCGATGCGGGTGACGGCATCGTAGCCGCGGATTTCCTGCACCTTGAGGATGCTGATGGCGTACTCTTCACCGCCCAGGCGGAACGAGAGCACTTCGTTTGCATTGTTGTCGATGTCTTCGGCCATGATGTTTCCTTGATTGGATTTTTCCGTAAGGCAATATAACCGAAGATTACGATATTTTCGTTGCAGTTGCGATGGAGAAATGATAATCGGCGCGGGAAACGATACATTTTGCAGGATCGATGCAACACTTTCCCGCGCCGCCCCTGCCTGCGCAGGGGCGACGGTGGGTTCAGACTGCGCTGGCCGCGTCGATGATCCCGCCCCCCAGGCACACGTCGCCGTCGTACAGCACGGCCGACTGGCCCGGGGTCACCGCCCATTGCGGGTCGGCGAAATCGAGGGTGAAGCGCTCCAGCCCTTGCGGCGCGACGCTGCAGGCCACGTCGGCCTGGCGGTAGCGGGTCTTGGCCGACAGCGCGCGCGGTTCGGGGGCCTCGCCCGCGATCCAGCTGGCCTGGCCGGCGCCCAGTTCCTGCGACAGCAGCCACGGGTGGTCGTGGCCCTGCACGATATACAGGGTGTTGGTGGCGATGTCCTTGCGCGCCACGAACCACGGCTCGCTGGTGCCGTCGGCGTTCTTGTGCGACTTCAGGCCGCCGATGCCAATGCCCTTCCTCTGGCCCAGCGTGTAGAACGACAGGCCGACGTGCTCGCCCACGGTCTGGCCGTTGTCGAGCTTGATCGGCCCCGGCTTGTGCTGCAGATAGCGGCCCAGGAACTCGCGGAACGGGCGCTCGCCGATGAAGCAGATGCCGGTCGAATCCTTCTTCTGCGCGTTGGGAAGCTGCAGCTTCTCGGCGATCTTGCGCACTTCCGTCTTCGGGATTTCGCCCAGCGGGAACAGCGCCTTCGACAACTGCGCCTGGTTCAGGCGGTGCAGGAAGTAGCTCTGGTCCTTGGTCGCGTCGAAGGCCTTCAGCAGCTCGAAGCGGTCGGTCGCGCCGTTGTGGCGCACGCGCGCATAGTGGCCGGTGGCGATCAGGTCGGCGCCCAGCTTCATCGCGTGGTCGAGGAAGGCCTTGAACTTGATCTCGGCGTTGCACAGCACGTCCGGGTTCGGCGTGCGGCCGGCCTGGTATTCGCGCAGGAATTCCGCGAACACGCGGTCCTTGTACTCGGCGGCGAAGTTCACGGCCTCGATGTCCACGCCGACCACGTCGGCCACGCTGGCCGCGTCGATCCAGTCCTGGCGCGTGGAGCAGTATTCGGAGTCGTCGTCGTCTTCCCAGTTCTTCATGAACAGGCCGACGACCTCGTAGCCCTGTTCCTTCAGCATCCACGCCGCGACCGAGGAGTCGACTCCGCCCGACATCCCGATCACGACTTTTTTCTTGCTCATGTCAATTCTTCGCTATTTAGATTCCGCCCTCGAAGACCGAGTGGTCGGTGTACAGCAGGTTCAAGGGCGTGCGCTTGCCGGCCAGGTAGTCGTCCACGCATTTCAGCACGATCGGGCTGCGGTGGCGGTCCTGGGACGCGGCGATCTCGTCGCGCGTCATCCACAGCGTGCGCAGGATGCCTTCGTCGAGCGGCTGGTCGAACGACTTGCCGGCCTTGCCGCAGAAGGTGAAGCGCAGGTAGGTCACGTCGGTCCCGCGCGACTTCGAGTGGTAGCGCGACATGTACATGCCCACCAGCGCTTCCGGGATGAATTCGTGCGCCGTTTCTTCCAGCGCCTCGCGGATCACGGCCTGCTCGAGCGATTCGAGCGGGTCGAGGTGGCCGGCGGGCTGGTTCAGGCGGATGCCATCGCTGGTCTCCTCTTCGATCAGCAGGAAACGGCCGTCGCGTTCGATGATCGCGGCAACGGTGACTGACGGTCTGAAGGTATGGGTCATGCGCGTCCTTGAAAATGAGCCGACATTCTACCTTGATGGAACGCACATTGCTTACGCGCACGCTGCGACGCAACACGTTGGATTTCGGCGAATATTGATCTATGACAAGAAGATAGGGGCTTTTTACGAGCTGTGACGGGCAACATTGCAGAATTGGCTTTTGTTTACGAAAAACCACTGAAACCATGTGGCGTGGGTAAGGCTTGACGCCTCGTCCACCCGAGGATTCCCGCCATGCTAGATTCTAGACAGTTTATCAATGATAGGGAGACATCATGAAGATAGGCGTGCCGGCCGAAACGAAGCCAGGCGAAACCCGCGTCGCAGCCACACCCGAAACCGTCAAGAAACTGGCCGCCGCGCACGACGTGGTCGTGCAGTCCGGCGCGGGCCTGGCCGCCTCCGTCACCGACGACGCCTATGTGGCCGCCGGCGCGCGCATCGGCAGCGCGGCCGAGGCCCTGGGCGCCGAGCTGGTGCTGAAGGTGCGCGCGCCCGCCGCCGAGGAACTGGCCCTGATGCAGCCGGGCGCCGCCCTGGTCGGCATGCTCGACCCGTTCGACGCCGACGGCATGGGCGCCCTGGCCCGGCGCGGACTGTCCGCCTTCGCCCTGGAAGCGGCCCCGCGCATCACGCGCGCGCAATCGATGGACGTGCTGTCCTCGCAGGCCAACATCGCCGGCTACAAGGCCGTCATGATGGCGGCGAATGCCTACCAGCGCTTCATGCCGATGCTGATGACGGCCGCCGGCACCGTCAAGGCCGCGCGCGTGCTGGTCATGGGCGTGGGCGTGGCCGGCCTGCAGGCGATCGCCACGGCGAAACGCCTGGGCGCCGTGATCGAGGCGTCCGACGTGCGCCCGCCCGTCAAGGAACAGGTGGAATCGCTGGGCGCCAAGTTCATCGATGTACCCTTCGTCACCGACGAGGAGCGCGAGATCGCCCAGGGCACGGGCGGCTACGCGCGCCCGATGCCGGCCGACTGGATGCGGCGCCAGGCCGAACTGGTGCACGAGCGGGCGAAGCTGGCCGACATCGTCGTGACCACCGCGCTGATCCCCGGCCGCAAGGCGCCCACGCTGATCGGCGAAGAGACCGTGCGCGCGATGAAACCCGGCTCGGTGATCGTCGACATGGCGATCGCCCAGGGCGGCAACTGCCCGCTGACGGAATACGGCAAGACGGTCGTCAGGCACGGCGTGACCATCATCGGCGAACCGAACCTGGCGGCGCTGGTGGCGGCCGACGCCTCCGCCCTGTATGCGCGCAACGTGCTCGACTTCCTCAAGCTCGTCATCGACAAGGAGGGCCGGCTGGCCGTCGACCGCGAGGACGAGATCGTGCGCGCCGTGCTGGTCGCGCAGGGCGGCGACGTGCTGCGGGCGGCATGACGCGAACCACAAAAACGGAGACAGGAGAGCGCAAATGGAAATCAGTCACACGATCATCAACCTGATCATCTTCGTGCTGGCGATCTACGTCGGCTACCACGTGGTGTGGAACGTCACGCCCGCGCTGCACACGCCGCTGATGGCGGTGACGAATGCCGTCTCGGCCATCATCATCGTCGGCGCCATGCTGGCGGCGGGCCTGACCGAAGGCCTGGCGGGGCAGGTGGCCGGCACCGTCGCGGTGGCGCTGGCCGCCGTCAACGTGTTCGGCGGCTTCCTCGTCACCCAGCGCATGCTCGAGATGTTCAAGAAGAAGGAGCCGAAGAAGACGGCCGCCGCGGCGCAAGCCGCCGCCGTGCCCGATGCCGCCAAGGCGAAGGAGGCCGCATGAGCTTCGTCAGCATGAACGTCGTGACGCTGCTGTACCTGGTGGCGTCGGTGTGCTTCATCCAGGCCCTGAAGGGCTTGTCCTCCCCCGGTTCCGCGCGCCTGGGCAATGCCTTCGGCATGGCCGGCATGGGCATCGCGGTCGTCACCACCATCGCCCTGATGGTCAAGCTGAAGGAGCAGATGCAGACCGGTTCCATGGGATTCGGACTGGTGCTGCTGGGCGTGGTCGTGGGCGGCGCCATCGGGACGATCGCCGCGCGCCGCGTCGAGATGACCAAGATGCCGGAGCTGGTGGCGGCGATGCACTCGCTGATCGGCCTGGCCGCCGTGTGCATCGCGATCGCCGCCGTGTCCGAACCCTGGGCCTTCAACATCGCCGCCCACGGCGAGCCGCTCCCCTTCGGCAACCGGCTGGAACTGTTCATCGGCACCTTCGTCGGCGCCGTTACCTTCTCCGGTTCCGTGATCGCCTTCGGCAAGCTGGCCGGCAAATACAAGTTCCGCCTGTTCCAGGGCGCGCCCGTGCGCTATCCGGGCCAGCACCTGATCAACCTCGCGGTGGCGATCGCGATCGTCGTGCTGGGCCTCGTGTTCTGCTTCTCCGACGGCGCGGCGCCCGCCTGGACACCATTTATCATCATGGCGGTGCTCGCGTTCGTGCTGGGCGTCCTGATCATCATCCCCATCGGCGGCGCCGACATGCCGGTGGTGGTGTCGATGCTGAACTCCTACTCGGGCTGGGCGGCGGCCGGCATCGGCTTCTCGCTGAACAATTCGATGCTGATCATCGCCGGCTCGCTGGTGGGATCTTCCGGCGCGATCCTTTCCTACATCATGTGCAAGGCGATGAACCGCTCGTTCTTCAACGTGATCCTGGGCGGCTTCGGCGGCGAGGCCGCGGGCGGGGACGGCGGCGGCGCCAAGGAGCAGCGCCCCGTGAAGTCCGGTTCGCCCGAGGATGCCGCCTTCATCCTGCAGAACGCGGAATCCGTCATCATCGTGCCCGGCTACGGCCTGGCCGTGGCGCGCGCCCAGCACTCGGTGAAGGAACTGGCGGAAAAGCTGACGCACCACGGCGTGCAGGTGCGCTACGCGATCCACCCGGTGGCCGGAAGGATGCCGGGCCACATGAACGTGCTGCTGGCCGAGGCCGAGGTGCCCTACGACCAGGTGGCGGAGATGGAAGACATCAACGGCGAGTTCGGCCAGACCGACGTGGTGCTGGTGCTGGGCGCGAACGACGTCGTGAACCCGGCGGCCAAGGACCCGAAGTCGCCCATCGCGGGGATGCCGATCCTGGAAGCGTATAAAGCCAAGAGCATCATCGTCAACAAGCGCTCGATGGCGTCGGGGTATGCGGGGCTGGACAACGACCTGTTCTACCAGCCGAACACGATGATGGTGTTCGGCGACGCGAAGAAGGTGATCGAGACGATGGTGAAGGCGGTGGAGTGATGGTGGCTCCGTTCAACACCGGGGTCAGAGCCCTTTGAAAAGCAACACCGGGCTCTGACCCCTAGCGTTACCGCCGTCCGAACATCATCAACTCGGCCAGCAGCGTGCGCGCCGGCTTGAAGGTGTCCAGTGCCGCCAGTCCAAGCCCGAACAGCGGCTGCAAGGGCCCCCTGTTCGCGAACACGCGCGCCATCGTGTCCGTGATGCGGATGACGGCGCCGCGGTCGCGTTCGCGCTCGGCGGCGAACTGCGCGATCGCCTCCGGGCCGGCGTCACGATCCAATGAGCGCGCCAGCAAGCGGGCCAGCACCGCCGCGTCGCGCAGCCCCAGGTTCAGGCCCTGGCCGGCCACCGGGTGCAGCGTCTGCGCCGCGTTCCCGATGGCGACCGTGCGCCGCGTGAAGCGGGCGTCGGCGTTCAGGCCGAGCGGGAAGGCGACGCGTTCCGAGGCGCGGGTAAAACTGCCCAGGCGTTCGCCGAAGGCCTCGCCCAGGGCGCGCAGGAAGTCGTCGGCGCCCAGGTCCAGCAGGCGCTGGGCGCGGTCCGGATGCACGCACCACACGAGCGCGTACTGGTGGCCGTCGGCGCCGTCCTGCGGCAGTAGCGCGAGCGGGCCTTCGTCGGTGAAGCGTTCGAAGGCGCGGTGCGGGATCGCGGCGCTGCTGGACACGCGGGCGATGATCGCCGTCTGCGCGTAGTCGCGCCGCTGCGCGCGTTCTTCCTGGCTGCTGAACACGCCGCCTTCGGCCTGCACCGCCACCCGCGCGTCGACCTGGCGGCCGTCGTCCAGTTGCAGCAGCACGCGGTCGGGGTGTTCTTCCAGCGCGGCCACGCGCGCGGGACGCAGCACCTGCACGCCGGCGCGCTCGCAGGCGCGGGCCAGCGCATCGACCACGTCCCCGTAGCGCGCCACGTAGCCAAGGGCTTCCAGGCCGTGCTCGGCGCGGTCCATCAGGCTGCGGCCCAGGTGGCCGCGGCGCGAGACGTGGATGTCATGGATGGGCGTTGCCGATCCCGCCACGGCGGACCAGGCGCCGACGTCGTCCAGCAGCATGCGGCTGCCCCAGGCCAGCGCGATCGAGCGCGGGTCCGAGATCGCCTGGCCCAGCGCCCTGGCGTCGACCAGCACGATGCGCTTTCCGTCGACGCCCCGTTGCGCCATCAGCGCCGCCAGCGCCAGGCCGACGGGGCCGGCGCCGCAGATCGCCACGTCCACCTGCATGGTTTCCTTCTCGTTCATTGCGCTCATCCGGTCCTCATTCACCCCGTCCCACGAGGGCCTCGATCTCGGCCACACTCTTGGGCGCGTTGCCGGTCAGGATGCGGCAGCCGTCGTCGGTAACCACCACGTCGTCCTCGATGCGGATGCCGATGTTCCAGTACTGTTCGGGCACGCCCTCGCCGGGGCGCACGTAGATGCCCGGTTCCACCGTCAGCACCATGCCGGCTCGCAGGGGCCGCGACGGCTTGTCGGCGTGAGTGGTGTCGCGGTAGGCGCCGACATCGTGCACGTCCATGCCCAGCCAGTGGCCGGTGCCGTGCATGTAGAAGGGCACGTGGGCCTTGGCGGCGATGGCGTCGTCCACGCTCGCGTACAGGCTCCTGTCGACCAGCCCCAGGTCGAGCATGCCCTGCACCAGCACGCGCAGCGCGGCCTCGTGGAAGCCGCTGTACGGCCGGCCCGGGGCGATCGCCGCGAACGCCGCTTCCTGCGCCGCCAGCACCAGTTCGTACAGCGTGCGCTGGGCGTCGCTGAAGCGGCCGTTGACGGGGAAGGTGCGGGTGATGTCGGACGCGTAGCCATCCAGCTCGCAGCCGGCGTCGATCAGCACCAGCTCGCCGTCCCGCGTTTGCCGGTCGTTGGCGTTGTAGTGCAGCACGCAGGCATTCGCGCCCGAGGCGACGATCGAGGTATAGGCCGGGAACTGGGCCCCGCTCTTGCGGAACGCGTACAGCAGTTCCGCTTCCAGTTCGTATTCGAACACGCCGGGACGGGCGGCGCGCATCGCGCGCGCATGCGCCTGGCCCGAGATGGCGCCGGCGCGCGCCATGATGGCCAGCTCGGCGTCGTCCTTGACCAGGCGCATCTCGTCGAGCAGGGGCAGCAGGTTATGGAAGGCATCCGGCGCCGTCGTGCCGCTGCGCGCGAGCGCGCGCACGGCCTTGACCCAGCCCTGTACGCGCGCATCGAGCGCCGCGTTCGACGCCAGCGCATAGTACAGCGCCGGCGCGTTGGCCAGGATGCGCGGCAGTTCGGTGTCGATGGCGTCGATCGGATGCGCCTCGTCGACACCGAAGGCGTCGCGGGCGGCCTGGGGCCCGTAGCGGAAGCCGTCCCAGATCTCGCGCTCGGGATGCTTTTCGCGGCAGAACAGGATGGAGCGCGCCGGACGCTCGCCGTGCGCGGCCACCAATACCAGCACGCTGTCCGGCTCCTTGAAGCCGGTCAGGTAGTAGAAGTAGCTGTCGTGGCGGTAGGGATACTCGCTGTCGCCGTTGCGCGTCGTTTCCGGCGCGGTCGGCAGCACGGCCACCGCGCCCGGCTGCATGCGCGCGGCCAGGCGCGCGCGGCGCGCGGCGTAGTCGGCCTCGGGCGCCGCCGTCATGGCTTGTGCGCCGTCTTCGGCGGCGCATTCAGTTCTTCGAGCTGCTGCACGGTGCCCACGTTGACCCATTGGCCGTCGTAGATCTCGCCGCCGACGCGGCCCTGGTCGATGAACTTGCGCATGAGCGGGCCGAATTTCAGGAACTCGCCGGCCTTGATCCCATCGAACATCTCCGGACGATAGACGCCGATGCCGGCGAAATTCCATTTCGGGTCGCCGTCGTTGCTCAGCGTGTACATCGTCATGCCGAAGTCGCCTTCCGGGTTGTGCCACGGGTTGGGCGTCAGGTACAGCCAGGCGATGTCGCGCTTTTCGGGCGGAATCGGCTGGCCCACGGCATCGGTGTCCTTGAGCGCGTCGAGCGCCTGCTCGAAGTCGAAGTAGGGCGCGTAGATGTCGCCCGAGACGGCCAGGAAGGGCTCGTCGCCCAGCAGGTGCAGGGCGTTGGCGATGCCGCCGGCCGTTTCCAGCGGCGTCGGCTCGTGCGAATAGACGATGCGCGCGCCCCAGCGGCTGCCGTCGCCCAGTTCCTCCTCGATCATGTGGCCGAGGTGGGAATGGTTGATGACGATGTCCTTGATGCCGGCGCGGACCAGGTTGATGACGTGCCAGACGATGAGGGGGCGGCCGCGCACCTTCAGCAGGGGCTTGGGGCAGGTATCGGTCAGCGGACGCATCCGCTCGCCGCGCCCGGCGGCGAAGATCATGGCTTTCATGGAGGCGTTCCTGCGCTGTTCAGAAGGTGTAGCCGACCGACGGCGCCTTGTCCTCGAAGGAATCGAGCAGGCGCGCGAGCGGCTTCAGTTCGGTGTAGCGGTTGGCGGTCTTGCGCACGTAGTCCATCACGGTTGGCAGGTCGCCCATGTAGATCGGCTTGCCGTCACGGTAGTTCAGGCGGCAGAAGATGCCGAGGATCTTCAGGTGGCGCTGCAGGGCCATGTATTCGAAGTCGCGGTAGAACGCGTCGATGTCCGGATTCACGGGCAGGCCGACCTGCTTGGCGCTTTGCCAATAGCGCACCACCCAGTCGAGCACGAATTCCTCGTCCCACTGGATGTAGGCGTCGCGCAGCAGCGAGGCCAGGTCGTAGGTGACGGGGCCGTAGACGGCGTCCTGGAAGTCCAGCACGCCCGGGTTGCCCTGGTCGAGGAACATCAGGTTGCGGGAATGGAAATCGCGGTGCATGAACACCTGCTGCTGGGACAGCACGTTGGACGCGATGGCGTCGAATACCTTGTCCAGCTGCGCGCGCTGGGTCTCGTCGATGGTCACGCCCAGGTGGCGCTCGACGAACCACTCGGGGAAGATGTTCAGTTCGCGCATCACGAAGGCGCGGTCGAACTCGGGCAGCACGCCCGGCTGGCTCGCGAGCTGGAACTTGATCAGGGCATCGACGGCGTCCGAATACATGAAGTTGGCATTGTCGGCGTCGAGGCGCTGCAGATAGGTGGTGGTGCCGAGGTCGGACAGCAGCAGGAAGCCGTTGTCGACGTCGCGCGCGACGATGGCGGGCACGGTGACGCCGGCGTCGAACAGCAGGCCATCCACATGGATGAAGGCCGGCACGTTCTCGCGCTCGGGCGGGGCATCCATGGCGATCAGGGTGTCGCCCAGCTTGGCGCGTAGCGCCGGCACAACATCGAGGCGGAAGTAGCGGCGGAAGCTGGCATCGGACGAGGCAGGGCGCAGGCTCCCCACCTCGACCAGGTCCAGGGTGCCGAGCCATGCGGTCAGACGGGCCAGGCGGGCATCCTTGTCGAGGGCGGTGGGAAGGTGTTGAGACGAAGAAGACATGAAGCGTCCTGAGATGAAACCGGTTGGTGAAAATATTCCCATATAATAAGGGATTAAATCCAAAAAATCGCCCTCTATGGTGCAACGCGATCTTCCATGAGCTGGAAAACGGCCCTACCATTCCCGTCGCGGCGAGCCGCCGCCTTGTCCGCCTTCGTCGCCGTGGCCTCGGGCCCGCTGTACGCACAGACGACGCAACCTGCGCCGGACGCATCGACCGCGGCCGCCGGCCCCGCCGTGCCTGCTGCCATGCCTGCCGCCGCGCCCGCCGCGCCGGCAGCGAGCACGCGCGCCGACGAGCAGGAACTGCCCGTCACCATGCGTGCCGAGGAGCTGACCGGCCGTCCCGACCGCGAACTGAACCTGTACCGCGACGTGGAAATCACGCGCGGCGCCACCGGCATCACCGCCGACACCGCCTGCTACCGGCGCGTCGAGGACGAGGTCACGGCCGAGGGCAACATCAATATGTGGCGCTTCGGCGACCGTTACAAGGGCGATGCGCTGCAGCTGAACCTGGAAACGGGCAAGGGCTGGGTCACGAACCCGTCCTACCACCTGGCGCTGAACAATGCCCAGGGCACGGCCCGGCGCATCGACTTCCTCGGCGAGGACCAGGCGGTGGTGCAGGACGGCACCTATTCGACCTGCGAAGGCCCGGACCCGGACTGGTACCTGAAGTCGAGCACGCTGCGCCTGGACCAGGGCCGCGACATCGGCACCGCCGGCAAGACCATGATCTATTTCAAGGACGTGCCGATCCTGGGCACGCCGGCAATGTCGTTCTCGCTGTCGGGCGCGCGCCGCTCCGGCTGGCTGCCGCCGACCATCGGCTCGGGCTCGAAGGGCTCGGGCGAGGTGATGGTGCCGTACTACTTCAACATCGCCCCGAACCGCGACCTGACCGTGTACCCGCGCCTGATCTTCAACCGCGGCCTGCAGCTGGGCGCGACGGGACGCTATATCGGCGAGACCGAGCGCGGTCCGTACAACGGCGAGACCCACATCGAGGTGCTGCCGAACGACCGCGTGGCCAAGACCGACCGCTGGTGGATCGATACCCTGCACAGCCAGACGCTGGCACCGGGCTGGACCTACGGCTGGAATGCCCACGCCGCGTCCGACGACGAATACCCGTCCGACTTCTCGCGCACGGTGGCGGCCAGCGCCGAACGCCAGCTGCTGCGCGAGCTGCGCACCGACTACTGGAGCCAGTACTGGAGCCTGAACGCACGCGTGCAGAGCTACCAGGTGCTGCAGGATCCGGGCGCGGCGGCCAATCCGGCGCTGACGGTGCCGCGGCCGTACGACCGCCTGCCGCAGATTAACTTCCACGCCGGCCGCTACGACGTGCTGGGCGGCTTCGACTGGTCGATGGACGCCGAGCTGGTGCGTTTCTCGCACCCGGATCCGACCCAGGTGCAGGGCAACCGCGCCAACCTGGTGGGTCAGGTCAGCTACCCGATCGTGCGCCCGGGCTGGTTCTTCACGCCCAAGGTCATCATGCATGCCACACGCTACGACCTGGACAGCAACCCGAACAACCCGGACGCCGTGCGCCAGATCAACCGCACGCTGCCGACGGTGTCGCTGGACTCGGGCCTGATCTTCGAGCGCGAAGCCTCGTTCTTCGGCCGCGAGGCCACCCAGACGCTGGAGCCGCGCCTGTTCTACGTGCGCACGCCGTACCGCGACCAGAGCGACATCCCGAACTTCGATACGGGCGTGGCCGGCTTCAACTACGCCCAGCTGTTCACCGAGAACCGCTTCGTCGGCGCCGACAAGGTGTCCGACGCGAACCAGCTGACCGCCGCCATCGTCTCGCGCTTCATCGAAAGCAGCGGCATCGAGCGCCTGCGCGTGGCCGTCGGCAGCCGCTACTACTTCACCGATCCGGAAGTGCGCCTGGACGCTAGCGAACAGCGCAACCAGAAGCGTTCGGACGCGCTGCTGGCCGCCTCCGGCCGCATTTCCGAGGCCTGGAGCTTCGACAGCGGCGTACAATACGATGCGCAGCAGCGCAGCCTGTACAGCTCGAACTTCGGCGTGCAGTTCGCGCCGGCGCCGATGAAGGTGCTGAACCTCGAGTACCGCTTCCAGCGCGACACGTCGGGCCTCGTCAACGGTTTCCGCAACGCCGACGTTTCCGCACAGTGGCCGCTGGGACGGCGCTGGTATGGCGTGAGCCGGGCCAGCTACTCGATCCGCGACCGCAAGCTGCTCGAGGGCCTGCTGGGCCTCGAATACAAGGCCGATTGCTGGATCTTCCGGATGGGCGCGCAGCGCTTCGTGACGGCATCGCAGACCGTGTCGACGCCGATCTTCTTCCAGATCGAGCTGAACGGCCTGTCGCGCCTGGGCTTCGGCAATCCGCTGGAAACCTTCAACAAGAGCGTGACCGGCTACACCCGGCTGAATACCAACGTCGGCCGCCCTTGAGGCGGCGGGCGGAGGACAACTAGAAACCCTGAAATGAGTGCTTCCCTGACTATGCGTTCCACCAGTATTCAAGCAGCGCGCCTGCGTCAAACCAAGCTGGCAGCGCTGCTGCTGTGCGCTTTCGCGACCGGCAGCGTCCTGGCCCAGGCTGCCGCTCCGGCCGCTCCGGCCGCCCCGGCACCTGCTGCCCCGGCCGCTGCGCCCGCGGCCCAGGCGCCGGCAGCCGCAGCCAAGCCGAACACGGGATTCCTGCCGCCGGCATCGAGCAGCGCCAAGGTCATCGACTCGGTCTACGTGATCATCAACGATGAAGTCATCACCAAGCGCGAAGTCGACCAGCGCGTGGCCGAGATCACCCAGCGCCTGCAGGCCCAGCAGGCCCAGCTGCCGGCCCCGGACGACCTGCGCCGCCAGGTGGTGGAAGCCATGATCACCGAGCGCGCCCAGCTGCAGCTGGCCAAGGAGATGGGCGTGCGCGTGGGCGATACCGAACTCGATCGCGCCATCGGCCGCATCGCCGAGAACCAGAAGATGAGCGTGCAGGACATGCGCAACGCGATGGAAAAGGAGGGCATGACCTTCCCCGCGTTCCGCGAGCAGATCCGCAACGAGATCATGATGCAGCGCCTGATCGACCACGAGGTCGACAGCAAGCTGCAGGTGTCGGAAGCCGAGATCGACACCTACCTGGCCGCCGAGAAGGCCGCCGCCGCCGAGCGCGTCGAGATGAACATCTCGCAGATCCTCGTGCGCATCCCGGAGAATGCCTCGCCCGAGCAGATCGCCGCCCGCAAGGCGCGCGCCGACGAAGTCGCGCGCCAGCTGCGCACCGGCGCCGACTTCGCCAAGATGGCCGCCACCTATTCCGACGCCCCGGACGCCCTGAAGGGCGGCGAGATCGGCTGGCGCGACCCGGACCGCCTGCCGCCGCTGTTCGCCGGCGAGCTGCGCAAGATGAAGCCGGGCCAGGTGACGCCGGTACTGCGCACCAACGTCGGCTTCCACATCCTCAAGATGGCCGACGTGCGCAAGCAAGCGCCGCAGCAGCCGCAGGGCGAGGCAGTCATCCAGCAGACCCACGCGCGCCACATCCTGCTGAAGGTCACCCCGACCCTGACGGCCGACGAGGCCAAGAAGAAGCTGGCCGACATCAAGGCCAGGATCGACAGCAAGCAGATCACCTTCGAAGACGCGGCGCGCCAGTTCTCGAACGACGGCTCGGCATCGAAGGGCGGCGACCTGGGCTGGCTGGCGCCGGGCGACGCGCTGCCGGAATTCGAGAACCCGATGAACGCGCTGAAGATCGGCGAGGTCTCCGACGTGGTCCAGACCCCGTTCGGCTTCCACCTGATCCAGGTCCTGGAACGCAAGAGCGAAGACACGTCGAAGGACCGCGAACGCTCGATGGCGCGCCAGGTCCTGACCGACCGCAAGCGTAACGAAGCGCTGGAAGACTGGAGCCGCCAGATCCGCGACCGCGCCTACGTCGAGTTCCGCGAGGAGCAATAAGGCCATGGCCGATGCGCGTCCCGTGCTGGCCGTCACGGTCGGCGAACCGGCCGGCATCGGCCCCGAGATCGCGATCCGCGCCGCCTGGGCGCTGCGCGACCGCGCCCGCTGCGTGCTGGTGGGCGACGCCGCCTTCCTGGCGCTGACGGCGAGCCTGATCGACCCGGGCATCCGCGTCTCGGGCATCTCGCGGCTGGCGCTGCGCCACAGCGGGCTGCCGCACTTCGGACCGGACACGATTCCCGTCGTCGACGTCCCGCTCGACGCCCACGTGGTGCCGGGCGAGCTGGACGCCGCCAACGGCCGCGCCGTGCTGGCCACGCTGGACCTGGCGGTCGAGGGCGTGGGCGCCGGCTGGTTCGACGCCATCGTCACGGCGCCGCTGCAGAAGAGCACCATCAACGACGCCGGCATCGCGTTTTCCGGCCACACGGAATATTTGGCCGAGAAGACGGGCACCGGCAAGGTCGTCATGATGCTGGCCGGCTCGCCGGGCGACGGGCAACCGTACCTGCGGGTGGCGCTGGCCACCACGCACCTGGCGCTGAAGGACGTGCCGGCCGCCATCACGCAGGACAGCCTCGTGCAGGTGCTGGACATCCTGCACGCCGACCTGAAGACCAAGTTCGGCATCGCGTCGCCCCGCATCCTGGTGACGGGCCTGAACCCACACGCCGGCGAGAACGGCTACCTGGGACGCGAGGAGATCGACGTCATCGCGCCGGTGCTGGACGACGCGCGCGCGCGCGGCATCGATGCGCGCGGCCCGTATCCGGCCGACACGCTGTTCCAGCAGAAATACCTGCAGGACGCCGACGCCGTGCTGGCCATGTACCACGACCAGGGCCTGCCCGTGCTCAAGCACGCCACGTTCGGGCGCGGCGTCAACATCACCCTGGGCCTGCCCCTGATCCGCACCTCGGTCGACCACGGCACGGCGCTCGACCTGGCCGCGCAGGGACTGGGCCTGGCCGATGCGGGCAGCATGGAAGAGGCGATCCGCGTCACCGTCTCGATGGTCCTGGCGCAGCGCGCCGCGGCCTGACCCGGGCCCCGAACGGGGCTCCCACTTTTTAGAACAACCATGAAACACGTAGCCCGCAAGCGTTTCGGCCAGAACTTCCTGACCGACGACCACGTCCTCCACAACATCATCGACGGCATCGGTCCGCGCCGCGGCGATACCATGGTCGAGATCGGCCCGGGCCTGGCCGCGATGACCTCGCTGCTGCTCAAGGAGCTGGACCACATGCACGTGGTCGAGCTGGACCGCGACCTGGTGGCGCGCCTGGAAAAAGCCTATCCGCGCGAACGCCTGACCATTCACTCGGGCGATGCCCTGAAATTCGACTTCGGCGGCATTCCCGTCCCGGAAGGGAAGAAGCTGCGCGTGGTCGGCAACTTGCCGTACAACATCTCGAGCCCGCTGCTGTTCCACCTGGCGGAATTCGCCCCCATCGTCGAGGACCAGCATTTCATGCTGCAAAAGGAAGTGGTGGAGCGCATGGTGGCCGAGCCGGGCACCAAGGCCTACAGCCGCCTGTCCGTGATGCTGCAGTGGCGCTACGACATGGCGATGCTGTTCGTGGTGCCGCCCACCGCCTTCGATCCGCCGCCGCAGGTCGATTCCGCCATCGTGCGCATGGTACCGACGCGGCGCCAGCTGCCGGCCGACGCCGCCACGCTGGAAGCTGTCGTCGCCAAGGCGTTCTCGCAGCGCCGCAAGGTGATCCGCAACTGCGTGGCCGGCATGTTCACCGAGCAGCAGCTGGTGGACGCGGGCGTCGATCCGGGCGCGCGTCCCGAGGCGGTGGGGCTGGAGCAGTACGTCGCGCTGGCGAATATCCTGAAACCCGTCTGATCTACAACCTTCCCTGCCGGTAGCGGCGCGCTTTGTCGAACACGCGCGCGCCGATCTCCTTCCCCAGCGCGTCGGCCGGCCCCTGCACGAGCCCGTCGCGCCGCGTCACCCCGAACCGTCGCAGCACCTCGGCCGCCGCGCTCGCGCCGGCGCCGCCCGCGTCCGCCAGCGCATTGGCCAGCACCATGTACAGCAGCACGTCCTGGCCGCCGGCCACCTGCCGCGCCCTGGTCCAGCAGCGCTCCAGCATGGCACCGTCCGGCGCGCCCGGTGCGGCAGCGATGCCGCCGGGCAGGGCGGCGAACGGCGTCGCCGGGTTCGCATCCAGCATCGACAGCGCCTGCGTCGTTCCGATGCCCGCCGGGCTGAACTGCGGCGCGCCGGGATCCGGTCCGAGGCCGCATGCGGCCATGCGCGCATCGAACAGCGCGGCGTGGGCGGGCAGGCGCGCGCCCAGCAGCACCCATGCCGCATGGTGCATGGCCGCGGCCTGGCTGGCCGCGCTGCGCTCGCGGCGCGGCAGGCGTATCCCGACGCCGTGCACGGTCTGGCGCGCCGCGTCGTCGTAGGCGGCCCACGCGTTGTACATGCAGGTATGCATGGCGGCCAGCGTGCGCGCGGCCAGCGCCGCGTCCATGCCTGCCGCCCGGATCGCCGCGCGCGCCGCCGCGTTCCAGTCCGCCACCGCGGCCGTGATCATGATGGCGGCCGCGTCCGCCGGGGCGTGCGCCGCCGGTAGCGCCGCCGCTGCCCCCACAGCCCCCGTTCCCAAGTAATCCTGCCGTCTCATTGCGCCTCCTGCATGCCAAGGGCGAGTATCGCCAGCACGGCCGGGGCCGCCCTTGAGCGTGCTCATGCGTGCGCAAGCCTGGTCCGCGCCGCGCACGCTGCCATTGCGACGCATACTCCGGCTTTTTGCGCTTCCAACCCGCGTTTTTTGCAGTTCGTCGCAGTTCGATGGAAGGGAGAGGGCGGAACGCCTACAGTGACACCATCGAAACACGATTCGAACCCCAACCAACCACCGAAGGAGAAACGACATGAACGTCCTCAAGCACATGGAAGCCATCTTCCTCGCCGCCGCAGTCATCGTCGCCGGCACCAGCTACGCGAATGCCGCCGGCGAAGTGAAGCAGGTGCGCTACGACGCCCAGGTGTCGATCGAAGGCCAGCAAATGGCCGTGGTCAAGGTCACCGCGAAACGCCTGAGCGCTGAACAAAAAGCCGCTATCTGATCCAAGTCAATCGAACCTGAAGGAGAAGCAAAATGAACGTCCTCAAGCACATGGAAGCCATCTTCCTCGCCGCCGCAGTCATCGTCGCCGGCACCAGCTACGCGAATGCCGCCGGCGAAGTGAAACAGGTGCGCTACGACGCCCAGGTGTCCATCGAAGGCCAGCAGACCGCCGTCGTGAAAGTCGTCGCCAAGCGCCTGACGGCCGCCGAGAAGGCAGCGCTGTAAGCGGTTTCGCAGGCAGGCAAAGGCAGGAAGGAATAAGCAGCAGAAAGCAGCAGCAGGATGCAGATGCGCCGCGCCACCGCTTGAAGCGGGCACGCGCGAAGAAAGAAGAACCGATGGTCGTCCTGGTGCACAAGGACCGCCAGCCGCACAGGCGGCGAAGCCCCTCCATCGATAGACGACGGCACGCAAGCGAAGCGTCCCGTACGCCCCGCCGGGCGATCCGCTACCCCCGGCCAAAAACATGGACAAAAAAAAGCCCGCGGTGAGGCGGGCTTAAATCCAATTCTTTTTTGAGGAGAGTTGGAGGAGACAGGTGCAATTATGCTGCGCTACAGCATATCAGTCCAATTTTTGTTTGGAATACATGATATGCGTTTCCTTTATGTCTCCTCGCTCGATTCCTCAGGTGTTGGTGCAGGTGACGATGAAGTTGCTGATGCCGCCCGCGGCTTCCACGCTCTCGTCGATCGTGCCGGCACCGCTACCGTTGGCGCCGCCTGTCAGCGTGCAAGTCTGGCCGCTGGGCTGGCTCAGGATGGTCAAGCCATAGGTGCTGGCGAACGGGATCGTGACCGGCATCAGGAACGTGGTGTCGGCGCCGGTAGGCTTGTTCGCGGTGTCGAGCACGGGCGGCACGGTGAACGTACCGCCCGTGCTGCCGTTGGCGATCACGAGGCCGGTACCGGTCAGCCCCTTGACGGCGCCGGACAGGGGGAATTTGTTGATGCTGCAGGTGTACTGGATATCGATCACTGCCAGCTGGCCCGCCGTGCCCGTCGCGGGGAAGGGGGTGTTACCGCAGCTTTGGTGCGCCGGGTTCGGGTTCGGGATGACGTTGTAGACGGTGCCGTACTCGATCTCTTTCGGGAATACGAACTTAACTTCAGGAATGCTACCGTCGGCATTCTTGGCCGGCGGGTCGACCTTGTAGCTCTGGCCGTTGGTGGTGAACACCAGGTTCGGATACACGACGCCGCTGACGGTAACATTGATCGGGAACGTGGCCTTGCCGCCGCCGCCGCACGATGCCAGCGTGAGCGCTGCCGCCAGGGCCAGTGCCTTGGGTACGAGGGAAAACTTCATCTGTTTCTTCTCCATTCGCATCAAGCGCAATTGATGACGACCTTGCCGTCGAGGTTGGTCGAACCCATCGTGCCCGAGCCCTTGCCGTTGTCGCCGCCAGTAACGGTGCAGGTCTGGCCAGCCGGCTGGCTCAGGATGGTGACGCCGTACGGACCATCTTCGTACACCGCGCTCATCTTGACCGTGGACGTGCCTGCTGCCACGTCGCGACGGTCGGAGCCGTTCACGATCGTCAGGCCACTGGTGGTCAGGCCATTCACGGTGACCGAGAATTCATGGGTCTTGATCGTGCAGGAAACGCTGATCTGGGCGATGGTGTAATAGTTGGCGCGCGCCGTTGGGTTCGTGACGGTACATTCCGAGGCATTCGACGGCTTGTCCTTGACGGTAATGTTGAACCTGTCGTCGGTGGACACGCGGCTGGGGAACGAGAAGGACGTGTACGGCGCGGTGACTTTCACGGTCTCGCCGCCATTGTTCTGCAATACCAGGCCGTCCTTGGTGACGTTATAGACTGCGCCGGACAGGTACAAATCGCCGTCCCCGCCGCCGCATGCGGCAAGGCCCAGCGCGCATGCCAGCGTTACGCCGGCACGCAGGATCGAACTCTTCATGTGAATCTCCAGTTTGGACGGACAGGGCGCGCAGCCGGCGCCGGTACCGCTGAGTATAAAATTGCCCGTCATTTTATTCCATTTGCAAGGCGGCAGCCCGGTTTGCCTTTGTATCGCGGTGTAACGATGGGCTTTATGCAACGGAGGCGCCGTCAGGCGCCATTGATTTTCACGGCGCGCCTCGCTATGCTTGGACCGCTTCCTACCATTCCTCCCAGCATGACCCGCACCCGCCCCTGGCCGAAGGCCATCCTGTTCGACCTCGACGATACCCTGTGGCCGATCGCGCCCGCGATCCTGCAGGCCGAGGAATCCGTGTACGCCTGGCTGC
Source organism: Massilia sp. YIM B02763 (assembly GCF_030412015.1). Lineage (GTDB taxonomy): Bacteria > Pseudomonadota > Gammaproteobacteria > Burkholderiales > Burkholderiaceae_D > Telluria. The sequence continues at coordinate 96,617 of NZ_JASNRD010000009.1, read as the reverse complement.
GCGAGCATGCGCCGCGGGTCGCCGAACGCTTCACCATCGAGAGCTTGCGCCAGGCGCGCCTGGACTTGCTGGCGCGCCAGCCGGAATTCCACCTCGACCTGGGCAAGCTGCGCCGCGCCGGCCTGGTGGCCGCGTTCGAGGCGGCCGGCGAGGACGTGGGCGAGGATGGCGGCCGCATCGACGGGGCGATGGCGCGCTACTTCGCGGCCCGCAACGCCGTGGTGCCCTACGACGACGTGCTGCCGGGCCTGGCGCGCCTGCAGGATCTGCTGCTGGTCGGCTCCATCTCGAACGGCAACGCCGACCTACAGGCGATCGGCCTGTCGCACCACTTCAAGGTGTCGGTGGCGGCGCACCAGCTGGGCGTGGCCAAGCCGGATGCGGCGATCTTCCTGGCCGCCTGCCGCGAACTGGGCGTGGCGCCCGAGGATGCCGTCTACGTGGGCGACGACGTCCTGCTCGACGTGCAAGGCGCCCAGCAGGCCGGCCTGCGCGCCGTCTGGATGAACCGCACGGGTTCCACCCGGCACTTGGAGCACGACGTGGTGCCGGATGCGATCGTGCGCGACTTCGACGAGTTGATCGACTGGCTCCAGCGCGAACATGCGCAGCGCGAGGGTGAGGAAAAGCGTGCGGAAAAGCGCAAGTCCGTACGCGGATGAAGCCCGTCGCGACCGCCGAACAGGCATAATGGCAATCATTACCCTATCCAGATTGAATCATACCGGGCGGCTCCATCCGCCCGCACCCATGCCATGCAACTCGATCACCGTGCACAAACCCTGCTGAAGGCCCTGGTCGAGCGCTATATCGCCGACGGCCAGCCGGTCGGTTCGCGCGCGCTGTCGAAGATTTCCGGGCTCGACCTGTCGCCCGCGACCATCCGCAACATCATGGCCGACCTCGAGGAGATGGGCTACGTCGCCAGTCCCCACACCTCGGCCGGACGGATTCCGACGCCGCGCGGCTACCGCATCTTCGTCGATACCCTGCTCACCGTGCAGCAATTCGACGAGAACGCCGTCGAAGCGGGCATGCGCCTGCCCGCCCACCAGCCGCAGAAGGTGATCGCCAACGCGGCCCAGATGCTGTCCTCGCTGTCCCAGTTCGCCGGCGTGGTGCAGAGCCCGCGGCGCGAATCGACGTTCCAGCAGATAGAATTCCTGCGCCTGTCGGAAAAGCGCATCCTGCTCGTCATCGTCGATCCGCGCGGCGACGTCCAGAACCGCCTGCTGCTGACCGACGTCGACTATTCGCCGGCCCAGCTGACGCAATCGGCCAACTACCTGAACCAGCATTTCGCCGGCCTGTCCTTCGACGAGGTACGCGGCCGCCTGACGGGCGAACTGCGCCAGCTGCGCGACGACATGGGCCGCCTGATGCAGGCCGCGGTGGAGGCGGGCAGCGAGGCGCTGGCCGAGACCGACGACATGATCATCGCCGGCGAGCGCAACCTGCTGTCGGTGTCGGACCTGTCCTCCAACATGAGCTCGCTGCGCCAGCTGTTCGAGATGTTCGAGCAGAAGACGGGCCTGATGCAGCTGCTCGACGTCTCCAGCAAGGCCGGCGGCGTGCAGATCTTCATCGGCGGCGAATCGAAGCTGGTGCCGATGGACGAGATGAGCGTCGTCACCGCCCCGTACGAGGTCAACGGCAAGATCGTCGGCACCCTCGGCGTGATCGGTCCCACCCGCATGGCCTACGAACGCGTGATTCCCATCGTCGATATCACGGCCAAGCTGCTGTCGAACGCGCTCAGTCATTCCTGAGTTACCGTCGCCCTTGCGTGTACCGCGGGCCGAAAAAAAAGCCGCCCGGCGTACCGGACGGCTTTTTTACCAGCAAGACTGCGGCATCAGTGATTGCGCCGCGGGCAATCCGTCTTGACGCAGTTGCCGTAGATGGCCAGCGCGTGCTCGGCGATCTTGAAGCCGCGCTCGGCCGCGATCTTGGTCTGGCGGCTTTCGATTTCCTCGTCGTAGAACTCTTCCACGTGGCCGCAATCGAGGCAGACCAGGTGGTCGTGGTGCGAGCCGGCGTTCAGTTCGTAGATCGCCTTGCCGGTCTCGAAGTGGTTGCGGTTCAACAGGCCAGCCTGTTCGAACTGCGTCAGGACGCGGTAGACGGTGGCCAGGCCCACGTCCATATTGTCGCTCAGCAGGGTCTTGTAGACGTCTTCCGCCGTCAGGTGCCGTACCGGACTGTTCTGGAAGATCTCCAGGATTTTCAGGCGCGGCAGCGTCGCCTTGAGGCCGCTGGCCTTCAGGTCGGTTGGGTTGTTGCTCATGTTTTGTTACTCGTAGATGGGCGGAGTGCTTTATGATATAGCGTTTTCGGAGCTCCCGCTCACCCGGAGGCTGCGAAAAACGCCGTGATCGCTGGTCGTTTTTATCGGAACGTCGACTGTACGGATGTACAGCGCGTATTCTCTCCCAGCCGGGCGGCGTGCAGCAAGTATTACGCGGTCTCCATCGATTTTAAGGTCAGTCTATGCGCACCAAGAAAGCCGTTCTCCATCGTTCCCACGCGCGGGCAGCGCTCGTGGCCGGCCTCGCCTGCACGGCGCTGCTGGTCTCGGGCTGCGCTTCCTGGCGCAACCAGACCAAGCCGGCAGCCCCGGTGAGCACCGCGCCCGCCGCGACTGCCGCCGATGCCGACAAGTCCGCGGCAATCGCCAACTCCGGCGCGCAGACCACCACCGTCACCAAGCTGCAGAAGTTCCTGTGGGTGTTCTCTCCCTACCGTCCGGACATCCAGCAGGGTAACTTCGTGTCGCAGGAAATGCTGAACCAGCTGAAGGTCGGCCAGACCCGCGACCAGGTCAAGTTCATCCTCGGCACGCCGCTGCTGACCGACGCCTTCCACGCCGACCGCTGGGATTACCCGTTCTACCTGGCGCGCGGCAACGGCGAGCTGACCACCAGCCGCGTCACCGTCTTCTTCAAGGACAACCTGGTCGCGCGCATCGACGGCGGCAACCTGCCGAGCGAGCGCGACTACATCAACCGCCTCATCGGCATCTCGAAGTACGAGACCAAGTCCGAGGACGAGTCGCTGACCGACCTGAAGCGCTCGCGCGAAAAGTCTGCGAAGGGGGAATGAGCGTGGTGCAGAGTATGAAGCAGTTGCGCATCGCCGTCGCCGGCGCCAGCGGCCGCATGGGCCGCATGCTGATCGAAGCCATCGCCGCCGCCCCGGACGCCGCCCTGTCCGGCGCCCTGGACCGCGAGGGCTCGCCCTTCATCGGTTCCGACGCCGGCGCGTTTTCCGGCCAGCTGACGGGCGTCGTGATCCAGTCCGACCTCGACAAGGGCCTGGCCGGCGCCGATTTCCTGATCGACTTCACCCGCCCGGAAGGCACGCTGCGCCACCTGGAATACTGCGCGGCCCACGGCATCAAGGTCATCATCGGCACCACCGGCTTCGACGAGGCCGGCAAGGCGGCGATCCGGGCCGCGGCCGACAAGACCTCGGTCGTGTTCGCCCCGAACATGAGCATCGGCGTGAACGTCACGCTGAAATTGCTCCAGATGGCGGCGCAGAATTTCTCGGAAGGCTATGACATCGAGATCATCGAAGCCCACCACCGCCACAAGGTCGACGCCCCGTCCGGCACCGCGCTGAAGATGGGAGAAGTCATCGCCGACGCGCTGGGCCGCGACCTGAAGGAATGCGCCGTCTACGGCCGCGAAGGCGTGACCGGCGAGCGCGACCCGTCGACGATCGGCTTCGCCACCGTGCGCGGCGGCGACATCGTGGGCGACCACACCGTGCTGTTCGCCGGCACCGGCGAGCGCATCGAGATCAGCCACAAGTCGAGCAGCCGCGTCAGCTACGCCCAGGGCTCGCTGCGCGCCGCGCGCTTCCTGGCCGACAAGCCGACCGGGCTGTACGACATGCAGGACGTGCTGGGCTTGAACAAGTAAGCCCGCGCTCCATTGCGCCCGCCGAACTGGACGGCTTTGCCGGCGAACTGCTGGCATACTGACCGGGAGGCGGGCGTTTTCATTTCCGCACAGTGAACGTCACTACGCACTACAACAACGTCATTCCCGCGCAGGCGGGAATCCATGCTGAAGTGATCTCGGTCGGCTCAGCATGGGTTCCCGCCTCCGCGGTAAAGACGGCATGAAGGAGATTTCCATGGCCACCGTCGAACTGAACGGCGCCGCGATCGTCGACGCCGAAAGCTTCCACGCCGAGAGCGCGCGCGCCTTCGGCTTTCCCGATTCGTACCCGCACACGATGGATTCCTGGGTCGACTGCCTGAGCTACCTGCGCGACGAGGACGGCATGAGCAGCATCCGCCTGGGCCCGGACGAGACCCTGCACATCGTCGTCAACCACTCCGACGCGCTGCGCGAGCGCGCCGAGGACGTGCTGGAGGAAATGGCGTTCTGCATCATCGGCATCAACGAACGCTACGAGGACTACGGCGAGAAGCCGGCGCTGGAGCTCGAATTGCGGTAATGCCGCCGGCTCATTTCGTTGCCCGTCAGCCAACGCCGATGGACGAATGAACCAGTATAATGTTCTGCTCACCCCATCTTAGCCCGCAGAACATCATGCAAGATAAATATAGTCCAGCCGAAGTCGAACAGGCCGCCCAGGCCTACTGGAAGTCGATCGACGCCTACAAGGCCGTCGAGAACGACCCGCGTTTCCCGAAAGGCAAGTATTACGCCTGCTCGATGCTGCCTTACCCGTCGGGCAAGCTGCACATGGGTCACGTGCGCAACTATACGATCAACGACGTGATGTACCGCTACCTGCGGATGAACGGCTACAACGTCCTGATGCCGATGGGCTGGGATGCGTTCGGCATGCCTGCGGAAAACGCGGCGATGGCCAACAACGTGCCGCCGGCCGAGTGGACCTATTCGAACATCGCCCACATGCGCGGCCAGATGGAGTCGATGGGCCTGGCCATCGACTGGTCGCGCGAGATGACCGCCTGCAAGCCGGACTACTACAAGTGGAACCAGTGGATGTTCCTCAAGATGCTGGAGAAGGGGATCATCTACCAGAAGACCGGTACCGTGAACTGGGACCCGGTGGACCAGACCGTGCTCGCCAACGAACAGGTCGTCGACGGACGCGGCTGGCGTTCGGGCGCGCTGGTCGAGAAGCGCGAGATCCCGATGTACTACGTGCGCATCACGGACTACGCGGACGAGCTGCTGGACCACGTCGACAATAAACTGCCGGGCTGGCCGGAGCGCGTGCGCATCATGCAGGCCAACTGGATCGGCAAGTCGACCGGCGTGCGCTTCGCCTTCCCGCACGTGATCATGGACGAGCAGGGCGAGCTGATCGACGAGGGCAAGCTGTACGTCTTCACCACCCGCGCCGACACCATCATGGGCGTGACCTTCTGCGCCGTCGCCGCCGAGCATCCGCTGGCCACGCACGCCGCCAAGGACAAGCCCGAGCTGCAGGCCTTCATCGCCGAGTGCAAGCAGGGCTCCGTGATCGAAGCCGACATGGCGACGATGGAAAAGAAAGGCATGCCGACGGGCCTGACCGTCATGCACCCGATCACCGGCGAGGAAGTGCCGGTCTGGGTCGGCAACTACGTGCTGATGACCTACGGCGACGGCGCCGTGATGGGCGTGCCGGCGCACGACGAGCGCGACTTCGCGTTCGCGAAAAAATACGACCTGCCGATCAAGCAGGTGGTGGCGGTGGAGGGCGAGACCTTCTCGCTGGACGGCTGGCAGGAGTGGTACGGCGACAAGACGCGCGGCACCCTGGTCGACTCGGGCAAGTACGACGGCCTGGATTACACGTCGGCCGTGAACGCCGTGGCCGGCGACCTGGCCGAGAAGGGCCTGGGCGACAAGAAGGTCACGTTCCGCCTGCGCGACTGGGGCATCTCGCGCCAGCGCTACTGGGGTACGCCGATCCCGATGATCCACTGCGAACAGTGCGGCACGGTGCCGGTCCCCGAGAAGGACCTGCCGGTCGTGCTGCCGGAAGACTGCGTCCCGGACGGCACCGGCAACCCGCTGAAGAAGCACGAGGCCTTCCTGCACGTGGACTGCCCGCAGTGCGGCGCGCCGGCGCGCCGCGAGACCGACACGATGGACACCTTCATCGACTCGTCCTGGTACTACATGCGCTATACCTCGCCGGGCTCGAACGACGCGATGGTCGACCCGGCCCGCAACGACTACTGGATGCCGATGGACCAGTACATCGGCGGCATCGAGCACGCCGTGCTGCACCTGCTGTACGCGCGCTTCTGGACCAAGGTGATGCGCGACTTCGGCCTCGTGAAATTCGACGAGCCCTTCGTCAACCTGCTCACGCAGGGCATGGTGCTGAACGAGACCTACTACCGCGAAGACGAATCGGGTAAGAAAACCTGGTACAACCCGGCCGACGTCGACCTCGTGTTCGACGACCGCGGCCGCCCGCAAGCGGCGGCCCTGAAGGCCGACGGCGCGCCGGTCGTGATCGGCGGCACCGAGAAGATGTCGAAGTCGAAGAACAACGGCATCGACCCGCAGGCCCAGATCCAGCAGTACGGCGCCGACACCGCGCGCCTGTTCACCATGTTCGCGGCGCCGCCGGAGCAGACGCTGGAATGGTCGGAATCGGGCGTGGAAGGCGCGAGCCGCTTCCTGCGCCGCGTCTGGGCGTTCGCCTACGCCCAGCGCGAGCGCATCGCCGCCGCGCTGGCCGGCCAGCAGCAGGGCACGCTGGATGATGCGCAAAAGACCCTGCGCCGCGAAGTGCACAAGGTGCTGCAGCAGGCCGACTACGACTTCAAGCGCATCCAGTACAACACGGTGGTCTCGGCCTGCATGAAGATGCTCAACACGCTGGAGTCGGCCAAGCTGGCCGAAGGCGCCGCGAGCGACGCCGTCATCGCCGAAGGCCTGTCGATCTTCCTGCGCATGCTGAACCCGGTGGCGCCGCACATCACCCACGCGTTGTGGCAGGAGCTGGGCTATGCCAAGGTCTACGGCGACATCCTCGACGTGAGCTGGCCGGAAGTCGACCCGGCGGCGCTGGAACAGTCCGAGATCGAGCTGATGATCCAGGTGAACGGCAAGCTGCGCGGCTCGGTCAAGGTGCCGAAGGAGGCCGACAAGGCCGCCATCGAAGCCGCCGCGCTGGCCTCGGAAGCGGTGCAGAAGTTCGTCGAAGGCACGCCGAAGAAGGTCATCGTCGTCCCCGGCAAACTCGTCAACATCGTGGTGTAAGCCATGCGCGCCCTGAACAAGCAAGTCATGGTGCGCGTGGCGGCGGCGGCGCTGGTTGCAGCGTCGCTGTCCGCCTGCGGCTTCCAGCTGCGCGGCTCGAACGGCAGCTACACGATCCCGTACCACAGCATCTATATCGGCTTCCCGGACAATTCGCAGCTGGGCACGGAGCTCAAGCGCAACCTGCGCGCGACCGACCAGGTGGTCATCGCCGACAAGCCGGAGAACGCGGAAGCGCAATTCGTCGTGCTGGGCGAGACCCGCAACAAGTCGATCCTGTCGCTGAACAGCCTGGGCCGCGCGCGCGAATACCTGCTGACCTACACGCTGTCGTACACGGTGCGCGATCCGAAGGGCGTCGAGCTGATCCCGGCGACCGAGATCTCCCTGCGCCGCAACATGGCGTTCGACGAGACCCAGGTGCTGGCCAAGGAAGCCGAGGAAGCGCTGCTGTACCGCGACATGCAGGCCGACCTGGTGCAGCAGATCATCCGCCGCCTCGCGGCGTCGAAAACCGCCGGTTGACGGAAAGGGACCATCATGCAGTTGCGGCTTGAGGCGCTCGACGGGCACCTCGCCAAGGGGCTCGCGCCCCTGTACGTGATCACCAGCGACGAGCACCTGCTGGCGCTCGAGGCGGCGGACAGGATCCGCGGCAAGGCGCGCGCGCAGGGCTTTTCCGAGCGCGACGTGCTCACGGTCGAGCGCAACTTCAAGTGGGGCGAGCTGCTCGCCGCCAACCAGGAAATGTCCCTGTTCGGCGACAAGAAGCTGATCGAGCTGCGCATCCCCGGCGGCAAGCCGGGCAAGGACGGCAGCGCGGCCCTGCAAAGCTATGCCAAGGACCTGAACCCCGACAACCTGACGATGATCACGCTGCCCAAGCTGGACTGGCAGACGGCGAAATCGTCGTGGGTGGCGGCGCTGCAGCAGGCCGCCGTGTACGTCGAGATCCCCAACGTGGAGCGCGCCCAGCTGCCGGGCTGGATCGGCATGCGCCTGGCCGCGCAACACCAGAGCGCGGACCGCCAGAGCCTGGACTTCATCGCGGACCGCGTGGAGGGCAACCTGCTGGCGGCGCACCAGGAAATCCAGAAGCTGGGCCTGCTGTACGAGCCGGGCAAGCTCACCTACGAGCAGGTGATGGACGCCGTGCTCAACGTGGCGCGCTACGACGTGTTCAAGCTGTCCGAGGCGATGCTGGCGGGCGATCCGGCGCGCCTCGTGCGCATGCTGGAAGGCTTGAAGGGCGAGGGCGAGGCGCTGCCGCTGGTGCTGTGGGCCGTGTCCGAGGAAATCCGCACGCTGCTGAAACTGAAGGCCGGCATGGCCCAGGGCCGCCCGCTGGGCGCGCTGCTCAAGGAATACCGTATCTGGGGCCCGCGCGAGCGCATGATGGAACCGGCGCTGCGCCGGATTTCCCTGCCGACGCTGGAGGCGGCGCTGCAGCAGGCGGCCCAGGTCGACAAGATGGTCAAGGGCCTGCGCGCGAAACAGTTCGCGGGCGACGCGTGGGATGCGATGCTGCAGCTGGCGCTGCGCGTGGCTTCCTGACGCTTTGGATTGTATCGAGGTAGGTTGAACGCGTGGACGGCTGTGCCGTCCACGCGTTCGACAACGCAAACGGACAGGCACGATGGACATCACCGACTACATGCACCAGACCGGCCGCCAGGCGCGCGCCGCTTCGCGCGCGATGGCGCGCGCCGACGGCGCCACCCGCAACAAGGCGCTGCTCCTGATCGCCGACGCGATCGAACGCGACGCGGCCCTGCTGCGCGCCGCCAACGAGCGCGACCTCGAGGCCGCCCGCGCGAACGGCCTGGCCCCGGCGCTGCTGGACCGCCTGGCATTGTCCGACAAGGCGATCGCCACGATGGTCGACGGCCTGCGCCAGATCGTCGCGCTGCCGGACCCCATCGGCGAGATCTCCGGCATGAAGTTCCGCCCGAGCGGCATCCAGGTCGGGCAGATGCGCGTGCCGCTGGGCGTGATCGGCATCATCTACGAAGCCCGCCCCAACGTGACGGTCGATGCGGCCGGCCTGTGCATCAAGAGCGGCAATGCCGCGATCCTGCGCGGCGGTTCGGAAGCGATCCACTGCAACCGCGCGCTGGCGCTGCTGGTGGCCGAGGGCCTGGCCGGCGCCGGCCTGCCGGAGCACGGCGTGCAGGTGGTCGACACGACCGACCGCGCCGCCGTCGGTGTCCTCATCACGATGCCGGACTACGTCGACGTGATCGTGCCGCGCGGCGGCAAGGGCTTGATCGCGCGCCTGATGCAGGAAGCGACGGTCCCGATGATCAAGCACCTGGACGGCATCTGCCACGTCTACATCGACGACAAGGCCGACATCGAGAAGGCGCTGCCGATCGCGCTGAACGCCAAGACCCACCGCTACGGCACCTGCAACACGATGGAGACGCTGCTGGTGGCGCGCGAGATCGCCCCCAGCGTGCTGCCGCGCCTGGCCGTGCTGTACGCCGGCAAGGAGGTCGAGCTGCGCGCGGACACGGAAGCGCAGGCGATCCTGCAGGACTACCCGCACCTGGCGCCGGCCACCGACGAGGACTGGCGCACCGAATACCTGGCGCCGATCCTGGCCGTCAAGATCGTCGCGGACATGGACGAGGCGATCGACCACATCAACACGTATTCGTCGAAGCACACGGACGCCATCGTCACGGAAGACTACACGGCCGCCATGCGCTTCCTGCGCGAGGTCGACTCGGCCTCGGTAATGGTGAACGCCTCGACGCGCTTCGCCGACGGCTTCGAATACGGCCTCGGCGCCGAGATCGGCATCTCGAACGACAAGCTGCATGCGCGCGGGCCGGTGGGGCTGGAAGGACTCACGTCCTTGAAATACGTGGTGTTCGGCCACGGTGAAGTAAGAAGCTAAACAACCAACCCGTCGCCCCTGCGCAGGCAGGGGCCCAATTTTTTCGCATCCTCGCAGAGAAAATTGGGTCCCTGCCTTCGCAGGGACGACGGTTAACCTACAGGACTCTGCATGTACCTCTGGATCAAAGCCTTCCACATCGTCTTCATCGCCTCCTGGTTCGCCGGCCTGTTCTACCTGCCGCGCATCTTCGTGAACCTGGCCGAGGAAAGCAACCCGGCCGCCACCGAACGCCTGCTGGGCATGGGGCGCCGCCTGTACCGCTTCACGACGATGCTGGCCGTGCCCGCGCTGCTGCTGGGCCTGTGGCTGATGATGCTGGGCATGAAAGGCGGCTGGCTGCACGCCAAGCTGGCGCTGGTGGTGCTGGTGATCGGCTACCATCACGCTTGCGGATCGCTGTTGAAGAAATTCGAGCGCGGCGCGAACACGCGCAGCTCGAAGTGGTTCCGCGTGTTCAACGAGGTGCCCGTGCTGCTGCTGGTCCTCATCGTCATCCTCGTCGTCGTGAAGCCCTTCTGATGAGCAAAGTCATCCACTATTATTTCGCGCCGCAGTCGCCGTATGCCTACCTCGGACACGCGCGCCTGATGAAGCTCGCGGCGCAATACGGCGCGATGGTGGAACCGAAGCCGTTCGACCTGGCCGCCATCTTCAGCGAATCGGGCGGCCTGCCCATCGCCAAGCGCGCGCCGCAGCGCCAGGCCTACCGGCTGGCGGAACTGCAGCGCTGGGCCGAGTTCCTGGGCTTGCCGCTGAACCTGCACCCGAAGTTCTTCCCCGTCGACCAGACCGCGGCTTCGCTGCTGCTCGTTGCCGCGCGCGCGCAACATGGGGCGGACCGGGCGCTGGAACTGGCCGGCGCGATGCTGCGCGCCGTGTGGGCCGAGGAGCGCGACATCGCGGACGCGGCCACGCTGCAGGCGCTGGCGGACGATGGCGGCTTCGACGGCGCCGCGCTGCTCGACGCCTCGCGCACCCCTGAAACGCGGCGTCAATACGACGGCTTCAACCAGGAAGCGCTGGACGCCGGCATCTTCGGATCACCGTGGTATATCGTGGACGGACAAGGCTTCTGGGGCCAGGATCGCCTCGACTTTGTGGAACGTTTGCTTCAAACTTGACGGTTTCCCGCATGATTCGCGGCCGGGCATGGGGCCCGGCCGTTTTGTTTTGACCTACGGATAAAGGGTACCCCCGATGACTTCCTACTTCTGCCCCTGCCCGCGCGGCATGGAACAGGCGCTGGCCGACGAGCTGGCCGAGATCGCACAGACCACCGGCAGCACCACGCTGAAGGTGCACAACCAGGTGCCGGGCGGCGTGCACTGCTCGGGCGCGATGTTCGACGCCTATCGCATCAACCTGCATTCGCGCATCGCCTCGCGCGTGCTGATGCGCATCGCCAACCGCACCTACGCCAACGAGAACGACATCTACGACCTGGTGCTCGAGCAGCCCTGGGAAAACTGGTTCACGCTGGACGAGACGATCCGCGTCGACATCACGGCGATCAAGTCGCCGCTCACGAGCCTGGAATTCACGACGCTCAAGATCAAGGACGCCGTGTGCGACCGCTTCCGCGACCGGTTCGGCCGCCGTCCTTCGGTCGACACGCGCGAGCCGGACATGCGCATCTTCGGCTTCCTCGACCAGCGCAACTTCACGATCTACCTCGACACGTCCGGCGAGGCGCTGTTCAAGCGCGGCTGGCGCGAAGAGACGGGCGACGCGCCGCTGCGCGAGAACCTGGCGGCCGGCATCCTGCGCGTGGCCGGCTGGAAGCCGGGCGTGCCGCTGTTCGACCCGATGTGCGGCTCCGGCACGATCCTGATCGAGGCGGCCCAGATGGTGCAGGGCATCCCGCCGGGCGCGCGCCGCCGCTTCGGCTTCGAGAAGTTCCGCAACTTCGACGCCAAGGCCTGGCAGGAGATCAAGTCGGCCGTCAAGCCGAACCCGCTGCCGGCCGAGCCGACGATCTTCGGTTCGGACATCTCCGGCGACATGGTCGCGATGACGCGGCATAACCTGCGCGCGGCCGGCATCCTGTTCGAGGTACCCCTGAAGCAGATCGAGGCCCAGCAGGTGCAGGCGCCGACCAGCACGCCGGGCTTGCTGGTGACGAACCCGCCGTACGGCGAGCGCATCGGCGTGCGCGGCGATTCGACCATCCCGCAGGACGAGATGGCGGTGGGCTTCTACCAGCAGCTCAGCAGCACGCTCAAGCAGCGCTTCGCCGGCTGGACCGTGTACCTGTTCACCGCCGACCTGGGCGTGCCCAAGATGCTGCGCCTGAAGGAATCGCGCAAGACCCCGTTCTTCAACGGCGCCCTCGAATGCCGCCTGTTCCGCTTCGACATGGTGGCCGGCTTCAACCGCCGCGACGCTGCAAAACCCGACCAGGCCAAGACCGAATAAGAACCATGCTGCCCCCCGAACCCCCGAACCTGCCGAAAGACCCCGTCACCCCGGTTCCGCTGCCCACCCCGCACAAGGTCACGATGCTGTCGGCCGGCGGCCTGGCCTCGCTGCTGGCCGCGCTGTCGATGCTGGGACCGTTCTCCGTCGACGCCTACCTGCCGGCCTTCCCGCGCATCCAGGAAACGCTGCACGCGACGCCCGTCGAAGTCCAGCAGACGCTCACCGCCTACATGCTGGCCTTCGCCATCATGTCGCTGTGGCACGGCGCCCTGGCCGACGCCTTCGGCCGCCGCAACGTGGTGCTGGTGGGCCTGATCGTGTTCGCCGTCGGCACGCTCGGCTGCGCCGCCTCGCATTCGGTGCACTACCTGTGGGTCTTCCGCATCCTGCAGGGCGTCTCGGCGGGAGCCGGGGTGGTGGTGGGGCGGGCGATCATCCGCGACCTGTATTCGGATGCGCCGGCGGCGCGCCTGCTGTCGATGGTGACGATGATCTTCTCGATCGCCCCGGCGGTGGCGCCGGTGCTGGGCGGCTGGATCGTCACGCTGCTGGACTGGCGCGCGATCTTCCTGGCGCTGCTGCTGTTCAGCGCCGTGCTGTGGTGGATCTGCTGGCAGCACCTGCCCGAGACCATGCCGCGCGAAAAGCGCCAGCCGTTCAACCCGCGCTTCCTGGCCGAGAGCTACTGGACCATCTTCAGTTCCTTCATGTTCCAGATGAAGTCGGGCATCGTGGCGCTGAACTTCGGCGGCATGTTCCTGTTCATCGCCGCATCGCCCGTGCTGCTGCCCGTGCACCTGCACCTCGGGCCGTCGGAATTCGCCTGGCTGTTCATCCCGGCGGTGGCCGGCATCTTCCTGGGCGCGCTGGCCGCCAACCGCCTGGCCGGCAAGATGCACTACGCGCGCCAGATCGGCATGGGCTATGCCTTCATGCTGGGCGCCGTCACGTTCAGCGTCACGTACCACGCCTTCCTGCCGCCGGCCCTGCCGTGGACCGTGCTGCCGATGTTCTTCTACAACTTCGGCAGTTCCGTCATCAACCCCAGCGCGACGCTGCTGGCGCTCGACCTGTTCCCGCACATCCGCGGCACGGTCGCTTCCTGCCAGTCGTTCATGACCACGCTGATGGGCGCGATCGTGGCGGGGCTGGTGGTGCCGGCACTGGACCATTCGGTGCTGGCCATGGCGCTGGGCCAGGCGGCGTTCGCCGTCGCTTCGTTGGCACTGTGGGGCATGTCGCGCCGCTACACGCGTCTGAAGGCATTGCATTGAAGGATTTGTTGATATTGCTCAAAAGCATTTTTGTGTGATTTCAACAAATCGGGCTTGAGTACCTGCTCTAAAAACCGGCAATTTATTGGGAAAGTATTGTTCCCGGTCAGAAATGTATATATGCTAAGATAAGTTTTTTACGCGCGGAACAAGGCCCAAAAAACCGCTCTGTTCCAGCGAGCACAAAAAGACACTTCATGGCAGCGCCCGCCGGGGAAGGCCGCCATCCAATCCAGAACACTAGTGGCGGCCGTGCTTGAAACTCACCATCAACCTGACCAGGACATCCGACATCGCCTGCTGATCGCCCGTTTGCCGGCGATGCCGCAGATCCTCATCAAGCTGCTCGCCCACCTGCAGGCGGACGACCTCGGGATGCCGGAACTGGCCGCCCTGGTGGCCCAGGATGCTGGCATGACCGGCAAGATCCTCACGGTCGCCAACAGCTCGGCCTACCACCGCAACGCGCGCCAGGTCAGCCTCGAGCAATCGATGGTGGCGCTGGGCACGGACATGATCAAGACGCTGGTCATCAGCGATTCCGTGTTCCAGACTTTCAACAGCTTCCCGAATTCCGGCGCCACCGACCTGCGCCTGTTCTGGAAGCATTCCCTGACCGCCGCCGTGCTGGCGCGCGAACTGGCGCGCCGCCTCGGCTACGGCCAGCTCGAAGAAGCCTACCTGGCCGGCCTGCTGCACAACGTCGGGCGCCTGGCCCTGCTGGCGGCGGCGCCCCGGGAATACGCGTTCAACTTCGGCGCGCGCGACGACGACAACCTGTGCGCCGTCGAGCAGCGCACGCTGCAGATCACCCATACCGAGGCGGGCGCCTGGCTGGTCGAGCGCTGGCAACTGGATTCCTTCCTGGCCGATTCGGTGCTGTACCACCACGAGCCGAGCGTGCGCCTGGAGGCGGCCCACCCCTTGATCCGCATCGTGCGCGTGGCCCACGTGCTGGCCATCCACGGCGACGATGCGGCGCTGGTCGAGGATGCGCGCGCACTGTGCGGCCTGGGCCCCGACGAGCCGCGCGAATTGCTGCTGCAGGCTGCGCGCCAGGTGGAGCGGACCGCGATCCAGCTGGGCATCGACCTGGCCGGCGCCGACGCGGTGTCCGTGCCGGTTGCCCAGGCGCCGCTGCCGCCCGTCGATCCGGTGCAGCAGCGCCTGTCCGAGGAGGTGCGCAACCTGGTGCTGGTGTCGGAAGTCGGCCAGGTGTTCGCGCGCCAGCAGGGCAGCGGCGGCGAGCACGGGCTGCTGGAATCGATGACGCGTTCGGCGCGCATCCTGTTCGACTTCGAGAGCGCCGTCGTGCTGCTCGAGAACCCGGCCGGCCAGGCGCTGGTCGGCACGCCCGGCGCCGTCCCGCAGCGCATCGCCGAATTCGCGATCCCGCTCGCCCGCGGCGGCGCGCTGGCCCAGTCCGCGCTGGAGCGGCGCCTGGGCTTCGTGCGCCGCGACGGCGCCGGCGGCCGACCGCTCTCGCTGCCGGAAGAGCAGTTGCTGCGCCTGCTCGGCGCCGAGGCGCTGGTATGCGTGCCGCTGGTCGCCGGCGCGCGCTGCCTGGGCGTGCTGGTCGGCGGCGTCAGGGATTGGCAGCTGCCGGCCTGCCAGAAGCGCGAGCGCTTCCTGCAGTCGTTCGCGACCCAGGCCGCGACGGCGCTGGAGACGGCGCTGGCCGAACGCCGCCAGGCGCGCCGCCAGCTCGCCAGCGTGGCCGAGGAATACCGCGAGGCCTCGCGCCGCGTCGTGCACGAGGTGAACAACCCGCTGTCGATCATCAAGAACTACCTGTCGGTACTGGACAGCAAGCTGGAACGCCAGGAGCCGGTGGGTGGCGAACTGTCGATCCTGAACGAGGAGATCGACCGCGTCAGCCAGCTGGTCGGCAGCCTGGCCGAGATCCAGCCGGACCTGGATGCGGTTCGCGACGGCGATCGCGACGATGGCCGGGACGCCTTGACGGCGGACGTGACACGCGTCGTCGACGACGTGCTGCGCCTGTTCCGCACCACGAACTTCATCCCGGACAACGTCGAGATCACGGTCGACCTGGCCGAGGAAGGGCGCATCGAGGGCGATCCGGACATCCTCAAGCAGATCCTCGTCAACCTGGTCAAGAACGCGATCGAGGCGCTGGCCGCCGGGGGCGGACGGATCGGCATCGCCAGCCGCGGCCACGTCGCGCGCGAGCGCCGCCTGTACCTGGAGCTGGTGGTGTCCGACACCGGCCCCGGCCTGTCGCGCGAGGTATTGGCCAACCTGTTCTCGGCCGTGAAGAGCGCCAAGGAGGGCCCGCACCACGGCCTTGGCCTGTCGATCGTGCACAGCCTGGTCAAGAAGCTGGGCGGCCATATCGATTGTCGCAGCGGTTCCACCGGAACCAGTTTTGAAATCTTGCTGCCGGCGCATGCCGGCGCGGGCGTCCCGGCCCCATCGCCGGTGCGTGCGCTCGGATCCGTATAAGGTAATGATGAACCCGTTCTCCGCCAGCGTCCCGCCCAACTCCCCGCGCGACGCGAATGCACCGGCCCTCGCCACGGCCGGCACCGAGTACCAGCCCAGACTCCTGCTGGTCGACGACGAGCCACGCCTGCTGTCTTCGCTGTACGAACTGCTGCAGGGCCGCGGCTTCCAGCTGACGACCGCCTCCACCGGCAACGAGGCCATCGCCCACCTGTCCCGGCTGCAGTTCGATCTGGTCCTGCTGGACCTGCGCCTGCCCGACATCGGGGGCCACGAGATCATGGACTTCATCAACGAGCGCGGCGTGGGCGCCGACGTCATCGTGATGAGCGGCGAGGTCGGCATCGACGCCGCGATCGGCGCCTTGAAGCGCGGCGCCTACGACTACCTGCGCAAGCCCTACAGCCGCGAGGAACTGCTCAAGACCGTGGCCAACGCGCTCAAGCAGCGGCGCCTGCAGGAAGCGAATACGCGCATCGCCAACCAGCTGGAAAACTCGGAGAAGATGTACCGCTACCTGGTGGACTCGTCGCCGGACATCATCTACACGCTGAACCATGAAGGCAAGTTCACCTTCATCAACGACCGCGCCTACCAGCTGCTCGGCTACAAGCGCGACGAGCTGATCGGCCAGCACTACTCGATCCTCGTGCACGACGAGGACCTGGAGCGCGCGCGCTACGTGTTCAACGAGCGCCGCGTCGACGAGCGCGCCTCGCGCAACGTCGAGCTGCGCCTGAAGTGCCATGCCGGCAGCAGCCAGGAACGCACCTTCAACAACACCCTGATGACGATCTCGCTGAACGCGATCGGCATGCACGTGCCCGACCACGAGGTCAAGAAGCTGGAATTCTTCGGCACCTACGGCGTGGCGCGCGACATCACGGACCGCAAGCGCGCCGAGGAAGTCATCTCCTACCAGGCCTACCACGACATCCTGACCGACCTGCCGAACCGCATCCTGTTCAAGGACCGCCTGGGCCTGGCCGTCATCCAGGCCAAGCGCAAGCAGACCGAACTCGCGGTGATGTTCATCGACCTGGACCGCTTCAAGCTGGTCAACGACACGCTCGGCCACGTCAAGGGCGACGAGCTGCTGCAGCAGGTGGCGGCGCGCCTGAAGGAGTGCCTGCGCAAGGGAGACACGCTGGCGCGCCAGGGCGGCGACGAGTTCACCATCGTGCTGCCCGAGCTGCGCGACCGCGACGACGCGCGCGCCGTGGCCGACAAGTTCCTCGAATGCCTGCACCTGCCGTTCGACCTGGACGGCCACGAAGTGCACATCTCGGCCTCGATCGGCATCGCCATCTACCCGAGCCACGGCGAGTCGATCGACGAGCTGCTGCGCCACGCCGACATCGCCATGTACCAGGTCAAGGGGCAGGGCAAGAACGGCCATGCGTTCTACGATCCGTCGATGCAGGAAGTGTCGCACCAGAAGATCGCGCTCGAGCAGAGCCTGCGCCGCGCGCTCGAAAACGGCGAACTGGAGATGTACTACCAGCCGCAGATCGATGCGATCGGCGGGCGCATCGTCGGCGCCGAGGCGCTCATGCGCTGGAACCATCCGACCCGCGGCGTGGTCTCGCCCGGCGAATTCCTGCCGTTCGCGGAAGAGAACGGCCTCATGATCCCGATCTCGGACTGGATGATCGGCGCGCTGTGCCGCGACATGCTGCAGTGGCAGGGCATCGGCGGCGGCGGCGTGCGGCTGTCGCTGAACCTGTCGCCCCAATACCTGGACCGCGGCGACTTCTTCGAGAAGATGCGCGGCGCGCTGGTGCGCCACGGGATCGCGCCCAGCCAGATCGAGGTCGAGATCACCGAGAACATCTGCATCCGCAACCCGCAGCACGCGATCGAGCAGCTCAACAAGCTGGGGCAGCTGGGCGTGTCGGTGGCGATCGACGACTTCGGCACCGGTTACTCGTCGCTGGCCTACCTGCACCGCTTCCCGGTCCATACCGTCAAGATCGACCAGTCCTTCGTCAAGGAGATCCACGACGAGCACGGGCACTATCCGGTGATCCTGGCGATCATCTCGATCGCGCGCGGCCTGGGCCTGGGCCTGATCGCCGAGGGCGTGGAGACCGAGGCGCAGGCGCGCTACCTCCGTGCCAACGGCTGCCTGACCATGCAGGGCTACCTGTACCACCGCCCGATGCCTCTTGGCCGCTTCGTCGACGTGCTGCGCGAGCAGGGCGCGAAGACCGGCGCCGCGCTGGCCTACCACGCTTGAGACCGTCCCGCGCGCCATGTCCGTCGCCGACGCCGCTCCCCCTTCCGCCGACAGCCGCCACACGGCCGAATTCCTGCGCGTGAAGGCGTTGGCCGAGCGCGGCGTCGCCACTGCCCAGCACAGCCTGGGCTTCATGTACGCGCACGGCCAGGGCGTGGCGCAGAGCGACGAGCTGGCCGTCGCCTGGTACCGGATGGCGGCCAGCAGCGGACTGGAACAGGCGCAGTACAACCTGGGCGTGATGTACCAGAAGGGCCAGGGCGTGCCGCACGACCTGGCGCAGGCCGTGTACTGGTACCGCCAGGCGGCCGAGCAGGGCTATGCCCAGGCCCAGTACAACCTGGGCTGGCTGTATGCGAAGGGGCAGGGCGTGCAGGCCGACGTGCGCCAGGCGCTGCACTGGTTCGGCCGCGCCGCCGAACAGGGCGATCCCGGCGCCCAGCACAACCTGGCCATGATGTACGAGGGCGGCAAGGGCGTCGTCCAGGACGTGGCCCAGGCCGTCGCCTGGTACCGCAAGGCGGCCGGGCAGGGCTACGCGCGCGCCCAGTTCAACCTGGCGCTGCGCTACGACAGCGGCCAGGGCGTCGAGCGCGACACGGCCCAGGCCATCGAATGGCTGCGCAAGGCCGCCGAGCAGGGTTATGCGCCGGCCCAGTTCAACCTCGGCCTGCGCTACGACAAGGGCCTGGACCTGCCGCAGGACAGCGCCAAGGCGATCCTGTGGTACGGCCGCGCCGGCGAGCAGGGCCACGCGAGTTCGCAGTTCAACCTGGCCCTCGTCTACGACGGCGGCCACGGCACGGCGCGCGACCCGGCGCTGGCGCTGGCGTGGTACCGCCGCGCCGCCGCGCAGGGCCACCCGGGCGCCCAGGACAACCTCGGCCTGGCCTACGAACACGGCCAGGGCGTGGAGCGCGACCATGCGCAGGCGGCGCACTGGTACCGCCAGGCGGCCGAGCAGGGCTTCGCCGGCGCCCAGTACCACCTCGCCCAGCTGCTCGATGCCGGCCACGGCGACGCCCAGGATCCGGCCCGTGCGGCCGAAGCGCTCGACTGGTACCGCCGCGCGGCCGCGCAGGGCCACCTGCGCGCCCAGTTCGACCTGGCGTTGCGCTACGAACATGGCGGCGCTGGCACGGCGCGCGACGACGCCGAGGCGCTGTACTGGTACCGCAAGGCGGCCGACCAGGACTACGCGCCCGCCCAGTACGCGCTGGGCAGGCTGCTGGACCGCGACGACGGCGCCGACCCGCGCGAGGCCACCGGCTGGTACCGCAAGGCGGCCGACCAGGGCCATGCGCTGGCCCAGTTCGCGCTCGGCCTGCGCCACGACAGCGGCAACGGCGCCGAACACGACGTCGAGGCCGCGCATTTCTGGTACCTGTGCGCGGCCCGCCAGGGCCATGCACGGGCCCAGTTCAACCTCGGGGTGATGTACGCGGCCGGCCAGGGCGTGCAGGCCGACCCCGTGGAAGCCTATGCCTGGCTGCACCGCGCCGCGGCCGGCGGCGTGGCGGGCGCCGCCAGCTACCTGCAGCGCATCGCCGCGCGCATGGAGCCGGCGCTGCTGGCGCAGGCCAGCGCCTACGTGGGAACGGCGTGAGGATCGAGCTGGGCAGGGTCGAATCGACCGTGCCGCTGCGGCGGCGCCTCCTGTTCTTCAACTCTCTTCCCCAATTCCTCAGCTGGGTGGGCTGCGTGGCCGCGGTGATCCTTTTCGGAGGACTGCTGATCTGGTGGCACGGCGGCGATCGTGCACACTTCGGCGTGCCGCTGATCGGGGCCCTCGCGGGCAGCCTGCCGGCGGTCTGGCTGGCGCGCCCGTCGCGGTTCGTCGTGCATGGACCGGGACGGGCGCAGGCATTCCAGGTCCTCGAGGAGAGGATGCTGTCGGGCGGTTTCGTGCACGCCGGTGTCGAGGAGGGCGTGCACCGCTACCGGCGCAAGCAGCCGCGCTGGCTGCGCTGGAACGAGCAGGACGTCCATCTGTCGATGGAGCGCGACGTCTTGCTGGTCGACGGTCCGCGCATCATGCTCGATCTCCACCGGCGCGCGCTGCGCTACCTGTTCGACGCCTGAACGTTCACCCCAGCGTCTGCGCCAGTAACGCATCTCGGCGTGATGGTCGGCCAAGAATCCCACAATGGTATCGCCGTCAGCCTCTGCGGCTCATGCCCGTACTTTTGGCGACCAAGCTTCTTCGGTGGTACGAAGCTCGGCGCTCCGGAGCTTCTCGATATATCGTTTATTTACGCAACCTTATTGGCCGCCAAGTCCTAGCCGCCAACCGTCGAGCCACCAGTGCCGCCGCCAATCTTTTGCTGCGTGTATTTCCATTTGACTTTGGAAAATTTCAGGCTTACGTGCTCGCCCAAGATCGAACCCGCTTCGATTCCTGGAGAAATTGCGCCGATGAGCACATTCTCTAATTCGATCTCGAAGTACTTGATGGGAACGCCATTGCCATCGGCACGCATGAATTCGAACTTGGCTTTCGGAATTGTTTTCCCCATCGCACAGGTTTGCATCAAAATCGGCGACGACAAGTCAGCTATTTTGCTGAGTGTGATCTCCTGAATCTCGACGCGCTCGGCAGTATGACCGCCGCCTGTCGATGCGGTCGCGCTGCGTGGCTGTATCAGGCCCCAATTCACAGATTCACATTCAATCCAGTCTTTGTGCTTGTCGTCCTGAGATTCGCCTTTGATCCCATCAATTTGAAGATACACGTCGATTGCCATATTTCCTCCGGTTTTTATTGGTCCTTTATTTTTGCAGCACCTATGGCAGAGGTTGCTTGTGTTAGCTCAGTAGCCCTCTTTGTTGAAATGCTAGATTGTTCGTTTCTCGACCATGGAGCTATTCATGACTGGTAAAGCGGCGAGGGCGATGAGTCCCAATGCTGGGATGAAAATGTCGCCAGAAGCCCGTGCGCGGATGCGTGCGACTGAGAAGGCGGTTTATCGTTATTACAATGACATGGGAAAGGACAGGGGGAATTGCACATGGGGCGCGGGCATCCTTGCACATAAAGGCGTTTGCACACCTGATGAGTTGAAGGAGAAGGTCAGCGCCGATATGGTTGATCAGGAGTTCGAACGACGTGTGGCAGAGGCAGAGAGATATGTCCGCATGAGGGTGAAGGTTGCAGTTAATCAAGCGCAATTCGATTCGCTTGTAAGCTTGACATATAACGCTGGGGTAGGCGGTATGGAAGGGACGTACAGCTTTGTTAATAGCGGGGATTTTGAAGGTGCCGCGGCGAATATCTCAAAAATGATCAAGGTTGCTGTTGTTGAAAAAGGAAAAAAGAAATTGGTAATCGCTCCTGGTTTAATCGAGCGACGTAAGGAAGAGAGCGCGCCATTTCGCGTAAAGAATGAAACGGGAAACAATAAGTAGGGGATACATATGTTTTTCTTGCATCTCGCGAATCTGCGCCAGCGTATCCATCACATTGTTTTTGTCGCTGCAATTTCCTTGTCGGCTTGGCCGACATTTTCAGCGCATGCAGCCGACTCGACCGACTATAGCGTTGTCGGTCGATGGAAACTAACAGCAGCGCTCGATGCCGCCGACATTACATCGCTTGATGAGCGCGAGGCAAAGCTGCTCGTCGGCAGTACGCTACGGATATCCAAGGAGCAGCTGCAACTTGGTAAGCGTATATGCTCGACGCCTGATTTTGAGGCAGAGCGCGTCGAACCCAGACTCTACCTACGTGAGCGTTATCACGCCGACAGCGACCATCTCGGCCTGCCCAATCCGGTAACAATCGTACACTTGGATTGCACGTCAGCGTTCGTTAAAAACCCGAATCATCTTGTCGTTTTTTGGGATGGCTGGTTTTTTGATGCCGTCAAGTTGAAACGCTAAAGTCGTGGCAGTGCAAGGTGTGCAAGTTCCGTGCGCTGGCGCTGCATGTGCACCCTATGTGTGCCGCTTAGCCCAGCGTCTGCGCCAGGAACTCGTCGATCACGCGCGAGCTGGCCGACGGCGCGCTCAGGTGCGGGCAGTGGCCGACGTTGTCGATCACGGCCAGGATGCTGTTCGGCATGCAGCGCTGCATGTAGGCGCCCACTTCGCGCGGCACGATCAGGTCGTCGCTGCATTGCAGGATCAGGGCCGGCACGGTCGATTTCGGCAGGTCGGCGCGGTGGTCGGCGAGGAAGGTCACGCGCGCGAAATGCTTGGCGATCGACGGGTCGTTGCGGCAGAAGCTCTCGATCAGTTCCGTGCCCAGCTCGGGGCGGTTGGGCGCGCCCATGATCATCGGCGCGACTTTTTCCGACCAGGCCGCGAAGTTGTCTTCCATGGTCTGCAGCAGGATGCCGATGTCTTCGCGGTTGAAGCCGCCGACGTAGTCGCCGTCGTTGATGAAGCTGGGCGAGGGACCGACCATGACCTGGGCCGCGAAGCGCTTGGGCGCCTTGATCGATGCCAGCAGGCCGATCATCGCGCTGACCGAGTGCCCGACGAAGACGACGGGGCCGGGCGCATAGGCATCGAGGATTTCCAGCAGGTCGTCGGCATAGCCGTGCAGGCTGCCGTACTTCTTGCGGTCGTAGGCCGACAGGTCGGACCCGCCGCTGCCGACCAGGTCGAACAGGATGGTGCGATAACGCTGGGCATAGGCCGGCGCGACGAAACGCCACATGGTCTGGTCGCAGCCGAAGCCATGGGAAAACACGATGGTGACGGGCCCGTTGCCTGCGATGTGCACGTTGTTGCGATACTGTACGGACATAGGAATCCAAAGGTGTCTTGCCGACAACATTTGCAGTGTAACATTCTCTAGGCCCTTAGACCCTCTCCACGGGGGAAATATGCATATTTCCCCACACTGTCCAGGATTTGACCCGCCGATGTGCGCGTGCGTACGGTCGGCGCCGCAACACCGGGTTATACTGTATTTCCATACAGTACCGGAATTCGTGGATGGAACTCAAGGACAAGCTGGAGATCCTGGCCGATGCCGCCAAATACGATGCGTCCTGCGCCAGCAGCGGCGCGCCCAAGCGCGACTCGCTGGACAAGGACGGCCTGGGTGCGTCCACCGGCATGGGCATCTGCCACAGCTATACGCCGGACGGACGGTGCGTCTCGCTGCTCAAGATCCTGCTGACCAATTTCTGCATCTACGATTGCCAGTACTGCGTGAACCGCCGCACGTCGAACGTGCCGCGGGCCCGCTTCTCGGTCGACGAAGTGGTCAAGCTGACGCAGGATTTTTACCTGCGCAACTACATCGACGGCCTGTTCCTCAGCTCCGGCATCATCCAGTCCAGCGACTACACGATGGAGCAGCTGGTCGAGGTCGCGCGCCGCCTGCGCGAAGTGCACAAGTTCCGTGGCTACATCCACCTCAAGACCATCCCCGACGCGGACCCGCGCCTGATCGAACTGGCCGGCAAGTACGCCGACCGCCTGTCCGTCAACATCGAGCTGCCGACCCAGGACAGCGTGACGCGCCTGGCGCCGGAAAAGAACGTCCACACGATCAAGCTGGCGATGGGTTCCATCCGCACCAAGCTGGACGAGAAGGACGACCACCCGAAGGCGCCCACCTTTGCGCCGGCCGGGCAGAGCACCCAGATGATCGTCGGCGCCGACGCCAGCGACGACCGCACCATCCTTAACACGGCGCAGACGCTGTACGGCAGCTACAAGCTCAAGCGCGTGTACTACTCGGCCTTCAGCCCGATCCCGCAAAGCCCGTCCAGCGTGCCGTCGGCGCCGCCGCCGCTGCTGCGCGAACACCGCCTGTACCAGGCCGACTTCCTGCTGCGCGGCTACGGCTTCACGGCGGGCGAGCTGATGCCGCAGGCTGGCAACCTGCCGCTCGACATCGACCCGAAGCTGGCCTGGGCGCTGACCAACCGCGAGCACTTTCCCCTCGACCTGAACCGCGCCGACGAGATGATGATCGCGCGCGTGCCCGGCATCGGCCTGCGCTCGGCCAAGCGCCTGATCGACCTGCGCCGGCTGCGCCGCATCCGCTGGGAGGACCTGTCGCGCCTGCGCTGCAGCATGAAGAAGCTGGCGCCCTTCGTCGTCACCGCGGACTACAAGCCGGCGCAGGGCGCGGCCTCGTCCGAACTGCTCCGGCGCAGCATGGCCGACGCGCCCGAGCAGATGAGCCTGTGGCCGGAGCTGCAGGCGGCATGAGCGCGGCCAGGAGCGCCGTCGCGCAGGTGCGCGCGGGCCTGCCGCTGCTGGTCGACGGCTTCTCCGCCTGGCGCGACGCCGCGCGCGAACTGCTGGCGCACGATGTTCCGCCCCAGGACGTCACCTGGGGCTCGCCGCACACGGGCGGCGACCTGCTCACGAGTGCGCCGCCGCCGGCCGCTGCTGGGGATAATGCAGGCACACCGCCGCCCGCGCCGGACCCGTCCCGGCAGCAGCCGCTGCGGCCCGCCCCGCACATCCCGCGCGCTTTCATGGACATGCTGCAGAGCGCCGCCTGCTGCCGCGTGCCGGACCGCTGGGCCTTTCTGTACCGCGTGATCTGGCGCTGGCAGCAGGGCGAGCACGACGTGCAGTCGCCGGCCGACGAAGACGGCGCGCGCCTGAACGCGATGGTCAAGGCGGTGCGACGCGAGGAGCACGACATGCATGCCTTTATCCGATTCCGCGAACGTCCCGAACAGGCGGGCCCGCCGCGCTTCGTCGCCTGGTACGAGCCGCGCCACGACGTGCTGCCCCAGGTGGCGCGGCACTTCGTCGCCCGCATGGGCAAGGTCAGCTGGATGATCGCCACGCCCGAGGCGAGCGTGCTGTGGGACGGCCGGACGCTGCACGACGCCGGCCCGCTGGCGAAGGGGCCGGAAGACCTCGAGGACAGCGGCGAGGCGCTGTGGCTGACCTATTACCGCAGCGTGTTCAACCCGGCGCGCCTGAACGCGGACATCATGCACCAGCACATCGCGTCGGATCGCTGGAAGAACCTGCCGGAAGCGAAGATCGTGCCGCAGATGGTCAAGGACGCCTCGCGCGGCGCGCGCAAGGTCGGCCAGTACGAGGCGGTGGGCCAGCGCAAGGGCACGACGATTCCCATCGCCCCCGCCGATGCCCAGCCCGAGCGCCAGCAGCCCTCCAAGCTGGACGAGTGCCGCCGCTGCGAACTGTGGGAATTCGCCACCCAGGCCGTGCCGGGGGAGGGGCCGAAGAAGGCGAAGATCATGTTCGTCGGCGAGCAGCCGGGCGACCAGGAAGACCTGGCCGGCCAGCCTTTCGTCGGGCCCGCCGGCAAGCTGCTCGACAGCGTGTGCGAACAGGCCGGCGTCGACCGCGACACGATCTACGTCACCAACGCCGTCAAGCATTTCAAATGGGAGCCCCGCGGCAAGCGCCGCCTGCACAAGACCCCCGTGCAGCGCGAGATCGAGGCCTGCCACTACTGGCTGGACAAGGAGCTGGCCAGCGTCAAGCCGACCGTCATCGTGGCGCTGGGCGCCACCGCATTGAAATCCGTGCTGCGTACGGCCAACGTCACGCTGAAGCACTACCTCGGCAAGCCGATGCGGCACGAAGGGCACTGGGTCGTCACCACCTACCACCCTTCGTACGTGCTGCGCGTGCCGAGCGAGGACGCCAAGCGCGAGGCGTTCAAGGTGATGGTCGACAGCCTCAAACTCGCGCACGAACTGCTGGAGCGGCCGCCGGAGGCGGGCGAACAGGGCGACCTCGGCGTGTGATGCCGTGCGATATATGCATGTCAAAATCGTAACACTTTGTTGTTGAGATGGGCTAAGCTCGTCTTTGTCGCTAATCTTTTGCGACACAACAACAAAGGGATGCACGATGAGCAAACGAACCGCATGCGCGCTGTACTTCGCAGTCCTTGCCTTGCCGGCGCTGGCGCAGACCGGCGCCGCCGGCGACACTCCTGACACGCCGGCTGCCGCACCGGGCGCACCCGTGCCCGAATTGGTGGAGGCGCCGACGCAGATCGTCGTCTCGGGCCGCCGTCCAGGTCCCGGCGTGTGGAAGGTGTCCAAGGGCGAGCACGTGATGTGGGTGTTCGGCACCTACTCGCCGCTGCCCGCGAAGATGGAGTGGGACGCGTCGCGCGTCGAACGCCTCGTCGCCCAGTCCCAGGAAGTGCTGATGCCGCCGGGCGCCAACGGCCACGTCGGCTTCTTCCGCGGCATCACCTTGCTGCCCAGCCTGGTCGGCTTGAAGAAGAACCCGGACGGCGCCCAGTTGCGTGACGTGTTGCCGGCCGACGTCTATGCGCGCTGGACGGGCCTCAAGGAAAAATACCTGGGCGACGACGACGGCGTCGAGCGCTACCGCCCCATCTTCGCCGGCCAGGAACTGCGCCAGGCCGGCATGAAGAAGAACGGCCTGGCCACGAGCGTGCAAGTGGTCAAGGCCATCGAGGACATCGCCAGGAAGAACAAGGTCAAGGTCAGCAAGACGGGCTTCGAGTTCGACGTGGAAGAGCCGCGCAAGATGATCCAGGAATTCAAGAAGCAGCAGATGGACGACGTCGCCTGCTTCACCAAGACCCTCGACAGCATCGACGGTGACATCGACGCCATGCGTGCTCGCGCCAATGCCTGGGCCAACGGCAATATCGCCGAGATCCGCAGCGTTAATTTCACCGAGCGGGAAGACGCCTGCAACAGCGCCATCCTGAACAGTTCGGTCGCGCGCAACAACACGCAATTCCAGGACATGCCGGGCCGCCTGCGCGCGGCCTGGCTGCAGAGCGCGGAAAAGTCCCTGGCCGGCAATGCCTCGACCTTCGCCATCCTGCAGATGAAGGACATCCTCGGTGAACGCGGCTACCTGGCGGACCTGGCGGCGAAGGGCTATACGGTCGAGAGTCCCAGGTAAGCGAACCCAACCTTGGGTAAGATGATGGTGATGAAACATTATCTGAATACAAAGCACCTGGCGTTCGTCCTGTGCCTCGGCGCGGCCGCCGCGCAAGCGCAGACGGCGGAGGGGAGCGCACCGCCCGCGGCCGCCGTGGAGGCGACCGCGCCGGCCACCGTGGTCGTGTCCGGCCGCCGTCCCGGTCCCGGCGTGTGGAAGGTCAGCAGCCGCGGCGGGCACGTGATGTGGGTGTTCGGCACCTACTCCCCGTTGCCGGCGAAGATGGAGTGGGACACGGCGCGCATCGAGCGCCTCGTCAGCCGTTCGCAGGAAGTGCTCAAGCCGCCGATCGCGAAGGCGCACATCGGCTTCTTCAGCGGGCTGACCGCCTTGCCGGAACTGATCGGCATCAAGAAGAACCCGGACGATGCCCAGCTGCGCGACGTGTTGCCGGCCGAGCTGTACACGCACTGGACGGTGCTCAAGGAAAAATACATCGGCGCCGACAGCGGCGTGGAGCACTACCGGCCCCTGTTCGCCGGGGAAGAACTGATGCTGGCCGGCGTCAAGAAGAACGGCTTGAGCTTCGGCACGGAAGTGATCGGCAAGATCGAGAAGATCGCCAAGAAGAACAAGGTGCGCATGAGCGATTCCGGCTACGACGTGGTGCTCGACGATCCACGCAAGCTGGTACAGGATTTCAAGACCTCGCAGGTCGACGACGTCGCCTGCCTGGCCAGCACGCTCGACACGCTGGACGTCGACCTCGAGACGATGCGCCAGCGCGCCAATGCCTGGGCCAACGGCAATATCGCCGAGATCCACAGCCTGGATTACACGGACCGCCAGGACACCTGCCTCGACGCAGTCCTGGGCAGTTCTTTCGTGAAGGATGCCGCGGGCCTGCGCCAGATGCGCGAACGCCTGCGCGCGTCCTGGCTCAGGACGGCGGAGAAATCGCTGGCAGCGAACGCATCGACGTTCGCCGTGCTGGAGATGCGCGACATCGTCGGCCCGAAAGGCTACCTGGCGGCGCTGCAGGCCAAGGGTTACGCGGTCGAGAGCCCTAACTAGGCCTCGGCGCATTGAACGACACCCGTTGGCAACGAGACCGTCGTCCCGGCGCAGGCCGGGACCCAATGTCGCAAGCGCCACCGCAACGCGTGAAACATCGGACCCCTGCCTTCGCAGGGGCGACGGCGCTAGCGCCCGCCCAGCCCGTCGCCGCCCGGCGCGGTCGTATCGTCGCGCGATGCCGCCTGGGCCACGCGCGCGCCCGGCGGCACGTCGTGCGTCAGCCAGACGTTGCCGCCGATGACGGCGCCCTTGCCCACGGTGATGCGCCCCAGCAGCGTGGCGCCCGCATAGATGACGACGTCGTCTTCCAGCACCGGATGGCGCGGCAAGCCCTTCTGCAGCGTGCCGTCGGCATTCGCGGGGAAGCGCTTGGCGCCCAGCGTGACGGCCTGGTACAGGCGCACGCGCTCGCCGATGACGGCCGTCTCGCCGATCACGACGCCGGTGCCGTGGTCGATGAAGAAGCCGGCGCCGATCTGCGCGCCCGGATGGATGTCGATGCCCGTCTCGCCATGCGCCAGCTCGGCGACGATGCGCGCCAGCAGCGGCAGTCCCAGCGCGTACAGGCGGTGCGCCAGGCGGTGGTGGATCATCGCCAGGATGCCCGGATAGCACAGCAGCACTTCGTCGACGCTGCGCGCGGCCGGGTCGCCGTGGTAGGCGGCCAGCACGTCGCTGTCGAGCAATTGGCGGATGCCGGGCAGCGCCGCGCCGAAGTCGCGCACGGCGGCCAGTGCCTGGCCGTCGATGTCGGTGCTGCCCAGCTGGCGCAAGGCGGCGCTGTAGCGTAGCTCGATACGCACCTGGACCAGCAGCGCATGCAGCGCCGAGTCGAGCGCGTGGGCGACGTGGAAATTCTCGCTGTCCTGGCGCAGGCAGGGCGGCCCCAGGCGCATCGGGAACAGCACGCCCTTGAGCTGGCCGACGATGGCCGCGACGGCATCGAGCGAAGGGAAGGCGATGCCGTTCGGTTCGCCGGGCGGCCGGTGCGCCGCGCGCCATTGGCGCCGTACATCGTGCAGCGCATTCACGATGCCGTGGATATCGAAATCGGCCATCGGCCAGGCTCCATGCGTAGTAATGGGAGCCTCCACTATACGGTCCGCCGGCACGCGCACCAAGGACGATGAAGTTACATCGTTATTCAAAAACCATCTAACCAGCTTGGCCGTGCATCAAGATCAGCCGTACAGGTCGTGCTTGACCGCGTGGTCGTAGTGGGCGTCGAGCTGTGCGGCTTCGGCCGGGTCGGCTTGCTTGCCGGCGGCGGCGTTCATCGCGGTGAGCATCTGGCCCGGCGTGGGCAGCGCGCGGCGGTCGCGCTGCGCGTCCGGCTTCCACAGGCCGGCCCGGTTGATCGCTTTGCCGCAATGGAACAGCACCTCGTCGACGGCCACCACGATCGCCGTCTTGGGCCGCTTGCCGCCCTCGGCCAGCTGGTCCAGCAGTTCCGGCGTCGTCCGTACGCGGGCGCGGCCGTTGATGCGCATGAAGATGTCCAGTCCGGGAAAGAGGAACAGCATGCCCGCGCGCTCGTCCTGCGCCAGGTTGCGCATCGACTCGATGCGGTTGTTGCCGGGCCAGTCGGCAAACGCGACGTGGCGGTCGTCCAGCACGTGGACGAAGCCCGGCGGCCCGCCGCGCGGCGACGCGTCCAGTCCGCGGCTGCTGCCCGTCGCCAGGCAGAAGAAGGTGGCGGCGCCCAGATAGTCGCGGTGGAAGTCGATCAGGTGGTCGAGGACGGCTTTCTGGATGCGCTCGGCGGGCGGGTCGTAGAGGGCATCGAGGTCGGGGAAGGCGGGATCAAGCATGGCGGTCTCCTGGAAGAGATGCCAGTGTAGGTTCGACCTGTTTGGCGCCTGTACAATGGCCGAGCCAATGTATATCGATTTGACGCCATGAGCGACTTTCCGGCCGACGTACACTTCGTCACCGAATCCGATGCCCCGCCCGTGATCGTGCTGGCCGGGAGCGACGACACGGAACGCGGTTCGGCCCCGCACAGCCACCGCCGCGGCCAGTTGTTCGGCTCCACGCGCGGCCTGCTGACGGTGGGGCTGGACACGGGCGTCTGGGTCGTGCCGACGACGCATGCGGTGTGGGTGCCGCCGTACCAAGTGCATTGGGCGCGCTCGCACGGACCGTTCGCGGGCTACGCCGTGTACGTGGCCCACGACGAGTGCGCCGGTTTGCCGGCGCAGCCCTGCAGCATCCGCGTGTCCGGCCTGCTGCGCGAGGGCGTGCTGCGCGCCGCCACCTGGCCGCCGGGCGCGCTGGACGCGCGGGGCGAACGCATCGCCGCCGTCATCCTCGACGAGATCCGCACGCTGCCCGTCGACGCGCTGGGCCTGCCGCTGCCGCGGGACGCGCGCCTGCTGCGCATCGCCCGCGCCATCCTGGCCGACCCGTCCACGGAACGCAGCCTGGAAGAGTGGGCGGCCTGGGCCGCCACCAGCGCGCGCTCGCTGAGCCGCCACTTCGTGCTGGAAACGGGATTCACCTTCACCGCCTGGCGCCAGCGCGCCCGGCTACTGCGGGCATTGGAAATGCTGGCCGACGGCGCGGCGGTGACGGCCATTGCGCTGGAGCTGGGCTATTCGACGCCGAGTACCTTCATCGGCTTGTTCAAGCGCACGTTCGGGGCGACGCCGGCGACCTATCGCGAGCGCCTGCAGGGAAAAGGTGAGCCCTTGTCGTAGGTTTGTTGACCTGCCTGTAATGAGCATGTGTTTCGATGTTTCTTTTCAGCCTCAACATTGTGAAGATTGTCACAGCGCAGCGCTATGGTTGATACAATGCAATATTGTAATGGTATGTGGCTCAGGTAATCATGCTCATCAAAAGCGCAGACGACAAAGAACCCCAGATTGCGATTCTTAAGAATTTGCTTGCTCACGAACGCGTCCCCTTGGAAAGAAAACGGCTGGTAGAAAGGGAACTGCGGTCCTTATCGATTGGAATGGCAACGGAAAAACAGGCCGCATACGAGATCGATTTCTACGCCGCGCGCAGCAAGAATTTATGCGTCATCCACGATCTTCGCCTCGAAATCGACGGACGTATGGCGCAGATCGACCATATACTGATCAACCGGCTCTTGGAAGTCTTCGTTCTGGAAACGAAGACATTCAGCACGGGCCTGTCAATCAATGAGCTGGGTGAATTTTCGACGATCTATGAGGGTAAGGAAATAGGTATTCCCTCTCCGGTCGAACAGAATGCACGCCATATATCCGTACTCAAAGACGCTTTCAAGGAAATCGGGTTGCCCAAGCGCCTTGGCATTACCTTGCAGCCGTCCTTCCATTCAGTGGTCCTAGTCTCGCCGAAGTCGGTGATTAATCGGCCACAATCATCGAATATGGATGCGTCAATCATCAAGCTTGATCAATTCTTCTCGTGGTACGACAAAAAGCTCGACGAAGTAAAACTCAAGGATACGATCGGTATCCTGAAGTTATGCTCCAGTGAGACAGTGATCGGTCTTGGAAAGAAATTGCACGCTCTCCATACGCCGAGTCGCGTCGACTACATTAAAAAATTCGAACTGGAACAGGTGATAGTTGGCAAGGGCTGGGTTGCACATATGAGTTCGGAGGCGACGGTCGTCCCGGATTCGACGGCCGAGAGGCGAGGCGAAGAAAAGAAATATTTTTGCGCGAACTGCAAAAAACCAATCGCTCAAGTCGTTGCCAAATATTGCTGGAATAATAAATCGAGATTTGGCGGAAAAGCTTATTGTCGTGTCTGCCAAGAAAATATGTGAGTACCGTGCAGGGCGTCCTGCCACGTCGCCCCTCTTGACTTCGAGCCGGACCACGATGTTGTCAGCGCGTGTAAAACCCGCGTAGAATGCAGGCAACGCGGGTGTAGCTCAATGGTAGAGCAGGAGCTTCCCAAGCTTAAGACGAGGGTTCGATTCCCTTCACCCGCTCCATTCCTCCGTCAGGATTGAAAATCCTGCGTCCGCAAGAACACATCCCCCATCGCCCCGCTCAGGAAACGCTCCTGCGCGACGACCTGGATTTCTCCCCGGTTCGCTTCGAAGATCTGCCGCAGGTGGTCCGGCTCCATGGAAGTGGCGCCGAAATGGTCTTCCAGCGCTTCTTCCGTGACGAGGCAGCGCCGGGGATGGCCGTTGACGACGGCGGGAAAGGCAAC
Source organism: Massilia sp. YIM B02763 (assembly GCF_030412015.1). Lineage (GTDB taxonomy): Bacteria > Pseudomonadota > Gammaproteobacteria > Burkholderiales > Burkholderiaceae_D > Telluria. The sequence continues at coordinate 64,037 of NZ_JASNRD010000009.1, read as the reverse complement.
GCTCGTCGCCCGTGCTTCGTAGGCAGATTGAGGCGGGAAGGAAATGTCCATCGGAATCCTCGCTAGGTGACGCAATGAACCGGAAAATGTGGTGTACCTGACATCACCATTCTTACGTAAGGATGGGCTCCAAGGCAAGCGCAGCGCGCGCAAATAAGCCGTCCTTAAGTCCAGGGACGGCGTGGCTGAGGTGACGTACACATCCGGTGGGCACACGGTGCCTACGCCGGCCGCGCCCACGCTACGACGCAACGCAGAGGCGGTCAGGCCGCCTGCAAGGCCGGATAGTCGGTCAGGCCGTGCGCGCCGCCGCCGAACAGTGTATCGCGGTCGTGCGCGGCGAGCGGCGCGCCCTGGCGCAGGCGCGCCGGCAGGTCCGGGTTGGCGACGAAGGGACGGCCGAAGGCGATCATGTCGGCCCAGCCGGCGTCCAGCGCTTCCCGCGCCCGCGCGCCGTCGTACTTGCCGGCGTAGATCAGGATGCCGGGGAAGGCGGCGCGCAGGCGCTGCTTGAAGTCGAGGGGCATGTGCGGCGCGTCGTCCCAGTCCGCTTCGGCGATGTGGATATAGCCCACGCCGATCTCGCCCAGCAGCTTCGCGGCCGCCAGGTAGGTCGTTTCCGGATCGGCGTCGACGCAGCCGTTCAGCGTCGTCAGCGGCGCCAGGCGCACGCCGACGCGCTTGGCATCGCCACCCACGCCTTGCACCAGCGCACGGGCGACTTCTCCCAGGAAGCGCAGGCGGTTTTCCAGCGAGCCGCCGTACTGGTCGCCGCGGTCGTTGGCGTTCGAGTCGATGAACTGGTTGACCAGGTAGCCGTTGGCCGCGTGCAGTTCGACGCCGTCGAAGCCGGCCGCCACCGCGTTGCCGGCGGCCTGGCGGTAGTCGTCGACGACGGCGCGGATTTCCTCCACCGACAGGGCGCGCGGCATCGAGGCCTGCACGAAGCCGGGCTTGCCGTCGGCCTCGGCGACGAACACGTTCACGCCTTCGGCCTGGATGGCGGACGAGGACACGGGCGGCTGGCCGCCCAGCAGGCTCGCATGGCTCAGGCGGCCCACGTGCCAGAGCTGGGCGAAGATGGTGCCGCCGGCCGCGTGCACGGCATCGGTGACGAGGCGCCAGCCGTCGACCTGCGCCGGGGTGTGGATGCCGGGCGTCCAGGCATAGCCCTTGCCGAGCGGGGAAATCCAGGTGCCTTCGCTGACGATCAGGCCGGCGCTGGCGCGCTGGGCGTAGTACTCGGCCATCAGGGCATTCGGCACGTCGCCGGGCTGGCTGGCGCGCGAGCGCGTCATCGGCGGCATCACGATGCGGTTCGGTAGCGGCAGGCTGCCCAGGGTCAGGGGGCGGAAAAGGGGATCGTGTTGTTCAGGCATGGGTCGTCTCGGTTTGTCCATGAAAATGCGGCAGCACCGTCTCGGCGATCTCGTGGAAGGTGTCGCCGAGCGGGCGCCGGTTGCGCCGGAAATGCAGGCCGACGTGGCCGACGCCGCCGGCACGCAGCGCGCGCAGCTCATCGATCAGCGCGAGGCGTCCGCCGCGCAGGCCGAAGCGGTGGCGTTGCAGCGGTTCGTCGGGGTCCTCGGCCAGGTCCAGGTGGATGAAGGTGGCATACGGCTTGCCGCCCGCGACGGCGCGCCAGGCCGCCACGCGGCGCAAGTGGTCCCCCGGCGTGCCCGGGTAGGCGAGGCAGGCGTCCATGTGGGCGCCGATCCAGTCCGGCTGTTGCTGGGCGAGGCCGGCCACCAGCAGGGGCAGCGGGGACGCCTGCCGCGGAAGCACGGCCAGGCCGCCGGGCAGGTCCGCGGCGCCGCCGCGCAGCAGCGCGACCTGCTCGCGGAAACTGCTGCCGCGGCCGTCGAAGTCGCGCCCGAACAGCGGGTATTCGACGGGACGGTCGCCGCTGGCCACGCCCAGCAGCAGGCGCTCGCCGCTCAGATGTTGCACGGTGGCGGCGGATTTCAGCGTCAGCAGGGGCTCGCGCAGCGGCAGCACGACGGCGGCCGTGCCGAGCAGGATGTCGCGCGTGATGCCGGCCAGGTAGCCGAGGTAGGAAAACACCTCGAAGACCTGGGCCGCGTCGCCGAACGACGGGTCGTACAGCGGCACGTCGCGCACCCACAGGGCGCGAAAGCCGAGGCGGTCGGCCAGCCTGGCCAGCTCCGCATGGCGCTGCAGGTCCGGCTCGCCGGGCAGGCGTCCGGCCGCGCGGCGGGCCGCATCGCCGTCCGGCGTCCAGTCGTTGTCCAGCGGCGCCTCGATGCCGATGCTGAAACCACCGGCGACGAGGCGGTCGAGGGCATTCGTCATGGCGCCGTCCTCAATCCCATTCCGGCGCCAGGCCGGCCGGGTCGACTTCGCGCCCATTGCGTTCGAGCGCGGCGATGGCGGCCATGTCGTCCGCATCGAGCTTCAGGTCGCGCGCCAGCAGGTTGCTGGCCAGGTTCTCGCGCCGGGTCGAGGACGGGATCACGGCGTAGCCCAGCTGCAGCGCCCAGGCCAGCGCGACCTGGGCCACGGTGGCCTGGTGCTTGTCGGCGATCCGTTTCAATACCGGGTCCTGCAACACCTTGCCGTAGGCCAGCGTCATGTAGGAGGTGACGGCGATGCCTTGCTCCTTCAGGAAAGCGGCCAGCGTCGCGTTCTGCAGGTAGGGGCTCAGCTCGACCTGGTTGGTGGCGATCTCTCCCTTGCCGACGGCGTCGACGGCTTGCCGTGTCAGCGCGATATTGAAGTTCGAGATGCCGATCCGGCGCGTCAGGCCCAGCGACTTCGCCTCGGCCAGCGCTTCCATGTATTCGGGCAGGCCGACGCCGTTGCCGGGGGCCGGCCAGTGGATCAGGGTCAGGTCGACGTAGTCGGTGCGCAGCTTGTCCAGGCTCTCGCGCAGGCTCGGCACCAGCTTGTCCTTGGCGTAGTTGTCGGTCCAGATCTTGGTCGTCAGGAACAGGTCGGCACGGGCGACGCCGCTCTCGGCGATCGCCTGGCCCACCTCGGCTTCGTTGCCGTAGATCTGGGCGGTGTCGACGGCGCGGTAGCCCAGTTCCAGCGCGGTGCGTACGGAATCGATGACGGTCTGGCCGGTCAGGCGGAAGGTGCCGACGCCGAACGATGGAATGCTCATTGGGTAACTCCTCAATCAATAATCTGAGAGCAGTATGCGCGCTTTATATTTGTCGATTAAGCTGTGTATGCTCAAAATTCTTTTGATTCCAATGCAAATATGAAGACGACCCTCGACGAAATGCAGGCCTTCGTGGCCGTGGTCGACACCGGCTCGATCACGGCCGCCTCGGAACAGCTCGGCTTGACGATCTCGGCCGCCAGCCGCACGCTCGGCCGGCTGGAGGAAAAGCTGCAGACGACGCTGCTGCGCCGCACGACGCGCCGGCTCGAATTGACGGAGGAGGGCGCGGCCTTCCTGCAGCATGCGCGCGCCATCCTGGCGTCGGTCGACGAAGCCGAGGAGCAGATGGCGGCGCGGCGCCTGCGTCCGGTCGGCCGCCTGCGCGTGGACGCGGCCACGCCGTTCATGCTGCACGTGATCGTGCCGCTGCTGGCGGGCTTCCGCGAGCGCTATCCCGAGGTCGAGCTGGAGCTCAATTCCAACGAAGGCATCATCGACCTGATCGAAAAGCGCACCGACGTGGCCTTGCGCATCGGCGCCTTGCGCGATTCGACGCTGCACGCGCGCCTGGTGGGCGCCAGCCGCATCCGGGTGTTCGCCTCGCCCGGCTACCTGGCGCGCCACGGCACGCCGGCGACGCCCGCCGACCTGGCCGGCCATGCGCTGCTGGGCTTCAGCCAGCCCGAGACGCTGAACGACTGGCCGCTGCGCGACGCCGGCGGCGAACTGATGCGCATCAAGCCGGCGATCGCCACGTCCAGCGGCGAGACGCTGCGCCAGATGGCCTTGTGCGACCTGGGGCTGGCCTGCATGTCCGATTTCATGACGCGCGCCGACGTGCGCGCCGGCCGCCTGGTGCCGCTGTTCCAGGACGTGGCCGTCGACGTGCGCCAGCCCGTCAACGCCGTCTACTACCGCAACACGGCGCTGGCCGCGCGCATCACCTGCTTCGTCGACTACGTGGTCGAGGCGCTGGGGGAACGGCCGTTCGAGGCGTGATACGCCGCGTGCGTCCGATTCATGCGGCTTATGGCACACTGGGACCGTCGATTTACCCAGTTCCCATCATGCCCGCAGAAGACCACCGGCCCGACGAACATGCAGCCCGTCCCGCCACCGCCACCGGCACCGATGCCGGCGCCCTGATGTTCCTGAGCGGCGGCGGCGAACTGGGCGCCATGATGCGTGCCCACGACTGGTCCGCTTCCCCGCTGGGCGATCCGCGCGGCTGGCCGCAGGCGCTGCGCACGGTCGTCGCCTTGATGCTCAATTCCAAGTTTCCGATGTTCGTGGCATGGGGCGAGCAGCTCGGCTTCCTGTACAACGATTCCTACCGCGAAGTGCTGGGCGACAAGCATCCGGCGTCGCTGGGCCGCCCGTTCCACGACATCTGGGCCGAGATCTGGCACGACATCGGCCCCATGGTCGAGCGCGCCCTGCAGGGCGAGGCGACCTATGCGGACCGCATGTACCTGGTGATGAACCGCCATGGCTACGAGGAGCCGACCTGGTTCACCTTCTCCTACTCTCCCGTGCGCAACGAGGACGGCGTCGTCGCCGGCATGTACTGCGCCTGCGTCGAGGTCACCGAGCAGGTGCTGGCCGAGAAATACCGCGACGCGGAAAACGAGCGCCTGCGCGGGCTGTTCGCCCAGGCGCCGGGCATCATGGCTGTGCTGCGCGGACCGGAGCACGTGTTCGAGCTGACCAACGGCTCCTACATGCAGCTCATCGGGCACCGCCAGATCCTGGGCAAGAGCGCGCGCGAGGCATTGCCGGAAGTCGTGGGGCAGGGTTTCTTCGAACTGCTGGACCGCGTGTACACGAGCGGCGAGCCGTTCGTCGGCACCGCGCTGCCGGTGCGCCTGCAGCGCGAACCCGAGGGGCCGCTGGAAGAGCGCTACATCGACTTCGTCTACCAGCCGATCCGCGATGCCGCCGGCAGCGTCACCGGCATCTTCGTCGAAGGGGCCGACGTGACGAGCCGCAAGCAGGTCGAGGACGAGCTGCGCGCGGCGAACGCCCAGAAGGACCAGTTCCTGGCCATGCTGGCGCACGAGCTGAGGAATCCGCTGGCGCCGATCGTCACCGCCGCCCAGCTGCTCAAGCTGGGCCGCACCGACCCGCGCAGCGTGGCCAGCGCGAGCGACATCATCGCGCGCCAGGCCGAGCACATGACGGACCTGGTGAACGACCTGCTGGACGTCTCGCGCGTCACGCGCGGCCTGGTGACGCTGGAGAAGGAAGAGCTGGACCTGAACGTGATCGTGGCCGCGGCCGTCGAGCAGGTGCGTCCGCTGGTCGACGCGCGCCGCCACTCGCTCACGCTGCAGCTGTCCGGCGAGCCCGCCCACGTGATCGGCGACCGCACGCGCCTGGTCCAGGTAATCTCCAACATCCTCAACAACGCGGCCAAGTACACGGCGCCGGGCGGCAGCATCGGGCTCGCCGTGCACACGGAAGGCGAGCTGGTCTACGTGACCGTGCGCGACACCGGGGTCGGCATCGCGCCCGAGGTGCTGCCCTACATCTTCGACCTGTTCACCCAGGCCGAGCGCACGCCGGACCGTTCCCAGGGCGGCCTGGGCATCGGCCTGGCGCTGGTGAAGAGCCTGATCGCCCTGCACGGCGGCAGCGTGCGCGCCGAGAGCCCCGGGCTGGGGCAGGGCAGCGCCTTTTCCCTGTGCCTGCCGCGGGTGGCGCCGCCGGCGGGCCTGCGCTCCGAAGCGCCCGCGGCGCGCGGCGCCGGCGCCGGCGAAGATGCCTGCCTGCGCGTGATGGTGGTGGACGACAACGTCGACGCCGCCCAGATGCTGGCCGCCCTGCTCGAGGTGCAGGGCCATGCGGTGAGCGTCGAATACGACGGCGGCGGCGCGCTGGCGCGGGCCCGGGAGGAGCGCCCCGACGTGCTGCTGCTGGACATCGGCCTGCCCGACATCGACGGCTACGAACTGGCCCGGCGCCTGCGCGCCCAGCCCGAGAACGCGGGCGCCACGCTGGTCGCGCTGACGGGCTACGGCCAGCGCCAGGACCGCGAGGAAGCGCGCCAGGCCGGCTTCGACCATTACCTGGTCAAGCCGGCGGACCTCAACGAGGTCAACGAGGTGCTGGCCGAGGCGGAAGCGCGGCGTTAGCGCAGGGGTCAGAGTCCGGTGTTGAAGGTTGGACTCTGACCCCGGTGTACAGCCCGCGGCTCAAGCGATGAGCCGCGCCTGTCATCACCCCGTCACGTTCGTTTCCTACACTGTATTGCTGAGAAGAAACGACGTTCGACAATACATCCATGTCCAAGACCAGCGCGCCGCCCGCCCCGCGCACCCACCGCTACCTCGCGCTCCTGTGGCCGGCCCTGGCGCTGCTCGCCTGCGCCGCGCTGTGGAGCGCCGCCATCCTGCGCGCCGGCGGCGAGGAAAAACGCGCCGCCGAGCAGGCGTTCAAGGAAGCGGACGCCTATGCCGAGGCCTACGAACAGTACGTCACGCGCTCGGTCGCGCAGATGGACCAGATCACCATGCAGCTCAAGCACAGCTGGGAGCATTCGCACAACCCCGCGCTGATCGAGGACATGCGGCGCGACGGCATGTTCACCGATGCCGCCTTCGTCAGCGTGAGCGTGGTCGGGCGCGACGGCCACATCCGCTCGTCCAGCCGCATCGCCGAGCGCAGCCTGAGCCTGGCGGCGGCGCCGTTCTTCGTCGAGCACCGCGACAATATCTCGACCGCCCTGCGCATCGGCGCCCCGCCGCCCGAGCTGGAGGAAGCGCGCGGCGCGATCCTGTTCACGCGCCGCCTGGATACCAACGACGATGAATTCGACGGCGTGCTGCTGATGGCCGTCGATGCCGCCTATTTCACCTCCTTCGTCAGCTCGCCGACGCTGGGCGCGGGCAGCCTGCTGGCGCTGGTCGGCAGCGGCAACACGCTACGCGTGGAGCAGGATGCCAGCGGCGCGCTGCGCACCGGCGCGTCCGCTTCGCTGCTGCCGGCGAATGCCGACCGCTGGCCGGTGGCGCGCGGCGTCCAGCTGGTGGAAGGATCCGCCAAGGCCGGTGGATTCGGCGACGGCCGCGCACGCGTGCTGGGCTGGCGCCGTTCGTCCGCCTACCCGCTGGTGGCGGTGGTCGCGCTGTCCCAGGATGCGGCGCTGGCCGGGGCCGAGGCGTACTGGATCGCCAGCCGCAACAACACCATCATGGCCTGCGCCGTGCTGCTGGCGATGTCGGCGGCGGCCAGCACGCTGTCGCTGCGCGCCGCGCGCCGGGCGCGCGAACAGTCCGAGGTGCAGCGCGCCTACCGCACCGCCACCGAAAGCGGCAACGACGGCTTCTACATGGTCGCCCCCGTGCGCGACCGCAGGGGCCAGGTGGTCGACTTCCGCGTCGTCGACTGCAACGAGCGCGGGGCCTTCTTCTACGGCATGACGAGGACGAGCCTCGTCGGCGGCCTGGTGTCGCAGCTGGACCGCGGCGTCGGCGGGCCCGAACTGATCGAGGAATACCGCCAGGCGATGACGGTCGGCTTCCACCAGGAAGACCGGCGCATGCCCGACGATAACCGCCTGAACATCCGCTGGGGCCACCGCCGCCTGGTGCGCGTGGGCGACGGACTGGCCGTCACGCTGCAGGACATCAGCGAGCGCAAGGAGCACGAGGCGCAGCTGGCGCGCCTGGCCAACGAGGACAGCCTGACGGGCCTGCCGAACCGCCACTGGTTCCTCAACTTCGTGCCCGCGGCCCTGTCGCATGCCCAGGCCGGCGGCCACGGCGCGGCGCTGCTGTTCGTCGACCTCGACGAATTCAAGCAGGTCAACGATTCGCACGGCCACGCCGTCGGCGACCGCCTGCTGAAGGACGCGGCCGAGCGCCTGCTGTCGCAGCTGCGTCCGGGCGACCGCGTGGCGCGCTTCGGCGGCGACGAATTCATCGTCCTCCTGAGCCCCTTCGACAGCGACCAGCAGGTGGCGGCGGTGGCCGCGCGCATCGTCGGCGCGTTCGCGAAACCGTTCGCCATCGCCGACGAGCAGCACATGATCGGCGCCTCGGTCGGCATCTCCGTGTTCCCGCGCGACGGCCTGGATGCCGCCACGCTGATCCGCCACAGCGACATCGCCATGTACGCCGGCAAGAACGAGGGCAAGGGCCAGTACCGCTTCTTCGACCCGGCCCAGTCGAGCACCCTCAAGACCCGCGCCCAGCTGCGCCAGCGCCTGCTGGAAGCGATCGAGCAGCGCCAGTTCGTGCTGCACTACCAGCCGCGCGTGGACACCCGCGACGGCCGCCTGCTCAGCATGGAAGCGCTGCTGCGCTGGGAGCATCCGCAGCTGGGCATGATCCGTCCCGACGAATTCATCCCGCTGGCCGAATCGAGCGGCCTGATCGTGCCGATCGGCGCCATCGTGATCGACATGGCCTGCGCCCAGCTGGCCGCCTGGCACGCGGCGGGACTGGACCCGGTGCCCGTCTCGATCAACGTCTCGCCCAAGCAGTTCCTGCGCGGCGGCGTGCACCGCGAGCTGGCCGAGGCGCTGGGCCGCCACGGCGTGGCGGCGCGCCTGCTGGAAGTCGAGATCACGGAGTCGGCGATGATGGGCGACCAGGACGAGATCCTGGCCGAACTGGCCGCGATCCGCGCGCTGGGCATCAAGCTGCACGTGGACGACTTCGGCACCGGCTATTCGTCGCTGTCGCAGCTGCAGCGCATGAAGATGGACGTGCTGAAGGTCGACCGCTCCTTCACCGCCGAGCTGGGACGCTCGAAGGAGGGCACCGTGTTCTTCCAGGCGATCGTGTCGATGGCGCACGCGCTGGGCATGGAGGTGGTGGCCGAGGGCGTGGAGAACGCCGAGCAGCTGGCGATCCTGCGCCACCTGCATTGCAACGAGGTACAGGGCTACCTGATCGCCAGGCCGATGGCGGCCGATGCCATCGAGGCGCTGCTGGACAAGCGCTATCTGCTGGACCAGGCACTCGCAGCCTGAGCATTGCCGTGACATCAACCAACGTCGCCCCTGCGCAGGCAGGGGCCCAAGCACGGCATGCGGCCCTGCGGCGTGCAGCCAGCACCATGCGCATTCAGCTTGGGTCCCTGCCTTCGCAGGGACGACGAGGTTTCAGGCCGTCAGGAGATTCCCCGTGCGATACCCCTGCGCCCCCGCGATCTTACAGACATGCATCCCCTTCACCAGGTGCCGGTGCGCCGTGCTGGCGAACAGGATGCCGTCCTGCGACGCCTTCACGGGCATCGTCCTGCCGCTGACCGGGTTGACGATTTCCGCCACCGTATCGCCCGCCGCGACGCGGTCGCCCAGGTTCTTCAGGAATACCAGTACCCCCGACTGCGGCGCGTGCAGCGGCTCGACGCCTTCCAGCGGCGTCGGCGCGCACAGCGGCGCCGGCAGCGGGTCGTGTTCCATCTCGACGATGCCCAGGCGCGCCAGGTACTGGAGCAGGGCGCGCGCATCCTTCTCGGCCAGGTGGTAGCGCACGTCGTTCTCGCCGCGCAGCTCGACCGTCACGCCGATGCAGCCCATGGGAATGGGCGTCGCCGCGCCGAAGTGCTCGGCCAGTTCCCACCACACGCGGCTGCAGGCTTCGTCGAACGGCTCGCCGCCCGACTCCTTCGCCAGCAGCACGGCATGCGCCTGCAGCAGCGCGGCCAGCGGCTTGACGTCGTCCGCCAGCGGCGTGCCCGTGTACAGGTGCAGCACGGCCTCGTTGTCGCAGTGCAGGTCGAGCATCACGTCGGCGTCGATCGCCATGCCGAGCAGGGTTTTCTTGAGTTCCTCGGTCGCGTTCTTCGGCACCCACGACGCCACCGAGCGGCGCGCGTGCTCGCGCACGAGGGCCGCGTTGGCCGCCGCGTCCGGCCCCAGCTTGCCCTGCAAGGACACCTTCAGGTCGTCCGCCACGTGCTTGTACGAGCGGTTGAAGTTCACGCCCGTGGCCAGGTCGAAGCGCCCGAACGGCGCCCCGTGGATGACTTGCGACAGGCCGATCGGGTTCGCCACCGGCACCAGGATCACTTCGCCCTTGACCTTGCCGGCGGCGTCGAGCTTTTCCAGCTCCTGGCGCAGGCAATGCGCGACCAGCATGGCCGGCACTTCGTCGGCATGCAGCGAGGCCTGCACATAGGCCTTCCTGCCGCGGCCGGGCGTGCCGAAGTGGAGGGAGGCGAGCTGGTAGCGGGCGACGTTGTCTTCGGTGGCGATCGGGTGGCTTTTTTGCTGCATCTGGCATCTCCTGGGGAAGAAAGCCATTATGTCGGAGATCGGGGCGGCACAGCGCCGGGTTATAATGGCCGCCGTTTTTTCCTCACATTTTCTCCTCCCATGTCCGCAGATACGCCCCTGAACGAGCAAGGCCGTCCGATGCTCTACGACCCGACCGAACGCCGCATCCGCAGTTTCGTCACGCGCGCCGGACGCCTGTCGACCGGGCAGGCGCGCGCGCTGGAAGAACTGGGCCCGCAATTCCTGATCGAATACCGGAAAGAGCCGTTCGACTTCCACGCCCCGTTCGGCCGCACCGCGCCGCTGGTGCTGGAGATCGGCTTCGGCATGGGTGGCTCCACCGTCCACATTGCCAAGGAAATGCCGGACACGGACTTCATCGGCGTCGAGGTGCACACGCCGGGCGTGGGCAGCCTGCTGAAACTGATCGGCGAGGAAGGCGTCACCAACCTGCGCGCGATCCAGCACGACGCCGTCGAGGTGCTCAACAACATGATCGCCGACGGTTCGCTGGCCGGCGTGCACGTGTTCTTCCCGGACCCGTGGCACAAGGCGCGCCACAACAAGCGTCGCCTGATCCAGCCGGAGTTCGTGAAGCTGCTGTGCCAGAAGCTGCAGCCGGGCGGCTACATCCACTGCGCCACCGACTGGGAAGACTACGCGGTCCAGATGCTGGAAGTGCTGGGCGCCGAGCCGCTGCTGCAGAACACGGCCGAGGGCTATGCCGAGAAGCCGGCCTACCGTCCGCTGACCAAGTTCGAGAACCGCGGCATCAAGCTGGGCCACGGCGTGTGGGACCTCGTGTTCACCAAAAAATAAGCAGCCAACTTCGGTAGGGTGGACGGCTCTGCCGTCCACGCGTTCAACCGACGTGTGCCGAACGCGTGGACGGGAAACCCGTCCACCCTACCGTGTTTCGTCCCCTTGTCCTCGTCGTCCGTCGCCAGGCACTTTGCAGCGGCGGCAGGGCCTCCTACACTATGATCATTGCTAAATAGTAATGAACAGGAGGCCGTCATGTGGCGCAGGATCCGGGATTGGCATCGCGAATGGGAGCACGAGCTCCTCGCCGTGCTCGCGCAACCGGCGCTGGCGGCCCGGGTGCCGGCCGGCTACCGCCGCCGGGCCGCCGAGCAGGTCGCTGCCCTGTCGGCCATCGAGCGCAGCCAGCTGCTCGCGTTTTCGGCGGACTACCGGGGCTGGCGCGGCTGGCTCGCCATGGGCAAGCTGGCCCTGCTGTTCACCGGCATCGGCGTCCTGCTGAACCTGCTGTTCCTCCATGCGAACTGGGTGGCGCCCGTGGTGGTGGCGAACGCGGCCGGCTTCAGTATGGTCATCGGCATCGTCGGCGTGTGGTTCAACTACCGCAAGATCGTCCGCAAGAAATGGACCGTGCTCGGCAAGATCGTGCTGGCGACCGTGGTCTGCGGCGTCGTGACGGCCTACGGCGTGCTGGTCATGACGGACACGCGCATCGGCGCGGTGTGGGACGTCGTCCCCGGTTTCCTGGCCGTGCTGCTGGGCGCCGGCCTGCTGTTCGCGGTACCGATGATCGCCGTCGGCATCCTGCGCAACCGCCAGTACGAGCTGCTCACGGCCCAGCTGCAGGCCGACGCCGAGCGCGAGCGCCTCGCGCGCGAACTGTCCGAATCGAAGCTGCGCCTGCTGCGCGCCCAGATCGAGCCGCACTTCCTGTTCAATACCCTGGGCGCCGTCCAGCAGCTGGCCCAGCACGGCGCGCCGCGCGCGGCCGAACTCACCGCCGACCTGATCGCCTTCCTGCGCGCCAGCCTGGGCGACATGCGCTGCGACCAGGTCAGCCTGGAAGCGGAGTTCGGCCTGGTCGCGTCCTACCTGAAGGTGATGCAGGTACGCCTGGGCGAACGCCTGCGTTTTTCGGTGGACCTGCCGCGCGCGCTGGTCGAGGTGCGCGTGCCCAGCATGATCCTGCTGACGCTGGCCGAGAACGCGATCAAGCACGGCATCGAACCGGCGCTGCGCGGCGGCGAGATCGCGCTGTCCGCCCATCTCGACGACGGCATGCTGCGGCTGCGCGTGGCCGACAGCGGCGTCGGCATGAGTGTCATCGTGGACAAGGTGGCGGGCACCGGCATGGGCCTGGACAACCTGCGCCACCGCCTGCGCCTGGCCTACGGCGAGGCGGCCCGCCTGGTGCTGGAAGACGCCGACCCGGGCCTGGTGGCCGAGATCGCGCTTCCCTGCGCGCGCCCTGCGGAGGCCGCATGACGACGGTCCTGGTCGCCGAAGACGAACCGCTGATGCGCGAGCGCCTGCTGGAACTGCTGGCCGTGGCCTGGCCCGAGGCGCGCGTGGTACTGGCCGCGGAAAACGGCAACGATGCCTGGGACGGCTTCCTGGAACACGAGCCGCAGGTGGCCTTCCTCGACATCCGCATGCCCGGCCTGTCCGGGCTGGAGGTGGCGCAGCGCATCGGCAAGCTGGCCCACGTGGTGTTCGTGACGGCCTACGACCAGTACGCCGTCGACGCCTTCGACGCCGGCGCCGTCGACTACCTGCTGAAACCCGTGCAGGCGGACCGCCTCGGCAAGGCCGTGGCGCGCATCCGCGACAAGCTCGATGCCGCCGTGCCCCATCCGCCGGCCGACCTGGGCGACCTGCTCGCCCACCTGAAATCCACATTGCCCGGCATGCGTCCGGAGCGCACGCGCTGGCTGAAGGCGAGCGTGGGACGGCAGATCCGCGTGATCGACGTCGACGAGGTACTGTTCTTCCAGTCCGACACCAAGTACACGCGCGTGGTGCTGCGCGACTACGAGGCACTGGTGCGCACGCCGCTGAAGGATTTGCTGGGAGGGCTGGACCGCGAGCGCTTCTGGCAGATCCACCGCGGCACCGTCGTCAACGCGACGGCGATCGCGGCGGCCGAGCGCATCGATGCGGAGCGGATGCAGGTGCTGTTGCGCGGGTGCGATGAAAAATTGACCGTCAGCCGGACGTTCGCGCATTTGTTCCGGGATTGAGCGTCAGACCATCTCGCTGATGATGTTGACGATCTCGTCGCCGTAGGAATTGAGCTTCTTCTCGCCCACGCCCGACACGCCGCGCAACTGGTCGAGCGAGGTCGGCTTGACCTTGGCGATCTCGCGCAGCGTGGCGTCCTGGAACACGACGTAGGCCGGCACGCCATGGGTGCGCGCCGTCTCCATGCGCCACCAGCGCAGCTTGTCGAACACGGCCTGCTCGGACTTGGACAGTTCCATTTCCTCGTAGCTGCCGCGCGGCGTCGACGTGCGCTTGGGCTTGACGGGCTTCTGGTACTGGCGCAGCTGCACCTTCTGCTCGCCCTTCAGCACGGGGCGCGCGGCTTCCGTCAGCTTGAGGGAGCTGAAGGCGTCGTGGTCGACGGTGACGAGGCCCAGGGCGATGGTCTGGCGCACGATGGCGCGCCATTCCTGCTCGCCGCGGTCGGTGCCGACGCCGAACACGGTCAGTTTGTCGTGGTGCCACTGGACCACGCGCTCGGACGAGACGCCGCGCAGCACGTCGATCACGTGGCCGGCGGCGAAGCGCTGGTCGACGCGGTAGATGGCGGACAAGAGCTTCTGCACGGGCACCGTGGCGTCGAACGAGGTGGGCGGGATCAGGCAGGTGTCGCAGTTGCCGCAGGGGCCGGAGCGCTCGCCGAAATATTCCAATAAGCGCATGCGGCGGCAGCTGAGCGTCTCGCACAGGCCCAGCATGGCGTCGAGCTTGGAGCTCAGCACGCGCTTGAAATTCTCGTCGGCGTCGGATTCGTCGATCATCCGGCGCTGCAGCACGACGTCCTGCAGGCCATACGCCATCCAGGCGCTGGACGGCAGGCCGTCGCGGCCGGCACGGCCCGTTTCCTGGTAATAGCCTTCGAGCGACTTCGGCAGGTCGAGGTGGCACACGAAGCGCACGTCCGGCTTGTCGATGCCCATGCCGAAGGCGATCGTCGCGACCATCACGATATTGTCCTCGCGCAGGAAACGCGATTGGTTCGACGCGCGCAGCTGGTGGTCCATGCCGGCATGGTAGGCGAGGGCGCGGATGCCGTTCTCGTTGAGGAATTCGGCCGTTTCCTCGACCTTCTTGCGCGACAGGCAGTAGACGATGCCCGAGTCGCCCGGGTGCTCGGTCGTGATGAAGTCCAGCAGCTGCTTGCGGCCGTTGGTCTTCTCGACGATGGAGTAGCGGATGTTCGGGCGGTCGAACGAGGAGACGAACTGGCGCGCCTCTTCCAGCTGCAGGCGCTGGGCGATCTCGGCGCGCGTCATCTGGTCGGCGGTGGCCGTCAGCGCGATGCGCGGCACGTGCGGGAAGCGCTCGTGCAGGATCGACAGGCGGATGTATTCCGGCCGGAAGTCGTGGCCCCATTGCGAGACGCAGTGGGCCTCGTCGATGGCGAACAGCGAGATGTGCGCCGACTCGAACAGTTCCAGGCAGCGCGGCGTCATCAGGCGCTCGGGCGCCACGTAGACGAGATCGAGCTCGCCCGTGCGCACCATGCGTTCGATGCGCAGCGTTTCCTCGAAGGTCTGGGTGGAGTTCAGGAAGGCGGCGCGCACGCCCACTTCGGCCAGCGCGTCGACCTGGTCCTGCATCAGCGCGATGAGCGGAGACACGACGACGCCGACGCCGTCGCGCAGCAGCGCGGGGATCTGGTAGCACAGCGACTTGCCGCCGCCCGTGGGCATCAGCACGAGCGCGTCGCCGCCCGCCGCCACGTGCTCGACGATGTCGGCCTGCTGCCCGCGGAAGGCGGGATAGCCGAACACCGTCTCCAAGACGTGCAGCGCGCGTTGCTGGATGTCGCTCGTCATGATGTCAATCGATCCTTCGATGGGAACCGGGTGCGATTAGTCAGCCCACACCACCCAGCCAAAGTGGGCGGTGACCAGCACGACCACACCGAACACGATACGGTACCAGGCGAAGATCGTGAAGTCGTGCGTGCTGATGTAACGCAGCAGCCAGCGCACGCACAGGAAGGCGGACACGAAGGCGGCCAGGCCGCCGATGCCGAACAGCGGCAGGTCGGCGATCGACAGCTCGTGGCGCGCCTTCAGCACCGAGTACACGGTGGCGGCCAGCAGCGTCGGGATCGCGAGGAAGAACGAGAATTCGGTGGCGGCCGTGCGCGACAGGCCGAACAGCATGCCGCCGATGATGGTCGAGCCGGAACGGCTGGTGCCCGGGATCAGGGCGAAGCACTGGGCGCAGCCGACCTTCAGCGCGTCGAGCATGGTCATGTCGTCGACGGTGGCCACGCGGTGCGAGCCGGGCAGCGTCTTGTGGCGCTTTTCCGCCCACAGGATCACGAGCGCGCCGATGATGAAGGCGCTGGCCACGGGCACGGGCGTGAACAGGTGTTCCTTGATCGCCTTGGCGAACAGGAAGCCGAGGACGGCGGCCGGCAGGAAGGCGATGGCGAGGTTGACGACCAGCTTCTGCTGGCGCGGCTCGGACGTGATGCCCGAAAACACGGCGCCGATGCGCGCGCGGTATTCCCACATGACGGCGAGGATGGCGCCGGCCTGGATGGCGATGTCGAACACCTTTGCCTTTTCGGTCGTGAAATCGAGCAAGCTGCCGGCCAGGATCAGGTGACCCGTGGAAGAGATCGGCAGGAATTCGGTAAAGCCCTCGACGAGGCCCATGATGATCGCTTTGAGGGCGAGAATGATGTCCATGTGGTGATCTTGTTCAGGTTGCGGGAAACGTTGCGGAAGGGAACGGCGCGGGCCGCAAGCTTACCATGAAGGGACTAACCGTCGAGTTACAAATCTCAGGTGGTGCTTTTTTCGCCGGAGGCAAGAGTCGCTCGTCGAGCTTGTCAGGACGTCAATCGTTCCAGCTCGGCCAGGAAGAACATCGCGTGCTCGCGCGTCGTGCCGCACATCTCGTGCGAGGGCGGCAGGCTGCCGCAGACGCGCGGCCGGCCCGGCTGGCCGAAGATGCGGCAACCGTTGTCCTCGTCCAGCTGCACGCAGCGCACCCCGGCCGGCTTGCCGGAAGTTACCTTAAGGGATGAAAGAGAAACCATTTCAAGTGTAGGGTCAATATAAAACTGCTGCATTTACTGGTTTCGTCCATCCCTTAAGGAACCAGACCCATGACCAGCACCACCACTGTAGCAGCTAAAGAGATTTCGAAGCTCTTCCCTTCCGAACGTCCTAAGGCGTACTCGTATGTACGCTTTTCCACAAGGCGTCAGGCAAAGGGTGACAGTCTCCAGCGGCAGCTCGACCGAAGCCGTGAGTATGCAGCAGAACACAACCTTCTTCTGCAAGAGAAATCGTTCGAAGACCTCGGCGTCTCTGCCTTCGACCGTTCGAACGCCACCAAAGGAGCCCTTGCCGCCTTCATCCAGGCCGTAGAGTCCGGCGCAATTGAGCGAGGGTCGTTCCTGCTGGTGGAAAACCTTGACCGTCTGTCTCGTGCGGACCTGTTCGACGCAATGGCGCTGCTTGCCAAACTGGTAAAGCTCGGCATCCGCGTCGTTACACTCATCGACAAAAGGATTCTTGACGAAGAGAGCATCAAGGACCAGACGAGCCTTATCTGGGCAGTCATGGTGTTCATCCGTGCTAATGAGGAATCGGCAACTAAGTCTGACCGGGTGAAAAAGGCACATCAGCGCAAGCGCGACAACGGGTCAAAGTTCGCTTTCGGCCAAGGACCGGGTTGGCTACGGCCGAACGGCAACAAAACTGGCTGGGATGTCATTCCCGAGAAGGCCGAGAGCGTAGTCAAGGTCTTTGAGCTCGTTGCGAGCGGCATTGGTTCTACAGCAATCGCACGCATCGCGAATCGGGAAGGCTGGCCAGTGCCCGGGAAAGCGAAGGATTGGCACAAGACCTTGCCGCATAAGCTCGTGCACAACCGCAGGGTTCTCGGTGAGTTCGAGCCGTCAATCAAGGATGGGAAGGCTCGCAGGCAGACTGGCGATTGCTGGTCCGACTACTACCCGAGGATTGTCTCGTTGGAACTCTTCAACGCTGCACAGGCGGCGGCAGAGCGGCGGCGTCACCTCCCCAAGCGCCGTGATGTTGGTTATCACAACGTATTTCAGGGGTTCTTGCGCTGCGGGCACTGTGGCGCGACCCTGGCGCGCAAAGGGAAGACGAGCGGTCGTAACAGCGCCGGCTATGCTCTGTACGTCTGCGCCGACCGTGACCGTGGCGTGACCAAATGCCCCAACTGGAACGCGCGTGAACTGGAGACCAAGCTCATCCCACCGCTTATGACCTCCGTCTCTGCCGAAATACTGAAGGGGAGCGTCAAGCAGGATGCCCTCGAAGCGTTGGACCGGGAGCGCGCTGCGCTCCTGCAGGACACGAAATCCCTGCAAAACTTGCTGAATATCGTCGAGCAAGCGGGCGGCTCGGCTGCCCTGGCCAACCGCATTCGTGAGCTTGACAGCGCGGTGGAGGCGCGCAAGGCCCGCGTGGTGGAGCTGTCTGCTATTGCGAACGACCCTGTTGCGGCCGTATGGGAGGAAGACCTGGAGCAGGCCATCGTGGATGCGCTTGGCGCAGTCAGGGACATCACGGACGAGCGGATGACTGAGCGCGCGGAGCTGCATGGGTCGTTCACTCGCGTCATCAGGAAACTGTTGGTCTGGCCCGATAGTCATGCCGTACTTCAGCTTCGCCATGACGACGCCAACGTTTTCATCCCTCTGTCCGAGCAGGTTCCGCTTCACATGGCGCTCAAAGGCGAGCTGTCACTGCCAATCTGCGCCAGCAATGATGAAACGGCCGTGCTCGGGTGAACACGGCCTTGTCCAATCATTGGCGAATCCGTTGGTATTTACAGCCCCATTGCCAAGCGGGGCTTGTCCAGGTCGAGCGCCGCAGACTTCACGTCCGTCCTGGCCATGGCAGCGGGTAGCAGCTGGCGGTCATCAGTGTAGAGCCTGACCTCCTCCCTGGCACGGCTGATGGCGACGTAGAACAGACTCTCGTTCGCCATCGCGCTGCTTACGTCAGCGTCAATCAAGACACGGGCACAGGTCTGCCCTTGCGCAGAGTGGACCGTGGTGCAGTATCCGTGCTCCAGATGGAGCGGGCGCGCACGGTCGAGCGTTACCGCGCTTCCGGTTTCTGTCTTGACCGTGACCCCGAGGCTCGTGACTGCGGTTACGGTGCAGAATTCGCCGTTGATGAGACCTCGGGCGTAGTCGTTGGCGCTGACCCGCACCTTATCGCCGACGGCGAGGTTGCGCTCGGCGACCGTATAGACGCTAACGTGGGAGAGCAGCGCCGGACGCCATTGGTGAGTAGTGCCGTCTTGACATTGCAGTGCGACCTGGCCGCCTCCTGCCGAAACAACCGTGGCGAAATCGCCCCGGCACAGATTGAGCGACGGATAGTCCTTCTGAGCCTGCACGAGGTCGCCGACATGGTAGGACACCGAGCTCCTTTTTTGCGCATCGGTCAGGTCGCGGCTCACAAGAATCGATACCGCCTCGCCAACGAGACCGAGGCGAGCGCGGACCTCGGCGTTGATGGCTTCGCGCGCGTGATGAGTGCCGGCCACAATCAGGGTTTGTTCGCGTTGCGCGGGAACGAGTGCGCAGTAGTGACGAGCGATGGTCGCGTACCTGTCGCGAGCGTGAGCGACCTCCGCAATTCGGGGTGCAAGAAGCTTTACCGATTCCGCTACATTGCCTTCCGCAGCGTGTTCCACAGCCGTCTTCAGGTTCGCGTTGGTTTGCCGCTGAATCTCGTGCATGATTGCGGTTTCCATGCCCGCTGCCTGGAGCTGCGCGAAGGGGATACCCGCGCGGACGGCTTTCAACTGCTGGGTGTCGCCTACAAGCACGACGCGTGCGTTGGCACACTCCACCAGCTCGAGAACGGCTTGCATGTCACGTGCAGCGACCATGCCTGCCTCGTCCACCACGACCAGCGTGCCGCTATCAAGACCACGGCCACCTCTGGCCAAAAATGCGGCGATGGTTTGAGCTTCGATACCGGCGCCGCCGAGCTCCTGCGCGGCGGCGGCTGACGGTGCCAGCCCCATTGAGCGCCAGCCGTTCATGGATGCGATGTCGTGTACCTGCGTGAGCATGCGTGTTTTCCCGGTGCCAGCGCGTCCTTGTATGCCGACGACGCGGTGCCGGCTTGTCAAGACGAGTCGCGCCGCGCCCCATTGCCCCACGTTGAGCTCCGTGCCCTCAGTACCCGGCAACCATTGCTGGCGGACGATGGGGGCGAGTGCATCTCGTCCGCGTGCTTCGATGCCCAGGAATGCCCGCTCTGTCGATTGCGCCTCGGGGGTGGTGTAGACCTCGCCATTCGACAGCAGACGACCACTGCTGACCCGGCTCGCCAATTCCGTCTCGATGTCGGCCATTGTCGCGGCGCCGGTAGCGTGCCCCAATGCCCAGCCCGCTACGGCTTCGTGCCTTATCAGGCTTTGCCTTTCTGTTAAGTGCTCGGTTGCAAAGTCGACTGCTGCCGCAACTCGTTGATGTCGCTCGTCCGCGCTGAGGGACGAGGGCGCCAACGGTGCGTAGTCGATTCCAAGCGCGGCACTCTTTTCGCGCCACGCCATGCGTAAGCTCTCACGGTCCAGGTCTCCCTTGGCCTTGCGGCTCGCGAGCGCCGCAATCTCGCGCTCTGCTGCCGAGGCGGTACGCCGGTCCTTTCCATGTTTCGCAAGGGCGTGAGCAATGGCCTGGCTGCGGCTACTGAATGCTGCCACGGCACTATCGGAAAGATGGGCGAGCTCGAAGCGGCCGTCATGGTGGGTCAAGCGAACCGCATAGCCGAGTGCTTGCACCTCCAACGCCAACTCGGCGCGGTAGAGGGCTCCAAGCAATTTCTGCTGGGCGTACAGCGGCGCCGCGTCGAGAGCACGCCACTGTCCATCAGCGCGGCGCGTCAAGTTCAGGACGACGGCATGCGTGTGCAACTGTGGTTCGGCATCACGTGACAGCTCGTGCCGAAACGTAGCGACTGTCAGATTGCCCGTCAGTTCCGAATACGTTGCACCTGCTTGCGTCACGCGGCATGCAGCAAGACGTGCCTCCACGTGGGACAGCACGCGTGCGACCGCTGTGTCGTGCGCCTTCAACAGCCGTTCGTCATCGGCAATCAGCGCCTGCATCGATACGCTCTTCGGCGCACTGAACGTCAGGTCTGAACCGGCCCGGCGCTCTCCGTCGCCGCCATGGTGCATTGTCGTGCCATCCGGTAGCTCGCCGTCGAGAAGCGCTTTGAACGTCGGGGTATCCACGACGCCAGCGAGACACAGTGCCTCCGCGCCCGCACCCCACCAGGCGCTGGCGGCCTGGCCATCTTCCGCGTAGTAATCGTCAGCACTTTCGTAGTAGCTGGCAGCGGCATCACCCGAGGTCACTTTGGCAAGGCTCAGCATGCGGCCTCCTCCTGGTATGCCTCGGTGACGACATCGCGAATTTGCGGCAGTAAGCGCACTTTGCGCACGAGGCTGTCGCCGGCAAGCGTCAGATAGCCCTGTAAGCTGGGCAGCCCTGCGATTTCCGACGCCAAGACAAGCCGCTCCTGCGCCGTCTGCAGGCTGGTGCCACGGCTGGTCCCCTGCGTGCCTTGTGAACGCGAGGCGTCGGGCCGCTGTATTTCGCGTTCGCCCAAGGACCGGGAAAGGGCATCGCAAGTGTCCGGGTCTGTACGAGAGATAGCTAAAACCATCAGGTTCCGGAAGCAGCTACGCAACACCGTCGCGGCGTCCTTCCCATAGAGCCCGTCAAGCTGGGCCGTGCTCTGGACGCCTGCGACCACGCAGAGCCCGTGCTTGCGTCCTAAGGTCAGCGCTGCTTCGAGCGATGCGAGAGACCCGAGAGCGGCGAGTTCGTCGGCGATGAGCCAGATACGCCGTGCCGGGTCCGGTGGCAGCGAGAGCACGGCATTGGCAAGTACGTCCACCCAAGTGCCCATGAGTGGGGCAAGTGCCGTCTGCATGTCGGGGCGCCAGGTGAGGAACAGACTACCCGACTCGTTCTCCAGCCAGCTCCGCAGAGAGAATGCACCGGGTGCGAGATAGCGCTGGGGTGCAAGCCGCGCCGCCAGGACAAACCTGGTAGACGCAAGCGCCTTCGCGGCTTCCGGGTCGAAGAGCCCTGCCGTCGCCGTGCCCGCCAATAGCTGTGCAAGTTCGCTGGCTGGTGCGATGCTGGCCCAGTAGAGCAGCCTGTCCGTCGATGTTTCGCCGGTACGTACCAAGGCGCGGAGAATTTCGGCCAGTAGCGTCTGTGCGTAGCCATGCCAAGCGGCACTTTCGCCGTGCCCGTCCGGGACGACACTCCTGGCAAGGCGCTCCGCGTCGAAATCCTTGCGGAACTCGTTGAACAGAGACCAGCGTTCGCTCCGGCTGTCGAACGGATTCAGCAGCCTGTCGCCATCCTGGGCATGGTGCGCGAGGTATCCGCCGTTGGGGTCACAGATAATGCACCGGTCGCCACGAGCGCGGGTACCGTCGAGCAGCTCCGAGATGGCAGTAGTCTTGCCAGCACCGGTGGTGCCGGTCAACAGCCAATGCAGGGGCTCGATTTCTCGTGGTAGCGGGATGTCGGCCAAGGTGAGGGTGTCGAACTGTTGCATCTCAAGCCTCCAGTCTGGGGCCACGGATGTGCGCACCCTTTAGCTCGCCCTGGTGTCTCCACCGCGCGAAGAGCCACATGCATACCCCGCTGGTCGCCAGCACGGCAACGGTCAGGGTGAGCACAAACAGCGTTTGGGTCAGGGACGTTGCTGTTCCGGTGACAACTGATTCAAGCTGCTTGACAGCGACCGACCAGTGAAGTCCAAGGCCGCGCTGCCATACTGCTGCCCAGATGACTATGAAATTTGCCCCGGTCAGCGCCGTCCACACAGCCACGCGGTCGAGCACGATGCCGATACTGTTCAGGAATGGGTCGCGGATGTTCATGCTTTCCCTCCGTTCCGCTGGGCCAGTTGCGCACGCACGCGCGACAGGATTTGCGCATCCCTGGCCGCTGCCAGTTCGCGCAGGAGCAACACGGCTTCCAGAGCCAGCGTGTCGCCCGTGGACTGGACTGGCGCACCGAGCAGACCACGGAGGGTTGCCAGCTCAGCCTTCAAGTCGAGGGTCTCGTGGGCCGCGAGCACCTGCTCGCGTACGTACTCGCTCATTGGCTGGCTGGCGATGTCTGCTTGACAGGCAATTGCTGAGTATTCGTCCGGCGAAACGCGGACCTTGATGAACCTGCTGCGCGCGGCTGCCCGTGGCACTGCGGTACCGCGCTGCGTGGCCTGTTTGTGGGCCGCTGAAATCGAGGACGGTCCACCCGCAAAGCCAGCATTGGCGCGGGTTTCAGGGGCGAATGCGTCGCAATCGGAGATTGCAGGGGTGTGTACTTTCTTTGCTTGGCTTGTTGGAGCCGGGGTGACGGTTTGCATGGCTTGCTCTTTGCGTGGTTGGGATTTTTCGTATAGCGAACGCGATTCCGAAATCTCGGAACGACGTGGCCCGAAGGACCTGGCGGGGCCAGTCCACGCGGTAGTTAAGCCATGAGTTTTATATCGGTAGCATGCGGGCGTTGTGCACCGCGCGGGAGCGACGATACCTACGGGCTAAACGGTCTTTTCTTGACAATCTGCTTACGTTCCCGAAGAATGTTCAGATTGCATTTCCGTCCAGCACTCTTATGCCTGAAGGGAGAAAAAATGAAGGCGTTAACGCGAGATGAGCTGATTCAGGAGTTGAAAGCGCACGGTTTTCGCCCTCAGGGAACGGCGTCGATGAAGTGGCGTATGGCCTGGGTCAAGTCAAACGGCACTCAAACAATGTTCGTATTGATTCGCACGCGAGGAGTAGATTTACTTATCACGTCCGTGCCCATTGAAGAAATGCTCAATTCCGACAGAAAGTTGAGTGTCGTGCATCGAGCAGACGACCGGTTTGTCGAATACAACTATACAGAGAGTGAAGTTTCCATTCATTCGCAAGCGCTTTCGGCTGTTTCGCTCTTCGTCAATAATCAGCCGATAGACGAGTCATATTTCCAGAAGGTCGGGATTGGGCGTTCTGAGTGGGCTAGCAAATATGGTACTAAAGCGAAGGAGCGCGAGCAGGGAAGCACGTCCAGCTTGTACCAAGCCCTGAGCCATGGCGATGGGGAACCCGTCTACCTTAGCGACGGGGTTTGGCTGGGGGCCGACGGGTCATTCGAGGACAGGGGACGTTGAAAATGGAAGTATCCAACACAAGGGCTGACGCCATTGAACAGAATTCGGCAGAGCACACCTCGCTAGCACTAGCGATTACTCTTTCGCTTTTATCCTTTTTGCTCGCGTTTGTTCAATCTTGGGTGCATAGTTTTAGGCTGCAGTCACTCCCAAGAATCGCTACCGCTTTCAACTATCCTCAAGCACTGAGTCAACTGATAGCGGAATCCTTCGGGGCAAGCCTGCTTTTCCCAGTCGTCCACGTGGCAATTGCATCGCTTTTCAAAAGCAAGCGTAATCCAACTTCCCGGCGCCGGATTTTTATTGGCTGGGGCCTTGTCATCATCGTTGTCGCTATTTTTTCGCTTTGGATGAAAAGTAAGGGCATCTGACGGCGACTTCCGCCTGGCATCTCAACTCGGGGCGGTTGCTCTCTCCAACTCATCCAGCCAGCGGATAGCATGTTCGCGGCTGGAGCCGCACATCTCTGCCGACGGTTGTAGTCCTGCACAGAATGCTGGCCGCTCCGGTTTTCCGAAGACCCGGCAGCGGCTATCTTCCGCAAGTTGGACGCATCTCGCCCCTGCTGGCTTTCCGTCTGGCATGCCTGGTATTGGGCTGGTAATCGAAGGAGCGATGCAGCACGCACCGCAATGGTCACGACAGTTCATAACATCACTTTAGTTGACAACCGGCTTCCCGTCGGGCATGCCGGGAATGGGCGACGTGATCGACGGCGCGATGCAGCAGGCGCCGCAGCCGGGACGGCAGCGCGCGGGTTCGGAGGAAGAAGTCACAGGGAATGTGCGGGAGTAAACACAGGGGAGGCAAGCCCGCCAGTATACTACGGCTGCCAGATACAATCCGTGACAGGGGCTTTCTTGACTCCCCCGGATGCCGGTCTTATAGTCGGTTGACTCAACAATAAGTTGTCAGACAGAAGCATGGCATGCCCTTTTGACACCAAGCCGCGCTGGGAACGGCGCAAGGATGCGCGGCCCCAGGAGTTGCTGGAGGCGGCGCTCGACCTGTTCGTCGAACGTGGCTATGCCGCCACACGCCTGGAAGACGTCGCCCGCCGCGCCGGGGTCTCCAAGGGCACGCTCTACCTGTACTACGAGAACAAGGAAGAGCTGTTCAAGGCCGTCGTGCGTTCCAGCATCGTGCCCATCATCGGCGACGCCGAAGTCTCCGTGGCCGAGTTCGAGGGGCACAGCGCCGACCTGCTGCGCCAGCTGGTGCTGTCCTGGTGGGGGCGCCTGGGCGCGACCAAGGTCTCCGGCATCATCAAGCTGGTGACGGCGGAATCCGACAATTTCCCCGAACTGGCCTGCTTCTACCAGGAAGAAGTCATCAACCGGGGTACCCGCGCCATGGCCACGATGCTGGAACGGGGCATCGCGCGCGGCGATTTCCGTCCCATCAACGTGTCCATGATGACGCAGGTGCTGGTCGCCCCCATGCTGATGCTGATCACCTGGAAGCACTCGGTCGGCCCGTGCCCGCGCGCCGAACTGGACCCGCAAGCCTTCCTCGACACCTTCCTCGACATGGCCCTGCACGGCCTGTCGCCCTCCGTCACCGCGGCGCCCGCCGGCGCCCGGTGAATCGCCTCCCTGCGACCGGCGCGCGGTTTTCCGGGTTTCATCCCCTCCAAACTGCAGACTGTCGCAATTTCCGCTGGTCTCGGCAAACGTGTCGTTAAGATATGTTTGCTGAAGCCGTTCAACGATAAAATATCGGATTATTTCTTTTTCAACCGAGTATTGAAATGAACATCGAACAAGCCCGCTTCAACATGATCGAACAGCAGATCCGTCCGTGGAACGTGCTGGATACCGAAATCCTCGACCTGCTGCACGTCGTCAAGCGCGAACAGTTCGTGCCGGCCGCGTACCAGAACCTGGCGTTCGCCGACGTCGAAATCCCCTTGCCGGGCGGCGAAGCGATGTTCGCGCCGAAGATCGAGGCACGCATCATGGAAGAGCTGAAGGTCCGCAAGCACGAGACCGTGCTGGAAATCGGCACCGGTTCGGGCTACATGGCCGCCCTGCTGGCGCACCGCGCCGCCAAGGTGACCACGGTGGAAATCAATCCGGAAAGCGTCGAGCTGGCGAAGAAGAACCTGGCCAAGGCCGGCATCTCGAACGTGACCGTCGAGCAGGGCAACGGCGTGGTGGAGTTCGGCAAGGGCGCGCCGTACGACGTGATCGTGATCTCGGGTGCGCTGGAAGTGCTGCCGGAAGAACTGCTCAAGCAGGTCAAGCCGGGCGGCCGCATCGCCGCCATCGTGGGCCAGCCGCCCGTGATGGAAGCGTCGATCATCACCCGCACCGGCGAGAACGCCTGGAGCACGGTGAAGGTGTTCGAGACCAACGTGAAGTACCTGACGGGCGCCCCGGTGCCGTCGCACTTCCAGTTCTGAACGGGCGCGCCATGCAACACATTACCGCACCCGAGCTGGCGGCCTGGCTGGCCGACCCCGCGCGTCCCAAGCCGCTGTTGCTCGACGTGCGGGAAAACTGGGAATTCGAGACCTGCCAGATCGCAGGCTCGACCCAGATCCCGATGCACTTGATTCCGATCCGCGTAAGCGAACTGGATGACGACCAGGACATCGTCTGCGTGTGCCACCACGGCGCGCGCAGCATGCAGGTCGCCGCCTTCCTCGAGCGTAACGGGTTCAGCAACGTAACGAATTTGACGGGCGGGATACACGCCTGGGCCGTGCAGGTCGATCCCTCGATGCCGAAGTATTGAAGCGTCGACGGCCTGCGTCCATAACTTGATGACTCCGACGGAGAAAGTAATGCAGAAACCCCTCATCGCCGTGCTGTTGGCCAGTGCTTTTTCGCTCCAGGCGCAGGCGGCCGATTTGCTCCAGGTGTACCGGCAGGCCTTGGCGAACGACGCCACCTATGCCAGCGCCCGTGCCTCCGCCGTGGCGGGCCGCGAACGCATCACCCAGGGGCGCTCGGGGTTGCTGCCGACCGTCGGCATCACCGGGGACGTGACCCGCACCAAGAACGACAACGCGGCCTGGAACGAAGGCCAGATCATCGACCCGAACGACCCGTTCTCGACCGTGCAGGGCAGCGAAGGCACCGCCACGTCGAAGACCTACACGATCGCCCTGCAGCAGCCCCTGTTCCGCTGGGACCGCTGGCAAACCTACCAGCAGAGCAAGCTGCAGCAAGCCATCTCCGAAGCCCAGTTCGCCCAGGCCCAGCAGGACGTGATCGTGCGGGTGGCGCAGGCCTACTTCGACGTGCTGTCGGCCCAGGACACGCTGGAATCGACGCGCGCCCAGAAGGAAGCGACGACCGAGCAGCTGGCATCGGCCAAGCGCAATTTCGAGGTCGGCACCCAGACGATCACCGATACCCACGAAGCCCAGGCCGCCTACGACCTCGTGATTTCGCAGGAAATCGCCGCCGTCAACGACCTGGAGAACAAGAAGACGGCGCTGCAGGCCATCATCGGCACGCCGCCGGCCACGCTGGCGACGCTGCGCACGGGCGTGACCCTGACGGCGCCGCAGCCGATCAACGTCGACCAGTGGGTGTCGGCCGCGGAAGACCAGAACTACGGCGTGGCGGTGGCCCAGCTGCAGCTGGAATCGGCCAAGCGCGACATCTCGAAGAACCGCGCCGGCCACTATCCGACGCTGGACCTGGTGGCCAGCTCGCGCCATAACCGCACCGACGGCCAGACCTATTTCTCGGGCCGCCAGACCACCAACGCGGTCGGCGTCCAGTACAGCATCCCGATCTTCAGCGGCTATTCGGTCACCAGCCGCGTGCGCGAATCGATCGCGCTGGAAGACAAGGCGCGCAACGACCTGGAGGCGAGCCGCCGCAATGCCGCGCTCACGGCGCGCCAGTCCTTCCTGGGCGTGAACAGCGGCCTGGCCCAGGTGAAGGCGCTGGAAGCGGCGGAAGTGTCGAGCAACTCGGCGCTGGAATCGAACAAGCTCGGCTATCAGGTCGGCGTGCGTATCAACATCGACGTCCTGAATGCCCAGCGCCAGCTGTACCAGACCCGCACGGACCTGGCCAAGGCGCGCTACAACACCATCATCGCCGGCCTGCGCCTGAAGGCCGCCGCAGGCTCGCTGCGCGAAGAGGACCTGCAGCCGATCAACGCGCTACTGCAGCAGCCGTAAGCACGGCATGCAGCAATGAAAAAACGGCGCCGCGGCGCCGTTTTTTCATTGCACGATCAAAGCCTGATCAAGCCGCTTCGCGCTGCTCGCGCTTGCGCCATTCGATCATCTCGGCGATGGTCAGGATCGGGAAGCCGCGCTCGCGCGCGAAGCGCTCGATGGTCTCGCCGCGCATCATGGTGCCGTCCTCGTTCATCAGTTCGCACAGCACGGCGGCCGGCTGCAGGCCCGCCATGATCGACAGGTCGACGGAGCCTTCCGTGTGGCCGGCGCGGCCCAGCACGCCCGCCGGGTTGGCGCGCAGCGGGAACACGTGGCCCGGGCGGACCAGGTCCGCCGGTTTCGCATCGGCCGCGATGGCGGCACGGATCGTCGTCACGCGGTCGGCCGCGGACACGCCGGTGGTGACGCCTTCGCGCGCCTCGATCGAGACGGTGAACGGGGTGCCGTACTTGCTGCCGTTTTCAAGCGCCATCGGCGGCAGTTCCAGCGCGCGCACATTGTCGGCCGACAGGCACAGGCAGACGATGCCGCTGCATTCGCGGATCATCAGCGCCATGGTCTCGTTCGTGAGCTTTTCGGCCGACACGATCAGGTCGGCTTCGTTCTCGCGGTCGAAGTCGTCGAGCAGGATCACCGGAATGCCGGCGCGGGTGGCTTCCAGGGCGGCGGCAATGCGGCCTTCCAGGTCGTCGCTTTGAAGGGTAAAGGTATCGATGGTCATTGAGACGCTCCTCGCAATATGGTGAACTAGCGAAAAACGCATCAGGGCAAAGCGAAACGGCGCGGCCAGGCGTGCAGGGCACGCAGGCGCGTAATGACGCACATCTTCTTTCATCCGGACTATACCGTCGGCCCTGGCTTCTCACCAGGTCTGCTGACCTCGCCGCATAAGAACCATGCAGCGAGCGCTCGCGGGCTCGGCCGTGATGGCCATACCGCCGGTGGGGAATCGCACCCCGCCCCGAAGACGTATTTATATAAACAGTGTCCGCTTGAAACGGACAAGAGGATTGTAGCAGGGCCCGCCGGACCCTGCTGGCAGCAGCCGCTTATTGCTTGGTCAGCCCGCCGCCGCTCTCGTTGTCGCCGCGCTGGATCAGCTCGACCTTGTAGCCGTCCGGGTCGGTGATGAAGGCGATCACGGTGGTGCCGCCCAGGACCGGGCCCGGCTCGCGGGTGATGTTGCCGCCGGCCGCGCGCACCTGTTCGCAGGTTTTGTAGATGTCCTCGGCGGACAGCGCGATGTGGCCGTAGGCGGTGCCCATCTCGTACTTGTCGACGCCCCAGTTGTAGGTCAGCTCGATTTCGGCGTGGTCCGGGTTGTTGCCGTAGCCGACGAAGGCCAGGCTGTACTTGTATTCGGTGTTTTCGCTGGTGCGCAGCAGTTTCATGCCGAGCACCTTGGTGTAGAAGTCGATCGAGCGCTGCAGGTCGCCGACGCGGAGCATGGTGTGCAGGAGGCGCATGGTTATCCTTGTTGGAATGTGGGGAAAACAGGGATTCTATGCGTTCAGGGGAATCTTTGCAGCCGGGGTCAGAGCCCGGTTTTGTTTTCCAGAGGGCTCTGACCCCGGTGTTCAGCCGTGATGCCTGCCGTAGCCGGGTAGGGTGGGCATGACATGCCCACCGCAATGCACGCATCAAGCCTGCAGTTTTGCATCCAGCGTGATCTTCGTATTGAACAGCTTCGACACCGGGCAGCCTTTCTCGGCTTTCTGCGCCGCATCCTGGAAGGCTTCCTGGCTGGCGCCGGGGATGGTGGCCGTCAGGTCCAGGTGCACCGCGGTGATGGCGAATCCGCCGTCGACCTGGTCCAGCGACACGGTGGCGTTGGTTTCCAGCTTCGTCGCCGTCAGGCCGGCTTCGGCCAGCTGGGCCGACAGGGCCATCGTGAAGCAGCCCGCGTGCGCGGCCGCCAGCAACTCTTCCGGATTGGTGCCGATGCCGTCGGCGAAGCGGGTGTTGAAACCGTACTGGGTATCCTTCAGCACGCCGCTCTGGGTCGAGACCGCACCCTTGCCGTCCTTCAGTCCGCCGCTCCAGACGGCGCTGCCTTTACGCTTGATCATGCTCGTTCTCCCTAGGTGGTTTATTTGCCTGCCGGAGCGATCCGCCAGACGATGTTGCCGACGTCGTCCGCCAGCAGGATGGCGCCGTCCTTGGCGACCGTCACGCCGACCGGACGCCCGTACGCATGTTCGTCCTTGCTCAGGAAGCCTGTCAATATATCCTTTGGCGGGCCGCTCGGCTTGCCGTCGGCGAAGGGGACGAACACGAGCTTGTAGCCCGAATGCGGCTTGCGGTTCCAGGAACCGTGCTGGCCGATCAGGGCGCCGTTCTTGTACTGGGGCAGCAGGTTGCCGTCGTAGAAGGCGAGGCCCAGCGAGGCCGTGTGCGCGCCGACGGCATAGTCCGGCACGATGGCCTTGGCGACGAGGTCCGGGCGCTGCGGCTTGACGCGCTCGTCGACGTGCTGGCCGTAGTAGCTGTACGGCCAGCCATAGAAGCCGCCGTCCTTGACGCTGGTGATGTAGTCCGGCACGAGGTCGTTGCCGATCTCGTCGCGCTCGTTGACGGCCGTCCACAGCGCCTTGCTTTGCGGGTGGAAGGCCATCCCGTTGGGGTTGCGCAGGCCGCTCGCGAAGATGCGGCCCTTGCCGCTGGCGACGTCGACTTCCCAGATCGCCGCACGGCCTTCCTCGATCTCCATGCCCTTGTCGGCCACGTTGCTGTTCGAGCCGACGGTCACGTACAGCTTCTTGCCGTCCGGCGAGGCGATGACGTTCTTGGTCCAGTGATGGTTGATGCCGGCCGGCAGATCCATCACCTTGGCGCCCTTGCCGGACAGGCTCGTCTCGCCCGTTTTATACGGGAACTTCCACAGCGCATCGGCGTTGGCGATGTACAGGTCGTTGCCGACCAGGACCATGCCGAACGGCGAATTCAAGTCCTTCGCGAAGACCGTCTTCGTCTCGGCCGTGCCGTCGGCCTTGAGGCCGCGCAGCAGGGTGATGCGATTCGGGGATTCGACGCCGGCACCGGCCTTGTCCTGCACCATGCCCTGCACCTTGGCCTTGATGCCGCCTTCCTTCGGCGCATTCTTCGGCTTGTTGCTCTCGGCCACCAGCACGTCGCCGTTGGGCAGCACGTAGAGCCAGCGCGGATGATCGAGGCCGCTTCCATACGCCGTGGCCGTCAGGCCCGCGGCCGGCGTCGGGCGGGTGCCTTGCGGCCACGGCTCGGCCTTGGCGATGTTCAGCGTCGGGATCAGCGATGCCTGCGGCGCCGGCAGCGCGGGGTTCGGGCCCCAGCCGGTCGGGTACTGCTGGGCCAGCGCGGAAGCGCTGAAGGCGCCGATGAGGAGGGCGAGCAGGGGCCTTGCCGTCATCGGTTCTTTCCTTCGTCGACGGGAACGACGGAGTCGTGGTCGCGCATGTCGCGGTTGCGGTCCGGCAGCGGATTGGCTTCGCCGCTGGCGTCCGGATTCGGCTGCACCGCCTGTTCCAGGCCCGGCGTGCCGCGGCCCTCGTAGTTCTCGGTATCGACCAGGCCGTTCTCGATGTCCTCGGCGGCCTGCTTGATGATGCCGCGCGGCTTCACGCTCTGGCCGTCCGGCGATTCGTCGCGCTCGTGCGGTTCGCGCTTGTAGCTTTGTTCCTCGATCTTGCGATCCGTGTTCACGACACGGTCTTTTTCTTCCTGCGGCATGATGGCCTCCCAGATTTAATTGTTTAAATCCTAACGCCACATCCGCAAGCCGGTCGCGCAATTGGATGATGCTTTTTTGCAATTACGTGTTTACCATATAGTTTCCCGACAATTGCCAGGAACCACCGTGAAACACGAAGCGCTCGACCACCAAGCCGCCAGCGATTGCCCGAACTGCGGCGCCGATGTTTCCGGCAACTTCTGCCACCAGTGCGGACAGGAGACGGTACTGCATCCGCCCAGCACGCGCGAGTTCCTGCACGAATTCATCGGCCACTACGTCGCCCTCGAAGGCAAGCTGTGGCAGACCTTGCGGCTGCTCCTGCTCAAACCGGGGCAGCTGACGCTGGAATACATGGCGGGCCGGCGCGTGCGCTACGTCCAGCCGCTGCGCGTGTACCTGACCTTCAGCGTGATCTTCTTCGCCGTCCTGAAGTTCACCGACCATGGCGACAAGGAGATCATCCATACGGGCCCGGTCAAGGAGCGGGCGGCCGGCAAGCAGGACGGCAGCGCTCATGCGCCCGCGCCTGCCGCGGAAAGCGAGACCGCGGACGGCGACGGGGGCCGGACCAAGGATGGCAAGGTCGCTGTCATCAGCGAGGACAAGCCGGGCGAATTCCGAGAAGGCACGCGCGACGTGCGCAAGGTAGTCAACGACGCCAGTCCTTACCTGGGCGAAAAGCTCGAGCATTTCGTCGACCTGTCGCAAGCGGAGCGGGAAAGGGTGTTGCGGGCCGCCTTCTACGGCTACGCGCCGTACGCGATCTTCCTGCTGATGCCGCTGTTCGCGTTGTACCTCAAGGTGCTGTACCTGGGCTCGGGACGGCGCTACGGCGAACACCTGCTGTTCGCGCTGCACACGAATGCCTTCGCCTTCCTGATGATGGCCCTGATGCGGCTGGTGCCGAATGGCTTCGGCCTCGTCACCTTCGCCCTGTGGATCTGGCTGGCGCTGTACCTCCCCAAGGCCATGCGGCGCGTGTACGGCGGCGGCCGCATGCTGACGGTGCTGCGCTGGGCGGTGCTGATGTGTTTCCATTGGCTGTCGATCGGTGCCGCGCTGCTGCTGGCGGTGGCGTTCGGCGTGCTGCATTGAGGTGTTGCCAAGAAGTATTTTCCGAGTCGCTTGCGGGAAGCGCATCCGCCCAACTATACTGTGTGTTTGTACAGTATTTGCTGAGTTGCGATAGTGCAGAAGCCAAGCGAATCGGTTAATCTTCTGTCTCCTCATTACCGCCGCCGAGAGTCGTATGTCCGTGACGCCTGAACCGCAACAAACCATCGCGCTGGTCGTGCGGCACAACACGGCCGGGATCGACGAGCCCGTCAAGGCCATCGTCGACTTCCTGCGCGGCCGCGGCTACCGCGTCGTGTTCGAGCAGGAAACGGCCTCGCACGTGGCCGTGTCCGGCGTCGATGCGATGACGGTGGGCGAGATCGGCGAGCACTGCGCCACCGCCATCGTGGTCGGCGGCGACGGTACCATGCTGGGCATCGCGCGCCAGCTGGCGCGCTTCAAGCTGTCGCTCATCGGCATCAACTCGGGCCGGCTGGGCTTCATCACCGACATCCCGATCGACCGCATGCTGCCGGCGCTGGGCGAGATCCTGAGCGGCAAGGCGCGCGCCGAGGAGCGCACGCTGCTGGAAGCGCGCGTCATGCGCGGCGGCGCCGAGATCCACTGTTCCGTCGCCGTGAACGACGTCGTGGTGGCGCGCGGCACGGGCGCTGGCATGGCCGAGCTGAAGGTCACGGTCGACGGCCAGTTCATGTACAACCAGCGGTCGGACGGCCTGATCGTCTCCACGCCCACCGGCTCCACGGCGTACGCGCTGTCGGCCGGCGGCCCGCTGCTGCACCCGACGCTGGCCGGCATCGTGCTGGTGCCGATCGCGCCGCACGCGCTGTCGAACCGCCCGATCGTGGTACCGGACAACAGCGAGATCGTGGTCGAGATCGTCAATGGCCGCGACATCAGCGTGAACTTCGACATGCAGACCTTCACGAGCCTGCAGCACGGCGACGAGATCGTCATTTCGCGTTCGCCCGACACCATCACCTTCCTGCATCCGGAAGGGTGGAGCTACTACCATACCCTGCGCGAAAAGCTGCACTGGAACGAATATCCGTCCAGCGGCGACAAACCAAGGTAACCGCACCAGGTAACCGCAGGCCATCCACCAGGAGACCCCTTTCTTCATGTTGCGCACACTGACCATCCGCGACTTCGTCATCGTCGACACGATCGAGCTCGAGTTCTCGAACGGCTTCACGGTATTCACCGGGGAGACCGGCGCCGGCAAGTCGATCCTGATCGATGCGCTCCAGCTCGCGCTGGGCGGCCGCGGCGACGCCAGCATGGTGCGCGAAGGCGCGCTCAAGGCCGACATCAGCGCCGAGTTCGCGCTGACACCGGCGGCAAGCAGCTGGCTGGACCAGAACGAATTCTCGTCGGAAGAGGGCGGGGCGCTGCTGCGCCGGGTGATCGACAATGCCGGCCGCTCCAAGGCCTACATCAACGGCAGCGCCGCCACCGCGAGCCAGCTGCGCGAACTGGGCGAGCTGCTGGTCGACATCCACGGCCAGCACGCGCACCAGTCGCTGCTCAAGGGAGATGCCCAGCGCGCGCTGCTCGACAACCAGGTCGCCGTGCGCGACCCGGACGCCGCCGAACAGGTGCGCGAGGTCGCGACCACGTACAAATCGTGGAAGGCGCTGGCGCGCCAGCGCGAGGAATACGAGACCAATGCCAGGAACGTGCTGCTGGAACGCGAGCGCCTCGAATGGCAGGTCGGCGAGCTCGACAAGCTGGCCGTCAAGCCGGGCGAGTGGGCCGAGGTCACCAACGAACACAGCCGCCTGTCGCATGCGGCCAGCCTGATCGAGGGCGCGCAGGAAGCGCTGAATGCGCTGTCGGAAGCGGAGCAGCCCATCCTGTCGCAGCTGTCCTCGCTGAACCAGAAGCTGGCCAAGCTGGCCGACGTCGATGCCGGCCTGCAGGCCGTGCTCGACTGCATGGAGCCGGCGCGCATCCAGCTGCAGGAAGCGGTGTACGCGCTGAACAACTACGTCGACAAGATCGAGCTCGATCCGGAGCGCCTGTCCCAGGTCGACGCCCGCCTCGATGCCATCCACGGCACGGCGCGCAAGTTCCGCGTCACGCCCGAGGAACTGCCGGACGAGCACGCGACGCTGAAGGCCAAGCTGCAGCAGCTGGCCGACGCCAGCGACGTCGAGGGCCTGAAGCGCCAGGAAGACAAGGCCAGGGGCGTCTACATGGAAGCGGCGCGCAAGCTCTCCGCCACCCGCGCCGCCATGGCCCAGCGCCTGTCCTCGCAGGTGTCGGAAG
This sequence comes from Massilia sp. YIM B02763, assembly GCF_030412015.1. Lineage (GTDB taxonomy): Bacteria > Pseudomonadota > Gammaproteobacteria > Burkholderiales > Burkholderiaceae_D > Telluria. The sequence goes on along the minus strand of NZ_JASNRD010000009.1, from coordinate 29,270 downwards.
CGATGCAGGAACTGTCGATGAGCGGCGGCCGCTTCGAGGTCGCGCTCAACCCGTGCGAGCCGGCCAGCTACGGCCTGGAGCAGGTCGAGTTCATGGTGGCCGGCCACGCCGGCGTCGTCGCGCGGCCGCTGGCCAAGGTGGCGTCGGGCGGCGAACTGGCGCGCATCTCGCTGGCGATCGCCGTGATCACGGCGCACGCGACGACGGTGCCCACGCTGATCTTCGACGAGGTCGACACGGGCATCGGCGGCGGCGTGGCGGAAGTCGTCGGCCGCCTGCTCAAGCGCCTGGGCCAGAGCCGGCAAGTGCTGTGCGTGACCCACCTGCCGCAGGTGGCGAGCCAGGCCAACCAGCACTTCCAGGTGGCCAAGGGCACGACCGAATACGGCAAGACCGTGTCGCGCATCGACGTGCTGGACAACAAGGCGCGGGTGGAAGAGGTGGCGCGCATGTTGGGCGGCATCGAGATCACCGAGACCACGCGCAAGCACGCGCGCGAGCTGCTGGCGTCCTGAGCGGCGCGATGACTGCCGGTACGCCGTCGCGTGCCGGCCCTATCGGACCGATCAGTAATATCAACTCGGCATCAATACGGCGCCAATCTATAATGGCGCCAAATAATCATCCACGCTCCCATGGCCTACCGCAAAGAACCGCCCCACCAGCACGGCACAGTGTCCCGCAGTGCCATCGTGCTCGTCAACCTCGGCACGCCCGACGCCCCGACCCGTCCTGCGGTGCGGCGCTACCTGAGGCAATTCCTGTCCGACCCGCGCGTGGTCGAGATCCCGCGCGCCGTGTGGAGCCTGATCCTGAACCTGGCGATCCTGCCGTTCCGCTCCGGCGCGTCGGCCAAGAAGTACCAGACGATCTGGATGCGCGAAGGTTCGCCCCTGAAGGTGTACACGGAGCGCCAGGCGGTGCAGCTGCAGAAGCTGCTGGCCGAGCGCGGCCACCAGGACGTCGAGGTCGTCATGGCGATGCGCTACGGTTCCCCATCGCTGCCGGACGTGCTCGACGGCCTGAAGGCGCGCGGCGTCGATCGCATCGTCGTGCTGCCGGCCTACCCGCAGTACTCCGGCACCACCACGGCCTCGGTCTGGGATGCCGTGTTCGCCCACTACAAGGACGTACGCAACGTTCCGGAGCTGCGCCTGGTGCGCAACTACCACGACCACGAAGGCTATATCGAGGCGCTGGCGCGCCGGGTGGAGGCCTATTGGGAAGCGCACGGCCGCGGCGACAAGCTGGTGATGAGCTTCCACGGCGTGCCCAAGCGCACGCTGGAGCTGGGCGATCCCTACCACTGCGAATGCCACAAGACGGCGCGCCTGCTGGCCACCCGCCTGGGCCTGGGCGCGGACGAATACCTGGTCACGTTCCAGTCGCGCTTCGGCAAGGCGGAATGGCTGCAGCCGTACACGGCGCCGACCGTGCAGCAGCTGGCGCAGCGCGGCGTGCGCCGCATCGACGTCATGTGCCCGGGCTTCACCAGCGACTGCCTGGAGACGCTGGAAGAGATCAATATGGAAGTCCGCCACGATTTCGAATCGAACGGCGGCCAGGAATACCACTATATCCCCTGCCTGAACGACAGCCCGGACTGGATCGCGGGCCTGGCGGAAGTCGCCGAGCAGCACCTGATCGGCTGGCCGACCATGCTCACGCCCGTGCAGCAGGCAGCGCGCAAGCGCGATGCCCAGGTCGGGCACGAGTACGCCATTTCCCTCGGCGCGGAGCAAGCGCCTGTCTCGTAGGCGCCAGGCGTGGGCAGGTAAATCGGGCCAGTGCCCGATTTACTCCGCACGACGCATTCTTCAACGGTGTCGGCAGGCCGGCGGGCATGCGATGCCCACCATGGCGTGAACGAGAGACATTCCCAATCAAGCTGCTAGAATGGCACGTTTTGTGGCGCCGGATTGAGCTCGGCCAGGCAGATCGCGAGCAGCGTCAGCAGGGTGTAAGCCACCACGGCGCCACTGATCAGATGCAGTTTCATGATGGTTCCCTATCGGAGGTCGGCGCATGCGCGCTGGATGTCTTATAGGAAACATGTTGACATGCCGTGCCGATGACAGGGCCTGCGGGTTGGTAAATCTTGTAACAAAAGATGACACCCCCGACATGCCAAGGGTGCAATTCCCCTTGAAAATGTAGGAGATCGCCCCATATGCGGGCCTGTACGACGAAGATCATTCGTCAATCCATCAGCCAAGTCCTTGATTCCAGGAGTTTTTTCGATGCAAGACCAAGAAAACCAAGAAGTGGCGAAGCAGCCCGAAGGTGACGCCGCGCCCGCGGCCGAACAGCAGACCGCGGCGCCGGCCGGATCCGGTCTCGAAGAACAGCTGAGCGCTACCGAAGCCAAGCTGGCCGAGATGCACGACGCCTTCATGCGCGCCAAGGCCGAGGCCGACAACGTCCGCCGCCGCGCCCAGGAAGATGTCGCCAAGGCCCACAAGTTCGCGATCGAGAGCTTTGCCGAGGCCATGGTGCCGGTGCGCGACAGCCTGGAGATGGCCTTGAAGGTCGAGGCGCCGACGGTCGAGTCGATCAAGGAAGGCGTCGAGATGACCCTCAAGCAGTTGACCGCCGCCTTCGAGAAGAATCGCCTGGTCGAGGTGATGCCGCAGGCCGGCGACAAGCTCGACCCGAACAAGCACCAGGCCGTGGCCGTCGTGCCGGCGGACCAGGAAGCGAATACCGTGGTGGCCGTGCTGCAGAAGGGCTATATGATCGCCGACCGCCTGCTGCGTCCGGCCATCGTGACCGCCGCCGCCCCGAAATAATGTTGCGTTGAAGCTTCTTCAAGCTCTTGAAAGCAAGCGGTATTTCCCAATATTCGGCACATCTGGAAAACTGAAGTACTAAAAAGGAAAAAATATTATGGGCAAAATCATCGGTATCGACCTGGGCACCACCAACAGCTGCGTGGCCATCATGGAAAATGGCCAGCCCAAGGTCATCGAAAACGCGGAAGGCGCCCGTACCACGCCTTCGATCATCGCTTATCAGGAAGATGGCGAGATCCTGGTCGGCGCGCCGGCGAAACGCCAGGCCGTCACCAACCCGAAGAACACCCTGTTCGCCGTCAAGCGCCTGATCGGCCGCAAGTTCGACGAGAAGGAAGTGCAGAAAGACATCTCGCTGATGCCGTACCAGATCACCAAGGCCGACAACGGCGATGCGTGGGTCGGCGTGCGTGACAAGAAGCTGGCGCCGCCGCAGATCTCGGCCGAAGTCCTGCGCAAGATGAAGAAGACCGCCGAAGACTACCTCGGCGAAGAAGTGACCGAAGCCGTCATCACCGTGCCGGCCTACTTCAACGACTCGCAGCGCCAGGCGACCAAGGACGCCGGCCGCATCGCGGGCCTGGACGTCAAGCGCATCATCAACGAGCCGACCGCGGCCGCGCTGGCATTCGGCCTGGACAAGACCGACAAGGGCGACCGCAAGATCGCCGTGTACGACCTCGGCGGCGGTACCTTCGACGTGTCGATCATCGAGATCGCGGACGTGGACGGCGAGAAGCAGTTCGAAGTGCTGTCGACCAACGGCGACACCTTCCTGGGCGGCGAAGACTTCGACCAGCGCGTGATCGACTACATCATCGACGAATTCAAGAAGATCAACGGCCTGGACCTGTCCAAGGACCCGATCGCCCTGCAGCGCATCAAGGCATCGGCCGAGCGCGCCAAGATCGAACTGTCGTCGTCGCAGCAGACCGAGATCAACGAGCCGTACATCGCCATGGCGAACGGCGCCCCGGTCCACCTGAACCTGAAGATCACCCGCGCCAAGCTGGAAGCCCTGGTCGAGGAACTGATCGCCAAGACCATCGAGCCGTGCCGCGTCGCCATCAAGGATGCGGGCGTCAAGGTCTCGGACATCGACGACATCATCCTGGTCGGCGGCATGACCCGCATGCCGAAGGTGCAGGAGAAGGTGAAGGAGTTCTTCGGCAAGGATCCGCGCAAGGACGTCAACCCGGACGAAGCCGTCGCCGTCGGCGCCGCCATCCAGGGTTCCGTGCTGTCGGGCGACCGCAAGGACCTGCTGCTGCTGGACGTGACCCCGCTGTCGCTGGGTATCGAGACCCTGGGCGGCGTGATGACCAAGATGATCCAGAAGAACACCACGATCCCGACCAAGTTCTCGCAGGTGTTCTCGACCGCCGACGACAACCAGCCGGCCGTGACCATCAAGGTGTTCCAGGGCGAGCGCGAGATCGCCGCCGGTAACAAGGGCCTGGGCGAGTTCAACCTGGAAGGCATCCCGCCGGCACCGCGCGGCACCCCGCAGATCGAAGTGACCTTCGACATCGACGCCAACGGCATCCTGCACGTGGGCGCGAAGGACAAGGCCACCGGCAAGGAAAACAAGATCACCATCAAGGCGAACTCGGGCCTGTCGGAAGACGAGATCCAGAAGATGGTGAAGGACGCCGAGCTGAACGCGGAAGAAGACAAGAAGGTCAAGGAACTGGCCGAGTCGCGCAACCAGGCCGACGCGCTGGTCCATTCGACCCGCAAGTCGCTGACCGAGTACGGCGACAAGCTGGAAGCCGGCGAGAAGGAAAAGATCGAAGCGGCGATCGCCGACCTGGAAGGCTCGATCAAGTCGGGCGACAAGGCCGACATCGACGCCAAGGTCGCCGCGCTGTCGACCGCCGCCCAGAAGCTGGGTGAGAAGATGTACGCCGACATGCAGGCCCAGCAGGGTGCCGCGGGTGCCCAGGCCGGTGCCGGTGCGCAGCCGGGCGCCGACGCGGGTGCCAAGCAGGACGACGATGTGGTGGACGCCGACTTCAAGGAAGTCAAGGACGCCAAGTAATATCGTCGAGCGAAAGCCGCCCGCGCGGCTTTCGTTGCCGAACCCGCCGAGCCGATGCAACCGCCAGGTGCCCGGCTCGGTTTTTTTGTAAAGATCCCCTTCATCCCAGCGCGTTGTATTTCCAGCCGGATCGCAGCAAGCCCGCCATGCTCGCGGTATACTCGAGTGTTTTGGACTGCAGATCCCGGTCGGGACGACGCCGCGCGCAAGGTTGCCGGGGCTTTTCACAGTTCGCCAGTACAGTAGATAACAGCAAGGTGCCGCCAAATGGCAAAGCGTGATTTTTACGAGATCCTCGGGGTCGCGAAAGGTGCTTCGGAAGAAGACATCAAGAAGGCCTATCGCAAGCTTGCGATGAAATACCACCCGGACCGCAACCCCGACAACAAGGAAGCGGAAGAGAAGTTCAAGGAGGTCAAGGAAGCCTATGAGATGCTGACCAATCCGGAGAAACGCGAGGCATACGACCGCTACGGTCATGCCGGCGTCGATCCGAACAGCGGCATGGGCGGCGGCTTCGGCGCCGGCGGTTTCGGCGATGCCTTCAGCGACATCTTTGGCGACATCTTCGGCGGCGGCCGTCGTGGCGGCGGTGGCGGTCCCCAGGTGTACCGCGGCGCCGACCTGCGCTACAACCTCGAGATCACGCTGGAACAGGCGGCCGGCGGCTTCGACACCACGATCCGCGTGCCGAGCTGGGACAAGTGCGACACCTGCCACGGCAGTGGCGCCAAGCCGGGCACCTCGCCCGTCACCTGCTCGACCTGCCATGGCCACGGCCAGGTGCGCATGCAGCAGGGCTTCTTCTCGATCCAGCAGACCTGCCCGAAGTGCCACGGCAGCGGCAAGATCATTCCGGAACCGTGCGCGGCCTGCGGCGGCGCCGGACGCATCAAGCGCAACAAGACGCTCGAGGTCAAGATCCCGGCCGGCATCGACAACGGCATGCGCATCCGCTCCTCGGGCAACGGCGAGCCGGGCACCAACGGCGGTCCTCCGGGCGACCTGTACGTCGAGATCCACATCAAGCCGCACCCCGTGTTCCAGCGCGAAGGCGACGACCTGCACTGCGAGATGCCGATCTCCTTCAGCAAGGCTGCCCTGGGCGGCGAGATCGAGGTGCCCACGCTGGGCGGCAAAGTGTCCTTTACCATCCCCGAAGGCACCCAGACCGGCAAGACCTTCCGCCTCAAAGGCAAGGGCATCAAGGGCGTGCGTTCCGGCTATGCGGGCGACCTGTTCTGCCACGTCGTGGTCGAGACCCCCGTCAAGCTGACGGACAAGCAGAAGGACCTGCTCAAGGAGTTCGAGCGCCTGACCAACGACGGCGGCGCGAAGCACAGCCCGCAGAGCAAGGGCTGGATGGATAAAGTGAAGGACTTCTTCGAGTAAGAAGTCCCGGACCGCTGAACGGTGCAAGCCTTCGGCGGTTTTTTTTGACTGGCGTATGGCCAGTCAGGCAAGTATCTGCAACAAAGAGAGGAGTTCACATGGCAAAAACCCCCACCGGCCTGACGGCCGCCGACCTGTTCGAACGCAACCGCCAATGGGCCGCGACGATGGTCGAACAAGACCCCGGCTTCTTCAAGGACCTCGCCTCGCAACAGGCCCCGGAATACCTGTGGATCGGCTGCTCGGATAGCCGCGTGCCTGCCAACGAACTGCTGGGCATGGCGCCGGGCGAGCTGTTCGTGCACCGTAACATCGCCAATGTGGTCTCGCATTCGGACCTGAACGCGCTGACCGTGCTGCAGTTCGCCGTCGACGTGCTGAAGGTCAAGCACATCATCCTGTGCGGCCACTACGGCTGCTCGGGCGTGGGCGCGGCGCTGAACAACACCCGCGTGGGCCTGGCCGACAACTGGCTCGGCCACGTGCGCGACGTGCGCGACAAGCACGAGAAATACCTCGGCGCCGTGGCCGGCAAGGCCGCCGCCGACCGCCTGGTCGAACTGAACGTGGCCGAGCAGGTCATCAACATCGCCCAGACCACCGTCGTGCGCGACGCCTGGGAACGGGGCCAGGACCTGACCATCCACAGCTGGGTCTACGGCGTGCACGACGGCCTGCTGCGCGACCTGGGCATCACCGTCAGCAGCTATGACGAGATCCAGCCGAAGCTGGACCTGATCCTGGCGCGCTACCGGGAATCGGGCGGGAGCCACAAGTGAGCCGGCCCGGCGGCGAACTCGAACAATTGCGCGCCATCGTGCGCGCCTTCGTCGACGAGCGCGACTGGGACCAGTTCCACGCGCCCAAGAACCTCGCCGCCGCGCTGACCGTGGAAGCGGCCGAGCTCCTGGAACACTTCCAGTGGCTGCGCGACGGCGGCAAGGAGGAACTGGGCGAAGGCAAGCTGGAGCAGGTGCGCCACGAGATGGCCGACGTGCTGGTCTACCTGGTGCGCCTGGCCGACAAGCTCGACGTCGACCTGTTCGCCGCCGTGGAGGAAAAGATGGTGCTCAACCGGGCCAAGTACCCGGCCGAGCTGGTGCGCGGCGACGCGCGCAAGTACCACGAATACAAAGACCGGTAGGGTGGGCGGCTCTGCCGTCCACGCGTTCGCTACCGCTTGCCGATTCGGTAACTCAACCGGTGCCAATCACCGCGTGGACGGGAAACCCGTCCACCTTACGATCAGAACGTTTCCCACTCCTCTTCTTGCCTGGCCGGCGCCGCGCGCTGCGCGTTGGCCGGCTTGGCCACGACAGCCACCGCACGCGCCGCCGCCTGCGCCGGCCTGGCCTTGGCCGCAACTGCCGTACCGCCGCCCGCGATCTTGAACGTGCTGACCAGCTGCTCCAGCGCGTTCGACTGTTCCTGCATCGACTGCGCGGCGGCCGCCGCTTCCTCGACCAGCGCCGCGTTCTGCTGCGTGACCGAATCCATTTCGCCGATCGCCTGGTTGATCTGCTCGATGCCCGCTTCCTGCTCGTGGCTGGCCGACGAGATCTCGGCCATGATGTCGGTGACGCGGCGCACGCTCGTGACGATGTCTTCCATGGTCGAGCCGGCCTGCTGCACGAGGCGGCTGCCCTCGTCGACCTTGCCGACCGAGTCGCCGATCAGCGCCTTGATTTCCTTGGCGGCGGCGGCCGAGCGCTGCGCCAGGTTGCGCACCTCGGAGGCCACCACGGCGAAGCCGCGGCCCTGTTCGCCGGCACGGGCCGCCTCGACGGCGGCGTTCAGCGCCAGGATATTGGTCTGGAACGCGATGCCGTCGATGACGCCGATGATGTCGACGATCTTGCTGGCGGATTCGTGGATCGAATCCATCGTGGTGACGACGTCGGCCACCACGGCGCCGCCGCGCTTGGCCACGTCCGAGGCCGACTTGGCCAGCTGGTTCGCCTGGCGCGCATTCTCGGCGTTCTGCTTGACGGTGGCCGTCAATTCTTCCATCGACGAGGCCGTTTCTTCCAGGGCGCTGGCCTGCTGCTCGGTGCGGCTGGACAGGTCCAGGTTGCCGCTGGCGATCTCGCCGGAGGCGGTGACGAGGGTGCCGGTGCCGCTGCGCACGCGGCCCACGATGGTCTGCAGCGAACCGTTCATCTCCTTCAGCGCGGCCAGCAGCTCGCCCGTCTCGTCGGTGCTGTCGACCTCGATGCGGCTGGTGAGATCGCCGCCCGCGACGGTGCGGGCAATGTCGACGGCGCGGCGCATCGGCGCCGTGATCGAGCGGGTGATGAACCAGGCAACGGCGACGGCCACCAGCGTGGCCAGCACCGATACCACGGCCAGCACCACGCGCGCCTGCTCGTAGTCGGCCTTGCCCCTGGTCTGTTCCGTTTCGTTGCGCGCCGCCTGGTCGTCCAGCATCGTGTTGAGCGCTTCCTGCCAGGCCTTCGCCGCCGGTACCGCATCCCGCTTCAGCAGCGCGATGGCTTCGTCGTTCCTGTTGGCGCGCGCCAGCGTCACGATGTTCGAGACGATCGGCATGGCTTTCTCGCGCGCTTCCTTGACCTTGGCCAGCAAGGCCCGCTGCTCGGGGTTCGTGGTCAGCTCTTCCGACCGTTTGCGCCAGCGACCGTAGTCGTCCCATGCGCCGTCGAGCGTCTTGGCCAGCGCGGCCATGCCATCTTCGTCGGTAGTCAGGATGAGATCCCGTACGGTGACGGAGATGCGGCGCTGCGCATCGCGCATCCCGTTGGCGGCCTCGGTCTTGGCGTTGCTGTCGTTGACGATCTTGTCGGTCAGATCGTTAAGCCGGCTCATGTTCTTGAAACCGGTGAACGCAACCAGCAACAGCAGGGCCAGCACCACGCCGAACCCCAGGGCCAGGCGCTGACCGATCTTCATGCTGCGTAACTTCATGTTCGTTCCTTCTGATGTAAAAATGAAAGCGAGCACCGGTTCCCCACGTTGGCATCCCGGGATGCCAACGCAGACACGTTACGGGGAATGGAAATGGAAATGCTGGTTACGGCCCGCAGTAACCTGCAGGTCGTCATCCAAAGGATTCTAGGAGGCGTATTGATGTGGAACAACCAAAAAGATGCCGAGTGGAAAACATACAACATAATTATTTCAGATGGGTATGTACCATTGAATTATGAATAATGCGGAAACGTGGTTTCCGATGAATCACGCCACATGGTCGCTGTCTCGAATAATGTATGGAGCTGTATTCAAGGAGGAAAATTATCGTTGGACGTTCTGAGACGGACATCGCCAGGATGCCAGCGTATAGGGGCGTTTACGCCATCAAAGGATTTTTACTGGAACGGGCCATGGGCCTGTCCTACCATGCCGTATCGATGGCGAGTCAGGAAGCCGCCCGTTTGTGTTGGCATGGTTTTCGAGTTGCCGTTATGATTTTGCTACTGGTTTCGAAACAGGGAACCTTATTCCACTAGCAAATTCCACAAGGAACGCAAGATGTAACGCGCGTTTCTTGATCTGGATTAACGGCCACCCGCACTCGGGACCGAATGCAGTATGATGGTCCGTGTGCGCCTCACTTTACAAAGGTAGAGACCATGCGCCCGATCGTTCTCGTCCCCGCTTGCACCCGCGACTTCGGCGAACATCCGTACCACGCGGCCCAGCACAAGTATGTCGACGCCATCGTGCTCGGCGCGGATTGCGCGCCGCTCATCCTGCCGTCGCTGGGGGCATCGCTCGACCTCGAGACGATGCTCGACCTGTGCGACGGCATCATGCTGACCGGTTCGGCGTCGAACGTGCATCCCAGCTACTACTCCGAAGACGTGCTCGACCCGTCGCTGCCGCAGGATCCCGCACGCGACCAGACCACCTTGCCGCTGATCCGGGCGGCGGTCGAGCGCGGCATTCCGATCATCGCGATCTGCCGCGGCTTCCAGGAGATGAACGTGGCGCTGGGCGGCAGCCTGCACCAGGCCGTGCAGGCGGTGCCGGGCAAGTTCGACCACCGCGAGAATCCCGAGCTGGGCATGGACGAGCAGTACGGCGATGCGCACAAGGTGGCGCTGGTCGAGGGCGGGATGCTGCACGGCATCCTGGGAACGCCGGAAATCCCCGTGAATTCGCTGCACGGGCAGGGCGTGAACGAACTCGCGGCCAACCTGGTCGTCGAGGCGACCGCCGAGGATGGGCTGGTGGAAGCATTCACGGTGGGGAACTCGCCCGGCTTCACGCTGGCCGTGCAATGGCATCCGGAGTGGCGCATCATCCACAACCCGCACTCCATGAAGATGTTCGGCGCGTTCGGCAATGCCTGCCGCGCCTACCAGCAAGCCAAGCAGGCCGCCAGGCACGCGACGATACGGGACGCCCTATGACACGCGATGCCAGGTGGGCGGTCCGGCCCGTTCCATAGCTTCCCTGTTCCCATCGATGCACCCCTGCGGCGTGCGCGGCTTGGCACGCGCTCCGCGCTTTCATCCAACGAACAGAGAATCATCATGGCTATCCGCGACAATTTTTCCTACAACGATATGGATGAGTGGCTCAACGGCAAGCGAGTCACCGAAATCGAATGCCTGGTCCCCGACCTGACCGGCGTCGCGCGTGGAAAGATCCTGCCACGCGTTAAATTCACCGAAGACCGCGGCATGCGCCTGCCGGAAATCGTGCTGGGCATGACCGTCACCGGCAACTCGCCGGAAAACGACGACGCCTTCGACCGCGCCATCTCCACCACCGACCGCGACATGATCCTGAAGGCCGATCCAGGCACGATCACGATGGTGCCGTGGGCCGTCGACCCGACCGCGCAAGTCATCCACGATTGCTACTTCGCCGACGGCCGCCTGGTCGACTTCGCCCCGCGCAGCGTGCTGCGCCGCGTGCTCAAGCTGTACGAACAGAAGGGCTGGAAGCCGCTGGTGGCGCCCGAGCTCGAGTTCTACCTCACGGCCAAGAACATCGACCCCGACCTGCCGCTGCGCGCGCCGATGGGCCGCAGCGGCCGCTCCGAGACCAGCCGCCAGGTCTACAGCATCGATGCGGTCAACGAATTCGACCCGCTGTTCGAGGATATCTACGACTACTGCGACATGATGGGCCTGGACGTCGACACCCTGATCCACGAGATCGGCGCCGGCCAGATGGAGATCAACTTCCAGCACGGCGAGCCGCTGGGCCTGGCCGACAAGGTCTTTTATTTCAAGCGCACGCTGCGCGAGGCCGCGCTCAAGCACGACATGTATGCCACCTTCATGGCCAAGCCGATGGCCGGCGAACCCGGTTCGGCGATGCACGTGCACCAGAGCGTCGTCGACGGCGCGACGGGCCGCAACATCTTCAGCAAGGAAGACGGCTCGCCGTCCGACCTGTTCCGCTGGTACGTGGGCGGCCTGCAGCGCTACATGCCGTCGGCGATGGCGATCGTGGCGCCCTACGTGAATTCCTACCGCCGCATCGTGCGCCACACGGCCGCGCCGATCAACCTGCAGTGGGGCATCGACAACCGCACCGTCGGCATCCGCGTGCCGGTGTCCGGCTCGCAGGACCGGCGCGTCGAGAACCGCGTGATCGGCGCCGACGCCAACCCGTATCTGGCGCTGGCCGTCACGCTGGCCTGCGGCTACCTCGGCATCAGCGAGCAGCTGGAACCGACGCCGATGGTCGAGGGCAATGCCTACAAGATGGCCGTCGACCTGCCGCAAGGCCTGCCGGAAGCGCTGAGCCGCCTGCGCGGCGAGGACCGCCTGCGCGACATCCTGGGCGAGCGCTTCATCGACGTCTATTCCGCCGTCAAGGAGCTCGAGCACCAGGAGTTCATGACCGTGATCAGCCCGTGGGAACGCGAGCATCTTCTCCTGCATGTCTGAACGCATGATGAGACCGAACACAATGGGAGGCAGTCATGAACGACATGGCATGCGAGGAGGGCCTGTGCACGCCGGCCCCTGACGTCATCGATATCCGCGCGCTGCAGCAGCTCGACAGCGCGCACTACCTGCACCCGTTCACCGACCACAAGGCGCTGCGCGAACGGGGTGCGCGCGTGATCGTGCGCGGCGACGGCATCTACCTGTGGGATGCGGACGGCCAGCGGATCATCGACGGCATGTCCGGCCTGTGGTGCGTGAACGCGGGCTACGGCAGGACGTCGATCACGCGCGCGGTCGCGCAGCAGATGGACACGCTGCCCTTCTACAACAGCTTCTTCAATACCACCAACGTGCCCGCCGTGCGCCTGGCGGCGCGTCTCGCGGACATCGCGCCGGCGGGATTCGAGCGCGTGTTCTTCACCAGCTCCGGCTCCGAAGCCAACGACACGGCCGTGCGCATGGCCTGGCGTTACTGGCAGCTGATGGACCAGCCCGAACGCCAGTTCATCGTCAGCCGCCGCAACGCCTACCACGGCAGCACCATCGCCGGGGCCTCGCTGGGCGGCATGGACGCCATGCATGCGCAGGGGGCGCTGCCCATTCCCGGTTTCGTGCACATCGACCAGCCCAATGTCGCGGAATCGGGCGCGGGCATGAGCGAAGCGGAATTCGGCCTGCAGGCGGCCGGCTGGCTGGAACAGAAGATCCTCGCCGTCGGCCCGCAGCGCGTGGCCGCCTTCATCGGCGAGCCGGTGCAGGGCGCGGGCGGCGTGATCATCCCGCCGTCGACCTACTGGCCGCACATCCAGCGCATCTGCGACAAGTACGGCATCCTCCTGATCGCGGACGAAGTGATCTGCGGCTTCGGCCGGCTGGGCGCGTGGTTCGGCAGCGAGCGCATGGGCATGCGGCCCGACCTGATCACCTTCGCCAAGGGCGTCACCTCGGGCTACGTCCCGCTGGGCGGGGTGCTGGTGGGAGAGCGCGTGGCCGAGGCGCTGGTCGAGCGCGGCGGCGATTTCCACCACGGCTTCACGTATTCCGGCCACCCGGTCGCCTGCGCGGCGGCGCTGGAAAATCTGCGCATCCTCGACGACGAAGGACTCGTCGAACGCGTGGCGCACGAGACGGGACCCTGCCTGAAGACGGCCTTTGCACGGCTGGCGGCGCATCCGCTGGTGGGCCACGCCGAGAGCATCGGCCTGGCGGCCGGGCTGAACCTGGTGCGCCGCAAGGGGGAAACCGTGCACGACTGCGAGCCGTTCGCGCGGACGCTGGGCGTGGGCATGCTGTGCCGGGCGCACATGTTCGACAACGGTGTCGTGATGCGAGCCGTGGGGGACAGGATGATCGTGGCGCCGCCGCTCGTCATGACGTGCGCGCAGATCGACGAGATGGTGGAGCGGATCCGGGCTTGCCTGGACTTGACGCTGGAGGATGTGGTCGGGCGCGGGTGGATGGATTGATGTTCGGCTTCGTCGGACTCAGCATGGGTTCCCGCCTTCGCGGGAACGACGCGCTTAAGCTAACGCATCAATTCCGTCGTCCCTGCGCAGGCAGGGACCCATGCTGAGCGCAACGAAGCCATCAAGGAAGAAGGCCCCGGTCATCCAACCGGGGCCTTCTTCAATCAGGCGCTGAACACCGTCTTGTGCGCCTCGTGCCGGTTCTTGAGCACCTGCGGCGCCAGCGACCCGACGACCATGCCGATCAATGCAGCGATCAGGCCCGCCAGCTGGCCCGGGAACGCCTCGCCCAGCGACGAGATCTGCGGGAAGAACAGCAGCCAGGCCGCGATGCCGGCGGCGATCGACAAAATCGCGCCCTGCGTCGTCGCGCGCTTCCAGTACAGGCCCATCACCAGCGGCACGAAGGCGCCGACCAGCGTGACCTGGTAGGCCGAGGACACCATGTCGTAGATCGAGGTGCCGCGCATCGCGATCGCATAGGCCAGCACGAGGGCGGCGAAGATCACGATGGTGACGCGCATCGCCAGCAGCTGCTGGCGGTCGTTCATGCCGGGGCGCAGGTTCTTGAGGATGTTCTCGACGAAGCTGGTCGACGGCGCCAGCAGCGTGGCCGACGAGGTGCTCTTGATGGCCGAGAGCAGGGCGCCGAAGAACAGGATCTGCATGATCAGCGGCATCTGCGTCATGACGAAGGTCGGCAGCACGCGCTGGTAGTCGTTCTTGGCCAGTTCCATCGCATCGTTGCCCATCACGATGACGGCGCAGGCGACGATGAACATCGGGACGAAGGCGAACAGGATGTAGCTGGCGCCGCCGATCACGGCGCCGGCACGTGCCGTCGGGGCGCTGTTGGCGGACATCACGCGCTGGTACACGTCCTGCTGCGGGATCGAGCCCAGCATCATGGTCACGGCCGAGCCGACGAAGAAGGCGATGTCGGTGAATTTCGCCTCCGGCAGGAATTTCCACAGCTCGGCCTTGTGCGCCATGTCGATGACGGCGCCGGTGCCGCCGGCCAGCTTGGCCGAGAACACGGCGATGATCGACAGGCCCACGACCAGCACGATCATCTGGATGAAGTCGGTGATCGCCACGGCCAGGAAGCCGCCCACGACCACGTAGATCAGCACGGCCAGCGTGCCGACGATCATGCCCATCGTCTCCGACATCGCGCCGCCCGTCAGCACGGAGAACACGAGGCCCAGCGCCGTGATCTGCGCCGCCACCCAGCCCAGGTAGGACAGGATGATGGCGGCCGAGCAGAACACCTCGATACCCTTGCCGTAGCGGGCGCGGTAGTAGTCGCCGATCGTGAGCAGGTTCAGTTTGTACAGGCGCGCGGCGAAGAACAGGCCGACGAGGATCAGGCAGGTGCCGGCGCCGAACGGGTCCTCGACCAGCGCGCCCAGGCCGCCTTGCACGAACTTGGCGGGAATGCCCATCACCGTCTCGGCGCCGAACCAGGTGGCGAAAGTGGTCGTGATGACCATCACCAGCGGCAGGCTGCGGCCGGCCACGGCGAAGTCGGCCGTGTTCTTGATCCGCGACCCGGCCCAGACGCCCAGGCCGAGCGTGCCGAGCAGGTAGAGCACGACAGACGAAATCAGGATGGTGTTCATGTGTTGGTGTGCCCCGGCGGAAATGGAATTTCGGGTTGGAAAAATTCGCGATTATAGCGGCAGAAAACCCCCGTGGGATCGATTTTATCGGGGCGTGTCGGGATGACAACGGTGGGGGGGGCAAGCGTGCGCCGGATGGGGGCGGGTGTGAGCGGAGATGGTGCAACTGTCGTGAAAAAATCGCTAGCTTTAAAACCGTCATTCCCGCGCAGGCGGGAATAGTGCCCCCGGCACTATTCCCTCCATGCTGAGCTGGCAAGCACTGGCTCAGTATGGATCCCCGCCTGCGCGGGGATGACGGAGATTTTTTGCGTCGGCGGTCATATCGCCATGTCCCTCAGTACCTTCGACGCCTCCCTGCTTGCCGTCAGCATCGTCCCGTCCCGCATCCGGATCAGCAGCTGCGATTGCTCGTCCGCCTTCATCGAATCGACGAAGTCGAGGTTCACGAGGGCCGAGCGGTGCACGCGCATGAAGCGTGCCGGGTCTAGCCGGGCTTCCAGTTCCGAGATGCCGATGCGGACCAGGAAGGTGCGGCCGCGCGCGCCGATCGCCGTGTACTTCGAGTCGGCCTTCAGGTAGGCGATCTCGTGCACGGCCAGCGGGAAGATCTGGCCGCGGTCGCGCACCAGGATGCGGTCGAGCCGGCCGTCCGCGCGCCGGCCCGCCTGGTCCAGCGCCGCATCCATGGCCTCGCGCGGCGCGGCCGGCTCGTCCAGCAGGCGCGCCACGGCCGCATCGAAGCGGGCGCGCGTAAAAGGTTTCAACAGGTAGTCGACGGCGTTCAGCTCGAAGGCGGTGACGGCGTACTGGTCGTAGGCGGTGGTGAACACGATGGCCGGCATCCAGGACAGGCGCTTCAAGACCTCGAGCTCCGTCATCTCGGGCATCTGGATGTCCATGAACACGATGTCCGGACGGAGCGCCTCGATCTGGGCGAGCGCGCTGGCGCCATCGGCGGCTTCCCCGGCCAGGCGCAGGCCGGGGTGGGCGTAGATGGCGTCGCGCAGCACGTCGCGCGCCAGCGGTTCGTCCTCGGCGATGAACACGGTACGGGCATTCACGTTGCGGCTCCTTGGGCGGTGGGGATGGACAGGGTCACGGTGAAGCCGGCGCCCGGGCGGGTGTCGATGGCCAGGCCGCCGGCGGGGCCGTATTCGAGGCGCAGGCGGCGGTCCACGGTGCGGATGCCCAGGCCGCTGGAGGCGCGCACGGCGTCGAGCTCGGCGCCGGGGCCGTCGTCGCCCACCGTCAGCGTCAAGGCGCCGGAGCGCGCGTCGACGCCGGTGCGGATCAACAGGCGGCCGGGCCGGCTGTGCGGATTGAACGCGTGCTTGATGCTGTTCTCGACCAGCGGCTGCAGCGACAGCGCGGGCAGCGAACAGCGTCCCGCCGCGTCGTCCAGGTCCCAGTCGACGCGCAGGCGCGCGCCCAGGCGCAGGCTTTCCAGTTCCAGGTAGTCGCGCACGAAGCGCAGCTCGTCGTCCAGCGTGACGCGGTCGCTGCCCGTCTTTTCCGTGTCCAGCACGTAGCGCAGCATGTCCGAGAACTGGAACAGCGCGGTTTCGGCGGCGTCCGGGTTTCGTCTCGTCAGGGCGATGATCGAGTGCAGGGTGTTGAACAGGAAGTGGGGATTGAGCTTGCTGCGCAGGGCGTTCAATTCGGAGGCGATCAAGAGCGAATGCGCCTGCTGGATCGTCAAGGCCTGGCGCTGGCGGGCGGCGTCCAGGCGCACGGCGTGGAACACGCCGGCGACCACGATATACATCATCGCACCGTATAGCGTGGGCCATACGTAATAGGCGAGCGGCCTGGTGGTGCCGTAGTACATTGCCGGTAGCATGGACAGGATCGCATACGACGCAGCCAGGAAGGCGTGGACGAGGAAGACTCCCACCGGCGGCAGGCGCCGGCGTTCGAGGAAGCCTTGCAAGGGCCACACCAGGGCAAGCAACAGCGCCTGCGCGACGACCCACGCCACCGCGGCAAGGCCTTTCCACTTGAAACCGGTGCTTTCACCATTGTCGAGCTGGAGGGCCGCCGCGAGCAGCAGCATGTAGGCGAGCCAGCCGCCGGCATAGCTGCGCCACATGCGCGAGGTCGGGATGTCGGTGGACGGTCGTCGGTCGGTGAGCTGTTCCATAATAAAAAGTATGCCGCAGAAAACAGCGCTTGCGTCGGCGATGACGCGAACTGAGGCTGGCCGGGAACGAAGTGCGGAAACCGGGCAAGGCGGGCGCGACCCGGGCGCGGCATGCCGGGGCGCGATGCTATAGTGGGCCGCACCGCAACGGCGAGACCCCGATGAGCGCAGCACGCCTGTCCACCATGATGTCTTCCATGCGCGACTTCCTGCGCGAGCACAACATCCACGAAGTCGAGTGCGTCATCGCCGACATGACCGGCATTGCGCGCGGCAAGATCCTGCCGAAGGACTTGTTCCTGGCCGGCGAGCACATGCGCCTGCCCAAGAGCGTGCTGCTGAACACGGTGCACGGCGAGCAGCCGGACAACGTGCCCTACGTCGGCGCCACCGACCCGGACATGATCTGCGTGCCGGACGCGTCGACGATCCGCGTCGTGCCCTGGGCCACGGAACGGGTCGCGCTCGTCATCCACGATTGCGAGAACTTCGACGGCAGCCCCGTCGAGCTGGCCCCGCGCGCCGTGCTGCGGCGCGTGCTGGACAGGTATGCGGCGCGCGGCTGGCGGCCCGTGGTGGCGCCCGAGATGGAGTTCTACCTGGTCGCGCGCACGACCAACCCGCATGAGCCGCTGGCCCCGCCCACCGGGCGCAGCGGTTTCACGGAGCAGGGGCGGCAATCGTATTCGATAGATGCCGTCAATGCCTTCGATCCCTTCTTCCTGGAACTGTCGGCGTTCTGCAAGCAGCACGAACTGGGCGTCGAGACGCTGATCCACGAGGCCGGCGCCGGCCAGATGGAAATCAATTTCGCCCACGGCGATGCGCTGGAACTGGCCGACCGCGTGTTCCTGTTCAAGCGCGCCGTGCGCGAGACGGCGCTGCGCCACGGCATCTTTGCCACCTTCATGGCCAAGCCGATGGAAACGGAGCCGGGCAGCGCCATGCACGTGCACCAGAGCGTCGTCGACGGCAGCGGGAACAATATTTTTTCCGACGCGGCGGGCACGGAAAGTACCTTGTTCCGCCACTTCATCGGCGGCCTGGAGCGCTACGTGCCGCCGGCCACGCTGCTGTTCGCGCCGCACGTGAATTCCTTCCGGCGCCTGTCGCGCTTCCAGTCGGCGCCCATGAACATCCACTGGGGCTACGACAACCGCACCTGCGGCATCCGCATCCCGAACTCCGGCCCTGCCAGCCGCCGCGTGGAAAACCGCGTGCCGGGCGTGGACGTCAATCCCTACTTGGCCATGGCCGCCACGCTCGCCTGCGGCTACCTCGGCATGACCCAGGGCATCGAACCGGCCGCCCCCACCGCGGAAAGCGCCGAACACGTCCACGGCGAACTGCCGCGCAACCTGGAAGACGCGATCGGCCAGCTGCGCGCCTGCCCGGCCCTGGCCGACATGCTGGGCCCGCTCTTCGTCGAGGCCTTCTGCGAAGTCAAGGAACTCGAATTCGCCACCTTCTCGCGCGTGATCAGCTCGTGGGAACGCGAACACCTGATGCTGCTCGTCTAGCTGCCCCAAACCCGTCGCCCCTGCGCAGGCAGGGGCCTAATTTGTGTGCCGGGCTGTTCACATGACATTGGGCCCCTGCCTGCGCAGGGGCGACGCCAGTGATCAATTCCGCGTGCACGTTTTTGCATGGTGTTGCATGTTCATGCGTAAACCCGTAGAGTGCATGGTATTCAAGGAGGAACCATGCAACTTGCGGAAGAACGGCGGCAATCGATCGTGGAACTGGTCGATCGCCAGGGAAAAGTGCTGGCGGCCGAGCTGGCCCAGCAGTTCCGTACATCGGAAGACACGATCCGGCGCGACCTGCGCGACCTCGATGCGGCCGGCCTGCTGCGCCGTGTCCACGGCGGGGCCATGCGCCGCACGCGCGCCGAGCCCAGTTTCGGCCAGCGCGCCGATGCGGATGCGGCCCGCAAGGGCGTGCTGGCGCGGGCGCTGGCGGAGAGCGTGCGGCCGGGCGATACCGTGCTGGTCGATGCCGGCACCACCAATCTTGCTTTCGTGCGCCTGCTCGAGGACGGCCACGCGGCCACCATCGTCACCAACAGCCCGCGCATCGCGCTGGAGCTGGGCCATATGCGCACGACCCGCGTGATGCTGCTGGGCGGTACCTATGCGGGGCACGCCGATGCGGTACTGGGCGCCCACACGGTGGCCGAGATCCGGCGCCTGCGCGTGAACCTGGCCGTCGTCGGCGTCTGCAGCGTCGAGGCGGACCGAGGCCTGGGCGCCGGCAATATCGAGGAAGCCGAGGTCAAGGGCGCGATGCTGGCGGCGGCCAGCCGCCGCGTCGTGGCCGTGCTCAACGAGCGGCTGGAAGCGCCGGCACCGTTCCTGATCGCGCCGCTGTCCGAGGTCGACCAGCTGGTGCTGGAACCGGACGTCGCCCCGGACGTGCTGGCGCGCCTGCGCCAGGCCGAACCGGCCCCGGACATCCGCCTGGGCAGCACCACGACAAGGAGCAAGGCATGACAACGATGAATGACGGCGCGATGAACGACGACGCGGTCCTGGCACGCCCGTCCGCGACGGTCGAAGCGGCGCGCTGGGCGATCTCCCTGGTCTTCCTGCTCAACGGCGCCGGCATCGGCCTGTGGGCCGCCCACGTGCCGCTGGTGCAGGCGCGCGCCGGCATCTCGACGGGCACGCTGGGCTTCCTGCTGCTGACGATCGCCGGCGGCGCCATCGCGGCGATGCCGCTGTCGGGCTGGCTGTCCGGACGCTGGGGCACGCGCGCCGTGGTGCTCGCCGCCGGCTGGATGTTCGCCGTCATGTCCGTCGTCCTGATGAACGTGAGCGACGTGACGGCCCTGTTCGTGGCGGCCTTCGTGTTCGGCGCCAGCAACGGCCTACTGGACGTGTCGATGAACACCAATGCGAGCGAAGTGGAAACGGCGCGCGGCATTCCGACCATGTCCTCGTTCCACGGCTTCTACAGCCTGGGCGGCCTGATCGGCGCGGCGCTGGGCGGCATCGTGATCGGCGCCGGCTTCGGCGACGGCCGCGGGGCGCTGGCGGCCGGCATCCTCTTCGCCGTCGTGGTGGCGCTGTGCGCCCGCTTCATCCTCGTCGCGCCTCCCGCCTCGCACGGCAGCCACTTCGCCGTGCCGCGCGGCCCGGCCCTGTTCCTCGGCCTGCTGGCGCTGCTGTGCTTCGCCGTGGAGGGCGCGCTGGTCGACTGGAGCGCGCTGCTGCTGACCGAGCGCACGGGCGCGGAGCCCGCATCGGCGGCCCTCGGCTACTCGGCGTTTTCCGTCACGATGGCCGCCTGCCGCTTCGCCGGCGACCGCCTCGTGCTGCGCTTCGGCGCGGCGCGCGTCATGACGGCGGGCGGCATCGGCATCTGCGCGGGCCTGCTGCTGGCCGTGACCAGCACCCATTTCCTGCTGTCGGCGCTGGGCTTCGCGCTGATCGGCCTGGCCGCGGCGAACGTGGTGCCGGTGATCTTCTCGGCGGCCGCGCGCGTGCCCGGCATGTCGGCGGCCGGCGGGCTGGCGGCGGTGGCGACGCTCGGCTACGCGGGACTGCTGCTGGCGCCGCCGATCATCGGCTCGATCGCGGCGCACAGCAATATCGCGGTGGCGCTGGGCGTGTTGTCGCTGGCCGGCATCGTGGTGGCCTTGAATGCGAAGGTCGTGAAACGTTCGTAGGGTGGATGGCCCCGCCGTCCACGCGCCGATACGCGTCGTTGGTTACATTGCGCTCCCCGTCGGAGCCAGCTCGGTTTGAACGCGTGGACGGCACAGCCGTCCACCCTACCGGTATTCCCGTAACACGGTATAACCCACGCCCGGCCGCGATTCGACCAGCGCATAGCGGTCCGCCCGCCACACGATCTCCGGCCCTTCCTGCGGCGGGGCGGCATCGCGCGCCCGGCGCGCCATCGTCACGTGCGGCCGGTAGGCGCGCTCCTCCGGCTGCAGGCCCAGGTCCTGCAGCGATTGCGCCAGGCCCGCATGCAGGTCCAGCAGCGCCCGCGGCACATCGTGCGGCGCCAGCACGGCGATGCCGTTGTGCCACAGCTCGGCGCGGCCCAGGTACAGGGCGAAGGGAGAGAAGGGAAGGGAAAAGCCGTCCAGCAGATCGGGCAGCCGCTCGGACGGCACGCCGCCGAGGAAGTGCAGCGTGAGGTGCAGCTTGGCGCTGTCGACGGGCGCCGCGCCGCGCGGCCAGGTCCACCGGTCGCGCCATGCGCGCAATTGCGCGCGCACGGCATCGTCGGGCCACAGCGCCAGGAACAGGCGCAGGGAAGACGGGGCAGGGGAGGGGGCGATCTCGTTCATGCCCCCATCCTACGCTCAGAAGCAGTGTTCCGGCGCCGGGAAGCTGCCGTCCTTGACGGCCGCCACGTAGGCGCCGACGGCGGCGTCGATGCTCGTCTGGCCTTCCATGAAGTTCTTCACGAAGCGCGCCTTGCGGCCCGGGAACACGCCCAGCAGGTCGTGCATGACGAGCACCTGGCCCGAGCAGTCCGGGCCGGCGCCGATGCCGATGGTCGGCACGCGCAGCATGTCCGTGACTTCCTTGCCGAGGGCGGCCGGCACGGCTTCCAGCAGCACGATGGCGGCGCCGGCATCCTGCAGGGCCCCGGCGTCGCGTTTGAGCTGGTCTGCGCCGGCGTCGGTCTTGCCCTGCACCTTGTAGCCGCCCAGCTGGTGCACGAATTGCGGGGTCAGGCCGATGTGGGCGCAGACGGGAATGCCGCGCTGGACCAGGAAGTGCACGGTCTCGGCCAGCCATTCGCCGCCCTCGATCTTGACCATGTGGGCGCCGGCGCGCATCAGCGCGGCGCAATTGTCGTAGGCCTGTTCCTTGCTGCCGTAGCTGCCGAAGGGCAGGTCGGCCAGCACGAGGGCGTTCTTGCTGCCGCGCTTGACGGAGGCGGTATGGTAGGCGACGTCGGCCACCGTCACCGGCAGCGTCGAATCGTAGCCGGCGCAGACCATGCCCAGCGAATCGCCGATCAACAGGATCTCCACGCCGCAGCGGTCCATCAGGGACGCGAAGCTGGCGTCGTAGCAGGTGAGCATGGCGATCTTCTCGCCGGCGGCGCGCATGGCCATCAGCGAGGGAATGGTCACGGCCTTCTGCACGGGCTTGGCGGGCGCGGGCGCCACGTTCGATTGTCCCGGGGCCGCCATGTCCTTGCCACCCAAATATCCGCTCATAGTATTCCTCTTAAAACAAAAAACCGCCGATAACGACGGGTAGGGTGGGCGGGTACCCCGCCCACGCGGTGATACGCGCAGGGTGCCATTCTGCACCCGAAATCGAAGCCCTGCTGGTCAGGACCTGAAAATGAAATACACCGCCCCCAGCATGCACAGCGCCGCCCACACGTAGTCCAGCTTGAACGGCTGGTCCATGTAGAACACGGCGAACGGCACGAACACGGACAGCGTGATCACTTCCTGCATGATCTTGAGCTGGCCCAGGTTGTACTGGCTCGCCCCGATGCGGTTCGCGGGCACCTGCAGCAGGTACTCGAACAGCGCGATGCCCCAGCTGATCAGCGCCGCCACGTACCAGGCCTTGTTCGACAGGTTCTTCAGGTGACCGTACCAGGCGAAGGTCATGAACACGTTGGACAGGACCAGCAAGCCGCCGGTCTGGACGATCACGGGAAGTTGCATCAGCACAGCCTTTCGATGGATTGGCCGGCCACGCCCGGCAACAGCGACGCCACGCTGCCGCGGCCGGGAATGACGAGGTCGGGGGCGAGTTCGGCCAGCGGCGCCAGCACGAACGCGCGCTCGTGCAGGCGCGGATGCGGCACGAGCAGGGCAGGCGCGTCGGCGATCACCTGGTCGCCGTATAGCAGCAGGTCGAGGTCGAGCGTGCGCGGCGCGTTGCGGTAGGGGCGTTCGCGGCCGTGGGCCTGCTCGATGTCGAACAGGGTCCGCAGCAGCGCGTGCGCATCGAGGTCGGTGTCGAGCGCGGCCACGGCATTGACGTAATCGTCGCCCGAGGAATCGATGGGCGCCGTGCGGTACAGCGAGGAGGCCTGCAGGAAGCGCGCGCCGGGCAGGCGCCGAAGGCGATCGATCGCGTCCAGCACGTTCGCGCGCGCGTCGCCCAGGTTGGCGCCGATGCCGACCCAGGCGATCATTCGGCGGCGGCTCCGCCTTCGTTGGCGACGGTGGAGCCGGCCGCTTCGCCTTCGCCCGTCTTGCGCGGGCCGCGGCGGCGCGGGCGCTTCTTGGCGGCGGCGGGCGCCGTCTCGCGCGCCGAGTTGATCAGGCGTTCGCGCTCGGCCACGTCGCCGGCGTAGAAGGTGGCCCACCAGTTGCCGACGTCGGCATCCAGTTCGCCAGATTCGCAGCGCAGCAGCAGGAAGTCGAAGCCGGCGCGGAAGCGCGGGTGCTCCAGCAGCTTATACGGCGCCTTGCCGTTGCGGCGTTCGAAGCGCGGCTGCATGGCCCAGATGTCGCGCATGTCGGTGGCGATGCGGCGCTGCAGGGCCAGCTTGTCGGTCTGGTTGTCCAGCACGTCGTCCGCGGCCAGGTGCAGCGCGGGAATCGGCGATTCGCCGGCGGCGCGGTAGGCGTTCCACTTTTCCAGCACCTGGTGCCACAGCAGGGAGGCGAACAGGAAGCCCGGCGACACGCCCTTGCCGGCGCGCACGCGCGCATCGGTGGAGTCCAGCGCCAGCGTCACGAACTTCATGCCGATCGGCTGCTCCAGCACCACGTCCAGCAGCGGCAGCAGGCCATGGTGCAGGCCCGACGAGCGCAGCTCCTTCAGGCAGGCCAGCGCATGGCCGCTCATCAGCAGCTTGAGCATCTCGTCGAACACGCGCGCGGCCGGCACGTTGTTGATGAGCGGGGCCATGACGGGGATCGGCGCGCGCGTGGCCGGCTCGATCGTGAACTGCAGCTTGGCGGCGAAGCGCACCACGCGCAGCATGCGCACGGGGTCTTCGCGGTAACGCGCTTCCGGCTGGCCGATGATGCGCAGGATCTTGGCGCGGATGTCCTCGATGCCGCCGTGGTAGTCCAGCACCGTCTGCGTGGCCGGGTCGTAGTACATGGCGTTGATGGTGAAGTCGCGGCGCTCGGCGTCCTCGTGCTGCGGACCGAAGTTGTTGTCGCGCAGGACGCGGCCATGCTCGTCCTTCGGCGCATTGTCGCTGCCGCGGCCGCGGAAGGTCGTCACTTCCAGCAGGTCCTGGCCGAACATCACGTGCACGATCTGGAAGCGGCGGCCGATGATGAACGCGCGGCGGAACAGGCGCTTCACTTCTTCCGGCGTGGCGTCGGTGGCGATGTCGAAGTCCTTCGGCTTCACGCCCAGCAGCAGGTCGCGCACGGCGCCGCCGACGACGAAGGCCTTGAAGCCCGCTTCCTGCAGGGTCTGGGTCACGCGGATGGCATTGCCGGACACCAGCTTCGGATCGATGCCGTGCTGTTCCGGTCCAAGGACTACGGGTTCGGTGGGGTCGCGCTCGTCTTTCACGCCAAGGATTTTACGGATGAATTTTTTGATCATTGAACAGATGCGTCGAACAGGTGCAGTAAAGGCCAGCCATTGGCGCTTGCGTGTTGGTGCAGCAGCGCGCTCGGGTTGGTCGCCACCGGATGGGAGACGACCGACAGCAGCGGGATGTCGTTGTGCGAGTCGCTGTAAAAATAGCTGCGCTCGAAGCTGTCGAACGGCCGGCCCAGGGTGTCGAGCCAGGCGTGCATGTGGACCACCTTGTTGGGACCGTGGGACGGCAGGCCGTCCAGCTTGCCCGTCGGGTGGCCGCGCCCGTCCAGCTGCGGACGGGCGGCGAGCAGGTGCTCCACGCCCAGCATCTTCGCGATGGGGGCGGTCAGCCAGGCGTTGGTGGCGGTGATGATGGCCACCAGGTCGCCGGCGTCCTGGTGCTGCCGCAGCAGCGCGACGGCGGACGGCTTGATGGCCGGCGCGATCACGTCCTTCAGGTACTGGCCGTGCAAGTCGCGCAGCACGGCCGGCTCGAAGCCGGCCAGCGTGCCGAGGGCGAATTCGAGGTATTCGACGGGATCGAGCTTGCCGGCGTTGTACTGGGCGAAAAAGGCGTCGTTGCGGCGCTGGTAGTCGTCGGCGTTCACGACGCCCTGGCGCACCAGGAACTCGCCCCATTCGTGATCGGAATCGATCGGCAGCAGCGTATGGTCGAGGTCAAACAGCGCGAGGTTCTTCATTCTTTGGTTTCGTTGTGCGGCGCATTGCCTTGGTTTTCCTGCAGCAGCAGGTCGCGCAGCAGCGGGACCGTGACGGGCCGCTGGGTCTCCAGCGAGTACTGGTCGAGGGCATCCAGCATGGTCGACAGGGAGCGCATGTCGCGCTTGAAATGGGACAGCAAATAGGGTAACACGCTGGCCGACAGCGTCAAACCGCGCGCCTCGGCCGCCTGGGTCAGCGCGGCGATCTTCTGGTCGTCGGACAGGCCGTGGATCTCGTAGACCAGGCCCCAGCCCATGCGCGTGCGCAGGTCTTCGCGCACCGGCAGCACGGCCGGCGGCACCGGGCCCGTACATACCATGTAGGCGCCGTGCTCGCGCACCTGGTTGAACAGGGCGAAGGCGTCGATCTGGCGCTGCGGCGAGAGCTGGTCGATGTCGTCGACCAGGTACAGGCTGGCGTCGGGCGCGTAGACGAATTCGGCGGCGTCGGCCCCGGCCGCGACGTAGCGCGAGCCGGGCGTGGCCGCCAGGCCCTGCAGCAAGTGCGTCTTGCCGGCGCCCGTCTCGCCCCACAGGTAGCAGAAATGCTCGCGCGAGGCGCGCTGCGCGAACTGGTGCATCAGGTGCGCCATTTCGGCATTCTCGCCTATCTGGAAGGTGTCGAGGCTGTACGCCGGTTCGGCGCCTAAATCGAGCACCAGCTGTTTCATCGCGCGATTCTCACGTTTTTAAAAATCAGGTATTTATTGTTATGGCGGTAAAACAGCGTCGTAGCGGGCCGTTTTGATAAAATAACGGATTGACCAGTTGGCCGTCGGCTCCAATGCCGCAAATGTGTCGATCAGTCAACCGCCTACTATTTTACCGCCTCCGCTGCCAAATACCATGAGCCAACCATCTAATGTTTCTCTCTCCTACCGCGATGCCGGTGTCGATATCGATGCCGGCGACGCCCTGGTCGAAGCGATCAAACCATTTGCCAAGCGCACGATGCGCGAAGGCGTGCTCGGTGGCATCGGCGGTTTCGGTGCGCTGTTTGAGATCAGCAAGAAATACAAGGAACCGGTGCTGGTCTCCGGTACCGACGGCGTGGGCACCAAGCTTAAGCTGGCGTTCGAACTGAACCGCCACGACACCGTCGGCATCGACCTGGTCGCCATGAGCGTCAACGACATCCTGGTGCAGGGTGCCGAGCCGCTGTTCTTCCTCGACTACTTTGCCTGCGGCAAGCTGGACGTGCCGACCGCCACCGCCGTGGTCAAGGGCATCGCCGCCGGCTGCGAACAGGCCGGCGCCGCGCTGATCGGCGGCGAGACCGCCGAAATGCCGAGCATGTACCCGGACGGCGAATACGACCTGGCCGGCTTTGCCGTCGGCGCCGTGGAAAAATCGCAGATCATCGACGGCACCAAGATCGCCCCGGGCGACGTCGTGCTGGGCCTGGCCTCGTCGGGCATCCACTCGAACGGCTACTCGCTGGTGCGCAAGATCATCGAAGTCTCGAAACCGGACCTGGAAGGCGACTTCCACGGCCAGAAGCTGTCCGACGCCCTGATGGCGCCGACCCGCATTTACGTGAAGCCGCTGCTGGCGCTGATGCAGTCGATGGAAGTGAAGGGCCTGGTGCACATCACCGGCGGCGGCCTGGTCGAGAACATCCCGCGCGTGCTGCAGGATGGCCTGACGGCCGTGCTGGACAGCAAGTCCTGGACCCTGCCGCCGCTGTTCCAGTGGCTGCAGCAGCACGGCGGCGTGGCCGACGCCGAAATGCACCGCGTGTTCAACTGCGGCATCGGCATGACCGTGATCGTTTCGAAAGAGAACGCGGACGCCGCCATGGCCCAGCTGCAGGCGGCCGGCGAGACCGTCTACCGCATCGGCGAGATCCGCGCGCGTGGCGAGGGCGAGCACCAGACGATCGTCGTGTAAGCGGAAGGTCCGGCCTTCGACGACAAAGGGCGCCGCGGCGCCCTTTGTCTATGGTGCAAACGTCATCCGCGCCGGCGCCGGGCGGCGGCCAGGCCTCCCAGCCCCATGGCAAGCAGCGCCAGGCTAGCTGGTTCCGGCACCTCTACCTGCCGCTCCTCCGTGGTGAACTGGAACACGGCGCTGCGTCCCGTGAAGTAGAAGAAGCCATCCGGACCGGCATCGTAGCTGATCTTCAGGCTGTCGCCAGTGAAGGACAGCAGCGGCACCACCACCTCGTCTTCGGTGAGGTCGTTCGACACGAGCGACAGTCCCGTGATGATTTCGTTGGTGTCGAACCGGATATTGGCGATGTCGGCCACGAAGGTGGAGAAATCGTAGTCGTCCTGGGACAGCAGCGTCAGCGTCCTGGCGACCGGGTCGAGGTCGATATGGACTTTGCCGCCCAGGTAGCCGGACGGGTTGGCGTAGCTGGCGCCGTCATCCAGTTCGATGCCGCTCCCGACCGCCTGGCCCAGGGCCTGCAGCGTGACCGGGCCGAGGTCCGGCGGGCACGTGGTGCATGCCGCCTGGCCGGCCCTGGCGCTGAAGTCGGCCTTGATGACCGTGGCATTGGCGCTCGTGCCGGCGAGCGCGAGGAGGAGGATGATCAGTTGTTTCATGGTGTTCCTTTGTCGTTGTCGGATTGGTAGTGGTCATGCGGCCAGCGCGGCGGTATCGGCGACCGGCGCCACCCCGACCAGCGCGACGGCGGGCGCATAGCCTGGGTTGAAGTTGTCGGCCGTGAGGCTGGATGCCGTGACGCCCTTCAGCACGAACAGCGTGTTCCAGGCGACGCCGTCGGACGGCCCCGTGCGGTCCCATTGCAGTTCGGTGTCGGCACCGTTCTGCACCAGGTGCAGGAAGCCGGCCGCGAAGGGATCGCCGCCTGCGTACCCGCTCAGGTAGCCAGTGATGCCGCCCAGCTCGATCCTGTCGCCGCCGCTGCCCACCGTGAAGTCGGTGACGGTCATGACCGCGCTGCCGCTCGTCAGGCCGCTCAGGTAGAGCGTGTCCGCGCCGCTGCCGGTGGTAATGGTCTGGGCGCTGCCGCGGTCGTAGAGGTAGAAGGTGTCGCTGCCGGCGCCGCCGTCGATGACGGCCTGGGTGGGCGCGCCGCTGAGCGAGAAGGTGTCGTTGCCGTCGCCGCCGTACAGCTTGTTGATGCCGCTGTTGTCGGACAGGGTGTCGTTGCCGGCGCCGCCGACCAGCGTATCGTCGCCTTGTTCCCCTTGCAGGTAGTCGCTGTCGGCGCCGCCGTCGAGGGTGTCGTTGCCGAATCCGCCGTACAGGTAGTCGCCGCCGCCCAGGCCGTTGATGGTGTCGTTGTTCGGCGTGCCGGCCAGGCTCTCGCCGTTCTCGGTGCCGTCGATCGTCAGGCCCGTTCCGCTGCCGTCCGGGTTGTAGGCGGGGTTGAAGTTATCGAGCGTGAAGGCGGCAGCATTCGTGCCCTTCAGCACGAACAGCGTATTCCAGGCCGCGCCGTCGCCGCTGCCCGTGCGGTCCCATTGCAGTTCGGTGTCGGCGCCGTTCTGCACCAGGCGCAGGAAGCCGCCGGCGAAGGGATCGCTGCTCGCCGCATATCCCGTCAGGTAGCCGAAGATGCCGTTCAGGTCGATCCTGTCGCCGCCGCCGCCCGCCATGAAGTCGGTGACGGTCACGACCGCGCTGCCACTCGTCAGGCCGCTCAGGTAGAGCGTGTCCGCGCCGCTGCCGGTGGTAATGGTCTGGACGCTGCCGCGGTCGTAGAGGTAGAAGGTGTCGTTGCCGTCGCCGCCGTCGATGACGGCCTGGGTGGGCGCGCCGCTGAGC
>NZ_JASNRD010000068.1 GCF_030412015.1 Massilia sp. YIM B02763 | reverse complement strand
TGGATTTCTTCACTTTGACATTCAGAGCACTGGGCAGAAATCACATTGCGTTAACACGAAATTGTCGCCATCGCAATGCTTTGTTTTAATTAAACAGTCGGATTCCCCTGGTCCGTACCAGTTCTGAGTTAACTGTTCATTGCCATTCGCGGCATACAAGCGATACATGCAAGCGACGCCGAAACGCCTCTCACACAACGCAAGCACACACAGCTACGCCTCTCCACAAGAAAGAAACAACACAGGTCCAACCTACC
>NZ_JASNRD010000067.1 GCF_030412015.1 Massilia sp. YIM B02763 | reverse complement strand
ACGCCCTTTGTGGCAGGCATAGATCGTCTTGATGGCTTGCTTTAGCTCCTGGTACTTATCGCCAGACGCGAGCGCCTTGACTTGATAGTAAAAGGTACTGCGCGGCAGAGTTGCCGCTTTCAACAGGTGCGGCAAGCGAAATTGCAGCCTTAGTTCATGCACTACTTGGGCTTTTTCTGCGCAGCCGACTTCTTCGCTTGAACTAAGGCTTCCAATTTTTTTAGGTAAGCATTCTCCGCCCGAAGATACTCAAGTTCTTCAAGCAGCTCTTCACGTGAGCGCTTGTCATTATCGGAAGAGGT
>NZ_JASNRD010000066.1 GCF_030412015.1 Massilia sp. YIM B02763 | reverse complement strand
TCGTCTGTAGTCTCACCTCCGCCGGCTTGCTGGATTGGAGTGGGACGAGACTGTGGGAATACTTCTTAAGGGGACTGTGTGCGTCTATAGCACGCGGAAGAGCGAGCCAATAGCAGGTCTGTGATGCTCCTAAATGTCCTAGGCTGCACGCGCACTACACTGATGCAATAAACGAGTCTGAGTGCCTTCTGGCAACCTACCTGGAAGCGGGTGGGAAATCTTTTGAACTTGCATCGTGATGAGGATCGACGATTGCAATTATTCTCCTTGAATGAGGAATGCCTAGTAGGCACAAGTCATCAGCTTGTACTGATTACGTCCCTGCCATTTGTACACACCGCCCTGCT
>NZ_JASNRD010000065.1 GCF_030412015.1 Massilia sp. YIM B02763 | reverse complement strand
TGATGTCGGTCACCCACACTTCTTCAGGCCGGCTTGGCGCGAACCGCTGTTCCAGCAGATTCTCAACGACGGGCAGGTTGTGATTCGAGTTCGTCGTGGCGATGAACTTGCGCCGCTGTTTGCAGCGAAGATTCAGCTCCTGGCGCAGCCGGCGAACACGGTCGCGACCAACCTCATAGCCCTGCGCAGCAAGCTCGCGCTTTATCCGCGGCACCCCATAGGTCTCTCTGGTCTGCCGGTGCACTGCAGTGATCAAGACTTTCAACCGGGCGTCGTCCTGCCTGCGTGTCGATGGCTTGGCCCGCAGCCAGTCGTAATAGCCATTGCGCGAGACGTCCAACACTCGGCACATCATCCTCACAGGATAACCAGGGAAGTCGAGTCGCATCGTCTTTATCCACGCGTACTTGGCAGCGACTCCTGCGCAAAGTACGCCGCCGCTT
>NZ_JASNRD010000064.1 GCF_030412015.1 Massilia sp. YIM B02763 | reverse complement strand
CAAGTGGAGATAAAAGGTATTCTGCATACGACTTACTTTCATCCATGTATTGTGAGTGTGAAAGTAAGTCGTATGCAGAATACCTTTTATCTCCACTTGCCGTGGGGGTCGGCCCTGGTTCGCTGGTGTATGTGCGTAATTGAGCAAGTGGAGATAAAAGGTATTCTGCATACGACTTACTTTCATCCATGTATTGTGAGTGGGTAAGTAAGTCGTATGCAGAATACCTTTTATCTCCACTTGCCGTGGGGGTCGGCCCTGGTTCGCTGGTGTATGTGCGTAATTGAGCAAGTGGAGATAAAAGGTATTCTGCATACGACTTACTTTCACACTCACAATCCATGGATGAAAGTAAGTCGTATGCAGAATACCTTTTATCTCCACTTGCAGTGGGGGTCGGCCCTGGTTCGCTGGTGTATGTGCGTAATTGAGCAAGTGGAGATAAAAGGTATTCTGCATACGACTTACTTTC
>NZ_JASNRD010000063.1 GCF_030412015.1 Massilia sp. YIM B02763 | reverse complement strand
GGTTGCGCTGCTTCGCCGCGTATCGCCAATAGCCCGACGGCGCGACCTGCAGATCGGCTCGACGCCGTAGGCATGGCGGTACTGGTCGACGAACTTCCTCACGGCTTGAAGCGGCGGTCGAGCTCCGCCTGGGCGAAAAACGCACTCGCCAAGCGTAGGATCTCGTTTGCCTTGCGCAGCTCACGCACTTCGCGTTCCAGTGCCTTGATGCGCTCCTCTTCGGCAGTGGTCGGCCCGGGACGTTGGCCCGTATCACGCTCTTGCTGGCGAACCCAGCGGCGCAGCGTCTCAGGTGTGCAGCCGATCTTGGCAGCGATGGATTCGATCGCGGCCCACTGCGAGCTGTACTCGCTGGCGGCCTCACTGACCATGCGTACAGCGCGCTCGATGACTTCGGGGGAATACTTGGGTTGCTTCTTCATAACTCCATTTTCTCAAACAATGGAGCCTCTACAAAATCCGGGGCGGTTCA
>NZ_JASNRD010000008.1 GCF_030412015.1 Massilia sp. YIM B02763 | reverse complement strand
CCGTAGCTGCTCTTCCTTATTTATCCCGGACAGCAGTGCGCCTGGGCGGGGACGACGGCCGGTCGTGCGGGC
Organism: Massilia sp. YIM B02763; assembly: GCF_030412015.1. Lineage (GTDB taxonomy): Bacteria > Pseudomonadota > Gammaproteobacteria > Burkholderiales > Burkholderiaceae_D > Telluria. The sequence goes on along the minus strand of NZ_JASNRD010000008.1, from coordinate 208,623 downwards.
AGCCGGGTTGCACCCGGCCAATGTCAGCGGCTCGTCTTGAGCATCGCCGGATACCCGACGTCCTCGGTCGCCTTCTTCAAATCGGCCAGGCTGGCCTTGGCGTCGTCGTACACGATCACGGCTTCGCGCTTCTCGTAGCTCACCTTGACCTTCGATACGCCGGGCACCTTGGACAGTGCCGCCTTGATCGTGATCGGGCAGGTGGCGCAGTCCATGGTCGGTACGTTCAGTTCCACGGTCTGCTGCTTGGCCGACGCGAACTGCGGTGCGGCGAGGACGAACAGGGCGGCGGTGGCGGTCAGGATGCGGGTGGCGTTCATGGTCATTCCAGTGGGTCAATAAAACAGCGGGGCGATGAGCGGAAAGCCCAGCAGCAGGGCGGCGAACACGGCGCAGGCGATGAAGACGCGGCGCATGAGCGGGCGCGTCTTGGCGCAGCTGCCGTCGGCCAGCGTGCAGAAGCGGCGGGGACGGAACACGAGCCAGCCGGCCCAGCCCAGTGCGCCGACGGCTAGCGCGATGGCGTAGGGCGTGACGGGAGCGAGGGCCTGCAGGTGCGCCATCCAGGCCCCCGTGATCCCGACCAGCACCAATACCAGCGGCAGCACGCAGCAGGTCGAGGCCAGCAGCGTGGCCAGCACGCCGAACGCCAGCAGGCGCCCGAGCTTGCGCTCGGTGCCGGTGTCCACGCTCTCGAGGGTCGGGGGCGTCATGAGGATCGATCGGCCCGCGCGATCAGATGGCGCGCGAGGTGATGACGTACTTGAAGGCATCCGGATTCAGCGAGTCGTACGGCTCGCCGTTGCTCTCGGCCTGCGGGTACATCAGGAAGCCGACCTGCTTGATGGTCTTCGACTCCTGCAGGCGCACGTCGTGGCCGAAGTTGTAGCCCATCCAGTTGCCTTCCCAGCCGCCGAACAGCGCCTTGCGCACCGGGGCCACGATCGGGTTGTCGGCGTCCTTGATCCATTCGCTGGTCTCCTGGCGCATCACCTTGGTGACGTCGGCCGGGTCCATGGCGACCCAGCCGTGCTGCTTGAGCCAGACCTCGGCGCGGCAGTGCTGGGCGCCCTGCAGGGCGGCCGGCTTGCCGCCCAGTTCCTTGTACGGGAAGGCGCTCGGCGCGATGCGCACGCCGTAGACGTCGCGCGCCGGCAGGCCGACGGCGCGGCACAGGCCCACGAACAGGCCGTTCAGGTCGGCGCACTTGCCGCTCAGGTTCGCGGTCTCCAGCATGGACTTGATGTCGCCGATGCCGCAGCCCTTGACCTTCGGCTCGCGGAAGGTGTTCAGGATGATCCAGTCGTAGATGCGCTGGGCCTTGTCTTCGTCCGTGCGGGCGCCGGCCACGATCTGGTTGGCGGTCTTGAGGACGATGCCGTCCAGCGGCATCAGGTCGGTCGGGCGCAGCCACAGCGCGAGGTCTTCCCTGGTTTCGGTGGCAGCCTTGCCATGCTTCCAGTCTTCCGCACGGTCGCGGGTCTGGACGCGCGACACGACTTCCAGCGAGGGCACGACGCCGGCGTCGAACTGGGCGATCAGGTACTTGGCGCCGTAGTGCTCGTCGGTGGCGACCTTCATCGAGCGGGCGTTGCCGCTCCAGTTGTTGGACAGCGTGCGCTGCCAGTCGGTGTCGATGACGGGCAGGGGCACCCACACGGTCGAGGCGCCGGTCGGATTCTGCAGGCTCACCCTGGTGACCACCTCGTAGCCCTTCCAGTCGCCCGGCTTGGGCGCGAACGGGCGCTGCTGCTCCTGTTGCTGGGCCAGCACGGTGCGCGGCAGGGCGCCGGCGAGCAGGGCGCCGCCGGCGGCTTTGAGCAGCGAACGGCGCAGGGCGGTCGGTTTGGTGTCTTGCATTGCAGTCTTCCTAGTGTTGTTGGTTATTCTTGGTGCGGCTTGGCGCCGTCCCGCTCCGCGAGCAGCGCGTCGATCGCGCGGCCCAGCGCCGTGTCGTCGGCGGGAATCTCGCCGACGGTGCGCCAGCGCGCGCGGCCCTGGCGGTCGAGCACGACCGTGGTCGGCATCACGCCCGGGCTCCACAGCTTGAACGCGTCGCCGCCGCGATCGCGCAGCACGGGGTAGGGGATCGGGTGGCCGTCCGTGAATCCGCGGATCGCCGGCATGCCTTCCTTGTAGTTGACGCCGACGACGGCCAGTCCGTCGCGCCCGGCCAGCCTGGCCAGCACGGGGATCTCCGCCACGCAGGGAGCGCACCACGTGGCCCAGAAATTCACGACGACGACCTTGCCGCGCAAGCGGGCGAGGTCGAAGGGCTTGCCATCGAGATCGACGGCGTCGAGCGGCGGCGTCGCCTGCGCGGCGGGCCAGGGACGCAGCACGACGTCCCGTGCGGACGCCGGCGCGTGCACGCCGGCCGCCAGCAGGACGGCCGCGGCGGCCAGGCGGCGCCATTGCGAACCCATCAACATCGTCGGATCTGTGGAAATCGAAGCCATGAAGACCGTCATGATAGCAGAGCGGCGCCGCTTGCGCCGGAGCGGGAGGCGGCCGGCGTTGACATCCGGGCGGCGCGTTGTTCATCATCCACGCAAAGGAGTCATCATGAACAATTGGTTATGCCTGGCGGTCGCCATCGTGTCCGAGACGATCGCCACCACCGCCCTCAAGGCCAGCGCGGGCTTCAGCCGCCCGCTGCCTTCGGTCCTCGTCGTCGCCGGCTACGGGCTGGCGTTCTACTTCCTGTCGCTGACGCTGCGCACGATCCCGCTCGGCGTGACCTATGCCGTGTGGTCCGGCGTGGGCATCGTGCTGGTGACGCTGTCTGGCTGGCTGCTGTTCGGCCAGAAGCTCGACGCGGGCGCGCTGGCGGGCATCGGGCTGATCCTGGCCGGCGTGCTCGTGATGAATTTGTTCTCGAGGACGACGGGGCATTGAGCCTCTTTCCCTGACGTGCTGCACGACGGGCCGGGCAGTAGTAAGCTCGGCCAAAAAACAGCACGACAGGAGACGACATGCCACGATTCCCCCTGGCGGGGCTGGCGGCGCTTGCCCTGGCCACGGCGTTCGCGCCGGCGGCCGGGCAGGCGCCGCGGCCTGCGCCGTCCACCGCCGCCACCGCTGGTTCGTCCGCTGCGGGCCCTGCGGCCCCTGCGCCCGCGACGACCTACCGCAACCCGCTGTCCGTACGCCTTGCGAGCGGGGAGCCGGCCGAGAACTGCGCCGATCCCGCCGTCATGCGCGACCCCAACGCGGAGGCGCCGACCTGGTACCTGTACTGCACCAGCGACCCGGTCAGCAAGCGCGAACGCCCGCGGCCCGGCGAGCAGGGCGACTGGCATTTCCGCATGATGCCGATCTACCGCTCCACCGACCTGGTGCACTGGAACTTCGTGGCCGACGCCTTCGAGGAGCGTCCGGCGGGCCTCGCCGCCGGCGCGTCCGGCCTGTGGGCGCCCGAGCCAACCGTCATGAACGGCCGCTATTATCTGTACTTCACGGTGACCGACGTCGCCGATGCCCACAGTCCGGAGCCGGGCTGCGACCGCGACAGCGCCATCGGCGTGGCCACGTCGTCCTCGCCCACGGGACCCTGGCAGGCCGAGACGCGTCCCGTCGTCGCGCCGCGCCGCGCCGGCCCTGGCTGCAACTTCCTCTGGACCTACGATCCGAAGGTCGTCACCGACGACGCCGGCCGCCACTGGCTGTACTACGGCAGCTACGGCGGCGGGATCTGGGTCGTGCGGCTGGACGCGCGCGGCATGCGCGCCCAGGGCAAGCCGGTGCGGGTCGGGGCGGACGAACGCTACGAAGGGGCCGAGGTGATCCGCCACGGCGGCTGGTGGTACCTGTTCGCATCCGCCACCGACTGCTGCGCCGGTCCGTTGACGGGCTACGTCGTGTACGTGGGAAGAGCGCGCAGCCCCACGGGACCGTTCCGCGACCGCCTCGGCTACGACATGGCGGCGCGCCGCGCCGGGGGATCGCCCGTGCTCGTGCAGAACGGCAACCGCTGGGTCGGCGGCGGCCACAATACCGTCTTTACAGACATGGCCGGGCAGTGGTGGACGATCTACCACGCGGTGGACGTCAATGCGCCGTACTTCAGCGCGAAGGACAAGCTGACCAAGCGCGCGGCGCTGCTCGACCGCATCGACTGGGTCGACGGCTGGCCGCTGGCCGGAGGCGGGGCCGCGCCCACGGACACGGAGGAGGCCGCGCCTGCCGTCGCTCCCGGCACGCTCGCGGCAGAGGTGCACCCGAAGGCGGAAGACGTGCTCGCCGCGACGGGCGCGCCCCTGTGGGCCGACTCGCTGCGCGGCCCGCGGCTGGACCCCCGCTGGCGCTGGCTGCGCCCGCCCGCCAAGGGGGCCTGGTCGCTGGGGCCGGCGGGCCTCGCGCTCTCGACCCAGGACGCCGACCTGTACGTCGACACGAACAGCGCCAGCGTGCTGCGTGCGGCGCTGCCGGATGGCGACCTGCGCATCGAGGTGGAAATGGCCCTGGACGCGCCGGACGACTGCTGCGCGCGGCCCGTCCAGGCGGGCATCGTTCTGATGCGCGACGACGACAACTACGTCAAGCTGGTGGAGCTGGCCCGCGGCGGCCTGCGCCAGGTCGAGTTCGGGAAGGAGCTGGCGCCCGTCGAACCGGGCTATCCGCGCTACGGCAACACGGTCGCGGGCACGCCGGGGACGAAGACCTGGCTGCGCCTGGACATACGGCGCGGTCCGGGCGGGGAGCGCTACACGGCGTTCTCGAGCCAGGACGGGCGGCGCTGGACCGGCGGCGCGACCTGGAACCACAAGCTGGGGCCGGACGCGCGGCTGGGGCTCGTGGCGATGGGCGGGGCCGGGTGGACGGCGACGTTCTCGCGCGTGGCCGTGTACCGTCTGTCGCGTTGAAGATACGGCGCCCGCGCTGTTACGTTTCGTCACGCGAAAGAACTTGCGAGCGCGCGCCGGCCTCCATAGAGTAGGTGAAAACAACGAAGCGCCCGCCGCGGCGCCGAGGAGCCACCGTGGAATACCCCCGCCCGCAACTACGGCGCGCCGCCTGGCGCAGCCTGGATGGCCCATGGCAGGCCATGCTCGACGACGATGCCCGGCTCGTCGATCCGTCCGAGGTGCCGTTCGACCGCACGATCGTCGTTCCCTATCCGCCCGAGGCGCGCGCCAGCGGCGTGCACGACACCGGCTACCGCCGGCGCGTGTGGTACCGGCGCGCGATCCAGCTGGACCCGGCCATGGCGCCGGGCACGGGCGAGCGTCTCGTGCTGCACTTCGGCGCCGTGAACTACCGGGCCCGGGTCTGGGTCAATGGAAGGTTCGCCATCGAGCACCGCGGCGGCCACAGCCCGTTCTCGGTGGACGTCACCCGCTTCCTAGACGGCTCGGCCGTGGAGATCGCCGTCCAGGCCGACGACGATCCGCAGGACATGCACAAGCCGCGCGGCAAGATGGATTGGGAGCGCGACCCGCACAAGATCTGGTACCCGCGCACGAGCGGCATCTGGCGCACCGTCTGGATCGAGAAGCTGCCGCGCGCCCACGTGGCGCAGCTGCGCTGGACCGCCGACGTCGCCGCCTGGCAGATCCGCCTGGATGCCGACATCGCGCATGTGCCGGAGGGCGGCATGGCCAACGTCACGCTCAAGCTGGGCGAGCGTGTGCTCGTCAACGACCGCTGCCTGCTGACGGGCCCGCGCCTGTCGCGCATCTTCCAGCTGCCCGACCCCGGCATCGACGACGCCCGCGCCCTGTGGCTGTGGAGCCCGGAGAGCCCGCAGCTCATCGATGCCGAGATCGAGATCCGCAGCGCCGACGGCGCGCTGGTCGACGAGGTGCGCAGCTACACGGCCCTGCGTACCGTCGGCGTGCAGGGCGACCGCTTCATGCTCAACAGCCGCCCTTACTACCTGCGCATGGTGCTCGACCAGGGCTACTGGCCGGACAGCCTGATGGTGGCTTCCAGCGAACAGCTGCGCCACGACGTGCTGCTCATCAAGCGCCTGGGCTTCAACGGTGTGCGCAAGCACCAGAAGTCCGAGGACCCGCGCTGGCTGTACTGGTGCGACGTGCTGGGCCTGTGCGTGTGGGGCGAGATGCCCTCGGCCTACGGCTTCTCCAGCCAGACCGTGCACGGCGTGCTGGAGGAGTGGAAGGAGCTGGTCGAGCGCGATATCTCGCATCCCTGCATCGTGGCCTGGGTGCCGACCAACGAATCCTGGGGCGTGCCGGAGCTGATGAACGACCGGCGCCAAGTCGACTTCGTGCGCGCGCTGTACTACACGACGCGGGCGCTGGACGGCACCCGCCCCGTGATCGGCAACGACGGCTGGGAGTCGCCGTGCGGCGACGTCGTGTGCGTGCACGACTACGCCCAGGACACGCAGGTGCTGCTCGAGCGCTACGGCAACCGCGAGGCCGTCGACCATACGCTGGCCCACGTGCAGCCGGACGGGCGCCGCATCGTGATCGACGGCTTCACGGGCGCGGGCAAGCCCGTGTTCCTGTCCGAGTTCGGTGGCATTGCCATGATGCAAGTCGAAGACGGTCCCGGATGGGGATACTCGGTGGCGCGCGACGGCAAGGAACTGCTGGCGCGCTACCAGGAACTGATGGCCGCCATCCACCGCTGCCGTCCGCTGTCCGGCTTCTGCTACACGCAGCTGACCGACACCTTCCTCGAAAAGAACGGCCTGCTCACGGAATACCGGGTGCCGAAGGCGCCGGTCGACGCGCTGGCGGCGGCCACGCGCGGGCCGGACGCGGGGCGCCACGACTGGCACCTCGATCCCCTCGGCCACACGCAGCGCTGGCGCGCGCGGCGCGGCACCGATTTCCCGCTCGAGTGGACGCGCGTCGGGGAAACGGCAGAAGTGCTAACCTATCCGGGTGAGCGCCACGTGCCGCAGCAGGACGGTCCGGACGAGCACCCGCCGGGCAATCCGCCCGCGGGCGCGCCGGGCATCGAGCGGCGCGGACGTGGCGGTTCGGGAGTGCGCGGGAGACGCAAGGTGGCTTGAGCCGACCGCGATCTCCCGTCGCCGCGGCGCAAGCGCTGCGGCATACAAGAAAAGGGGAGATCGTGGCACGAGGAAGCAAAGGCCTCGCCGCCGCGCTGGCAGGATTGCTCGCGGCCGTACTGGGACTGTCGTCCCCGGCGGCCCGGGCCCAGGTCGAAGTCCGCATGTGGACCTTGCTGTCCGGCGGCGACGGCGCGCGCATGCAGGCGCTCGTCCGGGACTTCAATGCCAGCCAGCGCGACGTGCGCGTCGTCAGTACGACGCTCAAGTGGGGCGAGCCGTTCTATACCAAACTGATCACCGCCTCGGTGGCGGGCGCGGGGCCGGACGTGGCGACGGTGCACCTGTCGCGCATCGTCAACCTGGCCGGCGGCGGCGTGCTGCGGCCCATTTCCGGGGCCGAGCTGGGTGCCGCGGGCGTGCAGGGTGCGGACTACCTGCCGCGCCAGTGGGCCAAGTCGCACTACGAGGGCAAGCTGTGGGCGATCCCGCTCGACATGCACCCGCTGGTCCTCTATTACAACAAGACGCTGGCCGGCAAGGCCGGACTGCTCGACGCGCAGGGCCACCTGAAGCCCATCGATGGCATCGATGCGCTCACCGACGCCTTCCGCGTCGCCACCGAGCGCACGGGGCGGCGCGGCCTGACGATGGAGAGCAGCCAGAGCTCCTACGCGATCTGGCGCCTGTGGCTGTCGATGCTGGCGCAGCAGAACGTGCCCGTGATCCAGGGCGGACGCTTCGCGTATGGACCTGCGGGGCCGGCGACGCTGGCCAGGGTCGCCACCTGGTTCACGAGCGGCTACGCCCAGGTCGGCCTCGACTATCCCGCGTCGACGAGCCAGTTCATGGGCGGCAACGCCGTGTTCATGCTCAACGGCGTATGGGAAGTGCCGGAAATGGTGCGCGCGACGCAAAGCGGCACGCTGGGCTTCGACTACGGCATCGCGCCGCTGCCGCGCATGTACGCCAATGCCAGCGCCTGGGCCGACTCCCACGCCTTCGCCATTCCCGCGAACGCGGACAAGCCGCCGTCCCCCGCGAAGGTGGCGGCCGTGCTGCGCTTCGTCGCCTACGTCAGCAAGCATTCGCTGGGCTGGGCCGAGGGCGGCCACATCCCGGCCTATCGCCCGGTGGCGGAATCGGCCGCGGCGCGGGCGCTGATGCCCAACGCGATGTATGCACAAGCCGCGCACGACGTCGTCTACGACCCGGACGGCTGGTACATGGGCGCCGCCGGCCCGCTCGAGGCGATCGCGTCGAAATTCCTGCCGGCCGCGCTGTACGGCTACATGACGCCGGAGCAGGCCGTGCGCCGCTTCGAGGACGAGGCGGCGCGCCTTGTCAAGAAGCGCCCGCCGCTCTATTGAGGCCGTGCCGAGGACGACGATGAAACCGGATAGTACGCTCCACGACCGCAAGACGGATACGCTGCCCGCCTGGCTGCTGCTGGCGCCGTTCCTGCTCGCGTTTACGCTGTTCTTCGCCTTGCCGGCGCTGCAGACGCTGTGGCTGAGCCTGACGGAAAGCAGCCTGACGAGGACCAGCGCCTTCGTCGGCCTGGCCAACTACCACACGCTGCTCAACGATCCCGCATTCTGGGATTCGGTCGGCAACACCTTCTATTTCGCGCTGCTGACCGTGATTCCCCTGTGCGCGGTGGGCCTCCTCATGGCGCTGCTGGTAAACCGCTTCGTGCGCGTCCAGGGCCTGCTGCAGGGCGTGTTCTTCCTGCCGTTCGTCCTGCCGATCTCCGTCATGACGCTGATCGCCAGCTGGATGCTGCAGCCCTCGTCCGGCGTCGTCAACCACGTGCTGAACGGCGACCGCGCCTGGCTCGCCGACCCGCACTGGGCGCTGCCCGTCGTCGCCATCAGCACCGTATGGTGGACGGTCGGCTTCAACATGCTGCTGTTCCTGGCGGGCCTGCGCAACATCCCGAAGGAGCTGTACGAGGCCGCCGCCCTGGACGGCGCCAGCGGCTTCACGCTGTTTCGCGCCATCACCTGGCCGGCGCTGCGGCCCGTCGTCGCCACGGCGCTGGTGCTGCAGATGATCGCGTCGCTGAAGGTGTTCGGCCAGACCTACATCCTGACCACGGGCGGCCCGTTCAACACCACCCGCGTAACGCTGCACTATATGTACGAGACGGCGTTCACGCAGAGCGACGCCGGCTACGCGGCCGCCATCGCCATGGCCTTCGTCGCCATCGTCGTGCTGCTGTCGCTGCTGCAGGCGGGCATCGTGCGCTGGCTGGCGGGGAGGGGCGCATGAAGACCGGCGCGCAAGGCCGCGGCATGCCGGGGCGCGGCGGCCTCGCCTGGACCGCCGTCGGCGCCGCCTGCGCCGTCGTGCTGGTGGTGCTGTGGGCGGCGCCGCTGCTGTGGGCGCTGAGCACGGCGCTGCGCCCGGAACCGGAGACGGTGTCCGCCACCTTCCACTGGCTGCCACAGGTGTGGACGCTGAATGCGTTCGCCGAGACGCTCGCCGCGGGCAACCTGGTGCTGTGGCTGTTCAACAGCTTCTTCGTCGCCTTCCTCGTCACGGTGGTGACGATGGCGATCAGCCTGATGGCCGCGTACGCGTTCTCGCAGCTGCGTTTCCGCGGCCGCAACCTGGTGTTCGGCGTCGCCATGCTGGGATTCCTGCTGCCGTTCGAGGCGCTCCTGGTGCCGCTGTTCCGCACGATGAACGCGCTGGGCCTGATCAATACCTATGCGGGCATCGTGCTGCCCCAGGTCGTCGCCCCCGTCGTCATCTACGTGTTCAAGCAGTTCTTCGATGGGATCCCGGCCGACTATCGCGAGGCCGCGACGCTGGACGGCGCCGGCCCGCTGCGCGTGCTGTGGAGCGTCTACCTGCCGCTGTCGGGGAACATCGTGTGGGCGATGGCGATCGTGACCTTCATCGGCGCCTGGAACAACTTCCTGTGGCCGTTCATCGTCGTCACCTCCAACGAGATGATGACGATCCCGCTCGGCCTGACGCAGACCTACGACGCCTTCGGCGTGCGCTACGCCCAGCTGATGGCGGGGGCACTGCTGGGCGCCTTGCCCGTGGCGCTGGCCTACGTCGTGTTCCAGCGCCGGGTGACGCAGGGCTTCCTGGCCGCGGGCGGCCTCAAATGAACATGGAGACGGGATGGCATCGGTAAGGCTCAGGGACATACGCAAGCACTACGGCGAGCACGCCGTCATCAAGGGCATCGACCTCGACATCGAGGACGGCCAGTTCGTCGTCTTCGTCGGCCCGTCCGGCTGCGGCAAGTCCACGCTGCTGCGCATGATCGCGGGCCTGGAGGACATCACGGCCGGCACGCTGGAGCTGGACGGCGTCGTCAGCAACACGGTGGAACCGGCGCGGCGCGGCATCGCGATGGTGTTCCAGAGCTATGCGCTGTACCCGCACATGACCGTCGCGGAGAACATGGGCTTCGCGCTGAAGCTGGCCAAGGTGCCGAAGGGGGAAATCGCCGAGCGCGTGCAGCGCGCCGCCGACATCCTGCAGATCGGCCACCTGCTGGGGCGCAGGCCGAAGGACCTGTCCGGCGGCCAGCGCCAGCGCGTGGCGATCGGCCGCGCCATCGTCAGGAAGCCGGCCGTGTTCCTGTTCGACGAGCCGCTGTCGAACCTGGACGCCGCGCTGCGTGCCCAGACCCGCGTGGAGCTGGCGCGCCTGCACCGCGAACTGAACGCCACGATGATCTACGTGACGCACGACCAGGTGGAGGCGATGACGCTGGGCCAGCGCATCGTCGTGTTCAACGGCGGCCGCATCGAGCAGGTCGGCACCCCGCTCGACTTGTACGAACGGCCCGCGAACCTGTTCGTGGCGGGCTTCCTGGGCACGCCGAAGATGAATTTCCTGCCCGTGGAGCTGGTGTCCCACGACAGCGCCGGCGCGCGCGTGCGCCTGCCCGGCGGCGCCGTGCTCCTGGTCGACGCGGCCGTGCCGCCGGGCGCCGCCGGCGCCTTCACGCTGGGCGTGCGGCCCGAGCACCTGCTGCCCGCGGCGCACGGGGACGGCGCCGGCGAGGAGGGGGCGATCGCCGGCACGCTGAACCTGGTCGAGTACCTGGGCGACGTCACGCTCGCCTACGTGCAGGTGCCCGGCGCCGACGAGATGGTGGCGGCCAAGGTGGCCGCGGGCACGGCGCTGCCCGCCGTCGGAGGCCGCGTGCTGCTGCGTTTCGACGCGGCGCGCGCCTACCTGTTCGGCGCCGACGGGCGGGTCTGCCCGGCCGCCTGAGGGCGCACACGCGAGCGGCCATGTTGCGTGCATGCCGCAGGCGGCGCAAGCGTACGCCGCCGCATTCCGCTTTCTGTTAATTTCCTGATAATCAATTTAACAGATGCGGCCGACGTCCAGGCCGCCGAGAATCGGGAGAGACCCCCAATGAACGCTTTCCAGCTCCGGCCGCTGCACGTGGCCGCCATCCTCCTGTGCGCCCAGGCGGGCGCCGCCTGCGCGCAGGACGCCGCGCCGGCCCAGGCCCGGAATCCCGACAACCCCGGGGCCGCCGCACCGGCCCAACCCGCGGCCCAGGCCCCCGGCGCGCCCGCCGCCGCGACGCCGGCCGCCCCGACCCAGCCGCAGCAGATGCAGCAGGTGACGGTGACGGGCCTGCGCAGCAGCATCCGCACGGCCGAGGCGATCAAGCGCGACTCGATCCAGGTCGTGGACTCGATCAACGCCGAGGACATCGGCAAGTTCCCCGACCGCGCGGCGGGCGACGCGCTGCAGCGCATCGCCGGCGTGCAGGTGGGACGCGACCGCGGCGAGACCAGTTCCGTCATCATCCGCGGCCTGCCGGACGTCGTCACCACGGTGAACGGCATGGAGATCTTCACGGGCACCGGCCGCCGCCTCGCGTACCAGGACTTGCCCGTGCAGGCGATCGGCGGCTTCGACGTCTACAAGACGGCGACCCCCAACCAGCAGGAAGGCGGCATCGCCGGCGGCATCGACGTGCGCCTGCGCGCGCCGTTCGACCTGAAGGGCTTCAACGCCACCGGCTACCTCGAGAACCGGCGCCAGAAGGTGAACGGCTCCAGCGCGACGGACGACAAGAACAACCCGGGCGGCGGCTTCTCGCTGAGCAACCGCTGGAACACGGGCATGGGCGAGATGGGCGCCCTGGTCGACGTCGCGTTCAACCGCGAGCACTGGGGCTATCCCGTGCAGTGGGTCGACCGGCCCGACCGCATCTTCTCGGTGAGCCCGGACGGCACGGCCGTGCGCCTGGGCGACGGCGACCCGGTCGCGCCCCTGCGCCCGGGCGACCGCCTCGGCGACTTCTCGAACATCGGCGGCATCTACAACGCGGGCGACCGCGACCGCGGCAGCATCCACGGCGCCTTCCAGTGGAAGGTGCGGCCGAACCTGGAATTGACCGCGCAATACCTGGGCACGGGCTACCGCGGGCGCAGCGAAGTGGACTACATGATCGCCAACACGACCTGGGCGCCGCGCCTGTCCAACGTCGTGATGGCGCCGGACGGCGACTACTGCAACACGCCGGAAGGCAGGATCTGCCCGATCACGTCGGCCTACGCGCCGGCGGCGCAGTACGACGCGGGCGCGTACAGCTACGATCCCTACGTGGCCACCAGCAGCTGGGGCGTGAAGGAACACACGGTCTCGCACTTCTTCAACCTGGGCCTGCAATACCGCGACGGCCCGTGGAAGCTGTCCTCGAACGTGGCCTGGACCAAGTCGACCTTCGTCAACGACACGATGATCGTCGACCAGCAGGTTCCGGGGGCCAGCGTCAACGGCTATACCTACGGCGCCGACGGCCATGGCGGCTACAACGCGATCGCCACGCCGGGCAGCGCCAACCCGCTGCGCGATCCGAGCCAGTTCGTGCTGCGCGGGATGGTGCAGAACTGGGGCGTGCAGAAGGGCGAGCAGACGCAGTGGCGCGGCGACGCGTCGTACCGCCTGGGCGACGGCTTCTTCAGCGGCATCGACGCGGGTCTGCGCCTGTCGCAGCGCAACGCCAGCTACCATGGGGCCGAGGGCCACAGCGACTTCGGCGGCGCCGTGCGGCCGAACCCCGTCGCCGCCTTCGGCGCCGGCTTCGAGTCCCTGGTGCCCGGCATCGACCGCCTCGGCGGCCAGTGGCTCACGCCGTCGCGCGACTACCTGATCGACCAGGCCGACAGCGTGCGCGGGGTCTACGGCGCCGCCGCCGGACGGGTGGCCGAGGACCCGCTGCGCAGCTTCGACCAGAAGGAAACGACGAGCACGCTGTACGCGGCCGCGCGCTGGAAGGCGAAGGCGGGCGACATCGACCTGTCCGGCACCGCCGGCGCGCGCATCGTGCACACGAGCCGCGACCTGCAGGGCAGCAGCCGCATCGGCGACGTCATCAGCCCGATCGACCGCAGCACCAGCGAGAACAACGTGCTGCCCAGCGCCGCCGCCGTCATCGGCTGGCGCGAGAACCTGCAGTCGCACCTGTCCGTCGGCAAGACCATCAACCGCCCCGATTTCGCCTCGCTGAATCCGGCGCTGTCGCTCGTACCGTCGACCGTCAACGCGCCCGGCACGGGTTCGTCCGGCAACCCGGACCTGCGCCCGACCAAGTCCGTGAACAGCGACGCCACGCTGGAATACTATTTCCAGAAGAACGGCTACGCGCAGATCGCCGTGTTCCACCGCGATATCGACGGCTATCTGCAGAACATGGAGAGCCAGGAAGTCATCGATGGCCAGACCTACCGCGTGACGCGTCCGCAGAATTCGGGCAAGGGCAAGCTGAAGGGCGTGGAACTGGGCGCGCAGAAGTTCTTCGATTTCCTGCCTGGCGTCTGGAGCAACTTCGGCGTCCAGGCCAACTATACGTGGATCGACGGCGAAAACGAGACGCTGCTGTCGCCGACCAGCACCCAGTACCGCAAGACGGCGTTGACGGGCGTGGCCAAGCAGAACTACAACGTGGCGCTGCTGTACGAGGGCAACGGCATCACGGGCCGCCTGACGGCGAACCACCGGGGCGAATACGTCGAGCAGATCGCCGAGCCGCGCTTCGCCCAGGACCGCATCGTCAAGCCGGCGACCTTCGTCGACCTGAGCCTGTCGTACGAGATCAACAAGCATATCTCGATCCAGTTCGACGCCATCAACATCACGAAGGAGAAGTACGAGAGCTACCTGGGCAGCGAGATCCGCCCGCGCGACATCCGCTACAACCCGACGACCTACGGCCTCGGCCTGCGGTTCTCGCTGTAAGGAGCGCCGCATGGCCACGTATGCGAACCCCGTGTACCCCGAGGTATTCGCCGACCCCTTCGTGCTGCGCCACGAGGGCGTCTACTATGCCTACGGTACGGCGCCGGGCAATCCGCAGGGCGGGGAAATCCCCGTGCTGCGGTCGGTCGACCTCGTGCACTGGGAAGCGATCGGCCATGCGCTCGCGCCTGCTGGCGCGACGCAGTTCTGGGCGCCTGAAGTGGCCGCGCACGATGGCCGCTTCTACCTGTATTACTCGTCCGGCGGCGCAGCGGCGGAAGGGACTGACCACCGGCTGCGCGTGGCCGTGGCCGAGCATCCGGCCGGCCCCTTCGTCGACGCCGGCAAGCTGCTGGTGCCCTACCACCCGTTCTCGATCGACGCCCATCCATTCCGCGACGCCGACGGCCAGTGGTACCTGTTCTATTGCGTGGACTTCGTCGATCCGGACGGCGACCACCGGATCGGCACTGGCATCGTCGTCGACCGCCTGGCGGACATGACGACGCTGGCCGGCGAGGCCGTCACCGTCGTGCGGCCCCACCACGACTGGCACGTGTTCCGCAAGGACCGCGAGATGTACGGCAAGGTGGTCGACTGGCACACCGTGGAGGGGCCCGCCGTGCAGGTCCACGACGGCAAGTACTACTGTTTCTATAGCGGCGGCGCCTGGGAGCGCGACAACTACGGCGTCAGCTGGGTCGTCGCCGACCACCCGATGGGGCCGTGGCGCCGGCCCGAGGGCGATGAAGGGGCGCTGCTGATGCGCACGCCGAAGGACGGCCAGTTGCTGGGCCCGGGCCACAATTCCTTCACCGTGTCGCCGGACGGCAGCGAGACCTGGATCGTGTACCACGCCTGGGACCTGGCACAGACGGCGCGGCGCATGTGCATCGACCGGCTCGACTGGGTGGACGGCAGGCCGGTGACGGATGGGCCGACGTGGACGACGCGGCAGGCGCCGGCTTGAAACCGTCGTCCTCGCGCAGGCAGGGACCCAATCTTGCATGCTTGGCGGCGGCCCGATGAAAATCGGGTCCCTGCCTGCGCAGGGACGACGTCGCATATGCTGGATGACGTTCCATCAATCCCAGTAGTGCGTCTTTTCTTCCTCCGCCGCGCGCCGGTCGCGCGCGATCATCTCCTCCAGTTCCTCGCGCGCCTGCTTGCTCAGCGAGACGAAGGTCTCGCGGTCCTTGTAGTAGGGGTAGACGGCTTCCAGGCTCTGCTTGTTGTGGCGGCGGAAGCGGTTGGCGGCGTTGCGCGTGCGGTAGGCGCTCTGGCCCAGGCCTTCGGTCAGCACGGTGCGGCCCAGCTTGAGCGCCGACTCGTAGGTTTCGCGCTCGATCATCGTGACGCCCAGGTCCATCAGCTGGTAGTAATGCGTGACGTTGCGGGCGCGGGCGAAGATCGGCAGGTCCGGATAGTCGCGCCGTACCGTGTCGACGAGGGCGAGGCTGTCGTCGATGTCGTCGATGGCGACGACGACGGCGCGGGCCTTGGCCGCCCCGGCGGCGCGCAGCAGGTCGGCGCGGGTGGCGTCGCCGTAGAACACCTTGAAGCCGAAGTGGCGCAGCACCTCGATCTGGTCCGGGTCGTGGTCCAGCACCGTCAGGCGCACGTCGTTCGCGTGCAGGAAGCGGCCCACGATCTGGCCGAAGCGGCCGAAGCCGGCGATGATCACGTGGTCCTCGTTCGGTTCGATGGCGTCGGCCTTCTTCTTTCTCGCCTTGGCGCCGTCGCCGCCCTGGCGCCAGGCCTGGATGCGGTCGTACAGCATCAGCGTCAGCGGCGTGACGACCATCGACAGCGCCACCACGACGACGAGGATCGAGGCGACGTCGCTCGAGAACACGCGCGCGGTGGCGGCCGCGCCGAACACGACGAAGGCGAATTCGCCGCCCTGCGACAGCAGCAGCGCGAACTGCAGGTGCTGGCCGCGCGCCATGCCCAGCGCCCGGCTGAGCGCGTACAGCAGGGCGATCTTGATGACCTGGAAGCCCGCGACGAGGCCCAGGATCAGCAGCGGCTGCGCCAGGAACACGGCGAAGTCCACCGACATGCCGACGGCGATGAAGAACAGCCCGAGCAGCAGGCCCTTGAACGGTTCCACGTCCGATTCCAGCGCATGCCGGTATTCGGAGTCCGCCAGCAGCACGCCGGCCATGAAGGCGCCAAGGGCCATCGACACGCCGATCCACTGCATCAGCAGGGAGATCGCGATCACCATGAGCAGGGCGAAGGCCGTGAAGATCTCGCGCGTGTCCGTCTTGGCGATGACGCGCAGCAGCGGACGCACGAGGAAGCGGCCGGCCACGATCAGGCCCGCCAGCACGACGACCACTTTCAATACGGCCTGCCAGGCATTGCCGCCGCCGCCCGCTTCCTCGGGAATGCCGAGCAGGGGCACGATGGCGATCATCGGGATGGCGGCGATGTCCTGGAACAGCAGGATCGAGAAGCCGGCCTGGCCGGCCGGCGTGGGCATGAGGTTGCGTTCCTCCAGCGAGGCGAGGGCGATCGCCGTGGACGACAGCGACAGGCCCAGGCCCGCAATCAGGGCGACCTTCCAGTCGATGCCGGCGAGGATGGCGGCGCCGCACAGGCCGGCCGCCACGCCCAGCACCTGGGCGCCGCCCCAGCCGAAGATCGGGCGGCGCAGCGACCACAGCTTGCTCGGCTCGAGTTCCAGGCCGATCAGGAACAGCAGCAGCACGACGCCGAACTCGGCGAAGTGCAGCGCATCCTCGACTTCGCTGATGAGGCGGAAGCCGTAGGGGCCGATCAGGATGCCGGCCAGCAGGTAGCCGAGCACGGCGCCCAGCGCCAGGCGCTTGGCCAGCGGCACGACCAGCACGGCCGCGGCCAGGTAGACCATGGCGTTGAACAGCAGATTGTGTTCCATGCTCAAGCCTCCCCGGTGTAAGGCGTGGCCGCGGCCAGCGCGATGCCCGCGTAGCCCGCCAGGCGGCGCCGGAACTCGGCCGCGTGGGCGTCGATCGTCGCTTCGTCCGCCTTGGCGGCGCCGTGCAGCACGAGCGGTTCGATCCAGTCCATGCCGCACAGGGCGGCCGTCTGCTCGAACGGCGCGAGGAAGTCCGCGAACGGCCGGCCGTGCAAGCCGCCGGGGCGGTAAGCGTCCGGGCCGCTGCCGGTAGTCGTCACCAGCCAGTAGCCCTTGCCGCGCAGCGCGCATTCGCCCTTGCCGTAGGCCCAGCCGGGCTGCAGCACCTGCTCCATCCACTCCTTCATCAGCGACGGCATGCCGTACCAGCGGAACGGGTGCAAGAACACGACGAGGTGGGCGGCGCCGAGCAAGGAGCGCTCTTGCTCGGCGTCGATGTCGAAGTCGGGATACAGCTCGTACAGGTCCTGCACCTGCACGCCCTGCGTGGCGCGCGCGGCTTCCACCAGGCGGCGGTTGGCGGGAGAACGTTGCGGCGCCGGATGAGCATAGATCACGAGGATGGGGGCGGTTGTCATGCGGGCTTTCCAATATTGCAGTGTTGCGTTATTGCACTTATAGCATATCGAGGGCCGCTGCGGCTTCTGCCAAAGAACGTGCTTTCTTGATGGACATACGACGCCCGACATGTCCTACAAGTCAGCCGGGCGCGTGCCGATGGTCGCCGCGCGGGGCGCGCGTATGATAAAACCATCAAGATTGACGAGGAGGATACGATGTCCATGCAAAGCGAAGGCAAGGATGCCAAGGGCCGCAACTACGACCAGGTGACCAAGGACGGCAGCACGTCGATCGGCACGCTCGGGGCCGGCGGCACCGCGGGCGTGAACGACGTGGGCAGCATGTCGGGCGAGCGCGCGGCCGCGCGCGACGGCGCCGCCGGCGGCGGCATCAACACGCAGTCGGATCCTGGCGGCAACGTGCAGGGCGGACGGACGGACGACCTGCTGTCGGACGGCAGCGATGCCGACCGCGGCGACGGCTTCGTCGGCGAGGAAGCCGGCGAGCTGCAGACGGGCATGGGCGGCATCGGCAGCCTGAGCACGGGCAATGCCGGCAGCCGCCAGTCCGACGACAAACCATGATGGAATGAACGGGAACGTTTGATTCCATGCCCCTTGCGGGGATCGGGGGCGCGCCAGCGGACTGGCGCGCAGCACGGGCGGAGACGTGTCGGGGTGACGCGTCCCGCCCGTGTCTTTGGTCATCCGTCAGATATGCAGCGCGTGCCCCAGCGCCTTGAGCGCCGCCTCCTGCACGGCTTCGCCCAGCGTCGGGTGCGCGTGGATCGTGCCGCCGATGTCTTCGAGCTGGGCGCCCATCTCGATCGATTGCACGAAGGCCGTCGACAGCTCCGAGACCGCCTTGCCGACGGCCTGCCAGCCGACGACGACATGGTTGTCCTTGCGTGCCACCACGCGCACGAACCCGTCCGTGCCCTCGATCGTCATCGCGCGGCCGTTGGCGGCGAACGGGAAGCTGGACGTGACGACGTCCAGGCCCAGCCGTGCCGCATCGGCCGGCGTGTGCCCCACGACGACGACTTCCGGATCCGTGAAACAGACGGCGGGGATCGCCGCGGGCGCGAAGTGGCGGCGCTTGCCGGCGATGATCTCGGCCACCATCTCGCCCTGGGCCATGGCGCGGTGCGCCAGCATCGGTTCCCCCGTCAGGTCCCCGATCGCCCAGACGTTGCGCATCGACGTGCGGCACTGGTTGTCGATGCGCACGGCGCGGCCGTTCATGTCCAGCAGCAGGCTTTCCAGTCCATAGCCTTCCGTGTGCGGGCGCCGTCCAACGGCCACCAGGACGCGGTCCGCTTCCAGTACCGCTTCCTTGCCGCCGCCGCCGCGCAGACGGACGCCGCGCCCGTCCTCGGCCAGGCCCAGCACGCTCGCCTCGAGGTGCACCTCCACGCCCAGGCGCTTCAGGCTGGCCGCGACGGGCCGGGCCAGCTCGTCGTCGTAGGCCGGCAGCACGCGTCCGGCCGCCTCGACGACGGACACGCGCGCGCCCAGCTTGCGGTAGGCCGTGCCCAGCTCCAGGCCGATGTAGCCGGCGCCCACGACGACCAGGTGCCGTGGCATGCTGGCCGGAGACAGCGCCTCGGTCGACGAGATCACGTTGCCGCCGAAGGGCATGAACGGCAGTTCGACGGGACGCGAGCCGGTAGCCAGTAGCAGGTGTTCGCAGCGGATGCGCAGCGGGGCGCCGTCGCCGGTTTCGACGTCGACCGTCTTGCCGTCGACGATACTGGCATGGCCGTGCACCAGCGTCGCGCCGTTCTTCTTCAGCAGCGCGGCGACGCCGCCCGTCAGGCGCTTGACGATGCCTTCCTTCCAGCCGACCGTTTTCGCGATGTCGATCGTCGGCGCGCCGGCGGAGATGCCCAGCGGCGAGTCGCCGCTCGCGTGCGCGCATGCCATGTGAAATTCCTCGGCCGCGTGGATGAGCGCCTTGGACGGGATGCAGCCGATGTTCAGGCAGGTCCCGCCCGGATTCGCGGCTTCCACCAGGATGGTCGGGATGCCCAGCTGGCCGGCGCGGATGGCGGCGACGTAGCCGCCGGGGCCGCCGCCGACGATGAGCAGCGTGGTCGTTTCGTTCGTCGTCATCGGCTCACTCCACGAACAGCAGGGTCGGGGCTTCGAGATAGCCGCGGATGGTCTGGATGAACTCGGCCGCCACCATGCCGTCGATGACGCGGTGGTCGAACGAGGACGACAGGTTCATCAGCTTGCGCGCCACCATGCCGCCGTCGCGCACGACGGGCCGCTCGACGATGCGGTTGATGCCCACGATCGCCACTTCCGGGTGGTTGATGACGGGCGTGCTGACGATGCCGCCCAGCGCGCCCAGGCTCGTGATGGTAATGGTCGAGCCGGACAGTTCGTCGCGCGCGCACTTGCCGTCGCGCGCGGCCTGGGCCAGCCGGGCGATTTCCGCCGCGTTCGACCAGGGATCGCGCGCCTCGCTGTTGCGCACCACGGGCACCATCAGGCCGGCGCCCGTCTGCGTGGCCACGCCGATGTGGACGGCCTGGTAGCGCGTGACGATGCCGGCGCCGTCGCCGCTGCCGTCGTCATAGCGGGCGTTTACCTCCGGGTAGCGGCGCACGGCCAGCACGACAGCGCGCATCAGGAGGGGCAGCAGCGTGATGCGGCCGCGTTCCTCGCCGTAGCGCTCGTTGAGCTGCTTGCGCAGCGCTTCCAGCTCGGTCACGTCCACTTCCTCGACGTAGGTGAAGTGCGGGATCTGGCGCTTGGCCAGCTGCATCTTCTCGGCGATCTTGCGGCGCAGGCCGATCACGGGGATGGTTTCCTCACCGTCCAGCTGCGCGTAGCGGCTGTCGCCGCCGCCGGCGTGCCTGCCGCGGCCGGCCAGGTGCGCGTCGAGGTCGGCGTGGGTGATGCGGCCGGCCGGGCCGCTGCCCGCCACGTACTGCAGCTCGATGCCCAGGTCCCAGGCGCGCTTGCGCACGGCGGGCGCGGCCTGCGGTTTCTCGCCGGCGGCACGCGCCTGCGGCCGGCTCGGCGCGGGGGCCGACACTGGCGCTGCTGACGGTGCCGGGGTGGCCGGCGCAGGCTCGCGCCGTGCCACGCTGGCGGCCGCCTCGGCCACGCGAGGCGGCTCCGGCACGAAGCCGTGCGGCAGCTCGGCCGGCTCGTCGCCGGCCTCCGCCGTCCGGGCGACGGGCGCGGCGGCGGCATTGCCGGCACCTTCCACCTGCAGGCGGATCAGTTCCGCCCCCACGGCCAGCGCCTGCCCGACCTTGCCGCCCAGGCCCAGCACCGTGCCGTGCACGGGAGAGGGAATCTCGACGGTCGCCTTGTCCGTCATGACGTCGGCCAGCACCTGGTCTTCCTTGACGGCGTCGCCCGGCTGCACGCGCCAGGCCACCACTTCCACTTCCGCGATGCCTTCGCCCAGGTCCGGCATCTTGATCACGTAATCGCCCATCGTCAGCCCTCCATCGCACGCTTGAATGCCGCACCGACCCGGTCCGGGCCGGGGAAATACGCCCATTCCTGGGCGTGCGGATACGGGGTGTCCCAGCCCGTCACGCGCTCGATCGGCGCTTCCAGCTGGTAGAAGCAGTGTTCCTGCACGAGGGCCGCGAGCTCGGCGCCGAAACCGCTCGTGCGCGTCGCTTCGTGCACGATCACGCAGCGGCCCGTCTTCTTCACGGAGGCCACGATCGTGTCGAGGTCGAGCGGCCACAGCGTGCGCAGGTCGATGATCTCGGCGTCGATGCCCGTCTCCTTCGCCGCCGCTTCCGACACCCATACCATGGTGCCGTAGGCGAGCACCGTCAGGTCGGCGCCGGGCCGGAACACGGCGGCCTTGTCCAGCGGGACCGTGTAATGGCCCTCGGGGACGGCGCCAAGCGGGTGCTTGGCCCAGGAGACGACGGGGCGGTCATGGTGGCCGTCGAACGGGCCGTTGTACAGGCGCTTGGGTTCCAGGAAGATCACGGGGTCGTCGTTCTCGATCGACGCGATCAGGAGACCCTTCGCGTCGTAGGGGCTGGACGGCATCACGGTGCGCAGGCCGCACACGTGGGTGAAGAAGGCTTCCGGGCTCTGGCTGTGGGTCTGGCCGCCGTAGATGCCGCCGCCGCAGGGCATGCGGATCGTCAGCGGCGCCGTGAAGTCGCCGGCCGAGCGGTAGCGCAGGCGCGCCGCCTCCGACACGATCTGGTCGGTGGCCGGATAGAAGTAGTCGGCGAACTGGATCTCCACCACGGGGCGCAGGCCGTAGGCGGCCATGCCGACCGCCGTGCCGACGATGCCGCCTTCCGAGATCGGCGCGTCGAACACGCGCTGCTTGCCGTACTTGGCCTGCAGGCCGTCGGTGACGCGGAACACGCCGCCGAAATAGCCCACGTCCTGGCCGTAGACGACGACGTCGCCGTCGCGGCCCAGCATGACGTCCATGGCCGAGCGCAGCGCCTGGATCATGGTCATGGGGGTGGATTTGTCGCTTGTCTCCGCGGCCGCGTCGTCGTGCGCGGCCCCGTTCTTTGCTGGATTGTCGATGTCTCGCATCACGTCATACTCCCAGTTGCTGGCGCTGCCGGCGCAGGTGTTCGGGCATGTCCTTGTAGACGTCCTCGAACATCGATGCGGCGCTCGGCACGCGGCCGTCGATCAGGGTGCCGTGGCGCTCGGCTTCCTTCTGCGCCGCCAGCACTTCCGCTTCCAGTTCCGCCTGCACGGCCTCGTGCTCGGCGTCCGACCACCAGCCCAGCCCGGTCAGGTGGCGCCGCAGGCGTCCGACCGGGTCGCCCAGCGGGAAATGCGTCCATTCGTCGGCCGGACGGTAGCGCGACGGGTCGTCCGAGGTGGAATGCGGGCCGGCGCGGTAGGTCACCCATTCGATGAGCGTCGGCCCGAGGTTGCCGCGCGCCCGTTCGGCGGCCCAGCACGATGCGGCGTACACGGCCAGGAAGTCGTTGCCGTCCACGCGCAGCGAGGCGATGCCGGCGCCGACGCCGCGCGCCGCGAAGCTGACGCTTTCGCCGCCCGCGATGGCCTGGAAGGTGGAGATGGCCCACTGGTTGTTGACGACGTTCAGGATCACGGGGGCGCGGTAGACGTGGGCAAACGTGAGGCCCGTATGGAAATCGCTTTCGGCGGTGGCGCCGTCGCCGATCCAGCCGGAGGCGATCCTGGTGTCGCCCTTGATCGCCGACGCCATGGCCCAGCCGACCGCCTGCGGGATCTGCGTGGCGAGGTTGCCGGAGATCGTGAAGAAGCCGTCCTTCCTGACCGAGTACATGACAGGCAGCTGGCGGCCCTTGAGCGGGTCCGCCTCGTTGGACAGCAGCTGGCAGACCATGTCGACGAGCGGGTAGTCGCGCGCCATCAGCAGGCTTTGCTGGCGATAGGTGGGAAAGCACATGTCGCCCTGCTTCAGGGCGAGGGCGTGCGCGGTGCCGATCGCTTCCTCGCCCAGGCAGGTCATGTAGAAGGACAGCTTCTTCTGGCGCTGGGCGATGACCATGCGCGCGTCGAAGATGCGCGTCTTCATCATCGTGCGCAGGCCGAAGCGCAGCGTGTCGCGGTCCAGCTGCGGGTTCCATGGGCCGACGGCATTGCCGTCGTCGTCCAGTACCCGGATCAGGCTCGAGGCCAGCGCCGCCGTGTCCTGGTAGCGGACGTCGACGGCGGGGCGCGCGACGGCGCCGGCGGGGGTGATGTCGAGATAGGAAAAATCGGTCTTGCAACCGGGGCGGCCGGTGGGCTCCGGGACGTGCAGCGACAGAGGGGTGCTCTGGCTCATAACGCGCTTCCTTTGTAAGAAATGTGCGGGAGAGAACATATTAGTTGCGGCAAGACGGCGCACGGCAGCGTTGCCGAACTATTTTTCTGCTGCCGTGCAGCATGGGCGCGCCTTCGTGGGGCCGCCCGGCGCACCGGCGCAGGCGCTGACAGTAGCACGCGGCGCAGCGCGGCAGGATCGATTCCGGCAATCGAATCGGCGCCGGTATGTATGCACGATGAATCGTATGCGCGCGAACGTAAAACGAGATTACAATTTCCACCTCACAAGAAGATGGGCGTATTGACAAGATGTCGACACAGGCAGTTCCAATCAGGGCATTCGGCACCGCTGGCGGTGCGGTCGGACAAATCATCGACGACTTCGATTGGAGCAAGACCAGCCTCGGTCCCATCGGCGCCTGGCCTGCGGTGGTGCGCACGACCGTCGAGCTGATCCTGCGCTCTCCCTTGCCGATGGTGACGATGTGGGGCGAGGACGGCGTCATCATCTACAACGCGGGCTATGCGCAGCTCGCCGGCGCGCGCCATCCGCGCAGCCTGGGCGGCAAGGTGCGCGAGGAATGGCCGGAGATCGCCGACTTCAACGACCGCGTGCTGCGCACCGTGCTGGCGGGCGGCGCGCTCGACTTCCACGACGAGGAATTCACGCTGCAGCGCAACGGCCGGCCGGAACAGGCCTGGTTCGACCTCGGGTATTCGCCCGTCGTCGACGAGGCGGGGCGGATCGCCGGCGTGCTCGCCGTCGTCGTCGAGACGACGGGCAAGGTGCGGGCCGAACGCCGCCTGGCGGGCGAGCACGCGCGCCTGCAGGCGCTGTTCGAGCAGGCGCCCGGCTTCATGGCCATCCTGACGGGGCCGGACCACGTGTTCGGCGGCGCCAATCCCGCCTACCGGGAACTGGTGGGCGGGCGCGACGTGGTCGGCAAGCCGGTGCGCGATGCCGTCCCCGAGGCCGTGCCGCAAGGGCTGGTGGCGCTGCTGGACCAGGCCTACCTGAGCGGCGCCAGCGTGGCGGCGGCGGGCCGCGAGGTGTGGCTGGCCGGCGCGGACGGCGTGCGCCGCCAGGCCTACCTGGACTTCGTCAACCAGCCGCTACGCGGCGAGGACGGCGCCGTGTTCGGCGTGTTCGTGCAGGGCCAGGACGTCACCGAGCGCGTGCGCGCGCAAGCCCACCTGCGCGAGAGCGAGGCCAAGTTCCATACCTTTGCCCAGGCGATGCCGCACCAGGTCTGGACCGCCGGGCCGGACGGCAACCTCGACTGGTTCAACGACCACGTGGTCGCCTACACGGGCCTCGATCACGCGGCCCTGCGCGGCATCGGCTGGACCGCGGTCGTGCACCCGGACGACCTGCAGGCCACGCGGACACGCTGGGCCACGGCCATCGCGGGCGGCGCGCCCTACCAGCACGAATTCCGCCTGCGCGCGGCGAACGGCCGCTACCGCTGGCACCTGGCGCGCGCGGTGCCCCTGCGCGGCGAGGATGGCGGCACGCTACGCTGGGTCGGCACGCATACCGACATCGAGGACCACAAGGTGGCGACGGAGCGCCTGGCCACGCTCAACGCCGACCTGGAAGCCCGGGTGGCGCGGCGCACGGCGGAACGGGACCGGATGTGGAAGCTGTCGCGCGACGTCATGCTCGTCGCCGATGTCGACGGCGTCGTCGAGGCCGTGAGCCCGGCCTTCGGCTCCATCCTCGGCTGGTCCGAGCACGACATCGTCGGAAAGAACATCATGGGCCTCGTGCACCCGGACGACCAGGCCGCCACCGTGGCCCAGCTGGCATCGCTGCGCGCCGGACACTATGTCTACAAGTTCGAGAACCGCTACCGGCGCAAGGACGGCAGCTGGTGCCTGCTGTCGTGGAGCGCTTCGCCGGACCGCGGCTTCATCCACGCGATCGGACGCGACATCACGGCCGACCGCGAACAGGCCGAGCAGATCCGCCGCACCGAGCTGGCCCTGCAGCAGTCCCAGAAGATGGAGACGATCGGCAAGCTCACGGGCGGCGTCGCCCACGACTTCAACAACCTGCTGCAGATCATCTCGGGCAACCTGCAACTGCTCGAAATGGACCCGGGCGGCGCCGAGGTGCCGCGCTGGATCGCCAACGCCCGCCTGGCCGTGGAAAAGGGCGCCAAGCTGGCCAGCTACCTGCTCGCGTTCGGCCGGCGCCAGCCGCTGGAACCGAAGGTGGTCAAGGTCAGCCGCGTCGTCACGGGCATGGAGGACATGCTGCGGCGCGCGCTGGGCGAGGAGATCGAGGTCGAGCTGGTGATGTCCGGCGGCCTGTGGAACACGGCGGTCGACGTGGCCCAGGTCGAGAACGCCGTGCTGAACCTGGCAGTGAATGCGCGCGACGCCATGGGCGGCGCCGGCAAGCTGACCATCGAGGCGAGCAATGCGCTGCTGGACGATATGTATTGCCGCGCCCACGCGGACGTGGCGCCGGGCCAGTACGTGCTGCTGGCCGTGACCGATACCGGCTCCGGCATGGACCCGGACGTGCTGCGCCAGGCCTTCGAGCCCTTCTTCTCGACCAAGGAAGAAGGCAAGGGCACGGGCCTGGGCCTGTCGATGGTGTACGGCTTCGTCAAGCAGTCGGGCGGCCACGTCAAGATCTACAGCGAGCCGGGACAGGGCACCACCGTCAAGATCTACCTGCCGCGCACGACGGCGGCCGAGGATGCCCTCGGACCGGTCGAACCGCAGCAGCCGGCCGTCGGCGGCACCGAGACCATCCTGGTGGCCGAGGACGACGAGGCCGTGCGCACCACGGTGGTGGAGATGCTGACGGAGCTGGGCTACCGGGTGCTGAAGGCGGCGGACGCCGCAAGCGCGCTCGCGGTCGTGGAATCCGGCGTGCAGATCGACGTGCTGTTCACCGACGTCGTCATGCCCGGCCTGCTGAGAAGCCCCGAACTGGCGCGCATGGCGCGCGAGCGCCTGCCCAACCTGGCCGTGCTGTTCACCTCCGGCTACACGGAAAACGCGATCGTCCATGGCGGCCGCCTGGACCCGGGCGTGGAACTGCTCGGCAAGCCCTACACGCGCGAAAGCCTGGCGCGCCGCATCCGCCAGGTGCTCGCCAACCAGCGCCAGCGCGGCCATGCGGAGCCGCAGCTGCCCGCGCCGGCGGCCGGCGCCGGGGCGCGGCTGCGCATCGTGCTGGTCGAGGACGAGGACGAGATCCGCGACAGCACCGCGATGCTGCTGCGCCACCTGGGCCACGAGGTGCTGGAGGCGGTCGACGCCGAGCAGGCCGTCGGGCTGATCTCGGACCGGGCCGACGTTCTGATCACGGACGTGCAGCTGCCCGGCATGTCGGGCGACCTGCTGGCCGCCCAGGCGCGCTCGATGGCACCGGGGATCCGCATCGTGTTCGCGACCGGGAAGGGCGAGGTGAACAACTGGCCGGACGCGGTGGTGCTGCGCAAGCCGTACAACCTGGCGGCGTTGATGGAGGTGCTGGCGGCCGCAGCGTAACGGTCGCCGCCGCTGCCTGCGCAGGGGCGACGGCGGTGTGGCGCGGCCTTACTTCTCGTACTTCTTCTGGATGCTGTCGTAGTATTCCTTCAGCGTCCAGAACGCCATCTTCTTCTTCCCCGTTTCCGACACGAGCCCCTTGCGGTTCCAGAAGTCCTGGAAATACGGATGCTGGCGCCGCGGCGAGCGGAAGTCCGCCAGCACCCACGGCGTGATGCCGCGCAGCGAGGGGATCGCGGCGAACATCCTGAACTGGTTGCGGTACAGCGCGTCCTGGTATTCCTCGCTGAAGCGCGTGTCGGCGTCGGCGTGGTAGCCGGCCAGCGCGTCGGCGCCGAATTCCGTGATCACCACCGGCTTGTCGACCTTGATGTCGAAGCGGTAGTTCAGCATGTCGGCATTGCTCGACCAGTACCAGCCGGCGTACTCGTTGAAGCTGACCAGGTCCAGCTCCTGCCCGAGCGGATCGTCGACCGTGATGTCGGCGCCGCTGCGGTGGATCTCCAGCGCGGCGGCGACCAGGCGGGTGTCGTCCAGGCCGCGGGCGGCGCGCGCCAGCTTGCCCATGAAGGCATTGCGCGGCGCGCCGATCGGGGTCTCGTTCCCCACCGACCAGATCACGACGCTGGCGCGGTTCTTGTCGCGCACGACCAGGTCCGTCAGCTGGGCGTTCGCATTGGCATAGGTGTCCGGGTTGTCCCAGGAGATGGTCCAGTAGACGGGCACTTCGGCCCACACCATCAGTCCCATCTCGTCGGCCAGGCGCAGCATCTCCTCGCTGTGCGGGTAGTGCGCGAGGCGTACGTAGTTGCAGTTCAATTCCTTGGCCCACTGCAGCAGCATGCGCATGTCGCCGGCGCCGCGCAGCCGGCCCGGGATCAGGGGGTTCTCGTCGTGCAGGGAGACGCCGCGCAGGAACACGGGCTTGCCGTTCAGGAGGATCTCGTGGCCGCGCGTGGCGATGGTGCGAAAGCCGATGCGGTCGCGCACCGTGTCGCCGCCGCCGGCCAGCTCGACGGTGTAGAGCTTCGGCTGCTGCGGCGTCCAGTACTGCAGTTTGCCGGCGGGGAGGTCGATGGCGGCGCGGCCGGCGGCGTCCGTCGTGACGGTCGTGCGGAGGCCCGCTTCCGGAATGCTCACGGTCACCTGCTGCGACGTCGCCGCGCCGGCCAGCTGCACGTAGCCGGCGATGCGGCCCGGGTCGCCCTTGGCCAGCTGCACCTTGTAGTCGGCGATATAGGTCGCCGGAAGCTCGGCCAGCAGCACGTCGCGCGTGATGCCGCCGTAGTTCCACCAGTCCGTGTTCAGCGTGGGGATCGCCTCCTGGTGGCGCGTGTTGTCGGCCTTGACGACGACGACATTGCGTCCCTTGGCGAGCAGGCCCGTCACGTCGAACTGGAAGGGCGTGAAGCCGCCCCGGTGCATGCCCAGCTTCTTGCCGTTCAGGTAGACGTGGGCTTCGTAGTTGACGGCGCCGAAGTACAGCAGGTAATGCTTGCCCTGCTTGGGATCGGCGTCGAACACCTGGCGCATCCACACGGTCCCTTCGTACAGCTGCAGGCGTTCGGCCTGGGAGTTCCAGTCGCCGGGGATCTTCAGCGTCGGCGCCAGGTCGAAGCTGTACTCGGTCCAGTCCGTCTTGTCCTTCGGCTTGCGGTCGTCGTAGAAGCCGCCCTTGCCGCTGGCGGAGGCATCGAAGGGTGCGCGGCGGTAGTCGTAGTAGCCCGTCTCGTACGGGTCGATGATGTAGCTCCAGCGCCCGTTCAGGCTCACGTGGCTGCGGCCCTGGATGTTCTGGATCGGCGCCGCCAGCATGCTGGCGCTGGCGCCGGCGTGCGCGGCCGGCGTGCCGGCCAGCTGGACGTCGGCGGGCGGGGTCTGGGCGTGGGCCGCCAGGGCGGCAAGCGTGAATACGGCGGGGCAGGCCAGCCGGCGCAACAGGTGTCTCATCCAGTCTCCTCGTTTTTAGCTGTGTTTGGCAACGTTTCCATATTGCCTGAGGGATGGTAGCGGGATCGCGGACGAGCGTCAAAGCGTATTTGCGGCGGGTCGGCGCGGCGGTCTGCGCGAGGCGTGATGGCAGGTCCGCTAGGAGGCGGCGAGCGCCGCCCAGGCCAGGCTTGCCCAGCCGGCCAGCAGCGCCAGCCCGCCCAGCGGCGTGACGGCGCCCAGCCATTTGCGGCCGGTCATGCTCAGGATGTACAGCGAGCCCGAAAACACGAGCGTGCCGAGGACGAACAGGATGCCGGCCGCCTGCAGCGGCCCCGGGGCCAGGCGCCCCGCGGCCGCGCCGCCGCCGATCAAGGCCAGCGCGTGATAGAGCTGGTAGCGCACGCCGACCTCGAACACGGCCAGCATGTCGGCGTCCAGGCGCTTGCGCAGGCCGTGCGCGCCGAAGGCGCCCAGGCCCACGCCGACGAAGGCGGGGATGGCGCCGGCGGCGATCAGGAGGCGGTCGAGGGAAAGCGTGTCCATGGCGCCATGATAGCCGATCAGACGGCGGTGCCCGTCGCAGGCCGCGCGCGGGCGGCGTCCACGTCGGCTTGCGCGCGCCGGATGAAGGCGGCGCAGGCTTCGGGTTGCGTCACGGGCAGCATGTGGCCGCCGTCCACGAGGTCCAGTCGAGCGCCGGGTACCCGGGCCACGAGGTCGCGGCCGTTGGCCTCCCACGACAGGATGCGGTCGTCGCGGCCGTACAGCACGCTGACGGGCAGGCGCAGCGCGTGCCAGCGTTCCTGCAGTTGCGGCAGGCAGTCGGGCAAGGCCTGCAGGTCGCGCGCGGCGGCGAGGTAGGCTTCCGGACGCAAGCCCAGCAAGGCTCCGCCGCGAGTGGCGAAGTCGGCGGGCGGCGTCTCGGGACCGAACACCTGGTCGAGCGCGGCGCGGCCGTGGCGGATCGACGAGGGGACTGCCAGCGTCCACGCCAGCAGGCGGCGCAGGCCGGGAGAGCGCACCGTGAGTCCCTCGAACACGGGCGGCACCGTGTCCTGCATGCGCGTGAGCGGTGCGATGAGCGCGAGGCCGCCCACGTGCTGCGGGTGCTCCAGCGCGAGCGTCAGCGCCACGGCGCCTCCCAGCGAATGGCCGACGACGAGCGGCCGCTCCAGGCCCAGGCGCTCGATCAGCGCAGCCAGCGCGGCCGCCTGGTGCGACAGGCCGGCGCAGGCGTCCGGCGCTCTCGAGGAATGGCCGGAGCCCGGGCGGTCGACGGCGATCACGCGAAACGCGTCTTCCAGGCGGGCGGCGATGCCGTAGGTGTAGTGCGACAGCTGGCCGGCCAGGCCGTGGATCATGAGGACGGGCGGGCCGTCGCCGCCGTCGTGGATGTGCAGGCGCGCGCCCGGCACGTCCACGAAGCGGCCCCTGGGCGGCATCAGCGCCGTCACCTTGGCGCGCACGAACAGCGTGAACAGGAACAGTCCGAGGGCACAGGCCAGGGCCAGTGCCGCGCCGGCCGCCAGGATCGTCGGCAGGGTCATGATCGCTTCATCGCTTTCTTCAACAGGTTCCAGTATCCCACGGGCGCCAGGCGCTCGAGCCAGGCCGCGGCGCGCGCATCGCCGCCCACCAGGATACGCGCGCGGCGCCGTTCGATGCCGCGCACGATCCGTTCGCCGGCTTCCTCCGGCGGCATGCGCAGCATGGCTTGCATGGCCTTGCGGCCGCGCGCGACCTCGTCGGCGGGCGCGTCCGCGGGCACGCGCGCGTTGCGGGCGATCGACGTGGCGACCCCGCCCGGATGGACGACCGTCACGCCCACCGTGCTGCCTTCCAGCTCGTGGCGCAAGGCGTGCGAGAAGCCGCGCAGCGCGAACTTGCTGGCCGCGTACGCCGCTTGTCCCGGCGGCGCGACGATGCCGAAGATGCTGGACACGTTGACGATGCGCGCCTCGTCGCTGGCGCGCAGCAGCGGCAGGAAGGCGCGCACGAGGCGCACGGGTCCGGCGAAATTGACTTCCATGAGCCAGTCGAAGTCGCGCTCGGCCACCTGCTCGAAGGTGCCGCCAAGGGCCACGCCGGCATTGTTCACCAGCAGGTCGATCCGTCCATGGCTATCCATCACGGCGTGCGGGAAGGCGGCGACGGCGGCGCGCTCGGCCACGTCGAGCCGGTGCGCGCTGGCGCGCACGCCATGGGCCTGGACTTCGCGCGCCGTGCCGGCGGCGGCCTGGCCGTCGATGTCGGCCAACGCCAGGTGGCAGCCCCGGCGCGCGAGGGCGAGGGCGGTGGCGCGGCCGATGCCGCCGCCGGCGCCCGTGATGACAGCGACGCGGTTGGTGAAGTTCAAGGCAAGGTTCCTTTCGCGCCGAAGCGCAGCGTGCCGTCGGCCAGGCGGCCGAAGCGGATGGTCAGCATGTCCATCAGGAAGTCCTGGTGCACGCGCCAGGGCCGGCGCGTGCCCTGTTGCGGCAGCAGGTGCGCGGCGCGGCGCACGTAGCCGGACGTGAAATCGAGGAAGGGCGCCGGCTCGGCCGCCGGGTCGCGCCGGACGACGGCGATCGCGTCGCCTTTCCTGTCCATGCGCCGCAACAGGCGGCAGGCCCAGGATGCGGTGAGGTCGGCCTTCAGCGTCCAGGAAGCGTTGGTATAGCCGAAGGTCAGGATGCAGTTCGGCAGCCCGGTGAGCATCATGCCCTTGTACGACATCGCGCGGTTCGGATCGAAGGGTTCGCCGTCGACGGTGACGGCGCTGCCGCCCAGCAGCCGGATCTGCAGGCCGGTCGCCATCACGACGAGGTCGGCGGCCAGCTTGCGTCCCGAGCGCAGCACGAGGCCGTCGGCGTCGAAGCGTTCGATGTGGTCGGTGGCGACCGAGGCGCGGCCGCTCCTGATCGCCTTGAACAGGTCGCCGTCCGGCGCCACGCAGATGCGCTGGTCCCACGGTTGGTAGGCGGGCGTGAAATGCGTGCCGACGTCGTAGCCCGGCCCCAGCTGGCGCCGCGCCATCGCGACGATTTTCTGCTTCGCCAGTTCCGGCCGGGCGCGCACGACGCGGTACATCAGCATGCTCTCGACGATCACGCGCCAGCGCGTGAGCGCATAGGCGGCGCGTTCCGGCAGCCGGCGCCGCAGCTTGCGCGCGAAACCGTATTCGGAAGGGCGGTTGACGATATAGGTCGGGGAGCGCTGCAGCATCGTCACGTGGGCCGCGCGCGGCGCCATCGACGGCACCAGCGTGACGGCCGTGGCGCCGCTGCCGACGACGACGACGCGCTGGCCCGTCCAATCGAGGTCCGCCGGCCAGAACTGCGGCTGGACGATACGGCCGCGGAAGGTGTCCTCGCCCGGAAAGCGCGGGCGGTACGCCTCGTCGTAGCTGTAGTAGCCGCTGCACAGGTACAGGAAACGGGTGCGCAGCTGCCGCCTGGCGCCGGCGTACTCCACCTGCACGCTCCAGCAGGCGTCGGCGCTGCGCCAGGACGCCGCCACGACCTTGTGGCCGAAGCGGATCCTGCGCTCGATGCCGTGGCGGCGCGCCGTGTCCTCGATATAGGCGCGGATGGACGGCCCGTCGGCGATCGCCTTGCCGGCGGTCCAGGGGGCGAAGGCGTAGCCCAGCGTGTACATGTCGGAATCGGAGCGCACGCCGGGATAGCGGAACAGGTCCCAGGTGCCGCCCATGGCGGCGCGGGCTTCCAGGATCGCATAGCGCTTGCCGGGGCAATGGCGCTGCAGGTGCCAGGCCGCGCCGATGCCGGACAAGCCAGCGCCGACGATCAGCACATCGAAGATGTCGGCGGCGTCGTCCTCGCCGCCGTCGGGCGTGGCCGGATGGGAGGGATGCATGCTGTCTCGGAATCTTGTCGTTGTTGGAACTTGACACTGTATATTGTCACAAATGGGATGACAAGATTCTGTGCGAAAATACTATATGGCTTCTGTATCAACCCCTTCCCGGACCTACCGGGGCGTACCCCAGGACGAGCGCCGCGCGCAGCGGCGCGGCCAGCTCATCGCCGCCGGCGTGGCCGTGTATGGCGAGCGTGGCTACCGTCATGCGACCGTCAAGGCGGTCTGCGAGGCGGCCGGCCTCACCGAACGCTATTTCTACGAATCCTTCGCCAACAGCGAGGAACTGCTGATCGCGTGCTTCAACCACGTCACGTGTTCGGTGATGGGGCAGATCCTGGAGGCGGCGGAGCAGGCCGGCCAGGACCGCATCGCGCGGGCGCAGGCGATGCTGCATACCTACCTGGCGGCGCTGCAGCGCGAGCCGCAGTCTGCGCGCGTGTTCCTGGTGGAGATCCGCGGCGTGAGCCGCGCTGTCGACAAGGCGTTCGACGATGCGCTGCGCCAGATCGGCGACGCGGTGGCGGGCCAGGTGGCGCCGCCGGACATGCCCACCGACCCGCTGCTGCGGGCCGGCATCGTGGGCGGCGTGATCCACATCGCGCTGCGCTGGATCGACGACGGCTACCAGCCTGGCATCGAACGCGTTACCGACAGCGCGCTGCGCATGGTCGGCATGGTCCTCATGCAACCGCCGGTCGCGGCCTGATCACTTTTTCCAGTCGAATTCGACCCAGGTCGGCGCGTGGTCGCTGGGCTTCTCGCGGCCGCGCACGTCGCGGTCGACGCCGGCCGCCTTCAGGTGCGGCGCCAGCGATGGGCTGAGCAGCAGGTGGTCGATGCGCAGGCCGGCATTGCGCCCATAGGCATCGCGGAAATAATCCCAGAACGTGTAGATGGTTTCGCCGGGGTGCGTGGCGCGCAGCGAATCCGTCCAGCCCTGTGCGAGCAGGCGCTCCCAGGCCGCGCGGGTCTCGACGCGGAACAGGGCGTCGTCGACCCAGCGCTCCGGCTTGTAGACGTCGTCCGGCGTCGGGATCACGTTGAAGTCGCCGGCGATGACGACGGGCTTGCCGCTGTCGATGAAGTCCTGGGCGCGCAGGCGCAGGCGCTCCATCCAGGCCAGCTTGTAGTCGTACTTGGGACCGGGCGCCGGGTTGCCGTTCGGGAGATACAGGCCCGCGACGATCACACCGTTCACCTCCGCCTCGATGTAGCGGCTCTGTTCGTCCGACGGGTCGCCGGGCAGGCCGCGCTGCAGCTCCTTGGGCTCGACCCCGCGCGCGAGGATCGCCACCCCGTTCCAGCTTTTCTGGCCGTGCCAGATGGGGGAATAGCCGGCGGCGCGGATCTCCGCTTCGGGAAACTTGTCTTGCGGCGCCTTGAGCTCCTGCAGGCAGGCGACGTCCGGTTGCGTCTCGTCGAGCCACTGGAGGAGGGCGCCGAGACGGGTGTTGATGCTGTTGACGTTGAAGGTGGCGATTCGCATGGTGTCATCCGGGTTCATGGTCTGCGGACAGGCGCCGCCGGCCGGTGGCCGGTCGGCGCCTCGTTGCGAGCGATGATACCCGATCGCCACCCGGGAACCGGTGGCGCACGCGCGCGGCAAGCCGCTTCAGCGGCCGCCGCGCAGCCCCTTCCCGCGCTGGCGCGCCCAGCCCAGCATGCCCAGGCCCAGCGCGAACGTCGCGGCGATGCCGGGTTCCGGCACCTCGCCTTCCTGCGCCTGCAGGATGAACGACAGGTTGTCGGCATAGCCGTCGTTGTCCGTCGAGGCGAGCCGCTCCATCGACAGCCAGAACGACACGGCGTGGGTCCCCGTCGGCATCAGTCCTTCCGACGCGCGGTACCACAGGCCCGTCTGGCCGTCGCGGTCTTCCGGGGTCACGGGACCGAGCGACGCGCCGCCGATCTCCATGCCGGATTCGTCGAGGAACTGCACGTAGAACAGCGCGTTGTCGCCCTGGTCGGCCCAGCCGCCCAGCCAGCCGCTCAGGGAGAACGCGGTCGCCTGCGTCGTCGCCGTGCCGAAGTCCAGCGTCTGCCAGGCGGCGGCGTACTGGCCGGTGCCGGCGAACAGGCCATGGCCGCGGTCGGCCGGCCCCGGCTGCGTGGGCAGCACCCAGTTGCTGCCGTAGTTCACCGACTGGATCATGCCGTAGCCGCCATAGCCGTTCCATCCCGTCGTGCCGGCTTCGGCGTCGCCGTTGACGACGAGGTTGCTGCCGTAGATCACGGCCGCCTGGCTGGCGCAGGCGGCGGCGAGCAGCGCCGCGCCGAGGATGCATCGTAGTGTCATGGTCGTTTCCTTTGCGGGTTAGTTGACGCGGTACTGGTCGAGCTGGGCCGGGCCCTGCATCGCCGGGTCGCTGATCGACGGCAGGCCGTTTTCCAGGTGGCCGGCGAAGCGCCGCAGCCAGCCGGGCAGGCCGCTCACGCGCAGGCTGACGTCGTACCAGTTGGAGCTCGCCGCCAGCGGGATCCGCACGGTGCTGCGCGAGCGCGGCGGCACGCGCACGTCGGGGATCCGGTTCGTCGCGTACTTGTTCGACGCGAGCTGGAACACGCAGGGCTGGGTGCCGTTGTTCACCAGTTCGATCACCAGCTCGCCGGCGCGGCGGTCCGCCTGCAGGTTCATCTCCGGCCACGCGGCGTCGGCGGCACGGCGCACGTCGCCCGCGACGTGGCGGTGGAAGCCGTTCGGCCCCAGCACCCATAGGTCGTAGGCGGCCGTCGCGGCCCAGCGTCCGGTGAGTTGCTTGCCCGCTTCGACCGTATAGCGCCGCGGGATCTGGTCCAGCGCGAGGCGGTCGTACACGTGGAACACGGCGCCGGCTTCGCCCGCGTTCTGGAACGTGAGGTCGACCAGGCCGGCCGCCGTTTGCGCCTGCACCTGCAATTCATAGGGCAGCGCGCGTGCCGGGCGCACCCCGGCGGCCTGCACGGGCGCGGTCAGCGTCGACGGGATCGCCGGCACCTTGGTGCTCCCCAGGCTGATGGCGAGCTGGCGCCGTGCGGCCGTGTCGGGCAGCGGCGGGAAGGCGCCGTCCTGCGGATTGACGAAGTCGAAGCACGACAGCAGGTTGCCGCTGACGGCGCGCCGCCACGGGCTGATGAGGGGTTCCTTCACGCCGAAGCGCGCCTCGATGAAGCGCACGACGGACGTGTGGTCGAAGACCTGCGAATTGACCCAGCCGCCCCGCGTCCACGGCGAGATCACGTACATCGGCACGCGCGGCCCCAGTCCGTACGGGCGGTGCAGCGTGCGCGCATCCGCGCCGTTCTGGATGTGGTGGTATTCGCCCGTCGTGTCGACCGTCGAGGCCCCGGCGAAGCGGGCCTGCGCCGGGTCGCTGCTGTAGCTCGTGTACGACGGCACGGCCGGCGGCGGCATGTGGTCGAAGAAGCCGTCGTTCTCGTCGAAGTTGATCAGCAGGACCGTCT
This sequence comes from Massilia sp. YIM B02763, assembly GCF_030412015.1. Lineage (GTDB taxonomy): Bacteria > Pseudomonadota > Gammaproteobacteria > Burkholderiales > Burkholderiaceae_D > Telluria. The sequence continues at coordinate 172,424 of NZ_JASNRD010000008.1, read as the reverse complement.
TGCTCCAGCTGTCCGGGTTGGCCGTCAGGGCGTCCAGCACGCGTGCGATGTAGTCGGCGCCCGAGGCGGGGCTGGACGGGCCGGGGTGCTCGGACCCTTCGGCCGTCGCCACGACCCAGCTTACCTGGGGCAGGCGGTTGGCCAGCACGTCGGCCTTGAGCAGGTCGAGGTCGCGCGTGCTCACGCCGCGCTCGCGCAGGGCCTGCGAATGGCCCGGACGCCCGTACCACGCGTTGCGGAAGGTGCGGAAGCCGGCCAGCGAATTGTCCGTGAAGTTGTCGGCCATGTTCTGGTAGACCTGCCAGCTGACGCCGGCCGCCTGCAGCCTTTCCGGATACGTGGTCCACAGGTAGTCGGTGGACGGATCCGGATTGAAGTCGTCGTGGCTGTTGTCGGTCGACGGGCCGCCGGCGGCGCCCAGCGGATCGTTGTGGCCCGTGAACAGGAACAGGCGGTTCGTGTTGGTGCCCGTCTGCGTGGCGCAGTGGTAGTGGTCGCAGATGGTGAACGCGCGGGCGAGCGCGAACTGGAACGGCACGTCGCCTTCCGCGTAGTAGCCCAGCGCGTGGTTCTGCTTGACGTTGCACCAGTCGTTCATGCGGCCGTGGTCCCAGGCCAGCTGGGCGTCCAGCCAGGCGTGCGGCGTGCCGGCCACGCGCATGACGGGAAAGTCCTGCACCGTGTTGAGGCGGAACGGCGCGATCGCGCGGCTTTGCGGCCAGGTCGGGCGGCCGGGCACCGGGGCGCCGCCGACCGTCCGCTGCACGAAGACCGTCTTGCGGCTGAACAGGTTCTGGCGGTCCATCACGGGGACGGGGAACGGGTCGGCGAAGCCGCGCACGCCTTCCATCGTGCCGAAATAATGGTCGAAGCTGCGGTTCTCCTGCGTCAGCACGACAATGTGCTCGACGTCCTGGAGACTGCGGGTGCGCTGGTTGGCCGGCAAGGCCAGCGCACGCTGGATGGCCGGCGGGAACGAGGCGAGCACGGCGCTGGCGCCGCCTGCCTGGGCGAGTGTGCGGAGGAAGTCGCGGCGGCTCATGCCTGTACCTCCGTGCGGGAAAACGCGGTACCGAACAGTTGCATGTGATGGGTCCATGTTGTTGGTGGGGACTGGCGCGGAAGCCGCCAGCGCGATCCAGAGTAGGCAGCGTTCGTGAAATGTTGATGACACGATAACGCTTTCGTCGCGTGTTTAGTGATTGGAAGGAAACAGGGCGGCTGCGAGCCTCCGTGTGGGCAGGATATGGTCCAGGTAGTCAAACTACAGCAGACGTAGGGCAGGAAGACGGCTCATCTGGCCGGTGATGCGTACGTTTTGTAAATTAACTACCTCATGCGTTTATAATCCGGCTGGCGCGCCCGAGGCGCCGCCGCCGACAACGACAACGACGAGACCATGACCAACACCCATCACGCCCGCCTGGCCCTGTGCCTGGCCGTCACCGCCGCCTTCGCGCCCCTTGCTCACGCCCAGAACGCCGACCGGCGCTTCGTCGCCATGAAGCCGATCGCCGGCGGCCTGGAGGTGACGGCCAGCGACGGCCGCTACCTGATCACCTCGTATGCGCCGAACATCGTCGAGACGACCTTCGTGCCGAAGGGCCAGCAGCCGCAGCCCGGTTCGCACGCCGTCGTGCTGGCGCGCGCCACGGCGCCGGCGGAGATCAAGGCCGATGCGCGCCGTATCGAACTGGCCGCCGGCGGCATGACCGTGACGATCGACAAGACGCCGTTCCGCATCGCCTACGCATACAAGGGCCGCCCGCTGGTGGCCGAGAAGCGTGGCTATGGCCGTGCGGACCAGCAGGGGGAGAAGCTGGAGGCGCTGGAATTCGCGCTGAACGACGACGAAGCGCTGTACGGCGCCGGGTCGCGCGCCGTCGGCATGAACCGCCGCGGCAACCGCTTCCGCCTGTACAACAAGGCCTCGTACGGCTTCGGCGCGCGCGCCGAGCAGATGGGCTACGGCATCCCGGTGGCGCTGTCCTCGCGCAAGTACGCGATCCACTTCGACAATCCGCAGGCCGGCTGGCTCGAAATGGACAGCCGCCACGACGGCACGCTGCGCTACGAGACGATGGGCGGACCGAAGACCTACCAGGTCGTGGCCGGCGACGACTGGGCCGAGGTGATGGACGGCTACACGCGCCTGACGGGCCGCCAGCCGCTGCCGCCGCGCTGGGCCTTCGGCAATTTCGCCAGCCGCTTCGGCTACCACACGGAGGCCGAGACGCGCGCCGTCGTCGACCAGTTTGCCGCGGACGGCATCCCGCTGGACGCCGTGGTGCTGGACCTGTACTGGTTCGGCAAGACGGTCAAGGGCACGATGGGCAACCTGGCCTGGGACCGCGAGAGCTTCCCCCGCGCGGAAGCGATGATGGCGGACTTTGCCCGCAAGGGCGTCAAGACCGTGCTGATCACGGAGCCGTTCATCCTGACGACGTCGAAGCGCTGGCAGGAGGCGTCGCGGGCCGGCGTGCTGGCCACGGGCAAGGACGGCAAGCCGCTCGCCTACGATTTCTACTTCGGGAACACGGGCCTCGTCGACGTGTTCAAGCCGCAGGCGCGCGACTGGTTCTGGAACATCTACAAGGACCTGAAGGCGGGCGGCGTGGCCGGCTGGTGGGGCGACCTGGGCGAGCCGGAAGTGCATCCGGCCGAGGCGCGCCACGCCACCCCCGGCGGCGTCGCGACGGCGGACCAGGTCCATAATATCTACGGCCACGAATGGGCGCACCTGATCGCCGACGGCTATGCGCGCGATTTCCCGGCCGAGCGGCCGTTCATCCTGATGCGCTCGGGCTATTCGGGCTCGCAGCGCTTCGGCATGATCCCCTGGAGCGGCGACGTCAGCCGCGGCTGGGGCGGCCTGCAGTCGCAGATGGAGATCTCGCTGCAGATGGGCATGCAGGGCCAGGCCTATATGCATTCGGACCTGGGCGGCTTTGCCGGCCCCGTGCTGGACGACGAACTGTACGTGCGCTGGCTGCAGTACGGCGTGTTCCAGCCGATCTTCCGTCCGCACGCGCAGGAACAGGTGCCGGCCGAACCCGTGTTCCGTACCCCCGAGGTAAAGGTGCTGGCGCGCGAGGCGATCCGCCTGCGCTACGCGATGCTGCCGTATAACTACACGATCGCCTTCGAGAACAGCCGCACCGGCATGCCGCTGATGCGTCCCGTGATGTTCGAGGAGCCGGACAACGACATGGCCCCGACCACCGCGATCTCCGGCACCTACCTGTGGGGCCCGGACTTCCTCGTCGCGCCCGTGACGGAACCGGGCGCGGCGCGCAAGGAAATGTATTTCCCGAAGATCGCCGGCCACCCGGAGGCGGCCTGGTACGATTTCTACACGGGCGCGCCGCATCGCGGCGGCATCATCGAAGTGGTGCCCACGGTTCGCGAACACATCCCGACCTTCGTCCGTGCGGGCGCCTTCGTGCCGCTGGCCACGCCCGTGCTGACGACGCGCGACTACACGACGCGCCAGCTCGAACTGCACTACTGGCACGACCCGGCAGTGACGGCCTCCGAAGGCCGGTTGTACGACGACGACGGCCAGACGGCGCGCGCCTACGAGACGGGCAAGTACGAGCTCGTGCGCTTCGGCGCCAGGGCGAGCGCGGGCCGCCTGGACATCACGCTGGCCCCGCAGCCGGGCAGCGCCGTACAGCCGGCGGCACGGACCTTCGTCTTGAAGGTACACAATGTCGCCGTGAAGCCGCGCGGCGTCGAGGCGGGCGGCAAGGCGCTGGCGCATGTGTGGGATGAGAAATTGAAATTGCTCGAGGTGAAACTCCCCGTGCTGCAGGGCACGCCGATGCAGGTGGGCGTGGCACTGTGATGGGGTGACCGTGTTGCTGCGCCGCGTCAGCCGCGCTCCCCGCTTGTGCGGGATTCGCTACACTGCCGGATGGGCAAGGCAGACGCACGCATCGCACCATGAAGACCCAACTGCTACAAGACATCGACGAGAGCGGCTCCAAGTCGGGGCCGCAGCCACCACCGGCGCTCCCGGCCGCGAGGCCGGACGAAGGCGCGTCCCTGATCGAGCGGGCGGCGCAGGCGCCGCGGCCGGGCGCGTCCGCGGCTACGCCCGCAGCCGCGCCTCCAGTCGCCGCCGAATCGGCACCGGACCCGGCGCCACCGCGCATGCCGCGTGCGCCTGCGGCCGTGTGGCGCCGGCAGCAGGTCGCATCGCCCCCGCCGGCCGCGCCGGCCGCGGCTGCGACGCAATCGCGCCAGGACGGCACCCTCGGGGCGTCGATGCAGCGCGCCTACGACCCGCGGTACGGCGAGGCGCGCGTGCCGCCGCCGCGTCCGGCAGCGCCGGAGTCCGCTTTCGCCTCTCGCGATGCCGTTCCACCGATTACGCCGGCACCGCCGCCGATTCCCCCGATTCCTCCGATTCCTCCAACGCCGCCGGCGCGCGACCCGGCACCCGAGGCCGCGATCCCGGACTGGCTGAACGAACGCCTGCGCGAGGATGCCCAGCGCGAGAAACGGGCGCAGTGGAGCAGCCTGTGGAAACGCCGGCTCGCCACCTGGAGCATGGCGGGCGGCTTGCTGGCCATCGTGGCGGCCGCCGGCTTGTGGGTCTATGAGGACAATCGCGTCGACGGCGCGCTGGGCGTCGTTGCGCAGACGAGTCCGGGTCAGCCGGTGGCGTCTCCTGCGCATGTTTTGAAGCCGGCGCCCGTCGAAGTGCCGCCTGCCGTGCAGATGCCAGTCCCTGCGCCAGTCCCTGAGCCGGCATCAGCGGTGGCTGGGGCGGCTGCGTCACCTGCGCCAGCCGACGTCCCGCCCACGACGGCCGCGCAGGCGGATGGCGCGTTACCCGCGATCGCGGGCGGCGCCGCCGTACTCGCGGCAACTGTCGGCGCGACGAGGAGCGAGACCGATCCGTCCGCGGCCGCCCCTCCGGCGCCGGCAGCGAACGCGCAGCCGGCCGCAGTTGCCGAGCGCAAGTCCGCACCGCCTCCCGTACGCCGCAGCACCCCGCGACGCCAGCTCGCCCAGGCCGACAAGCCGCGCCGCGCGGCCGCCGCGCCCGTCGCCGCTGAGCCCAGCGCGCGCCAGCGACGCGAGGAAACCTTGATGCAATGCCGCGCGCACGGCTACGACCAGCGGCAGTGCGACCGGCGCGGGTGCGTGATGACGTCGTATGGGTTTGCCTGCAAGGGCTAGCGCTGACGGTGTACGAGCCCCCACGACATCAGATATACAGCGTTCGCGCTGCGGGCGGCCGCGTCCTGGCCATGTCCGCAAAGCCCTGATAGAAAAAGGGAATGCTGTCAGCCGCGTCGCCGCTCAGGCGACCGCGTACCTTGTCCCAGGTCGCGATGGCGATATGCGTTTCCGGCTCGCCGACGACAAGCACCGGGCCCCGTGTGTCGTCGAGCCACGCGTATTCGCCGCCATATGCTGTGCGGGCAACTTCGAGGATGTAGCAGCCGATCAGGCGAACCAATCCCGAGACCTGCGACTGCGGCAGTTCGGCAACGTAGGCCGATGCTTCGGCAAGCATCTCTTCCACGATCGACAGGCTGTCTTCGGAAAAATCCAGGCCGTCATTCGACCGCTCGCGAAAGGTCTCCACAGCGCGATTTGCCGGGGACACGACGTCGTCAATAAGTGTACTCATCTTTTTTGCCGGTAGCTTCGGAGTCCATTCGAACTGCCCGGGATGGCCGGGGGCCGCCTGCGGGCACTGCGCCGCCAGTATGCATCGGATTCGGCAGGCGGTTAATCCGCATGCGCAAGCCGCAACCCACCCTTGCGGTCCGGCAGCCACGCTTCGGCCAGGTCCGAGCTGACGTCGAAGAACCCCAGTTCATGCTTGGCCGCGAGCGCGAACACGGCGCCGTGCGCCTCGTCGATCTTGTCCCAGTCGTTGAAGGTCATGTAGATCAGCATGCTGCCGATCGTGTAGTCGGTGCCGGTCTCCGGCGTCTCGTCCGAGGCCGGCGGGAAGGCGGCCGCCAGTTCAGCGTAGAACGCCTGCAAGGCCGGCGTGGCGACGGCCGGGTCGTCGTACTCGTGCTCCTCGGGCCATTCCGTCTGCGCCTCGTACCAGTCGAGGAAGGCGGGGCGCTTGGCGGGCGCGGCGTCGGGCGAGAACACCACCAGGTCGTAGCTCATTGTCGTATGCGTGTGTGATAGCGCGTAAGATGCGCGGGTATGATGCTCATTATGTGCGAAATCATCCTCAGCAACCAGCCATGCCCGTGACGATCGATCCCATCGAGGTGACGTTCACGGCGATCCGTGCCCAGGGCCCTGGCGGCCAGAACGTGAACAAGGTCTCCTGCGCCGTGCATGCGCGCTTCGACATCGAGGCGTCCTCCTTGCCGCCGCACGTGAAGGCGCGGCTGCGCGAACTGGACGACGCCCGCATCACGCGCGAGGGCGTGGTGGTGCTCAAGGCCCAGCAGTCGCGCAGCCTGGAACAGAACAAGATCGATGCGCTGCGGCGCCTGCAGGAGCTGGTCGACCGCGCCAGCGTCGTGGCGCCGCCGAGGCGGCCGACGCGGCCCACGCTGGGTTCCCAGCGCCGGCGCCTGGAATCGAAGGCGAAGAGCGGCCGCACCAAGGCGCTGCGCGGAAGGGTGGTCGACTGAAGGCGACCGGGTGGCCTGCGACGGCGACGGCGTCTTATTGCGGCGGCTGGCCGTTCGACGCCATCAATCCCGCATCCACCGGCAGGTTGACGCCCGTGATGAGCCGGGCATCGTCGCTGGCCAGGAAGGCCATCGCGGCCGCCACGCCTTCCGGATCGGCGGGCGCGCCGAGCGGCATGCGTTCCCGGAACTTGGCGACCAGTTCGGGATCGGCCACCATGTCCTCGGTCATCCCCGTCTTCGTGAAGCTGGGGTTGACGGCGTTCACGCGCACGCCGTCCTTGGCGGCGTCCATCGCCATCGCGCGCACCATATTGCTGACGGCGCCCTTCGAGGTGTTGTAGGCGAACATGTTCCAGTCCCCGCCGAGACCCGACACGGACGAGGTCATGACGATGGACCCGCGCGTCTTGACGAGTTCGGGCATCGCCGCCTTGGCCATGTGGAAGTAGCCGGCGACGTTGACCGCCAGGACGCGGTCGAAGTCCTCTTCGCTCGTCTTCAGGATGTCGCCCTCGGCGGCCACGCCGGCGTTGTTGACGAGGATGTGCAGGGCCCCGAAGCGTTCGACGGCCGCCTTGACGGCGGCGGATGCCGTGGCCTTGTCGGCGGTATCGCCGACGTGCACGAGCACGCGGTCCTGCGGCAGTCCCGCGGCGGCTTCCTCGAGCTTGGCGCCGTCGATGTCGAGCATGACGACGCGGGCGCCCTCGTCGAGGAAACGGCGGGCGGTGGCCAGGCCGATGCCGGAAGCGGCGCCGGTGACGAGGACGGTTTTATCGTTGAAGCGGGTCATTCCTGTTCCTTTCGTGTGGGTGGTAGGCGGGGCGCGGCGCAGGCTGCGTGAATCCCCTCGGTTTTGCTGCCTTGGTGTCACTCTGCGCTCAGCGCACGAGCCGCGTCGCACGGTCGGCATCGATGCCGAACACGCGCTCCTCCAGCCCGGCGGCCTGGCCGCAGCGCACCGTCACGGATGCGCCGCCGCGCATGCCGAGCGTGGTCGCGCCGCGGGTGCGGCATGCGGCCCGGGACGCGGCGATGGCTTCGGGGCCGGCGAACAGCGGCAAGCCCTCGGCCGTCGCGGGCACCATGCCGTCGCGCAGCACGCCGCAGCGCAGGCCGGGGCCGATGCGCGGCGCCTTGCGATCCGGGTAGATGCCGGCGCGGCCGTGGCAGTCGGCGCGCACCAGCAGTCCCAGGTGGTGCAGCGTCATCGCTTCCGTCAGTTGCGGACCCCAGGCCGGCGTGGCGGTCAGCACGGCGCCGGGGCGGCGCATCTCGTCTTCCAGCACCGTGCGCAGTGGCGTGGCGCCGCGCAGCGCCGCGGCCAGGCGCGGGGTGCAGGCGGTGTCGCCGCCGCATTCGAGCGCGCGGGCCACGCTGGCGGGATCGCGGTCGGCACCTGGGGCATACAGGGCCTGCAGGCGTTGCAACGGCGTCGTCGGGCCTGGATGCGACAGGGCCAGCGCATGCAGGGCCAGGCCGCAGCGGCGAGCCAGCATGTCCTTGCCGCGGCCTTCGATGGCGCGCCAGGGCTGCCGGCCGGCGGCCGCGGCGCAACCGTTAATGGACGCTTCCAGCGCGTCGCGGAAGGCATCCGGAGTGAGCCAGCCCTGGCGCAACGCGATGGCCAGGCGCAGGAATTCGGCGCCGCCCTCGCGCAGCGCACCGGCATCCTCGCCCGGGGGCGCCGGCCAGTGCGGCGGCTGCGCCAGGTGCGCCGCCTCGTGGGCGATCAGCACGCGCGCCTGCTCGCGCAGGTCGGCGGGTTCCTGGGTCGGCACCAGCAGGCGTAGCACGGTTCCGTTGGCGGCACCGGCACGCAGGTCCGGCGCATCGTCCGGCACGGCCAGCACGTAGGCCGGCGTCAGGCGTACGCCGGGCAGCAGCGCGCGCAGGGCGCCCAGTGACGCGTCGAGCGTCTCGGCCAGCGTGGCGCGGGTGGCCGGCGGGACGCCGTCCGCGGCGTGGAACGGCGGCGCGTCGGCGTCGTAGGGTTGCTGCAGCAGCACGGCGGCCAGGCCGCCGCCGTGGGCGGCGCTACCGCTGCGCGCGACGGCTTCCGGGGCGACGGTGCCGTCGACCATCACCGTGCCGCCAGGGACCGCGAAGCGCCAGTCGACGGCGCCGCAGCCGTGCACCGCATAGGCGGACGTGTGGGCATACAGGCCACCCCCGACGGGCTGCGCCCACGGTTCCACCTGGCCGTAGATGCGGGTGTCGGCGGCGCGCGTCGTCGCCGGCACGCGCAGGCGCAGCGTGCGGCAGCTGGCGCGGGTCGGGCGCACGCTCTGGAAGTCGACCGCCGTGCAATCGTCGACGGGCGTCCAGTCGCTGCGCAGTTGCACGGCGGCCTGGGCCTGGAAGCCGTCGTTGACGAAAGCCAGCGCCTTGCAGGCGGGCGGCAGCGTGTAGGCGACTTCGAGGGCGTCCGGCGTGCGCATGGTCAGCGTCGCGGTGACCGGTGCCGCGGCGTCCGACGGTGCAGCGGGGGCCGATGTGCCGGCCAGCAGCAGGGCGGCCAGGGTGGAAAGCAGGCAGGAGCGTGGGAAGGTGGTCGTTGCTGTCATGCCCACAAGCGTAGCAAAAATGCCAATCTTTACGCGTTCCGGTTCTTTGCGGAAACCGTCGGCCCGCCTCGGCGACCGGTGCGGCGAGAAGCGGCGATAATGGCGCCTCTCACGTTCGTCTGTCGAAGGAAACGCAATGCCCACCCAACCGATCCCCGTTCCCCTGTCCACCTGCTACCGCCTGCTCAACCACGGCCCGACCGTGATGGTCAGCAGCGCGCACGCCGGCAAGGCCAACGTCATGTCGGCGGCCTGGTCGATGCCGCTCGATTTCGATCCGCCCAAGGTGGCGGTGGTGATCGACAAGAACACGCTGACGCGCGGCCTGGTGGAAGGGTCGGGGGAGTTCGTGCTGAACGTGCCGTCGACGGCGCTGGCCGCGCTGACCGTGGCGGTAGGTTCCGAATCGGGACGCGACATGGACAAGTTCGCCGTCCACGGCATCGCCACGCTGCCGCCGCGGAAGGTCGGCGCGCCGCTGATCGAAGGCTGCCTGGCATGGCTCGAATGCCGCCTGATCCCCGAGCCGCACATCCAGCAGACCTACGACCTGTTCCTGGGCGAGGTGGTGGCCGCCTGGGCCGATCCGGCGGTGTTCGACGGGCACCACTGGACGATGGAGGAGGGAGGAAAGCGCAGCATCCACTATGTGGCTGGGGGCCACTTCTTCGAGACGGGGAAGGCGATCGACGTCGCGCAACAAGATCCGGTGAACGGACACTAACGTTTGTCGCAAGCGCTCCTGCAGGCGCGGGTCCAGCGCCTGCCTGCTTCAGTTCACGGAAACGGAAATCCGGTCATTTTGTAGCTGACCGCAATGGACCTGGCAATGCGCTTCACGGTGTCGTCGTTATCGTTAGCATTGATCATGATGACGATCCCATCCCCGCTTGCCGGCGCGAACCACAGGAAGGCGTCGAAACCCCGGTTCCTGCCCGCGTACCACAGGCTGGGGGCCCGGTTGTCGACGCCCATGACGAAGATGCCCAGACCTTCCGCGCGGATTTGTCGACTCATCATTTCTTTGGCCATCTGCTGAGAAATGACGGCGCCGGGGCGTCCCTCGAACGATCTCTGCAATCCGATGGCGAAGCGTGCCAGGTCGGGTGCCGTGGTCCACAAGCCCGCCGCCGCCAGTTCGGGATAGACGTGCCGCCCGCCCGGAAGCGGCTGGCCATCGACGTGCCCGGATGCCGCTGCCGACGACCATGCCGCAGGCAGCTGCTGTTCGAAGGTGCTGCGCGTCATGTCGAGCGGTGCCAGCACGAGATCGCGCATGAGGCCTGCAAACGGCTTGCCGCTGGCATCGCTCATCAATTGTTGCAGTACGGCGTGGCCGCCGCCTGAATAGTGCCACTGACTGCGGGGAACGTATTCGACCCGGACCGCAGGCGTGTTTGCCGGCGCTTTTCCGTCCAGCACCTGTTCGAGGGTGGGTATCGGCGCACCGGCCGCATAACCCGGGAAACTGAGCACGCCCAGCCCGCCGCTGTTGCTGAGGATTCCACGCAACGTGACCTTGCTATCCCTTGTAAATTCGTTGTCCGGCACCCGCAAGGTGCGCAGCGTGCGGTTGACGTTCTCGTCGAGTTGCAGCTGCCCGCTTTCGACGAGGCGCAGTGCGCCGAGCGCGGCGACGGTCTTGCTGATCGACGCCGCTTGGAACAGCGTTGCCGGCGTCACGGCCGTCTGTCCCGTGCCGCTGATGAGACCGAAACCGCCTTCGCGGACGATTGCGCCTTTCGATACCACGGCCAGCGACAAGCCAGGGATCCGGTGTTCTCGCATCTGCGCCTTGATCAGGTCGTCGATGTCGTCGGCGCGGGCTGAATTGGCGCACAGCACCAGCAGGCACGTCAATTGGGAGAGGAGTGCACGCAGGTAGCGTTTGCGACCAGGAGTTTTCATGAAATTCCAATGCCGTGTAATGGCGACAGGATATATCCACGACGGCTTTACACTACGTAGCGATGCGACCAACCGTTCATTCCTTGCGACGAATCGTTGGCGGGCCAGGTCCCGGAGCCATTCGTCGATACGGATGCCGCTTGCCTGATCGGTGTGCGATTGCGCGCACAGGAAAAATCGGCGCGGAAATACCTCCCTCGTCGGCCGATTCTTACGCTTCAGGCTAAGACCGGTATCGACCCGAAGCGGACGGTCGAACAGGCTTAGCCCGGTCGGATTTCCGGCGGAAGTTATCGACGTTTTAGTTGCGCAAAATCCTCTACCAGCTTAGTTAACTCACCTGATTCATGGGACCAGCAATAAACTGTTGCCTCGAACCGGTCGTCCGACCGGAGGAAGAGCAACTGGTCGCCCTCGCCATTGTTTGCTATCGCGAGCGCTCGGTGAGGGAATCGGTCCCATTCAGTCAGGCGCAGTGTCTCCGCAACGGCATCATTATTTGTCCGGGCAAAGCGCTTCCTATCGGTGCTGTCCATGAGCGGATACAAGTGCCAGTCATCAAGGTCACTGATGACTTCGCCGCCGTTCGCTAGCATCATTGCCCGTCGATAGCTCTCGGGCAGTGTCGCTCCTAGCTTCTCTTCGGCGATTTGCAGGTATTTGTCATCGAGAGGGAATGGCATGGGATTGCTTCCGTAGTTATGGCGCTTCGCGGCTTTATGGATTGAGAGCGTACACGGATCAACGGCTGCTCCTGGCCGAAGACGGTCTCTGCTGAAGTACCGCAACCAACCCGAAGAGGACCTTGCCCTGATCATCTCAACTGCTTCACATTGAGGTTGTAAATCGCCATGATCGCGTCGAGCCCTTTGTCCTTTTCACCCAAGTCAAAAGCGGCAAAAGCCTCCTGAAGCTTGTGGTCTATGAACTCGCATTTGTCGGCGCTGTTCTTCAACCTTGGCCGGATCTCACTCCATAGTTGCTTCAGGTCCGCCATATTGCTTTCATAGGTAACGTAACCCCAAGACGGGTAATCGTCTGGCGCGAACGTCGCCGAGGTAAGCGCCCCCGCAAAGTCTCTCAGCGTTTGCTTCAAAGACATGTGGCTTCCGTGTCGCAGTTACTCATCGGGTTATTGATCTTAGACGTCCGATCTTGGCCGAATCCGGCCATCGCCTTAGAATAGCAGGTTGCCGTCTGGGAAAAGTCACCAACGGTCACGAACGGCCGCAACCGACCCATTGCAGACGTTGGCGGCTAAGACGAGGACGGGCTGGGTTGAACTCGTCAGTGACTCTTTTCGCGTTCGGCACGATCTCTTTATAGTTTTAGGTTCTTGATGTGGTGGATGGTGCTTGGAAATCTGTATCGTTGATTGCGTGCTGTACCAGGTCCGGCAGGTTCGGATCGTCGTACGAGCGTACGCTGTTTGGTGGCAGGCTGGCGAACAGACGCTGCCAGAACGCTCCGGCACGGGTGTCGGTGCGAAAAATCGCTACCAGCCACGGGCCGGTAAAGGTGCGCGCTAACGCGTGCACAGCCTCAAACGCCAATCCCTGGCGCCGATAACGCTTCAGAATGAACAGATCGGCCACCTCCTGGGCTACGCGGCCGTTCGGCAGCGTGAAGGGTTCGGTGACGACGAAGCCCGCCAGCGCACCATCCTTCCTAATCCAATAGGCACCCTTGGCAGGGTCGTTGATGTAATCGGCAATTTGCTCTGGAGAGGCATCGAACAAGCCGTCCGGACCGATATCTTCATCCGCCCAATCGGAACCCTCGTAGTAGTACAGCTGGAACAGGCGGAACAGAGCCTCAGCCTCGCCCGGTGCGATCCTTTGCAGCAGATGCGACGGTGCGCTCATGCCTGCCCTCCTGTATCAAACATCTTCAGCGAATGATGTATTCGTGCGTCATCCATACAATTTGAGAAGCTGGTTGGTTGAACGTCCGGTCCTGGTCGACAGAGGACGGCCGGGTGCGCTGCAAAGGCAAGGCCGTCACTCCAGCCCCGCAATGCCATGTACTGCTGGCGCCTCTGCGCATCCCGCCCTACGACTTCTGTTGCTCGGCGCCGATCCCCGCCCGCGCGGCGAGTCCGGCCCTGGCGCCGCGGCGCCGTTCAGCGATCACGTAGCCGACCCACAGCGCCACCAGCCACGCCGGAATCATCCACACGGACATGCGCAGGTCCGGCGTCAGATACATCACGGCCACGATGCCGGCCAGGTAGGCGAGGCACAGCCAGTTCGTCAGCGGGTACCACGGGCTCGGGAAGGCCGTCGCCTCGCCGGCGGCGCGTTTGGCGGCGCGGAAGCGCAGGTGGCTCCAGCTGATCATGGCCCAATTGATCAGCATGCCCGCGACGGCGAGGCCCATCAGCACGCCGACTGCCTTGCCCGGCAGCGCATAGTTGACGCCCACGCACAGTACGGTGGCGATGGCGGACACGCCCAGCGACGCCAGCGGCACGCCCCGTTCCGTCACCTTCAGCAGGGCGCGCGGCGCATGGCCCTGCACGGCCAGGCCGTACAGCATGCGGCTGTTCGAGTACACGCAGCTGTTGTAGACGGACAGTGCCGCCGTCAGCACGACGAGGTTCAGCACGTGCGCGACGATGCCCGCGTCGAGCGCCTTGAAGATCAGGACGAAGGGCGAGGCGCCCGGCACGATCTGGTTCCACGGGTACAGCGACAGCAGCACGGCCAGCGCGCCGACGTAGAACACGAGGATGCGCCACAGCGCCTGGTTGGTGGCGCGGGGGATCGAGCGGGCCGGATCGTCCGCTTCGGCCGCCGTGATGCCGATGACTTCCAGGCCGCCGAAAGAGAACATGATGATGGCCATCGACATGACGAGGCCCGAGACGCCGTGCGCGAAGAAGCCGCCGTGCTGCCACAGGTTGGCCACCGTGGCCTGCGGGCCGGCGCCGCCGCTGGCAAGCAGGAAGATGCCGTAGACGATCATGGCGACGACGGCCGCCACCTTCACGACCGAGAACCAGAACTCGCTCTCGCCGAACGCGCGCACGTTGATCATGCTGATGCCGTTGGCGATCAGGAAGCACCCCAGGGCCGAGACCCAGGTCGGGACGTCCGGGAACCAGTACTGCACGTAGACGCCGACGGCGGACAGCTCGGCCATGCTGACGAGCACGTACAGCACCCAGTAGTTCCAGCCCGAGACGAAGCCGGCGAAGCGGCCGCAGTACTTGTCGGCGAAGTGGCCGAAGGAACCGGCCACGGGTTCGTCGACCATCATTTCGCTGAGCTGGCGCATGATCAGGAAGGCGACCAGGCCGGCGATGGCATAGCCCAGCACGACGGAGGGGCCGGCGATGCGCACGCTCTCGGCCACGCCGAGGAACAGGCCCGTGCCGATCGCGCCGCCCAGGGCGATCAGTTGGATGTGCCGGCTCTTCAGGCCGCGGTGCAGTCGTTGTTCGGAGGACGCCATGCTGGGTTGATCTCGATTGTCTATCAGGAAAGATCGGATTGTAAGGCAAACGTTGCGCAAGGGCGTATTTCTGCGGCTTTTACTTATCTTTACATAGCGGAAACGGACTGCCGAGGATCGCAGGTTTTAAAATCTGGAAAGTTTTCCAACCTAGCGGCGCCATGCCGTCCACGTCCGGAATGCCCCCACATCGGCCGGACGCGGACGGCGGCGCCGGGTAACCGCATCCACGACATGGTCCATACCAAGAATCCCATCCAGAACAGCATACCTTCGCGCGGCGGCAACGGGGCCTCGCCGCGCCACCGCGTCCTCTGTCTCGCCGTCGGCATCGCCGTGTGCGAACTGGCCGCCGTCCGGCCCGCCCTCGCGCAGATGGGCGAGCAGGCCGCGCCGGCGGCCCAGGGCGCGACGGCGGCGACCGCCGCGGCGTCGCCGGCCAAGGCGGCCACCAGGATCCAGGAAGTCAACGTCGTCGGCAACCGCTTGACGAGCAACCGCATCGACCGCCAGGTCTACGACGTCAAGCAGGACATCAATGCGCAGAACGGCAGCGCCGCCGACGCGCTGGGCAACGTGCCCTCGGTGTCGGTCGACATGGACGGCAACGTCAGCCTGCGCGGCAGCAGCAACGTGCAGATCCTCGTCGACGGCAAGCCGTCGGCCATGCTGCAGGGCGACAACCGTGGCCCGGCGCTGCAGGCGATGTCGGGCGACGACATCGATTCCGTGGAGGTCATCAACAACCCCGGCGCCGAATTCGGCAACGAGGGCGGCGGCGGTCCGATCCTGAACCTGGTCATGAAGCGCAACCGCAAGCCGGGCGGCTTCGGCTTCGCCAACGCCAACCTGGGCACGGAGGGACGCTACAACGCCGCGCTGAACGGTTCGTACAACACGGGCCGCTGGGGCATGCAGGGCGGCGTCAACGCGCGCCACGACGGCCGCAGCCAGACGCTCGAGGACGAGCGCGAACGCATCGATCCCGTCACGGGCGCATCGCAAAAGAGCACGCAGACGTCGAGCAGCACGGGCTTGAACGACAGCGCCGGCGCGCGCGGCCAGGTCAGCTACAACCTGACCCAGGACGACACGATCGAGGTGAATGCCGCCTTCATGAAGCGCACCAACGACCAGCAGTCGCTGGAGCGCTACGGCGTGTTCGACACGACGGGCGCGCCGTATAGCGACTACTTCCGCAGCACGCAGCGCAGCGGCGACAATACCAACACCATGTGGGGCGCGCGCTGGGACCACAAGGGCGCGAAGATCGGCGAGCTGTTCAAGATGGACCTGCGCGTCTCCGACAGCGACAACGACAACGATACCCGCTATGCCAACACCTACGTCGTGGTGCCGCCGGCGGCCGCGGACAGCCGCAACCTGCAGCAGGTGTCCAGCTCGAACCGCATCGTGGACTACACGGGCGACTACGAGCGTCCGCTCGACAGCGGCGCGATCGTCAAGATGGGCTGGAAGGTGTACGACAACCGCAGCGATTCCGACACGCGCTACTACGACGTCGACCTGGCCAGCGGCGCCCAGAGCGTCGACGGCCGCCGCACGAACGCCTTCGGCGTGGACGAGCGCGACACGGCGCTGTACGGCTCATACCAGTGGAAGGTGAACGAGCGCTGGGGCGCCCTGGTGGGCTTGCGCGCCGAGCATACGCACCTGGACATCGACCAGGCGACGACGAAGACGGGCGCCGAGAACAGCTACCTGAACTGGATGCCCAGCGCGTTCGCGACCTATAAACTGGACGAGAAGACGAATCTGCGCTTCTCGTACGCGCGCCGCATCCGCCGCCCGATGCCCAATGACCTCAACCCATTTGTCGTGTACAAGGACGAACTCAACGAATCGAGCGGCAACCCGTACCTCAAGCCCGTCAAGACCGACTCCTTCGAGGTCGGCTACGAGACCAAGGCCGGCGGCCTGGACGCGAACGTCCGTGCCTACTACCGCAACGACAGCGACACGATCCGCTACCGCCAGTACGCCGTGAGCGACACGGTGATCCTGACGCGGCCGGAAAACGGCGGCAGCAACCGTTCCGGCGGCCTGGAATTCACGCTCAGCGGCAAGGTGACGCCGAAGCTGTCCGTCAATGCCAGCGGCAACGTGTTCTACGCCCAGCAGCAGCAGATCGACATCGCGGGCAACGAGACCAGGCGCGACGCGACCTCCGTGAACGTGCGCGGCCGCTTCAATTACCAGCTGACGGCGGCCGACCAGCTGCAGCTGATGGTCAACGCCCAGGGCAAGACGCTCGTCGGCACGGGCTACCGCCAGCCCAGCGTCACGGCCGACTTCAACTACCGCCGCAACATCACGCAGGCGCTGTCGCTGACGCTGCGCGTGTCCGACATCTTCGATTCGACGAAGATCGAGACGATCACGGACTCGGCGACGCTCAAGGAGCGCTCGCTGCGCCGTTCGGATGGGCGCATCCTGTACGTGGGGCTGAACTGGCGCTTCGGCGGCGTGTCGCAGCCGCGCCGCGAAGGACCGCCGGACGGCGAAGGGTTCCGTCCGCCGCCGGGCGGCATGGGCGGGCCGCCTGGAGGATTCGGCGGGCCGGGTGGCGGTGGCGGACCTGGATTCTGAGGTGCCCCGCGGCACGTGAACGTCGTCCCTGCGCAGGCAGGGACCCAATCTCGTGTGCATTGTGGCATCCCGTGAAACTTGGGCCCCTGCCTGCGCAGGGGCGACGGTGCTGACGTCGCCGGCCTACGACGCCATATAAGTCAGCCCCAGGTTCCGGTTTGCCGGCACTGCCACGTCGATCATCTTCGGCTGCGGCAGATTCAATGCCGCCATCAGCGCGACGAACTCCTCGCGCGACCTGCCCGCCAGCCGGGCGTTATGACGTTTTTCCCACCCGATCGTCGACACCGACTGTCCCTTGTAGTCGTGCCCAGGCCACACGCGCGTGCCGTCCGGCAGCGCGAACAGCTTGCGCGTGACGCTGTCGTACAGCGCCTCGGCGCTCCCGCCCTGGAAGTCGGTGCGGCCGCAGCCGCCGATCAGCAGCGTGTCGCCGGAAAACAGGTTGCCGCGCCACAGGTAGCACATGCTTCCGGCCGTGTGGCCCGGTGTGTGGATGACGTCGATGGTCTCGCCCTCGCCGAAGCGCAGCACGTCGCCGTCGTTGAACTGCACCTCGGCCGGCGGGATGCCGCAGCCGCTCGGCACGGCGGCCTTGGCGCCGGTGAGCTGGCGCAGCCTGCCGGCCGACGTGACGTGGTCGGCGTGCGCATGCGTCTCGACGACGTAGGCCAGGCGCAGTCCCAGGCGCTCGATGTGCGCCAGGTCGCGCTCCCAGTGCTGGTCGACGGGGTCGATGATCACCGCCTCGCCGTTTTCCGGCCCGGCCAGGATGTAGGTGAACGTCGACGAGACGGCGTCGAACAGCTGGATCGGATTCAGGTGCATCTGCATGGACTACTCTCCCGTACTGGTGGCTGGCGGCCGCATCCCGGGCGCGTGCGCGGACCGGAGGCGTTCGTAGACTTCGAATAGTGCCATGCCGGCCACCATGGCCGCAACGAAGACGAGGGTAGGCCTGCCGCCGACGGCCAGCGCGGCCAGCGCCGGACCGGGGCAGTAGCCGACCGTGCCCCAGCCGACGCCGAACACGACGCTGCCCGCCACCAGGCGGCCGTCGATGCGGGTGGCGCCGGGCAGGTGCACGCTCGACCCGAGCAGCGAACGCGTGCGGCTGCCCGCGAAGCGGAAGGCGATGGCCGCGACGAAGATGGCGCCCAGCATGACGAAGGCGAGCGACGGGTCCCATTGTCCGGCCACGTCGAGGAAGGCCAGCACCTTTGCCGGATTGGTCATGCCGGACAGGATCAGGCCGGAGCCGAACAGCAGGCCGGCGAGGAAGGCGGTGAGCAGGGTCATGGCGGCCGCCGCATCAGTTCAAGGCGTGACGCGTCACGAAAACCGTGACAGCGCCCGCCAGGAAAAAACACACCGTGGCCACCAGGGAGCGGGGCGACCAGCGCGCGATGCCGCACACGCCGTGGCCGCTGGTGCAGCCGGTACCGAAGCGCGTGCCGATCCCGACCAGCAGGCCGGAGAGGGCGAGCACGCGCAAGGAATGGTCGATCTGGGCGGGCGGCAAGGTGCCGGCCGCCAGCCACACGAGCGGCGCCACGAACAGGCCAACGAGGAAGGCGCCACGCCACGCCAGGTCGCCGCGGGCGGGACGAAGCAGGCCGCCCAGGATGCCGCTGATGCCGGCGACGCGGCCGTTCGCGAGCAACAGCAAGCCGGTTGCCAGCCCGATCAGGATGCCGCCGAGCAGCGCGGACCAGGGAGTGAAGTGTTGCCAATCTATGTTCATGGTGAATCCTCCTCATTGGAACTGGTTTGATCGCGCCGCCGTTGCGGCGTTCTCCTCCCTATTGAAATGCAACTAACCGACACATACCACATCCCAACCTGAAACCCCGCCACCAGCACGCCGGCGGCCGGAAACCGGCGCACGCTGCGGGGGAGGACAATCAGCGGGGAGGGGCCGCGCGGCTGTCGACCACGCCGGGAATATCCTGCGTCGGCCGCTTGAACTTGCCTTTCAGGTCGTCCACGCCGGATTGCGGCTTGGCCAGCGGCCGCAGGTCGGCCCGTTCCTTGCGCTTCTCGCTCGTCTGGATCTTCAGCTTCGTATCGCGTTCTTCCTGCAGGTTGGGAAGGATCTCGCCGTCACGGCTGAACGACCACGCGAGCTGGGCGGGACCGAGGGGAAGCCCGTCGCCGCGCTTGCCGTTGTAGCCCGTGTTCCAGACGTGCCAGGTCTTGCCGTAGCTGTTCATCTTGGTCTTCATCAGCGCGTGTTCGGCGGCGTCCGGAATGCCGGGCGCGACCAGCTGGCCGCTCAGGATTTCGCCATTGTGCGGATGCCAGTACTTGCGCTCGCCCGCGGGCAGGGTATTGAACAATTTTTCGGAAATGATGTATTCGATGCCGTTCATGTTCGCCGTGCGCGTATTGCCGTCGAACAAGGCGCACTGGGCCATGTCCTCGTTGACCTGGTGGCAGAAGTGGTGCGCCTCGATCTGGTTTTCAGGCGCGTCCTTCATCGGGTGGAAGCCGACCAGGTAAACGTCGAATCCGGCCAGCGGCGCATTGCCCTGCAAGGCCTTGGCGCCCGCCTCGAGCGCGAGGGTCTTGGGCGCCTTCGGTTCGCCGGCGGGCGCCGTGCGCGGACGGGCGTCCTGGGCACGCGCCGGAAGGGCGGCGATCGTGGCGATCGTGGCAAACGCGGCGGCGGCGATGCCGCCGGCGAGCACTACGGGAACATTTCGCTGCGTACGCATGGGACCTCCTTCATCGTGGGTGCGATGTGGAGATCCTAGCGGCTCACGTCTGGGTGCGCCGTTCGCTTGCCGCCGCGGCGGCAGCGGCCGGTTCCTCGCGCGACACGAGCAGGCGGTCGATGCGGTTGCCGTCCATGTCGGCGACCTCGAACCGCCAACCGCCCCAGTCCAGGCGGTCGCCGGACTTCGGGATCACGCCCAGCTGGTACAGCAGGAAGCCGGCCAGCGTGTGGTAGGCGCCTTCTTCCTCGTCGGGGAAGGCGATCTCGGCGCCCGTCAGGTAGCGGAAACGGTCCAGGACCATGCCGCCGTCGACGAACCAGCTGCCGTCCTCGCGCCGGACGGCATCCTCGTGGCCCGCCTCGCCGTCGGCGGTGACCTCGCCGACCAGGGCGATCATCACGTCGGTCAGCGTGACCATGCCCTGGATGTCGCCGTATTCGTCGACGATCATGGCCAGTTCCACGCGGTGCTTCTTGAGCTGCTCGAGCAGGTCGATGGCGCTCACCGATTCGGGCACGTAGACCACCGGTTCGACGGCGGCAGCGATGTCGATCGCCTCCAGCGACTGCTTGCGGATCGCCTGGCCGAACAGGTTGCGCGCGCGCACGACGCCCGCGACCTGGGAGCGGTCGCCGCGGTACACGGGGAAGCGGCTGTAGGGCGATTCCGCGATGCGCGCGAGGCTCTCGGCCAGCGGCTGGTCCAGGTCGATGTATTCGAGGTCGACGCGCGGCGTCATCAGCGCGCGCAGGTGCCAGTCGTCCAGGCGCAGGGCGCGCGCGGCGATGTCGTACTCGGCCTTCTCGAACACGCCGGCATCCGTGCTTTCCTTGATCATGCCCGTGACGTCTTCCTCGGTCGGCGTCTCGTCCTTGCGGTGGTGCATGCCGATCAGGCGCATGATGGAGTCGGTGGTGAACGCCAGCAGCCGCACGAACGGATGCATGATGCGCGACAGCAGGTTCAGAGGGCGCGAGATCGCCGCCGCCATCGCTTCCGGATACAGGATCGCGATGCGCTTTGGCACCAGTTCGCCCAGCACGATCGAGACGAAGGTGATGCAGACCACGACGATGGCCAGCGCGGCCGCGCGCGCGTAGTCGTCGTCCAGGCCCAGGGACACGAAGGTGGGCGCGAGGCGCGCCACCAGCGAGGCTTCGCCGAACGCGCCGGTAAAGATGCCGATCAGGGTAATGCCGACCTGCACGGTCGAGAGAAAGCGGCTGGGATCCTCGTGCAGGCCAAGCGCGGTGGCGGCGCCGGCACTGCCGTCGGCGGCCAGGCGCTCCAGGCGCAGGCGCTTCGACGAGACGACAGCCAGTTCGGACATGGCGAACACGCCGTTCAGGAGGATGAGGGCAAGGATGATGAATATGTCTGACATGCGTTCTTGTTGGTAGCGGAGCGGCCCATGCCGCTCCTCGTTACCGGATGATCGCATGCCGGACCCGTCCCGCCAACGTCCACACGGTCGGTATCGCCGCTTTTTCGCCCTTTTTTGCCGTCTTATCGCCTGATTTACGGCTTGTTGGGATCGAAATGGCGGGCGATCCCCGCCCAGCAGTCCTGGTAGTTTCGCTGCAGCAGCGGCGCAGCCAGCGCCTGCGCGGTGGCCGCGAGCGGATTGCGGGTCTCGAA
Source organism: Massilia sp. YIM B02763 (assembly GCF_030412015.1). Classification (GTDB taxonomy): domain Bacteria; phylum Pseudomonadota; class Gammaproteobacteria; order Burkholderiales; family Burkholderiaceae_D; genus Telluria. The sequence continues at coordinate 150,899 of NZ_JASNRD010000008.1, read as the reverse complement.
CATGAACGCCATCGTGTCCGTCACCTTGTGCGGGCGGCTGGTGTCTGCGCTGCTGGCCTTGTCGAAGGTGGCGGCGTCCGGCCCGTGGCCGCTCATGCAATTGTGCAGGCTGGCGCCGCCCGGTACGAAGCCCTCGGCCTTGGCGTCGTAGGCGCCATGGACCAGGCCCATGAACTCGCTGGCCACGTTGCGGTGGAACCACGGCGGGCGGAAGGTGTCCTCGCCGGCGAGCCAGCGCGGCGGGAAGATCACGAAATCGAGGTTGTCGACGCCCGGCGTGTCGCTCGGCGAATGCAGGACGAGGAAGATCGACGGGTCCGGATGGTCGTAGCTGATCGACCCGATCGTGTTGAAGTGGCGCAGGTCGTACTTGTACGGGGCGTAGTTGCCGTGCCAGGCGACGACGTCCAGCGGCGAGTGGCCGATACGGGCCGACCACAGGTGGCCGGAGAACTTCGCCACGAGTTCGAAGTCGCCCTCGAGGTCCTCGTAGCGCGCCACGGGCGCCAGGAAGTCGCGCGGGTTCGCCAGGCCGTTCGAGCCGATCGGGCCCAGGTCGGGCAGGCGTAGCAGGGCACCGAAGTTCTCGCAGACGTAGCCGCGCGCTTCCCCGTCCGGCAGCGCGACCGAAAAGCGCACGCCGCGCGGGATGACGGCGATCTGCTGCGGCTCGACCTCGAGCAAGCCCAGTTCCGTGGCGATCGCGAGGCGCCCCTGCTGGGGCACGACGAGCAGTTCGCCATCGGCGGAATAGAAGTAGCGGCCCGTCATCGGCCGGTTGGCCGCGTACAGGTGGATGGCGCAGCCCGTCATGGCGGCGGACGAGCCGTTGCCGGCCATCGTGACCCAGCCGTCGATGAAATCGGTGGGCGCGTCGGGGATGGGCAAAGGGCTCCAGCGCATCTGGTTCGGCGACGCGGCCAGGCGCTCGAAGTCGCCGACGATGCCGCGGGCGTCGATCTGCTCGAAGCTGCCGTGCTGGGCGGCGGGCCGGATGCGGTACAGCCAGGAACGGCGGTTGTGGCTGCGCGGCGCCGTGAAGGCCGTGCCGGAGATCTGTTCGGCGTACAGGCCGTACGCCACGCGCTGGGGCGAATTGCGGTGCGCCGGCAGGGCGCCGGGCAGTGCTTCGGTGGCGAATTCGTTGCCGAAGCCGCTCATGTAGGCGTTCGAATATGCCTCGTTGTTCAAGATGTCTCCTCCGTATCTTTACTGCCACTCTAGAGGAGCGGCCCGGATTTTACGAGATGAATATAAAAATGTAGACTATTCATGATGCAAATAACCCTATCTCGTGCATGATCGAACCCTCTAGCATCGACCTGAATTTGCTGTCCGTATTCCAGGAGGTGTATCGCGAACGCCAGATTTCCGGCGCGGCGCGGCGCCTGGGGCTGACGCAGTCGGCGGTGAGCAATGCGCTGGCGCGGCTGCGCCGGGCCTTCGGCGACGAGCTGTTCGTGCGCACGGCGCACGGCATGCAGCCGACGCCGCTGGCCCAGCAGATGGCCGAACCGATCGGCGCGGCGATGGCCCAGGTGGCCCTGGCGCTGTCCCAGCGCAGCCGTTTCGAGCCGGCCACGAGCACGCGCCGCTTCACGCTGGCGATGACGGACGTGGGCGAGGTGTACTTCATGCCCGTGCTGATCGAGCGCTGCCGGGCGCTGGCGCCCGGGGTGGAAATCGCGTCCGTGCGGGCCAATGCGGCGACGCTGAAGGACGGGATGGAGACGGGGCGCGTGGACCTGGCCGTCGGCGCGTTCGAGGACGTGTCGGAAGCCCTGTACCAGCGGCAGCTGTTCCGCCAGCGCTTCGTCAGCATGTTCCGCAAGGGGCATCCGCTGGACACGGGCAAGGTGGACCTGGCGCGCTTCGTCGCCGCCACGCACCTGATCGTCGATGCGGCCCAGAGCCCCTACGACCGCATCAACGTGCTGCTGGAAAAAGCCGGAGTCGGGGCGAGCAGCCGGTTCCGGGTACCGCATTTCACGGCGGTGCCGTACATCGTCAGCACGAGCGAGCTGGTGGTGACGGTGCCGCAGAAGCTGGCCGAAAGCGCGGCGAAGCCGTTCGGCCTGAAGTGGATCGAGCCGCCGCTGGCCTTGCCGACGTTGCAGACCAACGTCTTCTGGCACCGGCGCTTCAACCACGATCCCGGCAACCAGTGGCTGCGGGGACTGATTGCCGACGTGTTCGCGGAGTAGCTCCGCCGCACGACCGGAGGAGACCAATTTTTATAAAAGGAAGACTACGATGGCTGACCTGTTTGACAACCCGATGGGCCTGATGGGCTTCGAATTCGTCGAATTCGCGTCGCCCACGCCGGGCGTGCTGGAACCCGTGTTCGAGGCGCTGGGCTTCACCAAGGTGGCCGTGCACCGTTCCAAGGACGTGGCGCTGTACCGCCAGGGCGACATCAACTTCATCGTCAACAACGAGCCGAAGAGCGCCGCCTACTATTTCGCCGCCGAGCACGGCCCGTCGGCCTGTGGCATGGCCTTCCGCGTGAAGAACGCGCACCAGGCCTACAACCGCGCGCTCGAACTCGGCGCCCAGCCGATGGACATCCCGACCGGCCCGATGGAACTGCGCCTGCCCGCGATCAAGGGCATCGGCGGCGCGCCGCTGTACTTGATCGACCGCTTCGACGAAGGTGACAATGTCGGCAAGTCCATCTACGACATCGACTTCGAATTCATCGACGGCGTGGAGCGCAAGCCGAAAGGCCACGGCCTGTCCATCATCGACCACCTGACCCACAACGTCTACCGCGGCCGCATGGCCTACTGGGCCGGCTTCTACGAGAAACTGTTCAACTTCCGCGAGATCCGCTACTTCGACATCCAGGGCGAATACACGGGCCTGACGTCGAAGGCGATGACGGCGCCGGACGGCAAGATCCGCATCCCGCTGAACGAGGAAGGCCAGGCCGGCGGCGGCCAGATCGAGGAATTCCTGCTGAAGTTCAATGGCGAGGGCATCCAGCACATCGCGCTGCTGACCGACGACATCTTCGCCAGCGTCGACGGCCTGCGCGCCGCCGGCGTCCCGCTGATGAGCGCCCCGCCCGCGACCTACTACGAGATGCTCGAGGGCCGGCTCCCGGGCCACGGCGAGGACGTCGGCGCCCTGCAGGCGCGCGGCCTGCTGGTCGACGGCAAGGTCGAAGGGGAGGGCAAGCGCCTGCTGCTGCAGATCTTCTCGGAAAACCAGCTGGGGCCCGTGTTCTTCGAATTCATCCAGCGCAAGGGCGACGACGGCTTCGGCGAAGGCAACTTCAAGGCGCTGTTCGAATCGATCGAACGCGACCAGCTGAAGCGCGGGGCGCTGAAAACGGCCGCGTAAGTGCGACATTAGGCCCCTGCCTGCGCAGGGGCGACGGTTTGTCAGCCAGCACAATACGCACGTCGTCCCTGCGCAGGCAGGGACCCAAGTTTTCCAGGCATACCTGCTATCCTTGTCCTTTTCCCACAAGGAGCCTCGTTTGCTGCCCGCCTTCGCCATCCTGCTCCTCTTCCAGTGCCTGGGAGAGGCCCTCGTATTCCTGTTCCGCTTCCCGATTCCCGGCCCCGTCGCCGGCATGCTCCTGCTGCTGGCCGCCCTGGTCGCGTGGCCGCGGCTGCACGACGCCGTGGAGCAGGGCGCCAACGAATTGCTGCGCCACCTCTCGCTGCTGTTCGTGCCGGCCGGCGTCGGCATCGTCGTCGCCGCGTCCAGCGTGGGCGGGCACTGGGTGGCCGTCGCCGCGGGCCTCGTCGTCAGCACGCTGCTCACGCTGGCCGTGACGGCGCTGGTCCTCAAGGCCACCAGCGGAACGGACAGGAAGGAGGGTGGCGATGTTTAACTTCGAACAGTTCAGCCACTTCTGGGTCTACCTGGCCGCCTCGCCGCTGCTGGGCCTGACGCTGACCTTGTGTGCCTACCTGGCCGCGCAGTGGGTCTATGCGCGCTGCGGCTTCTCGCCGCTCGCCAATCCCGTGGCCATCGCGATCGCCATCATCGCGATCGTCCTCGTGGTCAGCGGCATGTCCTACCAGCGGTATTTCGCCGGCGCCCAGTTCGTGCACTTCCTGCTCGGCCCCGCCACCGTCGCGCTGGCCGTGCCGCTCGCGCGCCAGGTGCCGCGCCTGCGCCGCAACCTGGTGCCGCTGGCCTGCGCGCTCGTCAGCGGCAGCGTGACTGCGATCGTCAGCGCCGTCGGCGTGACCGCCATGCTGGGAGCCTCGCCGGAACTGGTGCGCTCGATCGCGCCCAAGTCGGCGACCACCCCGATCGCGATGGCCGTCTCCGAACACCTGGGCGGCGTGCCGGCGCTGACGGCCGTGCTAGTGATCCTGACGGGCATCTGCGGCGCCGTGACGGCGAAGTTCCTGTTCAACGCCATGCGCATCGAGTCGCACGCGGCGCGTGGCCTGGCACTGGGCGTGGCCTCGCACGGCATCGGCACGGCGCGCGCCTTCCAGGTCAGCGCCGAAATGGGCGCCTATGCGGGCCTGGGCATGGGATTGAACGGCGTGCTGACGGCCTTGATCGCGCCGTGGCTGGTGCCGCTGCTGCTCGGCTGGATGGGGAAATAAGATAGGGAACGCGATGAAAAGTGCCCGCAGCCGCGCGCGGACGCGGTGCGGGCAGGGCGGTGCCGTGCGGCGGCCCCGCCGGGGGAGCGCAGGCGGCGCGGCCGCTTGCGGGAGAGAATCGACGGGCCCGGATACGGGTCCTTATGCGGTCTTGCGGGTAAAGGCGCGCGCCGCGAACAGGGCGCTGGCCAGGCCGACGACGATGGCGGCGGTGCTGCCCGAGAAGCCGACGGCGTGGTTGGCGGCCAGCTTGCCGGCCTTCGGACCGACCAGCTGCAGGCGGCGCTTGGTCATGCGGCTGCCGAGCTCGGACAGCTGGTCCTTGCTCATGGTCTGTTCGGCTTCCGGCAACAGCACGGTTTCCTCGTCCGCCACGTGGTGGACGACGTCGCGCATCAGTTCGAACACGAGTTCGTCGTGGCGTGGCGAGGCCGGATCGGTACGGCGCAGTTCGGCGATCACGCGGCGCATCTCGTCGTGCTCGGGTTCGCTCTTTTCCATCACCTTCTGGTCGTGCGCCTTCGGACGCATCACGGGATAGAAGATTTCCTCTTCCAGCGTGGCGTGGATTTCCAGCGCGTCGCAGATGGTCTCGGCCAGCGCCTTCTTGACGCTGGGACGCTTGTCCTTCGTGTACTGGTGGAAGATCGTCATCACGTGCGAATGATCGAAGCGGATCATGTCGGTGATGGTCGGGCTCAATTTATTCAGAGAAAACATTATCTGCTCCTCGCCTGTGTGGGGGTAAGGAGCATGCTAGACCCGTTGCCGTCGCGGCCGCGTAGGAGGCACGCGCATGGCATTGTAAGTGTAATACGTGTCAGCGCGGCGCAGGCGGATACGGTTCGGCGGCCGGCGGCTCGGCCGATCCTTCGCCCAGCATGAGCTGCCAGTAGCCGACGTCGATCCAGGCGCCGAACTTGTGGCCCACCTCGGCAAAGTACGCCACCTGCCGAAAGCCCAGCCGTTCGTGCAAGGCGACGCTGGCCGGATTCGGCAGCGCGATGCCGCCGATGGCGCAGTGAAAGCGTCCGCGCAGGCGCTCCAGCAAGGCGCCGTAGAGCCGCGTGCCATGGCCGCGGGCACCCTGGCCCGGGGCTAGGTAGACGGTGGTTTCCACCGCGTGCCGGTAGCCGGGACGCGCGCGCCACTTGGTGGCATAGGCCCAGCCGAGCAGCCGGCCATGCTCCTCCAGCACGATCCAGGGCAATCCGCCATCGCGCACGTCGGCCATGCGGCGGGCGATCTCGGCGCTGTCCACCGCTTCCGTTTCCATCGAGACGGCTGTCGTCAACACGTAATGGTTGTAGTGGGAGGCAATGAAGCCGGCATCCTCGGGCTCCGCATCGCGGATCAGCACGGACGGTGGATCGGCTGGCAGATCCGGAGAGGAAACGGGCGCGGCATCGATCATGGCAGGCTATCGCTCGACAAAATTGCATTATTACATTGCTATCGGTTCAGAACAACAAACTGTCGTCGAATGTCCTACAAGGAGACGGCGAGAAAACCGATGTTCCCGATTTCTGAGCCTGCGATCATGATTGCACAGCTGATCGCCGTCAAACGCGATCAAGGCGCCGCGCTGCCGACGCAGGACGCGTCGTGGCCCGGCTTAACCCCCACAGTGAACTGGAGAATTCGAATGTTTGCACACAACAAACGCTTGCAGTACACGGTGCGCGTCAGCGAGCCGAATCCCGGCCTGGCAAACCTGATGCTCGAACAATTCGGCGGCCCGCAGGGCGAGCTGGCCGCGGCCATGCGCTACTTCACCCAGGCCGTCAGCGACGACGATCCCGGCCGCAAGGACATGCTGTTCGACATCGCGACGGAGGAACTGAGCCACCTGGAGGTGATCGGCCATATCATCGCCATGCTGAACAAGGGCGCCAAGGGCGAGCTGGCCGAAGCGGTGGACAGCGAAGCGGAAATGTACAAGAAACTGACCGGCGCCGGCAACGACAGCCACGTGACGCAAGTACTGTATGGCGCCGGCACGCCGCTGGTCAATTCGGCCGGCGTTCCCTGGACCGCCGCCTATATCGACACGATCGGCGAGCCGACCGCCGACCTGCGCTCGAACATCGCGGCCGAGTCGCGCGCCAAGATCGTCTACGAGCGCCTGATCGCGCTGACCGACGACCCGGGCATCAAGGAGGCGCTGGGCTTTCTCATGACGCGCGAGATCGCGCACCAGAAATCCTTCGAGAAGGCCTTGTACTCGATTTCGCCGAACTTCCCTCCGGGGAAAATGCCGGGCGACCCGCGCTTTGCCGACACCTACTTCAATATGTCGCAAGGTCCGGGCGAGATGCGTGGTCCTTGGAACCAGGGCGAGAAGTGGAATTTCGTCACCGACCGCGACAAGCAGATGGCCGTGGACGGCGGCACGGGCGAGGCCGAGGTCAAGCTGCCGGCCAAGGACATCGACCTGCTCAAGCAGATGTCGGCCCGCACCATGTCCGACCCGACCATCGACCCGCCGACGGGCGCCGAGCTGGGCATGGGCAACCAGACGGTTGCCGACGGCAAGACCGTCAGCGGCAAGTGACCGTTCGCTAGCCTCGCCAGGCGGCCGCGGATCGCGGCCGGCCCCCGACGCCGCGCGCCACTGGTTGCGCGGCGTTGTCGTATTCGTGCACGGGCGGCGTGCAGACGTGCGCCGCATCCGCCCGTTTCGCCTATGATTGGATACAAGATGGAAACGCCACTTCCCAAAGCCCGCCAGCAGTCCCACCTCCCGCGTGCGTTCGGCGCGCGGCGCATGGTCGGGCTCTTCATCTGCGCGCTGGGTTCCGTGGCCTTGCTGGCCGGCCTGCTCGAGCAGCTCGTGCGCGCCACCCCGAACCTGCGCGGCGCCCTGATCGGCGGTGGCACCGCGGCCGCCGCGACGGCGCTGGGCACGATTCCCGTGCTGCTGTCCCAGCATTTCTCGAAGCGCACCTACGACTGCTTCCTCGGTTTCGGCGCCGGCGTGATGCTGGGCGCGACCTCGTTCTCGCTCGTCATTCCCGCGCTCGCCGCCGCCGAATCCGCCGGCGCCGGCAACTGGGGCGCCAGCCTGTCGGTGGGCGCCGGCATCATGGTCGGCGCCGGCCTGTTGCTGCTGCTGGAGCGGCATATCCGCGTCGACGGCATCCTGGCGCAGCACGACGCCCGCACCGCCCATTCGATGCGGCGCGCCTGGCTGTTCGTCTGGGCCGTCGCGCTGCACAACCTGCCGGAAGGCCTGGCCATCGGCGTCGCGTATGCCGGCATCGACCTCGAAAAGGCCAATTCGCTGGCCACCGGCGTCTCGATCCAGGACGTGCCGGAAGGCCTCGTCGTGGCCCTGGCCCTGCGCACTGTCGGCTACGGCCGGGTGCTGTCGGCCGGCCTGGGCGTGGCCTCGGGCCTGATCGAGCCGGTGGCGGCCGTCGGCGGCGCCGCGCTGATCGGCGTCTCGGCCGGCCTGCTGCCGTTCGCGCTGGCCGCGGCCGCCGGCGCGATGCTGTTCGTGATCGTCAACGACGTCGTGCCGGAGTCGCACCAGGGCGGCAACGGCACCTGGGCCAGCGTGGCCCTCGTGTTCGGCTTCGTGCTGATGACGGTGCTCGATACCGCATTGGGTTGAGCGGCCGTCCGGTGGGCATATGATGCGCCCCTTGTCTTAGGGAGGCGTAGGGTGGGCACCACGTGCCCACCATGCCTGCCCGAACCCGCTTACGCCGCCCGCTCAGGCCGCGTGCCGGTAGCCGTCGGCGCGGCGCGCGATGTCGGCGAACGGCATCGGCTTGCCGAACAGCCAGCCCTGGGCGAATTCCACGCCCCGTTCGCGCAGGTAGGCCGCCTGCGCCGCGTTCTCGATGCCTTCCGCGATCATCGACAAGCGCATCGAGCGTGCCATGTCGATGATCAGCCCGACCACGCCGCTGGTCGGCGCATCGGTGCCGATCGCCTCGGTGAAGGAGCGGTCGATCTTGAGGTAGTCCAGGTCCAGGCTTTCCAGGTAGGACAGGCTGGAATAGCCGGTGCCGAAATCGTCGATGGCCACGCCGATGTCGTGCGCGCGCAGCAGGCGGATCACCTCGCGCGCCGATTCCAGGTGCAGGAAGCCCCGTTCGGTGATTTCGACGATCAGGTTCGACGGACGGGCGCCGCACGCCGCCAGCATGGCCGTCAGCCGGTCGACGATCACGGGCGACTGCACGTCGGCCGCGGACAGGTTGATGGCCACGTGGAAGGCCGGATGGTCGCGCAGGAAGGCGCCGGCATCGCGCGCGACCATCTCGATCACGTGCTCGGTCAGCCTGACGATCTGGCCGCTCCGCTCGGCGGCCGGGATGAACGCGTCCGGCCCGACCATCTCCCCGCCGGCGCGGCGCCAGCGCAGCAGCGCCTCGGCGCCCACCCATTGTCCCGTCTGCAGGTTGACGATGGGCTGGTACAGCAGGAAGAATTCGCCGCGCCGCAGCGCCGCCGCCAGCGACATCTCGAGCGACATGCGGCGCCGCAGCAGCAGGCCGAGCGCCGTCGCGGCCACCACGCCGAACAGCAATCCGGCCGGCACCAGGCGCAGCGCGATCGCGTGCGCGCGCCGCGCGACCCCGGCGAGCGGCACGGCGGCGACGGCGGCGATGGCGGCGATGGTGTCCAGTTTCGAGCGCACGATGGCGACCAGCCTGCCGCGGTCGGCGAACGTGGTCGAGCGCGCCGTGCCCAGGCGCGTGGCCCAGGCCGGGTCGATCCGCCCGCGCGACACGGCGACGCGGCAGGTCTGGAGGTGCAGCACGCCCAGGGCCACGTCGGCGGCGGCGCCGGACGCGTCGACCGGCATGTCGCGGTGGATGATGGTGGCGTAGCCGTCCCGCTCCGCCGCGAACAGCGCGCCCTGGGCCGTGCCGGGCAGCGGGACGTTCGGATACAGGACGGCGCCGGAGGCGGTATGCAGGACGTCGCTGCCGAGCGGGATCGGGAACGGCCCCATCGACGAGCAGACGAGGACCCCGTGCTCGACCCATCCGATCGCATGGATGTAGCTGGCGCCGAGGGCAATCCGGCGCATCAGCGCGAGCGAGGCGGGCGAGCAGGGGGCGAGCCCGGAGCGTGCCAGCGTCCGGTTGCCGTTCATGATCTGTACCGCGGCCTCGTCGGTGCGATGCAGGACGTCGCGGGCGATGGCCAGGGCCTGCTCCGCCTCCGCCGCCCAGGCCTGGCGTTGCGCTTCGCGCCAGGCCAGCCAGGGAGGCACGATCAATACGGCGATGGTTGCCAATCCGGTGAGCCCGAGCCCGAGGCGTCTGCGCATCTTGTTCTCCCAACGTTCGGATGCCGTGTCCCGCACGGCGCCGGCAAGGTGCCGGTACAAGCGCCTGCCATGCACGCAGTATAGCGGGCACTGCCTTCGCATCGGGCAGGGACACTGTTCAATATATGCTAACCATAATTGTGCGGCGCAAACGTTTCTGTGCGCTGACGCTCATCGGCACCCGTCACACATAGGCGAGCATGCGGCCGCAGGCGATCACGGCGATCCACAACAGGATCGACGCGCCGGCCTGCAAACGGGCGCGGCGCGGGACCGGCCCGCTGTCGGGCGCCGTGCGCCAGGGGCCGAGGTGGAAGGCGAGCGCGTTCAGGCCCGCCGCCGCCAGCAGGACCAGCTTGAGCAGGAAGGCGCGATTGACGAGGAAGTCCGGTGCCTGCGTGGCGAACAGCAGCAGGCCGCTGGGCAGGACGAGCAGCAGGCTGCCCACCGACCAGGGCAGCGTATGGCGGGCGAGGGCGCGCAGCGGCAGGCCGGCGCCGAATCCGAGCACGCGCAGGTCGAACACGAGCACCGCCCCCACCAGCAGCACGAAGCCGAGGATGTGGGCGGTCTCCACCAGCGGGTACAGCCAGGCATGCCCGCGCAGGCCCTCGGCCAGGGGCGACGCCGCCAGCCGCGATGCCGCCTGCGCCAGGGGCTCCATCCGGCTCAGCGCAGTTCGGTGGCCTTGCCAGCGATCGTGATGCGCTCGGCGCGCAGTTCGCCGGCCTTGCTGCGGTGCGGATAGCCGTAGACGGTAGCGCTGGTCCCGCTTGCCAGCATCGCTTTCGACAGGCCGCGGTTGTCCATGCGGCCCGGCGGCGCCAGGACGACGTGCCAGGTCTTGTCCGCCGTCTTCAGTTCCACGTAGCCGTGCGGATTCTCGTAGCCGGATTGCTGGATGGTGCCGGTGAGCTCGAGGGGCTTGGCGGCGTCGTAGTCGCTCCAGCCGTGATGGGCCCAGGCGCTTGCGGTGACGAAGCTAGCCAACAGGAACAATCTTTTCATGATTCCTCCAGGATGGACAATGCACGGGACAGCGCGTCGATTCTACGCCGTCCTATCTTTTGCCAGGCGCGCACACACTATATATAAGGCAATCTGTCGCTGTACCGCAAGAAAAAGCCCCGGCACAGGCCGGGGCTTGGTGCGGACGGGCGGGACGCTAGTTGCGGATCTCCAGTGCGCGGTTCAGGCTCAACGCCGCCAGCGAGCCGACGGCGCCGGACAGCAGGTACAGGCTGACGTAGCCCAGGCCGAAGTTGGCGGCCAGGCCGAGGGCGACCAGCGGGGCAAAAGCGGCGCCGACCAGCCAGGCCAGGTCCGACGTCAGCGCGGCGCCCGTGTAGCGGTAGTGCGGACGGAAGTTCGAGGTGACGGCGCCGGCCGCCTGGCCGTAGGACAGGCCCAGCAGCAGGAAGCCGACCAGGATGAAGGTGTTCTGGCCCGAGGTGCCGCCATCCATCAGCGTGGGCACGAAGCCGGCGAACAGGGCGATCAGGGCGGCCAGCGTGCCGAGGGTGTTGCGGCGGCCGAATTTATCGGCGATCCAGCCGGAAGCCAGCACGCCGACGATGCCCAGGCCAGCGCCCCAGATCTGCACGACGAGGAAGTCGGCCATGGAGCGGGTGTCGTACAGCTGGATCCAGGACAGGGGGAACACGGTCACGAGGTGGAACAGCGCATAGCTGGCGAGGGCGGCGAGGGCGCCCAGCACGATGGTGGTGCCCTGGTTGCCGATCACTTCGCGGGCCGGCACGGCGTCCAGGTGGTGTTCGTCCAGCAGGTGCACGTAGTCCGGCGTGGAGACGAGGCGCAGGCGCGCGAACAGCGCGACGACGTTGATCGCGAAGGCGACGAAGAAGGGGAAACGCCAGCCCCAGACGAGGAAATCGTCCTGCGACAGTTCGGAGAGCATGTAGGCGAAGATGCCGGCGGCGATGATGAAGCCCACCGGTGCGCCCAGTTGTCCGAGCATCGCGTACCATCCGCGCTTCCCTTCCGGTGCGTTCAGGGCGAGCAGCGAAGGCAGTCCGTCCCAGGTGCCGCCCAGCGCGGCGCCCTGGCCGAGACGCAGGATGACCAGCGAGACGATGGCCCATTCGCCCCAGCGCGAATAGGTCGGCAGGCCGGCGATGGCGACGGTCGCGGTACCGAGCATGAAGAGGGCGATGGTCAGCTTGATCTCGCGGCTGAAGTGCCGCTGGATCGCCATGAATACCAGGGTGCCGATGGGGCGCGCAACGTAGGCGAGGGCGAAGATGGCAAAGGAATACAGGGTACCTTCGAGCCGGTCCGCGAACGGGAAGAACACGGCCGGGAACACCAGCACCGACGCGATCGCGTACACGAAGAAGTCGAAGTATTCCGAAGCCCGGCCGATGACCACGCCGACGGCGATGTCCCCGGGTGCCACGCGGTCGTCGCGGGCGTTGATGTTGCGGGCACCGCTGTGGTGTCCGGTGATGGGAGCGGCGCCTGCGTCGCCGTACGTCGTCGAGCTCTGCATAAGGGTCTCCTTGGGAAGCTGGCCGCCCCCGGCCGGATACTTTGCTCAACCCCCTTGAAAACTTGCAAAAACGAAAGGGGTGGGACAAAACGTCCAATCGCCAAAGGCACGCCGATGGAGGTACATTAGCATGTTATCTTTCCCATGTAACGTAAAACACAAGCATGATTCCTAAAACCGCCCGTCGAGGACTGCTCCTCGCCCCGTTGGCAGCGCTGGCCGGCTGCAATACGGTGGTGATGAACCCGTCCGGTGACATTGCTGCACAGCAGGCGCATCTGATCACCATCTCGGTGATCCTGATGCTGTTGATCATTGTTCCGGTGATGATCCTGATCATCTGGTTTGCCCGTAAATACCGCGCGAGCAATACCGAGGCAGAATACCTGCCGGATTGGGATCACTCGACCAAGCTCGAACTGGTCATCTGGGGCGCGCCCCTGCTGATCATCATCGTGCTGGGTCTCGTGACCTGGATCTACACCCACAAGCTGGACCCCTACCGTCCGCTGGAACGCCTGGACGCCAACCGTCCGATCCCCGCTTCGACCAAGCCGCTCGTGGTGCAGGCCGTGGCCATGGACTGGAAATGGCTGTTCATCTATCCGGAGCAGGGCATCGCGACCGTGAACGAACTGGTGGTCCCGGTCGACGTGCCGGTGCGCTTCAAGATCAGCGCGACCTCCGTCATGAATGCGTTCTACGTTCCCGAGCTGGCCGGCATGATCTACGCGATGCCGGGCATGGAAACGACGCTCAACGCCGTCCAGAACAAGCCGATCCAGTCGATGGGCTTCTCGGCCAACTACAGCGGCGCCGGTTATTCGGACATGCGCTTCTCCTACCGCGGCGTCGCCCAGGGCGATTTCGACGGCTGGGTGCAGTCGGTCAAGAGCAGCAGCGCCGGCAACCTCGACCGCGCCAACTACCTGACGCTCGAGAAGCCGAGCATCAAGGATCCCGTGCGCCACTACGGCAGCGTGGACGGCGACCTGTTCTACCGTGTCCTGAACCGCTGCGTCGCCGACGGCGTCGTCTGCATGGACAAGATGATGCAGGAAGACGCGAACAAGGCACGCGAGATGGCCATGCGCCGGATGCCCCAACAAGCGGCAGCGACCCGTCTGGCCCAGGCCAACGGCGAGGTTTGCACCACGCCCGATGAATCTGTGAAGAAGAAGTAATCACCATGCACGAGCAATTTGACTTAGCGAAGTTGATCTTCGGTCGGCTCAGCTGGGAAGCGATTCCCTACCATGAGCCCATCCTGATCGGTACCTTTATCGCGGTGCTCCTGGGCGGCGTCGTCGTCTTGGGCGCCATCACCAAGTTCAAGCTGTGGGGCTATCTCTGGAAAGAGTGGTTCACCAGTATCGACCACAAGAAGATCGGCATCATGTACATGGTGCTCGGCCTGATCATGTTCCTGCGCGGCTTCGCCGACGCGCTGATGATGCGCGCCCAGCAGGCGTTCTCGTTCGGGGATTCCCACGGCTTCCTGCCGCCGCACCACTACGACCAGGTCTTCACCGCCCACGGCGTGATCATGATCTTCTTCGTGGCGATGCCGCTGGTGACGGGCTTTATGAACTACGTCGTGCCGCTGCAGATCGGCGCCCGCGACGTGGCCTTCCCGTTCCTGAACAACTTCTCGTTCTGGATGACCACCGCCGGTGCCATCCTGGTCATGGCGTCGCTGTTCGTCGGCGAATTCGCCCGTACCGGCTGGCTGGCCTACCCGCCGCTGTCCGGCATCCTGGCGAGCCCGGACGTCGGCGTCGACTACTACATCTGGTCGCTGCAGATCGCGGGTGTCGGCACCTTGCTGTCGGGCGTGAACCTGGTCGTCACCATCGTCAAGATGCGCGCGCCGGGCATGGACCTGATGAAGATGCCGGTCTTCACCTGGACCGCACTGTGCACCAACATCCTGATCGTCATGGCCTTCCCGGTCCTGACCGCCGTCCTGGCCATGCTGGGCCTGGACCGTCTGTTCGACACCCACTTCTTCACGAATGAACTGGGCGGCAACTCGATGATGTACATTAACCTGATCTGGATCTGGGGCCACCCGGAGGTGTACATCCTGATCCTGCCGGCGTTCGGCATCTTCTCGGAAGTCGTCGCGACCTTCTGCGGCAAGCGCCTGTTCGGCTACACCTCGATGGTGTACGCGACGGCCGTCATCATGCTGCTGTCCTACCTCGTGTGGCTGCACCACTTCTTCACGATGGGCTCGGGCGCGAGCGTGAACTCGTTCTTCGGCATCACCACGATGATCATCTCGATCCCGACCGGCGCCAAGATCTTCAACTGGCTGTTCACCATGTACAAGGGCCGCATCCGCTATGAACTGCCGATGATGTGGACCGTGTCGTTCATGATCACCTTCATCATCGGCGGCATGACCGGCGTGATGCTGGCGGTCCCGCCGGCCGACTTCGTGCTGCACAACTCGCTGTTCCTGATCGCCCACTTCCACAACGTCATCATCGGCGGCGTGCTGTTCGGCCTGTTTGCCGGCCTGAACTACTGGTGGCCGAAGATGTTCGGCTTCAAGCTGGACCGTACCTGGGGCGTGCGCTCGTTCTGGCTGTGGTCGATCGGTTTCTGGTTCGCGTTCATCCCGCCGTACATCCTGGGCTTCATGGGCGTGACCCGCCGCATGAGCCACTTCGAGGACCCGTCGATCCACTACCTGTTCCAGATCTCGCTGTTCGGCACCCTGATGATCGCCGCCGGTATCGGCTGCCTGCTGATGCAGATCGCCGTGTCCGTCATCAACCGCAAGAAGCTGGCCGACGTCACGGGCGACCCGTGGAACGGCCGTACCCTGGAATGGTCGACCTCGTCGCCGCCGCCGGCCTACAACTTCGCGTTCACCCCGGTCGTGCATGACAACGACAGCTGGGCCGACATGAAGAAGAACGGCTACCAGCGTCCGCTGAAGGGCTACGTGCCGATCCACATGCCTGCCAACACCTGGGCCGGTCCGGTGATCCCGGGTCTGTCGTTCGTGGTCGGTTTCGGCATCATCTGGCACATGTGGCTGCTGGTTGCCGTCGGCTTCGTGGCCCTGATCGCCACGACCATCTACCACACCTTCAACTACAAACGCGACTACTACATCCCGGCGGAAGAGGTTACCCGCACGGAAGCAGAGCGCACCCGCATGCTGGAAGCCCATGTCTGAGATTAACGCCACCCACGCCGGCGCCGCGAGCGCCGACCCGAGCTCGCGCTACTACGTGACCGAGCACCACCCGGAAAACGGCACGCTGCTCGGTTTCTGGATCTACCTGATGAGCGACTGCCTCATCTTCGCCTGCCTGTTCGCGACCTATGCCGTCCTGGGCCGCAACTACGCAGGCGGCCCGTCGGGCGCCGAGATCTTCGACCTGCCGCTGGTGGCCTTGAACACGGCCTTCCTGCTGTTCTCGTCGATTACCTACGGCTTCGCGATGCTGGCCGCGCAGAAGAAGAACCTCGGTTCGACCCAGCTCTGGCTGGGCATCACCGGCATCCTGGGCGCCTGCTTCCTGGGCCTGGAACTGTACGAGTTCTCGCACCTGATCCACGAGGGCTTCGGCCCGTGGCGCAGCGGCTTCCTGACCGCGTTCTTCTCGCTGGTCGGCACCCACGGCCTGCACGTGACCTTCGGTATCGTGTGGCTCGTGACGCTGATGTTCCAGCTGGGTAAGCACGGCATCAACGGCGCCAACTACCGCCGCCTCGCCTGCCTGTCGATGTTCTGGCACTTCCTGGACGTCATCTGGATCGGCGTGTTCACCTATGTCTATCTGATGGGAGTCCTGCCATGAGCAATATTCACCACGCCCACGGCCACGACCACCACGGCCATGGCCACGTCGACCACGACGACCACCTGGAGGCGCACGGCAGCCTGAAGGACTACACGATCGGCTTCATCCTGGCGGTGATCCTGACCGTGATCCCGTTCTGGCTGGTGATGACCCACCAGCTGGCGCCGGAAACGACCAAGTTCGTGATCCTCGGCTTCGCCGCCGTCCAGGTCATCGTCCACATGGTCTACTTCCTGCACATGAACTCGAAGTCGGAAGGCGGCTGGAACATGATGGCCATGATCATGACCGTCATCCTGCTCGTCATCATCCTGGTCGGCTCGATCTGGGTCATGTACCACATGAACGCGAACATGATGCCGCACATCAGCAACGATGGCGGTTCGGTTCACGGCATGCACGACATGCAGTAAATGGCGGGCAACGATCTCGCAGCAGCGCCGGGCACCGCCCGGCGCAAGGGAGCTTCTCCCGTCCTGGCAGTCCTGGCGCTGCTCCTGATCGTCCTGTTCGCCGGTCTAGGTACCTGGCAGGTGTTCCGCCTGCAATGGAAACTGGACCTCATCGCCCGCGTGGATGCACGCGTGCACGCCGTTCCCGTCGCGCCGCCCCCCGCGGCCGGCTGGGCCGGCATCAACGCCGCCGACGACGAATACCGTCGCCTGGAACTGAACGGCACCTACCTGTACGACCTCACCACCCCCGTCCAGGCCCTCACCGAGCAGGGCAGCGGCTATTGGCTGATCACGCCGATGTGCACGACGGACGGCACGATCATTCTCGTCAATCGCGGTTTCATCCCGGCCGACCTGGGTGCGCGCACGCGCTACGCGCCGCTGGCCGCGAACGGCGACCCTTGCGCGGCCGTGCTGGCCCGCCACGACCCGACCGTGCGCGTCGTCGGCCTGCTGCGCATCAGCGAGCGGGGCGGCTCGTTCGCCCGCGACAACGACCCGACGAACAACCGCTGGTATTCGCGCGACGTCGCGGCCATCGCCGCCGTGCGCAAGCTGGGCACGCCGGGCCAGGCCGTCGCCCCGTATTTCGTCGATGCCGAAGCGGCCCAGAATCCGGCCGATTCGCCGGACCGTCCGACGGGCGGCCTTACCGTCGTCAGCTTCCACAACAGCCACCTGGTCTACGCGATTACCTGGTACGCACTGGCCCTGATGGTGGTCTTCGCCTGGTGGCGCGTGACGCGCGGCCCGCGTGCCGGCGCGCACGACTCGGACGACGATGAGTGACCCGACGGCGGCCGCGGGCAAGGGCCCGGGACGGCGCTGGCGGATGAATTCCGTCGCCGACGTCGAATACGTCGCCGGCCACAAGAACATGCTGCAGCTCATCGAGCTGCGCTGGATCGCCGTCATCGGCCAGATCACCACGATCGCCGGCGCCATCCTGATCTTCGACGTCCCGCTGCCCCTGGTGCAGATGCTCGAAGTGCTGGCCTGCCTGATCGCCTTCAATATCGCCAGCCACCTGCGCTGGCACGAACACCGTCCCGTCACCAACAGCGAGCTGTTCCTCGCGCTGCTGGTCGACGTCGCCAGCCTGACGATGCAGCTCTACCTGTCCGGCGGCGCGAGCAATCCCTTCGCCTTTCTCTACCTGCTGCAGGTGATCCTGTCCGCCGTGCTGCTGGAGGCGTGGTCGACCTGGACCATCGTCGCCATCACGCTGGCCTGCCTGGCCGGCCTGTCGATCTTCGCCCAGCCGCTGCCGCTGCCGCCGGACCACGCGCGCGGCATCTCCAGCCTCTACGTTCAGGGCCTGCTGCTGTGCTTCGTGCTGGACGCGGCGCTGCTCGTCATCTTCATCCTGCGCATCACGAATACCCTGAAGACGCGCGCCAGCCAGCTGGCGGACTTGCGCCAGCGCGCCGCCGAGGAAGAACATATCGTGCGCATGGGCCTGCTCGCCTCGGGCGCCGCCCACGAGCTGGGCACGCCGCTCGCGACGCTGTCCGTGATCCTGGGCGACTGGAAGCGCATGCCCGAGTTCAAGGAAAACCCGGACCTGATCGAGGAAATCTCCGAGATGCAGACCCAGCTGCAGCGCTGCAAGTCCATCGTCAGCGGCATCCTGCTGTCGGCCGGCGAGGCGCGCGGCGAATCGGCGCGCCGCACGACGATCCGCACCTTCCTCGACGGCCTCGTGCGCCAATGGCAGGCCAGCCGCCCCGTGCGCGCTTTCGACTATACGAACCGCATCGGCCAGGACCTGCCCGTCGCCTTCGACGAAGCGCTCAAGCAGATGATCGACAACGTGCTCGACAATGCGCTCGAGGCCTCGCCGGACTGGGTGAGCCTGGATGCCGGCGTCGACGACGGCACGCTGATCCTCACCGTCACCGACCGCGGTCCCGGCTTCGCGCCGGCGATCCTGGCGCAGTTCGGCAAGCCCTACCAGTCGACCAAGGGCCGCCCCGGCGGCGGCCTGGGCGTGTTCCTGGCCGTGAACGTGGCGCGCACGCTGGGCGGCAGCGTCACCGCGGTCAACCGGCCCGAGGGCGGCGCGCGCGTCACGCTCGCGCTGCCGCTGTCGGCGATCGCGCTGCGGCAGGAATAGTCCGCCGCGGCCGCAGCAGGCCATCCTGCTTGCATGTAAAATTGCGCAATGCCTAATACCGAACCCCTGCTACTCATCATCGAGGACGACGACGCCTTCGCCCGCACCCTCGGCCGCTCCTTCGAGCGGCGCGGCTACAAGGTCCTGCTCGCTCCCGGGCTGGACGAAGCCCAGGAACTCCTGAAGGACCACAATCCCGGCTATGCCGTGGTCGACTTGAAGCTGAAAGGGAACAGCTCGGGCCTGGCCTGCGTGCAGATGCTGCATGCCCACGACCCGGAGATGCTGATCGTCGTGCTGACGGGCTTCGCCAGCATCGGCACCGCCGTCGAGGCGATCAAGCTGGGCGCCTCCCAGTACCTGGCCAAGCCGTCCAACACGGACGACATCGAGGCCGCCTTCGGCCACGTGGCCGGCAATACGGAACTGGAGCTGACGAACCGCTCGACGTCGATCAAGACGCTGGAGTGGGAGCGCATCCACGAAGTGCTGGCCGAGACGGATTTCAACATCTCGGAAGCGGCGCGGCGCCTGGGCATGCACCGCAGGACGCTGGCGCGCAAGCTCGAGAAGCAGCGGGTCAAGTAGGGCGCCGCATCCGCTGCAACTGGCGCCGCCGGCGTGCATCTCGCGCCGCCGGGCCGCCGTTCGTCGCATCGCCGCCCGCCGGGGCGGCCAGGGCGGCACCATGGAGCCATTCGATCACGAACCTTCCAAGGAGCCGACCATGCCGAGCCACATCGTCACCCACACCCCCGTCCATGTCTGGGCCATCCTGGCCTTCCTCGTCGCGCGCGGGATGATCGCCAGCCGCGACCGCGAGGTCGCCGTCAACAAGCTCTGGATCATCCCGTTGGCGATGCTGGCCCTGTCCCTGCAGGACATCGCCGCCAAGTTCGGCGCCGGCGCCTTGCCGCTGGCCGCGTGGGCCGCCGGCGCCCTGGCCACGACGCTGCTGGTCCTGCGCTTCGGCCCCGTGCGCGTGGCGCCGGGGCCCCGGCCCGGCACGGCGCGCGTGGCCGGCAGCTGGGCGCCGCTCGCCCTCATGATGGCCGTGTTCTGCACCAAGTACGCGGCATCGGTCGCCGTCGCCGTGCTGCCCCATGCCCGCCAGGACGCCGCGTTCATCGCCGCCGTGTGCATGCTGTTCGGCATCGTCAACGGGTGTTTCCTGGGCCGCCTGCTGGCCGACCTGGCCGCCGTGCGCGGCTTCCAGGCGGCCAGCCCGGCCGCAGCCGCCTGAACCCGGCATCGGCCTTTGCAGTACCTCAAGACGGTATGCGCGCTGCCTAGCAGACTCGGCATTTGCGCACCCGCTGAGCCCGGCGACATCCAGTTTTCCCATGGGCACCTAACCGGCAGCCAACCGCCAGCTGAGCCGTGCGCATCCTTGTCAACCCGACCAAGAGGTGATGCATGGCTACGCACAACAACGGCCCGTACGACGGCGCCGGTTCGATCCTGGGCACCGTCGGCGGCCCGTCCGACCCGGCCGATCCCGCCAGCCTGGGCTTCGACACCCGCGAGGACGAGCGCCTGCTGGAAAAAGTCACGGAGGGCGGCGAGCTGGCCGCCCAGATGCCGTACAACGACACCAAGGGCCTCGAGTACGGCGAGGCCGCGTTCACGCCGCACCGCGGCGCCGTGCGCGTGCCGGACACGCCGCTGGCCACGGCCAGCACGACCACCGAGGACATCGCCTCGCGCAAGGCCGGCGACGGCAAGCCGGAGATCGGCGCCAATCCGCTGAACGGGCCGCTGGACCGGGTGCGCGTGGACGACAGCCGCCGCGAGCTCAGTACCAACCAGGGCGTCAAGGTCGCGGACAACCAGGATTCGCTGAAGATCGGCCTGCGCGGCCCGACGGCGCTCGAAGACTTCGTCTTCCGCGAAAAGATCACGCACTTCGACCACGAGCGGATCCCCGAGCGCGTCGTGCATGCCCGCGGCGCCGGCGCCCACGGCTACTTCGAGAACTACCACGACCTCTCGAGCTTGACCCGCGCGTCGCTGTTTTCCAAGGCCGGCAAGCGCACGCCCGTGTTCGTGCGCTTTTCCACCGTCGCCGGCTCGCGCGGCTCGGCCGACACGGCGCGCGACGTGCGCGGCTTCGCCACCAAGTTCTATACGGACGAAGGCGTGNGTTTTCCAAGGCCGGCAAGCGCACGCCCGTGTTCGTGCGCTTTTCCACCGTCGCCGGCTCGCGCGGCTCGGCCGACACGGCGCGCGACGTGCGCGGCTTCGCCACCAAGTTCTATACGGACGAAGGCGTGTGGGACCTGGTCGGCAACAACATCCCCGTGTTCTTCATCCAGGACGCGATGAAGTTCCCCGACCTGATCCACTCCGTGAAACCGGAGCCGCACAACGAGATCCCGCAGGCGTCCAGCGCGCACGACACCTTCTACGACTTCGCCGGCCTGTCGCCCGAGATCTTCCACATGCTGCTGTGGGTGATGTCGGACCGCGCGATCCCGCGCAGCTACCGCACCATGCAGGGCTTCGGCGTGCACACGTTCCGGCTGGTGAACGACAAGGGCGACGCGCACTTCGTCAAGTTCCACTGGACCCCGCTGCAGGGCACCCATTCGCTGGTGTGGGACGAGGCGGTGAAACTGGGCGGCGCCGACCCGGACTTCCACCGCCGCGACCTGTGGGAGGCGATCGAGGCCGGCCACTTCCCCGAATGGGAGCTGGGCCTGCAGGTGTTCAGCGAGGGGGATGCCGCCGGCTTCCAGAAGTTCGACATCCTCGACCCCACCAAGATCGTACCGGAAGAGCTGGTGCCCGTGCGGCCGGTCGGCAAGATGGTCCTGGACCGCAATCCCGACAACTTCTTCGCCGAGACCGAGCAGGTGGCCTACTGCGCGGCGCACCTGGTGCCGGGCCTGGACTTCAGCAACGACCCGCTGCTGCAGGGGCGCATCCATTCGTATATCGACACCCAGTTGACGCGCCTGGGCGGGCCGAACTTCCACGAGATCCCCATCAACAGCCCGGTCGCGCCCGTGCACAACAACCAGCGCGACGGCATGCACCGCCAGGCCATCAACCGCGGGCGGGTCGCCTACGAGCCGAACTCGCTGGCCGGCGGCTGCCCGTTCCAGGCCGGCGCGCGCGGCTTCGTCAGCTATCCGGAACCGGTCGCGGGCAGCAAGATACGCGGCAAGCCGGAGCTGTTCGCCGAGCACTACGGGCAGGCGCGCCTGTTCTGGTACAGCCAGACGCCCGCCGAGCAGCGGCACATCACCGACGCCTTCCGCTTCGAACTCACGCGCGTGCAGGTGCCGGCGATCCGCGAACGCATCGTCGCGGGCCTCGTCAACATCGACACGCGACTGGCCAAGGCGGTGGCGGACGGTCTCGGCATCCCCGTGCCGGATCCGCTGCCGCGCGTGAACGACACGCCGGTCCCCGACTATCCGCTGTCGCCATCGCTGTCGCTGCTCGCGCGGCCCGGCGCGACGGGCATCCGCACGCGCCGCGTCGCGCTGGCCGCGGCCGAAGGCGTCGACGCCAATGTCGCGCGCCAGGTGTACGCCGTGCTGCTGAAGGAGGGCGCCCAGCCGCGCGTGCTGGGCCAGCGCCTGGGCGAGCTGCGCCCCGCCGCGGGCAAGCCCCTGGACGTGGAGGTGACGTTCGAGGCCACGCCGGCGGTGATGTACGACGGGATCGTGGTCGCACCCGGCGCGGCGTCGGCGGGGGCATTGGCGCGCGACGCCCGCGTGCTGGACTTCGTGCGCGACCAGTACCGCCACGGCAAGCCCCTGCTTGCGCTGGGCGCGGGCAGCGAGCTGCTGGCGGCGGCCGGCATCCCGGCCGCGTTGCCCAACGGCGAACCCGATCCTGGCGTGATCGTGGCGGGCGACGGCGGCCTGGAAGCGGCCCTGGCCAGCTTCATGGCGGTGTTGGCGCGGCACCGCGTGTATGCGCGGGAGACGGATCCGCCGCGGGTGTAACGGCAGGCGCCAGGGGCTGCGGCTTGTAATGACGCCGTCACGGGAGGATGGAATCATTTCCATTCCTTGACCTCGGAGACCCGCATGCCCCCGACCGACCCGCACCGTGCCCGCCATCTTCCTTTTGCCGCAGGCGCCGTCGCGCTCGCGCTGCTGTCGGCCTGCAGCAGCAGCGACGACGCACCCGCACCGGTACAAACCGCCCCCGCGCCGACGCCGCCCGTCACGGCGGCGAACACCAGCGTGGCCTTCATGACGGACGTGCACTTCGAGAACGTCTACGGCGACTTCAAGAGCGGCCAGTTCGCGGGCATCCCGACCAAGGACGGCAGGAACGCGACGATCCGCACGATGTATGCCCAGCTCACGTCGACCCGGCTGTTCAACGAAAACTACTTCGCCTTCCGCGCCGCGCTGGACGACGCCTACGCGAAAGGCATCCGCCACGTGGCGCTGCCGGGCGACTACTCGGACGACGCCCAGCCGATCAATATCGACGGGATCGCCGACATCCTGAAGGAATACCAGGCCAAGGGCATGCGCTTCTTCATCGCTCCCGGCAACCACGACCCCAACGAGCCGTACGACGACATGGAAGCGGGCAAGAGCGACTTCCTCGCCAAGGACGGCAAGGAGCAGAAGGTCTACGCCACCGCGAACGCAGCCTGCAAGTCCAGGGATCCGGCCGTGGTCTGCACCGACCAATTGATGGAGCAGGGCTACGAGAAGCTCGTGGCCAAGCTGTCCGACTTCGGTTTCACCCCCAGCAAGGCGGACGTGCTGTGGGAGACGCCGTTCAGCAAGTACACGGACGGCAAGTACAGCTACGACCAGGCGCTGGCCCAGTCCGGCATGAAGAGCCGCCAGTACGAGATCTGCGCGGAAGGCGAGGGTGGCGCGTACAAGGCGGCGGGCGAGGCGAAGCTGGGCAAGTCCTACACCCGCTGCGCCCGGATGTTCGACGCCAGCTACCTGGTCGAACCCGTCAAGGGCTTGTGGCTGCTGGCGATCGACGCCAACGTCTACGTGCCGAACGCGAACTTCGATCCCGCCAGCCCGCAGAACTTCAAGGGCTACGACGGGGCGGGCAACGCCGGCTGGAACAAGGTCCTGACGCACAAGATCCACCTGATGGAGTGGATCAAGAACGTGGCAAGCCGCGCCAAGGCCGAGGGCAAGCAACTGATGGCCTTCTCGCACTATCCGACGATGGACTTCTACGCGAACCAGACGGACGCGATGAAGGCCGTGTTCAAGCCGGGCGCCTTCCAGACGGCACGGGTGCCGGAAGCCGCCACGACAGCCGCCGTCGCCGCCACCGGCTTGCGCCTGCACGTGGGCGGCCACATGCACTTCAACGGCACCAACGACTACACGGACGGCAGCGGCAACTACCTGGCCAACGTGCAGTCGCCGTCGCTGGCCGTGTACGGCGCCGCCTACAAGATCCTCACCTACAAGGACCTGGACACGGTCGACGTCCAGACCGTCCCTCTCAACACGGTGGCGAACTTCAACGTGCTGTTCCCGTACTACCAGGTCGAGAACGACTACCTGAAAGGCAGCACGGCGACCGCCGACGTGGCCAAGCGCTGGGACCGCGCCGTGCTCGACACCCGCACCTACGGCGAGTACACGCGCTACTACTTCGGCGAGCTCTCGCGCCTGCGCTTCATGGACGAATACTGGCCGTGCGAGATGAAGGAGGCGGCGATGAACCTGAACGCGAAGCAGATGCTGATCCTGTCGCAGCTGCAGACGAAGGTCACGCTCGCCCAGCTGAAGGACAACCCGGGCGTGGTGCCGCTGACGGCAAACTGCACGGCCGCAGGTGCTGCCGCGGGCGCGGGCGTCGCCGCCTCGCAGTTGACGGCCGACTGGGCCGACGCCACCGCGCGCGCCGACAAGCTGGCCGCCGCGGCCGGCCTGAAGCTGGACGACTTCGCCCAGGTCAGCGCCTACGAGTTCTACGGCGACTTCCACCGCACCGTCTACGCGGGCGAACTGGCCCTGCGCGACATGGGCGCCCAGCGCGTGGCGATGTACAAAGTGCTGATGGCCGCGTTCCCGGCCAGCCCGGCAGCCGTCGCGCGCGTGGGCGACAAGCCGTCCGACCAGAATCCGGTCGGCGTGCCGTTCCAGAACCAGTTCAAGCAGGTGTTCGCGATCTTCAAGGGGCTCGGCTCGGCCAAGCCCAGCGATCACTTTACGGTCGACCTGAAGGGGAAGAAGATCAGCAATGCGAATGGCAACGGCTTGAGTTTTAATTGAACCGCCACCCCAAAGACCGTCGCCCCTGCGCAGGCAGGGGCCCGATCTGCTCGCATTATCGTGACGCGTGCAGAAAATTGGGCCCCCGCTGCGCAGGGGCGACGTCGTTTGATGCCGCGGTACGGCGGCTTACCAGTTGTAGCCGGCCTTCACGTAGAAGTAGCGCCCATTGAAGCCGTTCGGCGCGAAGCCGCTGTACGGGCTGGTGCCGTTCTGGTTCAGGTTCGACAGCGACGTGATCTGCGCCGGATAGCGGTTCGTGGCGTTGTCGATGCCGCCCGTCAGGCGCCAGTTGCCGGCGATGCGCACCGTGGCGGCCAGGTCCAGCACCCATTGCGGATCGTAGGTCTGGTCGAACGCGGCATTATTCTGCGGCACCGTGAATTCGCCGTAGCGGGTCACCGTGGCGCGGCCGTTCCAGATGCCGCGGGTATAGTCGCCCGTCAGGCTCAGCTTGTCCTTCGGCGAGCCGACGGTCAGGCGGTTGACCGACTGGCGGTCGAGCAGCGTCAGGCCCTGGCTCGACAGGAAGGCCGGGTTGTCGGCCAGGCGGCGCACCTTGTTGTCGTTGTGGTTGTAGGCCAGCGTGAAGTCGGCGCGCGCACCCTGCTGCAGGTTCAGGCGGTAGGTGCCGACCACGTCGACGCCCTTGGTGCGGGTGTCGACGGCGTTGGTGAAGTAGCGCGCGGCGCCCACGTAGTTGCCGGTGCTGGCGGCCAGCGACTGCTGCAGCGCCGGCGACAGTTGCAGGTTCGACGAGAACACGATGCGGTCGTCGATGTCGATGCGGTAGGCGTCGACGGTCGCGGTGAAATTCTTGAACGGCTGCCACTGGGCGCCGATGCTGATGTTGCGCGCGCGCTCGGGCTTGAGCTGGGTCGCGCCCAGCGCCTGGGCGGCCGGGCTGTCGACGGCGAAGGTGCCCGTCTCGACCGGCACGTAGTCGTACAGGCCCGTGCCCGGATTCTGCACGGTCAGCAGGTTGGTCGTCGTGATCGTGTAGAACTGCTGGGCCAGCGAAGGGGCGTGGAAGCCGTTCGACACGGTGCCGCGCAGCGCGAAGGTCGGGGTGAACGCATAGCGCAGCGAGCCCTTGCCGGACGTGGTGTTGCCGAAGTCGCTGTAGCGCTCGTGGCGCACGGCCAGGGAGCCGGACAGGTCCTTGACGATGTCGCCTTCCAGGTTCAGGTAGATCGACTGGTTGTGGCGGCTGTTCTTGCCCGCATTCTCGGGACGGAAGCCGGAGAAGCCCTGGGCGCCCGACTTGTAGTAGGAGTTCGGCTCGCCCGCGCCGATCTCGTAGTCCTCGTGGCGGTATTCCAGGCCCCAGGCGACGGTCAGCGGACCGGCCAGCCAGGCGACGTCGAAGTCGCGCGCCACGTCAAGGTTCGCCACCTGCTGGGTGGCGGTCAGGTCGCCCGCGTAGAAGTGGGTCGGGCTGGCGGTGCCCAGGTCGTAGTTGACGGTGTGGTCGACGTCCAGCTTGAAGCGGTTGCGGCCGTAGTTCGCGCTCGCGTCCCAACGCCAGCCGGCCAGGTCCCCGCGCAGGCCCGTGACGACGGAATTATCGTAGGACATGCTGTTTTCCAGCGGTAGGAAGCCTTCCGGATAGAGCGGGGTACGCAGCGTCGTGCGCGCGTCGTTCGTGTAGGCGGTGCGGAAGGTGGCAGCGGCCGAGGTGTAGCGCTCGCTGTAGCCGGCGAACGCGTACCAGTCGATGTTGTCGTTGATCCGGTACTGGCTGTTCAGGAAGATGCTGTGCGGGCGGCTTTCCGGATCGCCCAGGCGGGCGTTCACCTGACCCTGGCGCGGTCCGGCTTGCGGGCGCGGATCGGGACCGGCACGGTTGGTGGGGTTGCGGTCGGCCACTTCGACCGAGACGCGGGCCCAGCCCTGGTCGCCCAGCGCAAAGCCCTTCGAGCCGCGCAGCGTGACCTGTTCGCCGTCGCCCGCATCGTACTGGCCATAGCCGATCTCCGCCTCGCCGCCTTCGGCGCCGTGCTTCAGGATGATGTTGACCACGCCGGCGATGGCGTCGGACCCGTATTGCGCGGCGGCGCCGTCGCGCAGTACCTCGATGTGGTCGATCGCGGCCAGCGGGATCGCGTTCAGGTCGGCCGGTGCCGAGCCGCGGCCCAGCGTGCCGTTGACGTTGATGACGGCCGAGGTGTGGCGGCGCTTGCCGTTGACGAGCACCAGGGTCTGGTCCGGCGACAGGCCGCGCAGCTGTGCGGGACGCACGGCGTCGCTGGCGTCGGCGCCGGACGGGCGCGGGAAGTTCATCGACGGCAGCAGGCGGCCCAGCACGGTCGCCAGTTCGCTCGAGCCGGTGCTCAGCAATTCCTTGCTGCCGATGACGTCGACGGGCGATTGCGAATCGAGGGTGCGGCGGTTCAGCGCGCGCGTGCCGGTGACGACGACGGTCGCGGCCGGATCGGCTGCCTGGGCAGTCTGGCCGGCGGCATCCTGGGTTTGCGCGTGGGCGGCGGGGGCGAGAACGCCGACCAGGGCGAGCGCGAGCAGGGCGCGGGCCGGGTTCGGCTGGGTATGTTTGACGCTCATCGTTTTCTTTCTCTCTCTTCTTGTTGGATGCAAGGCGCCGGCTCCATGGCCGGCGAGGGGGCGAAGCTTAGCAGTCGGGCAATGTCCTCGCCAATACTCTTTGGGCTTATGCTTATATCCACATTGGATATCGGGAGGCAGTGTCCCCGATTCACGATTTCCCGTGCGCGCGCCTGGCGGCGTCGGCCAAAGTCCGTGTCAACGGTGCGACAGGCGGGCTGGCGCCGCCGTTAGAATGGATGAGCTCGCTTGACGACGAGGGTGCTCGATGAGGGTGCTTGATGAGGATGCTCGATGAGGCGCGCCCGACCCGTGCTCGGCGCGCCTGCGTGGTTGCGGCGAATGCCGGCGATCAAGCCCCTATCGGGGCCGACATTGACGCCCTTGGCGCCTTATCCCGTCATCTCCACGGATCCATCCGGGATCCGTCGATATCTTTATGGATTGCTACAAATGTGGTTGCCAGCGATACATGTTATGTGCAACAATGTATGCGTGAGCGGGGCGGCCGGACGCCGCCTTCGCGATCAGCGATGAGGATACCCTGGTATCTATTTGGCTCCCGGCGGGCGACCCCGGGAGCCGTTTTTTCCTGGTTGCCGCTCGATTACGTCAAAGGACGTGCATGACCGACCTGATTTCCTATGTCGGCCAGCTTGCCTGGCCACTGGCGCTCGTACTCTCCTGGATGGCCGGCGAACTGCTGTTCCGCTGGACCGGCCTCCCTCGCATCAGCATCTACGGCCTGGCCGGCTTCCTGTTCGGTAACCTGGCCAATAATTTCCTCGCTCCCACGGACAGCAATGCCTTCCTGCTGCTGGCGAACCTCGGCTTCGGCCTGATCCTGTTCGAGCTGGGCTACCGCATCAACCTGAACTGGCTGCGCGCCAATCCCTGGATCCTCGTGACCGCGCTGGCCGAGAGCATCCTGACCTTTGCCGCCGTGTATGCCGTGGGGCGCCAGTTCGATATGCCCGTGCTCGCCGCCAGCCTGCTGGCGTCGCTGGCGATGGCGAGCTCGCCGGCCGGGGTGCTGCGCGTGTTCAATGAACAGCATGCGGGCGGCCAGGTGACGGAGCGGGCGCTGCACCTGACGGCGCTGAACTGCGTGCTGGCCGTGTTCGTGTACAACGTCGTCGTCGGCATCGGCCTGTTCCAGACTTCCGGCAACCTGGGCCATGCGGCCGGCGCCAGCCTGCTGGTACTGGTCGCGTCGGCGCTGCTGGGCGTGGCGTTCGGCGTGCTGGTGCCGCGCTGGCTGCGCAGCCGCGCCGGCGCCGGCAGCGACGCCACGATGGCGTTCGCGCTGGCGGTACTATTGCTCGTGGCCGTGACCCACGTGCTGACGCTGTCGCCCGTGCTCGCCGCGTTGTCCTTCGGCCTGGTGGCGCGCCATCGGCGCAGCGCCCTCGGCATCGCCCAGCGCAATTTCGGGCCCCTCGGCGACCTCCTGACCGTGCTGCTGTTCGTGTTCGCGGCGTCGACGCTGAACTGGACCAGCGCCTGGAACGGCCTGGGCCTGGGCCTGCTGCTCGTCATCGTGCGCCTGGCTGTCAAGATCGGCGTGTGCGCGGCGTTCGCCCGCGTTTCCGGCATCTCGGTGCGCAAGGGCGCGCTGGCTGGCGTGGCGCTGGCGCCGATGACCGTGTTCGCGATCATGCTGATCGAGCAGACGCGGCGCCTGGGCGTCGACCTGTTCGACAGCCTGGCGCCGCTGGCGGCGATCGCGCTGCTGCTGCAGCTGTTCGGTCCCTTGCTGACGCAGCGCGCCGTGCGTGCTGCTGCGGAATATTCACCAGGAAAGGAGAGCTGAATGACGCAAGCCGACATGGCGCTCGAACCGTTCAATACGTCCGAATCGCTGACCTTCGGCGTCGAGCTGGAACTGCAGCTCGTCAGCCTGTCCGACTTCGACCTCGTGCCGGCCTCGCCGGACATGCTGGAATTGCTGGGCCGCGCGCCGTTCCCGGGCAACGTCACGCCCGAGATCACGGAAAGCATGATCGAGATTAACAGCAGCGTGCACACCAACTACACGGAGCTGCTGGCCCAGCTGCGCCAGATCCGCGACACGCTGCTCGCGGCCGGCGACCGCCTGAACGTGGGCGTGTGCGGCGGCGGCACGCATCCGTTCCAGCTGTGGTCGCAGCGCAGGATTTATGCGAAGCCGCGCTTCAAGGAAGTCTCGCAGCTGTACGGCTACCTGGCCAAGCAGTTCACCGTGTTCGGCCAGCACGTGCACATCGGCTGCCGCAGCGGCGACGAAGCCCTGTACCTGCTGCACGCGCTGAACCGCTACGTGCCGCACTTCATCGCCTTGTCGGCTTCGTCCCCGTTCTCGCAGGGCTTCGATACCAGCTTCCAGTCCGCGCGCCTGAATTCCGTGTTCGCCTTTCCGCTGTCGGGCCGCGCGCCGTTCCTGCTGAACTGGGAGGCGTTCGCCGAGGACTACTTCAACCGCATGGCCGGCACCGGCATCGTGCGCAGCATGAAGGACTTCTACTGGGACCTGCGCCCGAAGCCGGAATACGGCACGATCGAGCTGCGCGTGTGCGACACGCCGCTGTCGGTGGAGCGCGCCGCCGCGCTGGCCTGCTACCTGCAGGCGCTGTGCCGCTACCTGCTGGAAGGGAACGAGCCGCCACCGCTGGAAGACGACTACCTGGTCTACAACTACAACCGCTTCCAGGCCTGCCGCTTCGGGCTGGACGGCACGCTCGTGCATCCGCAGACGCACGAGCAGCTCTCGCTGCGCGAGGACATCATGACGACGCTGCGCCGCCTGGAGCCGCATGCCCAGGCACTGGGCAGCACGGCGGCGCTCGATGCGCTGTACCGCGAATCGCACGTGGGCAGCGACGCGACCTTCCTGCGCCAGGCCTTCGAGGCGGAGGGCAGCCGCGAAGCCATCGTCGACGCGGCGCTGCGGCGCTTCCGCGCCGGCGAACCGGCTTGATGCGCGTTACAATTGGGCCAGCGGCACCTTGGCGCTCGTTTCGTCGGCCTCGAGCAGCGTGATGAGCTTGCTGAGATCCTCCTCCAGCCGCGCCAGCGTGGACGCGTCCAGGCTGGAGAGCGCGTCCGGCAGCACGCCGGCGAACGGCATCGGCGCGCTGCTCAGGACTTCGGACCCGGCCGGGGTCAGGCGCAGCGCGACGCTGCGCCGGTCCATGCCTTCGCGCCCCGCCGCGACGAGCCCGCGTTCGACGAGGGCCTTGAGCAGGTTGCTGGCCGTGGATTGGTGGATGTCGAGTTCGCGCGCCAGGCCCGTGACGCCGATGCCGGGCTGGCTCTGGATGACGGACAGCGCCCATAGCTGGGCGCCGCCCACCCCCGCTTCGCGCTCGACCTGGCGGAAGTGGGTCTTGACGGAATTGAAGACGATGCGGAACTGCCGCAGGACACGGGTCTCAGGCGGGGTGGCCGGCTGGGTGGCCGGTGGCGGTTCGCTCGCGTTGACGGAAGAAGATGAGGACATAGGCGGATGATAGCGGAAAACATGCTGGCTGGGCCAGCGATGGGAACGGCGGTGGCCCTCCCATGAGTGCAGTGGAAGAGATCGACGACGACTGGCGCACCGCGTTGCGCCGCGAATTGGCCGACTGGCGGCTGTGGGCGATGCGGGCCATCGTGGTCGCGCTGGCCATCCTGTCCGGCCTCACCATCGTGATGTTTACCTGGCTGGCCGAGCAGGCCGCCGCCTGTTTCGACCTGCTGCGCGATGCGGCCTGGTGGAGCCCGCTGCTGGCGGCGCCGGCCGTGGCCGCCGCCGTGGTGTGGCTGACGCGCCGCTATGCACCGGGCGCGGCGGGCTCCGGTATCCCGCAAGTGATCGCCGCGCTCGACCGCCAGGCCGACGGCGAACAGCGCAGCCTGTTCGTCTCGCTGCGCCTGTCGGTCGCCAAGATCCTCCTCACCTCGGCCGGCCTGCTGGGCGGCCTGTCGCTGGGCCGCGAAGGGCCGTCCGTACAGATCGCGGCCGGCATCATGCTGCAGGCGAGGCGCGTGCTGCCCTGGGGCCTGGGCGTGCGCCTCGACGGCCGGCCCGCGGTCGGCATCCGCGGCCTGCTGGTGGCGGGCGGCGCGGCCGGCATCGCGGCGGCGTTCAACACCCCGCTGGGCGGCGTCATGTTCGCGATCGAGGAACTGGCCCGATCGCCCGAACACCGCAGCAGCGGCCTGATCATCGCCTCGATCGTGCTGGCCGGCCTCGTCGCCGTGTCCGCGCACGGCAACGGCGTCTACTTCGGCGTCATCCACGCCCAGCACATCGGCATGGAACTGTTGTGGCCCGGCCTGCTGGTGGCGGTCGTGACTGGCCTGGCCGGCGGGCTGTTCTCGCGGCTGCTGCTGGCCTCGCTGTCGGGGACCGGCGGCGACTGGTTCTCGCGCCAGCGGGCGCGCCGCCCCGTCGTGTTCGCGGCGGGCTGCGGCCTGGCCGTCGCCGTCATCGGCCTCGTCTCGGCGGGCGCCACCTTCGGCTCGGGCTACGAATCGACACGCATGATGGTCGAGGGCTGGTCCGCGATGCCGGCCGCCTACGCGCTGTTCAAGTTCCTGGCCACCTGGATCACGACCTGGTCGGGGGTGCCGGCCGGCATCTTCGCACCGTCGCTGGCCATCGGCGCGGGCATCGGCAACGACGTCGCGCTGCTGCTGTACGGCAGCCAGGCGCCGGCGCTGATCGCGCTGGGCATGGTCGGTTTCCTGGCCGCCGCCACCCAGGCGCCGCTGACGTCCTTCATCATCGTGATGGAAATGGTCGACGGCCACGCCATGGTGCTGAGCCTGATGGCCTGCGCGCTGGTCGCGTTCGCCGTGGCGCGCATCATCAGTCCGCCGCTGTACCCGATGCTGGCACGGCTCCAGCTCAAGCGCCTGCCGCCCCCGGAGGCGCCGCCGGGTTCCTGACGGCGCGGCAATGCGGCGTGCCCCATCGGGCTTCTGCGCTACGATGGGCCATGTTGACACGGATCGCGCCCAACGCCCGCGCACGCATGCGGCTTCCGGCCACCGCCACGCTGCTCACGCTGCTGGCGGGGCTGGTCGTCACGGGCCTGCTGTTCGCCGGCGTGCGCGACGCCGAGATCGAACGGGCGCGGGCGGAATTCCTGCAGCGCGCCGAGGTGCGCAAGGCGGCCGTCACCCGCAGCCTGGGCGATTCCTTCGACGTGTTGCGAGCGGCAAACGCGCTGTTCGCCTCGGTGGGTCCCGTGGGCCGCGACGAGTTCGGGGCCTTCGTCCGTCCGCTGCTCGACAACCATGCCTACCTGCGCGCCGTCGTGTTCCACCGCCTCGTCGCGGGCGCTGCGCGTCCCGCGTACGAGGCCGAACACCGCGCCGCCGTGCCCGGCTTCGCCGTTCGCGAGCGCCAGGGCACCCGCCTGGTGCCGGCGGGCGTCCGCGCGCGCTACCTGGTCGTCGAGTACGTCGAGCCGCTCCCCGGCAACGAATTCACGCTGGGCTACGACGTGCTCGCGCACACGGAGCAGGGGACGGCCTTCGCGCGCGCGGTCGGCACGGGGCAGGTGGCGTCGACCGGGCTCGTTCCGCTGCTGCAGCAGCCCGACCACCTCGGCCTGATCCTGATGCTGCCCGTGTACGCTCGGAACGCGCCGCGTTCCGCCGCCTCCGTGATCGGCGACACGGCCGTCGTCATCGACATCGCCGCGCTGCTCGGCAGCAGCTTGAGCGGCTCGCGCCTGCTGCAACGGGGCGACATGACCATCGAACTGTATGGCCCTTCGCATACGGGGCGCCGCCTGGCGTTCCGGCAGGAGGCCGGTCTGGAGGACAGGGAGCCGTGGTGGCTCGCTGGATCGGGCGACGCCGTCTTCCGCACCCGGCACGTTTTCGAGTTTGCCGGCCAGCGCTGGGAACTCGGCATGGCGGGCTATTCCGGGCGCATGATGAACGGTGCCGCGCCCATGCTGACGCTCATCCTCGGCAGCCTGGCCAGCGCGGCGACGGCCGCCTGGGTCCAGGGGCGCGTGCGGCGCACGCGCCGGATCGAGCGGCTGGTCGAGCGCCGCACCGCCGACCTGCACGGCGCGCTGGACGCCTTGCGGCTGTACCGGCGCGCGATCGACGCCAGCGCGAACGCCGTGATCCTGATCAGCGCGACGCGGCCCGGCTATCCCATCGAATACGTGAACCCCGCCTTCGTGCGCATGCGCAAGCTGGCGCCCGCGGAAGTCGTCGGACGCCAGCTGCAGGAGCTGGGAATACAGGAGCCGGACCAGTCCGCGGTGGCCGAGCTGCGCGCGGCCATTCGTACCAACCGCGAGGGCCACGTGGCGATGCGCCTGCGCTGCGGCGACGGTCGCGAGATCGATGCCGAGGTCTACATCGCCCCGGTTTTCGGCGACGACGGGTCGACCGAACATTTCGTGATGACGCAGTACGACGTCAGCACGGCCCGGCGCTACGAGGCCGAGCTGGAGACCCGCGCCCGCTTCGACACGCTGACGGGACTGCCCAACCGCTCGCTGCTGCACGACCGCATCGACGGCGCCATCAATGCCGCGGCCGGAAGGGCCGACGTCTGGGTAGCGGCGCTCGACCTCGACCACTTCAAGTTCGTCAACGACACGCTGGGCCACCAGGCCGGCGACGAGCTGCTCAAGGCGGCGGCCGCGCGCATCGCCGGCGCCATCGACCGGGGCGACACGGCGGCGCGCACGGGCGGCGACGAGTTCGTGCTCGTGCTGCCCGGTCGCCAGACGGAGGCCGAGGTCTCGGCCACCGTGCGCGCCGTGCTGGAAGCGCTGGCGCACCCGCTCGCGCTGCGCGGCCAGGAGCTGGTTATGACGGGCAGCGCGGGCGTCGCCGGCTTCCCCGCCGACGGCAGCGATGCCGCCACGCTGGTCCAGCACGCCGAGGTGGCGATGTACCGGGCCAAGGAAGTGGGCCGCAACACCGTCCAGTTCTTCACCCCGGCGATGAATGCGCGGGCGCGCGACCGCCTGGCGCTGGAAGGGGCGCTGCGCAGCGCGCTGCTGCAGGACGAATTCGAGCTGTTCTACCAGCCCCAGGTCGACCTTGGGACGGGTTCCGTGGTGGGGCTGGAGGCCTTGATCCGCTGGCGCCACCCGAGCATGGGCATGGTGCGCCCGGACCGCTTCATCAACCTGGCCGAGGAGACGGGCCTGATCGTGCCGATCGGCTCGTGGGTGCTGCGCACGGCGTGCCGCCAGAACCGCGACTGGCAGCACGCCGGCTACGGGCCGCTGCGCATCGCCGTGAACCTGTCGGCGCGCCAGTTCGCCGAGCCCGGCCTGGTACGCGAGATCGCCCGCGTCCTCGACGAGACGGGCATGCCCGCGGCCTCGCTCGAGGTCGAGATCACGGAAAGCCTCGTGATGGCCGACGTCGAGGGCGCGATCCGTACCATGCGCGAGCTCAAGACGATGGGCGTGAAACTGTCGATCGACGATTTCGGCACAGGCTACTCGAGCCTGTCCTACCTGCGGCGCTTCCCCGTGGACGTGCTGAAGATCGACCGCAGCTTCGTGCGCGACATCGCTTCCAGCGCCGACGACGCCGCGCTGGTCTCCGCCATCATCGAGCTGGCGCGCGGCCTGCACATGCGCGTGATCGCCGAGGGCGTCGAGACCGAGGCCCAGCTGGACTACCTGCGCCGGCGCGGCTGCGACGAGGTGCAGGGCCACGTGTTCGCCCGCGCCGCGTCCGGCGCGGACGTCGAGGCGCTGCTGCGCAACGGCCGCAATGTGCGTCCGAACGGGGTGCCGGCCTGACCGTATTCGCCTGCGGCGGCCAACCGTGCGCGGCGGGGAGCTCAGCTATACTTATGCCTCTGACAAGGTGGAGCAGGCAGGAATAACGTGGATGACCATAACGACGGCAAGTGGGACGGGCGCGAGCGCCGGCTGATCGACCGCGCCAGCGCGCGGGCGCAGGAGGGCTATGAACGCACCCGGGCGCACCTGATGAAGAAGCCGCCGCTGCAGCGCTGGTTGTGGATCGCCTGCGGCAGCCTCGTCCTGCTGCTGGTCCTGTTCGCGGGCTACGTCGCGCTGCTGTTCCCGCTCACGCCGGCCATCAAGGACGTCCGGCAGGCGCGCATGGCGAGCCCGACCGTCGTGCTGTCGGCCGACGGCCGCGAGCTGGCCAGCTTCGAGCGCGGCGTGCAGGAGCGCGTACGCCTGGCCCAGGTGTCGCCGCACGTGATCGCGGCGCTGATCGCCACCGAGGACCACCGCTTCTACGACCACCACGGCGTCGATTTCACGCGCATCGCCGGCGCGCTGGTTGCCAACCTGCGCGGCGACGCCCAGGGCGGCTCGACCATCACCCAGCAGCTGGCCCGCAATATGTTCCGCGAGGAGATCGGCCGCGCGCGCAACATCAACCGCAAGCTGAAGGAACTCATCACCGCCTTCAAGATCGAGAACACCTACAGCAAGACGGAGATCCTGGAAGCCTACCTGAACACGGTGCCCTTCCTGTACAACACCTATGGCATCGAGGCCGCGGCGCGCACGTATTTCGGCAAGCCGGCCGCGCAGCTGAACGAGACGGAAGCGGCGACGCTGGTCGGCATGCTCAAGGGCACGGCCTACTACAACCCGGTGACGAATCCCGAACGCTCGCTGGCGCGCCGCAACGTCGTGCTGGGCCAGATGCTCAAGGCCGGCGCCATCGACGAGAAGCGCTACGCCCAGCTGGTCAAGCGTCCGCTGCGCCTGCGCTTCTCGCGCCAGCAGGAACGCACCGCCAAGGACGACCATTTCACCACCTACGTCCGCAAGTGGCTGGTCGACTGGGCCGAGAAGAACGACGCCGACCTGCAGCAGGACGGCCTGGTGGTGCAGACCACGCTCGACTACGACCTGCAGCAGGCCGCGCTGCGCTCGGTCGAACGCCAGGCCGACGCGCTGCAGGCCGTGGCCGACGTCGACTGGGCCCATTCCTGGCAGGTCAATTCGACCTCGACCAATACCTACACCAGCATGCGCGAGGGCGTGACGCCGTTCGCCTACTACTGGCAGACGCACGGCGCGCTGCTCGACACCTTCGTGCGCGAGTCGGCCGAGTACCGCAAGGCCGTGGACGGCGGCGAAAGCCCGGCCGCCGCCTTGAAGCGGCTGGAAGGCGACCGCGAATTCATGCGCGCGCTGAAGACGACCAAGGCGCGCCTGGAAGCGGGATTCGTGGCGATGGATCCGGACACGGGCGAGGTGAAGGCCTGGGTCGGCAGCCGCGACTTCCAGCGCGAACAGTACGACCACGTGGCCCAGGCCGCACGCCAGCCCGGCTCCACGTTCAAGCCCATCGTCTACGCCGCCGCGCTGGAGCAGGGCATCGCGCCGGAGCACCCCTACCTGGACGCCGTCACGGAAATCCGCTTCGCCGACGGCACCCGCTGGAAGCCGACCGACATGAGCGGCACCACGGGCCGCCGGCTGACGATGCGCGACGGCCTCGTGCAGTCGAAGAACACGATCACGGCGCAGGTCGCGCGCGACGTCGGCGTGGCGCCCATCGTCAAGCTCGCGCAAAACCTGGGCATCCGCCAGAGCAGGTTGCAGCAGGTGCCGTCGATCGCGCTGGGCACGAGCCCCGTGACGCTGCTGGAAATGGTCAGCGCCTATTCGACCATCGCGGCCCAGGGCGAGTACCGCCGCCCCGTGTTCGTGCGCCGCATCACGGACCGCGACGGCAAGGTGGTCGCCGATTTCGGCTCGCAGGCGCCGCAGCGCGTGCTGTCGCAGGAAAATGCCGTGACGCTGATCGACATGATGCGCGGCGTGATCAACCGCGGCACCGGCACGGCGATCCGCTACCGCTTCGGCATCTACGCCGACGTCGCCGGCAAGACCGGCACCACGCAGAACAATGCGGACGGCTGGTTCATCATGATGCACCCGAACCTCGTGGCCGGCGCCTGGGTCGGCTTCAACGACAACCGCGTGACGATGCGCTCGAATTACTGGGGCCAGGGCGGCCACAGCGCGATCCTGCTGGTGGGCGACTTCTTCAAGGGCATGCTCGACAGCGGCAAGATCAGCGCCGACCAGTTGTTCCCCGGCGGGCGCAAGCCGCAGCCGCCGGCGCCGCGCGAGGAGCCGGAAGAGGAGCCGGTGGAAGAGGGCGGCGAGTTCGAGCAGGATGGCGGCCCGCCGGCCGACCTGCCGCAGCCGCCGCCGGACGAAGCGCCGGCGCCGCCGGCCGACCAGCCGGCGGACGTCAACCGCTTCCCGAACGACGCGTGACGCGGTCGCCCGCCCCGGTGGTAGGATCACGCTTTTCAAGCAAACAGCAGAGGAAACCATGACCGTATTCGCCATGCCCGTGTTCGACGCCACCGTCGTCTACGAAGGCAATGAACTGTTCAAGGGCAGGGGAGCGGCCGGGATCTGGGCCGAGAAGCTGGCCAGGGAAATCGAGACGGGCGTGACGGTCGAGAAGATCGGCACCGGCTGGGCGCTGTGCGCCCGGCTCGACGGCGTCGATTGCCGCTGGGGCATCCTGGGCCAGCGGCTGAAGCGACTCGAAGCTTGATGACGCGAGGCTTAATTCATAGCACCGGCGTACCGCCCGTGACGGCGATGCGCGCGCCCGTGATGTAGGAGCTGGCCGCGTTCGACGCCAGGAACACATAGGTGCCCGCCAGTTCGGCCGGCTGGCCGGGGCGCTTCATGGGCGTCTGCGAACCGAAGCTCTCTACCTCGTCCGGCGGCATCGTCGACGGGATCAAGGGTGTCCAGATCGGGCCCGGCGCCACGCAGTTCACGCGGATGCCCTTGTCGGCCAGCAGCTGGCCCAGGCCCGCCGTGAAGTTGGCGATGGCGCCCTTGGTGGTGGCATAGGCGAGCAGCGTCGGCGTGGGCTTGTCCGAGTTGACCGAGCTCGTATTGATGATCGCGGAGCCCTGCGGCATGTGCTTCACGGCGGCCTTGCAGATGTAGAACATCGCCGAGATATTCACGGCGAACGTGCGTTCCCATTCCTCGTCCGGGATCTCGTCGATCGATTCGTGGGTCATCTGGAAGGCGGCATTGTTGACCAGGATGTCGATGCGGCCGAACTCCTGCACGGCGCGGTCGACGAGGGCGCGGCACTGGGCCGGGTCGGCCAGGTCGCCGGCCAGCAGCACGGCCTTGCGGCCCGCTTCCTCGACCAGGCGCGCCGTTTCCTGCGCGTCCTCGTGTTCGTTCAGGTAGGAGATCAGCACGTCCGCGCCTTCGCGCGCATAGGCGATGGCGACGGCGCGGCCGATGCCGCTGTCGGCGCCGGTGATGACGGCGGCCTTGCCTTGCAGGAGGCCGTGGCCGACGTAGCTGGTTTCGCCGTGGTCGGCCTTCGGCTGGAGCAGGGTCTCGGTGCCCGGCGGGGTCTGTTGCTGCGCGGGCTGTTGCTGGTTCTGTTCGGGCATTCTCAACCTCCGATGCATTCGTGGAGGTTCGAATTCTATGCGCTGCGGCTGCGGCGCGGCGTTCGTATTCCGCGCCGCAACAAGCGCCCCTCAATGCGTCGGGCGCGACTGCAGCTTGCCGCGGCCGTCCGGCAGTTCGATGGCGCCGCCCTCGTGCGTATCCGTGCCGCGCGCATCGTTGGCGGCCCGCGCGGCCGCGGCCGAGTCGACGGCCGGATCCTGCACCAGCAGCTGCCGGGCGCGCGGCGCCGTCGAGATGCCCAGTTCGCGCAGCATCGTCATCGTCTGCAGCAGCACCGCCTGCTGGGTGCGCAGGAACAGGCCGTAGTCCGCTTCCTGCATGTTGTAGACGATGTCGTACTCCAGGTAGTCCTGGTTCATCGCGGTCAGGTTCACGTGGTCGAACTTGACCTTGTCCTGGGCCTTGATGATGTCGCCCAGGGCTTCCGGCACGCGGCTCACCAGCTCCGGTGGCGTGGACGGGTTGATGCGCAGCGCGTACTGCACGCGGCGCGTGCTCTGGCGCTTGAAGTTGTGCACGACCTTGCGCAGCAGCTCGGCGTTGGCGATGACGATCTGCTCGCCGGACAGGGCGCGGATCCGCGTCGTCTTGAGGCCCACGTGCTCGATGGTGCCGGAGAATTCCGGCACCGAGACCGCGTCGCCCACCTCGAAGGGCTTGTCGACGGCGATCGACAGCGACGCGAACAGGTCGCCCAGGATGTTCTGCACGGCCAGCGCGACGGCCACGCCGCCGATGCCCAGGCTGGCAACGAAGGTGGTGACGTTGATGCCCAGGTTGGACAGCATCGCCAGGGCGAAGATGGTCCAGACGCTCCATTGCAGCGCCCAGATCATGAGGGTGTGGGCGACGGTGACCTGGTCGTCCTCCAGGCCCTTGCCGTGCACGCGGAAATAGCGCCGCGCGGTGACTTCGATGGCGCGGTGCAGCCACAGCGCGATCTGGGCGCCCAGCGTGATGAACCACAGGTGGTCGACGCGGGCGTTCCAGGGCGCCGGCAGGTCCAGCACTTCCAGGCCGACCAGCACGGCGGTGGCGAAGATGGCGAACCTGCTGGTGCGCGCCAGCGTGTGGCGCAGGACTTCTACGATGGGCTTGTGGGCGCGTTCGCCCGACAGGGCGGCCAGGCGCTTGCGGAACAGCGCGACGGCGCCGTGGATGAGGGCGAAGGTCAGCACCGCCGCGGCCAGCGCGAAGGCGGCATTGGTCCATGCGATGTCGAGGCTCGGGAAATAGCCGTGGATGTCCATTGGGCTCCTTTCGTTGGGATGGCAAGGGCGCCGGGGATGGCACTGGAGAGGACGTCGAAGCGCGCCGGACGCGCCGGCGGCGGCCCGGCGGAAGCGGGCAGGTCGCCGCCCCGGAGGGGGCGGCGTGGCGGCGGCGCCGAGGCGGGCCGGGGCCGCCGCCGTTCAGCAGCGGCCTGTCAGTGCAGCTTGGCCAGGTGGTGGCGCACGGCGTTGACGCTGTTGCCGGCCTGCTTGACGGCCTGCTGCAGCTGTTCCTCGGTGACGTTCAGTTCCTTCGTCCAGTACTGGACTTCCCACTTCTCGCTCAGGCTGATGCGGCTGCGGTCCTGCGGGCCGCGGTTGTTCAGGTTGTCGGACATGATGGCCTCCTTCGAAACGGTATGCGCCCAGCATGCCAGCGCCCCGGGCCGTATTCCGTTCGGTGTTTCACCTAACGGAGGCATCCGGATTGCCCGTTCTTGCCGTTTTGCCGTTCTTCCCGCTTTGCCGTTCTTCCCGACCAACCGCGTTTGAGGTAGGCTAGTCGCAAGGACAACAC
Source organism: Massilia sp. YIM B02763 (assembly GCF_030412015.1). Classification (GTDB taxonomy): domain Bacteria; phylum Pseudomonadota; class Gammaproteobacteria; order Burkholderiales; family Burkholderiaceae_D; genus Telluria. Next base: position 110,128 of record NZ_JASNRD010000008.1, on the reverse strand, counting down.
GGAGATGCACCATGACCAAGCCCTATGAGACCGAGCAGCCCGAGCGGGCGGCCATCGACGCGAGGAGCGGCGTGACCGCCGTCGATTTCGGCACCAACTGGTGCGGCTACTGCAAGGCCGCCGAGCCGCATATCGAACGCGCGCTGGCGCAATATCCGGAAATCGCGCACATCAAGGTCGAGGACGGGCCGGGCCGCGCGCTGGGACGATCGTTCCGCGTCAAGCTGTGGCCGACCGTGATCGTCATGAAGAACGGCCAGGAGATCGCGCGCGTCGTGCGCCCGGAGGACGACCAGGAAGTCGTGAGCGCATTGAGCCTGGCGGACGGCGAATGACGACACCTGCACCGCGCAACAAACCGGCGACCGTGCTGTTCGCCAGCCTGATCGGCACCACCATCGAGTTCTTCGACTTCTATATCTACGCCACCGCGGCCGTCCTGGTCTTTCCCAAGCTGTTCTTCCCGGCCGGCGATGCCGCCGCGGCCACGCTGCAATCGCTGGCCACCTTCGCCATCGCCTTCTTCGCGCGGCCCGTCGGCTCGGCCCTGTTCGGGCACTTCGGCGACCGCATCGGCCGCAAGGCGACGCTCGTCGCCGCGCTGCTGACCATGGGCGTGTCCACGGTCGTGATCGGCCTGTTGCCGACCTATGCGACGATCGGCACGCTGGCGCCGCTGCTGCTCGCGCTGTGCCGCTTCGGCCAGGGCCTGGGCCTGGGCGGGGAGTGGGGCGGGGCCGTGCTGCTCGCCACCGAAAACGCGCCGCCCGGCAAGCGCGCCTGGTACGGCATGTTCCCGCAACTGGGCGCGCCGCTGGGATTCTTCCTGTCCGGCGGCATCTTCCTGCTGCTGTCCGAGACGATGAGCGACGCCGCCTTCTTCGCCTGGGGCTGGCGCGTGCCGTTCCTGGCCAGCGCGCTGCTCGTCATCGTCGGCCTGTACGTGCGCCTGAAGATCACCGAGACGCCCGACTTCCAGGCCGTGCTGGACCGCAACGAACGCGTGCGCCTGCCGGTCGTGGAAGTGTTCGCGAACCATGGGCGTCCGCTCGTGCTGGGCACGCTGGCGGCGCTGTCGACCTTCGTGATCTTCTACCTGATGACGGTGTTCGCGCTGTCCTGGGGCACCACGGCCCTCGGTTACTCGCGCCAGCAATTCCTCGTGCTCCAGCTGGTCGCCATCGTGTTCTTCGGCCTGACGATCCCCATCGCCGCCGTGCTGGCCGACCGCCACGGCCGGCGCGCCGCCATGATCGGCGTGTCGGCGGCGATCGCCGTGTTCGGCCTCGTGCTGGGCCCGATGTTCGGTTCCGGCAGCCTGGTCCTCGTGATCGCGTTCATGGTGATCGGCCAGTGCCTGATCGGCATGACCTATGGCCCGCTGGGCACGCTGCTGTCCGAGATGTTCCCGCCGGCCGTGCGCTACACGGGCGCCTCGCTCACGTTCAACCTGGCCGGCATCCTGGGCGCCTCGCTGGCGCCCTACATCGCCACCTGGCTGGCCACCCACCACGGCCTGGACTGGGTCGGCTGGTACCTGAGCGTGGCCGCCCTGGTCAGCCTGGCCGCGCTGCTGCTTGCGGGCGGTGCGCCGCGCGGGGCGCCTGCCGCGGTACGCTGAAGGCCTCGAACGCAAGCGGCGATGGGAGGAACGCATGGCCTGGCACGGAGGATGCGCCTGCGGCGCGGTACGCTATGAGGTGGACGGGCCGGCGTTCAACCGGACGCTGTGCCACTGTGTCGACTGCCGCCGCACCAGCGGCGCCCCGGCGTTTGCCTGGTTCAGCGTGAGGACGGATGCGCTGCGCTGGACGGCGGCGCCGCCGCTGGTCCGCGGCTCGAGTCCGGGCGTGGAACGGGGGCTGTGCGCCCAATGCGGCACGGCGCTGACGTGGCAGAGCGACGCGTCGCGCGGCGAGATCGACGTCGCGACGGGCAGCCTGGACGACCCGGAACTGGCGCCGCCGGACGACCATACCTATGCCAGCCAGCGCCTGTCGTGGTCGTCGATCGACGATGGATTGCCGCGTTACCCCCGCACCCGCGCGGAAGGGCCCGGCCCCGGAGGCTGAGCAAACTCATCCGTGCGCTCCTCGAAATGTGAAATAGTTAATATTGAACTCCAATTAACTTTCACACTGTTTCGGAGAGAAACCATGTCCAAACTCGCCCTGCGCGCCGTCGTCGGTTCCCTGCTGCTGAGCGCCGCCTTCGGCGCATCCGCCGCCAAGAGCGCCTACCAGGACCTCGAACTGTCCGGCGTGATGCAGGAAATCCCCGGCGTGTCGCTGCGCTGCGCCTCGAAATTCGGCGGCACCATCCTGGGCTACGGCTCGAGCGCGCTGCTGGGCCGCGTCACCTTCCTGTCGAGCGACTGCATCAACCAGAACGGCACCAGCTACACGTTCAGCGACGGCAAGTTCATGATCACCACGATGACCGGCGAGCTGCTGTTCGCCGACTACAACGGCCAGTTCGTGCCGACCGGGGAAGGCACCAAGTACGTGTTCACGAACGCGAGCTTCTCGATCACCGGCGGCACCGGCCGCTACTTCAAGGCGACCGGCAGCGGCGCCATCACGGGCGGCGAGGACATGGCGACGGGGCAGGGCACGATCCAGCTCAAGGGCCGCATCCTGCTGAAGAAATAAGACGACACCGTCCCCGGCCGTGCCGGGGACGGCGGTCAGGACGACATCAGAACGAATACACCAGCGTCAGCGACGTCTGCGTATCCGTATTCTTCTTGTCTTCCGGGACGTTGGTGTCGTTGCGGGCGCTGAACGCCGCCTTCATCTGCATCGTCCCGTTGATCTTGGTGGACAGCGAGGTCTCGGCGATCGAGTGCGTGTTCGCCGTGCTGCGCTCGACGCTGATGCTCTGCGAGAACGCCGCCGACGGGCTCACGCGCCAGCGCAGCTGGGCCGCGCCGCGCACCGTCATGCCGGACTCGATTCCGCCTTCCGCATTCTCGCCGTGGAAGTAACCCGGACCGACCTCGACGTCGAGCGTCTTGTCCTCGCGCCGCATCAGCTGCGTGCCGTAACCGACGGACAGCGAGGAATAGCGGGTGTAGGCGCCGAACTTGTCGTTCACGTGCGAGCCGAGCACGAAGGCGCGGTTGCCGTCCGTGAGCAGCTTGTAGGCCGCCTTGGCCGATACCGAATAGCGCTGGGCCGAACGGGTGCGCTCGCGCGAACCGTCGTCGTTGACGATTTCGTCTTCCTTGAAGTAGCCGCTGACGATGTACTCGTTGCTCCAGTTCTTCATCTCGTGGCGGGCGTCGATCTTGCCCGTGACGGACGTGCCGGTCGTATTGCCGGAGGTGGAGATCGCGCCCAGTTCCGCCGACGTGTACCAGTTGCTGCCCTCGGGGATGGGCTTGGACGGCGCTTGGGTGAAGTAGGTCGACTGCGGCGCATCGGGGACATCGAGTGCATCGTCGGCCCAGGTATTGCCGGCTGCGCCGGCCAGGGCCAGCGCGCAAAACATCAGAGATTTCATAGGCATCTGTACGGCTGCCGTCTGCGCTCCGCTGCCGAAGGGGCGAACCGGACCTGGGACAGCCTGTCGTTCATGGATGGTCCGCCGATACATGGCAAGCGCGTGGCACGCAGGCGCGGCGGAGGCAACATTGTAGCCTAAAGCGCGACGCACGGCTTTTTGCGACGAAATTTTATTCTCGAAAATTCTCACGGAAAATAATGCAATTGTTAAGTCGCCATTAATTATGTTTGCAATGTGATCAGGCCGGTGCCTAGAATGCCCGCTTTGCCGGACATACCGGCTTGGATGTATAAGGAAGCACATTGATCAGGGTAGTTATCGCCGACGATCACGAATTGATCCGCGAAGGAGTCAAGAAGATCGTCCGGCACTGCGCCGACCTAAAAATCGTCGGCGAAGCCGCAGACCTGAAGCAGTCCATCGCGCTGATCGCCCAGGTTCGTCCGGACGTGGCGGTGCTGGACATCAGCCTGCCCGACAGCGATGGCCTGGACGGCCTGGCCGAGTTGCGCCGTCATTTTCCCGCGCTGCGGATCGTCATGCTGAGCATGCATCCGGAAGAGCGCTTCGCGCTGGCCGCCATGCGCGCCGGGGCGCTTGCCTATGTATCGAAGTCGATGGCGTCGAGCGAACTGGTCGAGGCGATCCGCTGCGTCGGCACGGGCCGCCCCTGGGTCGGGCCGCGCGTGGCGGCCTTGCTGCAGCAGGAGGGCGACCCGGCCGCACGGGCGCGCCACGAGAGCCTGACGCCGCGCGAGTCGGAAATCGTGGCCCTGATCGGGGCCGGCCTGCAGATCAAGCAGGTCGCGGCGGAACTGGGCATCAGCGTCAGCTCCGTGAACACCTACCGCAGCCGGATCTTCCGCAAGATGGGCATGTCGACCAACGCGTCCCTGATCCGTTACGCGCTCCAGCACGGCCTGGCCGGCTGATTCGCACGAATTGGTTGCCATTCAACAACAATGTTAAAGCTTGCTGTCGTTAAATATGCGACACAGCGGCTGACCAAAAGATAGGGCTGAGCAGCTCGCCATCGGCGTGGCCGACTTCGAGGGATCCGGTAAGAAGCCGCGTAAATACAGTCCATGTATCATATGCGCGCGAAACAATGTTATTTCTTAACCATCTTCGCTATCATCACAGCAAGACACATTCGGGCGTAGGTTGCGCTTGCCCTTGACGGTTTCTGAACAATCGCCGCAGAACGATGACGACAACGCAAGACATCCCGCTGCCAGCCGCCCTCGCGAACATCCTGGTGGTCGAGGACAGCCCCACCCAGGCCCAGTACCTGGTCCGCCTGCTGCAAGGAACAGGCGGCTACCGCGTCCGCGTCGCCGGCGACGGGCTCGCCGCGCTGGAGCAGATGCGAGCCGACTGCCCCGACCTGGTGCTGAGCGACATCGCCATGCCGCGCATGGACGGCTATGCGCTGTGCCGCGCGGTCAAGGACGATCCAGCGCTCGCCCACGTACCGGTCGTGCTGCTCACGAACCTGTCCACGTTGCAGGACATCGTGCGCAGCCTGGAGGCGGGCGCCGATGCCTTCCTGCGCAAGCCCTACGAACCCGAGGAACTGTTCGCGCGCGTGCGCCGCCTGCTCGAGCAGCGCGCCGCCGGCGACGACCGTCCGCTCGAATTCCTGGCCGGCGAGCGGCGCCGCATCTACGAGCTGCTGGTCGCCACCCACGAGGAAGCCTTGCGCCTGAACGAGGAGCTGGCGGAACAGCAGGCCGGCCTGGAGCGCATGGTCGGCTCCCTGGCCCTGCTGGGCAGCATCGCCGGCGCGCTCAACGAAGCCTTGACGGAGACCGCCGTCGCCGACGCCGCGCTGGGCCGGCTGCTGCAGCTGGCCGCCCTCGACGGCGCCGCGCTCAGCACGGCGGGGCCGGACGGGCTGCTGCGGGTGGTGCGGTCGGAAGGCGTGGCCGCGGCGGCTGCGGTGTGCCCGGAATGCCAGGGCGCCGGCGCCTGCGCCACGGACGGCGAGCGGCGCCTGTGCGTTCCGCTGATGGCGGGCGAGCGCAAGCTGGGCGTGCTGCACCTGGTGTGCGCGGCCGATGGCCTGGAGGAAGGCGAGCGGCCGCTGCTCGACAGCGTCGCCAAGCAGGTCGCCCTGGCCCTCGAACGGGCCGACTTGTATGCGCGCCTGGAAGCGCTGGTGGTCGAACGCACGGCCGACCTGCGCTCGGAACGCAACCGCCTGTCCGCCATCGTGGAGACGGCGGGCGCGCTGGTCCTGCTGATGGACGCCGAAGGCCGCATCGTGATGTTCAACCGCGCCTGCGAGGAAACGCTGGGATGGGCCGCACAGGATGCGATCGGCCGTCCCTGCTGGGACGTGATCCGCCAGGCCGACGACCCGGACGCGGCGCACCGCCTGTTCGACGCGCTGGTCGCGGACCGGCTGCCGCAGCCGGTGCAGGGCGAATGGGTCGCGCGCGACGGCAGCATCCGCTCGATCCTGTGGAACAGCACGGTGCTGCGCCGGGAGGACGGCAGCGTCGACTACGTGCTCGGCACCGGCATCGACATCACGCAGTTGCGCGGGGCGGAGGAACGGCTGCGCTACGTCAGCAATTTCGATACCCTGACGGGCCTGCCCAACCGCCAGCTGCTGGGCGAGCGCTTTGGCGAACTGGAAACCGACGCGCTCGCGTCGAACAAGCCGCTGGGCTTTTTGCTGCTGCGCTTCGGGCGCATGGCGCTGATCCGCGAGACGCTGGGACCGCGCGCCGAACAGGTGCTGCTGCAGCAAGCCGCCGGGCGCCTGAAGGAGCTGGCCGGAAACGACCCCGTCGGGCGTTTTTCCGAAGGCGCGTTCGCGCTGGCGGCCGTCTGCGAGGACATCGACGCCTTCTCGGCCCTGGCGCGGCGCCTGCTGGCCGGGCTCGACCCGGCCTACCAGTTCGAGGGCGAGGAGCTGCACCTGGACCCCTGCATCGGCATCGCCGTGTATCCGAACGACGGCCGCGACTTCGACGTGCTGGCCAAGGGTGCCGAGGCGGCCCAGCGCCTGGCCGCGGACGGCATCGGCCAGCGCTTCGCCTTCTACCGTCCCGAACTCAACCACGGCGCGAACGACCGCTTCCGCCTGGAGAGCGCCTTGCGCCGGGCGCTGGAACGCGACGAGCTGGAACTGCACTACCAGCCGCAGGTGGACATGACCGGGCAGATCGTCGGCGCCGAGGCGCTGCTGCGCTGGCGCAGCCCGGACCGTGGACTCGTGTCGCCTTCCGTGTTCATCGGCCTGGCCGAGGAGAGCGGCCTCATCATGACCATCGGCGAGTGGGCATTGCGCCAGGCCTGCGCCCAGCTGCGCGCGTGGCAGCTGGCAGGCATCGATCCCGTGCCGGTGTCGGTGAACCTGTCCATGCTGCAGTTCTCGGACCGCATCGTGCCCACGCTGCGCCGCATCCTCGACGACTACGGCGTCGACCCCAGCCTGCTGGAACTGGAATTGACGGAGAGCGCATCGATGGCCGACGCCGGCAAGAGCGTCGCCCTGCTGGCCCAATTGAAGGCCATGGGGATCCGGCTGGCGATCGACGATTTCGGCACCGGCTACTCGAACCTGAACTACCTCAAGCGCTTCCCCGTCGACAAGCTGAAGCTCGACCAGTCCTTCGTGCGCGACATCCTGCATGACGGTGAAGACCTGGCGATCTCGCGCGCCGTCATCGCCATGGCCCACGGCCTGCGCCTGACGGTGGTGGCGGAGGGCGTGGAAAACGCGGGCCAGCTCGCCGTGCTGGAGCAGCTGGGCTGCGACCTGATCCAGGGGTGGCACTACAGCCGCGCGGTGCCGGCGGACGACTTCGCCCGCCTGCTGCGCGCCGGCCGCCTCGCGGGCGGCGCGCCCTGAGCGAAGCGTCGAACAGGAAGCGTCAGGTTCCCACGTAGACGATCTTGAAGGTGAACAGCAGGGCGATCACCCAGACGACGGGCGCCACTTCGCGCGCTCGCCCCGTGGTCAGCTTCAGCGCCGCATAGGTGATGAAGCCGAAGGCGATGCCCTCGGCGATCGAATAGGTGAAGGGGATCACGAGGGCCGTGATGGCCGCGGGAATCGCCTCGGTCGTGTCGCCCCATTCGATGTCGCCCAGGTCGCGCAGCATCAGGCAGGCGACGAACAGCAGCGCCGGCGCCGTCGCGTACGGCGGCACGACAGCGGCCAGCGGGGCGATGAACAGGCAGGCCAGGAACAAGGCGGCGACCGTCAGCGCCGTCAGGCCCGTGCGGCCGCCGGCCTGCACGCCGGCCGCGCTTTCCACGTAGGCCGTCGTGCTGGACGTGCCCAGCGCGGCGCCGGCGACGATGGCCGCGCTGTCGGCCAGCAGCGCCTTGCTCAGGCGCTCCATCTTGCCTTCCACCAGCAGCCCCGCGCGGCTCGCCACGCCCATCAGCGTGCCGGTGGCGTCGAACAGCTCGACCAGGAAGAACACGAGGATCACGTTCTGGATGCCGACGCCCAGCGCCCCCGGCACGTCCAGGTGCAGGAAGGTCGGCGCGATCGAGGGCGGCGCCGAGACCACGCCCTGGAAGGTGTTCCCGCCGAAGAAAAAGCTCAGCACCGTCACGGCCACGATGCCGATCAGGATCGCGCCGCGCACCCGCAGGCGGTCCAGCGTGACGACCAGCAGGAAGCCGGCGACGGCCATGATCGGGCCCGGCTGGTGCAGGTCGCCGGCCTTGACCAGCGTCGGCGCGTTGGGCACGACGATGCCCGCGTTCTTCAAGGCGATCAGGGCCAGGAACATGCCCAGGCCGACCGTGATCGCCACCCGCAGCGAGTGGGGGATGCCGTTGACGATCATGGCGCGCAGCCCGAACAGGGACGCGAGGATGAACAGGCAGCCGGACACGAACACGGCGCCCAGCGCCGCCGGCCACGGCACGCCCATCCCCAGCACGACGGCGTAGGCGAAGTAGGCGTTCAGGCCCATGCCCGGCGCCATCGCGATCGGGTAGTTCGCGTACAGGCCCATCACGGCGCTGCCGAGGGCAGCCACGAGGCAGGTGGCGACGAACACGGCCTCCTTGGGGATGCCCGCGTCGCCGAGGATGGCGGGGTTGACGAAGATGATGTAGGCCATCGTCAGGAAGGTGGTCAGGCCGGCCAGCATTTCGGTGCGCACGTCGCTGCCGCTCTGCTTCAGCTTGAAGAGTCGTTCGAGCATGGGAGGGGGGGATAACGGGGGATGATGGCCGAAGCATAACATCCGGGGCCCGGGTGCCGCGAGATCGCCCTCATCGATTACACTAGCCATACCATGACGACACCTACCATCTATGCGATCGGCGAATGCATGATCGAGCTCCAGCGCAGCCCGGCCGGCACCGGCACGATGGACTACCGCTTCGGCGGCGACACCCTGAACGCGGCGGTCTACATGGCGCGCCTGCTCGATCCCGGACTGGCCCGCGTGGCCTACGTGACCGGACTCGGGGTCGACGGCATGTCCGACGAGATGCTGGCGGCGTGGGAAGGCGAAGGCATCGGCACCGGGTCGGTGCTGCGCCTGCCGGACCGCCTGCCCGGCATCTACCTGATCGAGACCGATGCCGGCGGCGAGCGCCGTTTCCACTACTGGCGGCGCGATTCGGCCGCGCGCCACTGGCTGCAGGCGCCGCAGGCGGACGAGGTCCTGGACCGCCTGGCGACGGCGCGCCTGTGCTACCTGTCCGGCATCAGCCTGGCGATCCTCGCCGGGCCGGACCGCGAGCGCCTGCTGGCGGCGCTGGCGCGCTGCCGCACCAACGGCGGCAGCGTCGCCTTCGACAACAACTACCGACCGCGCCTGTGGGACGGTCCGGAGGCGGCGCGCGCCGCCTACCGCGCGGCGCTGGCCCACAGCGACCTGGCGCTGCTGACGCTGGACGACGAGGCGGCCCTGTACGGCGACGCCGACCCGCTCGCCGCGATCGAACGCGCGCGCGCGCTCGGCGTGGAGGAGATCGTCGTCAAGCGCGGCGCCGACCCCTGCCTGGTCTGGCACGACGGCACGCTGGCGGAAGTGGCCGGCGCACCCGTCGAACGGGTGGTCGACACGACGGCGGCGGGCGACTCCTTCGGCGCCGCCTATGTCGCCGCGCGCCTGTCCGGGCAGGATCCGCAGGCGGCCGCCCGCGCCGGCCACCGGCTGGCCGGCGCCGTGATCGGCGTGCGCGGCGCCATCATTCCTCGCGCCGCGATGCCCTGACTAGATGCGCCCTTCGGCCACGAGGGCGCGCGTGCGTTTCAAGGTCGACAGCAGGGCCGCGCGGTAGCCGTTGTCGCCGTCCAGCGTGGCCTGCTCGGCCTGTTCCTCCGGCCCGCCCGGCGTCTTGTCGCGCAGGCCCAGGTAGCCGTAGAAGCGCAGCATCAGCCGGCCTGCGCCGTCCTCGAACAGTTCGTTGACGATGACGCCCTCGCGCGGACCGGTCGCCTGGAAGAAGGACACCTTGCGCTCCTCCTCGAAGGCGATGATTTCGCGCAGGTCCTGGCCGCCGATCGCGGCTTCGCGCACGATGTGGGTGGCGCTTTCCTCGACGACGTCGCAGCGGGTGCACAGGCCCGGCGGCAGGAACTGGCGGGCGTCGCGCGCCTTGAGCACGAGGCCGGCCCAGGCCTGGGCGCGGGTCAGCGGGGCTTCCCCTGCCGGGTTGACGGGGACGGTGGCGGTCGAATAGATCATGATCTTCTCCTTGTTCGGTCAGCGGTGGTTTCAGGGTTCAGTCGGCGGCGGCGAGGGCGGCGGCAAAGTCGCGGTAGGAACGCAGCGGGCGTCCCAGCATGGCCGCCAGCCGGGCGGCGGCGCCGTCCGCCCCCGCCATGCCCACGTCGTGGAAGCGTTCGCTCATCAGGCGCATGTCGTAGGCCATCCAGGGCGGCATGACGTTGCGCAGGTTCTGCTCGAACGCCGCGCCGTCGTCGCCACCGTAGGCGATGGGACGTTGCAGGACGTCCGACCAGATCGCGGCCACCGCGGCGCCCGTCAGCGTGTCCGGGCCGACGAGGTCGATGCGTTCCAGCGGCAAGGGCCCGGCCGCCCGCTCGCGGCGCAGCAGTTCGATGGCGGCGATCTCGCCGATGTCGCGCGCATCGATCATCGCCAGGCCGCGGGTGCCCAGCGGCATCGGATACACGCCGTACTGCTGTACGACGTCCTGTACGGTGCGGTCGTTGTCCATGAAATACGCCGGGCGCAGGATGGTGGCGGGGATGCCCAGGTGCTCGATCATGCGTTCGACGCCGAACTTGCCGGCGAAGTGCGGCACGTTCGCATAGCGGTCGGCGTGGATCACGGACAGGTAGACGACGCGCTCGATGCCGGCCTCGCGCGCCAGGTTCAGTGCGACGAGGGCCTGGGTGAATTCGTCGGGCACGACGGCGTTCAGCAGGAACAGGGTGGATACGCCCTTGAAGGCGGCGCGCAGCGAATCGACGTCCAGCAGGTCGCCCTGCACGGTCTCGACGCTCGCGGGGAAGCCGGCGGCGCGCGCTTTCGCGGGATCGCGGACGAGGGCGCGGACGGTGGCGCCGCGTCGGGCGAGTTGTTCGACGACGTTGCGGCCGACGGTGCCGGTGGCACCGGTAACGAGGATGGTCATGGTGTTTCTCCTTGGTGGTTGAACGACAGTGATTGCGTGATTCCATCGTAGCCATCCCACGGGCGGTCCGATAGAGGGTAATATTGGACATCCCGTCTCGCTGGTGGAACACATGGACTTGCTCGCCCTCGCCGATTTCAACCTCGTGGCCCGCCATGGCGGCTTCGGCCGCGCCGCACGGGCCACCGGCCGGCCTAAGGCGACGCTGTCGCGCCGCGTGCTTGAACTGGAGGCGGACCTGGGCGTGCGCCTGCTGGAGCGCGGCGCGCGCACGCTGCAGCTGACCGAGGAGGGCAAAGCGCTGCACGCCCGCACCGGCGCGCTGCTGACCGAGATCGACGAGGCGGCCGCGGAGATCGCCTCGGGCGGCGCGCGGCCGCGCGGCGTGCTGCGGGTCAGTGCGCCGCTGCTGTTCTCGCAGGTCGCGCTGGGACGGCTGGCGGCCGGCTTCGCGCTGGCCCATCCGGAGGTGCGGCTCGAAGTCACGACGGAAGACCGCGCCGTCGACATGGTCGAGGAGGGTATCGACCTCGTCATCCGGGTCAATCCGGATCCGGACGAGAACCTCGTCGGCCGCGTCCTGCTGCGCGACCGCCTGGTGGTCGTGGCCAGCCCCGCGCTGGCGCGCCCGGCGGCCGGCATGCCCGTCGCCGCCGTCGTACGCGGCCGGGGCGAACGACGCACGGCCTGGGAGGTCGAGGGCGCGGCGCCGATTCCTTTCGACCCGGTGCTGCGCCTGTCCTCGCTCGTCATGGTGCGCGACGCCGTGCGCGTCGGGGCCGGCGCGGCCAGCCTGCCCCTCTCGCTCGTGGCGGGCGACCTGGCGGCCGGCAGGCTGGCTCACTGGGGCGACATCGACGGCCCGGAGACGGCGCTGTGGGCCTTGTATCCGTCGCGCCGGCTGCTCAGCGCGCGTGTCGCGGCCTTCCTGGACCACCTGCGCGCCGCCTTCCCGCGCGGCACTCCGGAGGAGCTGGCGGCCTTCGTCGACGCCTGACCGGCCCCCATCGTTTGGGTCCGCGCCGCCGATTTGCTACCATGGCATCTCGTTCACTCTTTGCGATCCCGCCATGCCGAAAAACAAGCGCCCCGTCCCCCGCAAACCCGCCAAGCAGGCGGAGGAGCCGGACTACGACGCGCTCGCCCAGAACCTGGTCGACCTCGCCCTCGAGATTACCGAGCGCGAAGACCTGGACCCGCCGACCCTCGCGTCGCGCGAGCAGGACCTGACGACGCTGGTGCGGCGCCTGCTGCGGCGCAAGCACGACGAGGTCCTGTACGGCGCCGTCGAGCTGGCCCTGTATACGGGACCGGATTGCGGCCGCTTCCTGCGCGAGCGCGTCGAGGAGGAAGCGGCGACCCTGCTGATCCGCCAGGACGACGACACCGAACTGGAGATCGATGCCTTCATGATCCCGCTGTTCGTGCACAGTACGGGCGGCCTCAAGGCCGAGGAGGCGTTCGCCGACGATGCCGCCTACGAGGAACTGGTGGACAGCTTCCGCGCCGCCGGCCTGGCCAGCGCCGACACGCGCATCGTGCTGGCGCGCTGGCTGTACGACCTGGACGGCGTGGACCGCGTGCGCTACAGCGAGCTGCAGGAGATGCTGCGCGAGGCCGCCCAGGTGCTGCGCTCGAAGAAACTGGTGGCGGCGCCCGCCATCGAGGCCAGCATGCTGCCCTGGCGCGACGGCGGCTACGGTCCCGACGACGATGCGATGCAGCTGCGCTTCCTGCTCGGCTTCTCCTTGAAGCGTGCGGACGATCCGTTCTACAAGGTACCGAAGGACGAAGCGGCGGCAGACGCCTATTTCGAGGCGCGCATGGCGCGCTATCGCATGTGGGCCGGCAGCACGGCGCCGGTGCTGCAGCGCTGCCTGGCGGCGGACCCGTCCAGCGTCGAGCTGAACTTCCTGTACCAGGACCTGTTCTACGGCGCCAAGGAGCAGGGTCTCGCGGAGCTGGGCATGCTGGCGACGCTCGCCGAGGTCAACCTGCGCCTGGACGAACAGGAGCGCGATCCCGGGCGCATCAAGGCCGTCGTCGCGCCGGTCGAGGCGGAAGGCCAGGGCGTCCTGCGCATCAACCTGTATCCGCTCGACGGCGGCGCGCCGCTGGCCACCGTCGACAAGCCGCTGGACCTGGGCGCCGAGCTGGAGGGCGAACTGGAAGACTTGTGCGACGCCCTCGGCACGCTGGGCCTGGACGGCGTGCTGCTGGCACGCGGCTTCGACGCCGGCGGGCAGCCGGAGGAGGCCGAGCCGTATCTGACGGCCTGATCGTCACTTGCGCATGGCCTGAACCCTTGCAAGAAAGCGGCGCGCCGGGCAGGGCGCCGCTGTTCCGCCCGCCTTACTGCCGCGCAGACCCGCCCCGCAATCCGTCAAATCCGGCAGATTTCTGCGTGATTACACGGATTTTCAGCATCTTTCATCCCTGTGCACGCCGCAGCGCACAAGAACACTGGATGGGTTTTCGTAGTGTTTCTTCTTGAGCGTATGTAGGACGCCGCCTACAAGACAAGACCAATTGTTTGTCCTAGCTAGGGGATCGCGACGAATTTAACGAAACTCAGTGTCTAGTTGGCAGGATTGCATTCCTACACGGGAAATATTAAGAATTTTGCATGATACGATTGCCGGGTCGGGTTGCGAAAGTGCGCCAGTTTCCAAGAGCAGCGCAAGCGCATGCGACCGACAGGAATTCAGATCAACGAGAACGCCACGAAGGCGAAAGGAACTTGAACATGCCAACCCTGATCGTGTTTTGCCACCTGCGCTGGGATTTCGTTTTCCAGCGTCCCCAGCACCTGATGACGCGCCTGGCGGAACACTACAAGATCGTCCTGGTCGAGGAGCCGATCTACCACGAAGGGCAGGCACACCTGCAGAAGCGCGAAGTCGCTCCGAACATCACGGTTGTCCAGCCCCATACCGCCATCCACGCCCCGGGCTTCCACGACGACCAGCTGCCGACGCTGGAAACCCTGCTGGCCGAAGGCGACCTGGTGCCGGAAGGCGAGAAGCCCGTCGTCTGGTTCTACACCCCGATGGCGCTGCCGCTGCTGAAGGCCTTCGATCCGGCGCTGGTCATCTACGACTGCATGGACGAACTGGCCGCGTTCAAGAACGCCCCGAAACAACTGCTGCAGCGCGAGAGCGCCCTGCTGAACATCGCCGACCTGTGCTTCACCGGCGGCCCGAGCCTGTACGAGTCCAAGCGCGAGCGCCACGCCAACGCGCACTGCTTCTCGAGCAGCGTCGACGCCAAGCACTTCCAGCAAGCCCAGGACCGCGGCAACAGCCACCCGGACCAGGCCCACGTCGCCCATCCGCGCCTGGGTTTCTACGGCGTCATCGACGAGCGCTTCGACACCGGCCTGATCAAGGAAGTCGCGGCGGCCCGTCCGGACTGGCAGATCGTGCTGGTCGGCCCGGTCGTCAAGATCGACCCGAAAGACCTGCCGCAGGCACCCAACATCCACTACATGGGCCAGCGCAACTATGACGACCTGCCGAAATTCCTGGCCGGCTGGGACGTCTGCCTGCTGCCGTTCGCCCTGAACGAGTCGACCAAGTTCATCTCGCCGACCAAGGTGCTGGAATACATGGCTGCCGAGCTGCCGTCCGTCAGCACCCCGATCACCGACGTCAAGGTGCCGTACGGCGACGTGGTCGCCATCGCCGACACGCCGGAAAAATTCATCGCCGCCTGCGAGCGCATGCTGAACATGAGCGCGGAACAACAGGCCGCGCTGAAGGAGCGCATGCGCGCCATCGTCGCCAACACCTCGTGGGACAAGACGGCCGAGAAGATGCACCACCTGATCCAGACCACGGAACCGGGCAACAAGGCCGCGCGCCTGCTGAACCCGGCCCTGGACAGCGCCGACCTGGACGAAGTCGATGCCGACAACGTCGACGCGCTGCGCATCCACCCGGCCGCGGCCAGCCGCGCCGCGGGCCAGGATGGCCGCGTGCAGGCCGCCGGCTGATCGAGCAGTCCCTGCATCGCAACGCCGCCCCTGCGCAGGCAGGGGCCCGAGTTTCCAAGCGCTGTCGCAACGCTTGCGGAATTGGGCCCATGCCTGCGCAGGGGCGACGTGTTTTACATCGCCGTTACACGGTCGACCGCTTCGTCGGCAAGCGCTTGCGGCCGGTGCGCCAGCGCCGAGGCGAATAGCCCCGCGCCCAGCAGCGCCATCGCCAGCACCTCGTGCGCGGCCGGCCAGCGGCGTTCCCACATGAAGCCGTACAAGAGCGCGAACAGCGTCTCGAACAGGATCACCTGGCCCACCATCGTCAAGGGCAGCAGGCGGCTCGCGGCGTTCCACAACGCATTCCCCACCACGGAACACAGCAGGGCGATCGTGCCCATGCCGGCGGCGAACCAGGCCCATTCCGGGGCCGCGTGCGCCTGCGGGGCCAGCAGGAAGGCGGGCACGGCCAGCACCAGGGCGAGCGCGCCCGTCGCCACGCCCGTCAACAGGCTCCACTCGTGCCCGCTGACGCCGCCCAGGCGCGCGAGCCAGCGGCTGTTGGTCACCGCGTAGACGGTCCAGGAGCCGAGCGCCCCGAGGGCGCACAGGAGCCCGAGCAAGCCGTCCGACAGCGTGCCGCCGCGCGCCGCGGCCAGCGCCGGCCAGCCGATCGCGACCAGGCCCGCGACGCCCAGCAACAGCGAGCGCGCCAGGCGCCGCAAGGGCACCGCGCCGGCGTCGCGGCTGCCGGCCAGCGTGATCGTCACGGGTAGCAAGCCGATGACCAGGGACGTCATGGCAACGCCGCCCAGCTGCACGGCCCCGGCCAGGCACAGGTAGTACAGGATGTTGCCCGTGAAGCCCAGCCAGGCCAGGCCGATCCATTCGGCGCGGCCCAGGACGCCGTGCAGGCGCCGCCACGACGGCGCGGCCAGCACGGCCGCGATGAGGCCATAGGCAAGGTAGCGGCCGGCGGCCAGTTGCGCCGGCGAGAACCCGCGCGCGAGTTCCGGCGCGAGGAAGACGAGGCCCCACATCGCCCCGGCCAGCAGGCCGGCGCCGAGGCCGCGCCACGTTCGATTCGACATCATCGTGCTCTCCCAAAAACCCGAGTATGGCGGGAGCGCGGCTGCCGGTCTTGGCAGGGTCTCCTGGGAGTTTGACCGGGGCTACTGGGCACGTCGCCGGCGGCGGAACTCGGCCGGGGTGGTGCCCAGGCTGCGGCGCATGGCGCGCGTGAGGGCGCTCTGGTCGGAAAAGCCCGCGCGCAGCGCGAGCTCGGCGATCGGCAGGTCGCCCGCGCCGAGCCAGGCGCACACGCGCGCCAGGCGCAGCTGCAGCAGCCAGTCGCGCGGCGTCGCGCCGACCTCCTCGCGGAACAGCGCGTGCAGGCGGCTGGGGCTCAGTCCCGCCCAGCGCGCCATCGACTCCGCCGTCCACGGCGCGCCCGGATCGGCTTCGACGCGGGCCAGCAGCGCGTCCAGGCGCGAGCGCGGCCGCGGGGCATCGAGCACGAGCGTATCGAGCAGCAGCGGCGCCCAGCCGGCCACCAGCGCGGGCGTCGTGGCGCCGCGGTCGGCCAGCAGGCGCATGAACTCGACAAGCTTGCGCGCCTCCGGGCCCAGCGGGGCGAAGCGGCGCTCGTGCAGGCGCTCGCCGACGGCGGGATCGATCGCGGCCGTCGCGACGTCGACGATGAAGGACCGGTTCAGGCCATCGGCAGCCTGCGAGTGCCAGGCGCCCGGCGCCACGAAGGCGGCGTGCAGCGGGTCGAGCATCCGTTCCCGCCCCTCGATCTCGAGCGAGACGGCGCCGTCCAGCGGCAGGACGATTTGTGCGAACGCATGCCGGTCCGATTCGCGGACGCGGCCGTAGCTGCGCACATGGAGGTCGACGGAGGCGGGCAGGGACATGCGTGGTTCGATGGAGGGGACGGTGGTCCGCCAGTGTAGCACCGCCCGCCGCCGCCAAACCCTGTAAGATGCGGTCTCCCTTCGACTCATCCAAGGAATATCGTGATCGACCTCGGCAAGACCCCGGAGACATTCTCTGGCGCGCCCTTACAAGAAGAACAGACCTACCGGCCGAAGCTGCTGCAGCTCAACGGCAGGATCGGCAGGGCGCGCTACCTGGCATACGGGCTCCTGCTCAACCTCGTGCTGGTGGTGTGCCTGATCCTCGTCGCGCTGCTCGGCGGCGGCGTGGGGGACGGCAGCTTCACCGAGCTGGTGTACGGCATCGTCGCGCTGGCGATGGCGCTCGTCCTGGGCCGGCGCCGCTTCCACGACCTGAGGCGCAGCGGCTGGTTCGCGCTGCTGCTGGTCGTGCCGGTCGTCAACCTGTTCGTCAGCCTGTGGCTGATCTTCGCGCGCGGCGATATGGGAGCGAACCGCTTCGGCCCGGCGCCGGCGCCGAATACGCGCGCCGTGCTGGTACTGGCCTGGTTGGTGCCCCTGCTCGCGGTCGCCGGCATCGTGGCCGCCATCGTGATGTCGCCGCAGAAGTCCTCGTTCGAGCGGGCGCGCGACGAAATGGAGCAGGCGATCTGAAGGCGGAATAACGCGTCGCCCCTGCGCAGGGGCGACGTTTTTTCGTGACGCGTCACACGCGCCACACAGGAATCAAGCCAGTGGATCGATCGCGAACGCCGGCATGCGTGCGCCGCTCTTGGCCGCTTCCAGGAACTTGTCCGACGTGATCAAGGCTTCGTTGATGGTGACGTCCATGTCCAGGTAGCGATAGGTGCCCAGGCGGCCGACGAAGGTGACGTTCGGTTCGTCCTTGGCCAGGTTCACGTACTTTTCCAGCTGGGCCTTTTCGCGGGCCTGGCGAATCGGGTAGTACGGGGTGTCGTTTTCCTCGCACTGGCGGCTGTATTCCTTGTACATGATCGTGCCGTCGTGCTTTTCCCACGGCGAGAAGTGCTTGTGTTCCGTGATGCGGGTGTAGGGCTCGGCATCGTCGCAGTAGTTGACGACGGCATTGCCCTGGTAGTCGCCCTTGTCGCGGAAGACTTCGAAGTCCAGCGTGCGGTAGGGCAGGCGGCCTTCGGCGTGCTTGAACCAGGCGTCGATGGGGCCCGAGTAGAACACGTGCTCGTAGTTGCCCTTGTCGGCCGGGTCGAAGCGGGTGTTCAGGTGCACGGTGATGCCCGGCACCTTGAGGACGTTTTCCACCAGCTCCGTGTAGCCGTTGGCCGGCATGCCCTGGTACTTGTGGTTGAAGTAGTTGTCGTCGTAGTTGAAGCGTACCGGCAGGCGCTTCAGGATGCTGGCCGGCAGCTGGCTCGGCTCCAGGCCCCACTGCTTGATCGTGTAGGTCTTGAAGAAGGCTTCGTACAGCTCACGGCCGACGAAGCGCAGTGCCTGCTCCTCGAAGGTCTGCGGGTTCTCGATCGATTTGTCGGCCACCGATTCCAGGAAGGCCTGGGCTTCGGCCGGGCGGAAGGTCTTGCCGAAGAAGTTGTTGATCGTCAGGAGGTTGATCGGCAGGGTGAACACGCGGCCGCCCGTGATGGCCTTGACGCGGTTGACGTAAGGCTTGAACTCGGCGTAGCGGTTCACGAATTCCCAGGCGCGCTCGTTATCGGTGTGGAAGATGTGCGGACCGTAGACGTGCACCATGACATTGGTCTCGGGATCGCGTTCCGAATGACAGTTGCCGGCGATATGGGGGCGCGACTCGAAGACGTCGACGGTGTACCCTGCTTGGGCGAGCTGGTTTGCGATGACAGCGCCGGAGAACCCGGCGCCGACGATGGCAATATTCTTTTTCATTCGTTTATCCTGACTGTTGGTTGTTGTCTGCCCAGGGGAGGGCGGAGCCGCGCGGATGCTTGTGCCGGCGACGCGTCCGATTTCACATTCGCCGCGTGGCTTGGTTATCCCGCACGTCATTTTTATTCTGTTATGACAGCGTGGCAGGCAGCCTCGTCTTGGTACGAATGTGAAATTAGTGCAAAAAATATATCATTGAACGTCCATTTTGCTCCGCACAATTGAGAAGTACGGCTGAGCGGCCGCGTCCGCTGCCCGGGCGGGATCCCGGAAACGGGCGGTGAACTTGCGGCCAAATAAACCGAACGCGTCACGAAAAAAAAAGACCGCCGGCCGAAGCCAGCGGTCTTGTCCCGTCGCCTGCCCCCTAGGGGCGCGGCGCCTCACTTCTGGTTCTTGTGGCTCTGCGAACCGGCTTTTGCGTGCTGTTCCGGCGTGCCGCCGCGGGTCGAATTGCCGCTCTGCTGGTTGTTGCCGGCATTTTGCGACTGGCTGTTGCCGTCGTTCTTGTGGCTCATGGAGCCGGCGCGGCGTGCTTCTTCCGAGTCGAACTCGTGGGCATTGCCCGAGGCGTGGGCGGCGCGGCCGCCTTCCGAGGCGATCTCGCGCTGCTTTTGCGGATCCATCGATGCGAAGCCGCGGTTGCTGGTGTCGCCGCTCTGGTTGTTGCCCTTGTTGCCACCTTGCTGGTTATTCGATGCCATGATCGTTCTCCTTGAAGAATGGTTGTCTGAGGCCTCTGCCGGATCGACGTCTCCAGACGATCGATCGGGAAGAGGTGAAGCCATGGTAAAGCGCCGGTCATGCTCTGTGCATAGGACGCACCAGCCCGGTGCTGTAGGACGAGTCCGGCTACCATTTATTCACGAAGTCAGTGCACGGAGGCACCAGGTGGGGGCGCGCCATTGCGGCCGCCGTGCAGGGCGCCGGCCAGCTCGGGATCGGCCAGGCGCACGATCGACATCGGGTGGGCGAAGGCGATCCCTTCCTGCTGGAAGCGGCGGTAGATTTCCAGGAAAATGTCCTGCTGGGCGTCCATGTGCATGAAGTAATCGGAGCTGCGGTAGTGGTAGACGACCTCGAAGTTCAGCGACCATTCCCCCCACATCATGAAGTGGGCGCGCTCGAAGTCGACGTTGGGCTTGGAGGTGATCACTTCGCGGATCAAATGCGGGATGCGGCACAGCCGTTCCTCGCTGGTGCCGTAGGTCACGCGCAGGATGAACGCCACCCGGCGCGTCTGCATGCGCTTGTGGTTGTGGATGCGGCTCTTGAGCAGCTCGCCGTTGGAAAAGACCACCTGTTCGCCGCCCAGGCCGCGCAACCGGGTCGTCTTCAGCCCGATGTGTTCGACGGAGCCCAGCACGTCGCCCACGATGATGAAGTCGCCGACCTCGAAGGGCTTGTCGAGCATGATCGACAGCGAGGCGAACAGGTCGCCCAGGATGTTTTGCGTCGCCAAGGCCACGGCCACGCCGCCGATGCCCAGGCTGGCCACCAGCGTGGTGATGTTGATGCCGAAATTGTCGAGCACCATCAACGTGACGATGGCCCACAGCACCAGGCGCGAGATGAAGCACAGCACGCTGCTGGAGGCGCGCCGCTCGCCGTCCGCGTGCGGGCCGGCGCGGTACTGGTCGCGCCAGGCGCGCAGGCCCGTGTCCGCCCAGATGGCGGCCTGGACGAGCAGGGCGGCGATGCCGATGCGGGTCACGAATTTTTCCTGCTTCGCCGTGAGGTCGAGGAAGGTGCTGCCGATGTAGAAGGCGAAGGTCAGGATGAAGACCAGGTAGGTGCGCTGCAACATGGCGCCGGCGAAATCGTCCAGCAGCTTGGACGTGGGCGAGGCGCGCGCGGCCAGCCGCCGCAGCACGAAGCCGCGCACGGCCAGCATGACGAACGTGGCGGCGACGCCGGCGGCGATGGCCAGCGCCCACTCTTCGAGGGAATTCCTGAGGAAATAAAAATGGCCTGCTTGGGTCAAGTACGGCAACCGCATTTGAAAACTCATCGGCAAACTCCGGGAACGGCGTGAAGGCAGTCCCTAGTTTGGACGGGGCGCGCATGCTGGTGCGCACAATTGACTTTGGAAATGGCTGAGCCTACATTGAGTCGATGGCACACAAGAAACACGGATCGATGGGGGCGATGGCGGTTTCCTGCGGCACACTGGTCGTCGACGGCGACCACCGGCTGCTGCTGGGCCACGTCACGCACACGCCCCGCTGGGACATCCCCAAGGGTCTGCAAGACGAGGGCGAGACGCTGCTGGCCGCTGCGATGCGCGAGCTGTACGAGGAGACGGGCCTCGTCTTCCCGGCCGAGCGCTTCGCCGAGATCGGCCGCATCGACTACCGGCGCGACAAGGCGCTGCACCTGTTCCGCGTCGACGCCGGGCCGGACCTGTGTGCGCTCGACGGCCTGACCTGCCGCAGCTTCTTCCCGCATCGCAGCACGGGCAAGCCGACGCCGGAAATGGACGGCTACCGCTGGGCCACGCGCGCCGAGGTGGCGCGCCTGTGCTGGCCGCGCATGGCCGAGCGGCTACTGGCGCTCGACTGGTGACGCGGCGGCCGGGAGGCGCCCGAGCACGGACTCGATCGCCACCAGCGTGGCCGGCTTGGTGAGGTGTTCGTCGAAACCGGCGGCGGCCGTGCGCGCGCGGTCCGCGCTGCCGCCCCAGCCGGTCAGGGCGACCAGGCGCACGCCGTCCCAGTCCGGATTGCGGCGCACCGCCTGCGCGACCTCGTAGCCGCTCATGCCGGGCATGCCGATGTCGAGGAAGACCACCTGCGGACGCAGCCCGGCCAGCATGCGCAGCGCGGCGTGGCCGTCGTTGGCGACCGCCGCTTCGTGCCCCATCATGGCCAGCAGCGCCGCCAGGGTCTCGGCGGCGTCGCGGTTGTCATCCACCACCAGCACGCGCAGGCCGCCGGCGGAATGCGCCGCCACGTCCGCAGCGCGGGGACGCAGGGGCGCCGCAGCGCCCAGCGGCAGGCGCACGGTGAACACGCTCCCCAGGTTGGGGCCGGCGCTGGCGGCCGAAATGGTGCCGCCGTGCAGCTCGACAAGGCTTTTCACCAGCGACAGCCCGATTCCCAGGCCGCCCGGCACCGCCTGGCTCTCCTGCGACACTTGGGTGAACATGGTGAAGACGTCGTCGAGCGCGTCGGCGGGAATGCCGATGCCGTTGTCCGAGACGGCGATCAGGGCCTGGTCGCCGTCGCGCTCCGCCGCCAGCACGATGGAACCGCCGCGCGGCGTGTACTTGGCGGCATTGTTCAGCAGGTTGCTGACCACCTGGGTCAGGCGCGTGGCGTCGCCGTACAGCGCCAAGGGCTCGGCCGGCAGGCGCACGTCCAGCCGGTGGCGGTTGGTTTCGATGAGGGGCGTGCTCGTCTCCACCGCCGCGTTCAGCACGTCGGCCAGTTCGATCCAGGCGGGTTTCAGCTCGACCTGGCCGCGCGTGATGCGGGCGACGTCGAGCAGGTCGTCGACCAGGTGCACGAGGTGGTCCAGCTGGCGCTCCATGATGTCCTGCACGCGCGTGGCCGCGGCGGCGTCGTGCCCGGCGCGGCGCAGCAGCTGCAGGCCGTTGCGGATCGGCGCGAGCGGGTTGCGCAGCTCGTGCGCCAGCGTGGCCAGGAATTCCGTCTTGCGGCGGTCCTGCTCGGCGAGGTCGTCGTTCAGGCGGCGCAGCTCGAGGTCCACGCGGCGCTGCGCCGTGATGTCGGTGGACAGCACCACGACCTTGCGGCTGCCCGGCGGGCCCACGCGCGCGGCGTACACGTCGTACCAGCGGTCCAGTTGCGCCGCTTCGTTCACGAAGTGGGCCGCTTCTTCCGTCTCGGCCACGCGGGCAAAGGTGTCGAACCAGTGCTGTTCGTGCTCCGGCCTCAGGCTGCGCATGGTGCGGCCGACGGCGTCCTCGAGGCCCGTGTCGCGCGCGAACGCGCGGTTCACTTCGAGGAAACGGTAGTCGTTCGGCCGGCCGGCGGCGTCGTACAGCATCTCGATCACGCAGATGCCGCTGTCGATCGCGTCGAACAGCGTGCGGTAGCGCTCCTCGCTGGCGCGCAGGCGTTCCTCGGCCTGCTTCTGCATGGTGGCGTCGACCACCACGCCGCGCATCAGGCGCTGCGCGCCGCTGCGCTCGCACTGGCCGCGCGCCAGTACCCAGCGCCAGGCGCCGCCGGCGCTGCGCACGCGGAAGGTCGCGTGATAGGGTTCGCCGCTATCGATGGCCTGCGCGAGCAGCGCGCGCGTGGGCGGCACATCGTCCGGGTGGATCGCCGCGAAGAACGCGTCGACGGGGGCGCCGCCCGCATCCTCGGCAGGCAGGCCGAACAGCGCGAGCATGCGCGCATCGGCCTGCACGCTGCCGCTCTGCACGTCCAGGGTCCAGGCGGCAACCTCGGCCAGGCCGATGATCGATTCCAGCCGGGCCCGGGCGTCTTCCAGCGCGTCCTGGGTGCGGCGGCGCGCGCCCGCATTCGCGTAGGCTTCCAGGAAGAACGTGGCCTTGGCCTTCAGGATGGGCCGCGATACGGGGTCGTGCAGCACGGCCAGCGCGCCCGCCTCGTAGATCGATTCGAGCGAGAACGGCGCTTCCTTCGGGATGCCGTGCACGATCACGGGGGTGGCCGGCAGCAGGCCGCGCAGCTGGCGCACGCTCTCGAACAGCGCTGCGCTGTCGCCCGAGTAGCCGGCCAGGATCAGGTGAAACCGGGCGGGCGCGCATGGTCGAGCGCTTCGGCCAGGCTGCGCGCGCGCACCAGTTCGTAGCCCAGCTCGGCGGCGACTTCGCCGACGGCCGCATCGGGCACGGGACGATCGCACAGGAACAGCACGCGGCCATGTTCGGGCCGGATCATGCGCATGCGTGCCGCGTCCGCGATAGGGCGGCGGTCTGGAAAATAGCGATGGGCATGGCATACGGGATATCGTTGTTGTGCGCACGACTGTAGGTGCGCGGCGATCGAAAGTCAATGTCCGCTCGTGCGCGCCAGCCCGGGCCATTTGCCGCTAGGATTGCCGATAAGGATGGAGGAGATCATATGGAACGCAAGGACAGCCCCGGCGCCTACGACGTCGCGACCATCATGGGCAGCCTGTACGGCGACGGCATCATCGCCTGCCGCGGCGCCTTCGACGCGCACTGGGTGGCGCAACTGAAGGAAGACATCGAGACCCTGTTCGCCGAGGCGCGCGCCCGGCCCGGCGGCGCGCTGGAGCGCGGGCCGCAGCGCTACTACGTGGAAGTGCATCCGGAGCGGGTGCGCGGCTTCGTCGACCTGGCCAGCCACCCGTGGGTCGTGGCCGTGTGCTGCGCCGTCCTGGGGCCGGACTACAAGATCGTCGAGGCGGGCTTCGACATCCCGTTCCCCGGCGCGATGCACCAGCCCTGGCACCGCGACTTCGCGTCGCCGCCGGAGACGCTCAAGGGCCGGCGCCTGAATTCGCTGGCATTCAACATCACCACCGTCGACGTCACCGAGGAGATCGGGCCGTTCGAGATCGCGCCGGGCACGCAATGGGACGACCTGGGCGACGGCGACCCGATGTTCCCGCCGAAGGAAAACTACCCGCGCTACGAGGCCCGCGCCCAGCGCAAGCTGCCCCAGGTCGGAGACATCTCGGCCCGCTCGGCGCTGGCGATCCACCGCGGCACGGCCAACCGCAGCACCCAGTCGCGGCCCGTGTTCGTGCTGGGCGTCGACGCGCCCGACGCGCGCAACGCGGAAAAGCACGACCTGCAGGTGACCCAGGCCTATTGGGACGCCTTGCCGGAGACGGTGCGCGCCCACCTGCGCTGCCGCATCGTGCCGGAGCTGGAGACGATCGAGCAGGCGCACACGATCGAGGGACTGAAGATGGGACTGGAGGGATAGATCGGCTCGGCGTCGCCCCTGCGCAGGCAGGGGCCCAATTTGACCTTGGCGTGAACGCACGCGACATTGGGCCCCTGCCTGCGCAGGGGCGACGGCTTTACTTGCTGCAACTTGCTTACTGCTTGCCTGCGCGCTCGTCCTTGAGCGTGTCCGCCAGCGCATCCGACGCGATGCCCTTGGGCGGCTTGCCGACGCGGCGCGCCAGGTCCGATTGCTGGTCGAGGTTCACTTCCTCGGCCACCTCGTAGCGGCCGTCGTCGGCCGCCGCATCGCCGTCGCCGCTGTCGGCCGGCAGCAGGTTTTCCGAGCGCTGTTCCGGTCCGCCCGGCGCGCGTTGCAGGTTGTCCTTGCGTTGGTCTGGTGTCGCCATGCTGTTCTCCTTGGATGGGATCTGCGGCCGATTATGGCGCAGCCCGGAGCAGGGCAGGCGCACGCTACCCGGCGCCGCCCCGTTTGCCGCGCCGCGCCGGCAGGTTCTTTTCCAGGATCGCCCAGATGATGAGGCCGTAAGCCGCGGCCCGGATCAGGTAGTGCCAGGGCGAATCCTCGTGCTCGTCGAACGTGAGCGCCGTGACCACGCGGTGCACGCCCTCGATGCCGAAGGACAGGGCGAACCACAGGAACAGGCGGTCGCGCGTGCTGCGCCAGAAGCGCAGGAAGAACAGGGCGATGACGAGCGAGGCCATGGCGATGGCGCCGGTAATCAGGTCGTTCATCTCATTCCTTCTCGTAGATCAGCCCGTACAACAGCAGCAGCATCGCCACCAGCGCCGAGATCTGGCGCATGGGAAGCAGGTAGACGTCCGGAAACACCACCTTGTCCAATACCAGGAACACATTGTTCACCGTCATTGCAATGAACGAGGCCCCGCTCCAGAACAGCAGCCGGTGCCGCGTCCTCCGGTAACTGCCCAGCAACAGCCACGCGCAGGCCAGCGACGTCAGCGTGCACAGCGAATAGATGATGATCGCCACTTAGGAATCCTTGCGCCACTTGAAGGCGTCGGCAAACTGCTGGGCCTTGCGGTCCAGCGAGGAGTGGATGAGGTGCGTGACTTCGACCAGGTGCGTCGAATACAGGTCGGCCAGGCGGTCGATGCGTTCGCGCAGCGATTCCGGAACGGGAGCGTAGCGGAAGCAGTCGGTGTCCGGCGGCGGGCAGCGCGCGACCATGCCGGCCGTGCACAGGTCGGCCAGCAGGGTGTCGGCGGTTTTTTCGCGCACGTACAGGCGCCGCGCCAGCGACTCGCGGTGCCAGGATCGCAGCGGGTCGGCCCGCATCAACAGCAGGGCCTCCAGGAAAGGAACGGAAGGAATACTGGTCAGCACGAAGCGCCGGATGTCCTCGGGTATGGAGGGCTTGTCCATCGCTAATTTACTTTTGTACGAAAGTATTAACTTTTTGAAACCGCAATTCTATTACATTCTCACTAGAAATTGTTATGGCATCTCCAAACGTGCGCACCCCTGCACTATTCGTTGATCGTGTTCAAGACGCGGTCGGATACAATAACCGCCCGCTTGATCTTACCGATGTACCATGTTCCGACAGTTTTCCGTCCCCGCCATCCTGCTGGCCGGGCTGCTCGCCATTGCCGGCTGCCACGGGCAGTCCGACGGCACGGCATCGCGCCATGCTTCCCGTTCCGCGCATACCGGGGAGCGCCACGACGGCCGCGCCGACGCGTCCGCACGTGCCGCCGCGCCGGTGCCGCAATCCTGCGACGACCATTTCGTCGGCGGCGATGCGCCGCAGATCGTCAACCCCAAGCTTGCCGTCAACACGAAACCGCTGTGCTTCAACGTGTTCAGCGTCATGCATTCGGGCGTGACGCGCACGCCGCTGTGGTCGGCCGAGCACTTGCAGGCGCAGAACCTGCAGGCGGCCCAGGAGCTGTCGCGCGAGGATTCCTTCCACCCCGAGAAGCGCCTGCCGGCGTCGCAGCGCGCCGAGCTGTCCGACTATTCGCGCAGCGGATTCGACCGGGGCCACCTGGCCCCCAATGGCGACATGCCGGACCGCGCCAGCCAGCGCGACAGCTTCAGCCTGGCCAATATCGTGCCCCAGGACGGCGAGAACAACCGCCACCTGTGGGCCGGCATCGAGGGCGCCGTGCGCTCGATGGCGAAGAAGGAGGGCGAGCTGTACGTGGTGACGGGCCCGGCCTTCCTCGGCACGAACCTGCGCAAGGTCGGCAACGTGCTGGTACCCACCCACTTGTACAAACTGGTGTACAGTCCGCGCCAGAAGGCCGGCGCCGCCTGGTTCGTGGAAAACCAGGCCGACGCCAAGGCCAACGTGGTCCCGATCCCGGAACTCGAGCGCATCATTGGCATCAACCTGCTGCCCGCGCTGTCCGATGCGGAAAAGGAGCGCGTGCTGAAGCTGCCGAACATCCGCCAGCGCGCGAAAAAGAACAGGAAAGAGCGTCAGTCGGACGATTGACCACCCAGGAGATTTCAATGAGCACGCACGAACCCGCCTTTGCCCCCTACGAAAACGAAGCCGACGTCGTCGAAGTCGGCAACCTGACGCTGGAAAACCGTGTCGACCGCATCACTATCTCGGGCGACGTCGACCTGACCGCCGACCGCCGCGGCCTGGAACAGGCGCGCCTGTTGCAGGCCCTGCTGGCGCGCGTCGTGGCCAGCCTGGAGGCGAAGGACTTGCCGGACCGGCTGCCGCCGCCGGAGGTGAATACGGTCGACAATCCCTTCGCGTGAGCGGACCCGGCCGCGCGCGCGTCGTCGGTGCGCGGCCGCACGCCGGAAGTGCATCGACGGGCCTGCGGGCCCGTTTTTTTTGCGCCGCTCGCCGCTTTTCTGCCTGCGCGGAACTCTTCATTTCGGTGCGTCAATGGTGCGCGCAAATCGCCTGCTTTGGAGTAGCCTGAGTCCCTCTAGCGTCGTGTTCCGAGGAGGCGAGCCGTGTCGATCGATCCCATGCAGTCCCGTCCCGATGTCCAGGAATCGGTCACGATTCCCGTGCACCAGGAAGAGGCGTGGATCGAGAAGCGGCTCGTCGACTCCGGACGCGGCGTCCGCATCCACAAGACGGTCGTGGAGCATCCCTTCCAGATCGACGAGCGCCTGATGCGCGAGCACGTCGAGGTCAACCATGTTCCGGTCGACCGCATCGTGCCGCTCGACCAGGCGCCGGCCACGCGCTACGAAGGCGACACCCTCGTCGTTCCCGTCGTGGAAGAGGTGCTGGTGGTGGAACGCCGCCTGCGCATCAAGGAAGAGTTGCACATCACGAGGACCCGGCGCGAGGAGCACCACGCTGAGACTGTCCTGCTCAAGGCGGAGCAGGTCAGCGTGGAGCGCTTCGATGAAGCCGGCGACCGCCCGTCTCAATGACCATCATCGGAGGATCCATCATGCAACATACTCTAGTAGCCGTGTTCGACAACCGCAGCGATGCCCAGAACGCGATGGATGAACTGCTGGGCGCGGGCTTTGCGCGCACCGACGTCAACCTGTCCACCGCCGATCCGAGCGGCCAGGTCGACAGCACCAGCGGCGCCACCGAACGCCTGAGCGGCGAGCACGAAGAGGGCATCGGCGCCTCGATCAAGCACTTCTTCACCGGCCTGTTCGGCTCGGACAACGACGAGCACGCCACGCGCTACTCGGCGGCCGTGGCCAGCGGCCGCCACGTGGTCACGCTGACCACCCAGTCCGAGCCGGAAGTCGAGCGCGCGGCCGACATCATCGAACGCTTCGGCCCGGTCGACATCGACGAGCGCCACGACCTGTCCGGCCCCGCCAGCACGCTGGGCGCCAGCGCCTTGAGCACCGGCGCCATGGGCGCGTCGTCGGCCGGCATGCAGCAATCGTCGTCGATGTCGGCCCAATCCGGTTCGCTGGGCTCGTCGATGGCCAGCGGCGCGCTAAACCAGAGCAATATCGACGACCGTTCCTCGCTCGCCCCGGGCGCCCTGCAGAACCAGCAGGCAGCGTCGATGCAGCGCGACGAGGACGACCTGCCGTTCCCGGCCAAGCAGGACCTGAACGACGACGTTCCGCGCGGCACCACCTACCAGGAATCGACGGGCAACGTGCAGTCGAGCGGCCTGAGCCCGGCCAGCGGCTCGCTGCAGGGCACCGCCTCGCTGCAGGGCTCGAACGACATGTCGCTGGGCGGCACGGTCCAGCAGGGCAACCTGTCGGGCCAGTCGATGCAGCGCGACACGGCGTCCCTGGGCCAGACCGGCGGCGCGATCCCCGTCGTCCAGGAAGAGCTGAAGGTCGGCAAGCGCGACGTGCAGCGCGGCGGCGTGCGCGTGTATTCGCGCCTGGTCGAAACCCCGGTGGACGAGAGCGTGAGCCTGCGCGAGGAGCACGTCAACGTGCAGCGCCGCCCGGTCGACCAGCCGATCAGCACGAGCGATGCGGCGGCCTTCAAGGAGCAGTCGATCGAGCTGCGCGAGAACGCCGAGGAGGCCGTGGTGCAGAAGTCGGCGCGCGTGGTCGAGGAAGTCGTGGTCGGCAAGGATGTCTCGCAACGCCAGGAAAACATCCACGACACGCTGCGCCACACGGAAGTCCAGGTCGAGTCGCTGGGCGACGACAGCAGCTTCCGCAACGACTGGAACAGCAATTACGCCAGCCTGGGCGGCACCTACGACGACTACGCGCCGGCCTACCGCTACGGCAGCGAATCGCGCAGCAAGTACAGCGGCCGCAACTGGGACGACGTGGAAAGCGACCTGCGCACCGACTGGGACAGCCGCTACGGCACCTCGGGCGGCCCGTCGACCTGGGAAAAGTTCAAGGCCGCCGTGCGCCATGGCTGGGACAAGATCACCCCGGACATGGATGACGACGACGATTACTACCGCAACCACTGGAGCAATACCTACGGCACCAGCGGCGACACCTACAACGACTACCAGCCGGCCTACCGCTACGGCAACGAGATGCGCCGCAATCCGAAGTACACGGGGCGCAACTGGACCGACGTCGAGTCCGACCTGCGTACCGACTGGGATACCCGCTACGGCAAGGCCGGCGAGCCGTCGACCTGGGAAAAGATGAAGTCGGCGGTGCGTCATGGCTGGGATCGCATGACCTCCTGATGGATCACGCACCATGAAAAAGCCGGCGTCATGCCGGCTTTTTTTTGCGGCCGCATGCCCGCGCCGCTTCGCCGGATCATTCCGTCGAACGCTCAGCTGGGCTCCGACAGCGGCAGGCTGATGCGGTTGCGGCCCATGTGCTTGGCTCGGTACAGGGCGGCGTCGGCGATGGCGACCAGCTCGCTGGCGCTGTTGTCGTGCGAGGCGATGGCCGTGGCGGCGCCGATCGACACGGTGACGTGGGTGCCCGCCGCCAGCCGGTTGGGCACTTGCAGGGCCTCCACGCGGGTGCGGATGCGCTCGGCCACGCTGGCCGCGCCCTTCAGCGACTGGTTCGGGAGGATCACGGCGAATTCCTCGCCGCCGTAGCGCGCCACGAGGTCGTTTGCGCGCATCTCGCTGGCGACGGCGCCGGCGATGCGCTTCAGGCATTCGTCCCCGCCCAGGTGGCCATTGGCGTCGTTATAGGCCTTGAAGTTGTCGACGTCGACCATCAGCAGCGACAGCGGCTGGTGCTGGCGCAGCGCGCGCGCCCATTCGGCGTGCAGGGTGTCGTCGAAGCAGCGGCGGTTGGCCAGGCCGGTCAGGCCGTCGCGGGTGGCCAGTTGTTCCAGCGCGACCTGGGCCATCTTTTCCTCGGTCAGGTCGCGCAGGGTCTGCACGACGGCGACCAGCTGGCCGTGCTCGTCGTGGATGGGGCTGGCGTCGGCCGCCAGGTAGCGCCGCCGCCCCATGCGCGGCATGTCGCACCAGCTTTCGGCCGACAGGTGGCCCTGCTGCCCGCCGTGGTCCGGCCGCGCGGCCATGCTGGGGCGGGCACGCAGGCGGCCGATTTCCTCGGCGCGGTCCTCGACGAGCAGGTCGGCCAGCGTGGGGCGCTGCTCCTCGAAGAAGGCGCGCCAGTGATTGCGGGTGCCCACGACCTCGCTGGCGGAAACGCCGGTCAGGCGCTCGCAGGCGAGGTTCCACAGCATGACGCGGCACTGGAGGTCGAGCACGAACACGGGAATGGCCAGCATCTCCATCAACTGATGGGCGAACGCACGGTCCGGCGCGCCGCCGGCCAGCGGCGGCATGGCCGAAGAAAGCGACGCGGAAAGGGACGCCGCCTGGGCGCCCGCAACGCTGGCGAGCCGCTGTGTCGATGTACTTGTCATGGCCGTCCTTCGGGTCTGTCTGTTAGGAAATTGATTGCTGACAGGCACCGATTGTGCGCTACGGCCAATAGCGCTCCTTTGATTTATAGCAAGACCGAACGGGCGCGCGTCACCCGGGGTCGAGCACCCACCAGCGCTCCCGGACGGCCAGCAGGACGCGGTCGACGCGGGCGCACAGCAACTCCATCCGTGCCGCCAGCAGTGGGTCGTCGATGGCGCTCTGGCGTTGCAATTGCGCCAGTTCGGCGCGGATCAGCGCGAGCTGGGCGCCGGCATCCGAACCGGTGCCGGGCGCACCCAGGCGGCCGAGCAGGAGCTCGGATTCTGCCAGCGCCAGGTCGGCACGGCTGCCGATGGTGCGTTCACCGCAGCGCGCGGCTTCGCGGCGGG
Organism: Massilia sp. YIM B02763; assembly: GCF_030412015.1. GTDB lineage: Bacteria > Pseudomonadota > Gammaproteobacteria > Burkholderiales > Burkholderiaceae_D > Telluria. Next base: position 78,754 of record NZ_JASNRD010000008.1, on the reverse strand, counting down.
TGGCGGCGTCTTCGCTGTACACGGCCCAGAAGATCAGGCCGAACAGCGCGCCGATCCCGCCCAGCATCAGCACGCCGACATGCAGGTGCCGGGGCAGGACCGGCGCGCTTGCGCCGAGCCCGGCCTGCCAGCCGGACAGGGCCAGCAGCAGGAGCAGGGCAGTGCTCGCTAACCAGAACATTGGCGATCTCATGGCGAAGCTTCCGATAGTTGGGTTAGGAATTTTCCTCAAAGAGAAAGTACGTCTTTCTGATCGGAATTATCTTGCTTACGGTCAATTGAGGTGTCCATCGCACGGGCCCCGCGAAAAATCGCCCCTCTTCTACGGCCGTGCCGGCGCGCGGTATAATGGAAGGTTGACGAGAGGCTTAACGTGACTTACAGCATCAAAGAGATTTTCTATACCTTGCAGGGGGAGGGGGCCCATGCCGGCCGTCCGGCCGTGTTCTGCCGTTTCTCCGGCTGCAACCTGTGGACCGGTCGCGAGGAAGACCGCGCGACGGCCACCTGCACCTTCTGCGACACCGATTTCGTCGGCACCGACGGCGAACGGGGCGGCAAGTTCAAGGAAGCGGCGCTGCTGGCCGACGAGATCGACGGCCTGTGGCCGGCATCCTACCCGGCCAGCAAATACGTCGTCTTCACGGGCGGCGAACCGCTGCTGCAACTGGACGCGGCGCTGATCGACGCCATGCATGCGCGCGGCTTCACGATCGCGATCGAGACCAACGGCACGCTGCCGGTACCGGCGGGCGTGGACTGGGTGTGCGTGAGCCCGAAAATGGGCTCGACGCTGGTCGTGGCCAAAGGCAACGAGATCAAGGTCGTGATCCCGCAGGCGGGACAGGACCTGGCCGCCTACGAGCACCTCGATTTCGAGAATTTCTACGTGCAGCCGATGGATGGCCCGCTGGCCGAATTCAATACGAAGCTGGCGATCGACACCTGCCGCGCCAACCCGAAATGGAAGCTCAGCCTCCAGACCCACAAACTTTTACAGATTCCTTGAGAGGCGACGCTCCATGCTGACCATTACCCGCAAACTCGAATTCGATGCCGGCCACCGCATCCCGGACCACAAGAGCCAGTGCCGCAACCTGCACGGCCACCGCTACACGCTGGAAATCACGTTGACCGGAGAAGTCATCAACGTTGAAGGCAATTCCGACAATGGCATGATCATGGATTTCTCGGACATCAAGGCGATCGCCAAGGACCACCTGGTCGACGTCTGGGACCATGCCTTCCTCGTGTACGAAAAGGACGACAAGGTGCGCGAATTCCTCGCCAGCCTGCCGGGTCACAAGACCGTCGTGATCGACCGCATTCCCACCGTCGAGAACCTGGCGCAGGTCGCCTGGAACATCCTGAAGGCCGCCTACACCGACCGTTTCGGCACCGGCCTGCGCCTGCAGAAGCTCGTGCTGCACGAAACCCCGAACTGCTGGGCCGAGATCGCGGATGCCTGACCGGGAGCCAACGCCGCCGGGCATGGACGCGCCGCCCACGCCGGCGGATGAAACCTATATGGGCCTGGCCCTGCAGGAAGCGCGCAAGGCCTGGCGCGCCGGCGAGGTGCCGGTCGGCGCCGTCGTCGTCAAGGACGGGGAGGTGATCGCCGCCGGCTTCAACCAGCCGATCGGCCGCCACGACCCGACCGCCCACGCCGAGATCGTGGCCCTGCGCGCGGCCGCCGACAAGCTGGGCAATTACCGCCTGCCGGGCTGCGAGCTGTACGTGACGCTGGAGCCGTGCGCCATGTGCTCGGGGGCGATGATGCATGCCCGCCTGGCGCGCGTCGTGTATGCGGCGCCCGATCCCAAGACGGGCGTATGCGGCTCCATCCTGGACTTGTTCGCGCTCGAGCAGCTGAACCACCACACGGCGGTGGTGGGCGGGGTCCTGGCCGACGAGGCCGCGACGATGCTGAAGGGCTTCTTCGCCGAACGCCGGGCGGCGCGCAAGGCGCCGCAGGAACCGGCGGCGCCGGAAGTGCCTGAGGCGCCTGAGCGATAAGCAGCGTCGTCCTTGCGCAGGCTGGTACGACGGGAGCCGTTGCGCCGACCACACAATTCTCCCGTCGCGCCCCCGACATGTCGAAAATGGTATGCTGGTTCCAGCAGCCGCCTTGACGCGGCACGGAGAATCCCTTGGACCAACCGCTTACCTTCCGGCATCCCCACCTCCTCCGGTCGACCCGGTGCCGGCGTCGCCGCCATGCCTAGCCTGAACGCCAACGGCATCCGCATCGCCTTCGATACCGCCGGCGATCCGAAAGCCGCTCCCTTGCTGCTGATTTCCGGCCTGGGCCTGCAGATGAGCGCCTGGCCCGACGACTTCGTCGAGGGCCTGGCCGATCTCGGCTTCTACGTGATCCGCTTCGACAACCGCGACTGCGGCCTGTCGACCAAGTTCGAGCATGCGGGCACGCCCAGCCTGGGCCTGGCCTGGCTCAAATCCAAGCTGCGCCTGCCCTTGAAGCCCCCGTATGCGCTGGACGACATGGCCGACGACGCCGTCGGCGTGCTGTCGGCGCTGGGCATCGCGCGCGCCCACGTGGTCGGCGCCTCGATGGGCGGCATGATCGCCCAACTGGTCGCGGCCAGGCATCCGTCACGCGTGCTGAGCCTGACCTCGCTGATGTCGAGCACGGGCCGGCGCGGTTTGCCGGGCCCGGCGCCGGCCGTGCGCCGCGCCTTGCTGCGGCGGCCACGCAGCAGCATGGACGTCGACGCGGCCATCGACCACACGGTGCAGCTGTTGCAGGCGATCGGCAGCCCGGCCTATCCGACGCCGGAAAAACACCTGCGCCGGCGCGTGGCACGGGCCATGCGGCGCAATTGCTGCCCCGGCGGCATCGCGCGCCAGATGCTGGCCGTGGCCGCCGCGGGCGACCGCACGGCGCAGCTGCAGGGCATCGCCGCGCCCACGCTGGTGATCCACGGCGCCGCCGATCCCGTCATCCCGCTCGCCTGCGGCGTCGATACGGCCCAGGCCGTGCCGGGCGCGCGCCTGGAAGTGATCGAAGGCATGGGCCACGATTTACCGGCCCAGTTACTGGAGCGCCTGCTCGCCTTGATCGACGCCCATGCCCACGGTAAGATGACGCCCGACTCGACACCCAGGCTCTTCGTCAAACAGTGACCATTCCCGTATTCCCGCAACGCATCGGCCTCGCCGTCGTCGCACCGGGCAGCTACGCGCCCGACGCCGATGCCGTCGCGCGCGGCATCGCCCGCCTCGAAGCCCAGGGCGTCCTGGTCCACAACTATTACGAGCACGCGCGCCGCCACCTGCGCTTCGGCGATACCGACGAAGGCCGCCTGGCCCAGCTCGAGGCCGCCGCGGCCGACCCGGACGTGCAGATCGTCATGGCCCTGCGCGGCGCCTACGGCATGACGCGGCTGCTGCCGCATATCGACTTCGACCGCATGGCGGACAGCGGCAAGATCTTCGTCGGCTTTTCCGACGTCACGGCCTTCCACATGGCGCTGTACGCCAAGCGCGGCGCAGTCAGCTATGCCGGCCCCATGTTTGCCGGCGACTTCGGGGCCGAGGAACCTGTCGACTTCACGCTGGACGATTTCTGGCGCTGCCTGGCCGGCCCGACCCACGCCATCGCGGGCGAGGGCGCCGGCAATCCGGCGCTGGCCGTGGAGGGCACGGTCTGGGGCGGCAACCTGGCGATGATCTGTTCGCTGCTGGGCACGCCGTACTTCCCCCGCATCGACGACGGCATCCTGTGGCTGGAAGACATCGCCGAACACCCGTACCGGGTCGAACGCATGCTGCTGCAGCTGATGCAGGCCGGCGTGCTGGAGCGGCAGCGCGCCATCGTGCTGGGCGATTTTTCCGGCTACCGCCTGGGGCCGATGGACAACGGCTACGATTTCAAGACCATGCTGGACTATGTTCGCAGCACGCTGCCGTGCCCGGTATTGACGGGACTGGAATTCGGCCACATCCAGCGCCGGGTGACGATTCCGTTCGGGGCGCGCGGAAGGCTGCGGTCCAGCGAAGGTGGCTGGACGCTGGAACTGTCCGGCTATCCGACCTTGCAAGCCGGCTGAGCGGGCACGCCACAGGCGTGCCCGCTATGGCAAGGGCGGCGCACGGTGGTAAAATGTACGGTTTATTAGCATAACCGCGCAAAACCACAAAGGGTTTACCAAGTGCTCAGTACAGCCAACATCACGATGCAGTTCGGCGCCAAGCCGCTGTTCGAAAACATTTCCGTCAAGTTCGGCGACGGCAACCGTTACGGCCTGATCGGCGCCAACGGCTGCGGCAAGTCGACCTTCATGAAGATCCTCGGCGGCGATCTCGAGCCGTCCGCGGGCAACGTCAGCCTCGACCCGAACGAGCGCCTCGGTAAACTCCGCCAGGACCAGTTCGCCTACGAGGACAAGCGCGTGCTCGACGTGGTCATGATGGGCCATACGGAGCTGTGGAACGCGATCGCCGAGCGCGACGCGATCTACGCGAATCCGGACGCGACCGACGAGGACTACATGAAAGCGGCCGAGCTCGAGGGCAAGGTCGCCGAGTACGACGGCTATTCGGCCGAGGCGCGCGCCGGCGAACTGCTGCTGGGCCTGGGCATCGCCACCGACCTGCACCAGGGGCCGATGAGCGCCGTGGCGCCGGGCTGGAAGCTGCGCGTGCTGCTGGCGCAGGCGCTGTTCTCGGATCCGGACATCCTGCTGCTGGACGAACCGACCAACAACCTGGACATCCACACGATCAGCTGGCTGGCGGACATGCTCAACCAGCGCAACTCGACGATGATCATCATCTCGCACGATCGCCACTTCCTGAACTCGGTCTGCACCCACGTGGCCGACATGGACTACGGCACGCTGAAGGTCTATCCCGGCAACTACGACGACTACATGGAAGCGTCGACCCAGGCGCGCAACCAGCAGCTGGCGAACAATGCGAAGGCCAAGGAAAAAGTGGCCGAACTGCAGGACTTCGTGCGCCGCTTCTCGGCCAACAAGTCGAAGGCACGCCAGGCCACGTCGCGCCTCAAGCAGATCGACAAGATCAAGATCGAGGAATTCAAGCCGTCCTCGCGCGCCTATCCATTCGTGCGCTTCGAAGGCGAGAAAAAGCTGCACCGCCTGGCCGTCGAGACCGAGGGCTTGTCGAAAGCCTACGACCGCCAGCTGTTCAAGGACTTCTCGATCATGGTCGAGGCGGGCGAACGCGTGGCGATCATCGGTGCCAACGGCGCGGGCAAGACCACGCTGCTGCGCTCGATCGGCAGCGGTCCGATCACGGGCCTGGATGCCGATACCGGCCGCGTGAAATGGGCCGAGAACGCGAACCCCGGCTATATGCCGCAGGATCCGACCGAGGAATTCGCCACCGACGCCAACCTCACCGACTGGATGGGCCAGTGGACCAAGGAAGGCGACGACGACCAGGCCGTGCGCTCGATCCTGGGCCGCCTGCTGTTCGGCGGCGACGAGGTCAAGAAGTCCGTGCGCGTGCTGTCCGGCGGCGAGAAGGGCCGCATGATGTACGGCAAGCTGATGCTGGGCCGTCACAACGTGCTGCTGCTCGACGAACCGACGAACCACATGGACATGGAATCGATCGAGTCGCTGAACATCGCGCTGGACAAGTACGCGGGCACGCTGATCTTCGTGTCGCACGACCGCGAGTTCGTGTCCTCGCTGGCCACGCGCATCCTCGAGATCAAGGAAGACCGCATCATCGACTTCCAGGGCAATTACGAGGATTACCTGAAGAGCCAAGGGCTCGAGTGATTTTTCAGCCGGTTGGACGCGTGGACGGCACAGCCGTCCACCCTACCGGTAGGGTAGGCGGGTTCCCCGCCTACGCGTTCAACGGACTTCAAACGGGACATCCGTCATGAACACCATCGCCCCCATCAAGACTTTCGAATACGACCGCCCGGTCGGCGGCGTCTGCTCGACCGCCGAGGCCTGGGCCCGCACCCCATCGCCCCTGGAGGTCGCCGAAAAGACGGCCCTCAAGGAGCGCATCCGCCGCCTGCTCAAGGAACGCGAAGCCGTGCTGGTCGCGCACTACTACGTCGACGCCGACCTGCAGGACCTGGCCGAGGAGACGGGCGGCTGCGTGTCCGACTCGCTGGAAATGGCCCGCTTCGGCCGCGACCATCCCGCCAAGACCCTGGTGGTGGCGGGCGTGCGCTTCATGGGCGAGACGGCCAAGATCCTGAGCCCGGAAAAGACGATCCTGATGCCGGACCTGGACGCGACCTGCTCGCTCGACCTGGGTTGCCCGGCCGACGAATTCGCCGCCTTCTGCGACCAGCATCCGGACCGTACCGTCGTCGTCTACGCCAACACCAGCGCCGCCGTGAAGGCGCGCGCGGACTGGATGGTGACCTCGTCGATCGGCCTGGACATCGTCAAGGAACTGCACGCCCAGGGCAAGAAGATCCTGTGGGCGCCGGACCGCCACCTGGGTTCCTATATCCAGAAGCAGACGGGTGCCGACATGCTGCTGTGGCAGGGTTCCTGCCTCGTGCACGACGAGTTCAAGGGTATCGAACTGGACCTGCTGCGCGCCCAATACCCGGATGCGAAGGTGCTGGTGCACCCGGAGTCGCCGGCCAACGTGGTCGAACAGGCGGACGTCGTCGGCTCGACCACCCAGCTGATCAACGCGGCGCAGACGATGGATGCGACCCACTTCATCGTCGCCACCGACAACGGCATCCTGCACAAGATGCGCATGGCGGCGCCCGGCAAGATCCTGATCGAGGCGCCGACCGCCGGCAACAGCGCCACCTGCAAGAGCTGCGCGCACTGCCCGTGGATGGCCATGAACGGCCTGCAGAACCTGGCCGCCGTGCTCGAGGCGAGCGATGGCCGCAACGAAATCCACGTCGACCCGGAAGTCGGCCGCCAGGCCAAGCGCGCGATCGACCGCATGCTCGATTTCGCGGCCGCCAAAAAGGCCAAGGCGCTCCCGACGGGCGCGCTGGAAAACGAAGGCAAACTGTTCTCTGGAGTCGGACCCGCATGACAACGCTACGTAACCCGCATGCCGACGAAGGCCAGATGGACGAAAAACTGCAGGCCGCGTTCGAGCAGAACATCCTGGCCGCGCTGCTGGAAGACGTGGGCAGCGGCGACCTGACGGGCAAGCTGGTGCCGGAGCAGCCGCGCGCGAAGGCGCGCGTCATCGTGCGCGAGCAGGCCGTCCTGTGCGGCGCGCCCTGGTTCGAAGGGGTGATGCTGGCGATCGATCCCGAGACCGAGATCGACTGGCAGTACGCCGAGGGCGACGTCATGGCGGCCGACAGCGTCGTCTGCACGATCGAAGGCTCGCCCCGTTCGCTGCTGACCGCGGAGCGCTCGGCGCTGAATTTCCTGCAGCTGCTGTCCGGCGTGGCCAGCAGCACCCGGACCTATGTCGACGTCGTCGCCGGCACCCGCGCACGCATCCTCGATACCCGCAAGACGCTGCCCGGCCTGCGCCAGGCGCAGAAGTACGCGGTGCGCGTGGGCGGCGGCGAGAACCAGCGCATGGCGCTGTGGGACGGCATCCTGATCAAGGAAAACCACATCGCGGCCGCGGGCGGCATCACGGCCGCGCTGAAGGCGGCGAACGCGCTCGACGCGGGCGTGACGATCCAGGTCGAGGTCGAATCGATCGCGGAACTGGAGGAAGCGCTGGCCGCCGGCGCCGTGTCGATCCTGCTCGACAACTTCGACCCGGACACGATGCGCGACGCGGTGCGCATCAATGCCGGCCGCGCGCTGCTGGAGGCGTCCGGCGGGATCAATATGCAGACCGTGCGCGCGATCGCGGAGACGGGCGTGGACCGGATCTCGATCGGCAGCCTCACCAAGGATATCCGGGCGACGGATTATTCCTTGCGCATCATCGGATAATAAACGTGATTCGTCACGGTTAAATGGTGGGCACCTGGTGCCCACCCTGCGATGCCGCTTATTCGTGACTATTCGTGACTATTCGTGACGCATCACGTCCCGCTCTCGCTCGCCCGCGCCAACGCCTCGGCACGCGGGTCGCGCAAGTGCACGGGCGCTCCCGCCTGGGCCGCGATCGCGTCGACGGCCGCCATCACCTTGTCCGGGTGCGCATAGTGCGTCATATGGCCCACGCCCGGTTCCAGCTGCAGATCGCTGTCCGGGACCCGTTCGTTCAGGCGCTCCGAATTGTGGCCGAAGTCGACCACGCGGTCCTGCGTGCCGGCGATGATCGTGACGGGCACCTTCAGTTCCTGGTAACGCTTGGACAGGGCCAGCGCGGCCGGCACCATCATCGTGTTGTCGGCCGCGGCCGCGCGCAGCTGGCCGGGGCGCAGTGCCATCCACGGCGACACCTGCTCGAAGCGCGGATCGACGGGCAGGGGCGCGAACATCCTCTTCTTCAGCGGCCGCCACAGCATGCGCGCCGTCAACGGCGAGATCGTGTAGCGCATCACGTCGCCCAGCAGCGGGATCGCGGGCCCGGACAGCAGCGGCACGTCGACCCGCAGGCTCGGGTAGTAGTAGCCGGACAGCAGCACGAGGCCGCGCACGAAGTCCGGCACGTCCAGCGCCATCGACAGGGCGACTTGCGTGCCCAGCGAATGGCCAACGACGATGGCGGAATCGACGCCGATCTCCTGCAGCGCGTGGTGCAGCAGCCGCGCCTGGGCCTGCGGCGTCCACACGCGGTTGCGCGGACGTTCGCTGTAGCCGAAGCCGGGACGGTCGAAGGCGATCACGCGGTAGTGCTCGGCCGCCTTGTCGATGATGCCGCTGTACGTGAAATCGTCGGCCAGCACGCCGTTCCCGTGCAGCAGGACCAGCACTGGCCCTTCACCCCGTTCCAGGTAGTGCAGGCGCACGCCGTCGACCGTCACGAAGCGGCCCTGAGGCGGATGCGCGGCCTCGGCCTGTTTCGTCCTGGCCTTCACGTAGAAGAACGATGCGGCCAGGCCGATGCCGGCCAGCAGGGTGCCTGCCTTCCAGCGTGTCAAGCCGGTGCCCGATGCGGTATTGCGTAGCGTGTTCGTCACAGTATTCCCCCGTCGAGTTGAATGGATGGCGTGTCTCCTCCAGCCGGCTCCAGTCCCCGGTTCAACAGGTCGAGCGCGAGCGGCAGGATGCGCTCGGCCGAGTCTTCGATCTTGATGTCCAGCAGGTCGTCGGCGCGCGTGCGTCCGAGGTTGATCGCCGCGATGGGCTTGCCCGCCGCCTGCGCCATGCGGCAGAAGCGGAATCCCGAATACACCATCAGCGAGGAGCCGACGACGAGCAGCGCGTCGGCTTGCTCCATGCGATCCAGCGCGATGGCTGTGCGCGCGGGCGGCACGTTGTCGCCGAAGAAGACGACGTTCGGCATCAGGTTGCCGCCGCAGCAGATGCAATGGGGCAGGCGGAAGTCCGCCAGTTCGGCCGGCTCGACGGCGGCGTCGCCGTCCGGCAGCGGCGTGGCGTTGGCGCCCGTCATGTGCGGGTTCGCGCGCTCCAGCTGGTCCTGGACGAAGGCGCGCGGGAACAGCGCCGAACACTCCAGGCACGCGACCGAATGGATGTTACCGTGCAGTTCAAGCACGCCCTGGCTGCCGGCCTGGCCGTGCAGCCCGTCCACGTTCTGCGTCAGCACGGAGCCGATCCTGCCGATTGCCTCCAGCCCCGCGATCGCGACGTGCCCGGCATTCGGGCGGGCGCGCGCCAGCACGGGCCAGCCGATCATGCTGCGCGCCCAGTAGCGGCGCTGGACGTATTCCGACTTGCGGAAGTCCGGTCCGTGGATGGGCGGCTTGCCGCGCCGGTTGCCGTCGGCGTCGCGGTAGTCCGGGATCCCGGACGCCGTCGACAAGCCGGCGCCGGTCAGGACCAGCGCGCGCGGATGGCGGTCGAGGAATCCCGCGACCGCGGCCGCATGGGCGTGCACGGTGGCGGGATGGGTGAGTGCTTCGGACATCGGCTGCTTCCTTGTCGCTGCTTCCTGGTTGACACCTGGCGATGCTAACACCCTTACTGCCGGGGCGGACACACGTTTCCGCCACGGCACGGGCCCCGTAGCACCCGCCCGCGCCTCAGCGCGAGGACCAGACGATCCCGCCGACGATCAGCGCGAACGCCAGCGCGTGGTAGGCATGAGGCAGTTCCCCCAGGAAGGCCGAGGACAGCAAGGCGGTGAAAAGCGGCGTCAGGTTGACGAAGAAGGCGCCGATGCCGGGGCCGGCGCGGCGGATGCCCGCGCCCCACAGCGCGAACGCGAGCACGGCGGGGCCGACGGCCACGAACAGCAGCGCCGCCGCCACCGCTGGGCTCCAGGCGATGGCGTGCGCGCCGAGCGACCACTCGGCGCCGGCGAACAGCCCGGACCACAGCAGGCCGTAGCCGACCTGGGCCAGCAGGAAGCCGGCCCAGTCGCCGCGCAGCGCGGGCACGTCCTTCGGCTGCAGCAGCATCCAGCTGTAGAACGACCAGGCGATCGTGGCCAGGATCATGTACAGGTCGCCGGCGACGATGCGCAGCGCGAGCAGCTGGTGCACGTCGCCGCGGCACAGCACGACGAGCACGCCGGCGATCGACAGCACGGCCCCGCCGACCTGTCGTCCGCGCACGGGCACGCCGAAGAACAGGCGCCCGACCAGCATCATCCAGACGGGCATGCCGGATGCGACGAGCGTCACGTTGATGGGCGTGGAGCTCTGCAGGGCAAGGTATTGCAGCGAGTTGTACATGCCGATGCCCAGCAGGCCGAGCAAGGCGTAGCGGCGCCAGTTGGCCAGCACGCCGCTGCCCGGCCGCAGCGCGGCCCGGCCGAGCGGCAGCAGCACCAGCAGCGCGATGGTCCAGCGCAGCAGGTTCAATGTCATCGGCGGCACGGCCTCGCGCACGAGGCGGCCGACGATGGCGTTACCGGCCCACAGCAGCGGCGGGACGGTCAGCAGCAGGACGGTCGACGGGGTCAGCGACGACGCGAGCTTGCCCTTCACGTCAGCGCGGGCCCGGCGCCAGCACGCTGGGCAGGGCCTTGGGCAGCGTGTCCGGATAGTCGCGCGAGTAATGCAGGCCGCGGCTTTCGTGGCGCGACAGGGCGCTGCGCACGATCAGGTGCGCCACCTCGACGAGGTTGCGCAGTTCCAGCAGGTCGTTGGTGACGCGGAAGTTGCGGTAGTACTCCCCAATTTCTTCCTTCAGCAGCTTGATGCGGTGCTCGGCGCGCTCCAGGCGCTTGTTCGTGCGCACGATGCCGACGTAGTTCCACATGAAGCGGCGCAGCTCGTCCCAGTTGTGGGCGATCACGACCTCCTCGTCGGCATTGGTGACGCGGCTCTCGTCCCATGCCGGCAGTTGCGGCTGGCCCACGGCCGGCGCGGCGGCGATGTATTGCGCGCAGGCGCGGCCCACGACCAGGCATTCGAGCAGGGAATTGCTGGCCAGGCGGTTGGCGCCGTGCAGGCCCGTGCACGCGGTCTCGCCGACGGCATACAGGCCGGCGATGTCGGTGCGACCGGCCAGGTCCGTCACCACGCCGCCGCAAGTGAAGTGCACGGCCGGCACGACGGGGATCGGTTCCTTCGTGATGTCGATCCCCAGTTCCAGGCAGCGCGCGTAAATGGTCGGGAAGTGCTCCTGGATGAATGCCGGACTCTGGTGGCTGATGTCCAGGTGGACGTAGTCGAGGCCGCGCTTCTTCATCTCGAAGTCGATGGCCCTTGCCACCACGTCGCGCGGGGCCAGCTCGCCGCGCTCGTCGTGGGCCGGCATGAAGCGCGTCCCGGCCGTCGCCCCCGCCTCGGGCGGCAGTTTCAGCAAGCCGCCTTCGCCGCGCACGGCCTCGCTGATGAGGAAGGATTTGGCGTACGGGTGGTACAGGCAGGTCGGGTGGAACTGGATGAATTCCATGTTCGACACGCGGCAACCGGCGCGCCAGGCCATCGCGATGCCGTCGCCGGTGGCGGTGTCCGGATTGGTCGTGTAAAGGTAGACCTTGCCGGCGCCGCCGGTGGCCAGTACCGTGTGCTCGGCCTCGAAGGTCAGTACCTTGCCGGTGGCGCCGTCCTGCACGTAGACGCCGTGGCATCGCGGCTGGCCGGCCAGCGCCGGGGCGCCGCCATGCACGCCGGTGGGCGTCAGCTTGTCCGAGGTAATCACGTCGATCGCGCTGTGGTGTTCGAACAGGGCGATGTTCGGGTGGTTGCGCACCTTCTGTTCCAGCGTCACCTGGACGGCGTGGCCGGTGGCGTCGGCCGCGTGGATGATGCGGCGCTGGCTGTGGCCGCCTTCGCGGGTCAGGTGGAAGCCGAGTTCCGCGCTCTCGTCGCGGGTGAACGGCACGCCCTGGTCGATCAGCCATTCGATCGCCTCGCGGCCGTGTTCGACGATATAGCGGGTGGCACCCTCGTCGCACAGGCCGGCGCCGGCGACCAGGGTATCGGCGATGTGCTGGTCGTGGCTGTCGCCCGAGTCGAGCACGGCGGCGATGCCGCCCTGGGCCCAGTTGCTGGCCCCTTCGAGCAGTTCGCGCTTGGAGATGATGGCGACCTTGCGGGTCTGGGCCAGGTGCAGGGCGACCGACAGACCGGCCAGGCCGCTGCCGACGATGACGACGTCAAATTTCATCGCAAGTCTCTTGGATTGTTCTAGGTATGTCGAAAGAGCATCACTATAGACCATTTGTGGCGCAGTCGCCCGGCAGGCAGCGATAATCCTTCACCGACGCTGCCGGGACGCGGGCATCCCGGCATGGCGGCCATGGTCGTGCAGGATCGTCTCGTACAGCTTGCGGTAGCGCGCCGCCGCGACGGGCCAGCTGTGCCGCGCGGCGATGGTATCCGCCGCCGCCCGGCCAAGGGGGCGCAGGCGCAGCGGGTCGTCCAGCAGGCGCGCGAGGGCGCCGCACAGCGCCGTGCGGCTGCCGGCGCGAAACAGCATGCCGTTGTGGCCGTTCACGAGCAGCTCCGCGTGGCAGGCGATGTCGGACGCGACGACGGTACAGCCCTGCGCCATCGCATTGAGCAGCTGCCGGGGCGGCGCGAGGCCGGCCGTGCGGGACCCGGGCATCGCGGGAAACACGGTGACGTCGGCGCGCGGCAGCAGGTCGGCGATGCGCCGACCCGTGAGCTCGCCCGTAAACACGACGTGGCCGCGCAGTCCGAGCGCGGCGGCGCTCTGCTCCAGTTCGTCCAGCCGCATGCCTGCGCCCGCGACGACGAGGCGCAGCGCGGGACGCCTACGCCGCAGCAGCGCGAGCGCCTCGAGCAGCAGGTCGATGCCGTCGGCCAGCTCGAGCGGCCCGGCATAGGCCAGCAGCGGCGCCCCGTCCAGGCCGCGCGGCGCGGGAACGGCGACGCATGCGCCGGGCAAGTCGGCGGCGGACGGCAGCACGGCGATGCGGCGCGCGCGAATGCCGCCGGCACGCAGGAAAGCACGGACGTCGGGTGTCGCCGCCACGAGCGCGTCCGCGCCGCGCAAGGCGAGGCGGTCCAGCAAGGGCAGCGCGGCGCCGGCGGCGCGCCGGTCCGCCTCGACCAGCAGGGGCAGGCGCGCCAGCCGCGCCGCCGGCCAGGCCGCGAGGGCGTGCCGGCTGCCGGCATGGACGTGGATCAGTTGCGGCCGCGTCAGGCGCGTCACGTCGTGCAGCCGCTGCGCCAGCAGGATGCCGCCGGCGCCGATGCGCAAGCAGGGCGGGAGGCTGGTCGGGGCCGCCGTCCGGTAGAACTGCCAGCCCGCCGGCACGGATTCGGCGACGACGGCGGCACCGGCGGCACCTGTCGCGGGCGCCGCCAGCTGCACGGTCTGCACGCCCTGGCTGCGCAAGCCATCCAGCAGGGCCAGCGCGCGGCGCGCATAGTCGGTAGGGCGCAGCACGGCGTGCTCGAACAGGTGCAAGACGCGCATCGGGCATCCCGGTCAGGTGTCCCAGCGCGACCGGTCGTCGCTGCGCGCCGGATCGGCGCCGCCCCGCGCCAGCGTGTCGTAGACGGCCAGGTAGTCGCGCGCCATCGCCGGCATGCTGTGGCGCGCGATCACCTGGCTGCGCGCCCTGGCGCCGTGACGGGCCGCCATGTCGGGGATGCGGCAATAGTCGGCGATGGCCGCGGCCAGCAATTCCGGCGACAGCGGCGGCACCAGGATGCCCGTGAAGCCGGCATGGACCAGCTCCGCATTCCCGGCCACCGCGCTGGCGACGACGGGCAGGCCGCTGGCCATCGCCTGCAGGATGGCGTTCGTCCTGTCCTCGGACGGCGCCGGCAGCACGAACAGGTCCATCGCGCGCAGCAGCTGCGGCAGGTCGGAGCGGGCGCCGGGCAGCCAGGCGCGCGCGCCGGCACCGGCCCGGTTCAGCAGGGACTGGCATTCCTGGCGCGCGGGCCCGTCCCCGACGATCAGCAGGCGCAGCCGGGCATGGGCCGGGTGCGGCGACGCGACCAGGCGCAGGAAGGCCTCGACCAGCGTGACATGGCTGGCGGCGTCCGTCATGCGGCCCGAGCTGCCGATCACGAAGGCGCCGTCCTGCATGAAGCCGGGCGGCCCGACGGCGGCGGCCGGTCCCAGGCGCGGGTGGAACTGCACGCTGTCGACGCCGTTCGCGATCTGCGACACGCGCGCCGGCTCGGCGCCCACGGCGTCGATCAGCCACTGTTCGAGGTCGCTGCTGACGGCGATGAAATGGCCGATCAGCGGGCGCAGCAGCCGACGCAGGATCCAGCCTCCCTGGCCGGCGGCGTCCTCGCGTCCGTGTTCGGCATGCACGCGCAGGCGCACGCCGGCGAGCGCCGCCACCAGCTGGGCCGGCAGGCCGGAGCGGTTGCGGGTATGCACGAGGTCGGGTTGCAGCGCCCGCAGCGCGCGGTACATGCGCAGCCACAGCAACGGGTCGCGGCCCTCGCGCCGGTGCAGGCTGACGACGTCGACGCCCCGGGCACGCAGTTCGCCCACGTATTCGCTGCGTTCGCGCAGGCAGACGATGGCATGGCGGTAGCGCCCGGCCGGCAGGTGGCGGATCAGGTTCAGCAGGGCGCCGTCGAGCTGGGCACCATCGAGGCCGTCGACGAAGTGGGCGACGAGGCGCGTGCGTTCGCCGGGCGCGGACAGCGCGGCACTGGCGGGATGTTGGGCACCCATGGGGCCACCATCCGTTCAGGCAACCTTCAGGGAAGCGCGCACCGCCGGCCCGGCCGCGGCAAGCGACAGGACGGCGGACTGGACAGGATGTTCGTGGTGATCCATGGCGGTTCCATCCTCGGTGGGGGCGATGCGACGGCGGCGCTGCCGGCGCAGGAGGATTATATTGCGATGCAACGCGGGCGATTTCGTGCTTTCCGGCGCCCTTGACAGTGCTCAAACAGCGGCCGACGTCATCCGTACGCCGCCGCACGGACGCGCAGGCAACGATCCGCGAGGATGGAAGCTTGTCGAAACAGAAAGGATCTACCATGACCACCCATGACGCAAACAACGTGGCCCAGCTGAAGGCCAAGATCGCCGACGTGCGCTTCCCCATGTTCACCTGGCAGGACGCGCACGGCCACCTGCTGAGCCAGCCGATGACGAAGGAAGACGTCGACGACGACGGCGGCATCTGGTTCTTCACCTCGACGCTGACGTCGCTGTGGGACTGCATCGCCCACCGTCCGCAGGTGAACCTGGCGTTCGCGAACCCGGACGACAGCCTGTACGTGTCCGTCAGCGGCACCGCCGAGCGCGTCGTCGACCGCGAACTGATCCGCGCGAAGTGGAACACCGGCGCCCAGGCCTGGTTCCCGGCCGGCCCCGACGACGAGCACGCCGTGCTGGTCCGGGTCGACCCGCACTCGGCCGAATACTGGGATTCCAACGACAGCAAGATGGTCCGCATGTTCGCCATCGCCAAGGCCGCGGTGACGGGCACGACGCCGGACATGGACAGCGAGCACCGCACGCTGAAGCTGTAACGCTGATCGCGCGAGCAATTCCTCTCTTGCAATAAAAGCAGGGGCTGTCGTACAGTAGACGCTTCTTCAACGGGAGCGTCGATGGATTCGAACGGGCAGGGCGGAACGGGATGACGGCGCTGGTCGGACCGCTGGAACTGGCGGCAAACGTCTTCACCGCCCTGGCCATCGTGCTGGCCGGCCGCAACAACGTCCACACCTGGTGGACGGGCATCGTCGGCTGCACGCTGTTCGGCATCCTGTATGCGGACAACCGCCTGTACGCCGACGTCGTCCTGCAGGGCTTCTTCGTCGCCACCAGCGTGCTCGGCTGGTGGAAATGGGCGCGCGGCGACCATGGCGAACCGTTGCCCATCACCCACGCGACAGGCCGCAACCTGCTGTGGATCGTGCCGGCCGGCGTGCTGGCCATGGCCGCCTACGGCACGCTGCTGCACCTGACCACGAACGCCTACGCGCCGTTCTTCGATTCCGCGGTCTTGGTGTTTTCCATCATCGGCCAGATCCTCATGATGCAGCGCCGGGTCGAGAACTGGCCGTTCTGGGTGCTCGTCAATACCATCGCCGTCCCGCTGTACTACAGCCGGGGCCTGGTCCTGACCTCCGTGCTGTACGCCGGCTTCTGGATCAATGCCGTCGTCTCCTGGCTGAACTGGCGCCGCCTGGCGCGCGCGCACGGGAAACGCCCGGAGGCCGGCCTGGCGACTTCTCCCACCCATTCGTCATGAAGGGCGGCGCCGTCGTCAAGCAGGCGCAGTAAACCTTCACCGGGGGCCGACCCGGGCGAGCCTCGGCGGACGGCTATGCTAAGCTGGTCCCTCGACGCGCAGGCCGGGATGACACCGGCCGCGCCGCGAAGGGATGTCCGTCCATTCACCAGCACCAAGGAGGAATCGATGGCCCAAGACCGACCGATCGACACGATGCGCAGCTGCATCGAAGCCTGTTACGCCTGCGCGGCGGCGTGCGACAACTGTTCCACCGCCTGCCTGCAGGAAGGCGACGTCAAGATGATGGCGCGCTGCATCGCGCTCGACATGGACTGCGCCCAGCTCTGCCGCACGGCCGCGGCCCTCATGGCGCGCGGCAGCGAATTCGCCAAGGCCGTGTGCGCCGTGTGCGCCGACGTGTGCCAGGCCTGCGGCGACGAATGCGGCAAGCACCCCATGGACCACTGCCAGCAATGCGCGGCCGCCTGCCGCCGCTGCGCCGAGGAGTGCCGGCGCATGGCCGCCTGAGGGCGGGGCCGCGGGCCGCAACAGGCCTGCGGCCCGCGTTCCAGCGGGTATGTCAGCGAGGGCGCGGCGGCGCCAGGTCGCGCTCGCTCTGGTTGCCGCCCGTCTCGGGCGTGCCGAGGCCCGTGTCCCCAGGGCTGGCCTGGCGGCTGCGGGTGTCCTGGGCGCCGCGGGCGATGGCCGTCGCCGCCGTGTCGGCGCCTTCGGCATCCGCCTCGTCGGTTGCCTCGTCCTGCCGCGTGGCCGATGGCGTTGCCGGCGCCGCTTCCTCGCGCCGCGGCTTGGTCAGCGCATCGCCGCCGCTGCCGCCCGTCTCCGCCATGGTCTCGTGATCCGGCGTCGCGCCTTGCTCGCCGCTGGTGGTGCCGCCGATCCCGATGGTGGCCGACTGCTCACCGTGGCCGGTCCCGTTCGTGTGCTGCGCTGTCATGCTTCCTCCATTCAAACGGGGATTTCCGACGTGCCGCCGCCCACGCTGCCGAATTCCTGCAGCTGGTCGAGCGACAGCCGGCGCTCGTTGAGCGCCTTCAGGATCGCCTGCAGCTGCTCCGGATCGGGCTGGATATAGATGATGCGCTGCTCGATCTCGTTCTCCCAGCAACGCGTGTAAGGCACGTCCGTTTCGGCCATGACCTTGGCGTCGAACGTGCCATCCTGCAGCTCGCCGAACAGGGTGACCTTGACGGTATCCGGATTGGTATTGTTGACGGTAATGCTCATGCGGACTCCTTTCGATCGAAAAACGCTTGCTGCCATTCTCCCGTAGGAGGGACGAGCCTGCAAACGCGCGGCAACCGTGCGCGCGCTACCTGCCCCATTGGCAGGTGTAGCTCGGCAATCATTGTTTCCGATCGCTATCGGGTTTCCGATGGCGCGGTGTATCGCGGCGATGGCTTGACGCCGGTCAGCAGCTCGATCGGCAAGGGAAACACGATGGTCGACGATTTGTCTCCCGCAATGGTGCTGAGCGTTTGCAAATAGCGCAGCTGCATCGCGCCCGACTGCTGCGACAGCACCAGCGCGGCCTGCTGCAGTTTCTCGGAGGCCTGCAACTCGCCCTCCGCGTGGATGACCTTGGCGCGCCGTTCGCGCTCCGCCTCGGCCTGGCGGGCGATGGCGCGGATCATGGATTCGTCCAGGTCGACGTGCTTGATCTCGACGTTCGCCACCTTGATGCCCCAGGCGTCCGTCTGCACGTCCAGCACCTGCTGGATGTCGATGTTCAGCCGTTCGCGCTCCGCCAGCATCTCGTCCAGTTCGTGCTTGCCGAGCACGGCGCGCAGCGTGGTCTGGGCCAGCTGGCTGGTTGCCTCCATGAAGTTGACGACCTGGATGATCGCTTTTTCCGGGTCGATGACGCGGAAATAGATGACTGCATTGACCTTCACGGAGACGTTGTCGCGCGAGATCACGTCCTGGGTCGGCACGTCCAGCACGATCGTGCGCAGGTCCACCCGCACCATCTGCTGCAGCACGGGGATGATGACGATCAGCCCCGGTCCCTTCACGCCCCAGAACCTTCCCAGCTGGAACACGACGCCGCGCTCATATTCGCGCAGGATCTTGAAGGCAGACAGGATCAGCGGCAGCAGCAGGACGATGAGGGCGCCGAGGCCGAAACCGATATCGAGGATCATCGCCGCTCTCCCTTGTCCACGTTGACGGGCACGACCTGCAATAGCAGTCCGTCGCGTGCCGTGACTTTCACCGCCTGCGACGGGCGCAGCGGCACGTTGCCGGTGACTTGCCACAATTCGCCGTCGACGCGCGCCCAGGCGGAACGGCCGTCGCCGCCGGCGAGCTGCTCGACATGCCCGACGGAGCCCACCAGCGCCGCCGCGCCGCTGCGGACCGGCCGCCGGCGCGTGGCCATGGCGACCTGCACGGTACCGACGAGGAGCAAGGCGCTGGCCAGTCCCAGCACCGCGACGAGGATGGGCGGCGCGCCGTAGCCGGGCAGTTCCGTGTCGATCAGGATGAGGGCGCCCGCCACGAACGCGACCACGCCGCCGATGCCGAGGATGCCGAAACTGGGCAGGAAGGCTTCGCCGAGCATGAACAGGAGTCCCAGCACGATCAGGCCCAGCCCGGCGTAGTTCACGGGCAGCAGCTGCAGCGCGTACAGTCCCAGCAGCAGCGAGATGGCGCCGACGACGCCCGGCACGACCACGCCGGGGTTCATGAACTCGAACACGAGTCCATAGATGCCGATGGTCATCAGGAGCAGGGCGACGCTGGGATTCGTGATCGCCGCCAGCACGTTCGTGCGCCAGTCGGGGTCGTAGCCGGCCAGCGGCGCCGCGCGCGTGCGCAGCTGCCGCACCTGCCCCTGCACCGCGACCCGGCTGCCGTCCACGCGGGCCAGGAGTGCCGAAACGTCGGGCGCGACGTAGTCGATGACGCGCAATGTCAGCGCCTCGTCGGCCGTCAGGCTGACCGACTCGCGCACGGCCCGCTCGGCCCAGTCGGCGTTGCGTCCGCGCAGCTGGGCCAGGCCCCGCAGGTAGGCGGCCGCGTCGTTCACCTGCTTGCGCGACATGGGGCCGTCGGTATCGGGTACCGGCGCTTTGTCCCCCGCCGGGTTAGCCGGCGCGTCCTTGCCGGCCGGAGCACGCTCCCCGGCCCGGGGCGGCGCCTGGCCGCCGGGCGCGCCGGACGGCTCCACGCCGATGGCCACCGGCGTCGCCGCGCCGAGGTTCGTTCCCGGCGCCATCGCGGCGATATGGCTCGCGTACAGCAGGTACGTCCCGGCGCTGGCGGCGCGTGCTCCGCTGGGCGCGACGAAGACGGCCACCGGGACGGGCGACGCGAGGATCGCCTTGATGGCGCTGCGCATCGACGTGTCCAGCCCGCCGGGCGTGTCGAGTTCCACGACGACGAGCTGGTGGCCGGCCGCGGCCGAGCGCGCCAGCCCGCGGACCAGGTAGTCGGCGCTGGCCGGCCCGATCGCGCCATCGATCCGGATCAGCCCGACGCCAGGCGCGCCGTCGGCCGCGACGGGCAGCAGCAGGACCAGGATCGCCAGCACGAGGCGCAGCAGGGCGCGCGCGGCGGGCAAGCCGGGCGCAGGGGCGCCGACGCGTCGCCGGAATGCGGTGATGGGTACCATGGGCTTGCCTTGTCGTATGCTGGTTCAGACATTCCCGGCGGCCCGGAGTTCGGCGGCCGATAGGCGGCCGATACGTGGCCAATACGCGACCAGGCCGCAGGCGCCGGCGATCAGCGGCCGCGGCGAGCGGCAGCCGCCAGCGCCGGCCGCCACGTGGCAGCGGCGCATCGAGCAATGGAGAGGGCAGCATGTCTTCCTCCTGGTCCGGACCGCGCAGCCGCCGGTCAAGCGTGCGGCCGCGCCGGGAAGTACCATGCAGGATAGGTGGGCAGGTCGCCTCGGGCTTGATGCCGATCAGGCGTGCGGACGCGGCCCCCGCCATCATTTCCTTGCAGCCATGGCCTACCGTTTCCTTGCCGATGCCGTCCTCGTGCTGCACCTGGCGTTCATCCTCTTCGTCGCCTTCGGCGCGCTGCTGGCGGCGCGCCGGCCGCGGCTGCTGACCTGGCACCTGGCGGCGGCCGCCTGGGGCTTCACGGTCGAAGCCACTGGCGCAGGCTGCCCGCTGACGGGCCTGGAAATCCGTCTGCGCCTGCTGGCAGGCGAGGGCGGCTACGCGGGCGGCTTCATCGAACACTACCTGCTCCCGGTCGTCTACCCGCCAGGACTCGACCGTCACATCCAGTACCTGCTGGCAGGCGCCGTGCTGCTGTTGAACGTGGCCTTGTACGCCCGGTACTGGCACCGCGCGCACGGCCGAGAGCGCCACTGTCGCCGCGGAAAGCACGATGCTATACTGTATATAGATACAGCTTCAGTGAATGCCGCCATGCCGAACTTCTTCCCCATCGACCTGGGTCCTTCGACGCCGGACCATATCGTCGGCGGGGAGAGCCGGCGCATGCACGTCAAGATGTACCGCAGCGCCGACGATCCGATCACCGAGGCGACCACGGACATCGAACTGGCGCGCGAATTCATCGCCCACGGCGAATTGAGCGCGAAGTCCATCCAGAATACCCAGAAGGAACTGTACCGTTTCCTCACCTGGTGCCGGGAGGAGGCCGGCAAGACGCTGGTACAGCTGAACGTGGCCGACCTGAACGCCTACAAGGAATTCCTCAAGGATCCGCCGCCCGCATGGGTGTCCAAGACCAAGTGGCCGCGCAGCGACGCGCGTTACCGTCCGTTCACGGGGCCCTTGTCCGACCCCAGCCGGCGCCAGGCGATGATCGCCGTGAAGGCGCTGCTCGGTTTCGCCGAACAGACGGGCTACCTGCGCCGCAATCCGGCGGCCCTGGTGCGCAACGTGCGGGCGCCAACGGCCAGCCGTATCACGCGCTACCTGACGCAGGGCGCGATCGCGCTGGCGCTGGACACTGTCTCCACGCGCACGGCCGAGACGCCGGCCGAGCTGCGGCGGCGCGCGCGCGACCGCTTCCTGCTGGTCGCCTTCGCCCACACGGGGGCGCGGCTGAACGAGATCGTCGGCGCCTCGATGGGATCGATCTACACCGAGGGCAACGGCCGCTGGTGGCTGGACGTCGTCGGCAAGGGCAGCAAGCCGCGCCGCCTGCCGGTGCCGCCCGACATGCTCGAGGCCTTCCAGTCCTACCGCGTGGCCTTCGACTTGCCGCCGCAGGCGAGCCGCAGCGACCGCATGCCGCTGGTGCTGTCCAGCCGCAGCCGCACGCTGTCGTGCATTACCGACGAGGCGGCGTCCGAAGCGATCAAGGCGATCTTTGCCGATGCCGCCGGCGTCGCCGCGGCCCGGGGCGACGCCGATACGGCCGCCACCTTGCGCCAGGCATCGGCGCACTGGCTGCGCCACAGCATGCTGACCAACCACGCCAACAACGGCGTGCAGCTCAAGACGCTGCAGGACACGGCCGGCCACGCGAATATCGCGACGACGGCGGCTTACCTGCACAAGACCGACAACGAGCGCTACGACGAGATCATCGCTTCCGTGAACGGGCGCGGCATCCTCTGATTGCGTGCCGGCCGGCGCGGGCCGGCGGTGGAGGAGGGGGCGGGAACGCAGCGCCGCGGCCCGGGGTCGAAGCCTTATCGGTCGATACCGGCTGGAGGAGCCCATGGACAGGGTCTCGTTGGTCACCGGCGGTCCGTCGCGGTCCGGGCCGTGCTGGCTGACGGCGACCAGGTCCGCGTAACGCGAATGCAGCAGCAGGGCGTAGCCGGAGTTGACGTCGACCACACGCTCCTCGAAGGAGGCGACACCGAGGCGTTCCGCCTGCGCGCGAAAGCCGGCGAGGCGGGCCCGGGCGCCATCGCGCAAGCCATGGAAGTCGTCGCCGGCGTCGGCCTCGGGCGCGAAGCACAGCCGGGCGGCGAGGGCGACCCGGCTTTCCTGCTCGGGCGCGCCGTCGATGTGGACCACGATTGTCTTGTAGCTGTGCATGCACGATCCTGTCGGCCAAGGACATCGGGAAGAACGCGGCCAAGACCATCGGCGACGCAACATGTGCCGGCGGGATGTGGCGCCGCTGGCCGCTCGAATGAATGTTCGGTTCCGGGAATGTTCCGGCGGATGCGCATCCCGCCAATCCGCCGAACTCGACATTATTTTACGTATTGTCGAGTTGGTTTTTCGCGCGCCTTCTCGCCCGTGACGATAGGGCACCCGGTCGATTCACGCAGCTGGTCCAACAGCAGGGTTGGAGAACCTGCGGCCACGCCCCGGCCAAACGGCGGCCCGCCATAGGGGGTGGACGGCCATATTTCCTTGTGCCCCGGCGCGCAAGACGAGTACGATTTTCTTGTCTCCGGAGCCAGAACGCGGGGCCGCGACGCGGCGCCCGCCTTACCAAAACGATCCTGAAAGGAAATGCCATGGATACCAACAACAACCCGAACGGCGCCGCAGCCCCCGATCCCTATGCGGATCCGACGAATCCGGGCCTGCCGCAGACCGACGTCCAACTGGACCTGACGCGCGCGGCGCTGGTCGTCATCGACCCGCAGATCGACTTCCTGAGCCCGAAAGGCGTGGCCTGGGGCGCATTCGGCGCGAGCATCACGCACCACAACACCGTCCCGAACCTCGAGCGCCTGTTCGCGGCGGCCAAGCAGGTCGACCTCCCGGTCATCATCTCGCCGCATTATTACTACCCGCACGACCACAAATGGGATTTCGCGGCACCCGGCGAGCGCCTCATGCACGCGCTGCACATGTTCGACCGCCCCAGCGCGCTGTCGCTGGAAGGTTTCGAGGGTTCGGGCGCCGACTGGATGCCCGAATTCCGCGACTACATCGAGGACGGCAAGACCATCGTCTGCTCGCCGCACAAGATCGCGGGCCCGCAGACGAACGACGTCATCTTCCAGCTGCGTAAAAAGAAAGTCGACCAGGTCATCCTGGCCGGCATGGCCGCGAACTTCTGCATCGAATCGCACCTGCGCGACTTCGTCGAGCACGGCATCGAAGTGGCCGTGGTCCGCGACGCCACCGCCGGCAGCATGCTGCCGGAAGGCGACGGCTACCTGGCCGCGCTGATCAACTTCCGCTGGCTGGCGAACGCGCTGTGGACGACCGATACGGCCGTCGCCCGCATGACCGGGACACCGGCAGCGGTGAAAGCGGCAGCCTGAAGACGTAGGGGCGCACCATCCGGCCTCGAACAGGAACGGGCCGGATGGGCGCGGTGAAGGAGCGGTGTAGTACAAAACGGCGTCCTCCGGATGTGGTAGGAGATGTCATGGCTGTGGACGGATCTCGCATTTTACATAATATAGATTATGCGAAGTCTTAGATCTTTCCGTAAACCGGCCCACCCGTGATCAACCCGAAGGCGCCGGTCGGAATGCCGACCTCGTCGCGGATACGGCGCCTGCATGGAATCTGCTAACGCGCGGCCACGGTAATGCGCGCGGTCGGCAGATTGCCGCCCGTCGATACGTCGACGAGATCGACGCCGAGTTCCTTGAGGCGCCGCGACAGTTCGCCCGACTCCTCGACGTCCCAGCCGCCGGCCACCCAGTCCGTCGCGCAAATGTGCACGCACAGCGGCAGCCCGGCGGGCATGGCGGCGCGCACGCGTTCGGTCACGCGCAGCACGATGCGCATCCGGTTTGCCGGGCTGCCACCGTACTTGTCGTCCCGTTGGTTACTGTGCGGCGACAGGAACCGGTGCAGCAGGTAGACATGCGCGGCGTGGATCTCGATGACCTTGAAGCCGGCGGCGAGAGCGCGCCTCGCGGCCACCTCGAACGCATCGACGATGCCGTCGATGCCCGCTTCGGAGAGCGCGACGGGCGCCGGATCGCCCGGATGGAACGGGATCGGACTGGGCGCGACCACCGGCCAGCCGCCCTCCTCGGGCATTTGCGCGCCTCATCGCCACGATCTGCTGTCCGCCCGCCAGATAGCCTGTCAACCGCTCCTGCAGGAACACCGGCAGCGCATCCATTGCCACGGCCTGGAATCCGATCCCTCCATAGAACGCGGTCAGGTGCGCATACGGTAAACAATACGCAATCTCGTCGCCGAGCGCCTCGTCGCATGCGACCAGCAGGGCTCGGCCAACCCCGCGGCGCCGATATCCGGCATCGACCTGCATGCCGCGCAGCACGCGTACACCATGCTCGACGCACAGCCGCACGGCGCCCACCACGGCATCGTCCAGTACAGCCACGATGACGGTATCGCGCGCATGGACGCCGCCACCGTAGCCGCCTGCCGCATACAGCGCGCGCACCGCATCCAGGTCGCGGCCCGCCGCTCGCCGCGTGCGCACCTGCGCCGCCGTCATGCGTACACGGCTTCCATGACCGCGCTCGCCAGTTCGCCCAGCCGTCGATGGTCGTAGCTGCCGTTGTTGAAGACGACGACGCCCACGCCGTCGTCCAGCACCCGCCGCGCCACCAGGCGGAAGCCGCCGTTCGACCCGTCCTCCCAGGCCGCCTCGCGCTCCTTGTCCGCGATGGTCTCGACCTGCGTGCGCCCGCCCAGCGCATAACGCTGCGCCGGCCGGTGCACGCGCATCAGCGTGGCGCGCGACGCCGGCGTCAGGATGCGGTCGCCGCCCAGCACGCCCTCCATCAGGCGCAGCATGTCCGGTGCGCTGCTGTAGAAACCTCCCGCCATGGCGAGGTAGTCGGGAATCGCGCTGACCTTGCGCACCCAGGGCGCGGTCCCGGATGTCGCGCTCGCATAGGCCACCGCCCTTGCCGGCCACCACGGTGCCGTTGAAATCGGGATAGGCGGCCAGCGCGGCATCGTAGCGCGTCGCCGGTGCGGCCGCATGGACGAGGTCCGTGGCCGCGGCGACGGCGGCGCCGGCGAAGGCAAGGCATTGGCGGCGGTCCATGACGTCTCCCGTTCGATGGCCGCCGGCGGCGGCAACCGGCTCATCTTAGCCGATTACTTGCGCCGGGTGCCCGGCAGACGTCAGGACGCCGGTCAGGGATGCGCCCCCACTCCGATCGGCGGCGCTTCTCCCGTGATGGCCTGCCAGAACGTGCCGAGGAACTCTGCCAGCAGAAGGATGGGCATGATGTTCGCTCCTCTCGGTGACCTCGTTCGATGGATGATTGCGCGTCGATGAAGCAATTCAGTGCAGGAACGGGCGCACCGGCGTTTCGCCGGCGCCGGCCGGCATCGACGGCCAGCCCGTGCGTACGCCCTTCCCGGCCGCCGCGCGCGGCGCCAGCGCCGTGATGCGGCCTTCCTTCAGGCGCCAGCTGGTGCCCGAATCGGGTCCTTCGGCCAGCTCGCTGCGGCCCTCGGGCCTTAGGCTCGTCGCAAGCGACACGGGTTCCAGGGCGAGTCGGCTTGTCCGCTGCTTTTTTCCGCATGGGCCTGGATCGCCATTCAACGTGACCCGTCACGCACAAGCACGCCGTTTGACTTGCATTAATGTAATGCGTCACGAATAATGGACGAGTTATCCATCTCTCCCCGCCCCGCATGAAGCAAGCCGACGACCTCAGTACCATCGAACTCCCGCTCGACCCGTCCAGGCCGAAGAAGCGCGGCCGTCCGCCCAAGCAGGACAAGCTGAGCGACGCCGAACGGGCCCGGCGATACCGGGCGCGCCAGAAGATGCTGCCGAAGGACGAGTGGAATTACGAGCACGTGACGGCCACGGCGCGCAACGAGATCGCGCGCCTGCTGGGCGACGCCGCCGGCCGGCCGGCCGGGGAAGCGGAATTGATGACGCAATGGGCCTACGGCATGTTCCTGTTGTGGGACCGCGTCACTGGCCAGTGCCAGCGTCCGGACGACCGGCGCGAACTGCAAGCGCTCGTCTCGGGCTGACCACGGCGCCGAAGCGAACGGTCGTCCTTTTGGAAGGGGGATGCTTGACAGTCACCGGCCGTAAAGATATCTTTCCTGAAATATTGCCGTGCAGAAATTTAAAGACGGGCCGGACGTGTAGATTCTAACGTGCGCCAAGCCGAGCTCATCTTTACGACAATATGCGCGCCGCGGGCAGCCGTCCGTTTCCGTCGCAGGGAAACGGGCGGCTGACTGCGGTCGTAGAACACGCATTCCAATGCGGGCAACCATCCTCGCGGGTGACGGAAAACAAACGGCCGGACCGCTGCTTTCGCAGCTTTTATTTTCATCTTATACATGATGATGATCATACTATCATCATTGTTGACAGGCTGGAAAGAGGAGCGGCGATGTGGCGCGATGGCCGGCGATGAAAGTCGACAAGCAAAGCAATAGACCACATCACTGGGAGAATCACATGCCATATCGGCATCAAACCAAGCAGCAACCACGCAGCGGCGCCGCCCGCAGGGTCCCCCTCGCCCTCGCCGCTTCCCTGACCGCCCTGCTGGCAGCTTGCGGCTCCGGGTCCGGCGACACGGGCACGCAGGCCGGCAGCATGGCCCGCACGGCCTCCAAGATGGCGGTGGCCGAGACCGTGCTGACGCCGGTCGACGTCACCGCCACCGGCGAGGAACGCGGCGACCTGTCCGCCAAGGCCGCCGTCGACAACGACGACACGACGCGCTGGAGCAGCGGCTTCACCGACGACCAGTCGCTGGTGCTCGACTTCGGCGAATCGAAGTCGATCAACCGCGTCCGCATCAACTGGGAGAACGCCCACGCGATCGCCTACGAACTGCAGGTCTCGGACGACAAGGTCAACTGGAAGACGATCAAGTCGGTCGGCGACAGCGCCGGCGGCGTCGAAGACTTCGGCGACCTCGACGGCCAGGGCCGCTACCTGCGCATGCACGGCATCAAGCGCTCGACCCAGTACGGCTATTCGATCTTCGAGATCCAGGCCTTCTCGGGCACGAGCGCGAGCACGCCGACTTCGCCGGACCCGCTGCCGGGCGACGTCGACCTGTCCAAGCCGGGCGTGGCCGTCAAGCCCGTCAACGCGTTCTCGTCGGGCGACGAAAACCCCGCCAACGACGCGACCAAGGCCATCGACGGCAACACGAGCACCCGCTGGTCGAGCAAATCCGAGAACGGCGCCTGGATCACCTTCGACTTCGGCCAGAAGACCCCGGTCGGCTACATGAAGCTGGTGTGGGAGAACGCCTACGGCAAGGAGTACGAGCTGCAGGTGTCCGACGACGGCCAGTCCTGGACCAAGCTGCGCACGGTGAGCAACGGCACCGGCGGCACCGAGGAATTCTTCAACCTGAACGCGAACGCGCGCTACGTCCGCATCCAGGGCGTCGCCCGCGCCACGGCCTACGGCTATTCGCTGTTCGAAGTCGAGTTCAAGTCGCCGGGCAGCGACAACACGCTGCCGAACAATCCGACCTCGGCCTTCAAGTTCCCGGCCAGCGGCAGCGGCATGACCCCGCTGCCGGCAGCCGCACGTCCGACGGAAATGCTTCAGTTCACCCTGCCGGACGGCACCCTGGTCACCCGCTACGGCGCGCGCGCCATGGCGCGCCACGGCCGCGAGCGCGGCGAGGCCTGGAACGAAGTCGGCTACGGCCTGAACGAGACGGTGGACCTGACCACGGGCCTGCCGGTCGACAAGGGTCCGGGCAACTACCTGACCTTCGTGCCCGAGTACTTCCAGAACCGCACCTGGGGCGTGGAGATCATCGACAACAGCAACGTCAAGGGCGTCACGAATCCCCAGCTAATCATCAACAACTACAACCAGGTCGAGTGGAAGCCGGGCCAGACCGTGTTCGTGCGCGGCTGGGACCGCCCTGACGTCACCGACTACGGCTGGATGACCGGCCCGCTGATGGCGGACAACAACGTCCAGACCTGCAAGCCGATGGCCTATCCGGCCGACGGCGTGATGGTCAGCGCGAACGGCATCAACAACGGTTGCACGATGAAGCTGATCGCGTATCCGCAGCACGGCGAGATCGACAGCGCCGGCTTCCCGACCGGGAAGACGGTGCCGGCGCGCGCGCTGGTGGCCGGCGACGAGATCGAGATCGCGCCGTCGATGTTCGCCCAGGACGGCGCCCTGGCCGCCATCGGCGACAAGGGCAACAGCCGCTACTACGGTCCGGAAATCATGTACGTGATGGGCAAGGGTATCCTGCCGTACTACGGCACCTTCCCGCGCCTGAACTCGACCCCGCTGCCCGCTGCGACGCTGTCGGGCGGTACCACGTCGGTGTCGTACAACTACTCGGACAACAGCCTGTTCATGTTCCAGCAGCCGGTCAACAACGTCGGCATGCAGGACATCCAGCGCTTCGTCGAGGGCCGCCGCGTGTTCCACGCGAACTTCACCACCGGCGCCCACAACGAACCGGGCAACGACCCCTACCTGCCCGTGGCGAACCTGCAGGGCGGCCACTTCAACCAGTCGTCCTGCTTCGCCTGCCACACCAATAACGGCCGCAGCCCGGCGCCGATCGCGCTGAACCAGAAGCTCGACATGATGGCCGTGCGCGCCGCCGTGCTCGACGCCAACGGCAACCAGGTCCCGCATCCGCAGTACGGTACCGCGATCCAGATGAACGGTTCGTCCGGCGGCGGCAAGGCCAACTGGGGCACCGGCGTGCGCGTGGGCGGCTTCACCAGCCAGACCGTCAAGCTGAACGACGGCACGGCGGTGGAACTGCGCAAGCCGACGCTGGCGTTCGAAGGCCCGGTCCCGCAGATCACCTCGCTGCGCGCGGCGCAGCCGATGATCGGCATGGGCTTGCTGGAAGCCGTGCCTGAAGCGGACATCCTGGCGCGCGTGCGCACCACGGCCGACGCCGACGGCGTCAAGGGCACGGCGAACTTCGTGTTCGATCCGGAAAGCGGCGCCGTGCGCCTGGGCCGCTTCGGCTGGAAGGCATCGAAGGCGACGCTGCGCCACCAGAGCGCCGAGTCGCTGCTGCAGGAGATGGGCGTGACCTCGTCGATCTACCCGAACCGCGCCTGCCTGAACGGCCCGACCGCCTGCGCGTCGGGCGGTGCCCAGGCCGGCATCTCGGAAGCGGACCTGCAGCGCATCTCGCAGTACCTGGCGCTGGTCGCCGTCCCGGCCCAGCGCAGCCTGGCCAGCGGCTTCCCGAAAGGCGTGGCCCCGATGGACGAGCACCGTGTCGATCCGACGCAAGTCGCCGCCGGCGCCAAGCTGTTCGACGGCATGCGTTGCACGGCCTGCCACACCGCCGAGATGAAGACCGGCAGTGGCCACCTGTTCGCCGAACTGCGCAACCAGACCATCCACCCGTACACCGACCTGCTGGTGCACGACATGGGCGACGGTCTGGCCGACAAGTTCGCCGAAGGCCAGGCCAAGGGCAATATGTGGCGTACCGCGCCGCTGTGGGGCATCGGCTATACCGACAAGGTGATGGGCAACAGCGCCAACGTCGGCTACCTGCACGATGGCCGCGCCCGCAACCTGACGGAAGCCGTCATGTGGCACGGCGGCGAAGCCACGGCAGCCCGCAACCGCTTCGCCGGCCTGTCGAAGACGGACCGCGACGCGCTACTGGCGTTCCTGCGCTCGCTGTAAGGCGTCGTGAACCGGGACCGCGCGTCCCGGCATGACACCACGGCGGCACGGCCCACGAAGCCGTGCCGCCGTTTTTTTCGTGACGCGTCACACTCAAACGGCGTCGGCGACGGCCAGCCGCAACTGTTCGAGCGTGGCGTCGTCCAGCCCGGCCGTGACTGGCAATCCCTTCTCTTTCTGGAACGCGATCAGGGCCGTGCCCGTGGCCGGTCCGAGGATCCCGTCCACGCCGCGCGGCTGGTAGCCGAGATAGGTCAGCCAGGCTTGCGCCATCCGGACCGTGATGTCCGGCGTCCCCTTCAGCTGGTACAGGTCGTGGTAGTGCTCGAGCTTGCGGTGGTAGCCGTGCTCGGCGTAGCCGGCCCCGTTGTAGAAAAACGCCACGCGGGTCCAGTTCTTCTGCAGCAGCGCCTGGCGCAAGGGAGGATGCGCTCCGATGAAGCGCTGCACGCCCGCCAGCTGCTCGTCTTCCCCCTCGCAAAAGCCGGCCACCATCGCCTCGCTGCCCGGGTAGCCGAGCGCCGTCGCGTGGTAGCCCATGATCTGTCCCAGGCCCCAGGATGCGCTGTCGAGCGCCGCCTGGCGGTCCAGCGCCATCGCCCGCTCCAGCCGCGTGTACTCGGCGCCGTCGCCCAGGTAGCCGCCCGCCGCCGGCGCGCTGATGTCCGCATGCGCGGCCCCGTACCTGCCACCCGTGCGCCGGTGGAAGACATGGCGTTCGAACAGGATCTTCGGCCGGCGGTCCGGCAGGTAGCCGAAACCGCTCGTTTCCACCGTGATCAATGCCCACAGCGACTGGGCGTCGGTCTCGAGCGACTGCATGGCTTGCCTGAACCCCGTGCCCGACAGGGGGGCGGCGGCGCCGCGGAACGTCGGCATGATCGTCTCCTGGCCAAGTACGGCGTAAGATCGCCGCGGCGACGGAACGTTCCGCTGCAGCCTTCTAGCGTGCCTGCTTGTCCTTCAGCTTGGACACGACGCCATCCTCGACGACGTCCACGTCCCCGTCGCGCAGCCACCAGAACAGCACCGCCATCATGAACGGCCCGACGAACAGCCCCAGCACACCCATCGTCGACACGCCGCCCAGCAGGCCGAACAGCACAGCCAGGAACGGCAGGTCGACCCGGTGCCCGATCAGCTTGGGCCGGATGAATTTATCGACCATGAACAGCTCGATGGCGCCCCAGCTGAACAGTCCCAGCGCGGCGCCCGGATTGCCCTGGCCCAGCAGCAGGATCGACACCGTCGTGAACGACAACGGCGCGCCGCCCGGGATCAGGGCCAGGTAGCCCGTGATGACGGCCAGCAGCACGGGCGCGGGCGCGCCGGCGATCGCGTAGGCGGCCCCCAGGACGATGCCCTCCAGCAGCGCGATCGAGCACAGCCCCAGCGCCGTGCCGCGCACGGACAGCGGCAGCAGGCGCCGGAACACGGGATAGTGGGCCGGAATGAGGCGCATGCCGGCGCGGTCCGCATGGCGCACGACGGCCGGGCCGTGCAGGTACAGCACGAACAGCGTCAGCAGCGTCAGGAACAGGTACAGGGCATTGGCGAGGATGGTCGAGCCCCAGGCGCGCAGCGTGCCCGTCATGTGCGGCAGGAAGTCGCCCACCGTGTTGCGGACCAGCGTGCGCAGCCCGCCCGGCACGGCCAGGTGCTGGTTCCACCACTGCAGCGCCGGCTCCAGCGCCACCTGGGGCAGCTGCAGCAGCCAGGGCGGCGCCGGCACGCCCGTCTCGTTGACCTGGGCAAACAGGCGCTCGACGCCGGCCAGCTCGTGGCCCAGCGCATTGATCAGGAGGATCGACGGCCCCACGAAGCAGGTCACCAGCAGGAACAGCAGCGTGGCGGCGCTGGCCATGCGCGGCCAGCCGCGCGCCAGCAGGTGCCGGTGCAGCGGCCACGTGATGACGGCGAGCAGGCCGGCCCAGGCCAGCGAGCCGACGAAGTGCTGCAGCAGGAAGGCCAGCGCGGCGGCGAACAACAGCGGCGGCACGAGGGAGCGGTACGGCATGTTTTTCCTGATAATCGTTGTTCTTGGGTCGAGCCGGTGCTCAGTGCAGCCCTCTTTGCAGCCGTGTCCGCCCCGGCGAAGCATAACGACAAAGCCGGCCGGGGTGAATCCGAGTTTATCGGAGAATCACATCGGAAAAATCGATGCAAGGCAGCGCCATGCGCTGCCGGGAAACTAAGTGTCCACCGCCAGATGTTGCGGATGCGCATAGCAGACGAAATTGTCGCCCCGCGCGAACGCCAGCAGCGTCATCCCCGCCCGTTCGGCCAGTTCGACGGCCGCCAGCGTCGGCGCCGACATGCCCACGAGGGCGGAGACGCCGGCCAGGCTGGCCTTCTGGGCCATCTCGAAGCTGACCCGGCTGGTGATGAGGAGGAAGCCGTCATGCGGATCGGCCTTGCCGCGCGCCATGGCGCCGATCACCTTGTCGAGCGCGTTGTGGCGGCCCACGTCCTCGCGCACGATGCGCAGCACGCCGTCCATGCCGCACCAGGCGGCCGCGTGGGCGGCGCCCGTCAGGCGCGTCAGCTCCTGCCGGGCGCCGATCGCGCCGAGCGCCTGGCGCACCCCGGCGGCGTGGAATCCGCGGGCCGGCGCCAGCGCCGGCAAGGGACGGCACACCTGGTCCAGGCTGTCCACGCCGCACAAGCCGCAACCCGTCCTTCCGGCCAGCGAGCGGCGGCGCTCCTTCAGGGCCATGAAGGCGGCGCTGGCGATCTCCAGTTCGACGGAGACGCCGCCCGGGCCGTTCTCGACCTCGATGCCGTAGCACTCGCCCGCATGGGCGATGATGCCCTCGCTGAGCGAGAAGCCGAGCGCGAACTCTTCCAGGTCGGCAGGCGTGGCCATCATCACCGCATGCGATATCCCGTTATACACGAGCGCGATCGGGACCTCGTCGACGATCATGTCCTCGACTTCGGACAGGATACCCGTGCGCATACGCAACACCGGCCGAGGTGCCGCTCTCAGCGGTAAATCTGAATCCGGGGTACCATTTCCGTACGGATGCAATGTGAGGTTCGTCAATTTTCGGAGTCCCAGTGGGGCGTAGTCCTACAAGATGTGTTGTGGAAACTACGTATTTTGGGTGAAGAAGTGAAGCAGGACATCATTTTAGCATTCATCAAAAAGGGACGGAGTGTTACACTCCAGCAGCAATATTTTCCCGTTAGAAGGACTTATTCATGAACCAAATGTCAAGGCGCCAGTTCCTTCGGGTAACCGGCGCTACCATCGCTGGCTCGAGCCTGGCGGTGCTTGGCTTCGCTCCGGCTACGGCACTCGCCGAAGTCCGGCAGTACAAGCTGGCACGCACGACCGAGACGCGCAATACCTGCCCGTACTGCTCCGTGGGCTGCGGCCTGCTGATGTACGGCCTGGGCGACGGCGCGAAGAACGCCGCTGCCTCGATCATCCACATCGAAGGCGACCCGGACCATCCGGTCAACCGCGGCACGCTGTGCCCGAAAGGCGCTTCGCTCGTCGACTTCATCCACAGCCCGGGCCGTCTGCTGGAGCCGAAATACCGCGCTCCGGGCAGCAACGAATGGACCCCGATCTCGTGGGACAAGGCGCTCGACCGCATCGCCAAGCTGATGAAGGAAGATCGCGACGCGAACTTCATCGAAAAAACCGAGGACGGCAAGACCGTCAACCGATGGATCAGCACGGGCATGCTCGCCGCTTCGGCAGCCAGCAACGAGGTGGGTTACCTGACCCACAAGGCCATGCGTACCATGGGGATGCTCCCCTTCGATAACCAGGCGCGTGTTTGACACGGTCCGACGGTGGCAGGTCTTGCCCCGACGTTTGGCCGTGGAGCGATGACGAATCACTGGGTCGACATCAAGAATGCCGACGTGATTCTGGTTATGGGCGGTAATGCCGCCGAAGCTCACCCCTGCGGTTTTAAATGGGTCACCGAAGCGAAGGCACATAACAAGGCCAAGCTGATCGTGGTCGATCCACGCTTTACCCGTACCGCGTCCGTCGCCGACTACTATGTCCCGACGCGCACCGGCACGGACATCGTATTCCTGGGCGCGGTCGCGAACTACCTGATCTCGAACGACAAGATCCAGAAGGAATACGTCGTCAACTACACCGACATGTCCTTCATCGTCCGCGAAGACTTCGCGTTCGACGACGGCATCTTCTCGGGCTACGACGCCACCGCCGGCAAGTACGCCGACAAGGCCAGCTGGAACTACGAGATGGGCGAGGACGGCTACGCCAAGGTCGATCCGACCCTGCAGCACCCGCGTTGCGTCTACCAGCTGTTCAAGAAGCACTACTCGCGCTATACGCCGGAAATGGTGCAGAAGGTCTGCGGCGTGTCGCCGGAGCAGTTCCACAAGGTTGCCGAAGCCCTCGCCTCGACCGCCGTGCCGGGCCGCGCAGGCACGATCCTGTACGCGCTGGGCTGGACCCAGCACTCGACCGGTGCGCAGACCCTGCGCATGGGCGCGCTCGTCCAGCTGCTGCTGGGTAACATCGGTATCGCCGGCGGCGGCATGAACGCGCTGCGCGGCCACTCGAACATCCAGGGCCTGACCGACCTGGGCCTGATGACGAACATGCTGCCGGGCTACATGACCCTGCCGTTCGAAGCGGAACAGGACTTCGGCAAGTACATCGATGCGCGCGCACCGAAACCCCTGCGTCCGAACCAGCTGAGCTACTGGAGCAACTACAAGAAGTTCCACGTCAGCTTCATGAAGACCTGGTGGGGCGATGCCGCCACCGAGGACAACAACTGGGCCTACGACTACCTGCCGAAGCTGGACAAGCCGTACGACCTGCTGCAGGCGATCCAGATGATGACCGAAGGCAAGATGCACGGTTACATCTGCCAGGGCTTCAACGTGATCGCATCGGCGCCGAACAAGAACAAGACGGTGGCAGCACTGTCGAAGCTCAAGTTCCTGGTGGTGATGGATCCGCTGGAGACGGAAACGTCGGAATTCTGGAAGTCGTACGGCGACATGAACGACGTCGATCCGTCCAAGATCCAGACCGAGGTATTCAACCTGCCGACCTCCTGCTTCGCCGAGGAACGCGGCTCGCTGGTGTCGTCCTCGCGCGTGCTGCAGTGGCACTGGCAAGGCGCCGAACCGCCGGGCAAGGCCAAGAGTGACCTGGAAATCATGGCGGGCCTGTTCCTGCGCATGAAGAAGATGTACCAGACCGAAGGCGGCAAGTTCCCGGACCCGATCCTGAACCTGACCTGGCCGTACGCGCGTCCTGACAGCCCGCAGCCGGAAGAGCTGGCGATGGAGTACAACGGCAAGGCGCTGAAGGACCTGATGGATCCGAAGGACCCGACCAAGGTGCTCGTCAAGAAAGGCGAACAGCTGTCCAGCTTCGCGCAGCTGCGCGACGACGGCAGCACCACCTCGGGCTGCTGGATCTTCACCGGCTGCTGGACCCAGGCGGGCAACCAGATGGGCCGCCGCGACAACAGCGACCCGACCGGCATCGGCAATACGCTGAACTGGGCCTGGGCCTGGCCGGCGAACCGCCGCGTGCTGTACAACCGCGCCTCCTGCGACACCAAGGGCAAGCCGTTCGACGCCAAGCGCAAGCTGATCGCCTGGAACGGTACGACCTGGAGCGGTCCGGACGTGCCCGACTTCAAGTTGGACGAGGACCCGGCCGGCGGCATGAACCCGTTCATCATGAATGCCGAAGGCGTGGCGCGTTTCTTCGCCCGCGGCATGATGAACGAGGGTCCGTTCCCCGAGCACTACGAGCCGTTCGAGAATCCGCTGGGCTACAACCCGCTGCATCCGAAGAACAAGGCCGCCACGTCGAACCCGGGCGCACGCGTGTTCCCGGACGACCGCGCCATGTTCGGCACGCACGAGGAGTTCCCGGTGGTGGCGACCAGCTACCGCTTGACCGAGCACTTCCACTACTGGACCAAGCATGCACGCCTGAATGCCATCATCCAGCCGGAACAGTTCGTGGAAATCGGCGACAAGCTGGCGGCCCAGATCGGCGTGTCCACCGGACAGACCGTGAAGGTGAGCAGCAAGCGCGGCCACATCGTCTGCAAGGCGGTGGTGACCAAGCGAATCCGCGCCTTGAACATCGACGGCAAGGAAACCCATACCATCGGGCTTCCGATCCACTTCGGCTTCAAGGGGCTGACCAAGCCGGGCTACCTGACCAACACCCTGACCCCGTCGGTCGGCGACGGCAACTCGCAGACGCCGGAATTCAAGTCCTTCCTGGTGAAGGTCGAGAAGGCATAACGGCGGAGATATTGATATGGCATTACAATCTTTGGATATCAAGCGGGTTTCCGCTACCACGGTCCAGCCGCCGACGGCACGTGCCCCGGTCACGGGCACGGTCGCCAAGCTGATCGACGTTTCCAAGTGCATCGGTTGCAAGGCTTGCCAGACCGCGTGCATGGAATGGAACGACCTGCGCGACGACGTCGGCTTCAATGCCGGCGTGTACGACAATCCGCTCGACCTGTCGCCGCATTCGTGGACCGTGATGCGGTTCTCGGAAGTGGAGAAGGACGACGGCAACCTCGAGTGGCTGATCCGCAAGGACGGCTGCATGCACTGCGAGGAACCGGGCTGCCTGAAGGCCTGCCCGTCGCCGGGCGCGATCGTGCAGTACAACAACGGCATCGTCGACTTCCACCAGGAAAACTGCATCGGCTGCGGCTACTGCGTCACCGGCTGCCCGTTCAACATCCCGCGCATTTCGCAGCAGGACAACCGCGCCTACAAGTGCACCCTGTGCTCGGACCGCGTGGCCGTGGGCCAGGAACCGGCTTGCGTGAAGACCTGCCCGACGGGCGCCATCGTGTTCGGCACCAAGGAGGACATGAAGGTGCACGCCGAGGAGCGCATCGCCGACCTGAAGGAACGCGGCTTCGAGAACGCCGGCCTGTACGACCCGGCCGGCGTGGGCGGCACGCACGTCATGTACGTGCTGCACCATGCCGACCGTCCGGCGCTGTACCACGGCCTGGCCAAGGATCCGTCCATCAGCCCGATGGTCGGCCTGTGGAAAGGCGTCACCAAGCCGCTGGCCCTGCTGGGCATGGCCGCGGCCGCGGTGGCCGGCTGGTTCCACTACAGCCGCGTCGGTCCGAACGAGGTCAGCAAGGAAGAAGAAGCCGAGGCGCTGCACGAGGCCCGCAAGCTGAAGGGAGAGAAGCATGAAGCATGATAAAGACGGCCACCCGCTCATCCAGCGCTATACGGCGAACGAGCGCAGCAACCACTGGATCACCGCGATTGCCTTCATCCTGCTGGCGCTGTCCGGCCTGGCCATGTTCCATCCGGCCACGGCCTGGATGGCCGCGCTGTTCGGCGGCGGCCAGTGGACCCGCATCCTGCACCCGTTCTTCGGGATCGTGATGTTCGTGTCGTTCGCCTTCCTGGCGATCCGCATGTGGGGCCACAACCGCTTCGACGAAGGCGACAAGCAATGGCTCAAGCAGATGGACGACGTGCTCGCCAACCGCGAGGACAAGCTGCCCAAGGTCGGCAAGTACAATGCCGGCCAGAAGCTGCTGTTCTTCACGCTGATCGTGGCGATGATCGCGCTGCTGCTGTCGGGCATCGTGATCTGGCGCGAGTACTTCTCGGCCTTCTTCCCGATCGGCCTGCGCCGCTTCTCCTCGCTGATCCACGCGTTCTTCGCGTTCGTGATCATCATGGCCATCATCGTGCACATCTATGCGGGCCTGTGGATCAAGGGCTCGATCGGCGCGATGGTGCGCGGCACCGTCACCTACGGCTGGGCGCGCAAGCACCATCCGAAGTGGTTCGAAGCCGTGATGAAGGGGAACGAAAAGCGCGGTCTCTGACACGCGGTTCCTCCTTGATCTAAAATAGGCCGGGTCCGCCGAGGCGACCCGGCCTTTTCATTTCTAGAGATTATCTTGGTACAACGTCTGCTCCAACCGGGCGAAATCGAATCGCTCGACCATACCGCCATCCCGCGCCTGCTGCTGCCGCACCCGGGTTCCCTGTTCTCCGCGCGCGCCGAACGCCTGCGCAACCTCGCCGCCGGCAACGTGCACGGCATTCCGGTCGAGGAAGCGCTGCGCGGCTACCTGTCGCTGATGGCGGCCGTCGCCGATGCCCAGGCCGTCGTGGTGGCCGACCTCGGCCGGGACGGCGTGCCCCTGCCCGACGAATCGGCGATGGCGCTGGCCCACGAACACAATATGCCGCCGCTGCCGGCCACGGGCGAGCGCCCGGCCGCCTGGCGCGACGTCTTCACCCGCCTGCTGGACGCGCTGGCCGCCGCCAAGGACGCCCCGCCGCAACTGGCCGCCGCGTTGGACACCCTGCGCGCCACCGAGGGCGCCGAGCTGGAAGGCATCGCCGATGCGATCCTGGGCACTTTCGACGAAGGCGCCGATCCGCTGCGCGCCCCGTTCGTCGCCGCCGCGCTGCAGGTGACCTGGAGCGTCATGGCCGGACAGCTGGACCCGGCCTGGGCCCAGCCGCTCGTCACCGGCACGCTGTGTCCCGTGTGCGGCTCGCATCCGGTCGCCAGCGTCGTGCGCATCGGCGGCCAGTCGCAGGGCTACCGCTACCTGCACTGCAGCGTCTGCGAGTCCGAATGGCACATGGTGCGCGTGAAGTGCTCGCACTGCGAATCGACGGCCAAGGTCGCCTACCAGGGCCTCGTCGGGAAGGACGCCGACCCGGTCGCCGAGAACAAGTCGGCCGCCAAGGAAGGCAAGACGCTCGACAAGGCCAACGACCCGACCAAGGTCGCGCGCGCCGAGACCTGCGACGAATGCGGCACCTACCGCAAGATCTTCAACCAGGAACACGACTTCCACGTCGAACCGGTGGCCGACGACCTGGCCAGCATGATGCTGGACGTGCTCGTGTCCGAGGCAGGGTATGCGCGCGCCAGCGGCAATCCGCTGCTCTGGTTGAAGGAAGGCGCATGACGGCTCGGGTGCCTGGGTCCGCGCCTGGTTCGGCAAACGCGGCCGGCGCGCTGCGCCTGCCGGCCGTGCACGTGCTGCTCGACGACGCGGCCTGCGCGCCCCTGCTGGCCGAATACGGCCGCGAGCAGAGCGTGGCCGCCCTGCGCGCCGTGCTCGACGCCACCCGGGCGCGCCTGCTCGCGGGCGAGGCGGCCGACGCGTCGCCCGCGGCGCTGCTGGACCAGCTCGCCGCGCGCCTGCGCGCCGCCAACGTGTCGAAACTGCGCCCCGTCTACAACCTGACGGGGACCGTGCTGCACACGAACCTGGGCCGCGCGCTGCTGCCCGACGCGGCCGTGCAGGCCGTCGTCGACGCGCTGCAATGGCCGATGAACCTGGAATGGGACATCGAGACGGGCTCGCGCGGCGACCGCGACAACCTCGTCGAGGAACAGCTGCGCGAACTGACGGGCGCCGAAGCCGTCACCATCGTCAACAACAATGCCGCGGCCGTGCTGCTGATGCTCAACGCGCTCGGCAACGGGCGCGAAGTGGTCGTCTCGCGTGGCGAGCTGGTCGAGATCGGCGGCGCCTTCCGCATCCCCGACATCATGGCCCGCGCCGGCGCCATCCTGCGCGAAGTGGGCACCACCAACCGCACCCACCTGAAGGACTACGCCGAATTCGCCGGGCCGCAGACGGCCCTGCTGATGAAGGTCCACGCCAGCAACTATGCGATCACGGGCTTCACCAAGGAAGTCACGGTGGCCGAGCTGGCGCCGCTGGCGCGCGAGCGGGGCATCCCGCTGGCCGTGGACCTGGGCAGCGGCACCCTCGTCGACCTGGAGCGCTGGGGCCTGCCGCACGAGACGACCGTGAAGGAAACGATCGCTGCCGGCGCCGACCTCGTCACCTTCAGCGGCGACAAGCTGCTGGGCGGCCCCCAGTGCGGCATCATCGCCGGCCGCAAGGACCTCGTCGCCGCCATCAAGAAGAATCCCCTGAAACGGGCCCTGCGCGTGTCCAAGCTGACGCTGGCCGCGCTCGAACCCGTGCTGAACCTGTACCGCGCGCCGGACCTGCTGCCCGAGCGCCTGACCACGCTGCGCCTGCTCACGCGCCCGGCCGGCGCCATGCGGGCGGCGGCCGAGGCGCTGCTGGCGCCCTTCCAGCACGCGGTCGGCAGCGCCTATGTCGTGACCGCCGAGCCGGTGACGAGCCAGATCGGCAGCGGCGCGCTGCCCGTGGACCGCCTGCCCAGCCACGGCCTGGCCGTGCGCGCCGCCGCCGGCGTGAAGGGCAATCCGCTGGGCGTGCTGGAACGCCGCCTGCGCGCCCTGCCGCGCCCCGTCATCGGCCGCATCGCCGACGACACGCTGTGGCTGGACCTGCGCTGCCTGGAAGACAGGCAGCGCGACGGCTTCCTGGCCCAGCTGGACCAACTGAACCAACCCAACACAGATTCGAACGCATGATCGTCGGTACCGCAGGACA
The DNA here is from genome assembly GCF_030412015.1 of Massilia sp. YIM B02763. Lineage (GTDB taxonomy): Bacteria > Pseudomonadota > Gammaproteobacteria > Burkholderiales > Burkholderiaceae_D > Telluria. Next base: position 38,201 of record NZ_JASNRD010000008.1, on the reverse strand, counting down.
CATCGACCACGGCAAGACCACCCTGACCCGCGCCCTGACCGGCGTCGACACCGACCGCCTGAAGGAAGAAAAGGCGCGCGGCATCTCCATCGAGCTGGGCTACGCCTACCTGCCGAGCGCGGACGGCCGCGTGCTGGGCGTCATCGACGTGCCCGGCCACGAGAAATTCATCCGTACCATGGCCTCGGGCGTGACGGGCATCGACGTCGCGCTGCTCGTGGTGGCCGCCGACGACGGCATCATGCCGCAGACGCTCGAGCACCTGGCGATCCTGGACCTGCTGGGCGTGCGCCGCGGCGTCGTCGCGCTGACCAAGACCGACCGCGCCGACGCCGCACGCATCGCGGCGGTGGAGCGCGACATCGCGCACCTGCTGGCGCCGACCCCGTTCGCGGGCAGCCCCGTGTTCCCCACCGCGGCCACCGTGCCGGGCGATCCCGGCGTGGCCGCCCTGCTGGAACACCTGCACGGGATCGAGCGGGAACTTCCCGTGCTGGACGAGGCGCGCCTGTTCCGCCTGGGCGTGGACCGCGTGTTCACGCTGTCCGGCCAGGGCACGGTCGTCACCGGCACGGCGCTGGCCGGCACCGTGGCCATCGGCGACACGGTCACGCTGGCGCCTTCGGGCCGCCAGGCGCGCGTGCGCGCCATCCACGCGCAGAACCGCGCCGCCGAACGGGGCCAATCCGGACAGCGCCTCGCGCTGAACCTGGCCGGCGTGGCCAAGGAAGACGTCGAACGAGGAAGCTGGATCGTCGATCCGCGCATGGCCGCGTGCTCGGAAAGGATCGATGCCGAACTCACGCTGCTGGCGGACGCGGGCGGCGCCCTGAAGGCCTGGAGCCCGGTGCACGTGCACCTCGGCGCCGCCCACCGCACGGCGCACGTGGTTCCGCTGCTCGAGGACACGCTGCAGCCGGGCCGGCGCGGCCGCGTGCAGATCGTGTTCGACGCGCCGCTGCACGCCGTGCCGGGCGACCGCTTCGTGCTGCGCAACGCCCAGGCCACTCAGACCATCGGCGGCGGCGTCGTGCTGGATCCGTTCGGCGCGCCGCGCCGGCGGCGCAGCGCGGCGCGGCTGGCCTGGCTCGACGCGCTGGCCGCCTTCGTCGACGGCGGCGCCGCGGCCGCGCTGGTCGCGGCGAGTCCCTCCGGCCTGGAAGGCAACGCCCTGGAGCGCCTGGTCCAGCGTCCGCTGGAAGACATCGCGCTGCCGCCGCAGACGCTGCGTCTGCCGCTGGCGGGCGGCGACACGCTGCTGATCGATCCGGCCATGCTGGCGCCCCTGGAAACCCGGGTGCTGGCCGCGCTGGACGACTTCCATGCGCGCCATCCGGACGAGGCGGGGCCGGAACTGTGGCGCCTGAAGCGGATCGCCGCGCAGGATGCCAGCGACGCGCTGTGGACCGGCGTGACGGCGCGCATGCTGGACGACGGCCGGATCGCCCGCACGGGCCACAGCCTGCACCTGCCGGGCCACAGCGTGGCCCTGTCCGAAGCGGACCAGCGCGCCGCCGCCCTGCTCCTGCCGGCGCTGGAGAAGGGACGTTTCGATCCGCCCTGGGTGCGCGACCTGGCGAAGGAATTCGGCCTGCAGGAAGACGCCGTGCGCCAGCTGCTGCGCAAGCTGGCGCGTGCCGGCCAGGTGAGCCAGGTGGTGAAGGACTTGTTCTACCATCCGGCGCCGCTGGCCGAGCTGGCGCGCGTGGTGGGCGAGCTGCCCGACGCGCAGGCCGCGAGCTTCCGCGACGCCACGGGCCTGGGCCGCAAGCGCGCCATCCAGGTCCTGGAGTTTTTCGACCGCGTCGGCTATACTCGCCGCGTCCGCAACAGCCACATGGTGCGGCCGAACGTCAGTTGGCAAGGCTGACCCGAACGTCGTCCCCGCGCAGGCGGGGATCCAGGTTCGATGGATCGGCTGCTCCACATTGGATTCCCGCCTGCGCGGGAACCACGTACGAGGAAGGCATTCTCATCCGGTGATGGGGCCGGGCTTCAAACCCGGTGGGGGGCGTCAGCCGCTCTCCTGTAAGTTCGACTCTTTCTGCCTTCCGCCCCCTCTTCCTTGATTACTTCTTGCCCTTGGCCGAGACGTCGAGCGCATGGCGTGCCGACGGTTCGACCTGGGTTTCCGAAGGGTCGCCCTGCATCGTTTCCTTGGCCTCGTTGCCGGCCTGCGCCGCGCTGATGTCGTTGCGCAGCTTGCCCTTGTCGTCGTACGGCGTGCGCACGGGCGGCTTCCATTCGCCGTTCGGCTTGTTGGACGACTGGTTCTGCGCATCCTGGCGGTCCGCGGTCGCGGTATGGCCAGGCGTGGCCTTCGTGCCCGCCTTGGTGTCCGACTGCGCCTGCGGCGGATTGGCCATATTGGTCGTGGAATGGCTTTGCGCCGCGGCGGCGCCCGCAACCAGCATCACGGCCGCGACTGCACTCATGTTCCTCATCATATGCTTCAGCATGGTATTGCTCCTTTCATTCACGCGCCCTCGAGCGCTTCGATATTCTTCGGTTCCTGCACCGGCACGCCGTTGCGCTCCGCGCGGAAGCGCTTCGACATCGCATAGACCTCCTTGCGCACCCGCATGATGGAGCCCAGCGGGCGGTGCGCCGCCAGCGCGTGCCACGGGTTGAACTGCATGCCCTCGTCGATGCGACGGGCGCGTTCCTCGCTGTACGCCTGCTGGGGTGCAGCGCGCAGCCGCGCCACCGTCACGTACGGGCTCTCGTCCTCCGGCCACTCCTTCGACGCATCCTCGATCGGCATCTTGTCGATGTCCGTGCACAGCTGGATGCGCACTTCCCATTCGCCGCCCTTGGACGCGAAATGCCCGACGACGGCGTCGCGCAGGCCGTCCGGCTTGTCCGCCAGGTCGACGGGCGCGTCCTTCAGCTCCGTCAGTTCGGGCACGACGGGCGCGATCTGCACCTTGGCCATGTAGGGGCCGTACAGGATCGGCACCTGGCTGTAGAAGGTCTCGCCCAGCGGATGGGTTTCCGGATGACCGCCCAGGGCCTTCAGCGTGGCGCTCTCGCCCCCGACGGCTTCGACCGCCTTCTCGGCGCCGCGCGCGACGGCCGAGAACAGGCGCTTCAGGTTGGGGCCCTTGTCCGTGGTGGACGCCAGCAGCTTGGCATTGCCGGCGAATTTCTTCGCCGTGGGCGCACTGAACACGGGGCCGTTGACGGTGACGAAGTCCTGGGTGACGTCGCCCTCGCTCCCTTCGACGCGCTCGCCCGGCACGCCGATCACCTTGACGGCCATGCCGCGCGGGGTCGATACGTCGTCCGGCAGGATGTCGCCCGGCGTCGTCGACAGCCGCACGACGGCCGGATAGGTCGCCGCCTGCGCGAACAGGCCCTGCGCATACGCCGGCGGCAGGCCGTCCAGCACCGTCAGCTCGCCCAGCAGCAGGCCGTGGGTCTTGGCGTGCACGCTGCGGATCGCGCGGCTGCCGTCCTCGAAGGTCTTGGCCGAGATCTGGTGCATCGTGTCCTTCAGCTCGAAGGTCGTCTGCGCCTCGTCCTCCTCCGGCACCTCGAACGCGGGCTGGTAGGGGATGGGATGGATGGTCGCGGGTGCGGTCATGGTGCTTGCCTTGTTGTTGGTTAGACCACATGATGAACCGCCGAGCCCGGCCGTTCTGTGCCCCGCCGCACGCAAAATCGACAAATTTAGCGCTCTGCACCGAAAACGGACGCGTGCGCCCCCGCTCGCCGAGCTGCGTTACCTTGTCGCCGTATCAACACATTTGCCCCCAAGGCGCAGCGAGACGACCATGAATACACGCAGCAAGACCAACGAACCGACGATCCCGGCCGGCGGCTGGGGTTCCCTCAAGGAGGTCAGCACCATCCTGCTGAAGCAGCACGTGCCCGTCGAGGGCGGCGCCCTGCTCCTCCAGCAGAACAAGCCGGACGGCTTCATGTGCGTCAGCTGCTCCTGGGCCAAGCCCGCCCATCCGCACCCGGCCGAATTCTGCGAGAGCGGCGCCAAGGCGACGGCCTGGGAAATCACGAGCAAGACGGTGGACGCCGGCTTCTTCGCGCGCCACACGCTGCGCCAGCTGGAAAGCTGGCACGACCACGAACTCGAGGATGCGGGCCGCCTGACCGTGCCGATGAAATGGGACGGCGCGCTGGACCGCTACGTCGAGATCGGCTGGGACCAGGCATTCGCCGAGATCGGCGCCCAGCTCAAGCAGTGCGATCCGAAGAAGGTCGTGTTCTACAGTTCCGGAAGGGCCTCGCTGGAGACCTCGTACATGTACGCGCTGCTGGCGCGCATGTACGGCAACAACAACCTGCCGGACAGCTCGAACATGTGCCACGAGAGCACTTCGGTGGCGCTGCCGAAATCGATCGGCGTCCCGGTCGGCACCGTGGTGCTCGACGATTTCGAGAAAACCGACTGCATCTTCTTCTTCGGCCAGAACGTGGGCGTGAACAGCCCGCGCATGCTGCACCAGCTGCAGGAGGCGCGCAAGCGCGGCGTCCCCATCGTCACTTTCAACCCGCTGCGCGAGCGCGGCCTGGTCAGCTTCGTCAACCCCCAATCGCCCGCCGAAATGCTGAGCGGTCACGAGACGGCGATCAGCACCCAGTACCACCAGCTCAAGGCGGGGGGCGACCTGGCGGCCCTGATGGGCATGTGCAAGGCCGTGATCGCTGCCGACGACGCGGCGCGGACGGCCGGCGGCGCGCGCGTCCTGGACGCCGCCTTCGTCGCCGAGCACACCCACGGCTTCGACGCCTTCGCCGAGCAGGCCCGCGCCTGTCCATGGGACGAGATCGAGCGCGAAAGCGGCCTGGCGCGCGCGCAGATCGAGGAAGCGGCCGGTCAGTACATGCGTTCGAACGCCTGCATGGGCGTGTACGGCATGGGCCTGACCCAGCACCGCAACGGCGTCCAGACCGTCAACATGCTGGTCAACCTGCTGCTGCTGCGCGGGAATATCGGCAAGCCGGGCGCCGGCATCTGTCCCGTGCGCGGCCACTCCAACGTGCAGGGCCAGCGCACGGTGGGCATCAGCGAGAAGCCGGAACTGGTCCCGCTCGACAAGCTCAAGGCACAATACGGCTTCGAGCCGCCGCGCGACAAGGGCATGAACACGATCGAGGCCTGCGAGGCGATCCGCGACAGGAAGCTCGAAGCCCTCGTGAGCCTGGGCGGCAACCTCGTGCGCGCCGTGCCGGACCACGGCCCCATGGAGCAGGCCTGGCGCGACGTCCCGCTGACCGTGCACATCGCCACCAAGCTCAATCGCAGCCACCTCGTGCACGGCAAGGTGGCCTACCTGCTGCCCTGCCTGGGCCGCATCGAGGTCGACCGCCAGCAAACGGGCGAGCAGGCCGTCACGATGGAGGACTCGACCGCCTGCATGCACGGCTCGCGCGGCCGGGCGGAACCGGCGGCCGGCACGCTGCTGTCGGAACCGGCCATCGTCGCCGGCATCGCCAAGGCGCTGTTGCCGCCCAACCCGCGCCTGGACTGGGATGCCTGGGTGGCTGACTACGGCCGCATCCGCGACGCCATCGCCGAGACCTATCCGGAGATCTTCCACGACTTCAACGCGCGGATGTGGACGCCCGGGGGCTTCCGCAAGCCGCTGGGCGCGGCGCACCGGCAATGGAAGACGGAGACCGGCAAGGCCAACTTCACGACGCCCGACGGCCTCGTCGCCGACCCCGACATGCCCAGGCATCCGGAGGCGCTGCGCCTGTTCACGGTGCGCAGCGACGGCCAGTTCAACACGACGATCTACAGCCTGGAAGACCGCTTCCGCGGCGCCCAGCGGCGCGACGTGCTGTTCATGGCGCGCGAGGACATGGATGCGCGCGGCCTGGCCGACGGCGACCTGGTGACGGCGTCCACGGCCGTCGACGACGGCGTCGAGCGGCGCGTGGAGAACCTGCAGGTGATCGAATTCCCGGTGCCGGCCGGCTGCGTGGCCGGCTACTACCCGGAACTGAACCCGCTGATCCCCCTGTGGCACTACGCCAAGGAGAGCAAGGTGCCGGCCGCCAAGTCGATCGACATCGTGATCGCGAAGAGCGGCACCACGCGCGACCCGTCCAGGATGCACTGACATGGCGGCCAATCCGAAATACCTGCGCACGCATACGGGCTGGCTGATGGTGCTGACCGAGGGCGACGACCTGTTCGCGGAACTGGAGCGGCTGGCGACAAGCGAACAGCTCACGTCGGCCAGCGTGAGCGCCTTCGGCTTCGCCGGCAGCGTCACCTTCGGCTTCTACGACTTCGGCAAGAAGGACTACGACCCGGCCACGTTCACGGACCGCGAGATGGCGGGGATCACGGGGACCCTGGCATGGAAGGACGGCAAGCCGTCGCTGCACGCCCACGGCGTGGGCGGCGGCAAGGACTTCTCGGTGGTCGGCGGCCACCTGCTGGCCCTCACGGTGGGCAAAGGCTCGCTGGAGGTGACCTTGACGGTGCATCCGCAGCGGCTGGAGCGGAAGGAAGATCCGAGGATCGGGGCGAATGTGCTGCAGCTGTTCTAAAAGCCGACGGGATTGAATGCACGTACGACACCCTTCCTCGCAACCCCAGAAACGTCATCCCCGCGAAGGCGGGGATGACGGTTTATAGGCTAGCGATGCTGCGTGCTTCAACCGTTCAAATGCCCTTTCAGCGTCTCCAGGAACCTACCCTTGTCGAACAACGTCAGCACGGTCTCCTTGCCACCTTCGCCCGGCACTTCCAGCACCTCTCCCGCATCGCGGCGCATGTCGTCCGGGCCGTTCAGGCGCAGCAGCGCGGGCGACGGGCGGCGCTGGCTGTCGGGCAGCGACAGGATGCTGTCGACACGGTCGACGATCACGCCATAACGCTCGTCGCCGTGGTCCAGCACCAGCACGCGGCGCTCGGCCTGCGCGGCGGCATCCAGGCACGCCTGGGCCGGCATGCCGTACATGCGGCGCAGATCGATCACGCAGATCATCCGCTGGCGCAGCTGCATCATGCCGTGCACGCAGTCCCGCATGCCGGGCGGGCGCGTCATCGCGTCGTCGAACGCGACGATTTCGCGTACCTGGCCGATGTCGGTGGCCCACGCCGTGTCGAGCGTGAACGCGAGATAGACCTGGCGGCGCCCGTTCTTCGACCCGCTCCGGCCCGGCGCGGCGTCCAGCTCGTGCTGGTACAGGCGGCGGTGGCCGGCGCAGATCTCGGCCACTTCGCTCTCCGAGAACAGGTGGGCGTGATCCAGGAACAGCGCGTCGCCCCGCTCCGCGTTCGGCAGCACGCCGCGGAACATGGCGGCGCGGCGCGTGCCCAGCATGGGGATCGCGAGCACGTCGGCGTCGAAGTACGGGCGGATGTCGTCGACGCCGTCGACCAGCAGGCCGAGCAGGTCGCCGCCGGCGCGCACGATCATCACGCGGCGGTCTTCCTCGCGCGCGTCCGGGTTCGGCGCGCACTGCAGCAGCGCGCCCAGGTCGACGGCGCCGACCACGGTGCCGCGCAGGTCGAACCAGCCCTTGCACAGCGTGCCCAGCATGACGGACGAGCGCAGTTCCGGCACGCGGATGATTTCCTGCACGGCGTCGATCGCCATCGCGAAGGCCATGCCGCCGGCGCGGAACGCGAGCGCCTTGCGGCCCTGGGCGCGGCGCAGGAAGCGCAGGCGTTCGGCGTCGCGCGCGGCGCTCTGGGCCCGCACCTGCGGCACGTTGTCGATGCGGATCAGCGCCGCCGGATCGAGCAGCTGCACCAGGCGCGCGCCGCCGTCCAGCGTCAGCGCGCCGGACAGCACGGCCGCGGCCCCCGCGCCGCCGTAGGCGAGCACGGTGCGCTGTTCCGGACGCACGCGCAGCACCTCGCCGGTGGCGTCGAACACGAGACCCACCAGCACTTCCTCGTGCTCGAGGATGGCCACGCGCTGCTCCGGGCCGGCCGCGGGGGCCTGCGGGTCGAACACGCGCGCCAGGTTGATCATCGGGATCGCGCTGCCGCGCAGCGTGAAGATGCCTTCCAGGCAGGCGGGCGACAGCGGCAGGCGCACGACGCGCTCGGGCATGCCGACCACTTCGCGGATGCAGGCGGCGTCCAGCGCGTATTCCTGGCCGCCCAGCCAGAAGCTGCCGTACAGGGCCGTGCCGGCCGCGCGCGCCAGCGCGTCGGCCTTGACGGCGCGGGCCGCATCGGCCGCGGCCAGCGCCTGGCGCACCTCGCTCGATGCGGACAATGGCGCAGGTGCCAGCGTGTCCGCCAGGACGGCGGCGTTCACGCGTACGCTCCCTCGGCCATGCCGACGCGCACCACCGACCAGGTCCGGCTGTCGCAATCGATCGACAGGCGGCGGCCGTGGCTGCCGCCGACGTCCTCGTATTCCACGTGCAGGCCGCGCGCGGCCAGCTGCGCATGCGCCGCGGCGATGTTGCGGCGGCCGATGGCGCCCTCGCCGCCCGGCAGGTGCAGCATGCGCGCGCCGCCGGCGACGACGACCTCGACGTCGCCGTACTGTTCGCGCTTGACGCCCAGGGCGGCCAGCAGGGCCGGCACGGCGGCGCTGACATAGCGCGCGGCGGCATTACCGATGCCCGCGCCCTCGGGCAGGAAGCAGTGCGCCAGGCCGCAGCGGCCGCGGCTCTTCCAGATCATGCCGATGCCCACGCAGGAACCCAGCAGCGCCGTCAGCACCTGGTCGCCCTCGGCCACTTCGAGCTGGCCGGTCCAGACGTGACGCGTGTGGGCGGCGTCGGGACGGGGGCGCGGCATGTGGCGCATGCCGCGCGGCAGGGCCAGCGATGCCGCGAGGGGGCCCTGCATGGTGGTCGTGCTCGGGGACAGTGCGTGCGCGTTCATGCTTGGCCTCCTGCGATGCGATAGACGTGTGCTTGTTCGAATTCGAACGGGGTGTTCAGGCGGGTGATCGACTCCTGCTCGCCCAGGATCAGGCGGGCGTCCGGACGCATGGCGCCGCGGACCTGCCCCAGGATGCGCTGCTGGTTCTCTTCGTCGAAGTAGATCAGGACGTTGCGCAGCAGGACCAGGTCGTAGTGCTCGCGCCTGGACGGCGCCGCCAGCAGGTTGTGGCTGTCGAAGCTCACGTGCTGGCGCACTTCGGGGACCACGGTGAAGCGCTCGGGGCCGCCCGCCAGGTAGCGGCGGAACAGCGCCGGGCGGGTCAGCTCGAAGCGTTCCACGGTGCGGCCGCGATAGGTCGCGCCGCGCGCCGCGTCCAGCGCCTGGCTGGAGATGTCGGTCGCGTCGATGGCGAAGCGGAACGAGGGGTGCCGGCGCTGGAATTCCAGGCACAGCATCGACATCGAATACGCTTCCTCGCCGGTGGCGGCGGCCGCCGACCAGATGCGCAACGGCGTCGCGCCCATGCGCCCGTGCCAGTCGGCGAGGAATTCGTCGTTCAGGTACCACCACACGGCCGGGGTCCGGAAGAATGCGGAGTCGTTGGTCGTCACGGAATTGATGAACGAGCCCACTTCGTCGCCGCCGCGGCGCAGGTGGGCGATGTAGTCCGCGTAGGAGGCCAGGCCGAGCGCGCGCATGCGCGGCAGCAGGCGGCCCTGCAGCAGCACGCGCTTGTTCTCGTTCATCGCGATGCCCGTGTGCTGGCGCACCAGCTCGATCACGGCTTCCAGGTGGTCGTCGCCCAGCTCCATCCCCGTCCTCATACGGCGAAGCGGCCGACGGCGCGGTTGAGCTGCTCGGCGTTCTCGTTCAGGCCTTCGGTCGAACGGGCGATGCTGTCGCAGGAGCCGGCGGAACGCTCGGTTTCCTGGGCGATGTAGGAGATCGCCACGCTCACTTCCTTGGCCGTGAGCGACTGCTCGTTGGCGCTGGCCGAGATGTCGGCGATCGCCAGCGAGGTGCGCGCCACGCCCTGGGTGATGCGGTCGAAGGCTTCGCTGGCCTGGCGCGAGATCTCGCTGCCCTGGGCCACGCGGCGCACCGATTCGTTGATCAGCTTGGAGATTTCCTTGGTCGCCTGCGAGGAGCGCTCGGCCAGCTTGCGCACCTCGTCCGCGACGACGGAGAAGCCCAGGCCGTGTTCGCCGGCGCGCGCGGCCTCGATGGCGGCGTTGAAGGCCAGCATATTGGTCTGGCTGGCGATCTCGCCGATCACCTTGACGATCTCGCCGATGTCCTCGGCCGACTGGTTGATCATGCCCATCGCTTCGATCGACTTGGCGATCGCCTTGCCGCCCAGCTCCGCCTCGTCGTGCGTCGCCTGCGCCAGCGTGTTGGCATCCTGGGTGCTGCGCGCGATGGTCTCGATCGATGCCGTCAGGCCGTCCACCGAGGCGTTCATTTGTTCCACGGTCGCGCCCAGCGCCTGGGCGCTGGCGGCGACGGTGTTGGAGCGCTCGGCGATGGTGCGCGAGGATTCGGACAGCTTGCCGGCCGACTGCACGACGCCGCCGATCACGGCGCGCAAGTCGCCGATCATGGCCAGCACGCCCGTGGCGAGCTGGTCGAGCGGCTCGTCGCCCTCGACGGCCACGGTCCCGGTCAAGTCGCCGCGCGCGGCCGAGGCCACCAGGGCCAGCAGGCCGTCGACCTTGCGGCGCTCGGCATCGCCGCGGGCGGCATTGGCCTGCTCCAGGCGCACCTGTTCGGTGATGTCGGTGGCGAATTTGACGACTTTGACGGGCTTGCCGTTCAGGTCGAAGATCGGGTTGTAGGTCGCCTGGATCCACACGACCTTGCCGTTGTTACCAAGGCGCTTGTAGCGGCCCGCGTCGAATTCGCCGCGGTTCAGTTTCTGCCAGAACTTGCGGTAGGCGGCGCTGGCGGCGTAGTCGTCCTCGCAGAACACGCGGTGGTGCTCGCCCTTCACGTCGGCCAGCTCGTACTCGAGCAGGTCGAGGAAATTCTCGTTGGCGCTCAAGAGGTGGCCATCCATGTCGAACTCGACGACGGCCTGGGCGCGGCTCATGGCGGCCGCCAGGGCGACGTACTCGGCATTGCGCACGCGCTGCCCGGTGATGTCGGTTGCAAACTTGATCACCTTGATCACGCGGCCGTCGGCATCGACGACGGGGTTGTAGGAGGCGTTGATCCACAGCTCGCGGCCGCCCTTGCCGACGCGCTTGTATTCGGCGCGCTCGATCTTGCCGGTGGCCAGGTCTTCCCAGAAACGCGCGTATTCGGCGGAGGCGGCGTGCTCCTTCTCGACGAACATCGCATGGTGGCGGCCGACGATCTCGTCGGCGCGGTAGCCGGTCAGGGCCAGGAAGTTGTCGTTGGCGCGGATGATGATGCCGTCGAGGCCGAACTCGATGATCGCCTGGGCGCGGTCGAGGGCGGCGTAGGCGGCGCGCATTTCTTGCAGGTCTGCCTGGGAATCCTGAATGGTCATGTCGATGTCGTGAAATGAAAGAAGTGATGGCAAGCGCCTTGATGGGATCGATCATGAACTATTTATTTCCCGAAGTAAATTACGCAAATACGAAAATCCAGAAAATCCAGTATCAGCGTTGTTGTAGGACAACACCTACAGCTTCACTGAGTGCTTTTGAGCGTCATTAGCCCCTTCCTCCCTCGCTACGCAGCGCCACCTCCGGTGGCATCGCGCAACCGCATGTTGCTATCGCGCCGGTTGTTCAATATCAAATTCCCCTATCAGCACGACCGTTTCATGGGGGCCGTCCGGATTTGGTCAGCCGTTTCATCGTGAGGGCAATTGGAACCCAACTCAGCCGTTTCACGCGATGCGGGTCGAGAGCGGGTCAAGTGCGTTCAATACGAAGCGCGGATGTTCATGTTTCTAGGACACAACACGAAACGCAAAATCGAAACTTTCCTTACGGGAACTCGGAAAAAGTGATACAGTGCAACCCGTTCCCCAAATCCGGCAAATCCGATACCTGTAGCACCACCGATTCCACCAAAGGAGATCATTCGATGACCAACCGCATTCTGACCACCCTGCTGCTCTGGACCCTGCTGCTGATCGGCACCCGCACGTTCGCTGCGGACGGCGACCAGGTCAGCGCCACGCTGCACGCATTCCAGGTAGTGACCTCCGGCAAGGACGTCAAGCTGGTGCCGACCACCCAGGCCAACCCGGGCGATGTCATCGAGTACCAGGTGACCTACCAGAACAACGGCAAGACGCCGGCCAGGCAGGTACTGGCCACGCTGCCGGTGCCCGAAGGCGGCATGGCCTACATCGATGGCACTGCCACCCCGGCCACGCTGATGGCCAGCCTGGACGGCAAGACCTTCGCCCCGGCCCCGCTCAAGCGCCAATTCGTGCGCAATGGCCGCCGCCAGAGCGAACCCGTGCCGGCTTCCGAATACCGATTCCTGCGCTGGGACCTGGGCGAACTCGCTCCGGGCCAGTCCGTCACCGTCACCTCGCGCATGCGCCTCGGCGATGCCGGGAAGCGTTCCTGATCCACATCCCATGTCTTCTAATTAAGAAAGGATACCGACATGAAAACCCGTTTGACCGTCCTCGCTACCCTGATGCTGGCCGCCGCCCACGGCGCCCAGGCGGCTACGCCTGCCGGTACCCAGATCAGCAATACCGCCACAGCCACCTACTCGGACGGCACCGGTACCAAGACGGCAACCTCGAATACCGTGGTCACCACCGTGCAGCAGGTCGCCAGCCTGACCATGACGGCCGGCACGACCAAGACCGGCGCCGCCGGCACCCAGGTCGTGTTCGCGCACAGCCTCACCAACACCGGCAACGGCACCGACACCTTCGCCCTGAGCACCAGCCAGAGCGGCGCGTTCACGATGGCCAACGTGCAGTTCTTCGCCGATGCCGACGGCAACGGCGTGGCCGACAACGCCACCCCGATCAGCGCCGCCAGCGACGTGGCCGCCGGCGCCACGTTCAAGTTCGTCGCCGTCGCCACGCTGCCGGCCGGCGCCGCCAACGGCACCAGCAACAGCCTGGTCGTCACCGCCACCAGCAACTTCACCAGCACCGTCAAGACCAGCAGCACCGACACCACCACCGTCGGCGCCGGCTCGACCATGGACATCACCGCCAACGGCTCGGGCCTGGGCGCGGGCGCCGGCGGGGAAGCCAGCGCCGTGGTGACCAACACCGTCGCCCCGGGCGTGGCCACCCGCTTCACGCTGCACCTGAACAACGGCGGCGGCATCGCCGACACGTTCAACCTGGCCGCCAGCACCGACGGCACCTTCGGCACCACCACGCTGCCGAGCGGCTGGACCGTCGTGTTCCGCGACGCGACGGGCGCCGTCATCACCAGCGCGACCGTCAATCCGAACTCGACCACCGTCGTGTACGCCGACGTGACCCCGCCGGCCGGCGCCACCGCGGGCACCACCGACCTCTACTTCCGCGCACTCTCGCCGACCACCAACGTCAAGGACATCATCCATGACGCCGTGATCGTCAACCCGAACGCGACCCAAGTGAGCCTGGTCAAGACCCAGGCGCTGGACGCCAACTGCGACGGCACGGCCGACACCGCCTACAGCTCGGCGCCGATCACGACCGGCGCGCTGCCGGGCGCGTGCATCCGCTACAAGATCACCGCCACCAATACCGGCACCACCAACGTGACGTCGGTGACGATCAACGACGACATCCCGGCCAATACGACGTATTACGCCGGCAACAATCCGGTCACGGCCACCCTCGGCTCCATCCTGACCGTGCTGACGGGCCAGGTGTCCACGATGACCGCGTCGGTGCCGGTGCTGGTGCCGAACCAGTCCGGCACCATGGAATTCGGCGTGCGCATCAACCCGTAAGCCCCGCCTGCCGCTCCCCAGTAGTGCCCTGACCGCCGCCCCCACGGGCGGCGGCGGGGCGGTTTTCGCCCTTTTTTCCTGCCGCCGCCATGAAAAATCCCGTCATCCACCTCGTCCTCGCCTGCCTGCTGGCATTACTGGCGCCCTTCGCCGGCGCCCAGATCAGCAACCAGGCCAGCGCCAGCTACCCCGGCCCGGCCGGCCAGAGCGTGACGCTGCGTTCGAACACGGTGACGGCGGCGCGCGGCACCCCAGCCGACGACAAGGCCCCAATGCCCACCGTCGACACGATCGAATACTTCACCGGCGGCGACTACAGCACCCGCGCCCGGGTGACGCGCGCCGGCACCCGCCTCTACCTGCAGGCCACCGCACCCAAGTGCAACGCCGACCCCAACGCGGTCGACCGCATCAGCATCACCGTACGCTCCATCAAGACCGGCGACGTCGAGGCGTTTTCCGCCACCGAGACCGGCACGGATACCGCCAGGTTCCGCGTCGACCCGATGACCACCATGCAGGGCGCCGCCGCCGACACCGTCGAAGACGGCGCGGGCAAGGTCCGCGCCAGCAGCGCCAGCGCCAGCCCGGTGGCCCACGACGGGTCCTTCATGGCCGTGGCCGACGACACCCTGGTCGCGTCGATCGACGGCTGCGGCCAGAACACGATCGAGACCAGCATCCTGGTCGACCCGAGCGGTATCGTGTTCGACAGCAAGTCCAACCTGCCGCTGGCGGGCGCCAGCGTCACCCTGATCGACGTCACCGGCGCCGGCAACGGCGGCAACCCCGGCGGTCCGGCCCAGGTATTCGACGTCGATGGCGTCACCCCGTGGCCCAGTACCGTCGTCAGCGACGCCGGCGGCCACTACCGCTTTCCGCTGGTCGCGCCCAGCCTGTACAAGCTGCAGGTCGTCGCGCCGACCAACTACACCTTCCCGTCGAAAGTGCCGGCCGGCCAGCTGCCGCCCGCGCGCGACATCCACCTGTACGGCTCCTACGGCGGCGACTTCATCGTCAGCGCCGAGACGGGCGCCGTCCATCTCGACCTTCCGCTCGACCCCGTCCCCGGCCTGCTCTACCTGGAAAAGGCCGCCTCGCGCGCCAACGCCGAGATCACGGACTTCGTCGACTACACGCTGCGCGTGCACAACGCCGCCGACCAGGACCTGCACGGCGTGACCGTCGACGACACCCTGCCGGCCGGCTTCCGCTTCGAGCCGGGCAGCCTGCGCATCGACGGCGCCGCCAAGGCCGACCCGCGCCGCGCGGCCGGCGCCAAGCTGCACATGGAAGTCGGGTCGATCCCCGCCGGCGGCGTGTCTGTCCTGCGCTACCGCGTGCGCATCGGCGCCGGCGCGCTGCAGGGCGACGGCATCAACCGCGCCTACGCCAGCAGCGCATCGCCGCTGGCCCTCGTCAGCAGCGTGGCCGCCGCCAAGGTCAAGGTGCAGGCCGGCGTGTTCAGCGAAAAAGGCTTCGTCGTCGGCAACGTCTTCGCCGACTGCGACGGCGACCGCCTGCGCGGCAAGGACGAGCCGGGCCTGCCGGGCGTGCGCATCTACCTCGAGGACGGCAGCTGGGCCGTCACCGACGCCGAAGGCCGCTACAGCTTCGCCGAACTGCGCCCGCGCACCCACGTCGCCAAGGTCGACGGCACCACCGTTCCGGACCCCGCCGAACTGGTGGCCACCTCGCAGCGCAACGGCGGCGACGCCGCCAGCCTGTTCGTCGACCTGAAGGACGGCGAACTGGCCAAGGCCGACTTCGCCGTGGCGGGCTGCAGCGCCGAACTGCGCGGCACCATCGCGGCGCGCCGTGCCAGCGCCCGCGCCGCCCTGGAAGCAGCCGCGAAGGCTGGCGACCAGCTGCCGGCGAGCGATACCGAGCGTGCCGCCAAGGCCGCCGGCGACGCCGTCGCCCTGGACACGCTGGACAACAGCCTCGGCTTCATCGGCCTGGAAGACGGCGCCGTGCTGGCCCGCGCCCAGGCCACCGTGCGCGTGAAAGGCACGGCCGGCTCGACCTTTACCCTGCTGGCGAATGGCGAGGAGGTCGGCGAGACGCGCATCGGCGAGCGCAACACCGTCGCCGCCAACCGCATGCAGAGCTGGGAATTCGTCGGCGTCGACTTGCGGCCGGGCCGCAACGTGCTGGAACTGCGCCAGAAGGACCAGTTCGGCAACGATCGCGGCAGCAAGAGCATTGCCGTGACGGCGCCGGGCGCACTGGGGCGTATTCGCATGGAACTGGATCGCTCGCAAGTGGCCGCCGACGGCCGCTCGCTGGCCATGCTGCGCGTCCACGTGGAAGACGAGCACGGTGTGCCGGTGGCCGAGCGCACCCCGCTGACGCTGGACGCCGCGCGCGGCCAGTGGCTGCAGAACGACCTCGATGCGCGCGAAGCGGGCCTGCAGGCCTTCGTCGAAGGCGGCAGCGCCGATTTCGCCCTGCGCGCCCCGCTGGAAGCCGGCGACGTGACGATCCAGGCCAGCAGCGGCCAGGTCCGGGCCCAGGCCGACGTGGCCTTCGTGCCGGACCTGCGCCCGCTGGTCGCCGCCGGCGTCGTCGACGCCGCCGTCAGCCTGAACAACATCAAGGGCAATGTCACCGATCCGGTGCGCTCCTTCGACGGTTTCGAGGACGAACTGCGCCATTTCTCGGCCGGCAGCGCCGACATCGGCGCCCGCGCCGCCATGTTCGCCAAGGGCAAGATCGCCTACGACACCCTGCTCACGATGTCCTACGATTCGGACAAGGTGGCCGAGCAGATGCTGTTCCGCGACCTCGACCCGAACGCCTACTACCCGACCTACGGCGACGACGCCCAGCGCGGCTTCGATGCCCAGTCGACCAGCCGCCTGTACCTGCGCGCCGACCGCGACAAGTCCTGGATCATGTATGGCGACATGACGCCGCCGGGCGTGACCCCGGCGCGCAACCTGGGCGCCTACAACCGCAACCTGACCGGCATGCGCGGGCACTACGAAGCGCACGGCCTCACCGTCGACACCTTCGCCAGCTACGACAGCACCCGCCAGATGGTCGAGGAAATCGCCGCCAACGGCACCTCGGGCCCCTACCTGACGGGCGGCGGCGTGATGGTCATCAACAGCGAACGCGTCGAAGTGATCGTGCGCGACCGCAACCAGACGGGCATCATCCTCAAGCGCACCGTGCAGCAGCGCTACGTCGACTACGACATCGAGCCGCTGACGGGCCGCATCCTGTTCCGCGCCCCTGTGGCGAGCCTGGACGCCGACCTGAACCCGCAATCGATCCGCATCGCCTACGAGATCGACCAGGGCAACCCGCGCTTCTGGGTCGCCGGCGTGGCGGCGCAATACAAATTCGGCAAGCAGGTCGAGATCGGCGGCAGCTACGTCGACGACCGCAATCCGGCCGCCCCGACCACGCTGTCGAGCGTGAATGCCACCGTGCGTCCGGACGACAAGACCACGATCGTCGTCGAAGGCGCGCAGATGGACAAGGCGGGCGACGACGGCCGCGCCGCCCGCTTCGAGGCAGTGCGCGTGGACGGCAAGCTGGAAAGCCGCATCTACGGCGGCCGTGCCGACACCGTGTTCGACAACCCGACCTCGAGCCTGCCGCGCGGCCGCGTCGAAGGCGGCGCCCGCCTGCGCTGGCAGGCGACCGAGCAGGCTACCGTGCAGGCCGAGGCGCTGCACACGGCGGACCTGACCACCGGCGCCAAGCGCGACGGCGTGCAGGTGTCGGCAGGCTATGCGTTCGGCAACGGCGTGCGCGTCGAAGCGGGCGTCCGCCGTTCGCACGAGGACGCCGGCGACAGCAATACCGTGCTGTCCCAGCCCGACCTGACCAGCGTGCGCGGCAAGATCGCGGCCCAGGTCCCGGGCCTGCCGCAGGCCGGCGTGTACGCCGAGGCCGAGCAGGACGTGCGCGACAGCGGCCGCCGCATGGTCGCCCTGGGCGGCGACTACCGCCTGGCCGGCGGCAGCCGCCTCTACGGCCGCCACGAGCTGATCAGCAGCCTGGGCTCGAACTACGCGCTCAACGACAGCCAGCAGCGTAACGCCACCGTATTCGGCATCGATGCCGACTACATGAAGGATGGCCGCGTGTTCTCCGAATACCGTGCCCGCGGCAGCGACCTGGGCGCGATCGGCAGCCGCCAGGCCGAAGCGGCCCTGGGCCTGCGCAACCTGTGGCAGATCGCCGACGGCGTGCACGGCAGCACCAGCTTCGAGCGCGTGCGCGTGCTGTCCGGCTCGACCGGCAACGAGGCCGTGGCCCTCGCCGGCGCCATCGAGTACAGCCGTACCCCGATACTACGCGTCAACGCGCGCCTGGAACTGCGCCACGCCGACGACAGCGACAATGTGCTGAACACCGTCGGCCTGGCCTACCGCCTGTCGGATACGCTTGCCTTCCTGGGCAAGAACACGCTGGCCGCCAGCCGCAGCCGCGCCACCGACGCCATGCGCATCAACGAATTGATGCAGACGGGCCTCGCCTACCGCGCGCTGGAGACGCTGGGCTGGAACGGCCTGGCCAAGTACGAGTACAAGCTGGAGCGCGACGACAGCCTGTCCGAGCAGCGCCGCCAGGTGCACACGGTGGCCGTCAACGCCAACTGGCAGCCGACCCGCGAGACCGTGTTCTCGGCCCGCTACGCCGCCAAGCTCGCGCTGGAACGGTCGGCCGGCGTCCCCAGCCGCGCCACGGGCCAGCTGGCGAGCGGCCGCGTCACGCACCAGATCGGCGAAAACTGGGACGTGGGCGCCGTCGCCCAGGTGCTGGTCAGCGGCGCCAACAAGGCGCGCCAGTTCGGCGCCGGCATCGAGGCGGGCTACCAGCTGCGCACCAATACCTGGGTGTCGGCCGGCTACAACTTCCTCGGCTTCCGCGAACGCGACCTGGCCGGCGCCGACGCCACCGCCAAGGGCCTGTACGTGCGCCTGCGCATGAAGTTCGACGAGCGCACGCTCGAGAACCTGCTGTCGCCGAAATTCTTTCAATAATCGCCAGGATCGCGCATCATGACTGATTTGAAAAACCGTCTCTCCCGTTTCGCCCGCCAGCTGGGCGCCGCCGCCCTCGCCTGCGCCGCCTTGCTGGCCGTCTGCGCCCCGGCACGGGCAGCCTGCACCGTGGGCGCCTGCGTCACCGCCGGCCCGCGCCTGGCCAGCGTCGACACGTCAAAAAGCGCCCTCCTGAATCCGCTGCTCGGCAGCCTGCTGGGCAGCAACCTGTCGCTGACGGCCGCCGACTGGAATTCGCTCGCGACCGGCAACGTCCAGGTGCTCGGCTTCCTGAACGCGCTGCAGGCGTCGACGAACGTGTCGTCCCCGGCGCAGGCCCTCGCCGCCAACGTCACGCTGGCCCAGGTCGCCGCCGCCCTCGGCGCGCAGGCCCAGGCCCAGGTCAATACCTCGCTGTCCGGCGCGCTGCAGACGCTGGCGTCGCAGCTGAGCGGCACCGGCGCCACCGTGCGCGTCGGCGACCTGCTGAAGCTGACCGCCGATGCCGGCACCCTCGGCGCCACGACGGTCAATGCGCTCGACATGCTGACCGGCCTCGTGCAGCTATATAACACACGCAACGTGCTGACGACGCCCAAGCCGGTCGGCATTTCCGGCGGCGTGCTGGGCCAGGCCGGCCTGATCAACAGCGTGGCCCTGTACTCGCAGGTGATCGAACCGCCCGTCTATGTCTGCGGCCCCACCGGCTCGGCCTTCCATTCGGCCGCGATCCGCGTCAAGCTCAAGCTCGACCTGGTGACGCTGAGCCCCGTGACCGACGTGCTGACGATCCTGCCGGGCGTGTCCAGCGCGTCGCTCGCGATCGGCAAGCTGGACGTCTACCTGGAGCTGGCACGTGGCGAAGGCACGCTGGCGGCCGTCGACGCCGTCAACCGCGCCGTCACCCTGCAGGTGGCGCCGGGCGTGGCCGACGCGTATATCGGCAACATCGACGACAGCGTGTTCTTCAACCGCTCGCGCACGCTGTCCGCCTCCGACGTCGGCTACGGCCAGGTCGGCTCGCTCGTGCTCAACGGCGCCGTGCTGGCCATCGAGGTCAAGAGCACGACGCGCGGCCAGGCGCCGTTCTCGACCAGCGTCACGATGTCCGGGACCTTTCCCCAGACCCGCACGGTGAGCACCAGCACGGCGTTCGCCACCAGCATGGCCAACAGCCTCGTGTCGAACATGTCCGTGCGCACGACGCCGTCGCTGGGCCTGCTCGATGCCGTCGTGTCGCCGGTCCTCAAGACCCTCGTCGTGGGCACGCTCAGACCCGTGCTGACGCCGGTGCTGACGGGCGTGGCCGATCCCCTGCTGAACCTGCTGGGCATCGGCCTGGGCCAAGTGACGGTGACGGTCGAGGGCATCTGCGACGCCTGCGCCTCGTTCAAGCTGACGAAGTCGGCGGACAAGGCCGACGCCCAGCCCGGCGCCACGATCACCTATACGATCTCGTACCAGAACACGGGCAACACGACGCTGTCCGATCTCAGGATCACGGATCCGACCCCGGCCTTCACCACGTATGCCGCCAGTGCCTGCGGCACCCTCGGTGCGGGCCTGACGGGCTGCAACGTCACGACGCAGCCGGCGGCAGGGGCGACCGGAACCGTCGAGTGGCGGTTCACGGGCACCTTGTCCCCCGGCGCGAACGGCAGCGTCAATGTCACCGTACGCATCCAGTGACCACCGGGCTAAAACTGCAATTCCGATACACGGCCCTCCTGAGTTTGTTGCGTTTTATCATCACTACACGGGACGGTATTCATACAAAATATTGACGCGCTGCAGCGGGCTTTGCCGGCGTGTGTGATAATTTGATAGATTCAGGACATCGTGTTAATTGTGTGCTTTTACACCAAATATTGGCTCGCGACTGAGCATTTGTACGAACCACGTGCTTAAATTAAACATTGCGGGCATAATGTTGGTCGGTATGCGCAGCGCAGCGAGGCACCGCGCGCCGAAAACCACGACACGGCGATGATCCCGGACCGCGGCGCAACATGGCCCAGCAGCATGGCCAGTGCCAATGAATAATGCTTGACAGCATCACCTGACCACGTAAAATCAGAAAATATGAAATTGCACAGCAGCCAAAACTTGCGGGAGCAAAGCTACGACGCATCGGAGTTCTGCTCCACCAAGGAAGCAGCGACGATGCTCGGGGTATCCCATCGCACGGTGCAGCTGTGGGTGGAAAGCGGGGTGCTGCAGGCATGGAAAACGGCAGGTGGCCACCGGCGCATCGCCATGTCGTCCGTGAACCGCCTGGTCGAGCAGCGCAGCAACGCGATTGCAGGTCCCGCCGCCAGCCAGGCTGCAGATACCGGCCGCAAGGTGCTGCTGGTCGACGACGACGCGACCATGCTGCGCCTGTACGAGCTGGAAATGGCGGGCTGGGACCTTCCGCTTGACGTGATGAAAGCCAGCAACGGTTTCGAAGCGCTGATCCGTATCGGCGAAACCCGTCCCGACCTCCTGATCAGCGACCTGAGCATGCCCGGCATGGACGGTTTCCGCATGATCCGGACGCTGCGCAACGACCAGGCGTACGCGAACATGGCGATCATCGTGATCAGTGGGCTGGACCGTGCTACCATCAAGTCCATGGGTCTGCCGGAAGATATTCCCGTATTTTCCAAACCGGTTCCATTTGCCGAACTGCATCGCGCAGTCGACCATGTGCTCCGTCCGGCGGCTTAAGCAATTTCTAAGAAGAAAGCCAACGTGATGTATTTACCGAGCGAACATGCCAGGAACGCCCACGAACCCACAAGAAGTGCAACGGCTACAAGTCCTGAAGGACCTGAATCTCCTCGATACGCCCGCTGAAGAGCGTTTCGACCGCATTACCCGGATCGCCACCCGCTTGTTCGACGTCCCCATCGCGCTGGTCTCCCTGGTCGATGAGGACCGTCAATGGTTCAAGTCGCGCGTCGGACTCGACCTCGACCAGACCGCCCGCTCCGTCTCCTTCTGCGCCCACGCCATTACCCAGGACGACATCTTCGTCGTCGAGGACGCGGCGCAGGACCCGCGCTTCGCCGCCAATCCCCTCGTCACGGGCGAGCCGGGGCTGCGTTTCTATGCGGGCTTTCCGCTGGCCGCCCAGGATGGCAGCCGGCTGGGCACGCTGTGCGTGCTGGACCGCAGGCCGCGCCGCTTCGACGCCGCCAAGCGCGCGCTGCTGCGCGACCTGGGCAGCATCGCCGCCAACGAGGTGACGTCCGTCGAACTGAACTGGGCCATGCAGCGCCAGCGCGACAGCGAGGCCGGCATGCGCGCCCTGCTGGAGCACATCCCGGAAGGCGTGCTGATGCTGGACGTGGCCGGCACGATCCTGTGGGTCAACCCGGCCGCCGAACGCATCTTCGGCACGTCGGCGAGCGGGCTGGTCGACCGGCTCGGCCAGTCGCTGCTGGCCGAGGATCCGCAGAAACTGGCCGCGAACACGGGCCTCATCAACCTGACACCCTATGAAAGCATCGGCCGGCGTACCGATGGCAGCCTGTTCCCGCTCGAATTCACGGTCAACCGGCTGATCCTGAGCGGCGAGAAGCGCGTCGTCGCGATCGTGCGCGACATCTCGACGCGGCGCGCGGCGGACGATCGCTACCGCGCCACCGACGAACGCCGGCGCAAGTATTTCGCCACCGCCACGCACGAACTGCGCACCCCGATGGCGAGCGTGCTGGGTTTTTCCGAATTGCTGCTCAAGCGCGATTTCGACATCGCCACCGGCCGCGAGCTGATCGAGATCATCCATCGCCAGGCCAGCCGCCTGGTCGACCTGATCAACCAGCTGCTCGACCTGGCGCGCATCGAGGCCGGCGGCAAGGACGAACTGGATTTCCGCCCTCTCGCGGTGGGCGAGCTGCTGGAACAGACGCTGGCCGGCCTCGTCGGCCTGGGCGAGGCGCACCGCATCGCCGTGCGCATCGACCCGGGCCTGCCCACCCTGTCCGGCGACGCCCAGAAGCTGCAGCAGGCGCTGACGAACATCGTCAGCAACAGCATCAAGTATTCCGGACCGGATACCCCGATCGAGGTCAGCGCCTTCCAGGCCGCTCCCGGCGCGCAGCCGACCGTCGGCATCCGGGTGCGGGACCGCGGCATCGGCATGACGCCGGAACAGCAGGCGCAGATCTTCGATGCCTTCTACCGGGCCGACAAGGGCTCGAGCGTCCAGGGCAGCGGCCTGGGCATGACGATTTTCAAGGAAATCATCGACCTGCACGGCGGCACCGTGGAGCTGCGCTCCGCCCCCGGCACGGGTACCGAGGTCACGATGATCCTGCCTGCCATAGGAGCTGGCCATGAGTGAACCGAACACCATCCTCGTCATCGAGGACCAGGACGACCTGCGCCTCCTGATCCGCCTGACCGTGAAGCACCTGGGACGGGTCGTGACGGCGGCCGATCCCGTCGGCGCCATGCAGATGGTCGCGCAGGAACGTCCCGACCTGGTCGTGCTGGACGTCTGGCTGGGTTCGGAAATGTGCGGCCTGGACATTTGCCGCCGGCTCAAGGGGGATCCGGAAACGCGCCACGTGAAGGTGTTGCTGCTGTCGGCCTGCGGCCAGCAGAGCGACGTCGAGGCCGGTCTCGCGGCCGGCGCCGACCGCTACGTCGTCAAACCCTTCAGCCCGGAAGTGCTGGTGCGCACGGCAACCGAGCTGCTCGCGGAACGAACAGCGCTTTAGAGGACATCCTCTAATCCACGTCACGCGCCTGTTTATCCGGTAAATTCGAAAGTCACGGGCCGTGTTTCTTTCAAGAACTTAATATTTCTTTAGGGAATTTATTGGTTGCGGCATCCAAAGCCGTCAAACCCGAAATCTTCTGCCATCGCGCAGCGGTCCGCGCGTCCGGCGCCCCGCCCCGCCTGTATTTGCGCGTGCTGACCCGCTGGTCGATAATAAGAGCATGGACAAGCGAGGCGGACAAATGAACAAATGGATGGCGGCAGCGATGGCGGCAATGGCGATGGCGAGTGCGCCCACTGCCGGCGCGGCGACGCAGTCGGCCACCATGGAAGTCACGTTCCGCATCCAGGAAGCATGCGCGATCCGCAGCGGCAGCGCCGCCCCGGGCCTGGATGCCCAGGTCAGCTGCCAATACCGGACGCCCTACCGGATCGTTCCGAACGATGGCGCCGCCGCGTCTTCGTCGGCGTCTTCCACGGAGCCGCGCCGCGCCGAGAAGCCGGCCGATACCGGCGCGCCGGCGGCTCTCACGGTCTTCTTCTGAACCTTCCGTCCTTTCGATCCGGCTCCCCGCTCAGAAATACAGCGTCGCCGTCACCGTATCCTTGTAGTCGCCCGGCGACGGCGTCGTCTGCGGGCTCACGCGGCCATACACCGTGATCGACTGGTTCGATCCCGTGCCCGTGCGGCCCAGCGCGACGCCCGTGCTGCCGCCGTCGCCCCAGGCCGCGCCGTCCAGCGTGCTGGAGAGCTGGTAGGCGACCGTCTCCCCCGTCGCCACGTTCTTCATCCGGCGCAACCCGCCGCCGGCGTTGTTGCCGGCGTTCAGCGATACCTGGTAGGCCTTGCCCGCGGTGCACACCACGTTCATGCTCGTACTGGCGCGCACGGCCGCGTTCAGCACGCGCGAGGTGCCGAAGGCGAGCTGGCCGACGCTGATCTGGCAGTCGTTGACGACGTTCGCCTTCGCCTGGAACGAGAACGTGCTGCTCGAGCCGGCCGTGCAGGACGGCGTGACCAGGCCGCTGAAGGCGTACTGGATCGTGCCCTGGCCGGCGAAGTTGGCCGTGTACAGCGTGTCGCCGCTGCCCGTCGTCGCCACCCCGGACAAGGCGCTGCCGGGGATCTTGCCGTAGACGGTATAGGTCCTGCTGGCCGAGCCGATGCCGAGCAGGCCGCCGCCGGCGTACTTGAACTGCGACGTGCCCGGCACCGAGGCGGAGCCCCAGATCGCCGCGGCGGAATAGCTGCTGTCCACGTACAGGTTGAACGGCAGCGTGTTGCTTCCGTTCGTCATCGTGCGCCAGGTCCCGCCGGCCCCGGCCAGGCTGACGCAGATCGAGGCCGTCGGCAGCAGCGTATTGGGCGACAGCAGCGTCAAACTGCAGGTGACGGTGAGCGTGCCGCTGGCATACACGTCGGCGCCGGCGATCGGATTGACGTTGTTGAACACGACGTCCGTCATCGCCGCCGTGCACTCGTCGGCGCGGGCGGCGCCGGGGGCCAGCAGCCACAGGGCCACGAAGATGGCGGTCAGGCGGACCAGGAAGGCGGCCAGGGTCGATGTCATGGGGTGTTCTCCACAGGTTGATTGCAAACGAGGGGGCCGATGGTCGGCAGCGCGCCGCCCGCGGCGGCGGCGTAGGCGAACGGCAGCGTGCAGGCGCCCTCGCCCTCGCCCACCACCAGCCGGTTATTGGGTTTCAATCCTTCGACGAAGGCGACGCCGTCGTAGCCGACGACCGTCTCCGCTCCGCCGTCCAGCACGACCTTCGTGCCCACAGGCAGCGGCTTGCCGTCGGCGCCGTGCAGGATGACGGTGGCCGCCGCATAGCGCTCCAGCGCGAAGCGCGCCAGCACGCCCGCAGCCTGGCGCGGCACCACGCCCGCGCGGGTCGAGGCCACGCGCATGTCGGCCGGCAGCGCCGTCACGTCGATGCCGATCTCGTTGCGGGTGTACGGCATCAGGTCCGGCACCAGCAGGCGGCCGGCGCCGTCGGTGCGGCCGATCACGCGGTTTTCCTGCAGCACGGGGACGTCCGCCACGCCCGTCGAGACCAGCGCGAAGCCCCGTCCCACGTGGCGCGCCGGCACGACAGCGCCATCCATCGCCACCAGCGCCCCGGTCAACTCGACCGTGGTGGCGCGCGTGGCGCCGGCGCTCTGGGTGGTCGCGCTGAGCTGGCCGGCGCTGCCCAGGTACTGGACTTGCGCCTGGTCGTAATGCCGGTCGCCGACCGTGCCGCGCTGCACGTTCCAGCCGAATCCGCCGCCGAAATCGGGCGCGCCGGAGGCCGACAGGTAGGTCGTGCGCACGCCGTTCTGGCTGCCCACGCCGGCGCTGCCGCCGGCATGGCCGCCCAGCGGGAAGCTGAGCGCCAGCTGCATGCCGCGCGCGTCGTCGCGGTTCAGGTCGCGGTAGGCGGACACGCTGGCCTGCACGCCGTAGACGAGCTGGCTGGCCAGGGACACGGAAACGATGCGCGCTGCCGGCTGGTCCGGCAGCTTGTAGTTGATGAAGCTGATGCCGGCGTTGCGCCCGCCGGCCAGCGCCACGCTCAGGTTCAGGCGGTCGCTGGCGCGCACGGCCGGCGCGTCGTCGAGCGAGCCCAGGTCGCCATAGCCGCGCGTGCCGCGCAGGCTCTCCGCATCGATGGCGAAGCGCTGGGCGATGTACTGGTAACCGAGGCTGGCCTGGGCGCCGCGCATGCGACCGGCGCTGCCGGCCACCGAGGCGCTGACGACGCCCGCCTGGCCCAGGCGCACGAGGCCGCCCGCGCCGATATTCACGAGGCCCCGCCCCGCCTCGCCGTGCGCTTCCAGCGTGAGCGCGTCGCTGAGGCCGTGGCGCAGCGAGCCCATCGCGACCGGCGTGCCGGCGTAGTCGAACGATTTGCTGCCGTACGACCGGCGCGGCGCGCCCAGCGTGACGGCATAATCGGTCAGGCCCGTCTCGAGCAGGCGCGTGTCCACGTACAGGGGCAGCGTGGCGGTGACCGTGCGGCCCAGCGCGTCCTCGGTGACGACGGTGGCCTGGCCGGCGCCGTTGAAGCCGGCGATGTCGCGCACCTGGAACGGGCCGCCGGCCACGACGGACTGGTACTGGCGGATGCCGTTGACGTACAGGCTGACGCTGCTGGGCACTACGGCCGAGCCGCCATAATTGGCCACGGGATAGGTCAGCAGGTCCGGTCGCAGCGAGAAATTGCGGCGCCACTGGATGCCGCCCACGCGCATGGAGCGCGACCAGCTCAGCGAGGGCGCGATCACGTCGCCGACCTCGAGCAGGCTCAGGGCATCCGGGTCGGCGCGGACCCAGGTCGTGTCGTAGCGCACGTACCCCGGGTTCGACCCGCGCAGCACGGCCGCGCCGGTATTGCTGACGACGCCGTTGGCATCGAAATAGCGCAGCTCCGTGATGGCGTTGACTGCCGTGCCGTAGCCGGACTGGCCGTGCAGCGTGTAGTTCAGCAGCAGGCCGCGGCCGGCGTCCTCGGTGGGACGCGCGGGGGCCTGCACGCGACGGGCGCGCAGTTCCTGCGGGGCCTGCAGGCTGTCGTCGAGCGCGAGGTCGATGCGCTGGCGCGCCGCGTCGTAGGTGTAGTGCAGGCCGGCCACGGCATCGAGGTCGAAGGCGTCCTGGCCGGCCACGCCGAAGCGCCGCGGGTCCAGGCCCAGGTCGACCAGGTTCTGTACCGGGCTGCGCAAGCCCTTCGGGCCCTGGGTGAACGAGGCGACGGTGCCCGTCGGCCGGCCGTTGATGCTGACTTCGAGGAATAGTTCGGCGGCGATGGGCGCTGCGGGGATCGCATCGAGCGGGGCGGCGTCCAGGACGTCCGGCACGGCGGCGGCCGCGCCGGCGGGCGGCAGTGCCAGCACGACCAGCGCGAATAAAGCCAGCGGACGGACCGCGCGCCCCGCTCCCATCGGACCCCGGCCGGATCAGTTGCCGTCAGGCACGACGGGGAACTGCTCCTCGCGCGTGTTGACGGTCGTGATCACGGTCAGCTTGCCCTGCAGGCCGGCGGCCTTGTCCTGTGCCAGCTTCCATTCGCGGCTACGGCCGGCCAGCGCATAGCCGAGCAGGCCCTTGCTGATCTCGACGTCCTGGCCCGCCTCGGTACGCAGGCGGGTGGCGCCCAGCTGGGCGTGCAGCGTGCCGCCGTTGGCCGCGCGCAGCACGGTGTCGCCATCCTTGCGCACCAGGGTCCAGGTGACGGCCGGCGCGGCCGCGGCGCTGGAGCCCGCCACGAACACGGGCACGGAATATTGCAGGCGGATGGCGACGCCGCTGGCCGCATCGCCGCGCGGGATCTCGTCGATCAGGATGCGGTAGCTGCGCTCCACGCCCGCGGGCGCGCTGGCGCGGCGCACCAGGCGGATGGTCTGGGCGCTGTTCGGCGCCACTTCGATGACGGGAGGGCTTGCCACCAGGTCGGTGGTCGGGGTCAGGACGTCGACGCCGTCCTTCTGGTCCCAGGCGTACACGCGCACCTGGCCGTACAGCGGCGTCTCGCCATAGTTCTGCAGGTTGATGCCGGACGCTGCCTGCGACGGCTGGAAGGCGATCGAGACGGGCGAGATCTGCAGGTTGGCGGCGCCGGCCGCGGTGCCGGCCAGCATTGCCGCGCTCATGGCGGTGGCGGCGATGGCGACCCTGACGGACGGGATGCGCGGCATGCGGGAGGAGCGTCGCATCAGAAGTAGACGGTGGCGGTGACGGTCGATTTGTAGCTGTCCGGCGCCGGGGTCGTCTGCACCGGGATCTCGCCATAGACGGTGAGGGTCTGCAGGTTGCCGTTGCCGACGCCCGACATGGTGTCCGTGCCCTGGGTATTGCCCCACAGGCCGGAGCCCGGCGACTGGAACAGGTTGAAGCGCACGGTGCCGGTGTTCGCGCCAGTGCCGCTCAGGTAACGGTTGGTGCCCGACGAGCCCGTGCCGGTGCCGGCGTTCAGGCCGACGTTGTACGGGGTGGTGTTGGTGCAGGTGACGTTGATCGTCGAGTTCGCGGTGACGGCCGCGCTCAGCACGCCCTGGTTCTGGCCGAAGTCCATGCTGTTGGCAGCGATGGTGCAGTCTGCAACAATCTTCATGGTGACGTCGAAATTCGCGGTCTTCGACTGGCTGTAGGTGGCGGCCTGGGTGGCCAGCGGAGCGAACAGGGCGCCGATCAGGCCGACGACTGCCAGTTTCGAATGCGACTTCAACATGATGATTCTCCTTATGAATGGGGCTGCGGGGACTGCGCTATTGCCGTGCGACAACTATCGCAAAAGACAGAAAAAGCTGCAAATCTGAAACATCTTCGGTAGGAGAAAATCCGTCTGGAAGATGTGAAATCTCGCAAAAGTCGCTAATATCGCTGCTTCACAACAACGTTCGACACCATGCCTTTCACGCCGCATGCGACCCGTATCCTCTTGATCGATCCGGACGAGCACCGCCGCATTCGCCACGGGACGCTGCTGCGTCGGGCCGGCTACGGCGTCACCGGGCGGCGGGCGGCGTGCAGGGCGTACGCCTGGCCGCACTGGAACAGCCGCAACTGATCGTCGCCGACGTCGCGCTTCCGGACATGGACGGTTATGCCTGCTGCCGCCTGCTCAAGGCGGATCCCGCGACGAGCGCCATCCCCCTGATCCTGCTGGGAACGGACGCCGGTCCGCGCGAGCGCGTCACGGGCCTGACGCTGGGGGCCGTGGATTTCCTCGTCGCGCCCTGCGATCCGGACGAATTGCTGGCGCGCATACGCGTGCACCTGGGACTGATGCCGCGCACGGGCGCGGCGGCACCGACGGCCGCCCCTGCCCGGCCCATGGACCTGGACGCGCTGGTCCTGGCGGCGGCATGCCGCCTGATCGACGCCAACCTGTCCGACCTGCCGGAGCTGGCGGATATCGCGCGCGCCGCAGGCACCTATCGCGAGCGTCTGAACGCCGTGTTCCGCCAGCGCCTGGGCTGCAGCGTGTTCGACTACGTGCGCGAACGGCGCTTCGAGCGCGCCGAGCGGCTGCTGCGCGAGTCGGAGATGGATGTGAACGACGTGGCGGGCACGGTGGGCTACCGGAACGCGCGCAATTTTTCGACGGCGTTCAAGGAACGGACGGGACTGGCGCCCGGCGCGTGGCGCCGCCGCGTGCGCGACGAGGGGCGCTGAAGCCTGCCCGCTGGATCGCAGGGCAGGCGCGCATCGAAGACCGGCAGGGGCCTGGGTGGCCCGCAGATTCGCCAGGATGCCCGACATCGGGAGCTCGCCGGATTTCTCCTCGTCGCCGGCCAGGATGATCAGGCAGGTTCGCCGTCCGCACGCGCCGCAGCCGGGGCCGGGTCCGCGACGCCAGCGGGCAGGTCGACGTGGAAGCTGGTGCCCTTGCCCTCCACGCTCGTGAACCACAGGCTGCCGCCGTGTTCCTCGACGATACCCTTGCAGATCGACAAGCCCAGGCCGCTGCCGCCGGCGCTGCCGGCCTGCGCGAAGCGCTGGAAGATGCGGTCGCGGAAACTGTCGGGGATGCCGCTGCCCTGGTCGATCACGGAGATCCGCAACACCTGCGGCAGGCGCTCGATACGCACGACGACGGCGCTGTCCGGCGGCGAGAACTTGATGGCGTTCGACAGCAGGTTGGTCAGTACCTGCAGCAGGCGGTCGTGGTCGAGCTCGGCGCTCACGTCGGCGCAGCCGCCCGGGCACTCGCATTCGAGGGCGATGTGGCGCTCCCGGCCGAAACCGCGCATGGCGGCGATGGCTTCCTGCACCAGCGGCAGCACCGCCTCGCGGCGCTTGTCGAGCTGCAGCCCGCCCGCCTCGATCTTCTGCACGTCCAGCATGTCGTTGACCAGGCGCACCAGGCGCTCGCAATGGCGGTGCGCGATGTCGACCAGCTCCTGCACCTCGGGCTCGAGCGTGGCGACCGTGCCTTGCGCCAGCAGCGACAGCGACACCCGCATCGAGGTCAGCGGCGTGCGCAACTCGTGCGAGGCGGTGGCGATGAACTCGTCCTTCATGCGCTCGACCTTCTTGCGCAGCGAGATATCGTGCAGGAAGATGCTGAAGAACGGCCGCGTGCCGCTGGCCACCAGGCCCAGCGTCAGCTCGACGGGGATCTCGTTGCCGTTGCGGTCGCTGACGATGCGCTCGACGCGCTGGCCCAGCAGGCCCAGCTCGCCCGTCTCGGCGAAACGCGCGAGCGATTTTTCCACGCTGAAGCGGTAGCGTTCCGGCACCGTCAGCGCCACCGGCTTGCCGATCGCCTCGCTGCGGCTCCAACCGAACATGGCGCGCGCCTGGGTATTCCAGTCGACGATGCGGCCGTCGAGGTCGACGCCGATGAACGCGTCCTGGGCCGTGTCGATGATCGTATGGATGCGCTGCTCGTTGGCCTGCACCTGGGCCAGCGCGGCGGCCAGCTCGTTGGTGCGCTCGCCGACGCGGCGCTCCAGCGTCGCATTCAACAATTCCAGCTCGCCGCTCCTGCGGATCAGGTCCTGGACCAGGTGGTTCAGCGAATCGGCCAGCTCGCGCACTTCCTCGTAGCTGCTGGCGCCGCCTTCGATGACGGGGATCCTGGCGCTGCCGTCCTGCAGCGTGCGGGCCGAACGCGCCAGCCGTTTCAGGGGGCGGGTGATCATGCGGGCGACGAAGGCGCCGGCGATCGAGAACAGCAGCGCCAGGCCGATGCCGCTCGCCAGCGCGTACTGGCGCAGCAGCTCGATGGGCAACAAGGCGGTGGACACCTTCTGGCGCACCAGCACGGTCCAGCCCAGGCCGGGATAGTCGTCGTAGCCCCTGGAGCGGCTCAGGCCCGTCAGGTAGCGGGTCCCGCCCGGCCAGGTTTCCTGGCGCCAGGTCGGGTGCGCGGGATCGGCCATGGCCAGCAGCGACGTGGGCAAGCGCTTGCCCTGCAGGTCGCTCGGACCCAGCAGCACCACGCCGTTCGCGCTGACGATCATCGCCTCGACCTGGCGGCTCTGTTCCAGCGGCGCGATGATCGATTCCTCGACGTCGCGCGCCCAGGCCCAGGACAGGTGGGCGGCCAGCACGCCGTTCACGCGGCCGTCCGGACCGTGGTAGGGAAACGCGACGTCGACGAAGCGCATCGGCTCCCCGCCCTCCTGCTGCAGCAGCTTGGCCAGCAGCAGGGCTTCGTGCACGTCGCCCACGTGGCGGCCTTCCAGCGCGCGCCCGAACCAGGGGCGCGCGGACACGTCCTGGCCTTCCAGCAAGCCCTTGGCGGCGACCTTGACCTTGCCGTCCAGGCCGGCCAGGCCGATCCAGCCGTAATAGCGGTAGCTGTTCAGCACGTCATCCAGCATGGCGCGCCGTGCCGCGATGGAGCGCGACGCGTCGCCCAGTTCGCTGCGCCGCGCCAGCAGCGCGACTTCGCGGTAGCGCTCGAACATGCCGCGGTCGAGCTTGTCGGAAGTCTGCAGGGCCACCTCGGCGAGCCCGCGGCCGATGGTCTCCTCGACGTGATGGGTCGCCTTGTGCTCCACCACTTCGACGATGACGAAGGTGAGGATGATGGATAGCAGGGAGAAAGCCAGGGCCATGTAGCCGGCCAGGCCGCGGGGCAAGGGGAACGCCGTTTTGAACACAGACATTTGTACAAATGCTCGAAATGGTTTTTGCTGCACAGTAACATACGTTCAGGCATGCGCCCAGCTTTGCGCGCTCGTTTGCGGCATTTAGGAGACATCGAGTCGACGCCGCTCCCGACGAAGTTTCTTAGATGGCACATCGATCCTGCGAAACCATTCCACTAGGAAAAACAGGCGAGCGGGACGAACGACAGGCGCGAGCCGTCCCGCCGTGGATGCCGCGGGGGCGCTTGGCGAATGCGGCGTCATTCGAAAAAAGAGTTGTGCGAATGCACAAGAAGCACGGCGTCGGCGCGACCGATGCGTGTAACCGGGACGGTAGTAAAACGCTTTCCCTCGGCAGTTTCATGCAGCCCGGCGCATGTTTATTGCGATCGCAATCAGAAATAGGGGATCAACGATGGCGAGCGCAATCTTCAGCAGGGGCGAGAGCGATGAAAGTTTCGGATTCATAATAACTAAAAGAAATTCTTGCTGCAAGAATATGTTCGCACTCGCCGATTCCCCGGCCGGTGACATAAGCCATTGATATGGCTATAATTTCCGCCTTCGCTTGCCAGGAACCCGCCATGTCCCTCCTCCCCCACCAGCTCGAACTGCTGTCCCCCGCCAAAACCGCCGAGATCGGCCGCGAAGCCATCCTGCACGGCGCCGATGCGGTCTACATCGGCGGGCCGGCTTTCGGGGCGCGCCACAATGCCAGCAATACGCTGGAAGAGATCGCGTCGCTGGTGGCGTTCGCGCACCGCTACCGCGCGCGCATCTTCGTGACGATGAACACGATCCTGCACGACGCCGAGCTGGAAACGGCCCGCAAGCAGATCCACCAGCTGTACGACGCCGGCGTCGACGCGCTGATCGTCCAGGACATGGCGATGCTGGAAATGGACTTGCCGCCGATCCAGCTGCACGCCAGTACCCAATGCGATATCCGCACCGTGGAAAAGGCGAAGTTCCTGGGCCAGGTCGGCTTTTCCCAGCTCGTGCTGGCGCGCGAGCTCACCATCGAGCAGATCAGGAAGATCCGCGCCGACGTCGACACGCCGCTCGAGTACTTCATCCACGGCGCCCTGTGCGTGGCGTTCTCGGGCCAGTGCTATATCTCGCATGCGGACACGGGCCGCAGCGCCAACCGCGGCGACTGCTCGCAGGCCTGCCGCCTGCCGTACACGCTGTCCGACGGCCAGGGCCGCGTGGTGGCCTACGAAAAACACCTGCTGTCGATGAAGGACAACGACCAGAGCCGCAACCTGGAGGCCCTCGTCGATGCCGGCATCCGCTCGTTCAAGATCGAGGGCCGCTACAAGGACATGGGCTACGTGAAGAACATCACGGCCCACTACCGCCTGCTGCTGGACGAGCTGCTCGAGCGGCGCCCGGAACTGGCGCGCGCGTCGAGCGGCCGTACCGAGGTCCACTTCACGCCCGACGTCGACAAGAACTTCCATCGCGGCCACACCGATTATTTCGCCCAGGGCCGCCAGCAGACCATCGGCGCCTTCGATTCGCCCAAGTACGTGGGCGTGGAACTGGGCACCGTGGTGCGCGTCGGGGGCGACAACATCGACCTCCTCACCAATGCGCCCATGGCCAATGGCGACGGCTTGAACTACATGCACAAGCGCGAGACGGTCGGCATCCAGGCCAACGTCGTGCAGAAGCTGGGCGAGGACGCGGACGGCCAGCGCTGGCGCGTGTTCCCCAACGAGCCCGTCTCGAGCCTGGCGGGCCTGAAGGTGGGCACCGTCGTCAGCCGCAACCGCGACCACCAGTGGGAAGCCGTGCTGACCAAGAAGTCCTCGGAGCGCCGCGTGCGCCTCGACATGGTGCTGGCCGACACCGACGGCGGCCTGTCCCTGACCCTCACGGACGAGGACGGCATCGCGACGACGACGTCGGCCGCCCTGGCGCTGCAGCCCGCCCAGCAGGCCGAGCAGGCCCTGGCCGGCCTGCGCGCCAGCCTCGGCAAGCTGGGCAACACGATGTTCGAGGCCGGCACCATCGACCTGGCGCTGGCCCGGCCGTGGTTCGTGCCGTCCAGCACGATCAACGCGCTGCGCCGCGACGCCGTGGCGGCCCAGGAAGCGGCGCGCCTGGCCGCCTGGCAGCGCCCGGAACGCGCCCGGGCGGCGGAGCCCGCCCCCGCCTACCCGGAAACCCAGCTCAGCTACCTGGCCAACGTCTACAACGAGAAGGCGCGCGCCTTCTACCACCGCCACGGCGTGCAATTGATCGCCGCGGCCTACGAGGCGCACGAGGAGCCGGGCGAGGTGTCGCTGATGATCACCAAGCACTGCCTGCGCTTTTCCTTCAACCTGTGCCCCAAGCAGGCCAAGGGCGTCCAGGGCGTGCAGGGCCAGGTGCGCGCCGAGCCGATGACGCTCGTGTCGGGCGAGGAGCGCTACACGCTGAAGTTCGATTGCAAACCCTGCGAGATGCACATCATCGGCGCCATGAAGGACAACATCCTGCAGTCGCCGCCGCCGTCGGCGATCCCGTACAGCCCGCTCGTGTTCCACCGCCAGCGCCCGCGCGCCTGATGGCGTGAAGGCGGCTATAATCTTGCGCGATTGAAATGTACGAAAGGATGCAATGAAACCTGCCCTGCCCTTGCTGCTGACTCTGCTGTGCGCATCCGGCGCCGTCCTGGCCGACGATGCCGCGCTGCTGGCCTGCCGCAAGCTCGACGACACGGCTGCCCGCCTGGCGTGCTACGACGCCATTCCGGCGAATTCCGCCAAGGTCGGCGCGCCGCGCGCGGCCGCAACGGCCGCTGCAGCGGCTGCCCCGGCCGATCCGGCCCAAAGTTTCGGCCTGGAAAACGTGCGCCGCCCGGAAGCGCCCAAGCTGATCGAAAGCGCGCTCGTGGGCCGTATCGACGGCTGGGGGCCGAACACCCAGTTCAAGCTGGCCAACGGCCAGGTCTGGCGCGTCAGCGACGGCAGTTCGGGCATGCTCGACCCCGTCACCGATCCCAAGGTCCGCATTACCCGCAATATGTTCGGCACGATGTTCATCGAGTTCCCGGGCACCAACCAGACCGCCAAGGTCAAGCGCGTGCGCTGACGCGCAGGCTCCCCCGCCGGATGCGCCGCCGCGCATCCGCTTCCCCTCCCACCGCTTTGTAACCGCCGGGTACATATGGCCGAGTTCCGCGCATGCGCGGCTGTCCGGGCCCTCATGCCGCCGACCACAGGACCTTGAACCCGCCCCCCGGTCCCATCGCTCTCGCGCGCATGCTGCATATGCACCTTTCGTCGCGCACGATTGAATCCACGAAAGTTGCATAAATGGCATAATGTTACTTGAACTTCAACGAATGTTAAGAACTTGCCAAGGGGCTAGAGAACTCCAGCATTTCTTACCGTTGGTTACACTTGTAGAACTATAAGCCGGTGCCCCGTCCCTGCCGCCACGCAGGGGACGGCGGATGCCCATGGAGAGATGGATGACCCAAAAGAAGCGCCTGCTGTGCATCGCGCCGGACGGGACGGAAACGCTCGACCTGCTGAGCGATGCGATGCACGATTGGGAGATCCGCAGCGTTGCCACCCTGGCCGAGGCCGGGCGCGAGCTGCGCGGCAACCGTTACCTCGTCGGCCTGTTGATGCACGGACGCGAATTGCAGCGCCCGTCCGACGTCGACCTCTTCCTGCGCCGCCACGGCCACATGCAGTGGGTCGGCGTGTTCCGGCGGCGCGACCTGGAACAAGCGCCCTGCCGCGACCTCGTCATCGAACACCTGTGCGACTACCATACGGCGCCCGTCGATCCGGTGCGCCTCGCGCACACGCTGGGCCACGCCCATGGCTGGGCCATGCTGCGCCGGCCGGCCGCTGTCGCCGCCAGCGCCGCCGACGGCCGCGACTCGCCGCTGATCGGCAGCTGCGACGCCATCGTGCGCCTGCGCGCCCAGGTCGACCGTGTCGCCAAGGTGGCGGCGCCGGTGCTGATCTGGGGCGAGAGCGGCAGCGGCAAGGAGCTCACGGCCCAGGAGATCCACGCCCGTTCGGAACGCGCGCGTGGGCCGTTCGTGCCGATCAACTGCGGCGCGATCGCGCCCAGCCTGATCCACTCCGAACTGTTCGGCTACGAGCGCGGCGCCTTCACCGGCGCCACCCGCGGCAAGGCCGGCTTGATCGAATCGGCCGATGGCGGCACGCTGTTCCTCGACGAGATCGGCGACCTGCCGAAGGACTTGCAGGCCAACCTGCTGCGCTTCCTGCAGGAGAAGACGATCTGCCGCCTCGGCAGCACGCGCCAGATCCGGGTGGACGTGCGCGTGGTCGCCGCCTCCCACGTGCAATTGCAGCAGGCCGTCGCCGGCGGCGCCTTCCGCGAGGACCTGTATTACCGCCTCGCCGTGCTTCCCGTGACGGTGCCGCCGCTGCGCGAGCGCCGCGAAGACCTGGTGGCCCTGTCCGAGCACTTCTTCGAACTCTACGCGAGCGAGAAGTCGCCGCGCCTGAAGGGCTTCTCGAACCGTGCCATCGAGGCCATCCTGGAACACGAGTGGCCCGGCAACGTGCGCGAACTGATCAACCGGGTGCGGCGCGCCCTCGTCATGTCCGACGGCCGCCTGATCATGCCCGAGGACCTGGGCCTGACACGGGGCATCCCCATCGCCCAGCCCGACGCGCTCGACGACACGCGCATGCGGACGGAGCGGCGCGCGCTGCGCGAATGCCTGGACCGCAGCGGCCAGAACGTCAGCCGCGCCGCGCGCGACCTGGGCGTGTCGCGCACGACGATGTACCGCCTGCTCAGCAAGCACGGCATGCGCCCGGCCTGAGCGCGCTTTACTCATCCTTTCAGGGCGGCCGATGGCCGCCCTTTTGCGTTTGGGCACTGCCGAGCGCAACCGTTTGCGGACACCTTGGCACAAAGTGGCACAACCCTGTCCAGCCGCGCGGCGCGCCGGACAGGCCAGCGTGACAAACCTGTTCCGCATCTGGCACACATTTTCAATAAATTCGGCAATTCGTGCCGGATTTTCTCTGACGGCTGCGTAGGACGAAGCGCACAAAGCCAACAAAAACAATGGGTTAGCGAGCTCTTCCTTAACGCTGGCACCGAACGTGCAAAGGAGATAACGTCGGCGCGAAAGCGCAGCCGGCCCAACCAACCATCAAACCCAGAGGGGAAACTCGAATGAACAAGACTTTGCTCGTGACTGCCATTTCGCTTGCCTTCTCGCTGAGCGCACAGGCGGATGACTCCGTCGTCGGCCGCGGCGGCAGCACGGTGACGCAAACCACCACCCGCTCGACCGACAGCTTCAACAACAACAGCACCAACACCGCGACCAATACCACGTCGTCGGACAGCAGCAATAGCGGCAACAACAGCAGCACGAATACGAACACCACGTCGTCCGACAGCAGCAACAGCGGCAACAACAGCAGCACGAACACGAATACCAACACGAACACGAACAACAGCAACAACAGCGTCAACACCTCGACGGACAACCGCAACAACAGCACCAACACGGCGACCAACACCGACAACCGCAACAATAGCACCAATACCTCGACCGACAACCGCAATAACAGCACCAACACCGCGACGACCACGTCGAACAGCAACAGCGGCAACACGAACACGAACACGAACACCAACACGTCCACCACGACCCGCGACAGCGGCAACACCGCCACCACCACGTCGACCGACGACCATACGGACAACAGCCAGCGTACGGCCACCACGACCAACACGAACACCACCACCACGAACCGCGACAACGACAACAGCACGGGCAAGAACAACAGCTCGGGCGACTCGTCGGCGTCGTCGCTGGGCGCCACCGCAGCCAACAACGGCGGCACCGCCACCTCGAATGTGTCGAACGCCTTCAATACCTCGTCGGCCAACGCCACCAGCAACCTGTCCGGCTCGGTCTCGGGCAACAACATCTCGAACATCGGCAACGTCGCCAACAACACCGGCAGCGCCAACGGCGCCACCGGCACGGCAGGCGTCGGCTCGACCGGCACCGGCGGCAGCGTGCAAGCCACCGGCGGCGCCGGCGCGGCAGCGGCCGGCGCCTCGGGCGCGGCTGGCGCGGCGGGCGGCATGTCGACCAACGGCGGCGCGACCGCGGGCAGCGCCACCACCGGTGGCTCCTACGCCGGCACCGGCGGCGCCGGCGGCGCG
>NZ_JASNRD010000062.1 GCF_030412015.1 Massilia sp. YIM B02763 | reverse complement strand
CCGAGTTCAAGGTCGCCGGTGAAAAGCTGTACCTGTCGCCTATGATGGATCTGTTTAACGGCGAGATCGTCGCTTTCGAAATGGCACGCCGCCCCGTGTTCTCAATGGTCGGTAACATGCTCAACAAAGCAATCGCCACGTTAAGTGGAGACGCGAAGCCAATGGTGCACTCGGACCAAGGTTGGCAGTATCAGATGCCGGGGTACCAACGACTGCTGAGTGAAACGGGCATGGTGCAGAGCATGTCTCGCAAGGGCAACTGCCATGACAATGCAGCAATCGAAAGCTTCTTTGGCACATTGAAGTCCGAGTTCTTCTATCTCTCGGAATTCAGCAGTATCGACCAGTTGGAAAGTGCATTGCCCGAGTATATTCACTACTACAATCACGAGCGGATAAAATTAAGCTTGGGTGGGCTCTCTCCTGTTCAGTACAGGATGCAAGCCTCCCAGACCTCACACTAAACCGTCTAACAAACCTGGGTCAGTTCAC
>NZ_JASNRD010000061.1 GCF_030412015.1 Massilia sp. YIM B02763 | reverse complement strand
TAGACGTAGAAGCTGTCGTCGCCGGCGCCGCCGTCGATCGCTGCCTGCGTCAGCGCGCCGTTCAGGTCGAAGCGGTCGTCGCCATCGGCGCCGTACAGCTTGTTGACGCCGGCATTGTCGGACAGAGTGTCGTTGCCGGCGCCGCCGAGCAGGACATCGTTGCCCTCGCCCCCATACAGATAGTCGTCGTCGGTGCCGCCGTCGAGCGTGTCGTTGCCCAGCCCACCGTACAGGTAGTCGCTGCCGGCGTTGCCGTTCAGCGTATCATCGCCCCAGCCGCCTTCGAGGATGTCGTTGCCACCCAGACCGTTCACGATGTCGTTGTTGACGGTGCCATTCAGCGTTTCACTCGCTGCCGTGCCGTCGATGGTCGGGCCCTTGCCGCTGCCGTCCGGATTGAAGCCCGGGACGAAGTTGTCCAGCGTGAAGCCGGCAGCCGACGTGCCCTGGAACCGGGCGACCGTGGTCCACGCCGCGCCGTCGCCCGCTCCCGTCTTGTCCCATTGCAGAGCGGTGTCGGCGCCGTCCTGCACGAGGCGCAGGTAGCCGGTGGCGAACGG
>NZ_JASNRD010000060.1 GCF_030412015.1 Massilia sp. YIM B02763 | reverse complement strand
GCGCGGCTGGCGCAGCGACCAGCGGCGCGGGCGCATCGGGCGGCATCGGCGGCGCGGGCGCGGCCGGCGGTTCGTCGACCTCGACCGGCGGCTTCGGCGGCGCAGGCGCGGCCGGCGGCGCGGCTTCCGGCGGCAACGGCGGTGCGACCGGCGCCCTGAGCGGCGGCAACGGCGGCTCGACCGGCGGTTCGTATGCCGGCACCGGCGGCGCCGGCGGCACCACCGGCTCGGCAACGGGCGGCATGGGCGGCGCGGGCGCTGCCGGCGGCGCAGGCGGCGCAGGCGCGGCTGGCGGTACCGGCGGCATGGGCGGCATGGGCGGCGCGGCTGGCGCGGCCGGCAACGCCAACGCGGGCGGTACCGGCGGCGCAGCCACCGGTACCACCACGGCCGGCGGCAGCTGGGCGACCTCGGGCACGGCCGGCAGCGGCACCCCGGGCACCGGCACCGGCGAAGGTTCGGGCATGGGCGCCGGCGGCGGCGCCAGCGGCACCGCCACCTCGGGCGCGCCGTCCTCGACCGGCTCGGGCGTGACCGGCGGCACCATCACCTCGACCGCCGGCACCACCAGCGGCGGCGCGGGCGGCGCGGGCGCCTCGGGCGCGGCAGGCGG
>NZ_JASNRD010000007.1 GCF_030412015.1 Massilia sp. YIM B02763 | reverse complement strand
GTCTAACTTCTCTGGGTCAGTTCACCTGCGCAGGGGCGACGTCGTTTGAGGTTGTCGTGAAACTTACTTGATAGGCAGCTTGGTCGTGTTCTTGACCTCTTCCATCACCGCATACGTGTGCGTCTCGCGCACGCCTTTCTGCAGCAGCGTCTTGCCGAGGAATTCGCGGTAGGCCGCCATGTCCTTGACGCGCGCCTTGACGAGGTAGTCGAAGCCGCCCGCCACCATGTGGCACTCGAGCACTTCCGGGATCAGCTGGACGCTCTGCTTGAAGGCGTCGAACACTTCCGGCGTCGTGCGGTCCAGCACCACCTCGATGAAGACCAGCAGGGACACGTCCAGCAGCTGCGGGTTCAACTGGGCCGTGTAGCCCATGATATAACCGGACTCGTGCAGCTTGCGGACCCGTTCCAGGCAGGCCGCCGGGGACAGGTTGACCCGTGCCGCCAGCTCGACGTTGCTGATACGCCCGTCGCTCTGCAGCTCGGCCAAAATTTTCTTGCTGATCTTGTCCAGCATCCTACGTTCTCCACTATAAATATTATTTGGTGAAATTCTCTCACCAAAAACTATCTTTTTCTAGTCTTCTCTAAAAACAGAATTAATAAAGAAGATTTCCTTCTACAATCGAATCATTGATCCGCAACACCAATCGCGTCGGCCCTGGCACTGGGGACCGGCGCGTTTTGCTGTGCGGGCGCCCATTTCCTTATCGCTTACACCATATCTCCATGAACATTGCCGCCACCCCGGCCATCACCTTCGTTCCCTTCGACGCCCTGCAGGCCGAGACCCGCCGCGATCAAACGCCCTTGCGCGCCGCCATCACCGCCGCCTACCGCCGCGACGAGACGGCCGCCGTCGAATGGCTGCTGGAGCAGGGCGCACGTCCGCATGCCGACGCGCACGCGCTGGCGCACCGCCTTGTGGCAGCCGTGCGCCAAAAACGCACGCGCTCGTCGGGCGTCGACGCGCTGATGCACGAATTCTCGCTATCGTCCGAGGAGGGCGTCGCACTGATGTGCCTCGCCGAAGCGCTGCTGCGCATCCCGGACACCGACACCGCCGACCGCCTGATTGCCGACAAGATCAGCAAGGGCGACTGGAAGAAACACCTGGGAGAATCTCCGTCCCTGTTCGTCAACGCCGCCACCTGGGGCCTGCTCGTCACGGGCAAGCTGGTGTCGTCCAGCAGCGAAACCGGCCTGGGCGCCGCATTGACGCGCCTGATCGCCAAGGGCGGCGAGCCGCTGATCCGCAAGGGCGTCGACCTGGCCATGCGCATGCTCGGCAACCAGTTCGTCACCGGCCAGACCATCGACGAAGCATTGAAGAACAGCCGCGAGAACGAAACCCGCGGCTACCGTTACTCGTATGACATGCTGGGCGAAGCCGCACTCACGGAGTTGGATGCAAGCAATTACTATGCCTCCTATGAAGCGGCGATCCACGCGATCGGCAAGGCATCCAATGGCCGCGGCATCAAGGACGGTCCGGGCATCTCGATCAAGCTGTCGGCGCTGCATCCGCGCTACAGCCGCGCGCAGTACGCGCGCGTGATGGGCGAATTGCTGCCGCGCGTGCGCAGCCTCGTCCTGCTGGCCAAGCAATACAACATCGGCATCAATATCGACGCCGAGGAAGCCGACCGCCTCGAGATCTCGCTCGACATGCTGGAAGCGCTGGCGTTCGACCCGGCCCTGTCCGGCTTCGAAGGCATCGGCCTCGTCGTGCAGGGGTATCAAAAGCGCTGTCCGTTCGTGATCGACTACGTGGTCGACCTGGCGCGCCGCAGCGGCCGCAAGTTCATGGTGCGCCTGGTCAAGGGCGCCTACTGGGATGCGGAGATCAAGCGCGCCCAGGTCGACGGCCTGCCCGGCTATCCGGTCTATACGCGCAAGGTGTACACGGACGTCTCGTATCTCACCTGCGCGCGCAAGCTGCTGGGCGCGACCGACGTCATCTACGCCCAGTTCGCCACGCACAATGCGCACACCTTGTCCGTGATCTATACCTGGGCCAAGGCGGACGGCGTGTCCAACTACGAATTCCAGTGCCTGCACGGCATGGGAGAGACGCTGTACGACCAGGTCGTGGGCAAGGACAACCTCGATAAAGCCTGCCGTATCTATGCGCCTGTCGGTTCGCACGAGACGCTGCTGGCCTACCTGGTGCGCCGCCTGCTGGAAAACGGCGCGAACAGCTCGTTCGTGAACCAGATCGTCGACGAGAGCGTCCCCATCGATGCGCTGCTGGCCGATCCGTTCGAACAGGCGCGCGCCGCCAGGTGCCTGCCGCACACGCGCATCGCGCTGCCGCAGGCGCTGTTCCCGGACGGCCGCCGCAACTCCGCCGGCATCGACCTGGCCAACGAGGACATGCTGGCGACCCTGGGCACCGAGCTGGCCAAGCCGCGCCACTACCTGGCCGCGCCGCTGGTCGCCGGCCCGCTCGAAGCGGCCGTTGCGGCTCATGTAGCCAACCCGGTGATCAACCCGGCCCAATCGGCCGACATCGTGGGCCAGGTGACGGAAGCGACGACGAACGACGTCGACACGGCGCTGCAGGCGGCTGTGGCCGCGCTGCCGGCCTGGGAAGGCGTGGGCAATGCGCAGCGCGCCGCCCTGCTCGAGCGCACCGGCGAGCTGTTCGAAACGCACATGATGGAGCTGATGGCCCTGGCCGTGCGCGAAGCGGGCAAATCGCTGCCGAACGCGATCGCCGAGATCCGCGAAGCCGTCGACTTCCTGCGCTACTACGCGGCCGAGATCCGCGCCACGGCACCGGCCAAGGCCCTGGGTCCCGTGACCTGCATCAGCCCCTGGAACTTCCCGCTGGCCATCTTCACGGGCCAGGTCGCCGCCGCGCTGGCGGCCGGCAATACCGTGCTCGCCAAACCGGCCGAACAGACGCCGTTGATCGCGCACCGCGCCGTCCAGCTGTTCCACGAAGCAGGGGTGCCGGCCGGCGCGCTGCAATTGCTGCCGGGCCGCGGAGAGACCGTCGGCGCCGCCCTGACGCAGGATGCGCGCGTAAAAGCCGTGATCTTCACGGGTTCGACGGAAGTGGCGCAATTGATCAACCGTACGCTGGCCGAACGTGCAGCGCGCGAAGGCTGCGACATCCCCCTGATCGCCGAGACGGGCGGCCAGAATGCGCTGATCGTCGATTCCTCGGCGTTGCCGGAACAGGTCGTCCAGGACGTGCTGAGCTCGGCATTCGACAGCGCCGGCCAGCGCTGCTCGGCGCTGCGCGTGCTGTTCCTGCAGGAAGACATTGCCGACAAGACCATCAAGATGCTCAAGGGCGCGATGCAGGAATTGCGCGTGGGCGTCCCGGACCGCCTGGCGACCGACATCGGCCCCGTCATCGATGCGGAAGCGCAGCGGAACCTGCTGGGCCACATCGAGCGCATGAAGGCCAATGCCAAGCAGCACTTCTCGCTGGCCCTGCCGGCGGAACTGCAGGCGCAGGGCACCTTCGTGCCGCCGACCGTGCTGGAGATCGGTTCCCTGTCCGAACTGACGCGCGAAGTGTTCGGTCCCGTGCTGCACATCGTGCGCTACCGCCGCGCCGACCTGCCGCAAGTGATCGACGCCATCAACGCCACCGGCTACGGCTTGACGCTGGGCGTGCATTCGCGCATCGACGAGACCATCGACTTCATCGTGTCGCGTGCCCACGTGGGCAACATCTACGTGAACCGCAACATCGTCGGCGCCGTCGTCGGCGTGCAGCCGTTCGGCGGGGAAGGGAAGTCGGGCACCGGTCCCAAGGCCGGCGGTCCGCTGTACCTGAAGCGCCTGCAGCAGCATGCGCAGCCGCTGCTGAAACACGAACGCCGCAGCGACGCATCCCTGGACGCGCTGCTGGACTGGGCACGCGGCAATGGCCACGGCGACGTGGCGACGCTGGCGGAAAGCTACAAGGAGACGTCGCTGGAAGGCGTGCGCATCGACTTGCCGGGCCCCACCGGCGAGCGCAACCAGCTGGCCTTCACGCCGCGCGGCACCGTGCTGTGCGCGGCCGACGGCACCAAGGCGCTGCTGAACCAGCTGGCGGCCGTGTTCGCGACCGGCAACCGCGCCCTGGTGCTGGCCGATGCGCGCAACCAGGTGCTGGCCGGCCTGCCGGCGGCGGTGAAGGAACGCGTGCGCTTCATCGGCGAAGCGGAACTCGACGGCAGCGATATCGCCATGGCCCTCGTCGATGCGAGTGTCAAGGGAGAGGTGCAGCGCAAGCTGGCCGGCCGTCCGGGCGCCATCGTCGGCATCGTCGATACGCGGGAACAGGAACCGGTCGCCTTGTGGCGCCTGGTGGCCGAACGCGCCGTCTGCGTGAATACGACGGCGGCGGGCGGCAATGCGAGCCTGATGACGCTGAGCGCCTGATCGATTGACATAGACGCTGTCGTCGGTCTGACAGGAACGGCGTGCCCTTGCGGCACGCCGTTGTCGTTTACGGCAGCGAACTGGCGTTGATGCCCAGGCAGAACTGCCGGACGATGTGGAAGGCATAGCGCGATGCCACCGATTTCACGAAGCGCATGAAGTCGGTGGCGGCGTTTTCGTTGGCATTGTCCGAAATCGTGCGGATCACGCCGAACGGGATCCCCAGCTCGAAACAGACTTGCGCGACGGCCGCGCCTTCCATTTCCACGGCCAGTAGCCCCGGAAAGGCCTCTCCCAGGGCCTGGATACGCTCCCTGCCGCTAACGAACTCATCCGCACTGGCGACGAGGCCCCGATGCAGCCGCGGCCCGCTGAGCGCGAATACGGCCCTTTCCTGGGGATCGATGGCGGCGGCGAAGTCCTGGGCCAGGAAACGCTGGGCCGCATCGGCCAGCTGCAGGCCCATGTGGCGGTCAGAAGAGAAATGCGTCAATCCCGTCAACGGCACCTCGAAACGGGGAAACAAGGGGCGTGCATCCATGTCGTGCTGGACCAGCGACTCGGCCACCACGATGTCGCCGACACGAATCGAGGGAGCGCCAGCGCCGGCGACACCCGTAAACAGGATGTGCGTAACTCCGAACTTTTCAACA
Organism: Massilia sp. YIM B02763; assembly: GCF_030412015.1. Classification (GTDB taxonomy): domain Bacteria; phylum Pseudomonadota; class Gammaproteobacteria; order Burkholderiales; family Burkholderiaceae_D; genus Telluria. Next base: position 206,898 of record NZ_JASNRD010000007.1, on the reverse strand, counting down.
AGCGTGGTGGCGGTCATTGCCGCAGCAACCTTGCCTATACGCGATAAAACGCACACAGCGTCGATTTCCCACAGTTGTCCGAGAAAGTACTCGCGCATGCCGTGCATGAGCTTGTAGGGCCTCTCCATGGCTTCCACGAGCCCCTGCTGTTCTTCGTGCAACGCGCTGATGATCCCTAATCGCATGTTTTTCCCTGGCCTGGACAGGCGTTGAAGACCGTTTTTCGGGTTTATGCACCTTGTTCACGGTCTTTTTGTATTAGTAAACGTAGGTATATATAAAAACTGGTAGTGATAGTAAACGCGCAATCAGCTGTGGATAAAGACGAATTTATCTACAGCGTCAACGGTTTACGTGTTGCCGGAAGTGCTGGAAAAACATTGTATCGATGCTGGACCGATGTTGGACAAAAACTGTTAGGCAAGAAAAAAACCGTTTTTTGCACACTTGGTCCTGTGGATATGCAGGCGTTTTTCCACAGCCGCTGCGATTTTCGCGTCCTTTGGGCTGGCAGCGAAGCGGCGGATCCCGCGTTTGTTGCCGGGTTGACGATCCTGGGAGGCATGCAGGACGTTGCATATTCCTCGAGGTGGCGTCCACCGACCTCATTTTCCTGTAGACCAAAAAAACGCTTGCAGGGCGATTGCGTGTCCGTCAGTTGCGAGCGATGTGTCGCTACCTGCCGTAGGCGTCGTCGTGTGGCTGTTCTGGAAGCGCAAGCCGCGTTTCGTTTTCCTGCAGACAGGCCAACGCTTGCAGGCCAGCGGCTGTGCCGTGAGTCGGCGAAGCAGGCGAGCCGTGTTCGGCGCTGTGTACAGGAATCGGGTTATCCCTCTATGAGTTAACTTGGATAGAAAGATAAGTTGGTAGTGATAGTAAACGCCGCACGAACTGTGGATAAACGGGATTTTTTCCACAAGCTCAAGGGTTTACGTGCGTGTAAACGCGCTGGAAAAAACCTGTATCCGGCTGGGATCGAAACTGGACAAAAAACGGCGGTTTTGTAAACGGTCCGGTTTCGCACATTCGATCCTGTGGATATGCATGGGTTTATCCACATGCCGGCTGGTTTTGGGCATCCGGGAGGCCCGTTTTGCAGGGTATGCAGCCATGCGCGGACCTGATCGAGGTCGTTATGCATGCGTGTTGGACGGTCTTGCCGGAATCGAAAAAATTTTCCGGCGTCTTGCAACGTGGTCGACGTCGATGTGCAGGAATGGCTGACGGGATTGCCGGAGCCGTTTTTTTTTTGCGCCAAGGCCGCGCTCGCGCCGGCACCCCAGGTTTACAAGCAAAAGCTTGTATACAGAATAGTGGTAGTAGTTAACGGTGCTGCTCATCTGTGGATAAGCCAGGTTTTTTCCACAACATCAAACGTTTACGTGTGCCGAAACCCGGTGGGCTACCGTTGTGTTTGCCTGAGGGAAAAAATGAATAAAAATCGGGGCTGTACGAAAACTGTCCGTTCCCCACAATCCGTACCTGTGGATATGCAGATGCTTATCCACAGACCTCCAGCATGTCCTTTGGAACCTGTTCTCTGGGACGCTGTATGGACGAGCAGGAAGAGACGACCATGGAATCCGCCGGTGAATACGACTACGTCATCGTGGGAGCGGGCACGGTCGGTTGCGTACTCGCGAATCGCCCGAGCCGGCGTCCCGATATCGACGTCCTGCTGATCGAAGCGGGCGGCAAGGACGACTACGACCGTTGGGCCGACTTCGCCAGCGATGCTTCCTGGCGTCGGGAACACGTGTTGCCGCTGTTCCGGAAAAGCGAAGACCACTGGCTGGGCGCCAGCGCCACCCACGGCAGCGGCGGCGAATGGCGCGTGGAGCGCCAGCGCCTGTCCTGGGAAATCCTCAATGCCTTTCGCGCGGCGGCGCACGAGACCGGCATTCCGGCGGTGACGGATTTTAATGGCGGAGACAATCACGGCTGCGCCTATTTCGAGGTCAACCAGCGCCGCGGCATCCGGCTGAACACGGCCAAGGCCTTCCTGCGGCCGGCATCGGCACGGCCGAACCTCGACATCATGACGGCTGCCAGGTGGAGCGATTGCTCGTCGACGGGGAGGGGCCGGACTTGCTGTGCCGCTGCGTGCGTTTCGGCGGCGGCGGCCGCATGTTCGCGGCGACGGCGCGGCGCGAAACCCTGCTGGCGGCGGGTGCCATCGGCTCGCCGCAGATCCTGCAACTGTCCGGCATCGCCCGGCTACGTACCTGCAAGGGCTCGGCATCCCGCCCGTCGTCGATGCGCCCGGCGTCGGAGAAAACCTGCAGGACCATCTTCAATTGCGCATGGTGTACCGGATCGCCGGCGCGCGTTCGCCCGCTCCCGGCCAGGCGACGCCCAACCTGCAATACCACGTGCAGCCCCTGTCACTGGACAAGTTCGGCGATCCGCTGCACGGCTTTCCCGCTTTTACGGCAAGCGTCTGCAACCTGCGGCCGACGGCCCGCGGCCACGTGCGCATCGCCTCCGCCGACAGCCATGCGCCGCCGAAGATCGTGCCGAACTACTTGAGCACGCAGGAAGGCCGCCGCGTGGCCGCCGCCGCGCTGGCATTGACGCGGCGTATCGTGGCGGCGCCGGCGCTGGCGACATACCGGCCGCAGGAGTTCAAGCCGGGACCGGATTTCCAGACCGAGGACGAGCTGGCCGAAGCGGCGGGCCTGATCGGCACGACGATTTTCCACCCCGTCGGCACTTGCCGCATGGGCCGGAGCGACGATCCGCTGGCCGTCGTCGACGGCGTCCTGAAGGTCAGGGGTGTGCGCCGCCTGCGCGTCGTGGATGCGTCGATCATGCCCTTCATACCATCCGGGAACACGAATTCGCCCACCCTGATGATCGCGGAAAAGACGGCGCAGGCGATCGAGGACGGGGGCTTCGCGCCCGGTTGAGCGCCGCCGCTCGGGTGCGTGGCTGCCGCGGCGACGCAGGTAGAATGGGCCGACCAACGAGGCCTCGACCAAAGGAGACGGTGTGATCGACGAATCCCTCATGCTGGACGTGAACGGCATCCGCATGCACGTCACGACTACGGGGCAGGGGCCGACCGTGCTGCTGCTGCACGGTTTCCCCGACACGCACCAGGTCTGGCGCAAGCAGGTGGGCGTGCTCGCCGCCGCCGGCTACCGTGTCCTTGCTCCGGACCTGCGCGGCTACGGCCGCACCGATGCCCCGGGCGGCATCTTCGATTACACGCTCGATAAACTGCGCAGCGATGTGCTGGGCCTGCTCGACGCGTTGCAGATCGACAAGGTGTTCATCGTCGGCCACGATTGGGGCAGTCTCATCGGCTGGCAGATCGCGACGCTGGCGCCGCAGCGCGTGCACCGCCTCGTCGCCCTGTCCGTCGGCCACCCGGCGGCCATCGCCCGCTCGGGCCTGTTCCAGCACCTCCGCATGAGCTATGTGCTGGGGTTCATCCTGCCCGGCATCGCCGAACACACGCTGCGGGCAAGCGACTGGTTCATGATGCGCCAGTTCACCGACGAGCCGGGCCAGGCCGACCACTGGAAGCGCGAACTGTCAGCGCCGGGCCGCCTGACGGCGGCGCTGAATTACTACCGCGCGAATCTCGGCATGAGCCTGCCGCAATCCTATCCGCGCATCAAGGTGCCGGTGATGGGCATCTGGAGCGACCGCGATCCGGCGATGGGAGAGAAGCAGATGCGCGATTCCGCGCACTACGTCGAGGACGAGTTCCGCTTCGAAAGGATCCGCGGCGCCGACCACTGGCTGCAATTGACGGCGCACGAGAAGGTGAATGCGCTGCTGCTCGAGTTCATCGGCGAGGCGCGGGTGACGGTCTGAAGGGAATCAGCACGGCGGTGAAGCAAATTCTTGCGTACCGTACAATACCGGTTTCGCTCGTTTCGCTGCCGCTTCCATGCTTGATATCACCATCCTGGCCATCGCGGCCTTTGCTGCCGGTCTCGTCGATGCTGTCGTGGGTGGTGGAGGGTTGATCCAGATTCCCGCGATCTTTGCGGTCTATCCGAAGGAAGTGCCGGCCACGCTGATCGGTACCAATAAACTGGCGTCCGTATTCGGCACCTCGGTCGCGGCCGTCAAATATGCGCGCCGCGTGCAGGTGGCGTGGAGCACGGCGGCGCCGGCGGCTATCGCCGCCTTCGCATTCGCCTTCCTCGGCGCCTGGACCGTGACGCGCGTGCCGGCCGACTTCGTGCGCAGCCTGCTGCCCGTGGTCCTCGTCGCCGTTGCCGTCTACACGTTCAAGAAGAAAGACCTGGGTGCCATCCATGCACCCCTGCACAGCGGTGCCAAGGAGCGCTGGCTGGCGCTGGGCTTCGGCGGCGCCATCGGTTTCTATGACGGCTTCTTCGGTCCGGGTACCGGCAGCTTCCTGCTGTTCCTGTTCGTCCGCTTCTTCGGCTTCGATTTCCTCAGCGCGTCGGCAGCGGCCAAGGTCGTCAACGTCGCGTGTAATATTGCGGGCCTCATCCTGTTCGGCGCCAGCGGCCACCTGATCTGGCAACTGGGCCTGACGATGGCCGTGTGCCAGATCGCGGGTTCATTGATCGGTACGAGGCTGGCGCTGAAGCACGGCAGCGGCTTCGTGCGCAAGCTGTTCCTGGTCGTCGTGTCGCTGCTGATCGTAAAGACGGCGTGGGATACCGTCCCATCTTGGGTGGTGATTGTTTCACGTGAAACAGCGCAGCCTTATTTTTTCTTGCGCACTTGAGTAACGATCGTCGGCAAATCCCAAGTGCCGCCGCGCGCGATCGCGCGGCACATTCCCGTGGAGACACTGCGCGATTGCGTGAACGTCCTTCCGTCCCATACCCACTCTTCGAATGACATGCAGTCCGCGATACCACGTCCTCGCTGGGCAGCGGTGACGATGCCGTCGGTATATTCTGAACCGAAGTCCGTAACCAGTACCGGCGTATATGGTGCGGTCGCATTGACGACCCAGAACCCATTGGCGGTGTTATAAGCACCTTGCGCACATGTGTACTCCACTAAAAGTTTTCCAGCAGTCAGCCGGGACAGGGAAAGCGTATTCCCGTCCTTTCCGTACGCTGCCAACTGGCCACAATCGTCGCCGCTGACGGCGCGAAGCTCGCTGAGCAAGTTGCGCATCTGCGGAGCCGCCAACGTCACGGACGGGTCGCCGGGTGGAACGCGCGCCGCGTCGATGACCGGTTTCGGAAGGGGAGGCAAGACACCACCCTCGGGATTGCTGCCTTTTCTCGCCAACGCACCGGGGGTCGAGACGCGACCCTGGAACTCGTCCATTTTCAACAAGACCGCCGTACTGCCGGCCGTCGAGAGCTTCCATGTATGGCCGGCGCCCGACCATGTGATCGCCGTGTCCTTGAGCAGTGCTGGAAGCAGGTCACGGACCTGGTCTGCGGACAGTTTGCCGATGCCAGTGTCCGAATCCAGGCGCACGGGGCCAAGGCCGCGTCCATCGATCGCCATCGTCAAGGTGGCGGGTGGCGTAGCTGTGCCATTGCCGTCGTCGAAGGTGGCTGGCTGCACCTCGACAGTCACGAGTTCATTCGGACCAGCGCGTCGGGTCAGGAGGATGCTGATCCGGTTGTCTTCGCCTTCCGCGCTGTAGCCCGCGGCGCGACAGGTGCGGGTGTTGTCACACACAAGCTCCCAGTCCTTATGGTCGAAACGGATCGAGGGAAGGTCGGAGCGCGGATAGGCATGGGCGAGAGAGCAGATACCGAAAAGGATGACGGAAGAGACGCGTGACTTCATGTTTGCGGAAATGACGAGTTATCGACGGTGGCAGCCTAGCATGTCTCACCCCAAGCCTTGGTTTCACGTGAAACAAAATCTGTCGTTTTCGGGACCACTTCCGAGCCGCACGGAAAAAAGAATCTATAATCCACCCTTAACTCCTCCTCGCTCCACATTCCATCATGCTTTATCCGACAGAATTCGACGTGATCGTCGTTGGCGGCGGCCATGCCGGCACCGAAGCGGCACTCGCGTCTGCGCGCATGGGCCAGAAGACGCTCTTGCTTACGCACAATATCGAAACCCTGGGCGCGATGTCCTGCAATCCGTCCATCGGCGGCATCGGCAAGGGCCACCTGGTCAAGGAAGTCGACGCCATGGGCGGCGCAATGGCCATTGCCACCGACGAAGCCGGTATCCAGTTCCGCATCCTGAATTCCTCCAAGGGCCCGGCCGTGCGTGCCACCCGCGCCCAGGCCGACCGCGTGCTGTACAAGCACGCGATCCGTTCGCGCCTGGAAAACCAGCCGAACCTGTGGCTGTTCCAGCAGGCCGTCGACGACCTGATGGTCGAAGGCGACCGCGTCGTCGGCGCCGTGACCCAGGTCGGTCTGCGCTTCCGCGCCCGCGCCGTCGTGCTGACGGCGGGTACCTTCCTCGACGGGAAGATCCACGTGGGCCTGCAGAACTACGCGGCAGGGCGCGCCGGCGATCCGCCCGCGATCTCGCTGTCGAGCCGCCTGAAGGAACTCAAGCTGCCGCAGGGCCGCCTCAAGACGGGCACGCCCCCGCGTATCGACGGCCGCAGCATCGATTTTTCCGTCATGGCCGAGCAGCCCGGCGACCTCGATCCGGTCCCCGTGTTTTCCTATATGGGCAACGCCGCGATGCACCCGAAGCAGGTGCCGTGCTGGGTCACGCACACGAATGCGCAGACCCACGACATCATCCGTAACGGTCTCGACCGCAGCCCGATGTACACGGGCGTGATCGAAGGCGTCGGCCCACGCTACTGCCCGTCGATCGAAGACAAGATCCACCGTTTCTCGTCGAAGGAATCGCACCAGATTTTCCTGGAACCGGAAGGCCTGACGACCAACGAGTTCTACCCGAACGGGATCTCGACGAGCCTGCCGTTCGACGTGCAGCTGGCCATGGTGCGCTCGATGCGCGGCCTGGAAAACGCCTTCATCCTGCGTCCCGGCTATGCGATCGAATACGATTATTTCGACCCGCGCGGCCTGAAGGCTTCGCTGGAAACGAAGGCGATCGGCGGCCTGTTCTTTGCTGGCCAGATCAACGGCACCACCGGCTACGAAGAAGCGGCGGCCCAGGGCATGCTGGCCGGTATCAATGCGGCCTTGCAAACCCAGGGCAAGGAAGCCTGGACACCGGGCCGCTCGGAAGCCTACCTCGGCGTGCTGGTCGACGACCTGACGACGCAGGGCGTCGCCGAACCCTACCGCATGTTTACGAGCCGTGCGGAGTATCGCCTGTCGCTGCGCGAAGACAATGCCGACATGCGCCTGACGGAAATCGGCCGCAAGCTGGGCGTCGTCGGCGACGCCCAGTGGGAAGCATTCGAGCGCAAGCGCGAAGCCGTGGCGCAAGAGCTGGAACGCCTGCGTTCGACCTGGGTCAACCCGCGCATCCTGGCGGCCGCCGAATCGGAACGCGTGATCGGCCAGGCTATCGAACGGGAGTACAACCTGGCGGACCTGCTGCGCCGGCCGGGCGTCGACTACGACAAGCTGGTCACGCTGACGGGCGTCGAAGGACAGGCGCTGGGCGGTCCCGGCGTGACCGATCCGGCCGTGAAGGAACAGGTCGAGATCCAGCTGAAATATTCGGGCTATATCGACCGCCAGGCGCGCGAGGTGGAGCGTCACGACCACTACGAGAACCTGAAGCTGCCGGAAAACCTCAACTACCTGGAGATCGCGGCCCTGTCGATCGAAGTGCGCCAGAAGCTGGATAAACAGCGTCCGGAGACGCTGGGCCAGGCCTCGCGCATCTCCGGCGTGACGCCGGCCGCCATTTCCCTGCTGCTGGTGCACCTCAAGAAGCGCGGCGCCAAGGGTTTTACCAATGCGCCAAATAACGAGTTGAACGGCGCATCGAACGAGGAATCCGCTGCATGAAGAATTTCGACCGCGCCGCACTGGCGCAGGTACTGGCCGACGGCATCGCCGAGATGGGACTGGCGGTGACGCCGGCCCAGCAGGAACAATTGATGGACTACCTGGGCCTCATGTTCAAGTGGAACAGCGTCTACAACCTGACTTCGCTGCGCGACCCGATGCAGATGGTGACCCACCACCTGCTCGATTCGCTGGCGGCCGTGCCGGCCTTCGCCGGGGCGCGCAACGTGCTGGACGTGGGATCGGGCGGCGGTCTGCCCGGCATCGTGCTGGCGATCGTGCGGCCCGACATGAATGTGTCGATGATCGACACGGTCCACAAGAAAACGGCTTTCCTTACGCAGGTGAAAGCCCAGCTGGCCCTCGCGAACGTGACCGTGTACACGGCGCGGGTCGAGCAATTGCAGATCGCCGAAAGCGCGCGTTTCGACGTCATCACCTCGCGGGCGTTTGCCGACCTGTCCGATTTCGTCAACTGGTCTTCGCACCTGCTGGCCGAGGGCGGGCGCTACATCGCCTTGAAAGGCACGGCGCCCAGGGACGAGCAGCAGCGCCTGCCGGGCGAATGGAAGGTCAGCGGAGTGGAGCCCCTGCAGGTGCCCAGGCTGGGAGCGGAACGCCACCTGGTATTCATCGAGCCAGCGGCATGACCATACGTCACCATATCTCTTAACCATGTGAATACCATATAAACCGTATAAACAGTTTATACCGTTCATATCGTATAAATCATTTTAACGATATGAACGGTATGACTGATTATTACCGATTGTGCCGCAACCAAGAAGATCCCGCATGGCGAAAATTTTTTGCGTAGCAAACCAGAAGGGTGGCGTCGGCAAGACCACCACCAGCGTCAACCTGTCGGCCGGCCTGGCCAAGCTGGACCAGCGCGTGCTGCTGGTCGACCTGGACCCGCAGGGCAATGCGACGATGGGCGCCGGCATCAACAAGGCCGGCCTCGCATCCTCGATCTACCAGGTGCTGCTGGGCGAGGCCGACGTCGCCACGGCGCGCCTGCGCAGCGAAGCGGGGCGGTTCGACGTGCTGCCCGCCAACCGCGAGCTGGCCGGCGCCGAAGTCGAGATGGTCGAACTGGAAAACCGCGAGCGCCGCCTGAAGGACGCGCTGGCCAAGGTCGACGCCGACTACGACTTCATCCTGATCGACTGCCCGCCGGCGCTGTCGCTCCTGACCCTGAACGGGCTGGTGTGCGCGCACGGCGTGATCATACCGATGCAGTGCGAATACTATGCGCTCGAAGGCCTGTCCGACCTGGTCAACACGATCAAGAAGGTGCACGCCAACCTGAACCACGACCTCAAGATCATCGGCCTCCTGCGCGTGATGTTCGATCCGCGCATGACACTGTCGCAGCAGGTGTCCGGCCAGCTCGAGCAGCATTTCGGCGACAAGGTGTTCAAGACCATCATTCCGCGCAACGTGCGCCTGGCCGAAGCGCCGTCCTACGGCATTCCCGGCGTCGTGTTCGATCCTTCGTCGAAGGGCGCGCAGGCGTACATCGCCTTCGGCGCCGAGATGGTCGAGCGCATCAAGACTTTATAAATCACCGATTCGAACACCATGGCAACCAAAAAACTGAAAGGACTCGGGCGCGGCCTGGACGCGCTGCTCGGCGCCGACGCGCCGGACACCTCCGCCCCCGGCGGCACGCCGTCGACGCTGAAGGTCGACCAGGTCCAGGCCGGCAAGTACCAGCCGCGCACGCGCATGGACGACGGTTCGCTGGCCGAACTGGCATCCTCCATCAAGAGCCAGGGCATCATGCAGCCGGTGCTGGTGCGTCCGGTCGCGGGCGCGGGCACCGTGCGCTACGAGATCATCGCCGGCGAACGCCGTTTCCGCGCGGCCCAGCTGGCCGGCCTGGACGAGATTCCCGTGCTGGTGCGCGAAGTCGACGACCAGAACGCGGCCGCGATGGCGCTGATCGAGAACATCCAGCGCGAAGACCTGAATCCGCTGGAAGAAGCGCAGGGCATCGCGCGCCTGATCGCGGAATTCGATTTCACCCACGAGCAGGCCGCGCACGCCGTCGGCCGTTCGCGCAGCGCCGTGTCGAACCTGCTGCGCCTCGTGAACCTGGCCCAGCCGGTCCAGACGATGCTGATGGCGGGCGACATCGACATGGGCCATGCGCGCGCGCTGCTGGCCGTCGACGGCGCCGGCCAGATCGCCCTGGCGAACCAGGTGATCGCCAAGCGCCTGTCCGTGCGCGAAACGGAGAAGCTCGTCGCGCGCGCGCTGGAAGAACAGCAGGCGCCGGCGGCGGCCGCTCGCCAGAAGGAAAAGTCGGGCGACATCGTGCGCCTGGAGGAAGAACTGTCGGACAAGCTGGCCACCCCCGTCGTCTTCAAGATGGGACCGAAGGGCAGGGGACAGATGATCATCGACTTCGCCGACCTCGACATCCTCGACAGCGTGCTCGCCCGGCTGCGCGCCTGAGTTCGTGATCCGCAAGGTGGGCATAGGATGCCCACCTTGCGTCCCGCCGACATCGTGTGGACAAGACCGCGCTTGTCCACATCGCCCGCATCACCGCAACGCGTCCGTGCACTCGCCCGGACGCAATCTCTCATGCGGATGACATGACCCCGTCATCACCCCCGCTTATCCTTAACATGACAGGCCCGCTGCACGCGAATGGCCGGAAACTGCCGTAAAGACGCAACATCAGCCACGACGCTACGTCGTTTTGTAGGAAATTTAACAAATTCCGCGATTTTTACTTTGTCGTTTTTACATCGCAATCAAGGACTTATAACTCGTGAAGGGTTTGACTACGCGTTCGATAACGCTTTATAATCCCGCTGATTCATGTAATTACCACACCGTAACTCGGTTCCATCACGGCTGGCGCGAAAGAACAACAACAATGCTGCGCTTGGTCTCCCTGCAAATCCTGGCAACACTTGTGGCCGGCCTGATCGCCGGACTGCTGGGGGGATGGTCCGCGATGTTTTCGGCGGTACTTGGCGGGATGTGTTGTGTCGTGCCCAATGGCATCATGGCTTTTCGCCTGTTCGCCAGTTCACAAAAAATGGGCGGTGCAAACCCTGCCACATTTTTCATCTGGGAATTTGTAAAGATTGCTCTGACGCTGGCGCTGTTGTTCGCAACGGTGCGGGCGTATCACGATCTGAACTGGCTGGCCCTGCTGGGCGGGTTCATCGTGGCGCTGAAAAGTTACATCATCTTATTATTTAGGCACTGACAATGACGAGTCCAACGGTAGAAAACGCGGCGGCGCATGCACCGACCGCGGGCGAGTACATCACCCACCACCTGGGTCACCTGACGAACATCCACCAGGGTTTCATCGTCGACTTCAGCGTCATCAACTATGACACCGTATTCTGGTCGATCCTGATGGGCGTGGTCGGCACCTTCGTGCTGTGGCTGGGCACCCGCCGCGCCACCTCGGGCGTGCCGGGCCGCTTCCAGGGCGCCATCGAAGCCGTCGTCGAAATGGTCGAAGACCAGTCGAAGTCGATCATCCACGGCGACCGCAGCTTCATCGCCCCGCTGGCATTGACCGTGTTCATCTGGGTATTCCTGATGAACTGCCTGGACTTCCTGCCGGTCGACATGTTCGCCGGCATCTTCCGCGCACTGGGCCTGGGCGAGCCGCACTTCCGCATCGTCCCGACTGCCGACCTGAACGGTCCGCTGGGCATGGCGCTGGGCGTGCTGGCCGTGGTCCTGTACTACAACGTGAAAATCAAGGGTATCGGCGGCTGGATCCATGAACTGTTCGCAGCGCCGTTCGGCATCTGGCTGGCGCCGTTCAACTTCCTGTTGAACCTGATCGAATACGCAGCTCGTACCGTGTCGCTCGGCATGCGACTGTTCGGCAACATGTACGCCGGCGAGCTGCTGTTCCTGTTGATTGCGCTGCTCGGCGCCATGGCAACCCCGTTCGGCGTCGTTGGCCACGTGATTGCTGGTTCGATCTGGGCAATCTTCCACATCCTGATCGTCCTCCTGCAGGCATTCATCTTCATGATGCTGACGCTGGTGTATATCGGTCAGGCCCACGAGAGCCACTGACCCACGCGATCGCAAGACGTACAAGATAGTGGTAGTAAAGAAGTAGTAATTTTTATAGTTTTTAAATTTAACTTTTGGAGTAAATCTCATGACTGACGTTTCTTTCGTTGCACTGGCTTGCGGTCTGATCATCGGCCTGGGCGCTATCGGCGCATGTATCGGTATCGCTATCATGGGCGGTAAATACCTGGAAGCCTCGGCACGTCAGCCTGAACTGATGAACACCCTGCAGACCAAGATGTTCCTGCTGGCTGGCCTGATCGACGCGGCATTCCTGATCGGTGTCGGTATCGCCATGCTGTTCGTGTTCGGCAAGCCGTTCACCAGCTAATAAAGATTCCCACGACGAGGGACTTGAAAGAGCCGAACCTCCCCCGGTTCGGCATCCGTTTTTGTGAGAAGGAATCTACCGTGAATCTGAACGCAACCTTGATTGTTCAGTTCGTGGTCTTCTTCATCCTGGTGTTCGTCACGATGAAATTCGTGTGGCCGCCGGTGATGAAAGCGCTCGACGAGCGCGCCGAGAGGATCGCGAATGGCCTGGCCGCCGCCGACCGTGGCAAGGCCGAAGCCGCCGCCGCTGAAAAGCGCATCGCCGCCGACCTGGCTGCCACCCGTGAAGAAAGCGTCAAGCGCATCGCCGACGCCGAGAAGCGTGCCCAGGCCATCATCGACGAAGCCAAGCAACAGGCTGCCGTCGAAGCCGCCCGCATCATCGAAGGCGCCAAGGCCGACGCCGAACAGCAAGTGACCCGCGCGCGCGAAGAACTGCGCGGCCAGGTGGCTGCCCTCGCCGTCGCCGGCGCCGAGCAGATCCTGCAGCGCGAAGTGAACGCAGCGGCCCACGCCGACCTGCTGAACCGTCTGTCGACCGAGCTCTGATCATGGCTGAACTCGCAACCGTCGCCCGCCCCTACGCCGAAGCGCTGTTCCGTGTCGCCCAAGGCGGCGACATGGCCGCCTGGTCGGCCATCGTCGGGGAACTGGCCCAGATCGGCGCCAACCCGGACCTGCAGGCCTATGCCAGCAATCCGAACCTCACGCATGCCCAGCTGGCCGACACGATTGCGTCCCTGGTCAAGTCGCCGCTGAGCGTTGAGGCGAACAACTTTATCGCGATGCTGGCTGAAAATGGCCGTATCGCCCTGCTGCCGGAAATCGGCGTCCAGTTCAACGTGCTCAAGAATGCACAGGCTGGCGCCGCCGACGCGACGATCTACAGCGCGTTCGATATTTCGGCCGACCAGCTCACCCAGGTGGTCGCCACGCTGGAAAAGAAATTTGGCCGCAAGCTGAACCCCACGGTCGCAGTAGACCCGTCGCTGATCGGTGGTGTGCGCGTGGTCGTCGGCGATGAAGTGCTCGATACCTCGGTCCGCGCGAAGCTGCAGCAGATGCACAACGCGCTGGTCGCCTGAGCGAATCGCACCGTCACCGCGTCCAGGCTCTTGCCCTACGCATCAAGAAACTATTAGGAGTTAGCATCATGCAACTTAATTCGTCTGAAATCAGCGAACTGATCAAGAGCCGCATCCAGGGCCTCGAAGGTTCGGCTGATGTTCGTAACCAAGGCACGGTGATCTCCGTCGCCGACGGTATCTGCCGCATCCATGGTCTGTCGGACGTGATGCAGGGCGAGATGCTGGAATTCCCGGGCAACACCTTCGGCCTGGCGATGAACCTCGAGCGCGACTCGGTCGGCGCCGTGATCCTGGGCGCCTACGAGCACATCTCGGAAGGCGACACCGTCAAGACCACCGGCCGCATCCTGGAAGTGCCGGTCGGTCCGGAACTGCGTGGCCGCGTCGTCAACGCGCTGGGCCAGCCGATCGACGGCAAGGGTCCGATCACCGCCTCGCTGACCGCCCCGATCGAAAAGATCGCCCCGGGCGTCATCGCGCGCGAATCCGTGTCGCAGCCGATGCAGACCGGCATCAAGTCGATCGACGCCATGGTGCCGATCGGCCGCGGCCAGCGCGAACTGATCATCGGCGACCGCCAGACCGGCAAGTCGGCCGTCGCGGTGGATGCGATCATCAACCAGAAGGGCCAGGACGTCACCTGCGTGTACGTGGCAATCGGCCAGAAGGCATCGACCATCAAGAACATCGTGCGCTCGCTGGAAGAGCACGGCGCGATGGAATACACGATTGTTGTCGCCGCTTCGGCGTCGGAATCGGCCGCCATGCAGTACATCTCGGCCTACTCGGGCTGCGCGATGGGCGAATACTTCCGCGACCGCGGCGAAGACGCGCTGATCGTGTACGACGACCTGTCGAAGCAGGCAGTCGCCTACCGCCAGATCTCGCTGCTGCTGCGCCGTCCGCCGGGCCGCGAAGCCTACCCGGGCGACGTGTTCTACCTGCACAGCCGCCTGCTGGAACGCGCAGCGCGCGTGAACGCCGACTACGTCGAGAAGTTCACCAATGGCGCCGTGACCGGCAAGACCGGCTCGCTGACCGCACTGCCGATCATCGAAACGCAAGCGGGCGACGTCTCGGCCTTCGTGCCGACCAACGTCATCTCGATTACCGACGGCCAGATCTTCCTGGAGACCTCGCTGTTCAACGCCGGTATCCGTCCGGCGATCAACGCGGGTATCTCGGTGTCGCGCGTCGGTGGCGCAGCCCAGACCAAGGTCATCAAGAACCTGTCCGGCGGTATCCGTACCGACCTGGCACAGTACCGTGAACTGGCCGCGTTCGCGCAGTTCGCCTCGGACCTGGACGAATCGACCCGCAAGCAGCTGGACCGCGGCGCGCGCGTGACCGAACTGCTGAAGCAGAAGCAGTTCGCACCGCTGCCGATCTCGCTGATGGCCGCGTCGCTGTTCGCAGTGAACAAGGGCTACCTGGACGACATCGACGTCAAGCGCGTGCTGGACTTCGAAGCCGGCCTGCACGGCTTCCTGAAGACCAGCCACGGTGCCCTGCTGTCGAAGATCGAACAGGCCAAGGCACTGGACAAGGATGGCGAAGCGGCACTGGCTGCTGCCATCGGCGACTTCAAGAAGTCGTTCTAAGACGCGCGTTCCAATGGACCGCAGGACGGGGAGGGATCCCCGTCCGCACAAGGAGTAAGGGCTCATGGCAGCAGGCAAAGAGATACGTGGCAAGATCAAGAGCGTAGAAAATACGAAGAAGATCACCAAGGCGATGGAAATGGTCGCCGCGTCCAAGATGCGCAAGGCGCAGGACCGGATGCGCGCCGCCCGTCCCTACAGCGAGAAGATCCGTAACATCACGGCCAACCTCGCTACTGCGAACCCGGAGTACACCCACGCGTTCATGGCGCAAGCCAAGGACGTCGAGGCGAAAGCCGTCGGCTTCATCGTCGTCACGACCGACAAGGGTCTGTGCGGCGGCATGAACACCAACGTGCTGCGCCAGGTGACGCAGAAGACCCGCGAGGCGGAAGCCGCGGGCAAACGCATTGAAGTCGTTGCAATCGGTAATAAAGGTCTGGGCTTCCTGAACCGCATCGGCGTGAAGGTCGTGTCCAGCGTGACGCAAATCGGCGATACGCCGCACCTGGAAAAGCTGATCGGCCCGATCAAGGTCATGCTCGACGCCTACCAGGACGGCCAGCTGGACGCGGTGTACCTGTGCTACACCAAGTTCATCAACACCATGCGCCAGGAACCGGTGGTCGAGCAGCTGCTCCCGCTGCCGGCCAAGGCACTGGAAGCGGACGCCGGCGGCCACTCGTGGGACTACATCTACGAGCCGGACGCGCAGGTCGTCATCGACGAGCTGCTGATGCGCTACGTCGAAGCGCTGATCTACCAGGGCGTGGCCGAGAACCTGGCGTCCGAGCAATCGGCGCGCATGGTGGCGATGAAGGCCGCGAGCGACAACGCGGGCAGCGTCATCGGCGAGCTGAAGCTGGTCTACAACAAGACCCGCCAGGCAGCGATTACGAAAGAACTCTCCGAGATCGTTTCCGGCGCCGCTGCAATCAGCGGCTGATCGGGCATCGAGCAGCAAACGATCTCTTGCAACGAAATTAAAACTATATCTGAAGGAACGAACATGGCTGATGGCAAAATCGTTCAGTGTATCGGCGCCGTGGTTGACGTGGAATTCCCGCGCAACGCAATGCCGAAAGTGTACGACGCACTGAAAATGGAAGGCTCCGAACTGACTCTGGAAGTGCAGCAGCAGCTGGGTGACGGCATCGTCCGTACCATCGCGCTGGGCAGCTCGGAAGGCCTGCGTCGCGGCATGACCATCCAGAACACCGGCAACCCGATCATGGTGCCGGTCGGTCCGGCTACCCTGGGCCGCATCATGGACGTGCTGGGCAACCCGATCGACGAGCGCGGCCCGGTCAGCAGCGAGCGCACCGCCTCGATCCACCGCAGCGCACCGCAGTACGACGAGCTGTCGCCGTCGACCGACCTGCTGGAAACCGGCATCAAGGTGATCGACCTGGTGTGCCCGTTCGCCAAGGGCGGTAAAGTCGGCCTGTTCGGCGGCGCCGGCGTCGGCAAGACCGTCAACATGATGGAACTGATCAACAACATCGCCAAGGCACACTCGGGTCTGTCCGTGTTCGCCGGCGTGGGCGAGCGTACCCGCGAAGGTAACGACTTCTACCACGAAATGGCCGATGCCAAGGTCGTCGACCTGGACGACCTGGGCAACTCGAAGGTCGCGATGGTCTACGGCCAGATGAACGAACCGCCGGGCAACCGCCTGCGCGTCGCGCTGACCGGCCTGACCATGGCCGAAGCGTTCCGTGACGAAGGCAAGGACGTCCTGTTCTTCGTGGATAACATCTACCGCTACACCCTGGCCGGTACCGAAGTCTCGGCACTGCTGGGTCGTATGCCGTCGGCCGTGGGCTACCAGCCGACGCTGGCCGAAGAAATGGGCCGCCTGCAGGAGCGCATCACCTCGACCAAGACCGGCTCGATCACCTCGATCCAGGCCGTGTACGTCCCTGCGGACGACTTGACCGACCCGTCGCCGGCAACCACCTTCGCCCACCTGGACTCGACCGTCGTTCTGTCGCGTGACATCGCCTCGCTGGGTATCTACCCGGCAGTCGACCCGCTGGACTCGACCTCGCGCCAGCTGGACCCGCTGGTCGTCGGCGAAGAGCACTACGCCACCGCGCGCGCCGTGCAGGGCACCCTGCAGCGCTACAAGGAACTGCGCGACATCATCGCGATTCTGGGCATGGACGAACTGGCACCGGAAGACAAGCTGGTCGTCGCACGCGCTCGCAAGATGCAGCGTTTCCTGTCGCAGCCGTTCCACGTCGCCGAAGTCTTCACCGGCGCACCGGGCAAGTACGTTTCGCTGAAGGACACGATCAAGGGCTTCAAGATGATCGCGTCGGGCGAACTGGACCACCTGCCGGAGCAGGCGTTCTACATGGTCGGCACCATCGAGGAAGCCATCGAGAAGGGCAAGAAGCTGGCTGCCGGCTAATCCAGCCCTCTTCAAAGGACACACATGGCACATACCATTCACGTTGACGTCGTCTCCGCCGAAGAGCAGATCTTCTCGGGCGAAGCCGAATTCGTCGCGTTGCCGGGTGAAGCGGGCGAGCTGGGCATCTACCCGATGCACACTCCCCTGATCACGCGCATCCGTCCGGGTGCCGTGCGCATCAAGGTGGCGGGCCGCAGCGACGAAGAGTTCGTGTTCGTCGCCGGCGGCATCCTGGAAGTCCAGCCGAAAGGCGTGACCGTGCTGGCCGACACCGCGATCCGCGGTGCCGACCTGGACGAAGCGAAAGCCCAGGAAGCCAAGCGCATGGCCGAAGAGCTGATGCTGAACAAGGATACGCAGATCGACTACGCCAAGGCGCAAGCCGAACTGGCCGCGGCGATCGCGCAGCTGGCAGCCATTCAGAAACTGCGCTCGCGCGGTCGCTGATACGCTGGTCCAGCGTCATGAAAGGCAGCCTGCGGGCTGCCTTTTTTATTGTCTGACGCGCCCCTACAAACGTCGTCCCTGCGAAGGCAGGGACCCGAGTTCTGCGCGCGCTATCGAAACGCCTGCAACATTGGATCCCTGCCTTCGCAGGGACGACGGGTCAGTGTTGGTTCGATCTTTCCCGCGCCAGCCTGAGCGCCACTCCGTGCCGGAAATACCCTTCCTGCACATGGCGGTACAGGTTCGCGCCGGGGCAGACGGTGTGGCTGGAATAGTCGCGGTGCGTGCGGATGGCGTCCAGGCCCACGTGGTAGCGATCGGCCAATAGCGCCATCAAGTCCACGATTGCGTCGAGCTGCCGCCGGTTCGGCTCGACCTCCTCGAAATTCCCCACCACTTCGATCAGCGCATGGCCGGTGGGGTCGTATTCCGTGTTCGTGTCGCCCGCGTAGGCGATGTCGCGGCCCGCGTAGATGCGGCCGTCGAGGTCGATGATGTAGTGATAGGGGATGTCGAGCCAGCCTTTGCTCGTGCGCGACCAGGCTTGCAGATTGCGCAGGTACTGGCGCGGATCGGTGCCCGGGGCGAACGGCTCGCCCTGGTGGTGCAGGGTGATGTGAGTGATCACCTGCGGCCTGGCCCGCGTGGCATCCGCCGGCGTGCCGCCCCAGTCCTGCACGGGCACGATGGCGCGTCCGATGTCGGCCAGCGTTTGCGCCCGGGCGGGCAGGGCGCCCGCGAGCGGCAGCAGGCAGCAGAGGAGGGCGAGGGCGGGGCGCAGGGACATGCCTCATCTTTCCATATTCTCGCAGGCTGGGCAATGTGCGCATGGTCGCGGCGGCATGGTTGCGCCGGGAGGGCGGGTGAACCTGATAAGCTGGCGACAACGACAACACCACGCCAAGAATCCGCCATGCGAACCATCGAACAGATCTTAAGCGCCGCGAAGAACATCGCCGTCGTCGGCATGTCCGACAAGCCGGAGCGCGCCAGCCACGAAGTGGCCACTTACCTGCAGCGGCAGGGCTACCGCATCCTGCCCGTCAACCCCGCCTATGCCGGCCAGGAGCTGCTCGGCGAGAAGGTCCACGCCACCCTGCAGGAAGCGGCCGACCTGCTGGCGCAGGACGGCCAGCACATCGACGTCGTCGACGTGTTCCGCAAGCCGGAAGAGGTGCCGTCCGTCGCCAAGGATGCGATCGACGTGCGCGCCGGCGCCCTGTGGATGCAGCTCGGTATCGAGAACCAGGTGGCGGCCGACCTGGCGCGCGCGGCGGGCCTGGACGTCGTCATGAACCACTGCATGCTGATCGAGCATCGCAAGATGGCGGACCGCGCATGAAGACGGTCCTCGAACGTTTTCGCGCGCCCAAGGACCTGAAGCTGGACGACAAGTCCGCCGGCGAAACGCCGCTGCGCAAGAACGTCAAAGGCAAGGGAAACGGCAATGGCAACGGCAAGGCCGAGGTCAAGGAGCGCGAGCGGGCGCTTACTGCCGAGCTGACCGCCCAGGTCGCCAAGCTCCAGGAAAAGCTGTACGCCGCGCGCCAGAAGAAGCTGCTGCTGGTGCTGCAGGGCATGGACACCTCGGGCAAGGACGGCACCGTCAGCGCGCTGTTCTCGCAGATCAATCCGATGGGCCTGTCGTCGACCGCGTTCACGGCGCCGACGGCGCGCGAGCAGGCCCACGATTTCCTGTGGCGCATCCACCCGCACGTGCCGGGCAAGGGAGAGATCGCGATCTTCAACCGCAGCCACTACGAGGACGTGCTGGTGCCGCGCGTGATGGGGGGAATCGATGCCGACGAATGCGAACGCCGCTACGCCCAGATCCGCGACTTCGAGCGCCTGCTGTCCGAGTCCGGCACGACGATCGTGAAGGTGTTCCTGCACCTGTCGAAGGACGAACAGAAGCAGCGCCTGCAGGAGCGCCTGGACGATCCGGAAAAGCACTGGAAGTTCGATCAGGCCGACCTCGTCGCGCGCGAACAATGGGACGACTACCGGGAGGCCTATGCCGATGCGATCAACGCGACGGACCGCGACCACGCGCCCTGGTACGTGGTGCCGGCCGATTCCAAGACCCACCGCAACCTGATCATCGCGCACCTGATGCTGGAGACGATGCAGGGCATGCAGCTGGAGTGGCCGGAACCGAAGGCCGACCTGGCCAAGGTGCGCATCGATTGAGCGTTCGCGCGGGCGCGGGGCGCCCGCACTACATGCCCACGTCTTGGCATAGAATGCAGTTCTTTCAACCTCGCTCGAGCGCTTCCATGTCCAAGACCCTCGCCCTGCTGTTTTCCGCCGGCGCCGCCGTTGCCGCCTTCGCCACCGTGCCCGCGCAGGCGCAATCGAGCGCCCCGGCCCAGCCGGCAGCCGCGGCGCCGACCGCATCCGCCAGCTGCCCCGCCGTGCTGCACCATACCTTCAAGCGCCTGCAGGACGAGGCGCCGCAGGACCTGTGCCAGTACGCCGGGAAGGTGGTGCTGGTGGTGAACACGGCCAGCTACTGCGGCTACACCAAGCAGTACGAGGGACTGGAAAAACTGTATTCGAAATACGCGCCGCGTGGCCTGGTGGTGCTGGGCTTCCCGTCGAACGACTTCAAGCAGGAAGATGCCGACGCCAAGAAGATCGCCGACCTCTGCTACAACACCTACGGCGTGAAGTTCCCCATGTTCGCCAGCACCGTGGTCTCCGGCGACAAGGCGAATCCGCTGTACACGGAACTGATCAAGGCGACGGGCAACCAGCCCAAGTGGAATTTCAACAAATACCTGATCGGGCGCGACGGCAAGGTCACGGACTACTTCCCGAGCAAGGTGACGCCGGAGGATCCGGCGCTGGTGGGCAAGATCGAGAAGGCGCTGGGGTCGTAAACGCGCATCGATGAACGCGCACTTGAAATAAGCGCGCACTTAAACAACGTCGTCCCTGCGAAGGCAGGGACCCAATTTCTGCGCCGGAGCTGGTCTGATCAACCGACCGACTTCGGATGCACACATTGGGTCCCTGCCTGCGCAGGGACGACGTTTTTATGGTTCTGGTCGATTTTGATGCACATCAACGATTTTGTTGATGACGATCAATAAACTTCCCTTCGCTGAACAACACAACGCGAAGAAAGGTAACACCATGAACAAGTCGATGCTGAAACTGATGATTGCCGCACTGGGCCTGGGCGCCGTCGCCGCGCCCGTCATGGCGCAGGAGTCGCCGTGGCTGGTGCGAGCGCGCGCGGTGCACATCGATCCGGCCGACAAGTCCGATCCGGTCGGCGGCGTCGGCGCCAGCGACCGCATCCACGTCGAAGACAAGTGGATTCCGGAAGTCGACATCTCGTACTTCTTCACCCCGCACTGGGCTGCCGAACTGATCCTGACCTATCCGCAGAAGCATACGGTCACGCTGGACGGCGCCAGCATCGGCACCTTCAAGCACCTGCCGCCGACGCTGACGCTGCAGTACCACTTCCTGCCGGGCGCCACCATCGATCCGTACGTCGGCGCCGGCATCAACTACACGCTGCTGTCCAAGGTGCACCTGCTCAATGGCGCCGGCAGCCTCGAACACGACAGCGTGGGCGGCGCCGTCCAGGCCGGCGTCGACTTCAGGATCGACGACAAGTGGTCGCTCAACGTCGACGTCAAGAAGGCCCAGATCCGCAGCGACGTGATGATCGGCGGCGCCAAGGCCAGCCGCGTGAAGGTCGATCCCGTGCTGTTCGGCGTGGGCGTCGGCTACCGCTTCTGATACCGCAACGATTGCCGCTTTCTCCAAAAGCGCGCCGGCCCCCGCCGGCTTTACGACCGGCCTCGCGCCGGTTTTTTTATGCCGGGTTCCCCGCCAGGACGGCCCTGAGCGGACCGCGCAGCGCATTGCACACGACGATCTCCTGCGCGCGTTCCAGCGTCTCGCGCGTGATCGGCACCTCGACCGCGTTCCAGTCCGGATCGTCCAGCAGCAGCGCGCGCATCACGCCGGGCAGCACGCCGGACGACAGCGGCGGCGTGACCCAGCGCCCGGCCACGCGTACGAACACATTGGTGCGCCCGCCTTCCGTGAGTTCGCCGCGCTCGTTGAAGAACAGCGTGTCGAACGCGCCTTGCGCCTCGGCGGCGCGCCAGCCGGCGTCGTAGCGCGCGCGCACGCTGGTCTTGTGACGCAGGAACAGGTCGCTCGAGCGCACCGGCTCGTCCGCCAGCAGCAGGCGTACCGGCTCGCCATCTCCGGCCAGCGGCGCCAGGGCGCCCGTCTGCACGACGACCTCGCCGTTGGCCAGCAGGGCCAGGCGCAGGCGGCACGGCACCCCGGGCGGCAGCACGGCGCAGGCGGCGATCACGCCGGCACGCACGACGTCCTCGCCGAACGGATAGCCGAAGTAGTCGCTCGACGCGCGCAGGCGCGCCAGGTGGCGTTCCAGGTGGCGGCAGCCTTCCTCGCGGGTGGCGAACATGGTCTCGAACAGTTCGAACCCGCTCGCCAGGCCCGTCAGGAAGCGCGCCTTCAGGCGGCACTCGGCGTATTCGGCGGCGGCCACGCTGTCGTGGACGATGCCGGCGCCCACGCCCAGTTCCCCGCGCCGCACGCCCGCCTGTTCCGGCTGCAGCACCAGCGTGCGGATCGGCACGGAGAGGCAGAAGTCGCCCACGGCGGCGCCCGCGGCCGGCGGATCGATCCAGCCGATGGCGCCCGTGTAGACGCCACGCGCGGCCGGTTCCAGTTCGTGGATGATTTCCATCGTGCGGCGCTTGGGCGCGCCCGTGATCGAGCCGCACGGGTACAGCGCCTCGAAGATGTCGTTCAAGGACGCGTCCTGGCGCAGCTGCGCCTGCACGGTGGACGTCATCTGCAGCACGCTGCCATAGCGCTTCACCTCGAACAGCGCGGGCACGCCGACGCTGCCGGTGCGGGCGACGCGGCCCAGGTCGTTGCGCAGCAGGTCGACGATCATCAGGTTCTCGGCGCGGTTCTTCGGATCCGCGGCCAGCTGCTGCGCACGCACCCCGTCCAGCGCGGGGTCGTCGGCCGCCGGGGCCGTGCCCTTCATGGGGCGCGCCAGCAGGCGTCCCGCATCGTGGCGCATGAACAGTTCCGGCGACAGCGACAGCACCGTGCGGCCGTCCGACAGGCCGATCAACGCGCCGTAGGGGACCGGCTGGCGTGCGCGCAGGCGCGCATACAGCGCGCACGGCGAACCGAAGGCGTCGAAGCGCAGGCGGTAGGTGTAGTTGACCTGGTAGGTGTCGCCGGCGGCGATGTAGTCGCGGATGCGTTCGATCGCGCGCGTAAAAGTCGCCTCGTCGACGTTGGCCTGCACGGCGGCGATGCCGGCCGGCCCCGCATCGCCGGCGTGACCGTCGTCCCGCGCGCGCCGCGCCAGCCAGTCGTGCACCTGTTCGCCGTCGAGCATGGACACGCGTTCGAACAGCAGCACCTGGGCCAGCGGCGCCTGGCCCTCGAGCGGGTGCGCGGCCACGCCCAGCAACTGTTCTCCCAGTTCGTAGGTCAGCACCGGCACCGCGTACAGGCCGCGCCGCAGCGCTTCCTGCAGGCCGGCCAGCAGCTTCGGCCAGTCCTCGATGCGCGCGCACGCGAGCGTGCCCGCGTGGCCGTCGTACAGGCGCGAACGCGCCTGGCGCTGTCCTTCCGGACTGGCGTCGTCGAGCAGGGCGAAGACGGGCTGCGCGCCGGGAGCGAGGTCCATGGGAGTCAGGCCGGCATCAGGCTGCGAGCAGCAACGCCAGCTGCACGGGGCTGTCCGCGCCCGGCTGCTGCTTGAAGCCGCTCTTGGCGAAGCGGTGCCAGCGCCCCGTCACGTAGGACACCAGCATGGCGGCGCGCGCGGCCACGTCTTCCTCGCGGCCGTGGCCTTGGGTGACGGCCAGGCGCAAGGCCTGCTTGAACGCCATCTCGACCTTGTCGTAGAACTGGTTCATGCGCAGCTGCAGGCGCTCGTCCTCGCCGACGAGGGCATCGCCGATCAGGACGCGCGTCATGCCGGGATTGTTGGCGGAGAAGGCCAGCAGCATCTGCAGCATCGCGTGCGCCTGCGCGACGCCGTCTTCCTCGCGTTCCGCGATCTGGTTGATCACGCCGAACACGCTCGATTCGATGAAGTCGATGAGGCCCTCGAACATCTGGGCCTTGCTGGCGAAATGGCGGTACAGCGCGGCCTCGGAAACCGACAGCTTCGCAGCCAGCGCCGCCGTCGTGATCTTCTCTCCCTTCGGGTGCTCGAGCATCGCCGCCAGCGCCTGGAGGATCTGCAGCTTGCGCTGGCCCGGCTTGGTGCTTGCCATGTCGTTATGTGTCTTTCAGTAGTGTTGGACTGTTTATCGTGTCATCGCAGCCGGTTCATGCGTGCCGGCAGTCGAAGTACCGATTTTACTTTGACATCGACGTAGGCGGGACGTTTGATGATTTTAGGCAACGGTGCCTTGCCGATCGGAGCGCTATAGCGTAGATATTGCGTGACCCAGGCGGTACGCAGCCCCAATTGCTTGGCGTGGCGCAGGTTGACCAGCGTGTCCTCGACCAGGATGCAGCGCCGCGGCGCCAGGCCATGCTTGCGCAGCAGCCGGCGCAGCATCAGTTTCGAGGGCTTGGGACGCAGCTGGCCGTGCACGCGCATGTCCTCGATGGCGATGTGGTGGGCAAAGTGGCGCTGCAGGCCGATCTGGCGCACGACGCCCGTCGAATACGCCGTCGGCGCATTCGTCAGCAGGATCTTTTGCCCGGGCAGCCGGCGCAGCAGCTTCGCCAGGCCGCGCTCGAAGCGTACCAGGTCCTGCAGCGCGCCGATGTCGTGGGTCTCGCGCAAAAAATCCGCAGGATCGACATGGTGGTGGCGGATCATGCCCAGCAGCGTGGCGCCGTAGCGCTTCCAGTAGCCGATGCGCGCCGCGTCCACCGCCTCGCGCGTGGCGGGCGTGGTGCCGTCGCCCAGGACGCGCGCGATATACGTGTTCATGTTGGCGCTGATCGCGGGGAAGATCGCGTGCGAGGCGTCGTGCAGGGTGTTGTCCAGATCGAACAGCCAGACGGGGGAGGGGAGTGTGGGCACGGTGAGAGTGACGCGACATGCACCGTCGCCCCTGCGAAGGCAGGGGCCCAAGTTCACGTTGCGTGGCAAAAAAATTGGGTCCCTGCCTGCGCAGGGACGACGGGAAATTGTAGCGGAAGCAGAAATAAAAAATGCCCCCCGAAGGGAGCATTCTTTAATAAATCCTGGCGGAGCGGACGGGGCTCGCCCACGTTCCGCGGGCCGCGGAATCGCTTGCAAGCGATTCCCTTCGAGCCCGAAACCGGATCTCCCGCAGGGGAGATCCTCCTGTACCTAACAATAAAAAAGGCCCGAACGAGTCGGGCCTTCTTTATTTGAATCNGCGGGCCGCGGAATCGCTTGCAAGCGATTCCCTTCGAGCCCGAAACCGGATCTCCCGCAGGGGAGATCCTCCTGTACCTAACAATAAAAAAGGCCCGAACGAGTCGGGCCTTCTTTATTTGAATCCTGGCGGAGCGGACGGGGCTCGAACCCGCGACCCCCGGCGTGACAGGCCGGTATTCTAACCAACTGAACTACCGCTCCAGGTGGTGCCCTTGACGTGGATTGAACACGTGGCCTCTCCCTTACCAAGGGAGTGCTCTACCACTGAGCTACAAGGGCATCAAGTCAACTTTACAGAGACTTATGCCGCTGCAAAATTTCAGTGAGACCGGATCATAGTGCCAAAGGCCTGTTCGGTCAAGACTTCAAGCAACAAAGAATGCTCGATGCGGCCGTCGATGATGTGCACGGTATTGACGCCCGACTTGGCGGCGTCCAGCGCCGACGAGATTTTCGGCAGCATGCCGCCCGAAATCGTGCCGTCCGCGAACATCTCGTCGATCTCGCGTGCCGACAGGTCGGTGACCAGGTTGCCCTGCTTGTCCTGCACGCCGGCGATATTGGTCATCATGATCAGCTTCTCGGCCTTCAGGATTTCCGCGATCTTGCCGGCGACGACGTCGGCGTTGATGTTGTAGGCCTGGCCGTCCTGGCCGAAGCCGATCGGCGAGATGATCGGGATGAAGGCGTCGTCCTGCAGGGCTTTCACCACGGCCGGATTGATCGCCTCGATTTCGCCGACGAAGCCGATGTCGAGGAACTCGCCCGGCTTGTCCTTGTCCGGCATCGCCATCTTGCGCGCGCGGATCAGGCCGCCGTCCTTGCCGGTCAGGCCCACGGCCTGGCCGCCGTAGTGGTTGATCAGCATGACGATGTCCTGCTGGACTTCGCCGCCCAGCACCCACTCGACCACTTCCATGGTCTCTTCGTCGGTGATGCGCATGCCCTGCACGAAGGTGCCTTGCTTGCCGATCTTCTTGAGCGCGTTGTCGATCTGCGGACCGCCGCCGTGCACCACCACCGGATTCATGCCGACCAGTTTCAACAGGATGACGTCGCGCGCGAAGCCGTGCTTCAGGCGCTCGTCGGTCATCGCGTTGCCGCCGTATTTGATGACGATGGTTTTACCGTGGAAATTACGGATGTAGGGGAGCGCCTCGGCCAGGATCTGCGCCTTGATCTGCGGCGAGACCGCAGTCAGGTCATTGTTCTGGTCGTCGCCCTTCAGATTGGTCAGCATAGCGTTCATTGGGGGTCAAAAAAAGAATTTGCGAGATTTTACGGCAACACGGCGCCGGCTGGGGTTTTATGGGATGTTCCATGTTGTATTTTCCGGCCGCCGACGTTAAGGTGGATTACATATGGATACAACCCTCCCATTTTTCGCCCATCGGCGGCGCGCCGCTGGCGGCCCGAGGACGTCCGCATGAGTACTTGCGCGCGTTGTGGCGCAACGTTCGGCTGCGGAATGGCCGATCCGGACGGGGCCGGCGGCGAACCGTGCTGGTGCACCCGGTTGCCGGCCGTCGTCCCCTTGCCGGAGCCGGGCCAGCGTTCCGGCTGCTGGTGCCCGGCCTGCCTGGAACAGCATATCGCGCTTCAGGGCGGGACGGCGCCTCGGACACCTGCGTAGGGCGTCAGCGCGCGGTGCGGAAGAAGCGCATCATTTCGCGGCTGGCATCGGGGCCCTTGCCGTCCGTATAGCTGCCGCGCGCGTCGCCGCCCGACCAGGCGTGGCCCGAGCCATGCACGACCCAGTGCTCGGCGTGGACGGCGCCGTCCGGCAGGCGGTGCACGGTGCGCGTGAAGGCGTGGCCGTCCGGCTTCGTGCCCGGTTCCACCACGACGATGTCGGCCGGGTCGCGCCGCCGCGCCGCGATCAGCGCGTCGCCGTTGACCGGATGCACGGTGGTGTCGCGGTCGCCGTGGAACACGATGATGGGCAGCGCCTTGCCTTCCGTGTGACGCGTGCGGAAGTCGCCCTTCATCGCCGCCATCGCCGTCGGCAGGTCGTGGGCGGCGGCGAACGGCAGGCCGGAATGCACGCCGACGGCCGCGTACAGGTCCGGATACAGCGTGCCCATGATGGCTGCCATCGCGCCGCCGGCCGACAGGCCCGCCACGTAGACCTGGTCCGGATCGACGGCGTAGCGCGCCATGATGTCGCGCGTGATGCCGGCGATCAGCGCCGGTTCTCCCTGGCCGCGCTGCTGGTCGACGGCATTGAACCAGTTCCAGCAGCGCGAGGGATTGGCCTGCTGCGACTGCGCCGGATAGGCGACCAGGCAGCCCTGTTCCTCGGCCACCAGGTTCATGCCGGTGCCGAGCGCGAAATCGTCCGGATTCTGCTTGCAGCCGTGCAGCATCACCAGCAGGGGCGCCGCCCGGCCTGCCGCTTCTCCCCTTGCTTGTCCCGCGTAGGTGCTGGGCACGTACAGCTTGTACTCGCGCGTGCCCGCGTCGTTGCTGTAGCTGGCATCGATGAAATGGCCGGGCAGGCCGATCGCGGCCGCCCCGCTGGACAGCGGCGGCACGTTGAACGGATTGCCGCCCGGCTGGCCGAAGCGGCTCAGCGTGGCCAGCATGTCGGAGACGGGATCGTAGGCCGGCTGGTTCGAGGCCGGCGCGGAAGGCGGCACGGGAGGGGGAGCCGGCGCGGGCGCGGGTGGCGTTGCCCTGGCGGCCGCGGCTTGCATGGCGGTGGCGTTCTTGACCGATTCGCGGATGACGCTGCGCGCCACCGACGGGCCACGGCGCATCATCGACCGGGTCGCCGCGCGCATCTGCGCGAGGAATTTGCTGCTGATGCTCATCGAGACTCCTTTTCGGCGAGACCGGACATCGGCCGCATCCCAGTCTTGGTTGCCAAGCTTGCGTCAACCTTACGGATCAAGGTTTCGAATTGCTAGAGCGTAGTCTACCTTGATGTAAAGCGAAACGCGCGCTTGCCGTCCGTCTAGGGTAAGCTGCCCGCCATGAATGACCCACACCTGCCTCCGGAACGACAAACCCCGGTTCCCTCTCCCTGCATCAGCCTGTGCAAGATGTCGCCCGAGACGGGGCTGTGCGAAGGTTGCCTGCGCACCATTGACGAGATCTGCGCCTGGAGCACGGCCGACGACCACGCCAAGCGCGCCGTCTGGGCGGAGATCCGCCGCCGCGAAGCTCAGCTCGGTTTCGACTGAATCCCGAGGCGCGTGCGCAGGAAGCGCGCGACCTCGCGCACCAGCTCCTCGTCTTCCGGCGCGCCCATGAAGCCGCCGTGCGGCATCGCTTCGAACACGTGCAGTTCGGCCTCGATGCCGGCGCCGCGCAAGGCGCGGTGCATGCGCACGGTATTCGACAGGAACAAGTCGCGCGTG
Organism: Massilia sp. YIM B02763; assembly: GCF_030412015.1. Taxonomy (GTDB): domain Bacteria; phylum Pseudomonadota; class Gammaproteobacteria; order Burkholderiales; family Burkholderiaceae_D; genus Telluria. The sequence goes on along the minus strand of NZ_JASNRD010000007.1, from coordinate 178,316 downwards.
CCGGATTGCAACAAGGTGGGCGGGAAGCCCGGCGCGAAATCGCCGAACAGCGGCGACAGATACGGGTGGGCGAGGTCGGCGCCGCCCGCGTACAGCAGGTTGTTCGCCATCAGGGAGCCGGGTAGCACGACGTCGGCCAGCTGGTTCAGCGCGAAGCTGTCGCCCGATTCCGTCAGGTCCGCTTCCGGCGAGAGCAGCACGACGGCCGCCGGCAGCGGCAAGCCTTCGTCGCGGGCGCGCAGCAGCAAGGCCGCCGCCAGGTTGCCGCCGGCGGAGCGCCCGGCAACGGCGATGCGTTCCGGCGCATGGTGCGCCAGCACGTGGCGGTAGGCGGCCAGGCAATCGTCCAGCGCCGCCGGATACGGATGCTCGGGCGGCATGCGGTAGTCGACCCCGTAGCACGCCAGGCCGTACTGGTCGGCCTGCAGCCGGGTCGATGCGCGGCAGGCATCGCCGCCGCCGAACACGAGGGCGCCGCCGTGCAGGTCGACCAGCGCGCAATCGGCGGAGATCGGCTGCGCGGGGTGGGCGACATAAATGGTGGCGCTGCCGGCCGCGATCGTCTGCACGCCGGCGCGCACGGCGGCCAGGCCCTCGCCCAGCGACTCGGCATACCAGGCGTCGGCGCCGGCCTTCACGCGCTGCCAGCCGTCCAGGTCGTCCGGCGCCGGCATCGCGTGCAGGGCGTTCACGGGGACGCCGTCCGCATTCACCATGCGGCGCAGGGCGGCCTGCGCTTGCGGGCTGATGGATGCCGGGATGGGCAGCAGGCGCTGGGGCAGCTTGACGCCGCCTTGCTGGTCGTCGCTCATGAAGTGTCTCCTGTCGTCAGCCGGCAAGCTTACCCGAACGGCAAGGAATTTAGAGCCCGGTATCTAGCACGGTCGTGCTTTTTTGCGCCATAATCGACTGGGTAGCATCCGATCAACCAACCCGCGAGCACACCCATGGCGCTGCCCACCGTCCTGCAAGACCTTTCCTTACCCGTCATCGCCTCGCCGATGTTCATCGCCAGCGGCCCCGCGCTGGTGGCCGCGCAGTGCAAGGCCGGCATCGTCGGCTCGTTCCCGGCGCTCAATGCGCGCCCGGCCGAGCTGCTCGACACCTGGCTGACCGACCTGCAGGCCGAGTTGAAGGACTTCCAGCAGGCCAATCCGGGCAAGCGGGTGGGGCCGATCGCCGTCAACCAGATCGTGCACCAGTCGAACGACCGCCTCGCGCACGACGTCGAGGTGTGCGTGAAGCACCAGGTGCCGATCATCATCTCCTCGCTGCGGGCGCCGCCGCAGGAAATGCTCGATGCCGTGCACGCCTACGGCGGCATCGTGCTGCACGACGTGGTCTCGATCCGCCACGCCGAAAAGGCGCTGGAGGCGGGCGTGGACGGCCTGATCCTGGTGGCGGCCGGCGCCGGCGGCCATGCGGGCGCGCTGTCGCCGTTCGCGCTGGTGGGCGAAGTGCGCAAGTTCTTCGACGGTCCGATCGCGCTGTCCGGCTCGATCGCCACGGGCGACGCCATCCTGGCGGCGCAGGCGATGGGCGCCGACTTCGCCTACATCGGCTCGCGCTGGCTGGCCACGAAGGAAGCGAACGTCAGCGACGCCTACCGCGACGCGATCGTCGAATCCACGGCGGCCGACGTCGTGTACACGAACCTGTTTACGGGCGTGCACGGCAACTACCTGAAGAAATCGATCGTGGCGGCGGGACTGGATCCGGACAACCTGCCGGTGTCGGACAAGAGCAAGATGAGCTTCGGTTCCGGCAGCGCCAAGGCCTGGCGCGACATCTGGGGCGCGGGCCAGGGCGTGGGCCTGATGGACGACGTGCCGACGGTGGCGGAGATGGTGGAGCGCTTGAAGGAACAGTACGAGGCGGCGCGCAAGCGGCTGGCGCTGTAAACCGTCGTCCCTGCGAAGGCAGGGACCCATGCCGACGTTCCGAAGTCGGTACATCGACGTGGTCGAATTCTGAAGCGCGGCATGGATCCCCGCCTGCGCGGGGATGACGTCGCTTACGGGGCAGGTCCGATCAGGGTGCTGGCGTGTCCGCTTCCACCTGCTTGTCCTCGTCCCGGATCACCCACAAGCCCGGCAGGTTGCGCCAGTACCCGTGCGCATCCATGCCGAATCCCACCACGAACTGGTTCGGGATCGTCAGGCCGACGATGTCCGCCGCCACCGGTTTTTCCTTGCCAAGGTCCTTGTCCGCGAACACGGCCAGGATCACTTCGGCCGCGCCCATGTCGAGCAGGCGCTGTTTCACGTGGGCCAGCGTTTCGCCTTCGTCGAGGATGTCGTCGACGACGATGATGATGCGGCCCTCGACGCTCTGGCGCGGCACCACTTTCCAGACCACTTCGCCGCCCTTGTCCAGGTTGCCGTAGCGGGTCACGTGGATGTAGTCGAATTCGAGCGGGAAGCTCAGTTGCGGCAGCAGGCTGCCGGTGAAGACGACGGCGCCGCCCATCACGCCCAGCACGAGGGGGAATGCGCCGGTCTCATCGTTGTCGAAGCGCTCGTTGAGCACCGCGGCGACCTTGGTGACGGCGGCCTGGACCTCGTCGGCGCTGACGATTTCCTCGGCGTGGGTCATCAGTTCGCGGGCGCGGGTGTAGTGAAAGTCTTGCATGGCGATCTTGGTAAAAAACTTGGTCGAAAAATGCTGGGTCGAAACGGTCCCTGGCGCGATTATCCGCCAGAATGCCGGTCGACGTATCACGGCTGTGGCCGCGCCCGGCGCACGGGGTATCGGCGCGGAGTATGATAGGGGCTTGAGAAACGAACAAGCCGAGCCCGTACCATGCCAGCACTCGATACCAACGCCCTGCGCGCCGAACGCCTCGCCCGGCTGCGCGCCGCCATGGCGCGCCACCAGGTCGACGCCTTCATCGTGCCGTCCGCCGATCCGCACCTGTCCGAATACCTGCCCGGCCGCTGGAAAGGCCGCGAGTGGCTGTCGGGCTTCACCGGCTCGGTCGGCACCTTCATCGCGACGAAGGACTTCGCCGGCGTCTGGACCGACGGCCGCTATTACACCCAGGCCGAGCAGGAGCTGGCCGGCACGGACATCCAGCTGATGAAGATCCCGGCCGCCGCCAGCCTGCTGCACATCGACTGGCTGGCCAACGCGCTCGAAGCGGGACAGACCGTCGCCATCGATGCCCGCGTGCTGGGCCTGGCCGTGGCGCGCCTGCTGGGCGATGCGCTGCAGGCGCGCGGCATCGCGCTGCGCACGGATATCGACCTCCTCGACGACGTCTGGAGCGACCGTCCCGGCCTGCCGGCGGACGCCGTGTTCGAGCACGCGGCGCCGTTCGCCGTCGCCACCCGCGCCGACAAGCTGCACGCCACCCGCAACGCGATGGCGAAGCTGGGCGCCGAGCGCCACTTCATCTCGACGCTGGACGACATCGCCTACCTGTTCAACCTGCGCGGCGCCGACGTCAGCTACAACCCCGTGTTCGTGTCGCACGCGCTGGTCGAACCGGGCCGCGCCACGCTGTTCGTCGCCGACGGCAAGGTCGACGCCGCCCTGCGCACCCGCCTCGAGCAGGATGGCGTGCGCGTAGCCGCCTACGACCAGGCCGCGTCCGCGCTGGCCGCGCTGCCGGCCGGCAGTTCGCTGCTGCTCGACCCGCGCCGCGTCACCGCCGGCATGCGCGCCGCCGTGCCGGACGGCGTGCGCGTGGTCGAGGCGATCAACCCGACCACCTTCGCCAAGTCGCGCAAGCTCGATGCCGAGATGGACCACGTGCGCGCCACGATGGAACAGGACGGCGCCGCGCTGTGCGAATTCTTCTCGTGGCTGGAGCCGCGCCTGGCCGACCCGCGCCGCACGCCGCTGACCGAAGTCGACATCGACACCCACATCACGGCCGCGCGGGCGCGCCGCCCGCACTTCGTGTCGCCCAGCTTCGGCACCATCGCCGGCTTCAACGCCAACGGCGCCATCATGCACTACCGCGCCACCGAGGAGGCCCACGCCGTCATCGAAGGCGACGGCCTGCTCCTGATCGATTCCGGCGGCCAGTACCTGGGCGGCACCACCGATATCACGCGCGTGGTGCCGGTGGGCGAGCCGACCGCCGCGCACAAGCGCGACTTCACGCTGGTATTGAAGGGCATGATCAACCTGTCCGTGGCGCGCTTCCCGCGCGGTACCAAGGGACCGATGCTGGACGCGCTGGCGCGCGCACCGATCTGGGCCGCCGGCATCGACTACGGCCACGGCACCGGCCACGGCGTCGGCTATTTCCTGAACGTGCACGAAGGTCCGCAGGTGATTTCCCCGGCGGCGCTGCCGGAACCGCACACGGCGATCGAACCGGGCATGATCACGTCGAACGAACCGGGCATCTACCGCCCCGGCCACTGGGGCATCCGCATCGAGAACCTGATCCTGGCGCGGGTCGTCGACACGACCGAGTTCGGCGAATTCCTCGGCTTCGAGACGCTGACGCTGTGCCCGATCGACACCCGCTGCATCGATTTGTCGCTGATGCGCGGCGACGAGGTCGCGTGGCTGAACGCCTACCACCGCGAGGTGCGCGCGCGCCTGCTGCCGCTCGTCGACGGCACCGCGCGCGACTGGCTCGAACTGCGCACCAGGGAGATCTGACATGGCGGGCGCACGTTCCACCCGGGCCAGCGCCGCCGTCGAGCGGCTCAAGCGGCGTACCGGCATCACCACGTATTCGATGGCGCGCACCGGCGCCGGCCACTTCTTCCTGTCCGAGAAACCGGGCGCGCCGCCGCTGTGCGCGCCGCTCGAACTGGACGACTTCGTGACCTTCGTCGACGGCCTCGGGCCGCAGCCGGAAAAACGCATGACCAAGAACGACATCGCGTTCGAGAAACAGCTGGTCAGGAAAAAGACTTGAACCCACGCGCGGTGGTGCCGACCTGGGCCGAGCTGTTCGACGCCTACTGGTCGCAGCCGGAGCTGGCCACCAACGGCCTGATCCTGCTGCACCTGGCGGGCGCGCTGCTGCTCGGCCTGATGGTCGGCTACGAGCGCTCCTACCACGGCCGCGCGGCCGGGATGCGCACCTATGGCCTCGTGTGCATGGCCTCGTGCGCGCTGACCGTGATCTCGGGCTATCCGGGTTCCTGGTACGGCGGCCATGGCGCGGCGGTGGCGCTGACCGATCCGACCCGCGTGATCCAGGGCGTGGTGACGGGCATCGGCTTCCTCGGCGCCGGCGTCATCATGCGCTCGGGCTTCACCATCAGCGGCTTGACGACGGCGGCGTCGATCTGGGCGTCGTCCGTCATCGGCATCATGGTGGGCGTGGGCTTCTACATGGCGGCGATGGGCCTCGCGTTCTTTTCCACGATGATCATGATCTATTTGAACCGGGCCGTCAGCAAGCTGCCGTCGCGCCACGCGGTGGCCGTCACGCTGCGCTTCAAGCCGGGCGTGCGGCCCAGCGAGGACGAGCTGCGCCGCGCCGCGGTCGAACGCGGCTACGAGATCGCCGCTTCCTCGCTCACCATCGGCAGCAGCGGCAACGTGCAGGAATGGCGCTTCGTCGCGCTGGCGGGGGCCGGCGGCGCGCCGCTGTCCACGCTGGCCGGCGAGCTGTCGGACTTGAAGGGCGTGGACGGCTTCGAGCTGTCGCACGCGCGTAACTGATACGGGAAAGACAATGAACGCCCAGGACGTACTCGACTTCTGGTTCGGCGCGCCCGGCAGCGCCACCTTCGGCCAGCCGCGCCGCGAATGGTTCGTCAAGAAGGACGCGTTCGACGCCATCGTGCGCGAGCGCTTCGGCGCCGTCATCGACGCGGCATTGGCCGGCGGCCTGCGCGACTGGGACGAACAAGGGCCGCACGGCGTGCTGGCACGGATCCTCGTGCTCGACCAGTTCACCCGCAACGCCTGGCGCAACACCCCGCGCGCGTTCGCGGGCGACGCGCTGGCGCTGGCCGCCGCGCGGCAACTCGTCGACGGCGGCCACGACAAGGCGCTGGGGCCGTGGCAGCGTTCCTTCGCCTACATGCCGTTCGAGCATGCGGAAGACGCCACTATGCAGGAGCGCGCCGTCGGGCTGTTCTCGGTGCTGGCGGCCGAACACCCGGGCTTCGACGAGACGCTCGACTACGCGCACCGCCACCGTGGCGTGATCGCGCGCTTCGGCCGCTTCCCGCACCGCAATGCCATCCTCGGCAGGGCGTCGACGCCGGAAGAAGACGTATTCCTGCGCCAGCCGGGGTCGCGTTTCTGATGGCGGCGCCATTGAACATCGTCGGCGCCGGCCACGTGGGCCGCGCGCTGGGACGCCTGTTCGCGGCGCGCGGGGTGTTCGCCGTGCAGGACGTGCTCACCCGCGGCATCGACAGCGCGCGCGCCGCCGCCGCCTTCATCGGCGCCGGGCAGGCCGTCGACGGGGCCGGCGCGCTGCGGCCGGCCGCCGTGTGGATGCTGGCCGTGGCGGACGACCGCATCGGCGAGGTCGCCGCCACGCTGGCGGCCAGCGTGCCGCTGCAGGGCGCCGTCGTGTTCCACTGCAGCGGCGCCAAGGCGTCGAGCGAACTCGCGGCCATGCGCGCGGCCGGCGCCCACGTCGCCAGCGTGCATCCGGTGCGCAGCTTTGCCGACCCGGCCACCGTGGCCGCGCACTTCGACGGCACCTTCTGCGGCGTCGAAGGGGACGCGGCGGCCCTGGCGCTGCTGCTGCCGGCCTTCGCGGCGATCGGCGCGCGCCCGGTGCGCATCGACGCGGCCGCCAAGACCGTCTACCACGCGGCCTCCGTGTTCGCGTCGAACTACCTGGTGACAGTGCTGGACGCCGCGCTGCGCGCCTACCAGGCGGCCGGCATCCCGCGCGACGTGGCCATGGAACTGGCGCGTCCGCTGGCGGGCGAATCGCTGGCGAACGTGTTCCGGCTGGGGCCGGAGACGGCGCTGTCCGGTCCCATCGCGCGGGGCGACGCGGCGACCGTGGCGCGCCAGCAGGCGGCCGTCGGCGCCTGGGATGCGCCGACCGGCAACTTGTACGACGCGCTGGCGACGGCAACCTGGGACCTGGCGCGGCGCAAGCACGACCGCGCTTGAGTGAACCGCGCATCCGCGCACGAACGGAATGGATTGGAGAGAGAATGCAACTAACCGCTTGGGCCACCCTGGCCGTCCTCGGGGTCTATTTCTGGACTGGCGTGATGGCGGGGTGGGCCCGCGTCAAGTACAAGGTGCCGGCACCGTCGATGGAGGGACCGCTGCCGTTCCAGAGCGCCCAGCGGGTACAGGCGAACACGCTCGAACAATTGCCGCTGGTGCTGGCGCCCCTGTGGCTGTGCGGCCACTTCCTTGGCGATGCGTGGGCAGCCGCCGGCGGCCTGCTGTGGTGCGCCGGCCGCATCCTGTATGCGCTCGGCTATTACCGCGATCCGGCCAGGCGCGAGGCGGGCTTCGTGATCGGCATGGTGGCGTGCGGTGCCCTGGTGGCGGGCAGCGCGACCGGTTTGTTAATTCGGCTAGGCTAAACGTCAAAACCGTCGGTTTACCGTTGCGGGATAACCAAAGGGTACATAAAAGAGTACGCGAATTCGTCGACAAATTTTCCTGAGTGCAATAAGCTTGTCGTCTGTACGGAAAACTGTGGAAGCGGCCCGCTGGCGGTCAGCCCCGGACCGGAAAAGGAGATGGCATGCTGTTTTTGAAGAGTACCACTGTCACCAAGGCGCCCGGCATCTATGAGGTCGACGTCGCCGCGAAGCCACCGGGCAAGACCTTCGGCGTGTTCATGGCCACCGATCCGGACAATCCGCCGAACGCAGTGCTGGCCGCGCTGGCCGAGCTGGGTTTCGAGAGCGTCCACCAGCAGAACTACGTCCACCGCGACAAGGGCAAGGTCCTCGACATGCACTTCCAGAAGGACGGCACCGACCTGTTCAAGGGCTGGAAGGCCGAGGAATGCACGAGCAACCTGGCCGCGCTCGATGCGCTGTTCGGCAACGTCGGCATCAAGATCACGCCCCGTGTCATGAGCCTGGCCGAAGCCTACGCATGATCGCTGTAACGGGGCGCCTCACGACGCCTTGACTTCCACATGGTAAAGCGCCCATGGGCATGCCGCAAAACGCTGCGGCAGCGGCAGCTTCGCCATCTCGGGCACGCGGTCGGCATCGTAGACGGCCCATAGCGGCCCCAATCCTCCCAGCGGCATCGCCTTGCCGTCGATATGGGTGGCCACGATGAAGCGCCGGCTTCTGGCCTGCGCCAGCGGCAGTTCGACGTTGTAGCCATCCACGGCGCGCAGGACCAGCACCGTCTTTTCATTCAGCACGGCACCGGCCTTGCCCAGCACATCCACCAGCAGCGGACCGCGCAGCACATGCGGCTTGCCGTCGTATTCCAGCGTCGGGCGGATGGTCTGCGGCGCCAGGTCCAGCAATGCCGCGTAGTCGAAGGCATGGGCCTTGTCGAAGGCCAGCTGCTGCTTGTGCATCATCTGGTCCAGCACCGGGTCGAGCGGACCGCGGTTCGGATGCGCGATGGCGCCGGTGACGGTCAACAGGGCAGGGCTGCGGCCGGCCGGGACGAGGGGCCCGGCGGCCTGGCCGGCGAGCGGCAAGGCGCAGGCGACGGCTGCCGTGCCCAGGAACTGGCGTTTTTTCATGAGAAAATGCAGGTGCTAAGATGCCTCATCATAGAGCAAAGTTTCCCACATGGACCTGTTTTCCGCCGAGGCCGGCCTGCAGCCCATCCCGATCGAGGATGGCGAACTGGCCATGCTGGCCCAGCTGCCACTCCCCATCCCCAATGCCGACGTGCTGCGCCGCCTGGTCGACGAAACGCCCTGGCGTGCCGAAACCATCGTCGTTTACGGCCAGCGCCACCTGCAGCCGCGCTTGACGGCCTGGTACGGCGACGCCGGCTACACGTATTCCGGCCTGACCCTCGACCCCTTGCCGATGACGCCGCTGCTGCGGCAATTGCACGCCGCGGTCGAGGCAGCGACGAGACGGCGCTACAACAGCGTCCTGCTGAACTACTACCGCGACGGCGCGGACAGCATGGGCATGCACAGCGACGACGAGCGGGAACTGGGCCGCGAGCCCGCCATCGCCTCGCTCAGTTTCGGCGCCACCCGCACCTTCGTCCTGCGCCACAAGGCCAGCAAGCGAACATTGAAGTTCGACCTGACCGACGGCAGCCTGCTGCTGATGGCCGGTTCCCTGCAAACGCACTGGCTGCACGGCATCAACAAGACGGCGAAGCCGACCGGCGCCAGGGTCAACCTGACTTTCCGCTACATCGCTTAACTCTTCCCTATCTTCGGTTAAGTTTCCTCATCAAATTGCTGACCTTTTAGTCAGTTACGTTACATCTCTTTACAGTTCTTACGAAATGGGCACGGACGTTGTCGAGCTGCGGTGCTATCTTGGCTCCATCGCGATTCACATCGGCATCGCGAACCAGTCAAACAATCGAAGAGGAAAGACCATGAAAAAGCTCATCGTTGCACTGCTCGCCAGCGCTGCCGCCATCTCGGCCGCACAAGCACAAACCACCGCCAGCACCCAACCGCGCGCCTACGTCGGCGTGGGCGTGGCCACTGCCGACCATGAAGATTTCCGCGGCCTGGACAACGACGGCTACAAGGCCTCGGGCAAGGTCTTCGGTGGCTACGAATTCAACCAGACCTGGGGCGCCGAAGTCGGCTATACCGACTTCCGCAAGGCCGACGTCAGCGGCGCCGGCGTGAGCGGCGATACGAAAGGTTACGGTTATTACGTCGCGGCCAAGGCCAGCACGGCGCTGAACGACCAGTTCTCGCTGTACGGCAAGCTGGGCGTCCAGCACAGCCAGCGCGAACTGCGCACCAACCTGGTCAACCTGAAGGATGACGACACCGGTGCCTACGGCGCCGTCGGCCTCCAGTACAACATCAACCAGAACGTCGCCCTGACCGCCGAATACGAGCGCTACGGCAAATCGAAGGACTTCGGCGCCAAGCCGGACGTCTGGACCATCGGCGCACGCTACAGCTTCTAAGCTTGTAGTTACAGATCCTAGGGAAAAGGGGCCTGCGGGCCCCTTTTGTCGTTCATTGGACGTTTATGGGTCGTTCATTGGCGCAGCGCGCGCAAGGGGGCGGTGCCGGCCCGCATCCATGGCGGCGCCGGCAAGGGCTCCGCAGGTGGCGCGAAGCCGGCCGCGACGAAGCGGTGCAGCGAGGACCATGGCCAGGCCGACGCATCCTCGCACAGGCCGTGGCGTACCGGATTGGTGTGCAGGTAGTCGATCAGCGCCGCATATTCCTCGTCGTCGCCGACACGGTAGTCGCGGTAGTGGCGCTCCCAGATGGCGTCGCCGGCCTGGTGCGCGGCAGGATGGGTGCCGCCCTGCAGGCAGGCTTTATGGAGCGCTTTCGAAAAGGCGATCTTGACGGCGCGCCAGCGCAGGGCGCTATCGTGGTCGCCCGGCGGCAGGGTCCAGATCGCATGCGCGTGGTCGGGCAGCACCACCCAGGCATCGACGTGGAAGGGCTTGCGGATGCGGGCCTGGCGCATCGCTTCGCCGAATGCCGAAAAATGGTCCGTCAGCAAGGTGCTGTCGCGGTCCAGCAAGCGTACCGTAAAGAAGACGGTCGTACCCGGCACGCGGTTGTCGCGGTAATGTGTCATGGATGTAGTCTGCCCGGCGTCATCGCTACCTCGTATCGATCTGGCGCAAAGCGCGCAGGGCTTGAACAAGCTCAACCTCGATCGATTCTACACATGACTTGAAATTGACGGCGATCCATTTCCGCTTATAAATCAATGTGATGGAAGTGGCAAACCCGCGAAATAGATTGTCGGCAGCATAAAAAACGTCGTCCCCGCGCCGGCGGGGACCCACGTGTTGCTTGCGCCATCGGGACGCTTGCAAGACTGGATCCCGCCTGCGCGGGGACGACGTGTCGAGGCTGCCGGGCAGCGACCGGTCAGGCCGTCAGCGGCTTGTAGCGGATGCGTTTCGGCTTCGCGCCTTCCTCGCCCAGGCGCTTCTTCTTGTCGGCTTCGTATTCCTGGTAGTTACCGTTGAAGAAGGTAACCTGGGAATCGCCTTCGAAGGCCAGGATGTGGGTCGCGATGCGGTCCAGGAACCAGCGGTCGTGCGAGATGACCATCACGCTGCCGGCGAATTCCAGCAGCGCGTCTTCCAGCGCGCGCAGGGTTTCGACGTCCAGGTCGTTCGACGGTTCGTCCAGCAGCAGCACGTTGCCGCCCTTGAGCAGGGTCTTGGCCAGGTGCAAGCGGCCGCGTTCGCCGCCCGACAGGTTGCCGACCAGTTTCTGCTGGTCCGAGCCCTTGAAGTTGAAGCGGCCGAGGTAGGCGCGCGACGGCATCTCGAAGCGGCCGACGGACAGCATGTCGGCGCCGCCGCTGACGTCCTCGAACACGGTCTTGCCGGCGGCCAGGTCGTCGCGCGACTGGTCGACCAGCGAGACGCGGGCCGTCTTGCCGATCGCGACTTCGCCGCTGTCCGGCTGCTCGAGGCCGGCGATCATCTTGAACAGCGTCGATTTACCGGCGCCGTTCGGGCCGATGATGCCGACGATGGCGCCCGGCGGCACGGTGAACGACAGGTTGTCGATCAGCAGGCGGTCGCCGAAGGCTTTCGAGACGTTCTTGAACTCGATGACTTCGTTGCCCAGGCGTTCCGCGACGGGGATGAAGATCTCCTGGGTCTCGTTGCGCTTCTGGTATTCGTATTCGGACAGTTCGTTGAAGCGGGCCATGCGCGCCTTGGACTTCGCCTGGCGCGCCTTCGGGTTCTGGCGGGCCCACTCGAGTTCCTTGGCCAGCGCCTTCTGGCGTGCCGATTCGGTCGCTTCTTCCTGCTTCAGGCGCGCTTCCTTCTGCTCCAGCCAGGTCGAGTAATTGCCCTTCCAGGGGATGCCGTGGCCGCGGTCCAGTTCCAGGATCCATTCGGCGGCGTTGTCGAGGAAGTAGCGGTCGTGGGTGATGCCGACCACGGTGCCCGGGAAGCGCACGAGGAATTGTTCCAGCCACTCGACCGATTCGGCGTCCAGGTGGTTGGTCGGTTCGTCCAGCAGCAGCATGTCCGGCTTGGAGAGCAGCAGCTTGCACAGCGCCACGCGGCGCTTCTCGCCGCCCGACAGCACGCCGATCTTGGCGTCCCACGGCGGCAGGCGCAGCGCGTCGGCGGCCATTTCCAGCTGCAGGTTCAGGTTGCCGCCGTCGGCCGCGGCGATGATCGATTCCAGGCGTTCCTGTTCCTTCGCCAGCGCGTCGAAGTCCGCGCCTTCTTCCGCATAGGCGGCGTACACGGCTTCCAGCTTGGCTTGCGCCTCGAAGGCTTCGCCCAGGCCGGATTCCACTTCCTGGCGCACGGTCTTGTCCGGATCGAGCTGCGGTTCCTGCGGCAGGTAGCCGATGTTCAGGCCCGGCATCGGGCGCGCTTCGCCCTGGATGTCGGTGTCGATGCCGGCCATGATCTTGAGCAGCGTCGACTTGCCGGAGCCGTTCAGGCCCAGCACGCCGATCTTTGCGCCCGGGAAGAAGGACAGGGAAATGTCCTTCAGGATCTGGCGTTTCGGTGGGACGATCTTGCCCACGCGGTTCATGGTATAGACGTAATTGGCCATGTAATAAGTATGTGTTCGGTGATTGCGATTGTGAGGACGACAGGATACTGAAAATTCGGGGTCAGAGCACTTATTTCGACATTTGCGTTAGCACAAACCGGGGTCAGAGCCAGGGTCAGAGCCTGGTTTTAGGAAATTGCCAAAAATCGGGCTCTGACCCCGGCTCTGACCCCGGTTTGAAGCTAGTCAAGCTTGCGTCGTGGTGGGCTGGACGGGCGGCGCAGCAAGCCTTCCAGGGCAAACAGCGCCAGCGCGATCCAGATCAGGGCGAAGCCGACCAGGCGCTCGGCGCTGAACGGCTCCTGGAACAGCCACACGCCCAGCAGGAACTGCAGCGTCGGCGACAGGTATTGCAGCAATCCCAGCACGGACAGCGGGATGCGCCGCGCGCCCGAGGCGAACAGCAGCAGCGGGATCGCCGTGATCGGGCCGGCCGCGATCAGGAGCAGGCGCGTCGTGTCCGACGGCGTATTGATGAAGGCATTGTCTCCGTGGATGGTGAGCCAGGCGACGTAGCCGGCTGCCAGCGGAAACAGCACCATGGTTTCGAACGACAAGCCTTCCAATGCACCCAGCGCCGCCGTCTTGCGCAGCAGGCCGTAGCCGCCGAACGACGCGGCCAGCGCCAGCGCGATCCAGGGAACGGTGCCGGCCTGCCAGGTCAGCCAGGCCACGCCCAGCGCGGCGACGCCGATCGCCAGCCATTGCGCGCGGCGCAGGCGTTCCTTCAGCAGCACGTAGCCGAACATGATGTTGACGAGGGGGTTGATGAAGTAGCCGAGGCTGCCTTCGATCACGTGGCCGTTGTTCACGGCCCAGATATAGATCAGCCAGTTAACGCTGAGCAGCGAGGCCGAGGCGACGAAGCTGAAGAACACGCGCGGCTGGCGCACGACGGCCAGCCAGGCCCACTGGCGCCGCACCAGCAGCACGATGACGAGGAATAGCAGCGACCACAGCATGCGGTGGGCGAGGATCTGCACGGGCGGCACGTCGCCGATTGCGTGGAAGTACAACGGGAACAATCCCCAGCACAGGAAGGCGAGGGCGGCGGACAGGATGCCGGTGCGCATGGATAAGGAGAATAAATGGTCGGGCCGACATTATCCTGGAACTGGGCCGGCCGTGCTGACGGCTTGCCATTTTTTCACAGGAAATGCTAACGCGCGCTGACAGCCCCGGCGATGGGGCAGACTATCCACATGGATTGTAATGATGAACAAAATTTTGAGAAAATAACAAGCTCGGCGGAAAGCCAAACTTGTCTTTCCCTTTTAATTATTCTATTGTGCAACGCACCAGAACAAACAACGGTGAAACCTTGACGTCGCAACACAAGAAAAGCAGCCTTGCGGCGCTGACCCTGGCTGCGGTCGGTATCGTCTACGGCGACATCGGTACGAGCCCGCTCTACACGCTCAAGACCATCTTCGATCCCACCCATGGCCTGGCACTGAATACGTCCAACCTGCTGGGCATCGTCTCCCTGATCTTCTGGGGCCTGACGATGATCGTCTCGCTCAAATACGTGACCCTCGTGCTGCGCGCCGACAACCGCGGCGAGGGCGGCATCATGGCGCTGATGGCGCTCGCGCTGAACTCCGTGACGCGCCACTCGCGCTGGCATTTCCCCCTGATGCTGATCGGCGTGTTCGGCGCCACCATGTTCTACGGCGACTCCGTGATCACGCCGGCGATCTCCGTGCTGGGCGCCATCGAGGGCCTGGAAGTGGCCACGCCGGGCCTGGAAAAATACGTGGTGCCGCTGACCATCGTCGTGCTGGTGGTGCTGTACAGCGTGCAGCGCCACGGCACGGCCGGCATCGGCCGCTGGTTCGGGCCGGTGATGATCCTCTGGTTCGGCGCGCTGGCGATCATGGGCATCATCAACATCGTGCAGGCGCCCGTGATCCTGAAGGCGCTGAACCCCTATTACGCGTTCGAATTCGTGCTGCGCAACCAGTTCATCGCCTTCGTCGCGCTGGGCGCCGTGGTGCTGGCGCTGACGGGCGCCGAAGCGCTGTATGCCGACATGGGCCACTTCGGCAAGAAGCCGATCCGCTTCGCCTGGTTCCTGATCGTGTTCCCCGCGCTGGCGCTGAACTACCTGGGCCAGGGCGGGTTGTTGATCACGCGTCCGGACACCATCGACAACCCGTTCTTCCACCAGCTCGGCAGCTGGAGCGTGCTGCCGCTCGTCGTGCTGTCGACGATGGCCGCGGTGATCGCCTCGCAGGCGACGATCTCGGGCACCTTCTCGATGACCAAGCAGGCCATCGCGCTGGGCCTGTTGCCGCGCATGCGCGTGATGCACACGTCGGAAAGCGAGATCGGCCAGATCTACATCCCGGCCGTGAACTGGCTGCAGCTGATCGTGGTGCTGGTCGCGGTGATCGGCTTCGGTTCCTCGGACAAGCTGGCCGGCGCCTACGGCATCGCGGTGACGGCGACGATGTTCGCCACCACCTTCCTGACCTTCTTCGTGATCCGCTACCGCTGGCACCTGCCCTTGCTGCTGTGCCTGGGCGCCACCGGCTTCTTCATGTTCATGGACCTGGCGCTGTTCTCGGCCAGCACGCTGAAGCTGCTGCACGGCGGCTGGTTCCCGCTGTTCCTGGGCGCTGTCCTCCTGACCATCATGCTGACCTGGAAGCGCGGCCGCGAGCTGGTGTTCCAGAACCTGGAGCGCCATGCGATCCCGCTGGAAGACTTCCTGCAGTCGCTGTTCGTGGCGCCGCCCGAGCGCGTGGCCGGCACCGCCATCTTCCTGCGCGGCGAGACCGACGGCGTGCCGCATGCGCTGCTGCACAACCTGCTGCACAACAAGGTGCTGCACGAGCGCGTCGTGTTCCTGACGGTGCGCATCCGCGAGGAACCGTATGTGCCGGACGACGAGCAGGTCGAGGTGGTCCCGCTGGGCCATAACTGCTACCAGCTGAACGTCTACTACGGCTTCAAGGACGAGGCGGACATCCCCGCGATCCTGCGCATGTGCGACTGCAAGGGCCTGCAATTCGAGATGATGGAGACCTCGTTCTTCATTACGCGCCAGACCATCATCTCGGTGCCGGGCCAGGGCATGATGCCGTGGCGCGAACACCTGTTCGTGGCCATGCAGCGCAACGCCCGCACGGCCGCCGCCTACTACCAGATCCCGACCAACCGGGTGATCGAACTCGGTACCCAGGTCGAGATCTGAACCGCGCCGCGCGGCGCCGCCGCTCTGTCGAAGGAGGGGCGCAAGGCCGCGCGGCGTGTGCTACATTGCGGTCTTCATATTGTCCGGCAGGCGACTGCCGGAACGCGACCGTCAAGAATCATCATGCGTATTTCCATTGTCGGTGCCGGCGCGATCGGCACCACCATCGCCGTGCGCCTGGCCATGGCCGGACACGACGTTTCCGTCCTGGCGCGCGGCGCCACGCTGCAGGCGATCCAGGAACGCGGCCTGCGCCTGCACGACCTCGAAGGCACCCACACGGCCCATCCCGCGGCCTCCGACGACCCCGCCGTCCTGGGCCCCCAGGACATCGTGTTCGTCAGTACCAAGACCACGGCGCTGGCCGAGGTCCTGCCCCGGCTCGGCCCCTTGCTCGGACCCGATACGATCGTCGTCCCCGCCATCAACGGCGTGCCGTGGTGGTTTTTCGATGGCGCCGCGGCGCAGCCCGAACGGCGCTCCCTCGCGACGCTCGACCCGGACGGCGTGCTGGCCCGGGCCGTGCCGGCCGCGCAGCTGGTCGGCTGCGTCGTCTACATCACGGCCGAGACCCTGGCCCCCGGCGTGGTACGCGCCAACAACCCGCACCGCCTGATCGTGGGCGAGATCGACCACCGCGCCAGCCCGCGCGCGCAGCAGCTGGCCGCCTTGCTGTCCGGCGCCGGCATCGCCACCGAGGCCACGGCGTCCATCCGCGACGTGGTCTGGACCAAGGTGCTGTCCAACCTCAGCTCGAATCCCCTGTCGGTGCTGACCGGGGCCACGCTGGAGCAGATCTACGGCCTGCCGTCGATGCGCCCGCTGGTCAAGAAGATCCTGGGAGAAGCGATGCTGACGGCCGCCGCCTACGGCGCCCGGCTGCCGTTCGACCCGGATACCTTCATCGCGCGCGGCGCCGGCATGGGCGCGGTGCGCACCTCGATGCTGCAGGACTACGAGGCCGGCCGCCCGCTGGAACTGGCGGCGATCGGCGACGCCGTGCTGGAGCTGGCCGCGCGCAAGGGCATTCCGATAGACACGACGGCCGACATCATCGCGCTTGCCCGCCTGCGCAGCGAACAGCGCGAGCAGGGCGGTGCAGCGCTTTCACTTCGTACCGAATAATGTCTTTACGGAAATAAATTCGATAGCGTTCAACCGAAAAAATTAAGAAACTGCTATCCTTGCTGGATGGCCGTGCTGGCCTGGCGGTTCTTCCGTGAGTCGTTCAGCGCCGCCATGCGATGAACGATTCGGAGGAGCACTATGAGCAACACGGCTGCAACAGAAGCAACTGAAGCATCGGAAGCAAAAGCAATTCACGACCTGACCTCGCGTCAGCGCATCTTCGCCATCGTCGGCGCCTCGTCCGGCAACCTGGTCGAGTGGTTCGACTTCTACGTCTACTCCTTCTGCGCGCTGTACTTTTCGTCGGCGTTCTTCCCGAAGGGCGACCCGACTGCCCAGCTGCTGAACACCGCCGGCATCTTTGCCGCCGGCTTCCTGATGCGCCCGATCGGCGGCTGGATGTTCGGCCGCATCGCCGACCGCTACGGCCGCCGCAATTCGATGATGATCTCGGTGCTGATGATGTGCGGCGGCTCGCTGATGATCGCCGCGCTGCCGACCTATGAAACGATCGGCAATGCGGCGCCGCTGCTGCTGCTCTTGGCGCGCCTGTTCCAGGGCCTGTCGGTGGGCGGAGAATACGGCACCAGCGCCACCTACATGAGCGAGGTGGCCGAACCGGGCCGCAAGGGCTTCTTCGCCTCGTTCCAGTACGTGACGCTGATCGGCGGCCAGCTCGCCGCGCTGCTGGTGCTGGGCATCCTGCAGCTGATCCTGTCCCATGACGAACTGAAGGCCTGGGGCTGGCGCATCCCCTTCGTGGTCGGCGCCTGCGCGGCCCTGATCTCGCTGGTGCTGCGCCGCTCGCTGCACGAGACCACCACCGACCACGCCCGCAAGACCGAGGGCGCCGGCACCGTCGGCGCGCTGCTGCGCAACCACACGCGCGCCTTCGTCACCGTGCTGGGCTTCACCGCCGGCGGCTCGCTGATCTTCTACGCCTTCACCACCTACATGCAGAAGTACCTGGTGAACACGGCCGGCATGAGCACGACCACGGCCAGCCGCGTGATGACGGTCTGCCTGCTGATCTACATGGCGCTGCAGCCGGTGTTCGGCGCGCTGTCGGACCGCATCGGCCGGCGCACCTCGATGATCTGGTTCGGCGGCCTGGCGGCCGTCTGCACGGTGCCCATCATGACCACCCTGGGCGGCGTGCAAAGCCCGGTCGCGGCGGGCGCGCTGATCGTCGCCGCGCTGGCGATCGTCAGCCTGTACACCTCGATCAGCGGCCTGATCAAGGCCGAGATGTTCCCGGTCGAGGTGCGCGCGCTGGGCGTCGGTTTGTCGTACGCGGTGGCCAACGCGATCTTCGGCGGTTCGGCCGAATACGTGGCGCTGTGGTTCAAGCAGGCCGGCCACGAGTCCTACTTCTACTGGTACGTCAGCATCATGTGCCTGCTGGCGCTGATCGTCGCCATTCGCATGCCGGATCCGACCAGGCATGGGCACCTGAAGTAAGCCGATAACGCATGAATAATCCGTCGTCCCCGCGGAGGCGGGGACCCAATTTGCAAGCGCTATCGCGCTGCTGGCAAACTTGGGTCCCTGCCTTCGCAGGGACGACGTATTATTTAGCGCATCAAGCCGCCGGCCGCACCATGTCGATGTGCATGATCCCATCCTCGTCGTACGGTTCCGACACCGTGACGAAGCCGAAGCTCCCATAGAACTTTTCCAGGTGCGCCTGGGCGCCGATGCGGATCGCGTGGCCCGGGTGCAGCCTGTCGGCGCAGGCGAGGCCCTGGGCGACCAGCTCGCGCCCCAGTCCCGTGCCGCGCGTGGACGGGCTGGTGACGACGCGGCCGATCGACATCTCCTCGTACTTCGCGCCGGGCGCCAGGCAGCGCAGCGTGGCCGCCAGTTCGCGCCTGCCGTCGACGGTGCGCCAGCCGAGCAGGTGGTGGGCGCCGGGGTCGAGGCCGTCGATGTCCGGGTACAGGCACGTCTGCTCGAGCACGAACACCTGCTGGCGCAAGGCCAGCGCCTCGTACAACTGCGCTGCCGTCAGGTCGGCGAAGCTGCTGAACTGCCATTCGATCATTCTTGTTCCATTCATTGGATGATAAACATTGTCATGCCGGCGCCTCGAAGCCCTCGAGCACGTTGACCACGTTGACGCCCAGTTCCGGCCGCGCCGCGCCGCCTTCGAGCACGAACACGGTGGGCAGGTCCAGGTAGCCGATGCGTTCGCCGATGCGCAGGAAATCCCCGGACGTCAACAGGAACGGCGAATCGGGGTCGCCCTCGAAGCCGTCCGCGCCGAGCGCGACCACCAGCGCCTGCGGCGCATAGCCGGCCATCCTGATGCAGGCCGTCTCCAGCGCCATCATCCATTGCGGCCCGGCGGTGCCGCGCGGGAGCGGCAGGTTCATGTTGCAGCCGGCGCCTTCGCCCGCGCCCGTCTCGTCGGCGTGGCCGAGATAGAACGGATAGTCGGTGCGCGGGTCGGCGTGGATCGACACGCACAGCACGTCCTGGCGGTGGTAGAAGATGCCCTGGGTGCCGTTGCCGTGGCGGCTGCCGATGTCGAGGATGGCCACGCGCTGCAGGCCGTCGTCGAGCAGGTGCTGGGCGGCCAGCGCCGCATTGTTCAGGTAGCAGCCGCCCCCGCCGTAGTCCGCGCCCGCGTGGCGGCCGGGCGGGCGGGTCAGCGCGAAGCTGCCGTGCTCGCCCAGGCGCAGCGCGTGCGCCGCGTTGATCGCGCAATCGGCGCCCGTCTTGGCGGCGATCCAGGTGCCGGCCTTGATTGGCGTGTGCGCGTCCATGGCATGCAGGCCGATGCGGCCGAGCAGGTCGTCCGGCTCGATATCGTGGCGCATGCCGCGCGCCGGCCACACGGCGGGCACGATGTCGCGTCCGGCATTGCGCGGATCGTGGGCCAGCCACTCGCTCCAGGCGCTGCGCAGGAAGTGCAGGTAGCGCGGCGTGTGCACGCGCTCGAGCGAGGCCAGCGCCACGCCGTGCGGCGTGACGATGCGGCCCAGGCCGCGCTGCGCCAGTTCGGCGGCGACGACGTCGATGCGTCCGGGTTGGTCCGAACCCCCGTTCCCGGCGTGCTGGGCGTGGTGTTCGTTGAAGAAGGTGAGCAAGGCATCCCCGCGGCGATGGCCGCCGCAGGCGATGCGCTTGCAGCGGAAGGAATCAGTTATTCCCGCATAGTGTACTGCTGTTGTAGGCGGCGACGAAGTCGTCGAAGCTGCCCGTGTCGGCCGCCTCGATCCGTTCCTGCTCCTCGAGCGAGGCCTTGGCCATCTCGTCGAACAGGGCCATCTCGGCCGGCATCAGCGGGTCGGCGCGGAAGGCTTGCGCATGCAGCTCGCTCTGGCGCAGGCCGAATTGCTCGAACGAGCCGAGCACGCGCACTTCCTGCAGCACGCGCGCGGACGGCGTGCGGTCCGGATCGGCGACCTTGGCCTTCTGCGCGTTCAGCGCTTCCACGTGGGCGCCCTTGTAATTGTGCTCGCTGTCGAGCAGCTCGGCGACCGGGCGGATCCGGTCGAGCAGCTCCTCGGCCCAATCCTTGAGCAGCACTTCGTGGTCGTTGCGGGTCAGCGTCAGGCCCGGACGGCGGCCTTCCTTGACGGTGCGCGCGAAGTTGCGCGCGTGGACCTGGCTTTCCATGGCGTTGATGAGCGGGCTTTCCTCGAGCGCGCAGAACAGCAGGAAGGCGTCCAGGAAGCGGCCCGTCTCCAGCGCGATGCCGACCGGCTCGAAAGGATCGACGTCCAGGCAGCGCACCTCGATGTACTGCACGCCGCGGTTGCACAGCGCCTGCACGGGCCGCTCGCCGGTGCGGATCACGCGCTTCGGGCGGATCGTCGAATAGTATTCGTTCTCGATCTGCAGGATGTTGGTCGACAGCTGGACCCACTCGCCATCCTTCTTCGTGCCGACCTCCGCGTACGGGGGATACGGACGGTTGACGGCATCCATCAGCGAGGTGACGTAGCTTTCCAGGCTGTTCTCGTGCGGGCGCAGGCCGGCCTGGGCATCGTTCTGGTAGCCCAAATCGCTCATGCGCAGGCTGGTCGCGTACGGCAGGTACAGGGTATCGTCGGACAGCGTCTCGAGCTGGTGCTGGCGGCCACGCAGGAAGCCCTTGGCCAGCGTCGGCGAGGCGCCGAACAGGTACATCAGCAGCCAGCTGTAGCGGCGGAAGTTGCGGATCATCGCGATATAGCTCTCGGACTGGAAGTCGCGCAGCGCGTTGCGGCGTTCCTCGGCGATGCCCTCGCTCGCGGCCAGCACCTTCCACAGGGCTTCCGGCAGCGAATAGTTGTAGTGGATGCCGGCGATGCATTGCATGGCCTTCCCGTAGCGCAGCGCCAGGCCGCGGCGGTAGACGTGCTTGAGCATGCCGATGTTCGACTTGCCGTACCAGGCGATCTCGATGTCTTCCTCGGACGGGAGTTCGCAGGGCATCGACTGGCTCCACAGCAGTTCGCCGCCCAGCTTGGCATAGGCGTAGCGGTGGATCGCGTCCAGGCGATGCAGGGCCAGGCCGATGTCGTGCTCGGCCGGGGTGATGAATTCGAGCAGGGCTTCGGCGTAGTCGGTGGTGATCTGTGCATGCGTCAGCGCCGAGCCGAGCTGGACCGGATGGGGCGTGCGCGCCAGGTGGCCTTGTCCGTCGACGCGCAGCGTCTCGCGTTCGATGCCGCGCAGGCCCTGCAGCAGCAGGCCGCGGTGCGCATCGTCGTCCAGCAGGGCCAGGCGGCGGGTCAGTTGGTTCGACACAGGGTTTCCTTTCTTATACTGCCGTGAAGGTGCAGAGAGTAACCGAAAACGGCCAAGCGCGCCGAGCGACTATCAATATGACATTTGTATTAACGGCGTGACGTTTGTATCAACGAGGCAGCAGCAGCGGCATCTCTTCGCCAGGTGATTGTGCGGGCTTTTGCGGCGCCGCGGGGGCGTCGGCCGGCGTCTCCGGTTCCACGGGGATCGGCACCACCGGCGGCAACTGCTGGGTGGCGATCCACAGGTCGATGCGGCGCGCGAGCAGGTCCAGCGGCAGCGCGCCGCCGTCCAGCACGGCGTCGTGGAAGCGGCGCACGTCGAAGCGCTCTCCGAGCGCGGCGCGGGCGCGCTCGCGCAAGGCGGCGATGCGCAGCTGGCCGATCTTGTACGCCAGCGCCTGGCCCGGCTGGGCGATGTAGCGGTCGACCTCGACGGCATTGTCGGACGGCGGATTCGCGGTATTCGCGTTCAGGAAGTCGAGCGCCTGCTGGCGCGACCAGTTGAACGCGTGGATGCCCGTGTCCACGACCAGGCGCGCGGCGCGCAGCTGCTCGTCGGCCAGGCGGCCGAACTGCGAGAACGGATCGCGCAGCAGTCCCAGGTCCGGCCCCAGTCCTTCGGCGTACAGGGCCCAGCCTTCGCCGTAGGCCGGATACCAGCCGTAGCGGCGGAACGCCGGCAGGCCCGCGATGGCGCGGGCGCGCGCCACCTGCAGGTGGTGGCCGGGCACGGCTTCGTGCAGCGTCAGCGTCTCGATTTCCCACAACGGCCGCGTGTTCAGGCGCGACGTGTTCACGACCAGGGCCGCCGTGCGTCCGGGCGTGCCCGCTTCGTAGTAGGCGGCGCCCTGGCTCTCGGCGCCGGCCTGCTGCACGGGCTTGACCGCGATCTCGTCGGGAGGAATCGTGTCGAACAGCTGCGGCAGCCGCGCGTAGGCGCGCGCGATGGTGCGCCGGTAGCGGTTCAGCAGCGCGTCCGCGTCGCCGTAGAACAGGCGCGGATCGCTGCGCACGAACACGAGGAACTGCGCGTAGCTGCCCTTGAAGCCCGTCTGCGTCATCATGGCGCGCATCTCTTCGCGCAGGCGCGCCACTTCCTTCAGGCCCAGCGCGTGGATCTCGGCGGGCGCCAGCGTGGTATCGGCGCCGTTCCTGACGAGCCAGGCGTACCAGGCCGGCCCGCCCGGCAGGCTGGACGCGCCGATGGTGGCGCGCGCCGCCGGCAGGTAGTCGGCGCGCACGAAGTCCTCGAGCTTCTGCAGCGCGGGCGCCACGGCCTGCAGCGCGGCCGCGCCGTCCGCGGCCAGCCTGGCGCGCACGTCGGGATCGATGGTCGCCGGCAGGCGTTTCAGGGGCGCGCCGACGGCGCCGTCGGCCAGGTGCTCGCGCAAGGCCTTCAACTGGTCCGGCAGCGCGGCCATGACCGCTTTCGGCGCCGTCCAGCCGGTGCGCATGCCTTCGCGCATCTGCTCGATCAGGCCGTCGACGTGGGCCGGCAACGCGCGCAGGCGCGCCAGGTAGTTGCGGTAGTCGTCCTCGGTCACGAACGGCATCTGCGCGACGAGTTGCGGGAAGCGGAACTGCAGGCCGTCGTAGGCCGTGATCGGTTGCGGATCGAAGGCCACGATGGCGGCGCCGGCCAGGCGCCGCTCCTTGTCGCCGACGAACAGGTCCCAGGACAGGCGCTCCTGGCCCTGCAACTGCTCACGGTCGATCTGGCGCGCCAGCTCCAGCATGCGGCGATCGTGCTCGATGGCTTGCGCGCTGGCCGCCAGCGAGGTGTCGGCGAGCTGGCCGTCGTAGCGGTGGTCGCCGATGCCGGTGGCAAATTCCGGCTGGTGCTGCAGGCGCCACTCCCAGTCGCGATCGAACAGCGCCTGCGCCTGCTCGGCCGCGGACGGCGGGGCAGGCAGGACCGGCTCCACCTTGGCCGCGACGGCAAGCAAGGGGCCGAGCAGGATGAAAGTCGCGCACAATCGACGCATCGCAGGTCCCGGGATGTGGATGGAGGATTGTAACAAAGACATCGACATGGCCGCGCCCCCGTCGGGCGCGGGTGCTTACGCAGGCAGGCGGGCGCCGCTGACGCGCTCGATGCCGGCCAGGTCGCGCCAGCTCTGCACGTCCGCGTAACCGCGCGCGGCGAGCAGCGCGCGCACGGCGGCGGCCTGGTCGTAGCCGTGTTCCAGCAGCAGCCAGCCGCCGGCGTGCAGGTAGGCGGGGGCGCCGTCGACGATGATGCGCAGCGCCGACAGGCCGTCCGCGTGGTCGGTCAGCGCGCCGACCGGCTCGAAGCGCAGGTCGCCCTGGGACAGGTGTTCGTCGCCGGCAGCGATGTAGGGCGGGTTCGAGGCGATCACGTTGAAGCGTTCGGCCCCGTGCTCGGCCGCGTCGAGGGCGGAGAACCAGTCGCTGCGCAGGAAGCGCACGGCGGCGCCGTTGTGCTGCGCGTTGCGGCGGGCGACGTCGAGGGCGGCGTCGCTGACGTCGAGCGCCGTGACGTGCGCATCGGGACGCGTATGGGCGACCGACACGGCGATGGCGCCGCTGCCGGTGCCCATGTCGAGCAGGCGTGCGCCTGGCTGCAGGCGCTCCAGCGCCAGTTCCACGATCAGTTCCGTGTCCGGGCGCGGGATCAGCACGGCGTCGCTGACGTGGAAATCGAGGCCGAAGAATTCGCGCTTGCCCACGATGTAGGCGATCGGCTCGCCGTGCAGGCGCCGTGCGACCAGGCCGTCGAGCGCCGCCGCCTCGGTGTCGGTGAGCGCCCGCTCCGCCTGCGTGATCAGCTGGACGCGGCTCAGGCCCGTCGCATGGCACAGCAGGATGCGGTTCTCGAGCGGGTCGAGCGGCAGCGCGGCCAGCGCCGCGCCCACGGCCATGCCGTGACGGATCGCCATCAGCGCGCGCGCCGCACCAGGGCCCAGACGAGGGCCAGCGCCAGGATCACGAACCAGACGGCCGACCACTGCGGCACCGACAGGCCGAGGATGGTGTCGGTCGCCGCTTCGCAGTAGCCGTCGGCGCGGAATACCGAGGGCAGCAGGGTCGCGGTCGGGATCTTGTTGAGGGCGGTCTCCATCGGGTCGATGCCGCAGGAGAAGCCCGGATGGGCGATCACGTACAGGTGCTTGCCGGCGACGCCCAGGCCGCCCAGGGCGGACAGCAGGGCCAGCGCGCCGAAGGCCTTGATCTTGTTTGCAAAGGCGCCGATCAGCGCGAAGACCGCGATGCCCAGGAACAGGTAGCGCTGGATGATGCACAGCGGGCAGGGCAGCATGTCCTTGACGTGTTGCAGGTACAGGGCGACACCGACCAGGGCGATGCTGACGGCGGCGATGGACAGCAGGATGTTGCGGGACGAGGACATAAGCTACCTGTTGGATGATCGGTCAATCGAGCTTGGGATTTTCGCACAAGCGCGAAGGCATCGTGCGGCCTCTCCATTTTCACTCTGGCAACTTAAAAATTGCTTAGAACCGGGGTCAGAGCCGGGGTCAGAGCCCGGTTTTAGGAAATTGCCAAAATTCGGGCTCTGACCCCGGCTCTGACCCCGGTTTGGGTTGGATCAATCGCCCAGGGCGGCGAGTTGTTCGGCCTGGTGTTCGGCCGACAGGGCGTTCGTCAGTTCGGCCAGGTCGCCGTCCATGATCATGTCCAGTTTATACAGCGTCAGGTTGATGCGGTGGTCGGTCAGGCGGCCTTGGGGGAAGTTGTAGGTGCGGATGCGTTCGCTGCGGTCGCCCGAGCCGATCAGGCTCTTGCGGGTGGCCGCTTCCTTGCTTTGCTGTTCGCGCAGCTGCACGTCCTTGATGCGCGCGGCCAGCACCTTCATGGCCTGCGCCTTGTTCTTGTGCTGGCTACGGTCGTCCTGGCATTCGACCACGATGCCGGTGGGCAGGTGGGTCAGGCGCACGGCGGAATCGGTCTTGTTGATGTGCTGGCCGCCGGCGCCGGAGGCGCGGAAGGTGTCGATGCGCAGGTCGGCCGGGTTGATTTGCACGTCCTCCACTTCGTCCGCTTCGGGCATCACGGCCACGGTGCAGGCCGAGGTGTGGATGCGGCCCTGGGTCTCGGTGGCCGGCACGCGCTGCACGCGGTGGCCGCCCGACTCGAATTTCAGCTTCGAGTAGGCGCCTTGCCCGACCACGCGCACGATCACCTCGCGGTAGCCGCCCAGGTCCGAGGGCGATTCGGACACCATCTCGACCTGCCAGCGGTTGCGCTCCGCATAGCGCGTGTACATGCGCAGCAAATCGCCGGCGAACAGCGCCGATTCGTCGCCGCCGGTGCCGGCGCGGATCTCGAGGAAGATGTTGCGCTCGTCGTTCTCGTCCTTCGGCAGCAGCATCTTCTGCAGTTCCAGGTCGAGCGCGGCGATGCGTTCCTTCGCGGCGTCGATCTCGTCCTGGGCGAATTCCTTCATGTCCGGGTCGGCCAGCATCTCCTGGGCCGCGGCGATGTCGCCCTGCGCGGTCTGGTACTGGCGATAGACGACCACCAGCGGCTCGAGTTCGGCGCGCTCGCGGTTCATCTTGCGGAAGTTGTCCATGTTCGCGGTGGCGTCCTCGGACATCAGGAGTTCGTCCAGTTCGACGAGGCGGTTGGCCAGTTGGTCCAGCTTGGCCAGCATGGATGGTTTCATAGGAGTCTATCAGTGAAAACGAACGAAGCCGCAAGGCGGCAGGAAGCAGGCCGCCCGCCGCAGGATAGCAGAAGCGGGCGGCGCGAAAAGGGGAGAGTGCTAACGGCGGCCGCGGAACAGCTGCGGCAGGAGGCTGGCCAGGCGCGCGCGTTCGTCGCCCTGGGCACGGTGCAGGGCCTGTTGCGGGCCGTGCAGGAACTTGGCGGTGAGGCCTTTCGACAGCGCTTCGAGCACGGCGTCGACGTCCTCGCCCTTGGCCAGCAGCTTGCGCGCGCGTTCCAGTTCGGCCTGGCGCAGCAGTTCGCTCGATTCGTGCAGGTCGCGGATGACGGGCACCACGGCGCGGTCGCCGATCCAGTGCATGAACGATTGCACGCGCGTGTCGATGATGGCTTCGGCCTGGGCCACGGCGGCCTGGCGGTTCTCGACGCCCGTGCGCACCACGTCGGCCAGGTCGTCGACGGTGTACAGGAAGGCGTCGGAGAGGCGCGCCACTTCCGGCTCGATGTCGCGCGGGACCGCGAGGTCGACCATGAACATGGGGCGGTGGCGGCGCGCCTTCAGCGCCCGTTCGACCAGGCCCTTGCCGATCAGCGGCAAGGTGGAGGCGGTCGAGGAAATCACGATGTCGAACTGCGGCAGCAGGTCGGACAAATCGGCCAGGCGGATCGCGCGGCCGGAGAAGCGCGCGGCCAGCGCCTCGCCCCGTTCCAGCGTGCGGTTGGCGATGGTGATCGACTTCGGATTGTGCGCGGCGAAGTGGGTGGCGCACAGCTCGATCATCTCGCCGGCGCCGATGAACAGCACGTTCTGCTCGCTGACGCGGTCGAAGATGCGTTCCGACAGGCGCACGGCGGCGGCGGCCATCGACACGCTGTGGGCGCCGATCTCGGTGGTGCTGCGCACTTCCTTGGCGACCGCGAAGCTGCGCTGGAACAGCTGATGCAGGTAGGTGCCCAGGCCGCCGGCTTCGTCGGCCACGCGCACCGCGTCCTTCATCTGGCCCAGGATCTGGGCCTCGCCCAGCACCATCGAATCGAGGCCGGAGGCGACGCGGAAGGCATGGCGCACGGCGTCGTGCGTCGGCAGCATGTACAGGTGCGGACGCAGGTCGGCGAAGTTCAGCTGGTGGTAGTCGGCCAGGAAGCGGGCCGACGCGTCGAGCGGGTCGGGCGCGTCGCTGGCGGCATACATCTCGGTGCGGTTGCAGGTCGAGAGCAGGGCCGCCTCGTCCTCGCCGCGCGTATTGAAACGCGAAAACCAGCCCCGTGCCGCCTGCACCGCCGCGCCCAGCTGCTCGGGCCCGAGCGCCAGCTGCTCGCGCAGCGAGACCGGTGCGGTGTTGTGGTTCAGGCCAACGGCAAGGAGTTGCATGACTGATTAAAAATTAGGCGGTCCGTCCATTATACCCTGATGCGGGCAGGGCTTCACGCCCCCAATTTTTCCAGCCGATATCCATAACTATAGACAGGGACCAGGCGGAAGCCATTCTCCGGACGCAGGCGCAGCTTGTTGCGCACGCGCGAGACGTGGGTGTCCATGGTGCGCGAGGGCACGGCCGTTTCGCGCACCCAGATCGATTCGTGGATGTAGGCGCGCGACAGCGGACGGCCCAGGTTGCGGAAAAACAGCAGTGCGAGGTTGAATTCCTTGTGGGTCACATCGATCTGTTCGCCATCCATCATGAGGCGGCCGGGACGGGTCTCGAATACATAGGGGCCGAACTGCAGCTGCTCGGCGCCGTTCTGCGACGGGTAGGCGCGGCGCAGCAGGGCCTGCACACGGGCGACGAGTTCGCCGCGGCGCAGCGGCTTGACCAGGTAGTCGTCGGCGCCAGCCGTGACGCCGGCCACGATGTCGTCCTCGGCCGAGCTGCCCGCCAGGAACATGGTCGGGGTGTTCGGCGCCATCTTTTCCTTGGCGCGGCGCAGCAGTTCGGTAGCGGGAACGTCGCTGACCTGCCAGTCGACGATCAGGAGGTCGGTGCTGTCCTTGCGCAGTTGCCCCAGCATGTCCTTGCCGTTGTCAAAGGCTTGGCAGCTGTGCCCAGCGCCATTCAGTACCTGGCAGATGAGTTCTGCCTGGGCGTTATCGTGATCCAGTACGGCTATTCTCATGGGGCTGTCTCGGCGTGCGTGCTTTAGAACTGCTCTGTCTTCAGTGTAGGAACTCACTGTAGGAACATTCCTACAATGTCACTAAATATAACAGAGATTTAAAAAGCAAAGCTACCGATGCCACAAGTAAATTCACATTTTCGTTGGGTAATTACGTCACAGTTGTGTCAGATTGCCAACGAACCAGCGGTTACACTGTACATCAAGATGCCGAAACGGAGGAAAAATGTTCAAAAAACGGAGGGAAAGCGGGGAACTGGTCTTGTTACCCGTTTCAAATGACGAAATTGAGCAAGTCCGCGAGCGCTGCCGCGCCATCGTGCGCAAGCGTGCCGCCATTTCGGCGGGCGTAGCGGCCGTTCCGATACCGGGAGTCGATATCGCCGCGGACCTGACGAGCTTCGCCAGCATGGTCGAGGAAATCAATCGCGCGTTCGGCTTGACGCCGGAGCAGATCGAACGGTTACATCCGCGCATGCGCGTTGCCGCCTACCAGGCCATCGGCGCCCTGGGCGGCATGCTGGTCGGCAAGCTGGTCACGAGGGAGCTGGTGATCAAGCTGTTGCAGAAGTCCGGCGCCAAGCTGGCGGCCAAGTCGGCCGCCAAGGTGGTGCCGCTGGCGGGCCAGCTGGCGTCGGCCGCGATCGGCTTCGCCCTGTTCCGGCAGATGGGCTACCAGCACGTGGAGGCCTGCGTGAAGGTCGCGCGCGAGGTGGCGCTGACGGCGCCTGAAGCGCCGGTCTCATAAAAAAATGCCGGGCGCATTACTGCGCCCGGCATTGTGTGGGTCCGGCGGCGGTCAGGCGTCCGGCAGGACGACGTTGACGTCGAGCACTTCCAGGTTGCCCTGGCGGTCGAGCGAGATCTTGATGTCTTCGGCGTTGACCTTGGTGTACTTCGAGATCACTTCGATCAGTTCGCGATGCAGGGCCGGCAGGAAGTCCGGCCCGGCGCGGTTGGTCCGCTCGCGCGCGATGATGATCTGCAGCCTTTCCTTGGCCGCATTCGCGCTCTTCTGTTTCTGCGGAAACAGGAATGAAAGCAAGGCCATATTACTTTGCTCCAAACAATCGCTGCAGCAGACCAGGCTTTTCGTAGTTGGTGAAGCGCAGCGGAATTTCTTCGCCAAGGAAGCGCGACACGACGTCCTGGTAGGCCTGGGCCACGTCGGTTTCCTTGAAATGGATCGCCGGGTTGCCCTGGTTCGATGCATGCAGCACCGCTTCGGATTCCGGGATGATGCCGATCAGGGGAATGCGCAGGATTTCCTGCACGTCCTCGTAGGACAGCATTTCGTCCGCTTCGACGCGGCGCGGCGAATAGCGGGTGATCAACAGGTGTTCCTTGACCGGCTCGCCGCCGCTCTGGGCGCGGCGCGACTTGGCCTGCAGGATGCCCAGGATGCGGTCGGAATCGCGCACCGACGACACTTCCGGGTTGGTGACGATGATCGCCTCGTCGGCGAAGGTCAGCGCCATCAGGGCGCCGTGCTCGATGCCGGCCGGCGAATCGCAGATGATGTACTCGAAGCCCATCTGGATCATCTCGTTGAGCACGCGCTCGACGCCTTCCTCGCTCAGCGCGTCCTTGTCGCGCGTCTGCGAGGCCGGCAGGATGAACAGGTTCTCGCAGTGCTTGTCCTTGATCAGCGCCTGGGTCAGGCTGGCTTCACGATTGATCACGTTGATCAGGTCGTACACGACGCGGCGCTCGCAACCCATGATCAGGTCGAGGTTACGCAAGCCGACGTCGAAGTCGATCACCGCGGTCTTGTGGCCGCGCAGCGCCAGGCCGGTCGAGAAACTGGCGCTCGAAGTAGTCTTGCCCACACCGCCCTTGCCGGACGTAACAACGATAATTCTTGCCATGAAATAGTGAGTCCTTAACAGTATCTGGTCAGTGCCGCAGGATCAGGCGCTCGTGCGAGTTGCCGAACCCAGCGATGATATATCGATTCGGTCGCCGACCAAACGGATTTGTACCGGCTGGCGCGACATTTCGGGCGGGACGCCCTCGTCGAAGGTGCGATACACGCCGGCGATCGACACCAGTTCCGGCTCCAGCGACAGGGCGAAGATACGCGCTCCCGCATTGCCCGAGGCGCCCGCCAGCGCGCGGCCGTGCAGCGGCGCATACACGTGGATGCTGCCGTCGGCGATCAGTTCCGCGCCATTGTTGACCACCGCGGTGACGATCAGGTCGGTGCCGCGCGCATAGATGCGCTGGCCGGCGCGCACCGGGGTGTCGACGATCATGGCCGCCGTCAGGGCGGCCGGCTGGGGCGCCGCTGCCGGGGCTGCCGCCGCCGGCGCGGGCGCCGGTTCGGCCGGCGTCTCGACCTGCTTTTCCGCCTCTTCGCGCGCGCCCGCCTGCAGGCCGCTGGTGCCGTCGTCCAGGAACAGGTCGTGGGCGCGGATCACTTCGTGCAGCGCCGCCGGGGCGCCGCGCACCGCCACCGCGTTCAGGCGGTAGCGCTTGAGCAGCGCGACCAGGCTTTCCCAATCGATCTGGGCGGCGTCGTCGGCGATGCCCGCGATGTCGATGACGGCGAATTCATCCTCGAAAAAGTCCGACACGCCCCCCGTCATCTGCTGCAAGGCGGCATCGATCGCGATCGGATCGGCCGAGTGCAGGATGGTCGAAATGGCCACGACCGTGGAAATCTTGATTTCGATGGGCAGGGAACTCGAGGTTTTAGGCATAAGGCATTCTGAGTGGCGCTAGCCCGAGCATTCTACTTTGAAATTTCATGAAACGGGAAAGGATTCGGCCCCCGTTTATATGCCCGGCAAGGGGTGTTTCCGTGAATAAAAACGGAACAGAAAAACATGCTCGGCAATAACACTCTTGCACCGAATCTCCGATAGCGGCGCTGAATAAGCTGATAAGATTGATTTCGCTTAAATAACCCACTAGCAAACCGACTAAGATTGTTGGCTTCCGTCGAAGCATGTGCAAAAACATGCAAGGCCATGCGCGAGGGAATGTGAAAAGTAGGGATGTCCATCATTGAACACCCCGGCCACCGGGCCGGGTTACCGGAGACTGATATGGAAGACGTCGTAATCGTGGCCGCCGGCCGTACCGCAATCGGCAAGTTCGGCGGCACATTGTCGAAGATTCCCGCCACCGAGCTGGGCGCCACGGTGATCAAGCACCTGCTCGCCAAGACCGGCATCGATCCGGCCTCGGTGAGCGAAGTCATCATGGGCCAGGTGCTGACCGCCGGCGCCGGCCAGAACCCCGCGCGCCAGGCCGTCATCAAGGCCGGCCTGCCGAATACCGTGCCGGCCTCGACCCTGAACGTGGTGTGCGGCTCCGGCCTGCGCGCCACCCACCTGGCGGCCCAGGCCATCAAGAGCGGCGACGCCTCCATCGTCATCGCCGGCGGCCAGGAAAACATGAGCGCCTCGCCGCACGTGCTGAACGGCTCGCGCGACGGTTTCCGCATGGGCGACGCCAAGCTCACCGACACGATGATCGTGGACGGCCTGTGGGACGTGTACAACCAGTACCACATGGGCGTCACGGCCGAGAACGTCGCCAAGAAATACGAGATCACGCGCGCCGAACAGGACGAATTCGCGCTGCAGTCGCAGCTGAAGGCCGAGGCCGCCATGAAGGACGGCAAGTTCAAGGACGAGATCGTCCCGGTCGAGATCGTCTCCAAGAAGGGCACGACCGTGTTCGACACGGACGAGTATCCGAAGCACGGCGCCACGCTGGAAGGCCTGGCCAGCCTGCGTCCCGCGTTCAACAAGGAAGGCAGCGTCACCGCCGGCAACGCCTCCGGCCTGAACGACGGCGCCGCGGCCGTGATCATGATGTCGGCCTCGAAGGCCAAGGAACTGGGCCTGACCCCGCTGGCCCGCATCAAGGCCTACGCCATGTCCGGCCTGGATCCGGCCATCATGGGCATGGGTCCCGTCCCCGCCGCCCGCCTGTGCCTGGAAAAGGCCGGCTGGACCCACGACGACGTGGACCTGATGGAAATCAACGAGGCGTTCGCCGCCCAGGCCGTCGCCGTCAACAAGCAGATGGGCTGGGATACCTCGAAGATCAACGTCAACGGCGGCGCCATCGCGCTGGGCCACCCGATCGGCGCCTCGGGCGCGCGCGTGCTGGTCACGCTGCTGCACGAGATGGTGCGCCGCGATGCGAAGAAGGGGCTGGCCAGCCTGTGTATCGGCGGCGGCATGGGCGTGGCGCTGGCGGTCGAGCGCTGATCGACGCAGGATGCAGCACGCTTCAACAACGGTGTTTGTGGTTTCGATCGTACATAAGTGAAAAACTAGGAGAAGACAAATGGCTAGAGTGGCATTAGTGACCGGCGGCATGGGCGGTCTCGGCGAAGCGATCTGCATCAAGCTGGCGGCACTCGGCTATACGGTCGTGACGACGTACTCGCCGGGCAGCCAGAAAGCCCAGGGCTGGCTGGCCGGCATGCGCGACCAGGGCCACGACTTCAAGGCCTACGAATGCGACGTGTCCGACTACGATTCGGCCCAGGCCTGCGTGGCCAAGGTGACGCAGGAAGTGGGACCGGTCGACGTGCTGGTGAATAACGCCGGCATCACGCGCGACATGACCTTCAAGAAGATGGACAAGGTCAATTGGGATGCGGTCATGAAGACCAATCTCGATTCCGTGTTCAACATGACCAAGCCGGTCGCCGACGGCATGGTCGAGCGCGGCTGGGGGCGGATCATCAACATCTCGTCCGTCAACGGCCAGAAGGGCGCCTTCGGCCAGACCAACTATTCGGCGGCCAAGGCCGGCATCCACGGCTTCACCAAGGCGCTGGCGCTGGAAGTGGCGCGCAAGGGCGTGACCGTGAACACCATCTCGCCGGGCTATATCGGCACCAAGATGGTCACCGACATTCCGACCGACGTGCTGGAAACCAAGATCCTGCCGCAAATCCCGATGGGCCGCCTGGGCAAGCCGGAAGAAGTGGCGGGCCTGGTCGCCTACCTGTCCTCGGACGAAGCGGCGTTCGTGACGGGCGCCAATATCGCCATCAACGGCGGGCAGCACATGCATTGAGCAGCACGCTCTGCCCATGAACCGTCGTCCCCGCGCAGGCGGGGACCCAATTTTGCAAGCGTTATCGTAACGCCGGCAGACATTGGGTCCCTGCCTGCGCAGGGACGACGTTTTTTTATTGCGCGTCTCTTTCGGAGTGCCCATGCCCCCGCTGACCGCCAAGCCCTACCTGCGCTCCGTCCACATCGACCCGCGCGCCGAGCTCGACCTGCAACGCTACCCCTTCAACATCCCCGCCGTGCGCGACATGGGCGTGCTGCTGCCCCATCCCGACGTCACCTTCTTCGTGGGCGAGAACGGGGCCGGCAAGTCGACGGTGCTGGAGGCGATCGCCGTGGCGCTCGGCTTGCCGGCCGAGGGCGGCACGCGCCACGTACACCGGAACCAGCAGGAAACGTCGCCGCTGCACGGCGTGCTGCGCCTGGCCAAGGGCTGGAAGCGGCCCGGTTCCAGCTATTTCCTGCGCGCGGAAAGCCTGTTCAACGTGTTCACCTACCTCGACGAGATCGGTTCTCCCAGGCCGTCGATGCACCTGCGCTCGCACGGCGAAGCCTTCATGGACACGATGCTCGGCTTCCGCGGCGACGGCCTGTACCTGCTGGACGAACCGGAAGCGGCGCTGTCTCCCACGCGCCAGCTGGCCGCGCTGGCGCTGATCGACCGGCTGGTGAAGGAAGGCGCCCAGTTCATCATCGCGACCCATTCTCCGATCCTGCTGGCCTATCCGAACGCCAAGATCTGCCTGTTCGACGGCAGCGGCGTCAGCGAGACGGCCTACGAGGATACCGAGCACTACGCCGTCACGCGCGACTTCCTGAACCACTATCCGCGCCGCCTGCAGCAGTTGCTGGGCGAGGAATGACCGCTGCGCCGCCGATGCCCCTGCCTGGCGTATGCTGGAGCCGACGGAGGGAACGCGATGGCACTCGATGCGGAACAAGTGAAGGACGTGGTGCGCCTGCCGGCGCAGCAGCGCTACGAATATTTCGTCGAGCACGTGGCGCAGGCAGGCGAGGTCTGGGGCCTGTACCGCAACGGCTGGGCGCTGGCCACGCGCGACGACGGCACGCTCGTGTTCGCGCTGTGGCCGGAACGCGAGTTCGCGCTGCTGTGCGCCGAATTCGAGTGGGAAGGCTACGCGCCGCAGGCCTTCGGCCTGGACGAGCTGCTCGACGACCTGCTGCCCCGGCTGCAGGAGGACGGCCTCGTTCCCGGCATCTTCCGCACGCCCGGCTCGAAGGGCACCATGCCCACGCCCGGCCTGCTCAAGGCCGACCTGCAGGACGAAGTGCGGCGCCGATGAACCTGATTCACCGAGGACATCCATGAATGCATTGCAGCCGGGAGGGCTGGCCTTGTCGGGCCTGGAAGAACAGGTCCTGCAACCGGGAACGAAGGGATTGGCGATCACGGCGCCGCTGCGCCAGGGCGCCATCGGCGTGCAGGGCTGGAACGTGCTGCACGGCGACACCAGCTACCCGGTGGCCGTGCTCAAGACGTCCAGCCTGCGCCACAACCTGGAATGGATGCGCGACTTCTGCGCGCGCCACGCCGTCTCGCTGGCGCCGCACGGCAAGACCACCATGTGCCCGCAGCTGTTCGGCGCCCAGCTCGCGCACGGCGCCTGGGCCATCACCCTCGCGAATGCCGTGCAGGTGCAGGTGGCGCACCGCTTCGGCGTGCGCCGCGTCATCGTCGCCAACCAGCTGGTGGCGCGCAGCGACGTGCGCGCCGTGCTGCAGCTGCTGCATGACGATCCCGACTTCGAATGCTTCGTGCTGGCCGATTCGCTCGCCGGCGTGGCGCGCCTGGCCGAGGAAGCGCAGCGCCATGTCCAGGCGCGGCCGCTGCCCGTGCTGGTCGAACTGGGCCTGGCGGGCAAGCGTGCCGGCTGCCGCACGCCCGAGGAGGCGCTGACGGTGGCGCGCGCCATCGAACATGCGCCCGGGCTGGCGCTGGCCGGCTTCGAAGGCTACGAGGGCCTGCTGGTCTCGGACGACCGCGCGGCCGATTTGCGCGCGGTGGCGGATTTCACGGCGCGCCTGTGCGCGCTGGTGCGCGAAGCCGACGACGAGGGCCTGTTCGGCATGCCCGAGATCCTGCTGACGGCCGGCGGCTCGTCCTACTTCGACCTGGTGGCGCGCGCCTTCGGCGAACTGGCGCGCGACGCCCAGGCGCTGTCGCGCCCGCTGCGCCCCGTGCTGCGCAGCGGTTCCTACGTGAGCAGCGACCATGGCATCTACCTGGATGCGATCGCCGAGCTCGACGCGCGCGAAGGCATCGATCCCGCGCACGGCCTGCTGCCGGCGCTGGAACTGTGGAGCGTGGTCCTGTCGCGCCCCGAGCCCGGCCTGGCGATCCTGGCGCTGGGCAAGCGCGATGCCTCGCACGATGCCGGCCTGCCCGTGCCGCTGCGGTACCACAGCCCGGGACCGGGGCTGCCGCGCGCCTTGCCCGCCGGCTGCGCGATCGTCAAGCTGAACGACCAGCACGCCTACCTGGCGCTGCCCGAAGGGCCGATCCGCAGCCTGCTGGCGGTGGGCGACCTGGTCGGTTGCGGCATCTCGCATCCCTGCACGACGTTCGACCGCTGGAACCTGCTGCTGGGCGTCGACGACGACTACACGGTACGCTTCGGCCTGAATACCTTTTTTTAGCGCGGCCGGGCGGCTACAATCGACCGTCCCCATCCGCCAGAAGATCGCCATGTCCGTCATGCCACCGTCGCTGTTCCCGCCCATCCTCCCGAACCGTTCCGGCATGCTGGCCGTCGACGCGCTGCACACGATCTACTGGGAAGAGGTGGGCAACCCGAAGGGCATCCCGGTGATCTTCCTGCACGGCGGCCCGGGCGCCGGCCTGTCGCCCCAGCACCGCCGCTTCTTCGACCCCAGCGCCTACCGCATCATCCTGTTCGACCAGCGCGGCGCCGGCAAGTCCACGCCGCTGGGCGAGTGGCGCAACAACACGACGCAATTGCTGATCGAGGACATCGAGCGCCTGCGCGCCATGTTCGGCATCGAGCGCTGGCTGGTGTTCGGCGGTTCCTGGGGCTCGACGCTGGCGCTGGCCTACGGCGAGGCGCATCCGGAGCGCTGCCTCGGCTTCGTGCTGCGCGGGATCTTCCTGTGCACGAAGGCCGAAGTGGATTTCTTCCTGTACGGCATGCGCTGGTTCTATCCCGAGCTGTACGAGGAATTCGCCGCCCACGTGCCGCCGGAAGAGCAGGGCGACCTGCTCGGCGCCTACACCCGCCGCCTGCTGTGCGACGATCCCGACCAGTACTGGCCGGCGGCACGCGCCTGGAGCCGCTTCGAGGGCCGCCGCGTGTTCCTGCTGCCGCAGGAGGAGGAACACCCGTCCGACACGCTCGACCTGGGCGTGGGCCGGCTCGAGTCGCACTACATGGCCAACGGCGGGTTCATCGAGGAAGACCAGCTGGTGCGCGACGTCGGCCGCATCAACCACTTGCCGGCCGTGATCGTGCAGGGCCGCTACGACGTCATCTGCCCGCCCCTGTCGGCCTACCGCCTGCACCAGGCCTGGCCCGGCTCGCGCCTGCGCATGATCCCGGACGCCGGCCACGGCGCGCTGGAGACCGGCATCGCGCGCGCGCTGGTCGCCGCCACCGAACAGTTCAAGCGCCACGGCCGCTTCGAGTAAGGGCGATCAACGCGGCGGATGCAGTGAAACGCGGTCCGCCGGGTGCGGACTGCTACACTGGCATCGACGACCCGCAACAACGACATAGAACAACGATCACCTCCCGCTACCGGAATGAATATCCAGACCAACGACATCGGCCACGTCATCCAGCTGTCGATCGCCCCCGTGTTCCTGCTGACGGGCGTCGCCACCAAGCTGACGGTGCTGCTGAACCGCCTTGCCCGCGTCATCGACCGCACCCGGGTGCTGCAGGACGAATTGCGCAAGGAGCAGCGCCCCGAATACGTCGAGGAACTGGACGTGCTGTACCAGCGCTGGCAGCTGATCAACTACGCGCTCACGGGCAGCACCATCTGCGGCTTCCTGATCTGCGTGGTGATCGCCTTCCTGTTCCTGGGCGATACCACCAACATCCCGCTGGACCGCTATATCGCCGGCATGTTCGTGCTGGCCATGATCGCCCTGATCGCCAGCTTCGTGTTCCTGCTGCGCGAGGTGTTCGTCTCGTTCCGTTACATGCGCCTGCACATGTACGACCATACGGCCCCGCAGGAATAGCGCGGCCCCTTTTTTTCCGTACCGAATACGAATCGAGACTCATCATGCACGACTACCAACGTCCCCCGACCCTGCATCGCTACGGCATGCGCAGCGACCTGGAGCAGGCGCTGTCCGCCGGCCAGTTCCGCCTGCTGCCGGCCAACGGCTTCCTGACGCTGTCCTTCTCCACCGCCTGGGACAAGAGCCTGTTCAACGTGCTCGGCCCGGCCGACAGCTGCCTCGTCATCCACAACACCGAGGAATTCGGCGAACGCCTGCACCGCGCCGTGCAGCGCACGCTGCCCAACTGGGCCGGCATCGACGGTCCCGTCGAATACGGCGTGCGCTCGCGCCTGGGCCTGGCGTTTTCCGCCAACGGTGCGCAGGCGCGCGAAAAGGAATGGAAGTTCGCCTGGCGCTCGCTGTCGCCCACGGCCAGCATGAATCCCGTCGTGGTGCGCATCGGCAGCATCGAGCAGTTCGCCGAGCTGCGCTCGCCGGAGAGCTATCCGGCCTGAAATACGCTGTCGTCCCTGCGCAGGCAGGGACCCAATCTTGCACGCGTGTCGACGACGCTGAACTTGGGTCCCTGCCTGCGCAGGGACGACGCCGATTACATTGTCGTCCATGTCCATTACCGCCTACCCGTATCTCCTGTCTCCCCTCGACCTCGGCTTCACCACGCTGAAGAACCGCGTGATCATGGGCTCGATGCACACGGGCCTGGAAGACCGCTTCTACCATTACGGCAAGCTGGCCGCGTTCTACCGCGAACGGGCGCGCGGCGGCGTGGGCCTGATCGTCACGGGTGGCATCTCGCCCAACCGCCAGGGCTGGCTGCTGCCCTTCGGCGGCACGCTGAACTTCGCCGGCGACGTGCCGAACCATCGCCGCGTCACCCGCGCCGTGCACGAGGAGGGCGGCAAGATCCTGCTGCAGATCCTGCACGCGGGCCGCTACGGCTACCAGCCGCTGGTCGTGTCGGCCTCGAACCTGAAGTCGCCCATTTCTCCGTTCAAGCCGAAGGCGCTGGACGAGAGCGGCATCGAGAAGACCATCGCGGCCTACGTCCGCTGCGCGCGGCTGGCGCGGCGCGCCGGCTACGACGGCGTCGAGGTGATGGGCAGCGAAGGCTATTTGCTCAACCAGTTCCTGTGCGCCCGCACCAACCGCCGCACCGACCGCTGGGGCGGCCCCATCGAGAACCGCATGCGCCTGGCGGTGGAGATCGTGCGCCGCATCCGCGCGGCGGTCGGGCCGGACTTCATCATCATGTTCCGCCACTCCGTGCTCGACCTGGTCGAGGGCGGGAATACCTGGGACGAGATCGTGCACACGGCGCAGGCGCTCGAGGAGGCCGGCGCCACCATCCTGAACACGGGCTACGGCTGGCACGAGGCACGCATCCCGACCATCGTCACCTCGGTGCCCCGTGCCGCCTTCGCGTCCATCGCGGCGCGCCTGAAACAGGCCGTGCGCATTCCCGTGGTGGCATCGAACCGCATCAATATGCCGGACGACGCCGAACGCCTGCTGGCGGAAGGCCAGGCCGACCTGATGTCGATGGCGCGCCCCTTCCTGGCCGATCCGGACTGGGTGAACAAGGCGCAAGCAGGGCAGGCGGACCGTATCAACACCTGCATCGCCTGCAACCAGGCCTGCCTGGACCACACCTTCGCCAACCGGCGCGCGAGCTGCCTGGTGAATCCGCGCGCCTGCCACGAGACGGAGCTCGTCTATCGCCCGACGTCCAGGCAGCGCCGCATCGCCGTCGTCGGCGCCGGGCCGGCCGGCTTGTCGGCGGCGACGGTGGCGGCTCAGCGCGGCCATGCCGTCACGCTGTTTGACGCACAGGACCGCATCGGCGGCCAGTTCAACACGGCGATGCGCATTCCCGGCAAGGAGGAATTCGCGGAAACGATCCGTTACTTCGGGCGCCAGCTGGCACTGCTCGGCGTCGACCTGCGCCTGGGCGCGCGCGTCACGCGCGAGGAACTGCTGGCCGGCGGCTACGACGACGTGATCGTGGCGACCGGCGTGACGATGCGCCGCCCGCGCATCGAGGGCATCGACCATCCGAAGGTCCTCACTTACCTGGACGTGCTGCGCGGCGGCGCGCCGGTCGGCGCGAACGTGGCGATCGTCGGCGCCGGCGGCATCGGCTTCGACACGGCCGAATTCCTGATGCACGCGGCGGCGCCCTTGCAGACGCAGCCGCGGCCGCAGCCGGTGGATGCCTGGATGGCCGAGTGGGGCGTCGATCCGCACGTCGCCACGCCGGGCGGCCTGGCGCCGCCGCATCCGGTGACGCCGGCGCGCAGGATCTGGCTGCTGCAGCGCAAGACCACGCGTCCGGGCGCGGGCCTGGGCAAGACTACGGGCTGGGTCCACCGCGCCACCCTGCAGCGCCACGGCGTGACCATGCTGGCCGGCGTGCAGTACGAGCGCATCGACGACGCGGGGTTGCACATGACGGTCGGCGGCGAACGCCGGGTGCTGGACGTGGACAACGTCGTGATCTGCGCCGGGCAGGAAAGCCTGGCGGAGCTGATGCCGCCCGAGGGCGCGCGTGGCGGGCCGGCGTTCCACAAGATCGGCGGGGCGGCGCTGGCGGCGGAACTGGATGCGAAAAGGGCGATACGCGAAGGGGCGGAACTGGCGGCGCGTTTATAGCCGCCACACCCAGACCACGTCGTTCCCGGCATTGCCGGAAACGACTCCCTGCGCAGGCAGGGACCAAATTTTGCTGGCGCTATCGAAGCGCACGCAGAGCTTGGGTCCCTGCCTGCGCAGGGACGACGTTCATGGGGTGCAGGCCTACTGCTGCCCCGCTCCACTGCTCTTCTTCTTGCTGGGTTTGCTGACGTAGTCCGACGGCGGCTCCTGGTCCGCGTTCTGCTGCGGCGCCGCGCCGCTGACCTGGCGCTGTTCCGCGCCGCCGTAGCCCGACTGGCGCGGCGCGTTCAGGCGGTCTTCCTCGCCGCGCGCCTGCATGCGCTGGGCGCTCTGGCGGGCGCTGGTGCGCTGGACGGCCGGGCCGTCCGTGCCGCCCTGTAGCGAACCGCGTGCGCGCAATGCCGCGCCTTGCTGTTCGATATTGGCCGACTGCACATTGGCACCGCCCGGCGCCACCCAGCCCGGGGCGCGCGGCTGCTGGCTGCCTTCGGCGACGGGAACGATTTTTTCCTTGGCGATGCCGCGGGCGCGAGTGCTGTCCGGGCCTTTTTGCTTGGTCATGTTGATCCTCCTTAAAGCGGCGCGATGAAGCGCTGACAGGAGGATCATGCGCGCCGGGAAGCGCGTATTCCAGAGGAAGAGGGAGCGCACCGCTGTAGGACTGGAACTACCTTTTTTCTCTGGCGAATGTTGATTGAAGGTAGTTCCAGCAGGGGGAGGATTACTTCTTGCGGACCACCACGCAACCGATCGAGTAACCGGCGCCGAACGAGCAGATCACGCCATTGGTACCGGCGGCCAGGTCGTCCTGGTGGGTGTGGAAGGCGATGATGGAACCGGCCGACGAGGTGTTCGCATAGGTGTCCAGGATCACCGGCGCTTCCTGTTCGCTGGCGTCGCGGCCCAGCAGCGTGCGTACGATCAGGTGGTTCATGTTCAGGTTGGCCTGGTGCAGCCAGAAGCGGGCAATGTCCTCGACCTGCAGGCCGGCGCCTTCGACGGTCTCGCGGATCATCTCGGCGGCCATCGGGCAGACTTCCTTGAACACCTTGCGGCCCTGCTGGCGGAACAGCTTGTCGGGCTGGCCGACGCCGGCCTCGTCGAAGCGGTTCATGAAGCCGAAGTTGTTGCGGATATTGTTCGAGAACTTGGTCTTCAGTTTCGAATCGAGGATCTCGAACTGGTGGCTGCTGGTCGCCGTTTCCGCCGCTTCGATGACCATCGCCGTGCAGGCGTCGCCGAAGATGAAGTGGCTGTCGCGGTCGCGGAAGTTCAGGTGGGCGCTGGTGATTTCCGGATTCAGCACGAGCACGGCGCGCGCCTGGCCCGTCTGCACGGCGCCGGCCGCCGTCTGGATCGCGAAGGTGGCCGAGGAGCAGGCCACGTTCATGTCGAAGCCGAAGCCCTCGATGCCCAGCGCTTCCTGCACCTCGACGGCCATGGCCGGGTAGGCGCGCTGCATATTGCTGGCCGCGACCAGCACCATGTCGATGTCGGCGGCGCTGCGGCCGGCCCGCTCGAGGGCCTGGCGGGCGGCGGCGACGCACATCTCGGCCTGCAGCGACAGTTCGTCGTCGGCACGCTCCTTGATGCGCGAGGTCATGTGGGTCGGATCGAGGATGCCGGCCTTTTCCATCACGTAGCGCGACTTGATGCCCGAGGCTTTCTCGATGAAGGCGCTGCTGGACGGTTCTAGCGCGGCGACTTCGCCGGCCGCGATCTTGTCCGCGTTCTCGGCATTGAACAGTTCGACGTAGGCATTGAAGGCCGTCACCAGCTCGTCGTTGGAGATCGAGTGCTGGGGCGTAAACAGGCCGGTGCCGCTGATGACGACAGGTTTCATGATAGACATTCCTGGATGATAACGAGAGGAAACTCTCGAGAATTCGCCGATTCTACACAAACGTACTGACGGTGGGAACCGCCGTGGGTAGAAAAACCGAACGGATGTGCTAATTGAACAAAGCCCGTCAGTACGGGCTTTGCACGAAGCTCAAGGGTCGTGGCGGGCGAGGGGGGCGACGTGCGCCGCGCGTTTCGACAGCTGCACCGGCAGGCCCTGCAGGTGGCGCAGCGCCTGGCCCAGCTGGAAGTCGTCGCTGCTGCCGAATTCGAGCGGCTTGCGGGTGCGTTCCAGCGCCAGGATGCGCATCTGCTCGGCCAGGTCGCCGCGGTCGGTCGCTTCCTCGCCGTTGCGGTCGTTCGACAGGTGGCGCTGCAGGTCGGCCTCGCGCATGCGCAGGGCGTTCAGGCCGTCGTCCTCGGCATTCTCGTCGACGGGGAAGTCGGGCAGGATGCCGCGCGCCTGGATCGAGCGGCCGCTGGGCGTGTAGTAGCGCGCCGTGGTCAGCTTGACGGCCGTGTCGCCGGCCAGCGGGCGGATGGTCTGGACGGAACCCTTGCCGAAGGTCGGGCTGCCGACGATGGCCGCGCGCCGGTGGTCCTGCAGGGCGCCGGCGACGAT
Source organism: Massilia sp. YIM B02763 (assembly GCF_030412015.1). Classification (GTDB taxonomy): domain Bacteria; phylum Pseudomonadota; class Gammaproteobacteria; order Burkholderiales; family Burkholderiaceae_D; genus Telluria. Next base: position 135,492 of record NZ_JASNRD010000007.1, on the reverse strand, counting down.
TTCCGAGGCCGAGGCCGAGCCGGTATTGACCAGCACCACCATGGGCAGCGTCTTGAACAGCTCCGGCACCCCGGCGAGCGGATCGTTGCCGCGGCCGAGCAGGTAGTACTCGGGACGGCCGTAGAACCTTGCCTTGGAATCGGCCAGCTGGCCGTTGGTCGAGACGATTTCCGCGCCCTTGGGCAGGAAGGCGGCGGCCACGCCGATGGCGCTCTGCAGCAGGCCGCCCGGATCGTTGCGCAGGTCGAGCACGAGGCCTTTCAGGTCCGGCTCCTGGCGCGCCAGGGCGGCCAGCTTGCGTGCCAGGTCGTCCACGGTCGGCTCCTGGAATTGCGAGATGCGCACCCAGGCATAGCCGGGCGCGGCGATCTTGCCTTTCACGCTCTTCTGCACGATCTCGTCGCGCACGATGGTCAGTTCGAGCGGTTCCTTGACGTCCTTGCGCACGATCGACAGCACGACCTTGGTGTGCGGTTCGCCGCGCATGCGCTTGATGGCCTCGTCCAGCGTCATCTCGGGCACGGAGGCGCCGTCGATGCGCGCGATCAGGTCGCCCGGCAGGATGCCGGCGCGCTCGGCCGGCGAGCCTTCGATCGGGGCCGTGATGCGGATGTAGCCGTCGTCGCCGTGGCCGATCTCGATGCCCAGGCCGACGAACTTGCCTTCGGTGCCTTCGCGCAGCTCGCGGTAGGCGGCGCGGTCGAGGTAGGCCGAATGGGGGTCGAGCGAGGCCACCATGCCGGAAATGGCGTGGGTGAACAGCTTGCGTTCCTCGACGGGCTCGACATAGTCGGCCTTGATGAGCCGGTAGGCGTCGGCCAGCTGGCGCAGGTCGTGGATGGGCATGCCGTCGGCGACGGGTTTGTCGGCCAGGCCGGAAAACTGCATCGTGAGGGCGACGCCGAGGACTGCCCCGAAGGTCACCAGGGCGGTATTCTTGAAGGTGGGGCGCATGGGATGTCGGAGTAGGTCGTACGGCGCGCGCCGTGTGCTGCCGCCCAGTATACCCGTCCTGCGCCCCGGGCGCTGCGGCCGGCCCTCAGGCCACCTGCGGCCGCACGGCCGCCGTCGCGCGGCGCTCGCCGATGATGCGGCCGAACAGGCGCAGCTGGCCCTCGGTGGTCGCATCCCAGCTGAAGCCTTCCGCATAGCGGCGCGTGGCCGCATGGTCCGGATAGGCGGCGCGCAGGGCCGCGATGCCCTCGGCGATGCCGCGCGCGGTGCGCTCCTTCATCAGCACGCCCGCTTCCGGCGCCGCCACGACTTCCGGGGTGCCCCAGACGTTGCTGGCCACGACCGGCGTGCCGCAGGCCATCGATTCGAGCAGCACGTTGGCCCAGCCTTCGCGGCTGGACGCGAGCACCATCGCATCGGCCGCGTTGTAGTAATTCTTCAGTTCCGGCTGCGCGACCGCGCCCAGGAACTTGACGCGGTCGGCCACGCCGAGGCGCTCGGCCAGGCCCTCGAGCTTCTTGCGCTCCGGGCCGATGCCCGCGATCAGCAGTTTCACGTCCGGCATCATGGGCAGGGCGCCGATGGTGAGATCGTGCGCCTTGCGCGGATCGAGCACGCCGACCGAGATGACGGTGAACCCGTCGATGCCCAGGCTGGCACGGGCGGCCTGGCGGTCCAGCGGCTGGAAGCGCTGCAGGTCGACGCCGTTGCGCAGGGCGACGATGCGCTCGCCCGGGATGCCCAGGCCGATCATTTCGTCGCGCAGCGCATTGCAGACCGTGATCATGCCGGCGGCGTTGTTGGCGGCCCACATCAATTGCTTCCTCGGCAGGGCATACTGGGGAATCAGGTTGATGTCGGTGCCGCGCGCGGTAATCACGACGGGCTTGTTGAAATACTTGCCCAGCATGACGGCGGCGACCCCGTCCGGATAGAAATAATGGGCATCGATCGCATCGAAATCGTAGCCTTCGTCGATGATGCGCCCGATCTCTTTCTTGCACGCCTGCGCCATCAGCCAGGGCGCGACCGTCATGCCGACCTTGGGAATGACGGGGTAGCGCGGATGGCTGACCTCGATGTCGTAGCGGACCTCGTGCGCCGGCACGCGCGAGAATGCCGCGTAGTCGCCGAAGCGGGGGTTGTTGGACGGAAACCACGGCACCGGCGCCACGACCCGGGACGCGACTTGTCCGCTGCCCAGCAGATAGCGCAGGCGCGTCTCGACGAAGATGCCGTGGCTGGGCTTGACGGTATTGGGGAACAGGGAGCTGAAGGTCAGGAGCTTCATGGAAGGTGCCGGAATGGAAAGGTCGACGACTATTATGTTCCAGAATGCAAGCCGCTGGCGTTCCGTATGGAAGCGTGCGTGCGGAATGCGCCGGTGCGCTACAAATGTCCCAATTGTAACCGTGCATGCTGGAAATCTATGATAAATTCGTCTAGTTATTAGCTTAGTGGAAACTTCGGCGCTGGCGAATTCCATGATCCCTGCCCGCGGTTGCAACCGCTCCGGCGACTACTTATCTCTGTAAAGCATATGAAAATTTCCGTGATCGGGACCGGCTACGTCGGACTGGTGTCTGGTGCATGTTTTGCCGACGTGGGCAACACCGTGTTGTGCCTGGACGTCGACACCCGCAAGATTTCGAAGCTCAAGGAAGGCATCATTCCGATCCATGAACCCGGACTGGATGGCCTGGTGCAGCGCAACGCGGCGGCCGGCCGCCTGCTGTTCTCGTCGAACTACGACGATGCCGTCGCCCATGCGGACATCATCTTCCTGGCCGTCGGCACGCCGCCGGACGAGGACGGCAGCGCCGACCTGACGCACATCCTGTCGGCCGCGCGCAGCATCGGCGAGCGCCTGTCCAAGCCGACCGTCATCGTGGACAAGTCGACCGTGCCGGTCGGCACCGCGGAGAAGGTGCGCGCGGCCATCGCCGGCGAACTGGCGCGCCGCGGCGCGCAGGTGGCGTTCAGCGTCGTCAGCAATCCCGAATTCCTCAAGGAAGGCGCGGCGATCGAGGACTTCATGAAGCCGGACCGCATCGTGGTCGGCAGCGACGATCCCGATTCGACCAAGGCGATGCGCCAGCTGTACGCGCCGTTCAGCCGCAACCACGAGAAGCTGGTCGAGATGGACATCCGCAGCGCCGAGCTGACCAAGTACGCGGCCAACGCCATGCTGGCCACGCGCATCAGCTTCATGAACGAGCTGGCCAACCTGTCCGAGCTGCTGGGCGCCGACATCGAGGCGGTGCGCCTGGGCATCGGCATGGACCCGCGCATCGGCCCCGATTTCCTGTATGCCGGCATGGGCTACGGCGGTTCCTGCTTCCCGAAGGACGTCAAAGCGCTGATCAAGACCGCCGGCGACCACGCGCAGCACCTGCACCTGCTGAGCGCGACGGAGAAGGTCAACGAGGAACAGAAGAGCGTCCTGTACAAGAAGCTGGTGCGCTTCTTCGGTTCCGAACAGGCCCTGCGCGGCAAGACGATCGCCTTGTGGGGCCTGTCGTTCAAGCCGAACACGGACGACATGCGCGAAGCGCCGAGCCGCATCCTGATCGCCTCGCTGTTCGCCGCGGGCGCCAAGGTGGTGGCCTACGATCCGGTGGCGAGCGAGGAAGCGCAGCGCGTGCTGGTCGCGGCGCATGGCCAGGCCGTGTGCGATGCCCAGTTGCGCATCGTCGGTTCCGCCCGCGAGGCCGTGCAGGGCGCCGACGTGCTGGTGCTGGTCACCGAATGGAAGGAATTCCGCGCGCCGGACCTGTCTTACCTGGCCGAGCAGCTGGCGTCGAAGGCCGTGTTCGACGGCCGTAACATCTACGATCCGGAAACCTTCGCCGGCGCCGGCCTGGTCTACGAAGGCATCGGCCGCCGCACGGCGAAGGCGGCATGATGGACGGCGCCGGCACGACCATCCTCGTCACCGGCGCGGCCGGCTTCGTCGGCAGCGCCGTGGCGGTGCGCCTGGCCGCCATGGGTTACCGCGTGGCCGGTTGCGACAACTTCAACGACTACTACGATCCGGCGCTCAAGCGGCACCGCGTCGAGGCCTTGCTGGCCCCGGCCGGCATAGCCTGCGACGACGTCGAGCTGAGCGACGCCGCCCAGGCGGCCGCGCTGTTCGAGCGCGTGCAGCCCACGCTGGTGGTGCACCTGGCGGCGCAGGCCGGGGTGCGCTATTCGCTGCAGAATCCCGCCGCCTACGTGCAGGCCAACCTGGTGGCCTTCGGCCATATCCTGGAAGCGTGCCGCAAGCACCGGGTCGAGCACCTGCTGTATGCGAGCAGCAGCAGCGTCTACGGCGCCAACGCCAAGACCCCGTTCAGCGAAGCCGACCAGACCGACGCGCCGGTGTCGCTGTACGCGGCGACCAAGAAGGCCAACGAGCTGATGGCGCACACCTACAGCCACCTGTACGGCATCCCGAGTACGGGGCTGCGCTTCTTTACCGTCTACGGTCCCTGGGGCCGCCCGGACATGGCGTACTTCAGCTTCGCGCGCAATATGCTGGCCGGCAAGCGCATCCCCGTCTTTGCGGAAGGCAAGCTGTATCGCGACTTCACCTACATCGACGACATCGTCGAAGGCGTCGTGCGCCTGCTGTTCAAGCCCTCGGTCCACGCGGGCCAGCCGCCGCATGCCGTCTTCAACATCGGCAACAACCAGCCGGTGCAAGTGCTGGACTTCATCCGCACGCTGGAAGAGGCGCTGGGCGTGAAGGCCGAGCTCGATTTCCAGCCGATGCAGCCCGGCGACGTGCCGGCGACCCATGCCGATACGAGCCGCTTGCAGGAATGGGTCGGCTACAAGCCGACGACGTCGCTGGCGACGGGCCTGGGCCGTTTCGCGGAGTGGTACCGCGCCATGCAGGACGCGGATGCGCCTTACCTGAAGTAATCCGTCGCCGCGTGCGATGCGATCGAAGGCTGCCTCGGCAGCCTTTTTTCATGCACCCGGCATTCCTCCGTAAATACAATATCGGTGATCCTGTAAATTCGTGTATTCCGGGCCGATCTCCAGGTAAGTATTTGTAAAGTGACCGGACAGGGCCCCGTGTGCGGCCTATAGTGAATCCAGTTTTTCTCTCTCTCCACTCTTGAAGTGGTCTTTGCCCACGGTTTCCCCCGTGGGCTTTTTTCTGCCCGGGAGCTTTATATGTCGACCATCTCCGCGCGCGTCGCCCGCGCTTGCCTGCTGGCCCTTGCCGTGGGCGCCGCCGCGCCGTCCTTTGCCGTCCCTTTGATGGAGCTGCGCGCCGAAGACTTGTTGCCGATGGCATCGGAATGGAAGAAGTCGCTGAACCTGAACGCCAACCAGCAGACTTTGTGGAACCAGGTCGAAGGCCGTTCGCGCACCATCCTGCGCGAACGCACGCAGCGCCGCGATGCGTTGCAGGAACAGGCCAGGGCCATGCTGGCGAAACCCGACGTCGAACTGCGCGACCTCGACAAGGCCGCCGCGGCGGAAAGCGCCCTCGAAGCGGCCGAGGACCAGCAGTTGCGCGCGCTGTGGCTGGGCGTGAACGATGCCCTCGACGACAAGCAGCGGGCCCAGGTCGCGACCTTCCTCGGAGAACAGTTGATGCGGGTGGTGCCGGAAGGGCGCGCGGAAGGGCGGCCGGCAGGCGAGCGTGGCGGAGAGCGCGGCGGCGGCCGGCCGGGCGGCCATGGCCGCGGCGGCATGGGCGGGCCGGGCGGCGGTTCGATCAATATCGGCGGCTGAGCATGTGTCGGCGCCGGTGCCGGTGCCGGGCTGACATATGCATGATGTATCGAAAAGTAAAAAAGTTACTCCACTCGTATTTTTGCTTGGCTTCTTCGCTAGAATCAATTAAGTAGGCGGCAACTTCGTGTCGGTGCCGCCACTAGCCGAGACAAGCCCATGCGCAAACCGATCCCGGCCGGCCTGGCCGGTACCGGTCCCTCTGCACCACCTTTCCCCGATGATCCCCTGTTCTGCTGCGCCGTGAAAACGTAGCGGCCGAACCAAGGCCGGATCGTGGGCATATCCGGCCGTGCTACATTGCCCAAAGGCCACAAGCCACTCTTTTCCCCGTACGAGCAAGGATTTCCTAGTGAAACGATACCTGTTGAGCACCCTGACCCTGTCCCTGATGGCCGCCTTCGCGCCGGCCGGCGCCGCGGACAATGCCGCGCCGGCCGCCACCAAGCCGCTGTCGTCCGGCATCGACATGCAGTACATCGATCCCAGCGTTCGCGTGCAGGACGACTTCTTCACCTACCTGAACGGCAAGTGGCTCAAGACCGCGGAGATCCCGTCGGACCGCTCGAGCTGGGGCACCTTCATCAAGCTGCGCGAGGATACCACCCCGCAGCTGCGCGGCATCATCGAAGCCGACCAGAAGGATCCGGCTGCCAAGGCGGGCAGCGACGCGCGCAAGATCGGCGACCTGTACGCCAGCTTCATGGACGAGAAGAAGCTGGAAACGCTGGGCTACAAGCCCTTGACCGGCGACATGCAGCGCATCCGCACGCTGAAGGACAAGAAGGGCGTGCCGGCCCTGGCCGCGCACCTGGCGCGCATCGGCGTGGCGACCCCGTACGCCATCGGCGTGGCGCAGGACGCCAAGGCATCGACCAAGTATGCGACCTACATCCGCCAGGGCGGCCTGGGCATGCCGGACCGCGACTACTACCTGAAGCTGGACGACAAGAAGATGGCCGAGACCCGCGCGGCCTACGAGAAGCACGTCGCCAACATCCTCGCGCTGGCGGGCGAGAAGGATGCCGCCGCCATGGCCAGGGCGATCGTCGGCTTCGAGACCGAGCTGGCCAAGGTGCAGTGGACCCGCGTCGAGCTGCGCGACCCGAACAAGAGCTACAACAAGATGAGCGTGGCCGAGCTGGCCGCGCTGACCCCGGGCTACGACTGGAAGGCCGCGCTGGCCGGGGCCGGCGTCGCCAACAAGATCGACTACGTGATCGTGGGCCAGCCGAGCTACCTGAGCGGCTTCAACCAGGTGCTGGACAAGACCGACCTCGCCACCGTGCGCGCCTATTTCGAATGGCAGCTGCTGCGCGAGTACGCGCCCTACTTGTCGCAGGCTTTCGTCGACGAGAGCTTCGACTTCTACGGCAAGACCCTGACGGGCGCCACCGAGAATCGCCCGCGCTGGAAGAACGGCGTGTCGCTGGTCGAAGGCGCGATGGGCGAGGCGCTGGGCCGCGAATACGTGGCCAAGTACTTCCCCCCGGAGCGCAAGGCGCGCATGGAGGAGCTGGTCAAGAACGTGCTGGCCGCCTACCGCGAATCGATCGACGGCCTCGACTGGATGAGCCCGGCAACCAAGAAGGAAGCGCAGGCCAAGCTGGCCACGTTCAACCCGAAGATCGGCTACCCGAGCAAGTGGCGCGACTACTCGCGCCTGGCGATCAAGCCGGACGACCTGGTCGGCAACGTCAAGCGCGCCGCCACCTTCGGCTACGAGCGCAACATCAACAAGCTGGGCAAGCCGATCGACCGCGCGGAGTGGGGCATGACGCCGCAGACGGTGAACGCCTACTACAACTCGCGCATGAACGAGATCGTGTTCCCGGCCGCGATCCTGCAGCAGCCGTTCTTCAATGCCGACGCGGACGATGCCGCCAACTACGGCGCGATCGGCGCCGTGATCGGCCACGAGATCGGCCACGGCTTCGACGACAAGGGCAGCCAGTCGGACGGCCAGGGCAACCTGCGCAACTGGTGGACGGACGAGGACCAGGCCCGCTTCAAGGCCAAGACCGACATGCTGGTCAAGCAGTACGACGCCTTCGAGCCGATCCCGGGCTACCACGTCAACGGCGCCCTGACGCTGGGCGAGAACATCGGCGACAACTCGGGCCTGGCGATCGCCTACAAGGCCTACAAGATCTCGCTGCACGGCCAGCAGGCGCCCGTCATCGACGGCTTGAGCGGCGACCAGCGCTTCTTCATGGGCTTCGGCCAGGTGTGGCGCTCGAAGATGCGCGAAGCGGCGCAGATCGCCCAGGTCAAGACCGACCCGCATTCGCCGGGCCAGTTCCGCGCCAACGGCACGCTGCGCAACCAGAGCGCCTTCTACGACGCGTTCGGCGTCAAGGAAGGCGACAAGATGTACCTGAAACCGGAAGAGCGCGTTACGATCTGGTAATCGCCAGAAGCGATCGATACGACAGCGGCCGGGGCGCACCGGTACCGGCCGCTTATCACAACGACGAAGAGAGACCACGATGAAAAAACAATACCTGCTCAGCGCCCTGACGCTGGCCCTCATCTCCAGCCTGGGCCACGCGGCCGAAGGCGCCGCCGCCAAGAACGCGGCCAAGAACAGCAAGGGCGGCCAGACGCTGACCTCCGGTGTCGCCACCCAGTACATCGAACCATCCGTGCGCCCGCAGGACGACTTCTACGATTACTTGAACGGCAAGTGGATGAAGACCGTCGAGATCCCGGCCGACAAGTCGAGCTGGGGCTCGTTCATGGAACTGCGCGAGAACACCCTGCCGCAGCTGCGCGGCATCATCGAGAAGGTCGCCGCCGGCAAGCCGGCCGCGGGCACCGATGCCCAGCGCATCGGCGACTTCTACGCCAGCTTCATGGACGAGGCGCGCCTGGAACAGCTGGGCGCCACCCCGCTCAAGGGCGAGCTGGACAAGATCGCCGCGCTGAAGGACAAGTCCGAGCTGCCGGCCCTGCTGGCGCGCCTGGGCAAGATCGGCGTGGGCGTGCCGTTCGACTTCGGCATCCACCAGGACAACAAGGATTCGACCAAGTACGTGGCCGACATCGGCCAGGGCGGCCTGGGCATGCCCGACCGCGACTACTACCTGAAGGCCGACGACGCCAAGCTGGCCGCCGCCAAGGCCAAGTACCTGACCCACGTCGAGAAGATGCTGACCTTGGCCGGCGACAAGAACGCCGCCGCGAATGCCAAGGCCATCGTCGACTTCGAGACCGAGATCGCCAAGGTGCAGTGGACCAAGGTCGAGCTGCGCGACCCGATCAAGGCCTACAACAAGGTCGACCTGGCCGACATGAATAAAGTCGCCCCGGGCTTCGACTGGAACGCCTGGCTGCAGGCGGCCGGCATCGCCGGCAAGACGAGCTACGTGATCGTGGGCCAGCCGACCTACCTGAAGGGCTTCGTCGAGGTCTCGAACAAGACCCCGCTCGACACCTGGAAGGCCTACCTGTCGCTGCACCTGATCGAATCCTACGGCAGCTTCCTGTCGAAGGCCTTCGTCGACGAGCGCTTCGACTTCTACGGCACCACGCTGTCGGGCGTGAAGGAAATCGAACCGCGCTGGAAGCGCGGCGTCGGCGCCGTCGAGCGCTCGCAGGGCGAGGCGCTGGGCAAGCTGTACACCGAGCAGTACTTCCCGGCCGAGCGCAAGGCGCGCATGGAAGCGCTGGTCAAGAACCTGCTGGCCGCCTACAAGCAGAGCATCGACACGCTGGACTGGATGAGCCCCGCGACCAAGAAGGAAGCGCAGGCCAAGCTGGCCAAGTTCACCCCGAAGATCGGCTACCCGAACAAGTGGAAGGATTACTCGGCCCTCGTCGTCAAGCGTGACGACCTGGTCGGCAACGTGATGCGTTCGCGCATCGTCGAGGCGGACCGCGAGCTGAACAAGCTGGGCAAGCCGATCGACCGCGAGGAATGGGGCATGACGCCGCAGACCATCAACGCCTACTACAACCCGGAGATGAACGAGATCGTGTTCCCGGCCGCGATCCTGCAGCCGCCGTTCTTCGACGCCAACGCGGACGACGCCGTCAACTATGGCGGCATCGGCGCCGTGATCGGCCACGAGATCAGCCACGGCTTCGACGACCAGGGCGCCCAGTACGACGGCGACGGCAACCTGCGCGACTGGTGGACGGCGTCCGACCACAAGAACTTCAAGGCCAAGACCGCGATGCTGGTCGCCCAGTACAACGCCTTCGAGCCGATCCCGGGCTACCACGTGAACGGCGAGCTGACGCTGGGCGAGAACATCGCCGACAACTCGGGCCTGGCCATCGCCTATAAAGCGTACAAGATCTCCCTGAAAGGCAAGCCGGCCCCCGTCATCGACGGCCTGACGGGCGAACAGCGCCTGTACATGGGCTGGGCGCAGGTCTGGCGCACCAAGATGCGCGAGGCGCAGCAGATCGTGCAAGTGAAGACCGACCCGCATTCGCCGGGCCAGTTCCGCGCCAACGGCACCCTGAAGAACCAGCCGGGCTTCTACGAAGCCTTCAAGGTCAAGCAGGGCGACAAGATGTACCTGGCGCCGAAGGACCGCGTGATCATCTGGTAAGCGGACACCGTCCATGAAAAAGGGGCCGCCTGCGCGACCCCTTTTTTTTCTTGCTCTTGCGATGCGGCGGACGGCTTATTGGGCCTCGTAGGCGCCGATGTCGTACTTGCCGTCGTAGGCGCGGGTGGCCCCCGATGCGCGGTGCTTGTAGACGGCGCCCGGCTTGAGGCCGAAGCCCGTCGCGGCGGCCCCAGGCACGGAACCGGCGTTCACCACCAGCGCATTGCCGGCCAGCGGACGCAGGTCGTAGGCGGCGCGGTTGACGAAGCCCGGCGCGGCCGAGCGGTAGTTGGTCTTGTCGATGGCCGCCGTCTGGTTGGTCACGGTGCCCATGCCGCCGAAAATATTATTCTGCAGCAGCACCGGCTTGCTCACGCCGGAACCGACCATCACGAAGGTGCCGCCCGAGCTGTAGTCGTTCAGGAAGGTATTGTTGACCACGTACAGGTCTTGCGCCGGATTGGTCGCGCCTTCCTCGCCGTAGGCCAGCATGTTCGGATTGTTGTTCGAGGCGGGCTGCTCGATCACGTTGCCGACCACGTAGGACGAGCCGGCGTTCGGCAGGTCGATCTCGTAGCTGGGCTTGCCGGCCGCCGTGGTCCCGGTCTCGCCCTGCGCCAGGCTCGAGAAGCGGTTGTTGTAGATCGCATTGACCTGGGCGCGCGACTTCAGGTTGTGGCCGGCGTTGGCGTCGTGCGAGAAGTTGTAGCGGAAGGTCAGGCTCTTGACGTTGCCGATGTACAGATTGTGCGAATAGCCGTCGCCATAGCCATTGTGGCCGAACTCGCTGTACTCGATCAGCACGTCGCTGTTCGTATTGGCACCGCTCAGGATGCCGTTTTCGTTATCGTGCAGGAAGCCCAGGCGCAGCGTGAACTTCGTGCCTTCCAGGCGCAGGGCGGCCCCGTTCTTGTCCGGCACCTTGGCGCCATACATTTCCACGTTCTCGATGGTGACGTTGTTGCCGACGACGACCCAGATCGCCTTGCCCATCGCATTCTTGCCGGCGGCATCGATCTTCGGACGGCCGTTGACGCCGCGCACGGTCAGGTTGTTGGCATAGATGCCGCAGACGTCGCCGCTATACGTCGCGTTGGCGATCTCGACGAGGTCGCCGTCCTTGGCGGCGGCGAACGCCTTGCAGGGCGTGGCGTAGGCCTTGCCTGGCCCCACCGACAAGGTGGCGGCGGACGCATTGGCGCCCAGGGCCAGTGCGACGAGCAGCACAGGGGAAAAACGGACAGCGGAGGAGGTGCCGGCGCAGGCGGCATGGGAAGGCGTGAATCGCATATTTTCCTCGTAAAAAATTCTGGTCAGCATTTATTCCTGCTGGAAACTCCCAGAGTACGAGGTTTGCATGAGGCAGTATGTAACCCTTTGTTACAGGAAATATGTAACGATTAACAATAATAATTCGCTTATTGTCGTTCCCGATTTTCCATTTTTCTAGCCATAACGATCATGGAATTGTCAGGGTGTTCAGCGGTTTTGACGTCGTGACAAGCTTTCGCGTGTCCGGTTTATTTGTTTTCCAACCGAAACAGCATTTGAGAGAATGGATTCAGCAAATGGTGTTGCCAAATAGAACTTAGTTCGTCGATGTCCCTGTTCGGGCAAGGGCCATTTTTCTCATCATGCAGGAGGGCGCCACGACAAGAATGTGTTGCGTCGATGCTGCATCATGTCGATTTTCCTTACATGAATTTCGCAAGGCCGGCATTGGGCGACACAAGTACTTGATTCTTCTATATCAATTGCGGCGGGAATAGAATTTGCTTTGACAACCTTGAAAATATATTTACTCAAGGGGAAAACATGAAGAAACTTCTGTATCCGCTATTCCTGCTCCTGGGCCTGCTGGCAATGCCAGCCTGGGCGCTGCCGTTCGTCGCCGCCGATTCTGGTTACACCTTCTATTTGGAAGGCAGCGCCAGCGGCAATCCCTTCCTGGGGGTGACCCGTTTCGATGGGCTCGCCGCGACCTCCGAGCGCGCCGGCCTGCTGTTGACGGTCAACGAGTCGGAAACCGCCCTCGGCAATGGCCAGAGCCGCATCACCTTCGACCTGCGCGCCAACGGCAGCCTGTTCCCCGTTAACGATGAAACCGCCATCTTCGGCATCGGCACCGACGGCAACGGCTACGACCTGACGACGGACGTCGTCTTGCGCGATGCGACCGTGATCCTGTTCGATATCGACAACCAGATCCTGGCGACGTTCGACGACCTGCAGGGCAACGTCGCCCAGACCGATCCGTGGAACGGCCTGTTCCCGAACGTGAACGACGCCCTCGGCTTCGGCGACATCGACGCATCCCGGATCGCCGGCATCAGCGTCGAATTCATCGTCGGAGAACGCGTCAATGCCGTTCCGGAGCCGGGCAGCATCCTGCTGTGCGCGATCGGCCTGGCAGCCGCCGGCATCGCGACGCGGCGCCGCGCTTGACTCCAGCCGGATCAAAAAAAATGCCCCGCCAAGCGGGGCATTTTTCATGGCGGGGTCAGTAACGACTCCCGCCTACCGGGATAGGCTCTTACTTGGCCGCGGCCACCATGTAGTCGACGGCCGCCTTCACGTCGGGATCGGGAGCGGATGCGCCGCCCTTGGGCGGCATGACGCCGGCCTTGCCCTGGAAGCCCTTGATCACGTGGTCGTACAGGACCGTATTGCCTTGCGCGATGCGCGGCGCCCAGGCGCCCTTGTCGCCGAACTTGGGCGCGCCCGCGATGCCGGCCCCGTGGCAGGCCACGCAGGCCGTGCCGTACAAGGCCTTGCCCGTATCGGCGCCGGCCGGGGCGGCTGCGACTGCCGGCGCAGCGGCGGGGGCCGGTGCGGCCGTGCTGGCCGCCGCCGCCGCGGGAGCAGCGGCAGGAGCATCGGCAGCCGGCGCATCGGCCGCCGGGGCCGCCTGGGCTGTTTGCGCGGGCGCCGCCGGCACCTCCGGCTCCTTGAACTTGGCGCCGCTCTGGTTGGTCATGTACACGACGGCGCGCGCCACCTCGACGTCGTCCAGGTCCGGATTGCCGCCCTTGGGCGGCATCGCCCGGATGCCCTGGACCGCGTGCTGGACGAGCGTGTCGTAGCCCTGCGCGATACGGGCGCCCCATGCGCCCTTGTCCGCCGTCTTGGGCGCGCCTGCCGCGCCGGTGCCGTGGCAGGCCGCGCAGACGGCCGCATACACGGCTTCGCCCGTCTGCAGCACCTTCGGTGCATTCGCATCCTTGAAGGAGAAGCCGACCGCCGCCACGGGCTGGATCCGCGCTTCGACGGATTCCGCGCCCTGGCCGGTCGAGCCGGCGCCCGCGAGCGGTTTGTTGGTGACGAAGGTAACGAGGAGGATGATGCCGAGGACAATCACCAGGAAGAAACCGGCGACGGCAACAATCAATTGTTTGGGGGTCTTGATGAGGGATTGCTCGTCTTTATTATGTGCGTCGCTCATGATTTCCTTAATGAAATTAAAAAAACCTGTGTCTCCGGACTGCCGTGCGAATGCTTGTACGCAATGTATCCCGCGACGATTATAGACCCAAAGATCATTGCTGGAAACGCAATTTCGGAGCGGCGCCGTAGACGCGCTCCCGGAAAGACTGTATCCTTCGCATCGCCTCACCCAGCGCGGCTGTAGCTCAGTGGATAGAGTATTGGCCTCCGAAGCCAAGGGTCGCTGGTTCGATCCCAGCCAGCCGCGCCACCTCCCGGTTCTCCCATCCGGCGGATTTCGCCACCCTTCCTGTCGTGCGCCTCCCACAGTCAGCGTAAATATTGACTGACTTCTATTGTGCGCCGTAGCATACAGCTTGAAAAAAATATATCGTCTGCTTGACGATCCTCAAGGATGTGTAGGGCGTTTGTTGATTCGTCCTCCTCATGCGCAGATCCATGCAAGCCGCTGCCCCATCCCCGCGTCGGCAACAGGAGCTACCAGTTGGACACCAACGTTCGCCAGCGTTTTGATCTATTACGCTTCGTCATGATCTTCGGCGTCGTCGTACTGCATACGCCGCAGTATGTCGCGATCGCCGATGTCGGCAACGATGGGTTTTCGCTGTTCAAGGCGTTCTTCCAGAACGCCATGTTCCGCACGACGGTGCCGGTGCTCACGTTCATTTCCGGCTACCTGGTCTTCCACGCCAACCTGGACCTGGCGCCGAAGAAGCTGCTGCTGAAGAAAGCGCGCTCCCTGCTGCTCCCTTTCCTTGTATTCAACCTGCCGATGGTCGCCATCGCCTGGCTGGCGGTGTCGTTTGCCGGTCTCAAGCTGTCCTACGACCTGACGTCCAGCGACCCGATGGTGTGGGCGAACGCGGTCTTCGGCTTGACCAGTGCGCCGATCAACTACCCGTTGAATTTTTTGCGCGACATGATGGCGCTGGTGCTGATCACGCCCCTGCTGGGCCTGTTGTTGCGGCACATGCCCTTCATCGGGCTGGCATTCTGCGTCGCCTTCTTCCTGAATAACCTCGACGGTCCGTTCGTCCTGCGCGACACGATGCCGATCGTCTTCTATATGGGCGGGATGGTCGCCTGCTGCAAATGGGAACTGCGCGCCTGGGACGAGTATGCCTGGCCCTGCCTGCTGGTCTTCCTCGTGCTGTGCGCCTCCATCATCTATTTCCGCAATGCGAACACGACGCTGCTGCGGCTGGTATCTCCCATGCTGGTATGGCCGGCTAGCGCCCTGTTCGTCCAGTCGCGCTTCGGACAATGGTGCGTGCGGATGAACAAATACAGCTTCTTTCTGTTCATGGCCCATGCGCCGGTGCTGGTCATCAGCTGGCAGCTCTACCAGCGCGTCGGCGATGTCGTTCCCTATCCTATGTACTGGGTCGCCACGCCGGTCCTCACCACCGCCCTGATGGTCCTGCTGTATCGCGCCGGCATGAAGGTCATGCCCGGGATGTTGCAATTCGCGCTCGGTGGACGCGCACGCCGCCCGGCCGGCTTGCCCGCGCAGGCCGGGCAAGCCATGCCCGTCGCCGCGCCTGCGGTCACTGTGGCAAATATGAATCCTTCGGCGTCGACAACTAACAATTAATGTTCCGGAACTGAACATTAGTCGCTATACTGCTTTGCGTAGTGACACAAAGTTCTTGTTCCGCAGTACGTATAGCTGGCAGTACCGCGCCGATCACGCGGCGCTTCCCGGTCTCGACAGACTGGCACCGTTTTCTGTTGTTCCCAAGCACATCTGAATGCTTGTCAGTACGTCGCGCTTGCCTTGGCGACTTGGCGCCCCTTTACCCTACACATCGTGCGAGGACCCACACCCGTATCCGCACACGATATGGCTTGTTAATAACTTGTAATCGAGAAAATGTTAATATCTCTGCATGCACTGCTGCTCGTCATGACGCGGAGGCGGTGTGCAGGGTGGCCGGACCATGTCCCGGCAACAATTGTTGTTGCCGTGTGTGCTCAATCGTGCGCGCATTGAGCTGTTAATATTTTCCGTGCTATATTTAAAGTTGTAAATTTTGCAAATTTGTGGGGCGGATCGCTATGAAGCCAGATGAGGTTATTGCAGTTGTCGGGTTGGGTTATGTAGGCTTGCCGCTTGCCGTCGAGTTCGGCAAGAAAGTCTCTACGATCGGTTTCGATCTGTCGGCTTCGAAGATCGAAAGCTACCGGAACTTTATCGATCCGGCAGGCGAAGTCTCGAGCGAGCAATTGCGCGAGGCGAAGCACCTGACCGCGACGACCGATCCCGATGCGCTGTCCAAGGCCGACTACATCCTGGTTGCCGTTCCGACCCCCGTCGACATCGCCCACGTGCCGGACTTCGCGCCGCTGATCAGCGCCAGCGAGACGGTCGGCAAGGTCATGAAGCGCGGCGCGATCGTCATCTACGAATCGACCGTGTATCCGGGCGCGACCGAGGAAGTCTGCATCCCCGTGCTGGAGCGCTTCTCGGGCATGAAGTGGAAGGAAGACTTCCACGTCGGCTTCTCGCCGGAGCGCATCAACCCGGGCGACAAGGAACACACGCTGACCAACGTGATGAAGGTCGTTTCCGGCGACGACGCCGAAACGCTGGAACGCGTCGCCGCCATGTACGAAACCGTGGTGCAGGCCGGCGTGCACCGCGCTTCCAGCCTGAAGGTGGCGGAAGCGGCGAAGGTCATCGAAAACACCCAGCGCGACCTGAACATCGCGCTGATGAACGAACTGGCGATCATTTTCGACAAGATCGGCATCGACACCCTCGAGGTGCTGAAGGCCGCCGGCACCAAATGGAACTTCCTGCCGTTCCGTCCCGGCCTGGTGGGCGGCCACTGCATCGGCGTCGACCCGTATTACCTGACCCACAAGGCGGAAATGATCGGCTACCACCCGCAGGTGATCCTGGCCGGCCGCCGCATCAACGACGGCATGGCCAAGTTCGTGGCGGAGAAGACCGTCAAGTCGATCATCTCGGCCGGCTTCCACGTGAAGGGATCGAAGGTCAACGTGGTCGGCCTGACCTTCAAGGAAAATTGCCCCGATTTGCGCAATTCGAAGGTCGCGGACATCGTCTACGAACTGCAGTCCTACGGCGTCGAAGTGCACGTGCACGATCCCGTCGCGGACGCGGACGAGGCGCGCCACGAATACGGCATCGAGCTGGAAAGCTGGGACAGCCTGCCGAAGGCCGACGCCTTCATCGCCGCCGTGGCCCACAAGGAAGTGCTGGAGCGCAGCCTGCCGGAAATCCAGTCCAAGCTGAACGACGGCGGCTGCTTCGTCGACGTCAAGGCGCAGTTCGACCCGCGCCTGATCCGCGAAGCCGGCTATTGCGTCTGGCGCCTGTAAGCGCCTCGGCGAGTGTTGCAAGTCGATGTGAATGAACTACCCGGGCGGTTCGTCCGCCCGAGCTACCCCTACTGTCGTGCGACGAGGGGCGATGCCGAACCGGCAACCGTTCCTGGTCTTTCGTATTAGCAATGAAAACGATAAGCGTTCCGAGCGTTTCCACGCCCCAGTCCTCCATGCCAGCCGTCCGTGCCGCCGGATGTCTGCCCGACGTGCGTCCGTGCGCTGTCTCGACCATGAAAACCGGCCAGCTTTTCGGAGACCATCGTGCTTAGGATTGCCAACCACTACGTATCGAAAATCGTATTCGTCCTGCTGTTCGTCGAGGTGCTGGTGCTGCTCGGCGCGGCCTACGTCGGCGCCGCGGTGCGCTTCATGGACCTGGGCCAGCCGGTCAGCCTGGCGAACCTCGAGAACCTGAACCACTTCTTCACCTCCGCGATCGCCTTTACCGCCGCCATCATCTTCAGCATGAGCGCGATGGGCATGTACCAGCTCGACTTCAACGAGGGCCTGCGCAATCCGCTGTTCATGAAACTGATGCCCTCGTTCCTGATGGGCTTCCTGATCCTGACCCTGGTGTTCTACGTTGCCCCCGACCTGTACTTCGGACGCGGCATCCTGGCCCTGGTGTTCGGCATCGCCGGCGTCGGCATCGTCACGGCGCGCATGGTGTTCTTCAAGAGTTCCGAGCTGCGCTTCCTGCAGACGCGCATCCTGTTCCTCGGCAGCGGCCCGCTGGCCAAGGAGTGCAGCGACCTGGCGCAGCAGAGCGGCAGCTACCACCGCTACAACATCACCGGCTTCGTCCCGACCCCGACCGAGGAACTGTGCGTGCCGCCGAACAGCCTGCTGCAGTCGCGCGAGGGCGACAGCCTCTTGACGCTGGCGCGCCAGCAGAACGTGGAAGAGATCGTGGTCTCGGTGCAGAACCGCCGCGGCGGCTTCCCGATCAAGGAACTCCTCGATTGCAAGCTGCAGGGCATCCGCGTCACCGACGCCGCCACCTTCTTCGAGCGCGAGACCTGCCAGATCCGCGTCGACTCGCTGCAGCCTTCGTGGCTGGTGTTCGGCGGCGGCTTCGACCAGAGCTTCGTGCGCGCCTTCATGAAGCGCTGCTTCGACCTGGTGTGCAGCATGATCATCCTGCTGCTGACCTTCCCCGTCATGCTGGCCGCCGCGCTGGCCGTCAAGCTGGAAGACGGCGGTCCCGTGTTCTACTCGCAGGAGCGGGTCGGCGAAGACGGCAAGACCTTCCGCGTGCACAAGTTCCGCAGCATGCGCACGGACGCCGAAAAGGGCGGCAAGCCGCAATGGGCGCAGCAGAACGACCCGCGCATCACCCGCGTCGGCAATTTCATGCGCAAGACCCGCATCGACGAGCTGCCGCAGATCCTCAACGTGTTCAAGGGCGAGATGTCCTTCGTCGGCCCGCGCCCGGAGCGCCAGTACTTCGTCGAGCAGCTGATCGAAGTGGTCCCGTATTACAACGTGCGCCACAGCGTCAAGCCGGGCATCACCGGCTGGGCCCAGGTGCGCTACGGCTACGGCTCCTCGGCCGAGGATGCGCTGCAAAAGCTGCAGTACGACCTGTACTACGTGAAGAACAACAGCCTGTTCCTCGACGTCCTGATCCTGATCGACACGCTGAAGGTCGTCCTGTTCCGCAGCGGACGCTGATTTCCGCCCCGCGCCCGCCCTGGCGGCGGGCGCGGCACTCCCGCCAATCGTGCACAGCATCGTGACCAATATCGCCGCTTCCAGTTATGCGCTGGCCGCCATCGGCTTCCTGGCCCTGGGCCTGCCGGTCCTGGCGGGATGGCGCGGGCATGCCCAGCGCGTCACGCTGTCGATCGCCTGCCTGATCACCGCGGCCTGGGCCGGAGCGCTGACCTGGAACGCCGCCGCCGGCATCCTGTGGAGCACCCCGGCCGCGGTCCTCGAAGTGCTGCGCGACGGCGCCTGGTCGCTGTTCCTGGTGGCGCTGCTCGGCCACTGGCGCCGCGACGCCGTATCCGCGGGCCGGCCGAGCGGCCTGACGGCGCTGCGTCCGAGCCTGCTGCTGGCGCTGGCCGTCTACCTGGCGCTGCTGGTGGCGATCGTCGCCGCCGGCTGGACCGGTTCGCTGCTGCAATCCTTCGGCGTGCCGATCCTGGCCGGCTACATGGGCCTGGCCGTGTACGGCATGCTGCTGGTCGAGCAGCTGTACCGCAACAAGACGATCGTCGAGCGCTGGGCGATCAAGTTCGCCTGCCTGGGCATCGGCGGCATGTTCGCCTACGACTTCTACATGTACAGCAACACCATGCTGTTCCGCGAACTGAATCCGGACCTGTGGACGGCGCGCGGCGTGATCAATGCATTGACCGTGCCGCTGATCGCCGCGTCGATCGCGCGGCGCCGTTCCTGGAGCACCTCGTTTGCGGTGTCGCGCCGCGTCGTGTTCCATTCGGCGGCGCTGTTCGGCTCCGCCGTGTACCTGCTGGCCATGGGCACGGTCGGCTACTACCTGCGCTACTTCGGCGGCAGCTGGGGCTCGGTGATGCAGACCGGCTTCCTGTTCGGCGCCGTGTGCCTGCTGGGCGTGATCCTGTTCTCGGGCAGCGCGCGTTCCTGGCTGCGGGTCTCGATCAGCAAGCACTTCTACCGCTACAACTACGACTACCGCGAGGAATGGATGCGCTTCACGCGCACGCTGTCCGGACGCGGCCCCAACCTCGGCGAGCGCGCCATCCAGGCGCTGGCGGCGCTGGTCGAAAGCCCCGGCGGCACGCTCTGGCAGCGCGGCGACAGCGGCCGCTTCGAGCCGCGCGCGCGCTGGCAGGGCGTGGACGGCGGCATGGCCGAAGCGGCCGATTCGCCGTTCTGCCAGTTCCTCGAAAGCACCCAGTGGGTGATCGACCTGGACGAATACCTGGAGCGCCCGGAAAAATACGAAGGCCTGGCCGTGCCCGACTGGCTGCTCGACATGCCGCGCCGCTGGCTGGTGGTGCCCCTGATGCTGCAGGAAAATCTGTTCGGCTTCGTCGTGCTGCAGCGCGCGCGCAGCCCCCTGCAGCTGAACTGGGAAATCATCGACCTGCTGGAAATCGCCGGCAGCCAGGCCGCCAGCCACCTGGCCCAGGACGATGCCGCCAATGCGCTGATGGTGGCGCGCCAGTTCGAATCGTTCAACCGCATGTCGACCTTCGTCGTGCACGACCTGAAGAACCTGGTGGCCCAGCTGTCGCTGATGAACGCGAACGCCGAGAAGCACAAGGACAATCCGGAATTCCAGCGCGACATGCTCGAGACCCTCGACCACTCGGTGCAGAAGATGAAGATGATGCTGCAGAAGCTGGGCCGCACGGAGAATGCCGAGAAGCCGCTCCCGCTGGCGCTGGACCAGGTGGTGCGCCAGGCGCTGGCCATGAAGAGCGCGTTCGAGCCGCATCCCGAGCTGCTGGTCGAGGCGCCGGGCCTGATGGTGGTGGCCGACCGCGAGCGCCTCGAGCGCGTGCTGGGCCACCTGATCCAGAATGCGATCGAGGCCACGCCGCGCAACGGCCACGTGCTGGTGCGTGTGGGCCGTCCGGGGGGCGGCCGCGCCGACGCGGTCGAGGTCGAGATCACCGATACCGGCGCCGGCATGAGCGAGGAATTCATCCGCGAGCGCCTGTTCAAGCCGTTCGAGTCGACCAAGTCGGCCGGCATGGGCATCGGCGTGTTCGAGAGCCGCGAATACATCAACGAACTGGGCGGCACGATGGACGTGCGCAGCCAGCCCGGCGCGGGCACCACCTTCAAGGTCGTCCTGCCGCTGCAGCGCGAGCAGGCTGCCGCGACCACCGCCTGAAAGAGAATCCATGACACAAGCGAAACCGAAACTCCTGATCATCGAAGACGATCCCGGCCTGCAGAAGCAGCTGCGCTGGAGCCTGGACGCGTACGAGGTGGTGGTGGCCGGCGACCGCGAGGCGGCGCTGGCCCAGATCCGCCGCCACGAACCGGCCGTGGTCACGATGGACCTGGGCCTGCCGCCCGATCCGGACGGTTCCACCGAAGGCCTGGCCACGCTGGCCCAGATCCTGGCGCTGGCGCCGGACACGCGCGTGATCGTCCTGACCGGCAACCAGGACCACAACAACGCCGTCAAGGCGGTCGGCATGGGCGCCTACGACTTCCACCAGAAGCCGGTCGACCCGGAAGTGCTGAACCTGGTGATCCAGCGCGCCTTCTTCCTGCACAACCTGCAGCAGGAAAACCGCCGCATGCAGCAGTCGCAGGCCGATTCGCCGCTGGCCGGCGTCATCTCGCGCGACCCCGGCATGCTGAAGGTCTGCCGCACCATCGAGAAGGTGGCGCCGACGTCGGCGTCCGTGATGCTGCTGGGCGAATCGGGCACCGGCAAGGAAGTGCTGGCGCGCGCCGTGCACGCGATCTCGCCGCGCGCCAAGGAGCGCTTCATGGCGATCAACTGCGCGGCGATTCCGGAAAACCTGCTCGAGAGCGAACTGTTCGGCTACGAGAAGGGCGCCTTCACGGGCGCCGCCAAGCAGACCAAGGGCAAGGTCGAGCTGGCGCACGGCGGCACCTTCTTCCTCGACGAAGTGGGCGATTTGCCGATGCCGCTGCAGGCCAAGCTGCTGCGCTTTTTGCAGGAGCGCGTGATCGAGCGCATCGGCGGCCACGAGGAGATTCCCGTGGACGTGCGCATCGTCTGCGCCACGCACCAGAAGCTCAAGGAGCTGTGCGCCCAGGGCCGCTTCCGCGAGGACTTGTACTACCGCCTGTCCGAGATCGTCGTGACGATCCCGCCGATGCGCCAGCGCGAAGGCGACGCCGCGCTGCTCGCGCACCACTTCAAGAACAAGTTCTGCGCCCAGGAGTCGCGCTCCTCGCTGCACTTCGCGCCCGACGCGATCGCGGCGATCGAGGCCTATGCCTGGCCGGGCAATGTGCGCGAGATGGAAAACTGCATCAAGCGCGCCGTCATCATGGCCGACGGGAACACCATCGTCGCCGACGACCTCGGCCTGCCCGACACCGAGGCCGCGGAAGAACCGCTGAACCTGCGCCAGGTGCGCGACGAGGCCGAGTACAAGGCCATCGTCAAGGCGCTGGCCCGCACCGACGGGAACATCGTCAAGGCGTCCGAGATGCTGGGCATCAGCCGGCCCACCATGTACGACCTGATGGGACGGCATGGCATCAAGGTCGGCGCATGAGCGAGCGCAGCAGGCGCGGCCGCGGTAAGCAGGCGACACCGGCACGGCGCCGCGGGCGCGCCGTCTACCTGCTGGCCGGCGTGGCGGTGCTGGGACTGGCCGGGCTGGCCGCCGTCGCCGCCGCGATCGAACACGTGGGGGTGGCGCCGCGCACGCTGGCGCCCTATGTCGAGAAGCGCAGCAGCGGCCACAACCCGACCATCGTCGGCGCCGGCCTTTTCGCCAGCCGCACGATGATGGAGATGGACCGCGGCCCGGCGCCCGCGCAGCCGGCCGTGCTGCCGGCGGCGCTGGGCGTGCAGCCGCGCGCGGCCGGCGGCGCGGACGCGGGCGGCATCCAGGTCGCGACGCCGGACGCCTTGCGCGCCGCGCTGCAGCGGGTGCAGCCCGGCGACGTCATCACGCTGCTGCCCGGCACCTACCGCTTCTTCAACAAGGTGCTGGACGCGGACCGCCCCGGACGCGAGGGCGCGCCGATCACCGTGCGCGCCGCCCGGCCGGGCAGCGTGCGCATCGAGTTCGACCTGCAGGAAGGCTTCCGCGTCACGGCGCCGTGGTGGCGCTTCGAGAACCTCGACATCCGCGGCGTCTGCGCCACCGACACCTATTGCGAGCACGCCTTCCACGTGGTCGGCGCGGCGCGCCATTTCGCCTCGGTGAACAACGCGATCGCCGACTTCAACGCCCATTTCAAGATCAACGGCGCCGGCGACGATTTTCCCGACGACGGCCTGATCGAGGCGAACACGCTGTTCAACACGCACGTGCGCGATACCGCCAACCCGGTGACGCCGATCGACCTGGTCGCCGCCAGCCGCTGGACCATCCGTGCCAACGTGATCAAGGACTTCATCAAGGGTGCCGGCGACGGCATCAGCTACGGCGCGTTCGCCAAGGGCGGCGGCCAGGCCAATCTGTTCGAGGGCAACCTGGTCTGGTGCGAGCACGAGCTGGCCGGCCGGCGGGGCCAGCGCGTCGGCCTGTCGTTCGGCGGCGGCGGCACGGGCTACGCCTATTGCCGCGACCGCAGGTGCATCACGGAGCAGCAGGGCGGCATCATGCGCGGCAACCTGATCGCCGCCTGTTCCGACGTCGGGGTCTATCTCAACAGCGCGGCCGACAGCCGGATCGAGGACAATACCCTGGTCGACACGACCGGCATCGACGTGCGCTTCGCCAGCAGCAGCGCGCGCCTGGACGGCAACCTGGTCGACGGCCCGATCCGCAGCCGCGACGGCGGCCTGCTGCACCTGGGCGACAACGAAACGGCCTCCGTCTGGCCGTCGTATGTCGGGCGCCATCCGGTGCGGGCGCTGTTCGCGGACCCGCGGCGCGGCGATTTCACGTGGAGCGGCAAGGCGCCGCAGCGCCAGGGCGGACGCCCGGGCCGCGACCTGTGCACGGGCAAGCCGGTGCGCGCCTATGGCGCGTTCGACGACTTTTCCGCCTGCCGGCGCGCGCCGGCGCAATCCTGAACCGGGGCTAGCTGCTCACTCGCCGGTGCCCAGCTTCGGGTCCAGGCGGGTGCGCCGCACCTGGTCGTGGAAGTACTGGGCCAGCCCGTACAGGCGGCTGACCATGCGCTTCACGGGACCCAGCTTGACGATCGACGCCGTCTGCAGCGAGTAATGGCCCTTGAAGACGCCGACGTGTCCCTTGTCGGCGCCGTACACATTGTATTCCAGGCCCAGCGCCGCGCGGCCGTCGACCAGGCGGTGCGGATGCTGCGCGCGGATCCGCTCGATGGCCAGCGTGTAGGGCACGGGGCCGGTGACGCGCAGCACGCCGCGCTTGCCCGTCTGGTGCAGGTAGGGATCGTAGGTGTCGATGTTCTCGAACACCTGCTCCAGCACGGCCTTCAGGAAAGGATGGCCGGGCGCGCAGATGACGTGCCATTGCTGGTATTCGCCGCCGTCCAGGTGGCGCAGGTCGTAGACCAGGCCGAAGTGCTCGAACTGGCCGTCCTTGTTGTGCCACTTCGACAGGATGAAGCGGTCGTCCGGCCGCAGCACGCTGTCCAGCGGGCGCGTGGCGCTGCTCTTGATGTCGAGGTAGACGCCGCCGACCTTGTACAGCAGCAGGTAGCGGAACAGGTCGGCACGCGCGGCGCCGTAGCGCGGGTCGATGCGCTCGTAGTACTCCCACACCAGCGGCGGATAATGTTCCTTGATGAAGGCGGCGATGTCG
The DNA here is from genome assembly GCF_030412015.1 of Massilia sp. YIM B02763. Taxonomy (GTDB): domain Bacteria; phylum Pseudomonadota; class Gammaproteobacteria; order Burkholderiales; family Burkholderiaceae_D; genus Telluria. Next base: position 111,056 of record NZ_JASNRD010000007.1, on the reverse strand, counting down.
TCGTCGTCGTAGAAACGGTATTCCCAGCCCGGATTGAGCGCGCGCAGCTCGGCCACGCTCTGTTCCAGCCGTTCCGGCAGCTTGCGGTCGTAGAAGGTCTGGTGGAGGATGCGCGGGATCGCCGTACCCGCTTCGAATGCGGGAAGCTGGTCGCGCCGCGGCGGACGATTGAGGGACGGTATCAACAGCGCTTTGATCGACATGGGAAACTGGATGAGTGGACGTCAGTGGAGGAGCCGTGCGACCGGTGTCGACGCTTGCTTGCGACCGGATGCCGTGCCGCCGAGTGTAGCATCGATCCTTCCGACCGTGCTGCCGGGAATTAAAAAAAAGATATCAAACCGTGCAGTATTGCTACAACACGGTCATTCCTGCTGCTTACTTGGTGAGTGCCACGGTGTTCACCATGAACGCAGCCAGGCGCAGGTCCATGCGGCGACCTGGTCGCGCCATTGGCGGCGCGAGAAGGTGTGGTCGGCCGGTTCGAGCCGGTGGAGCGTGATGCGCGGCGCGTCCAGCAGGCGCTGCCACGCCCCGTCGCTGCCGGCCAGGTCGCAGAATTCGCGCGCGGTCAGGTCGGCGCCGCTGAGGATCACCAGCACGGGACCGCGAAACGCCTGCATGCCGGCCCGCATGCGTGCCGGCAGCGGCAACGCGGCGCCGTCGTTGGCGGCGGCCGCGCGCGGCTTGAGCGCGCTGCGCACCAGCGCCGCCAGCGAGCGCAGGGAGGCGGCCGCGTCGATCCGCCCGCCCAGCAGCTTGCGCCAGAATCCCGCTTCCAGCAGGCGCGCGCGGTAGTAATGCTTGAGCGTGGTGCGGGCGATGCCCTCGTCGGTCCTGACCCAGGGATTGAGCAGCACGATGCCGCGCACGCGCGTATCGCGCGGCGCGTACATGGCGATCGCCGAGGCGGCGTCGCACAGGCCCCACAGCACGATTTCTTCCAGGCCCGGCACGGCACCCAGGAACGCGTCCACCGCGGCGCGCAGGTCGTCCTCGACGTCGTCGAACGCGCGCGCCGCGCCTTCGCTGTCGCCCATGCCGCGGTAGTCGAAGCGCAGCGCGGCGACGCCGTTGGCCGCGAGGTGGCGCGCCAGCAGGGTGAACTGGCGGTGGCTGCCGGCGCGGTACTGCGGGCCGCCGACGACGACCAGCACGCCGCGCCGGCACGGGCCGGACGGCAGGCTCAATACGCCGTACAGGCGTTCGCCGCGGCAGTCGAAGGCGAGGGCGCGCTCGTCGACGTCCTTCGTCTCCGTGTTCATCGTCTCGATGCCCATCGTCTCAGCGTTCATCGGCATGCGCCTGCAATGCGGCCGTGGTGGCGGCCAGCCAGCCCTCGTCGACCGTGATCTCGGGGGTGCTCCAGAACGGCGGGCAGGCCAGTGCGTGCAGGCGCAGGTCGACGCCGCGCCGCTGCCACTCGGCGCTGGCGCGCGCCGCGCCGGCCGGCAGGTTGGCGCCGGCGCCGTTCAGCGCCTCGAACCAGTGCACCGGGCAGCCAGGGGCGAGTGCGTCGAGCGGCGCCAGGCCGTCGAGTGCCTCGGCCAGGGCCGGGGCCAGGTCGTAGCCCGCGATTTCCAGCGTTTCTCCGGCCTGCAGCGCCGCGCGCATGGCGGCCGTGCCGGACTGGGCGGCGTTGCCCCCGTCCAGCAACTCGTGCGCCATGCGCAGGCGCAGGAACTGGGTCAGGTAGGTGGACCCCTTCAGCACCGGCTGCCACAGCAGCATGGCGGGCACGGGGTGGGCGCCGCCGCGGGCATCGTCGAGCGCATAGTCGAGCGCAAGCAGGGCGCCCAGGCGCAGTCCCCACAGCACGGGCGCATGGCCGAGGCGCGCCTGCAGCCAGGCCGCCGCGCGCGCCAGGTCGTCCTTCCAGATCGCCCAGCGGGCCTGGCCGAAGTCGCCGCTGCTGTCGCCGCAGCCGTACAGGTCGATCTGCAGCACGCCGTGGCCGTGCGCCGCCAGCGCGCGGGCCTGCAGCGCGGCCATGCGGCGCGAACGGTTCATTTCCTCGGCAAAGGGGTGGACGTAGAGGACGGCGCCGCGGCAGCGGCCGGCGGGCGGGTGGAACAGGCAGAAACGGCGGCCGGGCGCGCCTTCCAGGAAGAACGGCTCGGCCGGCGCGGGGGGCGTCATTCGGCGCGCAGGCGGGCGACGAATGCAGCCAGGCTGCCGAGGGTCTCGAAGGTGCTGGCGCTGATGTCGTCGTCGGAAATGGCGATGTCGAAATGGTCTTCGAGGGCGCCGATCAGGGTGACGACGGCCATCGAGTCGAGCTCGGGCAGGCTGCCCAGCAGCGGCGAGTCGGCGTCCAGGCCGCGGCCCGCTTCGCCCAGGCCCAGAACGTCGATCAGGATCGTCTTTACTTCGTCGAGGTACATATGCATCGTCTTGGTTGACGTCCGGCTGGCCGGACAGTCCATCGATTATACATTCGGGCGCAGCAGCATGAGGCGGGCCTTGATCGGCGGGCCCAGGCGGTGGATTTCTCCCACCAGCTCGTGGCGCGTGGCGCGCAGCAGCAGGTACCAGACGGCGGCCAGGGGCACCGCCATGATCAGCAGGCGCGTCATCGGGGCCAGCGTGTCCGGCAGCAGCGCGGCCAGTGCGGCCGCCGCCGCCGCCGTGCCCAGCGCGACGATGGCGCTGGGCGCGACGGCGCGCAGCAGGATACCGGCCGTGAAGCCGAAGTGGCGCTTCTGCTGCATCAGCACGCTGGGCGCCGTCGCCACGGTCGCCAGGCACAGCGCCCAGGCGAAGTTGACCAGGCTGCCGTCGAACAGCAGCACGCCGAAGCCGATGCGCGACACCAGGGTGATCATGGTCGGCACGGCGCTCAGGTAGGGCCGGCCGATGGCCGTGACGGCCATCGGGATGTAGTGGAACATCATGCCGACCGCCGCCGCGATGGCCAGCGGCAGGATCGCCGGCACGCATTCGCCCCACTTGGGGCCGTACAGCGCCGCCACGATGTCCTGGCCCAGCACGGCGGTCAGCGCCAGCGCGGCCCAGCCGACGCCGGTCAGCAGCACGGTGGCGCGCGACAGCACCGGCACCAGCGACTCGCCGCGGTGGTGCGACTGGGCCAGGTAGGAGACGGCGCCGTAGCTGACGGTGGAACCGGCCACGTAGGTGAAGATGGTGACGGTCGAGTTGGCGCGGCTGAGCAGGCCGACGTGGCGCGCCGTGCCCAGCTTGCCCAGCAGGATGTCGGGAATGGCGTTGTTGAGCGAACCGGCGCAGCTCGACAGCAGGGAGCCGAGGCCGAAGTGGGCCACGCTGCGCCAGTGCTTGAACGAGGGCGACCACGGCAGGTTCTTCGGGCGCAGCGGAATGTAGGCCAGCGCGCAGGCGAGGATGTTGATCAGGTTGGCCCAGGCCAGCGCCATGCTGCCGAAGCCCAGCTTGGCCAGCACCAGGCAGCTGACGCAGAAGCTGGTGGTGCCGACGGCGTTCACGATGGCTTGCTTTTCGGCGGCGAATTCGCGCGACAGCAGGGCGCTGGTGATGGCGCCGAACGGGATGAAGAAGAAACCGATCGCCAGCACGCGCATGACGGGCACGATGCCCGGTTCGTTGAACCAGCGTCCCAGCCAGCCGCTGGCCAGGAACAGGGCGGTGGCGATCAGCCAGGACGAGGTGAAGACGACGCCGGTGGCCGAGCGGATCTTGTCGGGCGTGAGGTTGTCCTCGCGCTGCAGGTAGGAGTTGACGCCGAAGTCGCGGAACACGTGCGCGAGATTGACGAACACCACCGTCATCGAATAGATGCCGATCTCGCTCGGGCTCAGGATGCGCGCCAGCAGCACGCTGACGACGAACTGCAGGAAGGTCGCTCCGGAGGACGACAGGAAGTTGATGATCAGCGAGCGACGTAGATCTGCCATGGCGTTACTGCGAAAAGGTCGAGGGCATCGTCACGCCGGCGCACTGCTGATCATGCGGATGGCATGGCGCGAGGTCGACTCGTACTTGTTGTTGATGAAGCGCATCGAGCCGATGAAGTGGAAGAATGCCGTGTTCATCGTCGCGCGGTCGGGCGTGCCGTACTTGGGGAAGGGCAGCGCGCGCGTGCCCGGCGCATTGCTGGCCAGGTAGTTCGAGGTCACCTGCTCGGTGCCCCAGCGCGTCCATTTCTCGCCCAGGCGGCCCGTCATGCGGCGCGAAAAATCGGTCAGGTCGGCGCGCATGGCGGCCGAGCGGGGGAAACCCGTGAAGCCGGAGCAGCCGCGGATATACACGGCGTCCGGCGGCAGGCCGGCATTGGCCATCTCGACCTCGGCGAAGGCCTGCACGTGCGCGTCGGGCTCGATCCAGGGCAGGGCGTTCTCGCGCACGGCCGCCAGCGGGCGGCTCGGGGTGTCCGGGTGTTCGCCCAGCACGAAGCCCTGGCCCGCGCGCACGGCGTCGAGCACCTCGGGGATCGGCTGGACGGTCAGGGTGTCGGCATCGAGCTGGATCACGTAGCTGTCGGCGACGTACTCGGAAATGGCGAACAGGCGTTCCCAGGTACCGCCGCGCGGGATGTCCGGATGGGTGAATTCGTGCGCCTGGCGCAGTTCCAGGTGCGGGACGTGGCGGGTCAGGACGGCGCGGTCGTCGGCGTCGATCGACGGGTCGCAGACGACCACGATGCGCCCGGGATTGAGGAAGTGGGTGAACGACTTGACCGCGACCAGGTAGGGCACCACGTCGCGCTTCTGGACCATCGACAGCAGCGTGAAGGGCAGGGCGCCGCGTTCGAGCGGCCGCGTGGACAGGACCTTGTTCGCGGCTTTCTCGTATTGCCAGCGGAAGAAATCCCTCCTGACGCGCTGGAACACCCTGTTTACTAAAGACATCCTGATGACTCCCTGTTGTGCCTGATGGTCGAACGGTGACAGGCCAGGTTGCCGCTGCCGAGCCCTTGTCAGATGAAACGGGCGATATGCTGGGCGAATTCCTTGCCGTGCCGCACAACATTATATGCGCGATCGACGTGCGCACGCGCGTTGTTTCCATGCATTTTTGTCATTGAATCATCGTCGACATAGCGCAGGACGGCCTGGGTGAATGCCTCGAAATCGTGCAGGTCGACCAGCGCGCCGGTCTGGCCGTCGACGATGGTCTCGCGCGGGCCGGCCGCGGCGCTGGCCACCACGGGGATGCCGCAGGCCATCGCCTCGACGATCGCCAGGCCGAAGCTTTCGCGTTCGGCGGCGTGCACCATCAGGTCGGCCGCGCGGTAGTAGGGCAGCACGTCGTTGCGCCGTCCGGCGAACACGCAGCGGTCGGCCACGCCCAGCTCCTCGGCCAGCTGCTTCCAGGCCGCCACCGGCGGGCCGTCGCCGACGTAGACGAAGCCGATGCGCGCCTGCGGGCGGGCCTGCGCCACGGCGTGCACGACCCGGATCAGCTGGTCGATGCGTTTTTCCGGGCGGGCCTGGGCCACCGCGAGCAGCCAGAAGCGGTCCGGATCGAGTCCGGTGGCGGCGCGTGCGGCGGCCTGGTCGCCCGGGCAGAAACGGGCGCAGTCGACCGAATTCTTCATCAGCACGACGCGGCCGGGCGGCAGCAGCTGGTAATCCAGCAGGAACTGCTGCTGGGCGGCCGAATTGGCCAGGTGCAGGTCGTGCTGCTGGCGGCCGAGCACGCGCCGCAGCAGGAATTTCATGCCGCGCTTGGCCAGGCCGTCGCGGCGCGACGGATCGTAGCTGTCGTCCTCGGTATTGATCGTCCGTACGCCGAGCCGGCGCAGCAGGTCCAGGCAGACCGTCTGCGGCAGCGCGCTCATGAACACCATCACCTTGATGTCGTGGGCGCGCACGAAGGCCTCGATGGCGGCGCGGCCGGCGGCGGAATTGTCGTAGCAGTCCAGCTCGACCGGCGTCATGTGCCCGGGCTGGTAGCTGGGATTGCCCGTCAGGCGGGGAAACGCCATATAGGTCGCGGCACGGTCCTTCAGGTGGCTGCTGGCCCGGTCGCGTACGCCGGCGATGTAGTTCCAGACATATCCCGTATCGTCGGGATAGCGCATCGTGAAGAGCACTCCTGGCAGGTCCGGCTGGGTAGGCATGATTCTCCAATGGCGGATACGACACGGCCGGGCCGGCGGGGCAATCCCGCCGGTCCGGCCTTCGTGTTTACATCATGGCGCGCCGTGGCGCGCCCGCGGGCAGATCAGCGCGGAATGATATCAAACTGCGGACCCTTGCTGAAATCCGGCTTGTTCTTGCGCGTCATGTACACGTCCCAGGCCTTCTTGCCGCCTTCGACGCCGAAGGCCGACGATGCCGCCGCCGCCAGTGCCGGCTGCATATTGGCCGAGTAGCCCAGGGTCGAGTCGGCGTAGCCTACCATGCGGCCCTTCTCCCAGATGAAGCCCGGATTGATCGAGGTCAGCAGGTCGGCCTGCGCCTGGCTGCCGCACTCGAGGGTCACGAACTTCTTGCCCAGTTCCGGCGCTACCTTGCCGTCGTTGTCGGTACGCAGGTCTTCGCCGAAGGTTTTCTGGTAGACCTTGGCAAAGCTGTCGTACACCGGCGACGTCGCGCTGTCGCGGAACCAGAAGAAGTAGGACGATGCTTCGATCCAGCAGAAGCCCGGATCGGTCATGCGGCCGACCACGAACTTGGCCTTCCACTGCAGGATCGGGGTGGCCTTGCTGAAGCCCAGTTCCGACAGGTAGGCGAAGCTCCAGGTGAAGAAGTCGTCCTGCCACGGCGCGGTGCCGTTGATCTGGTAGGAGCCGTCGCCCGAACCGTCGTACAGGCCCAGCTTGTTGGGGTTGCCCACCACGTAGGTCTGGTGGTAGAAGTCCAGGTTGTTGTCCAGCTGGGTCTTGAAGTACGACTTCATCGGGCTCGCGTCCGGCGTGATGTAGGCGGCGTGGCCCAGCGTGCGCATCGACCATGCCTGGCCGCGCACCTGCTGCCAGCGCACCAGGCCCTTGCCGTAGCCGTTATAGCCGGGCGCGGTGCCGAGCGGGTTGCTCGCCGCCCAGAACTGCAGCTCTTCCAGGTAGTAGTAGTCGCCCGTCACCAGGTAGGGCAGGAACACCAGCGACGGCTCGTGCGCGGTGTCTTCGCCGTACGGCGTCACGCACTTGCTGGTGTCGCTGGCGGCGCAGCGCGGCACCGGCAGCGGGCCCGTGTTCGCCATATTGGCGTGGGTCGAGACGTTCTTGTTGGCTTCGTTGTCGGTACGGATCGGATAACCGGTCTTTTCGTCGCGGTAGTGGATCGACCAGCTGCCCGAACCGTCGGCCGCGGCCATCATGGCGTCGCGTGCGCGCTTGTCGCCCGACAGCAGGTACATGACCGACCAGTGCGGCAGCGGGCCGATGTCGGCGCGGCCGCCGGTGGTGCCCATGGCCGCCACGACGGGGCCGATGCTCATCGGGCCGGTATTCGCCGACGTGATCTGCTTGCCCAGGCCGGCCATCGCACCTTCGTTCGGAACGATCTGCTCGTAGTTCGGCACGGCTTTGGTGGCGATCAGGTAGGCGGTGTTGAGCGTGACGTCGACGGCCGAGCCGTTCGCGGCATCCCACCAGGCGAACTGGTGCCAGCGGGTATGGTGGTAGTGCGTCAGCCCGTTCCTGGCATAAACCGAACGGCCGCCCACGTTGACGTTCACGTCATAGGTCAGGTTCGAGCCCGAGACCCAGGTCTTGTTGTTCTCGACGATCGCCTCGACGCGCGCCTGCTTGTTCAGGCCCGAATACCAGCGCACGCCGAAACGCGCGGTCAGCATCGGGTGTACGGCGCCGGCCGCGTTCTTCAGCGGCGCATTGAAGATCCATTCGTTGGCGATGCCGCCCGACAGCCAGTTGACCGGGTTGCCGCTGGCGATGGCGTCGGCCAGCGTGGCGGTGTACTTGACGTTGTTGATGGTGATCGTGATGTCGCTGGTCAGGCCCGTATTCAGCAGGCTTTGCGGCGTCACCGTGCTCTTTTCCGAGGCGGCCGACTTGACCAGCTGGAGTTTCTGGGACTGGTTTGCGCCCAGCGACGGCAGCACGCCGGACACGACCGCGTGACGCAAGGAACCGTCGGCATGGGTCGCCTTGACGTCGGCCTGCAGGCGCACGACGGTGCCGTCCGCCAGCTTGGCGGCCAGGCCGTCGGTCGGGGCCAGTTGGCCTTCCTGGAATACCTGGCCGAACGTGAACGGCACGTTGGTGCCGGCGGTACCGGAATTACGGACCGTGAAGTCGGTCAGCGTGGCGCCGACGGCAATCGCGGTCGGGGTGCTCGGCGTGGTCGGGCTGGTGGGGACCGGGGTCAGGTTGGTCGGCGTGGTCGGCTTCGGGGTATAGCCCGTCGACACGTTGGCCAGGGACACGGCCGCATCGGTGCCCGCGCTTTCGCCGCCGCCACCGCCGCCGCATGCGGCCAGCGATACGGTCGAGAGGAGGGCCACGACGGCTGCCGCGATGCGGCGTTGGGAATTCTTGGTCACTGGAGTGCTGCAGTTCGCAGCGGTAAGGCTTTGCATGTGCAGGTTGGCTTTCGACATAATAAGTGGGCGAAGGTTTACGCCAGAGAAGTAATTGCCGGGAAGAACTAGACTTTACATCCTTCAGGAAACTTTGTGTTCTAAATTTAGGCAGAAAAAAATAAATTCCACACAGAAACAACACAAAATTCGCACTTTGACATGGTGCTTTTAAGAAATGTCAAGAAACAAGAATGTTCAATTTGTGGAAAAACAACGGATAAACTCGGTAAAAATTTCATTCAAATCAATGATTTCGCCCGAGACAAGGCTTTGTTGGCGCAAATGTAAAAGGACAGACAGGCAATGCTGTCTGATCGCCATGAAAAGATGGCAATTAAATGAATGGGGAGATGGCGTGCCCGAGGAAGGGCAGAAAATAAGCGGACGCGTGCTTGCGCCATGCGCGGCATTGAACGCCGATTAATCGTGTTAAAAAAACCCGCTTAATTAAATTAAAGAAATATGTGAATAAATATTCACGACCGTGCGTAGATCGATAACGCGAATGGCGAAAAAACCCAGCACGTGAACCCGGCATGAAATGTGACTTGCGGTCACATTGCGTACCAAGCGACCGTATTCCACGGAAGAATGTCTAGATGGGGTAGATACCCGGCAAGTCAAGCGCCGTTGCGCGAGGCCAGCGCATGCAGGCGCGCCAGCCAGGGCCAGCGATAGCCGTTCAGGTGGTACATCGTGCGTACCTCGTCGGTCCAGCGCAGATGCCATTCCATCACGCGACCGTAGAATTCGATGCGCGCGAAGCGTCCTCCGTCGAACAGGTCGCGGCAGGCTTCCTCGCGCATCAGGAGGGCGGGCGACAAGTGCTGGCCCAGGCTTTCGTCGTAGGCCGTCTTGAGCACGACGATGGCATCGCCGCCTTCCACGCACAGGTCCATCGCCGCCAGCCGTTCGCCTATCCAATAGCGGTAGACGCTGGCCGCGCCCCGCGCGGCGAAGGCTTCCAGCAGCGTGCGGTAGAAGCGGCCCTGGGCATCGTCCGCCGCCACCGCGGTGCCGCGCGCCGCCTTCCAGCCCGCGCCCTCGAGGCTGCCGTAGTCCCGCACCGCCTGCGCCATCCCGGTGGCATCGCGGCAGATGTCCAGGCGCGTCGCGATGCCGTCCTGGCGCAGGCGGTTGCGCTGCTTCTTGAGGTTGGCGCGCAGGTTCTTGCCGCGTGCGTTCCAGTAGGCGTCGAAATCGCGGTCGATGCTGATGCGCGCGGTGCGGATGTAGTCCAGCGTGCGCACGCCCGGCATGGCGGCGGGCCGCGCCAGCAGCTCGGGGTCGCACTGGGTGACGCCCGCCATCAGCGCGGCGCCGGGCAGGGCGCGCAGCAGGCCCGGGAGCCAGGCCGCGGGACTGCCGCCGTCGCGTTGCAGCCAGGGGCCGACGGGGGCCTGGGCCGGCTGGAACGTGTTCCAGGTGCCGCGCCCGGCCGGCGCCAGGATCGCCATGACGTCGGCATCGCCGGCGCTGCCGTGCCAGGCCAGCAGTTCCGCGCCGGTGCCGAAGGCATCCAGCAGCGCGGCGACGAAATCGGCGTCCAGCAGCGGCGATGCGGGGCCGGCCGCGTGCAGGCGCCGCCAGCGCCCGGCGTGCGCGCCGAATTCGCGCGCCGGAACCACGTGCCAGCTCATGCCGCCACCGCGGCGCCGGCCCGCGCGGCGTCGCCGATGGCGGCGCACAGCCAGGTCCGTTCGGCCGCGCTCAGTTCCTGGTGGCAGGGGAAGGCGATCAGGCGCCGCCCCAGGTCGGCGCTGTTGGGACACACGCTGGCGTCCACGCCGGGCCACAGCACGGCGCCGAAGCGCACCACCGGCACGCGGGCGCGCTGCAGGGCCGCGAAGACCGGCTCCGGATCGTCGAACAGGACGGGGAATACCCAGGGGCAGGCGCCGTCGGGCAGGGCGGGGAACAGCGGACGGCAGCCGGGCAGGCCGGCCAGCGCCTGTTCCAGCTGCAGGTAGTGGCGGCGGCGCAGCGCGACGATGCGCGCGCGCGCGGCGAAGCGCAGCACCAGGCGCGCGAACAGGGAGGCGCGCCGGTCCATCCAGCGCGGATCGAAATCGAAGCCGCTGTCGGAAGACGCGGGCGCGAGCGTGGAGGGCGCCGGCGCTCCGTCCGCCGGTGTGCCGTCCGCCCGGGCGCCGCGGCGCGCCTTGACCCGGTTCCACAGCGCCTCCTTGAGCCGCAGCGGCAGCGCCAGCGCGGCGCGCAGGACCGGCAGGCGGCCATGGGCGAACGCGGCTTCCAGGGTATTCAGCGCCGCCTTGGCCTCGAATCCGGCGCCGCCGCCCTGCAGGCGCACGTCGAGCGGATGGCGGTGCGACACCAGGCAGCCGCCGTCGTAGACGGGGAAGAACTTCATGCTGCTGCCGATCGCATAATCGCCGCTGCTGCCCACGGCCACCGGGCCACGCGTGCCGAACAGGCAGTGGGCGCAGTCCTCGACGAGGCCGATGCCGTGGCGGTCGCACAGCGCGCGCAGGGGCGCCAGGTCCTGGGGGATGCCGAAGAAATGCGTCGCCATCACGGCTTTCACCGTGGGGTCGAGCTTGGCCGCGATGTCGTCCAGGTCCGCCGTGGTATCGGGATGCACGCGGTAGAACACGGCGCGCGCGCCGCGCCAGTGCACCGGCGGGACCATCGACGGGCTGTGGTAGGCCGGCACCAGCACGGTGTCGCCGGGGCCCACGCCGAGCGCGCGCAGCGCCATGCCGATCGCGATGCGTCCGCTCGTGACGTGGCGCAGCGCGGGCGCGTCGAGCAGCGACGGCGGCGCCTTCCCGGCCGGGCGGAACGCGGCGAGCGACAGGACGGGAACGGCAGGGATGGCGCGGCGTGTGGAAGGATGATCGGTTATCGACGGCATGAACTTAATATAACATGCGCTACCTGCCCTTCCGCGCCCCTTCCGCGCCCCTTCGGCGCCGCGGCGCGGCAGCCCGCCGCTCACGCGCCCGACGCGAACTGGTAAGATGGCGTCCGCCGCGCCCCACCGGCGACAAGACAACCATGGCATTGATGAACCACCTGATCCACGATTCCATTTTCGATACCGCCGCGCGCACGCCCGAGGCCGAGGCGCTGGCGTACGGCGCGCGCCGCTGCAGCTATGCGCAGCTCGCCGCCGCCGTGCGGGCCGTCGCCGCGCTGCTGCTGGAGCAGGGCCTGGGACGCGGCGAGCGCGTCGCCGTGTACATGGAAAAGCGCATCGAGAACGTGGCGGCGATGTTCGGCGCGTCCGTGGCCGGCGCCGTGTTCGTGCCGGTCAACCCCCTGCTCAAGCCCGACCAGGTGGCATACATCCTGGCCGACTGCAACGTGCGCGTGCTGGCCACCACGGCCGAGCGCCTGGCGCAGCTGGCGCCCGTGCTGGCGCGCTGCCCCGACCTGCGCGTCGTCGTGGTCGCGGGCGATGCGCCGGCGCCAGCGCCGGCGGCGCTGCCCGTGCTGGCCTGGCCGCAGGCCGAGGCGTACGCCGACCCGCAGGCCAGCCGGCCCGTTCCCGCGCCGCACCGCCGCATCGATACCGACGTCGCCGCGATCCTGTACACGTCCGGCAGCACCGGCCAGCCCAAGGGCGTCGTGCTGTCGCACCGGAACATGGTGGCCGGCGCCGCCAGCGTCGCGAGCTACCTGGGCCTCTGCGCCGACGACCGCCTGCTGGCGGTGCTGCCGCTCAGCTTCGACTACGGCCTGAGCCAGCTCACCACGGCCTTCCTGCGCGGCGCCAGCGTCGTGCTGATGAACTACCTGTTCCCGAAGGACATCGTGGCGATGGTCGCGCGCGAGCGCATCACGGGCCTGGCCGCCGTGCCGCCCCTGTGGATCGCGCTGGCGCGGCTGGATTGGCCGGCCGATTGCACGCTGCGCTTCATCACCAACTCGGGTGGTGCGATGCCGGTGACGACGGTGCAGGCGCTGCGCGCGGCGCTGCCCGCCACCGAGATCTTCCTGATGTACGGCCTGACCGAGGCGTTCCGCTCCACCTACCTGCCGCCGGCCGAGGTGGCGCGCCGTCCCGATTCGATCGGGCGCGCGATCCCGAACGCGGAAGTGCTGGTGGTGCGTCCCGACGGCAGCCCCTGCGATCCGGACGAGCCGGGCGAGCTGGTGCACCGCGGCGCGCTGGTGGCGCTGGGCTACTGGAACGACCCGCAGCGCACCGCCCAGCGCTTCCGTCCTGCCCCCGGCCAGGATCCGGCGCTGCCGCTGCCCGAGCTGGCCGTGTGGTCGGGCGACATGGTGCGCCGCGACGCCGACGGCTACCTGTACTTCATCGGCCGCAACGACGACCTGATCAAGGTCTCCGGCTACCGCATCAGCCCGACCGAGCTGGAAGAAGCCGTGTACGGCATGGGCAACGTGGACGAGGCGGTGGCCTTCGGCGTGCCGCATCCGGAGCTGGGCCAGGCCATCGTGCTGCTGGCCAGCGCCGCCGAGAACCCGCCCGACGCGGCCGCGCTGCGCAAGGAATGCCAGCGGCGCCTGCCGGCCTACATGGTGCCGGCCCATGTGGAAGTCCGCGGCGAGCCGTTCCCGCGCAACCCGAACGGCAAGATCGACCGCAAGGGCCTGGCCCTGCCGTTTTTGAACCTGTTCGAACGCACCCCATCATGAACACTCCCAAGCCCGCCCATGCGGGAATGACCCAGTTCGCCGTCGACGGCGGCGAGCTGCTGGTCGGCGGCGTGCCCCTGGCCCGCCTGGCCGCGCGCGTCGGCCGCACGCCCTTCTATGCCTACGACCGCGCCCAGCTCACCGCGCGCGTGCGCGAGGTGCGCGCCCACCTGCCGGCCGCCGTGGGCCTGCATTTCTCGGTCAAGGCCAATCCGATGCCGGCCCTGGTGCAGCACATGGCCGGCCTGGTCGACGGGCTCGACGTCGCTTCCGCCGGCGAGCTGAAGACGGCGCTCGACACCGGCGTGGATCCGGTCCGCATCAGCTTCGCGGGCCCCGGCAAGACCGAGGCCGAGCTGCGCCAGGCGATCGCCGCCGGCGTGACGCTGAACGTCGAGTCGCCCGGCGAGATCGACCGCGCCGCCCGGATCGGCGACGCGCTGGGGATCGCGCCGCGCGTGGTGGTCAGGGTCAATCCCGATTTCGAGCTGAAGGGGTCGGGCATGCGCATGGGCGGCGGCGCCAAGCCGTTCGGCATCGACGCCGAGCAGGTGCCCGCGTGCCTGCGCCAGCTGGACGGCCTCGGCATCGCGCTGCAGGGCTTCCACATCTTCAGCGGCTCCCAGAGCCTGAAGGCGGACGCCATCGCCGACTCGCACACGCGCAGCGTCGAACTGGCGCTGCAGCTGGCGGCCGATGCGCGCGGTCCCGTCGCCGGCGTCTACCTGGGCGCCGGCTTCGGCATTCCCTATTTCCCGGGCGAGCAGCGGCTCGACCTGGCGCCGATCGGCGCCAACCTGGAACAGTGCGTGGCACGCCTGGCGGCCGCCATGCCGGGCACGCGCCTGTCGCTGGAATCGGGGCGCTACCTGGTCGGCGAGGCGGGCGTCTACGTGGCGCGGGTGACCGACCGCAAGGTCTCGCGCGGCCAGGTGTTCCTGGTCACCGACGGCGGCCTGCACCACCACCTGGCGGCCTCCGGCAACTTCGGCCAGGTGATCCGCAAGAACTATCCGGCCGCGATCGGCAACCGCATGGCGGCCGAGGGCGAGCGCGAGACGGTGTCGGTGGTCGGGCCCCTGTGCACGCCCCTGGACGTGCTGGCCGAGCGCATGGAACTGGCGCGCGCCGACGTGGGCGACCTGGTCGTCGTGTTCCAGTCCGGCGCCTACGGCCTGTCGGCCAGCCCCACCGCCTTCCTCGGCCACCCGGCGCCGCTCGAGGTGCTGGTCTGAACGCGCTTGACCGATGCCGGGCTATCTGTCATGGTAGTTTGGCAATGCATGATTGATATTTTCACGCCCACCACAAGCGCCCCCATGGACAGCACGAGCAGCCAACCGATCCGTTTTTCCGTCATCATCCCGAACTACAACAACGCGGGCACGCTGGCGCGCGCCATCGAGTCGGTGCTCGCGCAAAGCCATCCGGCGCACGAGATCCTCGTGATCGACGACGGTTCGACCGACGGTTCGCGCGCCGTGGCCGAGTCGTTCGGCGACAAGGTGCGCTACATCCACCAGGCCAATGCCGGCGTGTCGACCACGCGCAACAACGGCGCGCGCTACGCCACCGGCGACTGGCTCGCCTTCCTGGACGCGGACGACGTCTACATGCCGGACCGCCTGCAGGCGCATGCGTCCTGGCTGCGGCGCGAACCCGACCTGGACTTCCTGTTCGCCGACCAGGAGCAGCGCGACGACAGCGGCAAGCTGCTGCACATGGCGATCGGCGGCAGCCCGTTCGGGCGGGCGCTGACGGCGCGCCATCCGGACGCCATCGACATCCCGCTGGCGCGCGAGGATTTCGCGGACTTCATCGCCGACGGCTTCGCCGAGATCCGCACGCTGTCGCTGCCGCGCCGGACCTTCCTGGAGCTGGGCGGATTCCCCACCGACCGCCGCATCGGCGAAGACATGTATTTCTTCATCCGCCTGTGCGCGGCCAGCCGCAAGGGCGGCGTCGTCAACCGGCCGCTGGCCGTGTACTACATCTATCCGGACAGCGCGTTGCGCAAGGATGTCGTGGCCGCCCAGACGGCCTACGTGGCGACGCTCGAGTCGCTCGACGGCGAGCTGCGCGCCGACCCGCACATCCGGCGCGGCTGGCAGGCCAAGCTGCGCCAGGGACGCCTGTCGCTGGCCTACATGCACCTGCGCGCCAACCGCAAGGGCGAGGCACTGCGCGCCGTGCTGCCGCTGGTGTGGACGCAGCCCTCGGTGGCCTCGCTGCGCGACCTCGTGTCGGTGGCGCGCGGCCTGCGCTGACCGCCGGCCGCGGGCGGGTCAGCCGCCCGACTTGGCCAGCTCGACGCGGGCCGGGAACAGCGCCGGCTTCGGCTTGAGCATCAGGATCTTCTCGAGCAGCACGAGGATGATGATGATGTCGTAGTACAGGTCGAAGTAGGCCAGCGACAGGAAGGCGCCGCTGACGGCATAGCCGATCACGCTCACCTGCGACATCCGCGCCAGGTCGCTCGCCCACTTCAGGTCGGGCCGGTCCTTGCAGAAGCGGATGATGCGCGTGCCGGTGCGCCAGGCGAAGAACATCAGCAGCAGGAACAGCGCCAGGCCGACGAAGCCCTGGTCGCCCAGCACCTGGAAATAGATGCTGTGGGCGACGTGGTAGTCGGTCGGATTCGGCGCATACAGCAGGAACTGACGCTTCGAGAATACATTGAAACCGCCGCCCAGCAGGTGCGTGGTGGCGATGTTGACGGCGAAGTGCCAGGCGTTGATGCGGCCCATCGCGGAACCGTCCTCCTGGTAGTTCTCGATCGTGTTCATGCGTTCGTACCAGGCGTCCGGCATGGCCACCGCGACCAGCGCGCCCATGGCGATCACGGCCAGCGCCGTCGGCAGCTTCTTCGGGCTCTTGAGCCACAGGAACAGCAGCATGGCCACGCCGCCCAGCAGCGCGCCGCGCGAGTACGACCCCATCGCCGAGACGGCGGACAGGATGGCGACGGCGGCCAGGCCCAGCCCGATCCAGCGGTTCTTGACCAGGCTGCGCAGGTACCAGATCAGCGGCAGCGTCGTCACCAGCGCCAGCGCCATGCTGTTGTTTTCCGCGATATAGCTGCCGTCCGGGCCGTAGACGCGGTAGTGGCCGCCCGAAGCGAGCGTGAACAGGCCGCCCTTCAGGCCATAGATGCCCAGCGACAGGGCCACGATCCAGACGAACAGCTTGAGGTCCTTCTCGGTATTGATGACCATCAGCGTGATGGCCACCATGAAGAAGGTCTTGGTGACGCGGTCCCATTCGAGCCAGACCAGTTCCGGCTCGAGGGCGACCAGCGTGCTGACGTTCATCCAGCAGTAGAACAGCACCAGCGTGATCGTCACCGGCGTCCATGGCATCTTCTTTTCCTTGGACATCAGGGTGGCCAGCGCCGTCACCGCGGCCACGACCGCGGCGAACGGGAAGCTGTAGGCGGCACCGTAGGCGAGGCGGTGCGGGTTCATCAGGCTGATCCAGGTGAACAGCAGGGCGCCGATGGCGGGGCGCTTGAAAACGAAGGGCAGCAATCCGAAGATGACGCCGAAAATCAGAAGGTCACGCATGGGCGCTCAGTGGCAAATTCAGTGGCAAGAATGGCTGGGTCAATTCGGTACGCAAGGCGCGGATGCGCTTCAAGAGGGCACGCCGCGGCGGCCGGCGGGGCCGATGCCACGCAGGACTTCGCACACGGCCTCGGTATGTCGCTCGATCGAATAGGCGCGTGCCTTGACGGCGGCGCGCGCGGCCAGCGCGGCGGCGAAGGCGGGATCGTCGAGCAGGCGCAGCACGGCCGCGGCCAGTCCGTCCGCATCGCGCGGCGCGATCAGCAGGCCGTCGACGCCATCCTCGATCACGTCGAGCGGGCCGCCTTCGTTGGAGGCGATGACCGCCTTGCCCAGCGCCATGCCTTCCAGGAAGGTGCGGCCGAAGGGCTCCGGCTTGGTCGAGGCGTGCAGCACGATGGTGCTCAGCGCCAGGATCGCGGGGACGTCGTTGCGCATGCCCAGCAGGCGCACGCGCCCGCCCAGCGCCGGGTCCTGGGCGCGCAGCGCGACCTGTTCGGCGAAGGCGCGGTCCTTGCCGTAGGCGCTGCCCACCAGCAGCAGGTGCGCGCGGGGATAGCGGCGCAGGATGGCGGGGGCGGCGTCGAGCAGGACGTCCTGCCCTTTCCAGTCCACCAGGCCGCCCACCAGCGTCACGACCGGCTCGTCGGGGCCGATGCCCAGTTCCGCGCGCAGCGCCGGCGACGGCGCGCGCGGCGAGAACGCGTCGAGGTCCAGGCCCTCGGCCACCACCGTGCATTTGTCGGGCGCCAGTCCCAGCTGCACGAGTTCGGCGCGCACCGCCGTGGACACGGGCAGGCTGTGGGCCAGGTTGCCGAGCACCCAGCGGTTGCTGCGCGTGTCGGCATTGAAGCCGCGCGCATGCAGCACGGTCGGCAGGCCGGCCAGTTTCGCGCCCAGCGCGGCCGGCAGGTTGCAGCTGGCGTCGTTGTTCAGGTAGACCAGGTCGATGGCGTCGCGCTTGAAGCGCCAGCTGTAGGCCAGCGCCGTGGGCAGCACGTTGGCCAGGTTGTCGATCAGCGAGGCGAACGGCACGCGGCGGCGGCGCAGCATCTCCGGATCGAGCACGTTGAACGCGCGCATGTGGCGCCAGCGGCCCAGGCGTTCCAGGCGCGGATAAGGCTCGGTCGCCAGTCCCGTGTAGATGTGCGGCGCGAACTCCGCCGGCAGTTTCGCGAGCATGGCTTCGAGCGAGATCACGGCGCCGCCGTAGCCGGCGCCGTTCTCGCAGAAGGCGATCGCGCAGCGGCGCGGCGCGCGCAGGGTGTCCGCGTGCGCGGGCTCCGGGCGCGCCGGCTGGGCGCCGTGCTGCGGCTGCGCCGGCGCCAGGTTCAACGAGGAGGTGGAAGCGGTCTTCGTCATTGGCGTGTCAGATCATGCCGGCCAGCCAGCGCAGCAGGCGCGCGGCGAACATCACGGGCGTGTCGTCCCAGGGGCAGGCGCGCGGCAGCTCGAAGCGCGGGTGCGCGCGCGTGGCGGCGCCGATCTCGGTATTGAAGGCGGCGCTGTAGCCGGCTTCCTCGAGCATGCGCACGTGCGTGGCCGTGTAGTCGGCGCGGCGCTTGCCGTTGGGGTAGGCGAACAGGTGCAGCGGGCGGCCGATGATGGCCTCGAGCTGGCGCTTGTTGTCGACGATCTCGCGGCGCGCGGCCTCGTCGTCGAGCTTGGCCAGGATCGGATGGCTGACCGTGTGGCCGCCGATGTCGATGCGGTTGCGGGTCAGCGCATGCAGCATCTCGGCGTCCAGCATCAGGTCCTGCTCGAGGGCGACGCCGGCCAGGCGCTGCAGGTGCGCGGTGAAGGCCTCGCGCTCCGCCGGCGACATGTACTTGCAGCGGTCGGTCAGGACCTTGGCGCTGCGGCGGCGCTGCTCGATGCCGTTCAGCGGCAGCACGCCGAGGCCCAGTTCCGTCAGGTCGATCGACGTCGGCGGCAGGCGCCGGATCGCCTCCAGGATCATGTCGTTCCACATGCTGCTCTTGCTGGCCATGTGCCCGGTGGTGACGAACACGGTGGCCGGCAGGCCGTACTCGGCCAGCACCGGCAGGGCCAGGTCGTGGAAGGAGCGGTAGCCGTCGTCGAAGGTGATGGCGACGGCGCGCGGCGGCATGCGCTCGTGCGTCATCGTCTCGACCGCCTCGTGCAGCGGCATGACGTTGAAGCATTCGGCCAGCAGGCGCATCTGCCAGCGGAAGGTCTCCACGTCCGGGTCGCCCTCGATCAGGTGGTCGGGCGTGGCCAGGATGCGGTGGTAGTTCAGGATGCACAGGCGGCCGGCGCCCTTGGCGCGCGGCGCGACCAGGTCGCCGGCGGCGCGGATCAGCGGGGCGGTGAAGCGCGGCAGCGTCGGGACGGGCGCGGCATGCATCATGCGCCGTTCGGGGGGATGCACCCGGACGGGTGCGGAATAGGGAGCACGCATTCTTCGGTCAACAACGTCGTGAGGCGGTAGGGCCGGCCGCCGCCGGGCGGCAGGCCGGGTCCCGCAGGGTGCGCCATGCTGCCGGCGCCATGCGCATCTTGCTCATGCAACTCGACAGCATCTTATCCCATTTGTTGCAAATTTATAAAAAATTATTTCTATCGTGTCGCGTCAAGACCCCACGCTGACGCGCAGGAAGGCGTCGAACATCAGCAGCGACCACAGGGCCGTGCTGTGGTCGGCCAGGCCCGATTCGTGCTCGGACACCAACTGCTGCAGGTGGCCGCGGTCGAACATGCCGGTGTCCAGCAGGCGCGGGCCCAGCACGGCGTCGCGCGCCGCCTGGCGCAGCGGACCGCGCAGCCAGGCCGCGAGCGGGATCGAGAAGCCTTTCTTCGAGCGATACATGATGTCGTGCGGCAGGTGCGGCTCGAGGGCCTTCTTGAGCACGTACTTGCCTTCGCCGCCGCGCAGCTTGAGCGCCGGCGGCAGGCCGGACGCCCATTCGACGAAGGCATGGTCCAGCAGCGGCACGCGCACCTCGAGCGAGTGCGCCATGCTGGCGCGGTCGACCTTGGTGAGGATGTCGCCCGGCAGCCAGGTCTTGAAGTCGAGGTACTGGATCATCGACAGCGGGTCGTCGGTCGGCGCCTGGCGCGCGTGGCGGCGCATCGCGTCGATCGCGCGGTAGCCCTGCAGCTCGGCGCGGAAGCTGTCCGAGAACAGGCGCTCGCGCTGGCGGTCGGTGAGCTTGGCCACGCCGTGGAAGTAGCCCTCGACCAGGTCGCGCGCCAGCGCCTCGAACGTGGTCTTGGCGCGGAACATGCGCGGCGCCCAGTCGGCCTTCGGATAAATGCTGCCGAGGGTGCCGAACAGCGGCTTGCGGATCGCTTCCGGCAGCTTGGCGCGCACGCTGTTCTCGGCCATCGCGAAGCGGTAGCGGCGGTAGCCGGCGAAGTTCTCGTCGCCGCCGTCGCCGGACAGGGCCACGGTGACGTGGCGGCGCGCCAGCTGGCAGACGCGGTAGGTCGGGATCGCGGAGCTGTCGGCGTACGGTTCGTCGTACAGGCGCGCCAGCGTGTCGACCAGGCCGTAGTCGTCCTTGTCGACGACCTGGGCGTGGTGGCGGGTGCCGTAGCGGCGCACCACCTGGTTGGCGAATTCGGTCTCGTCGTATTCCGGGTCGTCGAAGCCGATCGAGCAGGTCGTCACCGGGTCCTTGCCGCCGGCCATCATGGCCACCACGGCGCTCGAATCGACGCCGCCGGACAGGAAGGCGCCGAGCGGCACCTCCGACTCCATCTGGCTCTGCACGGCCTCGCGCAGGCGCTCGATCAGCTCGCGCTCGACGTCGGCGTCCGAGCCCACCGGCACCGGCTTGAACGGCAGGTCCCAGTAGCGCTGCGGCTGCACCGCGCGGTCGCCGACCTTCAGCAGGATGCAGTGGCCCGGCTCCAGCTTGAAGGCGTTGTGGAAGATCGTGTTCGGCTCCGGCACGTAGCCGTAGGCGAAATAATCCTCGACCGCGCGCGGATTCAGGCGCCGCGACAGCAGGGGGAAGGTCATGATCGACTTCAGTTCCGAGCCGAACACGAAGTGCCCGTCCGGCAGCAGCGAATAGAACATCGGCTTGACGCCGAGGTGGTCGCGCGCCAGGAACATGGTCTGCTGGCGCCGGTCCCAGATGCCGAAGGCGAACATGCCGCGCAGGCGGCGCACGCAGTCGGCGCCCCAGGCGATCCAGGATTGCAGCACCACCTCGGTGTCGGACTTGGTGCGGAACACGTGGCCCAGGGCCGTCAGCTCGTCGCGCAGCGCGCGGTAGTTGTAGATCTCGCCGTTGAACACGAGCGCCACGTCGCGCGCGGCGTTCAGGAAGGGCTGCTGGCCCGTCGCGACGTCGATGACGGACAGGCGGCGGTGCCCCATGCCCAGGCCTTTTTCCAGGTACAGCTCGCCCTCGTCGGGGCCGCGGTGGTGCTGGCTCTCGTTCATGCGCCGCAGCGCTTCGCGGTCGATGTCCCGGTTGCCGTGGGTATCAAAGATGCCGACTATTCCGCACATGGTGGATTGCTCTCTTGCTAAAGGTGAAACGATAGCGCCTCAGCGCCCCTTGTGGCCACACAATCCGTCGTACAGCGCGCCGTAGGCCGCCAGCATGGCGCGCATGCTGAAGCGCTCCTCGATGCGCGCGCGCGCCCGCGCGCCGTGCTGCGCGCGCAGCGCGGCGTCGCCGGCATAGCGCCCCAGCGCCTGCGCCAGCGCGCCGACGTCGTCCACCGGCACCAGCAGGCCCTGCACGCCGTCGACGACGACTTCCGGAATGCCGCCGACGCGCGAGGCGACCACGGGCAGCCCGCAAGCCATCGCTTCCAGCATCGATACGGGCGTGCCTTCCGCCAGCGACGGCAGGGCGAACACGGAGAACGACTGCAGCAGGGCCTGGATGTCGGCGCGCGCCCCGGGCAGCCAGACGGCGTCCTGCAGGCCGAGCGCCGCCACCTGCGCGCGCAGCGCCGGCAGCAGCGGGCCGTCGCCGACGATGGTCAGCTTCAGGCGCGGCGCCAGCGCCGGCATGTCCGCGCGCAGGCGCGCGAACGCGTCGACCAGGGCGCGGTGGTTCTTGACGTCCTGGATGCGCGCGACGGTGCCGATGACCACGTCGCCGGCCTGCCAGGGCGAGTCGGGCGCGGCGCTGCCGCCGGGGGCGTAGCGGTCGGTGTCGACGCCGTTCTTGATGAACAGGGTCTTGGCCGCCGGGATGCGCACCACGTCGCCGAGCCAGCGCTGCAGGTCTTCGGACACGGGGATGAAGCGGTCGACGAAGGGCACCAGGCGGCGGCGCAGGAAGTTGTGCTTCGGGTTCAGGCCGTGCGGGTCGGACGCGTCGCGGCCGTGTTCGGCGTGGATGCGCGCCGGCACGCCGGCCAGCGTGGCCGTGAACGCGTATTCGAGCGCCGACAGGTTGTAGGTGTGCAGCAGGGCCGGGCGCAGGCGGCGCATCAGGCGCCAGAACGCCAGGTGCGTGCGCAGGCCCAGGCCGGGCGGCTTGCCCAGCGCATACAGTTCGACGTCGGCGCGCTGGATGCGGTCGGCGAACGTCGTGTAGCCGGTCAGGCAAACCACCGCGTGGCGGTAGGCCGGCATGCGGTTGATGCAGTCGACCAGCAGCGTTTCCAGGCCGCCGACGCCGAGCGAGTACACCAGGTGCACCACCAGCGGCGCGCTGGCGGCCGGCGTGGCCAGGTGGGGGACGCTCGCGTTCATGACGGGTTGCCTCGCATGCGGTCCGCGATCACGCCGCCTCGGCGCCGGTCAGGCGGCCGTAGATGGGCTTGTAGCGCGCCACGCTGACGGGCCAGTTGCGCTCCAGCTCCACGTATTCGCGGCCGGCCTGGCGCAGCGCCGGCCACTTCTGCTGCGATTCGAGCAGGGCGCCGACCTTGTCGGCCAGTGAATCCGGGTCGTCGGCGCGGAACAGGACGCCCGTCTTGCCGTCGGCGATCAGCTCGAGGTGGCCGCCGACGTCGGACGCGGCCAGGATGCGGCCCTGCGCCATCGCTTCCAGCGGCTTGAGCGGCGTAACGAGGTCGGTCAGGCGCATCGACAGGCGCGGATAGACCAGCACATCGAGCAGGTCGTAGTAGGCATTGACCTGTTCGTGCGGCACGCGGCCCGTGAACACGACCTTGTCCTCGATCTTGAGATCGCGCGCCAGCTGGCGCAGCTGCTTGTCCTGCGGGCCGCCGCCGACCAGCAGCACGCGCAGGTCCGGCATGCGCGCGGCCAGGGCCGGCACGGCGCGCAGCAGCACGTCCAGGCCTTCGTAGGCGTAGAACGAGCCGATGAAGCCGATCAGGCGCGAGCCGGACAGGCCCAGCTTGTCCTTGAGCTGCTGGTCGGCGCTGGCGCCGAACTGGAACTTGTCGATGTCGACCGCGTTCGGGATCACCGTGACCTTGTCGGCCGGGATGCCGCGCGCGACGATGTCCTTGCGCAGGCCTTCGCAGATCGTGGTGACGGCGTCGGCATGCTTGAGCGCATAGGTCTCGAGCGCGCGCGTCAGGCGGTAGCGCAGGCCGTTCTCGGTGCTGGTGCCGTGGTCGACGGCGGCGTCTTCCCAAAAGGCGCGCACTTCGTAGACGACGGGGATGCCGAACTTCTTGCCGGCGCGCAGGGCGGCGATCGCGTTCAGCGACGGCGAGTGGGCGTGCAGCACGTCCGGCTTGACCTGCGGGATGATCTCGGCCAGGCGCTTGCTCAGGCCGTCGATCACGTCCAGCTGGTTCAGCACCGGCAGCTTCGACAGGGCGCCGTCCTTGCCTGGCGTGCGGTAGAAGTGCAGGCCGTCGACGGTCTCCTCCAGCATGTCCCCGGAATGCTGCTTGGCCCCCGTGACGTGGAAGGTTTCCCAGCCGAGCGCGCGCTGCTCGCGCAGGATCGAGCGGGTACGGAAGGTATAGCCGCTGTGCAGCGGGATCGAGTGGTCGAGGACGTGCAGGACGCGCATGGTGTCAAAACTCCGTGTTGCGGCGATGGGCCGTTCTTGTTGATGGTCGTTGCGATGTGTGCAGACTTCAGTGGCCGCGCTGCCGTTCCAGCGCGCGGTCCAGCGCGGCCCCGTGCTCCTGCAGGAAGCGCCGCAGCGTCGCGCGCGCCTGCTCCGGATCGGCGCCCGGCACCGCCAGCATGACGGCGGCGCCGTCGTCGCCGCGCAGCTGCGCCTTCGACGCGGCCTGCCACAGCTTGCCGACGTAGTCGCTGCCGGTGTAATGCCCGCCGATCCACTTGAACGACCAGACCATCAGCGCGTCCTGCTTGGTGCGCAGCATCGATTCGCGCAATGCCAGCGGGCGGCCGCCCAGGCTTTCGGTGCGTCCCGTGCCGTCGACTTCGTGCCAGGCGTCTTCGTAGCCGGCCAGGCGGTTGACGGAACTGATCAGCGATTTTTCCTTGTCCTGGTTGCGGTAGTACAGCACCGTCAGGCCCAGCGGCAGCGCGCCGGCCTGGTAGACGCGGTGCAGGCGCGCATCCGGTTCCAGGTAGGCCGGCTTCCAGTCGGTGAATTCGCCCGCCTGGGGCAGGCCGATGCCGGCCAGGTCGAGCTGTACGGGCGCCGGGTTGTGGTTGGCGCGTTCGCCGACCATGGCGGCGGCCGGCCACAAGGCGCAGATGGCCAGCACGGCGACGGCGGTGGCGGCGAAGCGCGGCGGCATGGCGGCGTGAGCGAAGGCCGGGACGCGCGCGGCGCCGTCCACCCCCTTGGCGGCCGGCGCGGCCGGGCGCTCGGTGTCCTCGCGCCAGAAGCTGCCGATCCAGAACATGACGAACATGACGAGGCCGAAGAACAGCCAGCCGTAGATGATGTGGTCGACGCCGGTCGCCAGCTCCATGCCGGACAGGTGGCCGATCATCACGATCATGTAGGCGCGCAGGCCGTTGGCGACGATCGGCACCAGCACCGACAGGCCGATGAACAGCACGCGGCGCACCGTCGAGCGGTAGGTCAAATAGGCGTACAGGCAGCCCAGCGTGATCGAGGAAATCAGGTAGCGCACGCCGCTGCAGGCTTCGACGACGGACCAGTTCCCGGTCGGCAGTTCGAAACGGGTGCCGCTGCGCAGCACTGGGATGCCGGTGGCGCGCACCGCGGCCACGGTGAAGTCGGCGGTGAACTGGATCAGCGGGGCGACGAAGACGTCGCCGAACGGCACCGCGAACAGCAGGAACAGCAGCGGGAAGGCGAGCGAGGCGGCCAGGCGCGGGCCGAACAGGGCGAGCGCGGCGACGGGGAACATGGCGGCGAACGTGTATTGCGACACCACCTGCACCTCGCCCAGCTGGGCGGCCAGCCAGCCGGCGCCCAGCACGGCCAGCAGCAGCAGCGCCGGCGGGTAGGGCGTGGGCGGATACAGGCTGAAATTCTCGCGGCGGCGCCAGATCAGCCACAGGCTGATCGGCAGGATCACGTAGCCGTGGGCGAAGGTCTCCGAGCTGTTCCAGATCGAGACGATCGAGCGCACGGTGCCGAAGTACAGTGCGAACGGCGCCAGCAGCGCGAGCACCAGCAGGGCGGTCGCGGCGCGCGACAGGGGCGGCACGGTGGCGGCGCCGATCACGCCGGGCGGAGGTTTCAGGAACATTCGAGGCTCTCCTCAATGCAGGCCAGGTTGCTCGACCAGCTGTAGCGGCGCTGGACCTTGGCGCGCGCGGCCCGGCCGATGGCGGCGGCGGCGTCCTGCTGGCCGTCCAGCAGCGCCGCGACGGCGGCGACGAAGGCGCCGGCGTCTTCCGCCAGCACCAGTTCGCTGCCCGGTTCGGCCTCGATGCCTTCCAGCGCCTGCGGCGAGACGACGACGGCGGTCGCCATCGCCATCGCTTCCAATACCTTGTTCTGGATGCCGCGCGCGATGCGCAGCGGCGCCACCGCCACCGCCGCGTGGGCGATGTAGGGGCGCACGTCCGGCACCGTGCCGGTGACCACCACGCCGGGCAGCTTGCCCAGGTCCTGCACTGCCTGCGCCGGACGGGCGCCGACGATGTAGAAGCGCGCGTCGGCAAAGCGCGCGCGCAGCTGCGGGAACACCTCGTGGGCGAACCACTGCACGGCGTCGACGTTGGGCCAGTAATCCATCGCGCCCGTGAACACCAGCGCGCGCTCGCCCCCCGCGTAGGGGCTGGCGTAGCTTTGCTCGGGCGAGAAGTAGTCGGTGTCGACGCCGTTGTTGAAGTGGCCGATCTTGGCCGTGCTTTCCGGCGCCAGCTGGCGGAACAGGTCCGCTTCCGGCGCCGAGACGAACAGCGAGGCGTCGTAGTCGCGCGCCACCTGGCGCTCGTAGCGCAGCAGCTGGTCCGCCTCGTAGCGGTACAGCCAGCTCATGGGGAAGGATTTCTTGTCCGCGTACTGGCGCCACTTGTCCGAATCGACGTCGCAGAAGTCGACCACGCGGCGCGCCCCGCGGTACGGGTCGGCGTACTGCGCCATGGCCGACGAGAACACCAGCACGCGCTCGATGTCGTGCGCGGCGACCGTGTCCTGCACCCAGCGCGCCAGCTTCGGGTCGCGGTAGTACTCGAGCGACAGCGAGCGGTTCTTGAGCAGGGCCGACAGGCTTTTCACGCGCGCCAGCAGCGGCTTCATGCCGGCGAAATGGCTGCTCGCGCACAGCGCCTCGACGTGCGGCACGTACTGCCAGTCGTCCGGATCGTCCACGAACGTGGCCAGGTGCACGCGGTAGTGCCGGGCCAGGTGCTTGAGCAGGTGGTACGAGCGGATCTTGTCGCCCTTGTTGGGCGGGTAGGGGATCCGGTGGATCAGCAGCAGCAGGTCTTCCATGGACGTCTTTCGTGTCAGCCCAGGTTGCGGACGATGTAGGGACCCATGAAGTTCGCCAGCGGCAGCGGCAGCTTCTTCCACATCTTGATGAACAGCTGGTACTTCGGGTTCAGCGGATTGTTGTCCGGCAGCGCGTCCGCGCCGTACAGCTTGTACTCGTAGGGCAGGTGCTGGGCCGTGAAGCCCCAGTTCTTCTTGAAGTCGTAGGCGCCGGTGCCCAGCTTGCTGCGGCCGAAGTCGAAGATGCGGCAGCCGCGCGCGGCGGCCGCCTGCATCAGGTTCCAGTACATGAAGTCGTTGCCGGCCACCTCGCGCGCCAGGTCCATGCCGCCGCCGTAATAGGGCACCACTTCGTCGCGCCAGTAGAACGACAGCACGGAACCGACCAGGCGGTTGTCCTCGGTGACGATGGTGCGCACCTCGCACTCGTCGCCGAAGGTCTGCTGCAGCAGGGCGAAGTATTTTTTCGGGAACACGGGGGTGCCGAGGCGGTGCACGCTGTGCGCATAGGCCTCGAACATGCGGTCGACGTTGGCGTCGACCTCGCCGCGCAGGCCCAGCTTGATGCCCTTGCGGACCATCGCGCGCTGCTTGCGCGGAATGGCGTTCATGTTGGCTTCGTCGTCGCCCGTGATCTCCTTGCGGAAGGTGACGTACAGTTCCTTCGTGTGCCAGCTGGCGTCGTCCGGGTGGAAGCGCTGCATGCCGCGGTATTCGAGGTGGCCCACGCCCAGCTGCTGGGCCAGGTCGTGCGCGGCCTTGTCGAGCAGGGCCTGCACGTCCGGGCTGCCGAGGGTGGCCGGGCCGCCGTACACGCAGAACGGCATGGCGCCGAGCGAGTGGCCGAACAGGCGACTCTTGATCTCGGCCAGCGGCAGCACGCCCTGGATG
Organism: Massilia sp. YIM B02763; assembly: GCF_030412015.1. Taxonomy (GTDB): domain Bacteria; phylum Pseudomonadota; class Gammaproteobacteria; order Burkholderiales; family Burkholderiaceae_D; genus Telluria. The sequence continues at coordinate 83,734 of NZ_JASNRD010000007.1, read as the reverse complement.
GCGCCGTCCTGTTCCACGTAGTAGAACCAGGTCTTGATGCCGAACGCCTGCCCGATCACCTTCTGCCAGCCGGACAGGTGGAAGAAGGTGGCATCGGGGCAGGTGCGCACGAAGGCGTCCCAGCGTCCGTATTCCTGCGGCTGCAGCAGGTGCAGGGTCAGGGGGCCGCGCGCCGGCGCAGGGGTGGCGGCGGGCGCGGCGCGTTTCGCTTGCGCGGCTTCGATGATCGAGTTCATGGGCGGTTCAGGAAGATGCGGTCCATGCGGTCCCAGGCGAAATCGCGCGCCAGGGCTTCGATGCGGCTTTCCATGCGGCCGATGTTGACGTAGTGGCGGAAGCGCGACTTGGCGCCGATGCCCTCGGGACGCGGCTGGTCCGTGTCGATTTCCCACGGGTGGAAGTAGAACAGCGCCGGTTGGCGGTCGTCCTGGTTGACCTTGGCCATCATCCAGCGCGACAGCGCATACGGCAGCAGGCGGAAGTAGCCGCCGCCGCCGGCCGGCAGGTTGCGGCCCATCATGTTGACCGTGGTGATCGGCACTTCGAGCAGGCCGTCGGTGCCGTTCGGGTAGAACGCGAAGCGCGGCGCTTCCGGCATGCCGTAGTGGTCGTGCACGACCGGGTAGATGCTCGAGCTGTAGCGGTAGCCGGCGTCCAGCAGTTCGTCCAGCGCCCACAGGTTGTCGCGGCCGATCGAGAAGCTCGGCGCGCGGTAGCCCAGCACTTCCTGGCCGCCGATGTCTTCCAGCAGGGCTTTCGCCGAGCGGATGTCGTTGGCGAATTCGGCGCGGGTCTGGTCCGAGGCGCGCAGGTGGCCGTAGCCGTGGCTGGCCAGCTCGTGGCCGCCGGCGACGATGCGTTTCACCACGTTCGGGTAGCGCTCGGCGATCCAGCCCAGCGTGAAGAAGGTCGCGCGCACGCCGTGGCGGTCGAACAGGGCCAGGATGCGGTCCATGTTGGCCTCGACGCGGCATTCGCGGGTGGGCCAGCTGGCGCGGTCGATGTAGGGAGCGAAGGCCGAGACCTGGAAGTAGTCCTCGACGTCGCAGGTCATGGCGTTGCGGATGCGTTCGCCGGGAGCCGGCGCCGGGCGCGCGGCAAGCTCGTACATGTTCATTCTTGATTGTCCACGTGGTGGGTTGCCGCCCCTTGGGGCGTGGCCACGATCTTTTTCAGGATCGACAGCACGGAAACGATCGATTTCTCCAGGCGCATCATGCGCTCGTCCAGCACCTCGACGCTGCTGGCGCGGCGTTCGCCGCCCGTGCGCTCGTCGCGGGTACGCAGGCCGGGCTCGAAGCCGGGATCGGGTTGGGCATGCGCCGCGATCTCCGGGTCCGGCGTGCCGATCGGTTCCGGCAGCTGGTATTCCTCGTTGATGTCGCGGATGACGGTGTTGATGTGTTCTTCGCCGAACGCATGCAGCTCTTCGAGGTAGCCCATCAGCAGCACGCGGTCGAGCAGGGTGTTGGTCTTGCGCGGGATGCCGCCCGTATAGGCATAGATGGCCGCGTGGGCGCCGTCGTCGAAGGACGGGTCGCCCTTCCAGCCGACGGTGGCCAGGCGGTGCTCGATGTAGGCGCGGCTCTCCTGCGCGTCCATCGGGCCCAGGTGGTAGCTGGCGATCACGCGCTGGCGCAGCTGCTGCATGCCGGGGCTGTGCAGGGTGGCGCGGAATTCCGGCTGGCCGAGCAGGAAGGTCTGCAGCAGCGACTTGTCGTCGGTCTGGAAGTTGGACAGCATGCGCAGTTCCTCGACCGTGCGCGCCGACAGGTTCTGGGCCTCGTCGATGACCAGCAGGGCGCGCTTGCCCTGGTGGTCGACGTCGCACAGGAAGCGCTCCAGGCGCGTCAGGAGGTCGGTCTTGCTGGCGCCTTCGTACGGCAGGCCGAAGGCCGAGACCACCATGCGCAGCGTGTCGTCCGGGTCCAGGTGGGTGTTGACGATGTGGGCGGCGACGATCTGGTCCGACGGCAGGCGGTTGAACAGGTTGCGCACCAGCGTGGTCTTGCCCGCGCCGACCTCGCCGGTGATGACGATGAAGCCTTCGCCCTGCGACAGGCCGTACTCGAGGTAGGCCATGGCGCGCTTGTGGCCCTTGCTGCCGTAGAAGAAGTGCGGGTCGGGGCGCAGCTGGAAGGGCTTGGCGGACAATCCGTAATAGGTTTCGTACATCTGAAAGGCTCCGCTTAATACTGGACGGTCAGCGCCGCCATGACCGAATTCTCGTGATAGACGTCGCCGCCGCCGATGCCGTTGTTGCCGCGCGCGTGGCGCAATTCCACGAGGCCGCTGGCGTTCTGGGACAGGCGGTGCACCAGGCCCATGCGGTACTGGCGGGTATTGTTGATGAAGCCGTTGCCGAGCGACTCGGCGCGGTTCAGCGAGACGCTGGCCTGGGCGCTGGTGCGCGGCGCCAGCTTGTAGTCGGCGTCGATGCTGGCGCCGTGCTGGCGCACGTTGTCGTTGAGCGAGGCCAGCTGGCTGCCCAGCAGGGTGCTGTCGCTCTGCTGCAGCGACAGGGCATTGCGCTCTTCGCGGTAGGCCGACAGGGTCACGCTGGTGCGCGCCCCGCGCAGCACGCTGGCGAACTGCAGGCGCTTGGCGCGGGTGTAGCGGTTGCTCAGGTAATTGACGCTGTCGGCCAGGGTCGGCGGCAGGCCGGTGGCGGCCAGGTAGGCCTGCACGATCTGCTGGCGCTGCGCCGGATCCGGGTAGGCCGCGGCGAACAGGTTGTCGAGCATGGCGGCCGTGTCGATCGCCGCCGGCAGCAGGAACTGCGAGCGGCTGGTCGTGACCTGGTCGCTGTAGTTCAGGCTCCAGACGGTATGGCGGGTGCGGTGGCTGGCCGCCAGCGATCCCGTCTTGCCGAAATAGCGGTGGCCGAACGAGGCCTCGACGCTGGTGCGCGTGGACGGCGTCCAGGCGAAGCCGGCGGTCCAGCTGCGTCCCGCCGTGCGTTCGTTCAGGACCGCGTATTCGTAGTCGTCGTAGCCCACGCTGCCGGTCAGGCTCAGCCTCGGCGTGAGGCGGTAGCGCAGGCCGAACGTGGCGTTTTCCGAGGTCGAGCTGCCGGCGATGCGGTTGTTCAGGTCCTGGTGGTAATACGTCATGTTCCAGCCCAGGCTGGTGAACGACGGGCCGCTGGCGACGTTGGCCAGGACCGAGCTGGCCACGCTGCTGCCGAAGGCGTCGGTGCCGGCTTCGACCGAGTCGCGCGTGAAGCGCAGGTCGGCGCTGGCCGTCGAGCCGAAGCGGTGCTGCAGGTAAGGGCTGATGCGCCAGGTGCGCACCTCGGTGCGGTTCAGGCTCGAATACGGCGTGTCCGACAGCTGGTTGAACGCCGAGATCGCCTGGCGCTGGCCGCTGGCGCCGGCGTCGACGTAGAACAGGTTGTCGACCAGCATGGCGCGGCCGACCGCCTGGTAGCGGCGCGAGCTGTCGTACAGATTGGGCGCGTCCTTGTCGCTGTAGCCGAACATGCTCCATTGCGCGTTCGCCGTCAGGTTCAGGCGCGGGCCGCTGGACGTCACCGTGAAGCCCGGCGACGCCTCGGTCACGAATTCGTTGCGCGCGAGCGCGTCGCGCTGCAGGCCGATATTGTCCGTATAGGTCTCGCGCAGCGTGGCGGACGGCTTGAACTGCCAGTCGGCGCGGCATTCCGCGGACAGCAGCATGGCCGCCAGGGCCAGCGGCGCCAGTTTCAAGGCGGCCGGCAGCGCCGCCGCGCCGCGCAGGCTGACAAACGGCTCAGCCGTAGTGATAGTCATACGTCTCTTCGATGCCGGGGAATTCCCTGGTCTTGTTATAGATGAGATTGACGTTCGGGCAATCCTTGAGCTGGCTCAGCGCTTCCTTGACCGCGTGCTGGGTCGTGGTCTGGGCTTCCACCACCATCACGATCTGGCCCATGTGCGAGGCCAGTTCGCGCGATTCGCTGGTCAGCAGCAGCGGCGGCGAGTCGAAGATCACCACGCGGTCCGGATAGCGGTTGGCGATCTCGGTCAGCAGGGTATTCATGGTCGAGCTGGCCAGCAGTTCGGTGGCGCGCGGATTGCTGGTGCCGGCGGGCAGGATCGACAGCGTGTCGACGTTGGTGCGCAGCATGACGTCGGCCATGTCGATCTGGTCGTCCAGCAGCACGTCCATCAGGCCGCGGTGCGCCGGCAGGCCCAGGGTGCGCAGCACCGACGGGCGGGCGACGTCGGCGTCGACCAGCAGCACCGTATGGTCCAGTTCCATGGCGATGCTCATCGCCAGGTTGATCGCGCAATAGGTCTTGCCTTCGCCCGGCAGCGAGCTGGTGATCATGATCAGGTTGGCGGGCTTGTCGCCGCGCTTGCGCTCGGCGAAGGCGCGCTGCAGCAGCGGGCGCTTGATGACGCGGAAGTCTTCCAGCAGGCGGGTGCGGCCGGAGGCGGCCGTGACCATGCCTTGCTCGCGCATGCGCGCCAGGTCCAGCTCGACGCGGCGGGTGCTGAACCTGGGCGCCGCCGGCACGTCCGCAGCCGCCGCGGCCGGTTCCACCGCGACGGTGTCGACCGCCGCCGGCGCCAGGACCGCCGTGTCGGCGTCCTCGAGGACGCGCTGCTGCGGCGGCACGGCCGCGCTGTCGTGCGGCACCGCGCCGGTGCCGGCCGAGGGACGCTGGAGGTCGATCCGGCTTGCCGCTTTTTCGATGATGCTCACGTTGTACTCCTTGATCTTAGATCGTGGGGCGGACCAGGATCGCGGCCATGCCCACACCATAGGCGCCGAACAGCACCAGCACCGAGGTCCCGAGGGCCAGCAGGCGGCGTTTGCGTTTGACGGTCTGTTCGGTCGTCCAATTCATGCCGATCGAGCCCAGCACCGGCAGGCCGGTGGCGTCGCGCAGGGCAGCCTGGCTCATGAAGGCCGGGCGTACCTGGCTCATCAGGAAGGCGACGGCGAGGCCGGCGACGAGGGCGCCGGCGAACACCAGCGAGAACAGGCGGACGCGGTTCGGGCCGCTCGGCTGCGACGGCACGGTCGGCGGATCGATGACGCGGAAGGTCAGCATGTCGGTGGCGGTCGACAGGTCGCCCGACAGGCGCGCCGATTCGCGGCGCTCGACCAGCTTCTGGTAGTTCTCGCGGTTGACCTGGTAGTCGCGGTTGAGCTGGGCCAGCTGCGCTTCGATCTCCGGCGCCTCGACGCTCTGGGTGCGCAGGCGCGCCACGCGGGCCGCGAACTCGTCGACGCGGGCGCGCATCGATGCCACGCGGGCGTCGGCGGCCGACAGCGACACGGTCAGCTGCTGCAGCATCGGGCTGTAGCCGGCGCCCGGGTCGAGATTGCGCTTGGTCTTGGCCAGCTCCGCCTTCTGGGCCTTGAGCTGCTCCAGCAGGCGGCGGTTGGCGATGATGTCCGGGTGCTGCTCCGTGTATTGCAGGCGCAGCGCATCCAGGTTCTTCTGCGCCGTCGAGATGCGCATTTCCAGTTCCGGATCGACCACGCCCGGATCGACCGTCTCCATGCCCGGCTTGGCCGGCTCGCCCTTGATCTGGCGCGAGATGGCATTGCGGGCCTGCTCGGCTTCGGCCAGGTCCAGGCGCGCCTGGTTCAGCTGGTCGATGGCCTGCTGCAGCTGGCCGCCGAAGTCGCCGCCGCCTTCGCGCGGCAGCAGACCCATGTTCTTGATCTTGAATTCCTTCAGCGAGTTCTCGGCGGCCGACAGTTTTTCTTCATACGTCTTGATCTGGTCGTCGATGAACTGCACGGCCTTTTCCGAATCCTGCTTCTTGCCGCCGAAGCTGCCTTCCACGAAGATCGTCAGCAGCGACTGCACGATGTCCTTACCGAGCTTGGGATTGTCGGACACATAGGTGATCGTGTAGATGTCGTCGCGCTCGGTGCCGCCGATCTTGATCTTCGTCATGAGCTCGTCGACGAGCTTCTCGTGCTCCTTGCTGTCCTTGGCCTTGACGTCCAGGTCCACCATGCGCATCAGGCGTTCCACGTTCGGGCGGCTGATCAGGGTGCGGCGCATGAACACGACCTGCTGGTCGAGGTTCGGCATGGTCGTCATGCCCGACAGCAGCGGCTTGAGGATGCTCTGGGTATCGACATAGACCCGGGCCGAGGCCTCGTACTGGTTCGGCAGCCGGAGCACGATGGTCCAGCCGATGATGGCGACAGCCCACGTGATGGCCACTGCATACCAACGATATTTGCCGATTGCTTTTAAGAAATTAAGAAGTACGGCGGTGATTTCTGCCATCTCGTCAGTCTCGTCTAGAAAACCAAAAAATGTTGCTTGAGCGGGCTCAAACGCTAATCAAATACCTTGCATGATCGCTTGCGTCACTAGCAATTGCAATTACGCGCGAGAAAATTTTGGCAAGGATGAGGTCGAGTACCTCATCTACAACACAAATTCCTCGGGGAAAGCATAAAATTGCTCAAATTAAGCACAATTCATTCGAACAATTGCTTATAGATCAATTGTTTAAGCCGACAATATTGCTTATTATCAATAGCTTAGCGCTACTTCCCACGACTTCTTCCACGGTCGTAGCGATCATGCACTTCTATTAACTCAAGTGCTTTATTGTAATGTTTTAAATAAAGAAAGGGTGCACGGTTGATGCCGAATCGAAATACTCCTCCGGCAGCTGCTGTTTTCCCGACGCGCCGCACGGCTCTCGCCGCCCTGGCCGCGGCCGCGCTTCTATATAGTGCGGTCCCGCTCGCGGCCGCCGAGCTCAAGACCGTCATTCCGACCGTCAAGCAGTCGGTCGTCGGCATCGGGACCTTCGAACCCACCCGCAGTCCGGCCATCGTCTTCGTCGGCACCGGCTTCGTCGTCGGCGACGGCCTGAGCGTGGTGACGAATGCCCACGTGGTACCGGATACCGTCGGCGCGGGCGGCAAGGTGGAACAGCTCGGGATCGTCACGAAAGAGGGGGAGCAGGTGCGCTTTCGCGCCGCCCAGCTGGCCGGACGCGACACGGTGCACGACCTGGCCCACTTGCGCCTGAGCGGCGCGCCCTTGCCGGCGCTCGCGCTGGGCGACTCGGACGAGGTGGAAGAGGGACAGGACCTGGCGTTTACCGGCTATCCGCTGGGAATGGTGCTGGGCCTGCATGCCGCCACCCACCGCGCCACGCTGGCCGCCATCACGCCGATCGTGATGCCCTCGCTGAATTCGCGCAAGCTGGACGCGCGCCAGATCGTGGCCCTGCAAAAGCCGTTCAGCATCTTCCAGCTGGACGGCACCGCCTACCCGGGCAATAGTGGGAGTCCCGTCTACGATCCCGGCAGCGGCCGCGTCTGGGGCGTCATCAATGCCGTGTTCGTCAAAGGCCTGAAGGAAAACGCGATCAGCAATCCGAGCGGCATCACGTATGCGATCCCCGCCAAGTATGTACAGGCTTTATTGCAGCAAAAATAATGTGTTGTAAAAACATTTCTGAAGTGTGTGCGGCCTGCTCAGCAGGCACAATGTTATACAATACTCAGCCGTTAGCGACTTGCTAACAACTGTTTACTGACAAGAAGCGGCCGCCGGGGCGGTCGTCACGAAAGGGATTGACGTGGGCAAGGACAAGGCAAACCTGATCAAACATTCGGCACTGGCGCTTGCCGCCGCATGCATGCTGGCACTGGGCGGTTGCGCGACGCGCGGGCCGCAGGTGGTCGACAACCAGGTGAGCAATCCGGAATACCGGATCGGTCCGGGCGATACGGTCAACATCATCGTGTGGCGCAATCCGGAAGTGTCGATGGCCGTGCCGGTGCGCCCGGACGGCAAGATCACGACGCCGCTGGTCGAAGACCTGCCGGCCGCGGGCCGCACGTCGACCGAGCTGGCGCGCGACATCGAACAGGCATTGACGAAATTCATCCAGCAGCCGGTCGTCACGGTGGTCGTGACAAACTTCGTCGGCAATTACAGCGAGCAGATCCGCGTGATCGGCCAGGCGACGCGGCCGCAGGCGCTTCCGTATCGCAAGGAAATGAGCCTGATGGATGTGATGATCGCCGTCGGCGGCACCACGGAATTTGCCGCCGGCAATCGCGCCAGCCTCATCCGCAACGTGGACGGCAAGCAGCAGAAGTACAACGTCCGCCTGGACGACCTGGTCAAGGACGGCGACATCTCGGCCAACGTCCAGATGCGCCCGGGCGACGTGCTGGTGATCCCGGAAAGTTACTTCTGACGCTTGTCAGGATTTTTTACAGCCGCGTTCATCGGGGCAGCTGGACGCGCAGCAACAGGTTGCTAAACGACTGATTCTAAAAGAATCAGCTTTTGATATCCCGGGTGGCACAGGGATTGCTAGCCTCGTAGGAATCTGGCATTGTGTCGCATGCCCGACTGTTTATCTACCGAAAGAGGACCCAACGTGGCTATCGATGACCGTGACGTAAGCGAGAACAGTGGCGAGGCGCCGAAGACCGAGGCAACGCCGTTGCCGCCGGCCGCAGGCACTTCCTTGTCGCGCAAGGGCGCATCGCGCCGCCGCTTCGCCAGGGCCAGCGCCGGTGCGACCGGTGTCCTGCTGACGCTGCACAGCCAGCCGGGCATGGCATGCACGTTCTGCGGCATTTCCCCGTCGCTGGCGGTCTCGGCCGTCGGGCAGAACCGCAACATCACGGCCCTGAGCCACCGCCCGACGGCCTCGCGCTGCGTGGGCATCCCGCCGGAATCCTGGAAGACCAAGTCGAACTGGCCATGCAACCCGGACGCCCGCTTCGGCGACGTGTTCACCTGCCAGTCGCGCACGGCCGGCTATGCGAGCGCCACCATCCGCGAAATCATCAACGGCGCCAGCTGCGACACCGACCAGATGGCCAAGTACATGATGGCGGCCTATATGAACGTTGCCGACGGCAAGGTCGACTTCATCACGTTCGAAGCGCTGGCCGCGGTGTGGAACGAGTGGTCGATCAAGGGCTATTACGAACCGATGGCCGGGCAGAAGTGGGGCACGTACGAAATCCTGTACTACCTGCGCGGCACCATGGATTGACGTGAGCGCCGGCCCGACTTGGCGCCTGCAGCCGGGACAGACCCTGCAATACCGGCAGTGGGACGGCGAATGCGTCCTCTACAACGACCTGTCCGGCGACACCCACCTGCTCGGCGAGGCCGCCGTCGAGATCCTGCTGGCGCTGCGCCGGGGCCCGGCGACGCGCGACGCGCTGGCCGCCATGCTGGAGGCCGAATTCGACCTCGATCCGGCCGAGCTCGGCCCTGAAACCGACCACCTGCTGCAGCACCTGGAACGCCTGCACCTCGTCGATTCCACCGCATGCTGACGGTCGCATCGCTTACCCGCCCCGAACTGGAACGGCGCCTGGCCGGCCCCGGCCTGACCATGCGTACGGGACCCTTCGTCAGCCGCATCCGATCGCCGCTGGGCCAGCTCGCCGAGGGCATCGCCCTGATGTACGGCGACGCGCCGCTGGGCACGCCCGACGACTTCGCCGACTTCCACCTGCGCCTGTCCCCGCCGGGCGGGTTGCGCCGCTGGTACCGGCCGCAGGTGTGCTTCGACCTCGACGGCCTGGTGCCCTTCGAGCCCTTGCCGCAGGCCCATGCCTTCCCGATGTTCGAATGGGCGCTGAACTGGGCGATCTCGACGCGCGCGCATGCCTACCTGATGCTGCATGCGGCCGTGGTGGAAAAGCGCGGCCGCGCGGCGATCCTGCCGGCGCCGCCCGGTTCCGGCAAGAGCACGCTGTGCGCCGCGCTGGTCAACCGCGGCTGGCGCCTGCTGTCCGACGAGCTGACGCTGTTCCTGCCCGAGGATGGGCGGGTGGCGCCGATCGCGCGTCCCGTCAGCCTGAAGAACCGTTCGATCGACGTGATCCGCGCGTTCGCGCCGGATGCCGTGTTCACGCGTCCGGTCAGCAATACGACCAAGGGGACGGTGGCCTACCTGAAGGCGCCGGGCGACAGCGTCGCGCGCGTGCGCGAACTGGCGCAGCCGGCGTGGATCGTGTTTCCCCGCTATGAAGCGGGATCGGCCACCGTGCTGGAGCCGATCCCGCGCGCGCGCGCCCTGTTCCGCGTGGCGGAGAACGCCTTCAACTACAGCCACATGGGCGCCAGCGGTTTCCGCACCCTGGCCGGCGTCATCGATCGCTGCGCCAGCTTCGATTTTCGCTACAGCAAGCTGGACGAAGCCATTGCCGTGTTCGACGCACTGGAGCCGCCGCCACCGTGAAACGCCTGCCCATCCTGCTGGCCGCGCTGCGCGACCCCGGCCAGCTCGCGCACCTGGCGCCGGCCGACTGGGACTTGCTGCTGCGCCAGTCGACGACCGCCAACCTGACGCCCAGCGTACTCGCCCTGCTCGAGGAGCGCGGCCTGCTGGACAGGGTGCCGGCCCACGTACGCGCCCACATCGAATGGGTGCGCCCGTTGGCCGTGCGCCACCGCCAGGCCGTGCGGTTCGAAGTCGCGCGCATCCGCGAGGCGCTGGCCCGCACCGGCGTACCGGTGATCCTGCTCAAGGGCGCCGCCTACACGATGGCCGACCTGCGCGCGGGGCGGGGCAGGCTGTATTCCGACGTCGACATCCTGGTGCCGAAGGCGCGCCTGGGCGAGGTCGAGTCGGCCCTGATGCTGGCGGGCTGGGCCACGACCCACCACGACGCCTACGACCAGCGCTACTACCGCCAGTGGATGCACGAATTGCCGCCGATGCAGCACGTCAAGCGCCGCAGCGCCATCGACGTGCACCATGCGATCCTGCCGGAAACGGCGCCCGTGCGCCCGGATCCGGACAAGCTGCGCGCCGCTGCCCGGCCGCTGGCAGGCCAGGACGGCCTGGCCGTGCTGGCGCCCACGGACATGGTGCTGCACAGTGCCGTGCACCTGTTCTTCGACGGCGAATTCGACAAGGGCTTGCGCGACCTGCTCGACATCCACCTGCTGCTGGGCGAATTCGGCGCCGTCCCCGGTTTCTGGGAAGCGCTGGTGCCGCGCGCACGTGAGCTGCAGCTGGGCCGTCCGCTGTTCTATGCGCTGCGCTACGCGACGCGCCTGCTCGGCACGGCCGTGCCGCCGCGGGTGCTGGCGGAAGCCGCGCCGCTGGGACCGGGCAGTGCCCTGTCGTGGCTGATGGACCGCCTGTTCGAACGCGCACTGCTGCCCGAGCACCCGAGCTGCGCCGACGCCTGGACCGGCGCCGCGCGCTTCGCGCTGTATGTGCGCGGCAACTGGCTGCGCATGCCGCCGCTGCTGCTGGCGCGCCACCTGTTCCATAAAGCCTTCATTTCGCCGCGCACCGAAGCCTTGCCTTGAGGCCGGGGAGCGGCCACTCCCTGGCCTTCGTGTCCGGAATCGCATACCATCGCTTGAAGTTGAATTTAATGCAATCTCATTCGCGAGGTGACACCGTATGAACGATGCACGCAATCCGCTGGTCAGGCTGCAGGACCTGCAGCATTTCCTGGCGGACGGAACCCTGGAAGACAATCTGCACCAGCAGGCCGCCATGACGTCCGCGCTGCTCGGCGCGGCCAGTTGCTCGATCATGCTGCTGGGCGGCGGCGACGGCGACGAAATGCGCATGAGCGTGTACGCGCGCCACGGCGAGCTGCCGGAAGCGGCCCGGCAGGCATCGGTGGCGCGCGGCGAAGGGATCGCCGGACGCGTGCTGGCCAGCGGCGAATCGCTGCTCATCGAGGACATCGCCAAGTCCGAACTGGCGTCCCTGGCGCGCCACCCGGAAGCCGGCTGCAGCCTGCTGTGCGTGCCGATCCGCATCGACGGCAAGATCGTCGGCGTCATCAACGCGGCCAGCTGCCCGGGCAATGCCCCGTTCGGCGAAACGGAATTGCGCCTGCTCGAGGTGGCGGCGCTGTTCATCGGCAAGGCGATCCAGGTGCAGCAGCTGCAGCACCTGCTCGATTCGCGCTTCGCCCAGCTGGCCCTGCTGCAGGAAGCCCAGCAGAAAGTGGGGGAATCCGTGCGCACCGCCTACCGCAACCCGGAAGACGTGGCCAAGATCCTGGCACGTTCGTTTTTCCGCGAAATGACCAAGGCGGGGTTCGAGTCCGCGCAAATCGTCAGCGCCGCGTCGGAATTGATCGGGCAATTGAACCTGCACTTGCACGAGAAAGGGCAGACAGGAGCGTCCCGGGTCGAGAGTTAAAAACAAGGCAATAATAAGCCGTTTGGTTTCTTGTCAGAATTATCTTGTCGGTAAATCTTACACACTCAGCTTTTAAACTCAGGAGTATTTTTTAAGTCATTGATTTTAAAGAGTATGAAAAAGCTGGCACGGTCCATGCTTAATAGAGCTCACAAGACTTCAATGACGAAGATAACTAACCAACGCGAAATAACTGAGGAGCAATTCATGAAACTGAACAAGTCCCTGATCGCCAAGACCGTTGCTGGTGTCGCACTGGTTGCAGGCGCAGCGCTGCCGGCAGCCGCACAGACCGCCCCGTCGTTCACCATCAATCCGGCATATCTGGGCGGCCCGGCTACCCCGGTCGTCGCGAACCAGATGAGCGGTACGTCGTCGGAACTGCTGCACACCAACGGCAATACCCACACCGGTTCGGGCTGGCTGCAGATCGGCTCGTTCTCGAACGCCGGCACTCCAGTCAACGGCACCGGCCTGCTGGATAACTACCGCCTGTACATCACGTTCGACCTGTCGGACGTCTACCGTGAAGGCGGCAAGGGTATCAATACCCAGTACAGCGTCAATACCCTGACCAAGCTGGACTTCAAGTTCTACGCCGATACCAAGATGGATAACGGCTACACCCAGGCAAGCGTCCTGAACGGCGGCGTCGAAGCCACCGTGTCGAACCAGGACGACGATATCCTGCTGGGCACCGGTTCGCTGATCGAAGGCGATGCAAGCTTCGGCCGCCTGCTGGGTGCGTCGCTGAACTCGACCCAGACCTTCTCGCTGACCGACGAAGGCAAGCTGTTCTTCATCTCGCCGGATCCGTTCTACAACCTGGCATTCGATGCCTTCAACAACACCACCCAAGGCTTCGCCGTCGTCGGCGCAAACGGTCTGGTGTCCATCAACCAGGCAATCGGCACCATCGACTTCAACCGCGCACCGAACGAAGTGCCGGAACCGGCATCGCTGGCCCTGATGGGCCTGGGCATGCTGGGCCTGGCCGCCGGCACCCGCCGTCGCCGCGCCAAGTAATCGGCCCGTCCGGCCGGTCCGCCGGCTGGACGAACCGATACGGTTCGCGTCTCGAGAAAGCCCGTCATCCGACGGGCTTTTTTATTTCGGGGTAACTATTCCACGGTAAGTGTTACTGCCATAATGTCTTCATGAACAAGGACTTCCTCGAACAGCTGGCCGCCTGCGCCGCCCTGGCCCCGTCGGCCGACAATTGCCAACCCTGGCGCATGCGCGCCGCCGGCGACGCGCTCGAACTGCACCACGTGTCGCGCCATCCGGATACGAATGTGTTCGGCCCCGACAGCCATGCGACGCTGATGAGTATCGGCGGCCTGGCCGAGAACATCGACGCGGCGCTGGCCGCGAACGGCGTGCGCGGCCAATGGCAATGGAGCGAGGCGGGCACGCAGCCGTACGGCCGCGTCGCGCTGGCCGGCACGGCGCCGGAACGCTTCGTCGCCCCGGCCGGCGCTGGCGTGCGGCACACGAACCGCCTGCCATTCCGTGCCGATGCGCTGGCGCCCGACCTGGCGGCCCGGGCCGCGGCAGCCGTCGAAGGCGCGCAGCGCGTCGTCCTGCTGCAGGACGCGGATGCGCGCAAGGCGCTCGTCAAGCTGGTCCGGCTGAGTTCGGAAGCACGTTTTTGCAACCGCGACCTGCACCGCTGGCTGTTCGGCAGCCTGCGCAAGACGCCGCAGGATGTCGCCAGCGGCGACGGCCTCGACGTCGCCACCCTGGGCCTGCCGCCGGGTGGCGAGGCCATGCTGGGCCTGATGTCGAGCTGGAAGCGCATGGAAACGCTGAACCGCATCGGCGCCTACAAATTCCTGGCGCTGACGGAGGTGGGCCTGATCTCGGCCGCGCCGGCGCTGCTGTGCGTGGTCGGCAGCGGCAAGGGCCGCGCCGGCGTCGATGCCGGCCGCCTGCTGACGCGGGTATGGACGCAGTTGAACGCCGCGGGCGCCGCCGTGCAGCCCTACTACGTGGTCAGCGACCAGATCAACCGCCTGCACGACGGCAGCCTGGCCGCCGGTTTCGAAGGCAGGATCGGGGCGGTGGAATGGGAGATGCGCCGCCTGCTGGGACTGGCGCCCGGCGAGATGCTGCACATGATCCTGCGCGTCGGCTACCCGAAGGGGACGCCGGCGCGCTCGCGCCGGCTGCCGCTGGAGCAGGTGTTCGTCAGCGCGCCGTAGCGGCAGCCGGCGTGCGGGCGAACTGGCGCTTGGCGACGGAGATCATCAGGCGGTGCAGCGGGTTGCCGTTGCCGCCCGGGCGCCAGGTGCGCGCCAGCTTGTTGCGGTAGGCATCGAACTGCATGCCGTGCGGCGCGGCCAGCACGTCGCCGCGGCCCAGCAGGATCTTGAGCGCCTCGGTGGCCACGATGCCGGCGCACAGCTGGCAGGCCATGAAGGTCGACGGGCCGCGCCGCTCGTCGAAATTGACCGCTTCCGGCATGACCAGGTAGGGCCGGTGCAGGCCGGCCGGCGCCAGGCCGACCATGAAGCGGATCGCCTTGTCCAGGTCGGGCAGCTCGCCCCACTGGAAATACTCCTCGAACGTCATTTTCCCCGGCAGGAAGTTCAGCAGCGCGGCGCCCATGCCCAGCGGCGCGGCCGTGGTGGCCGGGATGCCGTATTCGGCGCAGGCGGCGAACGTGTGCTTGCGCGCGTCGAAGGCGAAGAAATCCAGCGCGTCGACGTACAGGTCGACCCCCTCCAGGAATTCCTTCAGGTTGCCCTTGCTGACGCCTTCCGGGAAGACCTTGATGTCGATCTCGGGGTTGATGTCCCGGGCCATGCGCGCCAGTACCTCGGCCTTCGGCTGGCCGACGGTGGACATCATCGCGCCTACCTGGCGGTTGAAGTTGACGATGTCGAAGGTATCGAAATCGGCGATGTGGAAGCGGGACACGCCCAGGCGCGCCAGCGTCAGCAGGTGGACGCCGCCCACGCCGCCGCCGCCCGCGATGGCGACGCGCTTGCCGCGCAGGGTCGTCTGTTCGGCCGGCGTCACCCAGCCGATATTGCGCGAGAATGCCTGTTCGTACTGAAACGGATTAGTCATCGAATTGGATAGAACGGTTGTCTGAGGCACGGCGGCAGGACGCCGCCGTACACAAGGCATCAAGCCTGCGGCATCAAGCGTGCTGCTCGTCCATGCGCAGCAGGCGGTTGATGATGCCTCGCTCTTCGCGCGGAGAGAAGAAATACGGGTAGAAGGAGCGGTCGCTGACCGTGTTGTCGGCGCTGAAGGTGCCGCCGAACTTCTCGATCTGCTCCGTCACGAATTCCAGGTTCACGCGCAGCAGGTAGGCCGGCGCGTCGACGCGCGGATTGACCTTCAATTCGCCTTCCTGCTTGAAGCCCAGCATGCGCTCGTAGAAGCGGCGGTGGCGCGGATTGACCTCGATCACGATGTCGGTGCACTTGTGGATGTCGCGCGCGTAGATCACGGCCAGGTGGAACAGGTTGGCCAGCGAGGTTTTCGAGCGCACCGAGGGGTCGAACGCCAGCTTGGTGAACTCGCACAGGCGCGCGCCCTTGTTGCGGTGGGCGTCCAGTTCCTCCTTGAAGATCTGGTCGGCCATCAGGCCGATCGGGGCATCGATGCCGATGGTGAGCGTGCCGACGACGTCGCCCTTGTCGGTCGCGGTGAGGGTGATGCGATTGGGATCGTCGGTGAATTGATGTGTGCCGGCATACCCACGCCAGGCATACATTTTGTTGATCAGCATACTGGCCGAATTTCGCCCGTCCGCAGTATCGGTAAGCCGGATTCCGTACGAATCGTGGTTCACGATAACATCCTCAAATTGCGAGGGCGTCATATTATCGCGATCACTGAAAACATGAGCGTCCGATAGGGATGCGCTTGGTTCACCCTCTGGATTCTTAAAATCGTCAAATGTCGTCATCGCAGGTACCCTCGTGTGTTACAGGCGCCTCGGCAGGGTGTGGAGACGCGCTTGTTTTGGCGGTGCCACGCCTTTTCGTCGAAGACGTGGCGATGGGAATCCGGCGCCGGAGGCGCAAGCGATACCGCGCCGTATTCCCTTGTAATTTTCATAAATAGTAATACGATATTAACAATTTAGAGGCTCTTAAGCAATGCGCGCGCTTCCTCGATTTGCGGGAAGGGCTTGTTTTGCGCCAGGGCCTTGTCCAGCTCCTTGCGCGCGCCCTGCTTGTCGCCCGCCTTGTTCAGGGCCACCGCCAGGTGGTAGCGGATCTCCAGCGCGTTCGGCGCCAGCGAAGTGGCTTTCTGCAGCAGCGGCACGGCGCGCGCCGTGTCGCCCTGCTCGACAAGCATCCAGGCCAGCGTATCCATCACGCCGGGGTTCTCGCCGGCCAGCTTGAACGCCTGTTCGGCGGTCTGCAGGGCGCGCGGATCCTTTTCCTGCTGGTAGGCCCAAGCCAGATTGTTCAGCACCACCGGATTGTTCGGGCTGCGCTTGTCCACGCCCTGCAGCACCGCGATCGCGGACTTGAAATCACGTGCCGTCAGATTGTTCTCGGCGATGACCATGGCGACGGTGATGTCGTCCGGACGGTCCTTCAGCCACTGGTCGGCACGCGCCTTCGCTTCCTTGCTCTTGCCGGCCAGGCTCATCGCGTTCAGCGTCTTGAGGAAGTTTTCCGTCGTCTTGCCGATCGCCAGGCCTTTTTCGTAGGCGGGCAGGGCGTCGGCCGGCTTCTTCTGCGCGACCAGGATGTCGCCTTCCATGACGTAGCCGTCGGCCGCCTTCGGATTGACCTTCTGCAGCTGGCGGGCGATACCCAGGGCCTCGTCCGGGCGGTTGGCGCGCAGCGCCATGTCGACCTGGATCAAGCGCGCCGGCACGAAATCGGGTTGCAGCTCGACCGCGCGCTTGAGGTCCTCGGCGGCGGCGGCCTCGTTCTTGTTCAACAGGTGGGCGCCGGCCAGGCGCAGCTGGGCGCGGGGCGACTTCGGCAGCAAGCTCACGAGCTTGCTGTAGGTTTCCAGGGCGCCGGCCGCGTCCTTGTTGGCGATCTGTGCCTGGCCGAGCAGTTCCAGCAGCTCCGGATTGGTCGGGTTCGAGGTCTGGTACTTGCGCGCCAGCGTCAGCGCCTTCGGCGCCTGGTTGCTGCGCAGGTAGTGCAGGCCCAGCTTGACGGCCGGGGCGATCGCGTCCGGCTTGGCCGCATTCGCCTTTTCGAACCAGGACGTGGCCTCGTCGGTGCGTTTTTGCGTCAGCGCCAGTTCGCCCAGTGCGTTCATGGCTTCGACATTGTTCTTGTCCTTGGCCAGCACCTGCTCGAAGCGCTGCTTGGCGGCATCCGGCTTGTTCTGGAGCAGGTCGAGGCGGGCCAGGTTCGTCACGGCGGGGAAGAAGCCCGGCTGCACGGCCACGGCCTTCTCGAACGCCGCGCGGGCACTGGCGGAATCGCCCTTGACCATGTACACGGCGCCCTTCAGGTTCTGCACTTGCGGATTGTCGGGCTGCTCCTTCTCGAGCGTCTGGACGGCTGCCAGGGCCTTGTCGTAATGCTTGAGGTTCATTTCCGTCTGCACCAGGGCCATCGTGGCCTGGAGCGACTTCGGATCGAGCGCGGTGGCAGCCTGCAGTTCGCTCAGGCCCCGTTCCTGGTCGCCCTGCGCCAGCCTGGACAGGCCCAGCGAGGTGCGCACGGCGGCGGCCTTCGGCGCCAGCGCGGCGGCCTGCTCCAGGTAGCCGCTGGCCTTGCCGAAGTCGCGCACCTGCATATAGGACTCGCCCGCCAGGGCGAGCAGCTGCGGATCCTGCGGCGCGCTCTTCAGCGCCGGGGCCAGGGTGGCGGCCGCGTCCGCCGGCTGTGCGCTCTTGAGCAGGGTCTGGGCCAGCAGCTTGCGGGCATAGATATCGTTCGGATTGCTTTCCAGGAATTTGCGCAGGTGCTGTTCGGCCTGCTCGGTGGCACCCAGGTTCAATTCGCAGGCGCCGGCCAGCAGCACGCTGGGCAGGTGGTCGGGCGCGACGCGCAAGACTTTTTGCAGGGATTCCTGGGCCGATGCGAACTTGCCTTGCGAGAAATCGTTCAAGGCGCGGGTATAGGTCACGAGCAGGTTGCCCGGAGAATTCTTTTCGGCCGCATCGATTTCCGTCTTGGCCGCCGCGAACTGGCCGCGGCTGATCTGGACGTAGGCTTTCTCGATGTGGGCGGTACGGTGGTCCGGCTTGAGCGCCAGCGCGCGGTCGAACGCGGCGAGCGCCTCGTCCGTCTTGCCGTCCATGCGCTGCATCGATCCCTGGAACATGAACACTTCCGGATTCTTCGGATCCTTGGCGATCGCTTCCTGTCCATAGCGCTCGGCGCCGGCGCGGTCCTTGTTGAACAGCGCGTGGCGGGCCAGGCCCAGCAGCGCGTCGCCGGAGTTGGCGTTCAGCGCCAGCGCCGCGTCGTAGGCCTGCTTGGCCTCGTCGGTCTTGCCGCTCGCCAGCAGCGCATCGCCGCGCAGCACCAGCAGCGGCGCCGACTTGGCGGCGGCTTCCGGCGTCACCTGCTCGAGCAGCTCCTTGGCCTTGCCCTGCTGTGCCAGCGTCTTCGCCAGGTCGGGCAGCACGCGGTCGGCCGCGATGCCGAGCGAACGCGCCTTGCGGAACTCCTTCTCGGCCGAGACCGGGTCATTCGTTTCCATTTGCAGCTGGCCCAGCGCCATGCGTGCTTCGCCGTTCTCCGGGCTTTTTTCGACTGCATTCTTGAGTTGGATCAGGGCGGCCTTCAGGTCACCTTTTTGCTGATACTGCTTGGCATCGCTGAGCAGCGATTCGGTCGTCTGGGTCTTGCCGCAGGCGGACAGGCCGGCGACGAGGAAGGCGCCGGAGAGGACGGCGGCGGACAGTGTGAGCTTGGGGTGACGCGGCATCTGGAATCCCTAAGAGGTAAGCAAGGTACTGCTGCGTGGCGAACCGAAACCGGGCGCGCGCGACGTCGCCGACGTTGCTCCTGGTTTTACAAAGTTTTACACGCGAAATTTGTTTGCTAACAATAATACCTGAAGGTATGCAGGCTAAACCGCACAACTGATACCGGTTGTTGCAAACGCCCCTACAAAAGTATCTATAGGGAAATTTATAGGGAAATTCCGGATCGATGTCATGCCGGAGTAGCAAAGAAAGCTCAGGATGGGCCGTTGCCACCCTTGCGCAGGCGCTCCAGCAGGGCCTCGACGTTGTCGTCCACCGGCAGGCCGTGGCTGCGCAACAACTGGATGTGGAGCACCATGTTTTCCAGGACCAGCTTGGCCGAGACGGCCAGCAGGGTCATTTCGCGGTCCTGCTGGCTGAAGCTTTCCATCGACGCCGCCATCTCGCACAGCTGGCTGGCCACCAGCTGGCGCAAGTCGTCGTCGCGAAACGGCAGGTCGGCGAAATCGATCGGGTCTTCCTGTTCGACCTCTCGCATCAGTTCGAGGAGTTGTTCCGGCTTGATCTGCATGCGGCTCTCCGTGGTTGGTCGCCTGGCCATTCTAGGGCAGGGAAGCCGGACCTGGCCACGGAATTGCACGCAGGGGAGTGCGACGTCACGGCGCCGCACCGCCACGCATCGGCTTACATATTGCGCCGGTATTGCCCGCCCACCTCGAACAGCGCCGTCGTGATCTGGCCCAGCGAGCACACGCGCACGGCATCCATCAGGCAGGCGAACACGTTCTCGTTGTCGATGGCGGCCTGCTGCAGCGCGGCCAGGGCGGCCGGCGCGGCGCCCGCGTGGCGCCCGTGGAAGGCGTCCAGGCGCTGGAGCTGGGACTGTTTTTCGTCGTCCGTGGAGCGCGCCAGTTCGATCGTGGCCGGCGCGCCTTCGCCCTTCGGGTTGCGGAAGGTGTTGACGCCGATGATGGGCAGCGAGCCGTCGTGCTTGCGATGCTCGTACAGCATCGACTCTTCCTGGATCTTGCCGCGCTGGTAGCCCGTCTCCATGGCGCCCAGCACGCCGCCCCGCTCGGCGATGCGTTCGAATTCCTGCAGCACGGCTTCCTCGACCAGGTCGGTCAGCTCGTCGATGATGAACGCGCCCTGGTTCGGGTTCTCGTTCCTGGCCAGGCCCCATTCGCGGTTGATGATCAGCTGGATCGCGAGCGCGCGCCGCACCGATTCGTCGGTCGGCGTGGTGATCGCCTCGTCGTAGGCATTCGTGTGCAGCGAGTTGCAGTTGTCGTAGATGGCGATCAGGGCCTGCAGCGTCGTGCGGATGTCGTTGAAGTCGATTTCCTGCGCGTGCAGCGAGCGGCCCGAGGTCTGCACGTGGTACTTCAGCTTTTGCGAGCGGTCGTTGGCGCCGTACTTGTCGCGCATCGCCACGGCCCAGATGCGGCGCGCGACGCGGCCCAGCACCGTGTATTCCGGGTCCATGCCGTTCGAGAAGAAGAACGACAGGTTCGGCGCGAAGTCGTCGATGTGCATGCCGCGCGCGAGATAGGCTTCGACGAAGGTGAAGCCGTTCGACAGCGTGAACGCGAGCTGCGAGATCGGGTTCGCTCCGGCCTCGGCGATGTGGTAGCCCGAGATCGAGACGGAATAGAAGTTGCGCACCTGGTGCTGCACGAAGTATTCCTGGATGTCGCCCATTACCTTGAGCGAGAACTCGGTGGAGAAGATGCAGGTGTTCTGGCCCTGGTCTTCTTTCAGGATGTCGGCCTGCACGGTGCCGCGCACATTGGCCAGCACCCATTCCCGGATCTTGTGCGCTTCTTCCGCGCTCGGCGGGCGGCCCTGGTCGGCTTCGAACTTCTCCATCTGCTGGTCGATCGCCGTGTTCATGAACATCGCCAGGATCGTCGGCGCCGGGCCGTTGATCGTCATCGACACGGACGTCGACGGACTGCACAGGTCGAAGCCGTCGTACAGCACCTTCATGTCGTCCAGCGTGGCGATCGACACGCCCGAATTGCCCACCTTGCCGTAGATGTCCGGACGCAGGGCCGGGTCGGCGCCGTACAGCGTGACGGAGTCGAAGGCCGTCGACAGGCGCTTGGCGTCCATGCCCGTCGAGACCAGCTTGAAGCGGCGGTTGGTGCGGAAGGCGTCGCCCTCGCCGGCGAACATGCGGGTCGGGTCTTCGCCTTCGCGCTTGAACGGGAACACGCCGGCCGTGTAGGGGAAGGAACCGGGCACGTTTTCCAGCATCAGGAAGCGCAGGATCTCGCCGTGGTCCTCGTACTTCGGCAGCGCGACCTTGCGCACCTTGTTGCCGGACAGGGTCGTGGTGGTCAGGCGCGTGCGGATTTCCTTGTCGCGGATTTTGACGACGTGCTCGTCGCCCGCATAGGTCTGCTGCAGTTGCGGCCAGGACGCGAGCAGCGTCTTCGCTTCGCCATCCATCGCGTTGTCGCGTTCCGCGATCAGGTCGTCGAGGACCACCTCGCGATTCGCGGCGGCCAGCATGCGCTTCGTTTCCGTCAGCTGCTGGCGCTCGCGCGCGAGCTTGACCTGCTTGCCCGTGTTGCGGTGGTAGCCGCGCACCGTGTCCGCGATCTCGGCCAGGTAGCGCGTGCGCGCCGGCGGGACGATCACGTGCTTGCCGCTCGAATGGCGCTGCGACGGTTTTTCCAGCCTGGAGGGCTCGACCCGAAGGCCCAGTTGCGCCAATGCCGGCAGCAGGCCGTGGTACAGCGCCGTGACGCCGTCGTCGTTGAAGCGCGAGGCCTGGGTGCCGTAGACGGGCATCTGGTCCGGGTCCATCGACCACAGTTCGCGGTTGCGCTGGTACTGCTTGGCCACGTCGCGCAGCGCATCCTGGGCGCCCTTGCGGTCGAACTTGTTGATCGCGATGAAGTCGGCGAAATCGAGCATGTCGATCTTTTCCAGCTGCGAGGCGGCGCCGAATTCCGGGGTCATCACGTACATCGACAGGTCCACGTGCGGCACGATGGCGGCGTCGCCCTGGCCGATGCCCGAGGTCTCCACGATCACGAGGTCGAAGCCCGCCACCTTGCAGGCGGCGATGACGTCGGGCAGCGCCTGCGAGATCTCGGAACCCGCTTCGCGCGTGGCGAGCGAACGCATGAACACCCGTGCCTGCCCGTTCCACGGATTGATCGCATTCATGCGGATGCGGTCGCCCAGCAGCGCGCCGCCCGACTTGCGCCGCGACGGGTCGATCGAGACGATGGCGATGTTCAGGCGGTCGCCCTGGTCCAGGCGGATGCGCCGCACCAGTTCGTCGGTCAGCGAGGACTTGCCGGCGCCGCCGGTGCCGGTAATGCCCAGCACGGGCACGGGCATGCCTTCGGCCGCGTCCATGATTTGCTTGCGCAGCTGTTCCGATGCCTTGCCGTTTTCCAGCGCCGTGATGAGCTGGGCCAGCGGGCGGTGGCGCTCGGCGATGGCGCCGGCCTGCAGCGCCGCGATCGTCGTCGGGGCATACGGCGAGAGGTCGATATCGCAGGCTTCCAGCATCGAGCGGATCATGCCGACGAGGCCCATGCGCTGGCCGTCCTCGGGGCTGAAGATCCTGGCCACGCCATACGCGTGCAGTTCCTGGATCTCGCTCGGCACGATCACGCCGCCGCCGCCGCCGAACACCTTGATGTGGGCGCCGCCGCGCTGGCGCAGCAGGTCGATCATGTACTTGAAGTATTCGACGTGGCCGCCCTGGTAGCTGGAAATGGCAATGCCCTGCACGTCCTCGGCCAGCGCCGCGGTGACGACTTCGTCGACGGAACGGTTGTGGCCCAGGTGCACGACCTCGGCGCCGTTCGACTGCAGGATGCGGCGCATGATGTTGATCGAGGCGTCGTGGCCGTCGAACAGCGAGGCGGCGGTGACGAAGCGGACTTTGTTCGTGAGGCGCGCCTGCTCGGGCAGGTCGAGCCTGGCGGCGGGGGTGATGTCGTTCATGGGCTTCCTGTGGGAGTGGTATGAACTCGCGTTCTTGTACGGTATATGACGTTAACGTAAACGTCAAGGTGGATGCGTGGATGTGCGCAGTGGCGTTGAACGCGTGGGCGGGAGACCCGCCCACCCTACCTGCGACGTCGATGTCCGGTAGGGTGGACGGGTTCCCCGTCCACGCGTTTCACGCGGCGCGTCTGACGACCTTGCCTGACAGCAGCTCTTCCTTGCGCGCCCGGTACTCGGCCACCGCCTGTTCCTTGACGTGGCCGAAGCCGCGGATCTGTTCCGGCAGCGACGCCAGCTCGACCGCAAGCGCATGGTTGCTCGCGTGCAGGCCCTCGAGCAGCGCCTCGACCATGTCGCGGTATTCGACGATCAGCGCGCGCTCCATGCGGCGTTCGGCGGTGCGGCCGAACAGGTCGAAGGCGGTGCCGCGCACGCCTTTCAGCTTGGCCAGCAGCTTGAACGCAGTCCACATCCAGGAACCGAATTCGGCCTTCACCAGGTGGCCCTTGGCGTCCTTCTTGGCGAACAGCGGCGGCGCCAGGTTGAATTTCAGCGTGAAGTCGCCGTCGAACTGGGTCTTCAACTGCTCGACGAAGCGGCCGTCCGTGTACAGGCGCGCGACCTCGTACTCGTCCTTGTAGGCCATCAGCTTGAACAGCGACTTGGCCACGGTCATGGACAATTTGCTGCCCAGGCCGAGCGCCGCTTCGCGTTCGCGCACGCGCGCCACCAGGTCCGCGTACCGCGCGGCATAGGCGGCATCCTGATAGCCGGTCAGGAACTCGACGCGCTTCTTGACCACGCCGTCGAGGCTTTGCGGCATCCGCACCTGCACGACCTGCGCCGGCACGGCGGTGCGCTCCACCCGCGCCAGGTCGACGGCGGCGCGGCGGCCCCACAGGAAGCTGCGCTGGTTCGACGCGACGGCCACGCCGTTCAGTTCGATGGCGCGCAGCAGCGCGGCTTCCGACAGCGGCACCAGTCCCTTTTGCCAGGCATAGCCCAGCATGAACAGGTTGGCGGCGATCGAGTCGCCCATCAGCGCCGTCGCCAGCTTCGTCGCGTCGAGGAAATCGACGCCGGAGGCGCCGCCCACGGCTTCTTCGATCAGCTCGCGCACCTGGGCGGTGGGGAATTCCCAGTCGCGCTGCTGGGCGAAGGTGCCGGTCGGCTGCTCGTGCAGGTTGACGACGACCATCGTGCGGCCCGGACGCATCTTCGAGATGGCGTCGGACGCGCCGGCCGTCAGCATGTCGCATCCGAGCACGAGGTCCGCTTCGCCGGTGGCGATGCGCTGGGCGCGCAGCCGTTCCGGCGTCGCGGCGATCTTCACGTGCGAGGTGACGGAACCGTTCTTCTGGCTCATGCCTGTCATGTCCAGCACGGACGCGCCCTTGCCTTCGAGGTGGGCGGCCATGCCCATCAGCGCGCCGACCGTGATCACGCCGGTGCCGCCGATGCCGTTGATCAGGATGTTGTACGGCGCCGCGATCGACGGCAGCACGGGCTGCGGCAGTTCTCCCCAGCCGTCGTCGGCGTCCTGCGACTTGGCCGCGCCGGCCTTGTTCTTTTTCAGGCTGCCGCCTTCGACGGTGACGAAGCTGGGGCAGAAGCCCTTCGCGCACGAGTAATCCTTGTTGCAGGAGGATTGGTCGATCGCGCGCTTGCGGCCGAACTCCGTTTCCTTCGGCAGGATCGACACGCAGTTCGACTGCACGCCGCAATCGCCGCAGCCTTCGCACACGGCTTCGTTGATGACCATGCGTTTCGCCAGGTCCGGGAATTCGCCCTTCTTCCTGCGGCGGCGTTTCTCGGCCGCGCAGGTCTGGTCGTAGATCAGGACGCTGACGCCCGGCACCTCGCGCAGTTCGCGCTGGACATCGTCCATGTGCTTGCGGTCGTGGATCGTGATCCCCTCGGGCAGGCCGCTTTTGTCGTCGTAACGCGGCAGGTCTTCGGTGACGAGGGCGATGCGCTTCACGCCTTCGGCCGCCATCTGGCGCGCGATCAGCGGCACGGAGGTGATGCCGTCGACCGGCTGGCCTCCCGTCATCGCCACCGCGTCGTTGTAGAGGATTTTATAAGTGATGTTGACCTTGGCGGCGATGGCGGCGCGGATGGCCAGGTAGCCGGAATGGAAATAGGTGCCGTCGCCCAGGTTCTGGAACACGTGCGGCACCTTCGAGAACGCGGCCTGGCCGATCCACGGCGTGCCTTCGCCACCCATGTGCGTGGTCAGCTTGTTCATCTCCGGGTAGATCGACGTCGCCATCACGTGGCAGCCGATGCCGGCCAGCGCGAACGAACCGTCCGGCACCTTGGTCGACGTGTTGTGCGGGCAGCCGGAGCAATAGAAGGCGGGGCGGAACGGCGTCGTCACGGCTTTCATCAGCACCGCATCCTTCGCTTCCAGGAAGGCCAGCCTTGCCTTGATCAGGTCGCGGGTGCGCTCGTCGAGGTCCAGGCGCGCGATGCGGCCGGCGATCACGCGCGCGACCTGGGCGACGGAAAAGTCGGCCTTCGGCGGCAGCAGCCATTCGCCGCGCGGCGCCACCCATTCTCCCTTGTCGTCGAACTTGCCGATGACGCGCGGACGCACGTCGTCGCGCCAGTTGTACAGCTGTTCCTTGAGCTGGTATTCGACGACCTGGCGCTTCTCTTCCACGACGAGGATCTCTTCGAGGCCCTGGGCGAATTCGCGCACGCCGTCCGGTTCCAGCGGCCAGATCATCGCCACCTTGAACAGGCGCAGGCCGACCTGCGCCGCCATCGTTTCGTCGATGCCCAGTTCTTCCAGCGCTTCCAGCACGTCCACGTAGGACTTGCCGGAGGCAATGATGCCCAGCTTGGCGTCCGGGCTGTCGATCGTCGTGCGATTCAGCTTGTTTTCGCGCGCGTAGGCCAGGGCGGCGTAGATCTTGTAGTCCTGCATCAGCGCTTCCTGGTTGCGCGCCTGCAGGCCCAGCGGCACGGACGACAGCCGGGTATTCAGGCCGCCTTCCGGCATGGCGAAGTCCTGCGGCAGCTTCACCTGCACGCGGAACGGGTCGGCGTCGACCGAGGCGCTGGATTCCACCGTGTCGGCCAGCGCCTTGAACGCCACCGCCAGGCCGGAAAAGCGCGACATCGCCCAGCCGTGCACGCCCAGGTCCAGGTATTCCTGGACGTTGGACGGATACAGCACGGGAATCATGCAGGCGGCGAAGATGTGGTCGGACTGGTGCGGCAGCGTGGACGAATAGGCGCCGTGGTCGTCGCCGGCGACCAGCAGCACGCCGCCGTGCTTGCTCGTGCCCGCATGGTTCATGTGCTTGAAGACGTCGCCGCAGCGGTCCACGCCCGGTCCTTTCGCATACCACATGGCAAACACGCCGTCGTACCTGGCGGGGCCGATCAGGTCGACGGTCTGCGTGCCCCAGACGGCCGTCGCGGCCAGGTCCTCGTTCACGCCGGGGACGAACTGGATGCGGTTCGCTTCGAGGTGGCCCTTGGCCTTCCACAGGTTCTCGTCCAGGCCGCCCAGCGGCGAGCCGCGGTAGCCGGACACGAAGCCGGCCGTGTCCAGGCCGTCCCGTTCGTCGCGCAGGCGCTGGATCATCGGCAGGCGCACGAGGGCCTGGATGCCGGACAGGAAGATCTTGCCGGAGGTGGCCGTGTACTTGTCGTCGAGGCTGACGTCTTTGAGCGGGACCGCGGCGGCGGGCGTGGGGGCAGGCAGGGGCGCAGGCGCACCCTGGCCCAGGACGGTATCAGGCATGTTGTCTCCAAAATGTTCTTTTGAGTGGGTCCGGTTCCGGTGACGGCATCGGTTGGATGCCGGCCCGGAACAGGCCGCGGTGCCGCTTGTACGGCTTATGGAGGGAGTGTAGAGACAAGTTGACGTATACGGAAATACCGAATCCGGATGGGGGCATAAGAAAAAATGATGGCTCCGGATAAAAAAAAGCCGCTGCCCGGAGGCAGCGGCAAATCGTCGATCCGGCACAGGTCACCGGATGGCGGGAGGAATCAAGCTTTGCGTTGTTGACGTTGCTTGCGCGCGTCGCGGAAGCGCGCGACCGTCGTGTCTTCGGTGCGCTGGCCGAACGCGTAGTTCGATTCGAGCCAGATGGCGTTGATGATGGCGACCGTCAGCGCGAAGCCGAGGCCGAGGATCCAGGAGAAGTACCACATGATGTGTCCTTTCGATCCGCTTCAATAAGCGGTGTGCTTGTTGTCTTCGATGTGCTGGTGCGTGACCTTGCCGCGCATGACGCGGTAGACCCAGCTCGTGTACAGGGTCACGATCGGCAGCATCACGATCACGACCCAGAACATCACCGACAGCGTACGGTGGCTGGACACGGCGTCCCAGGCCGTGAGGCTATGGCCCGGCACCAGCGAGGACGGCATCACGAACGGGAACATGGCGGCGCCCGCGGTCAGGATCACGCCCGTCACCGACAGGCCGCTGGCCAGGAAGGCGCCCAGCGTGCGGCGCGCGGCGGAGAGCATGAAGGCCAGCAGCGCGCCAGCGATGCCCAGCGCCGGCAGGATCCACAGGGCCGGCCAGCGGCCGAAGTTGTCGAGCCAGGCACCGGTGGCGCGGGTGACGACTTTCGCATCCGGCAGGAACACGCTGTTCGCGTCCGGCATGGAGACGACGCGGAAGCCCTCGATGCCGCCGGCGATCCAGAAGCCGCCCGCGGCGAACAGCGCGATGGTCAGCAGCGCGGCGCCCATGGCCATGGTGCGCGAGCGGTCGGCGACGGCGCCTTCGGTCTTCTGCTGCAGGTAGGTGGCGCCGTGCATCGACAGCATGGCCAGGGACAGCACGCCGCACAGCAGGCCGAAGGGATTCAGCAATTCGAAGAAGCTGCCCGTGTATTCCAGGCGCAGCATCTCGTCGTAGCGGAACGGCACGCCCTGCAGCAGGTTGCCGAAGGCGACGCCGAAGATGATCGGCGGGACGAAGCCGCCCGCGAACAGGCACCAGTCCCAGGTCGAACGCCAGCGCGGGTCGGACAGCTTGTTGCGGTAGTCGAAGCCGACGGGGCGGAAGAACAGCGCGAACAGGCACAGCAGCAAGGCCACGTAGAAGCCGGAGAACGCGGCGGCATACACGAGCGGCCAGGCGGCGAACAGGGCGCCGCCGGCGGTGATCAGCCAGGTCTGGTTGCCCTCCCAGGTGGCGCCGATCGTGTTGATGACGATGCGGCGCTCGGTGTCGGTGCGGCCGACGAAGGGCAGGGCGGTG
This sequence comes from Massilia sp. YIM B02763, assembly GCF_030412015.1. GTDB lineage: Bacteria > Pseudomonadota > Gammaproteobacteria > Burkholderiales > Burkholderiaceae_D > Telluria. The sequence continues at coordinate 55,515 of NZ_JASNRD010000007.1, read as the reverse complement.
CCCACGCCGAAGTCGAAGCCGTCGGTGAGGGCGAAGCCGAGGATCAGGACGCCGACGAAGGCCCACCAGATCAGTTTATAGGTTTCGTAGTCGAACAGCATGATGGTTCCTTTGTGGTTCAGGCGGCGGCCGGTTCGTCGATCCGCTCGGAGGTCTGCTCGGTGCCAATTTCATCGTGATAGCGGCCCGTATGCAGGCTGGACGGCCCCATCTTCGCGTACTTGATCATCAGGCCCATCTCGACCACCAGCAGCAGCGTGTAGAAGCCGAGGAAGCCGGCGAGGCTGAACCACAGGCTGCCCGCGCTCAGCGTCGACACCGACAAATGGGTCGGCAGCACGCCGGCGATGGTCCACGGCTGGCGGCCGTATTCGGCCACCACCCAGCCCAGTTCCGCGGCGACCCAGGGCAGCGGGATCGCGACGACGCACAGCTTGAGCAGCCAGCGCTGCGGCGCCAGGTTACGGCGCACCATGAACCAGACGGAGGCAGCGAAGATGAACAGGAACAGGAAGCCCAGGAACACCATGCCGCGGAAGGACCAGAACAGCGGGGCGACTTTCGGGATCGTGTCCGCGGCCGCCTGCTTGATCTGCGCTTCGGTGGCATCCGTCACCCTCGGCGTGTATTTCTTCAGCAGCAGGCCGTAGCCCAGGTCGGCCTTCAGCCCGTCGAAGGCGGCGCGCGCCTCGGGCGACTTGTCGCCGCCCTTCAGGCGCAGCAGGGCGGCATAGGCGTCCATGCCCCTGCGGATGCGCGCTTCGTTTTCAAGGCGCAGTTCCTTCAGGCCGATCACCTTGCCGTCGGTGGAGCGGGTGGCGATCAGGCCCAGCACATAAGGCAGTTCGACGGCGTAGTGGGTCTTCTGCTCCGTATCGTCCGGAAAACCGAACAACGTCAGGCCCGCCGGTGCCGGCTGGGTTTCCCAGGCCGCTTCGATGGCGGCCAGTTTCACCTTGTTGACTTCGCCGGCGGTATAGCCGGATTCGTCGCCCAGCACGATCACGGACAGCGTCGAGGCCAGGCCGAACGCGGCGGCGATGGCGAAGGAGCGCAGCGCGAACCCCACGTCGCGCGCCTTGAGCAGGTACATGGCCGAGATGCCCAGCACGAACATCGAGGCCGTCACGTAGCCGGCGGCGGCCGTGTGCACGAACTTCACCTGCGCGACCGGGTTCAGGATCACCTCGCCGATCGACACCAGTTCCATGCGCATCGTGTCGAAGTTGAATTCGGCGCCGATCGGATGGTTCATCCAGCCGTTGGCGATGAGGATCCACAGCGCCGACAGGCTCGAGCCGAGCGCGACGCAGAAGGTCACGAACAGGTGCTGGTTCTTCGACAGCCGTTTCCAGCCGAGGAAGAACAGGCCCACCATGGTCGACTCCAGGAAGAAGGCCATCAGGCCTTCGATCGCCAGCGGCGTGCCGAAGATGTCGCCCACGTAGTGCGAGTAATAGGCCCAGTTGGTACCGAACTGGAATTCCATCGTGATGCCGGTGGTGACACCCATCGCGAAGTTGATGCCGAACAGCTTGCCCCAGAACTGGGTCATGTCCTTGTAGACCTGCTTGCCGGTCATGACGTAGACCGATTCCATGATCACGAGGATCCAGGCCAGGCCGAGGGTGAGGGGAACGAACAGGAAATGGTACAGCGCGGTGGCTGCGAACTGTAGCCGCGACAGGGCTACGACATCGTCGAGCGGAGGCATGGTAACGACCTACTTGTTGGTGTTGGAAATCGGGCCGGCCGCCGGCGTGAACAAGTGGCGTTCCACCTGGTCCGACGGCAGCAGCATGTGCTTGGTTTGCGGGTGCGAAAAGAAGGCGTGCCACAGGCCGTACAGCACGAGGCATTTGACGGCGATGGCGACGAACAGCGTCAGGGCCAGGCGTTCGCGGCGCGCGCGCTGCGGGTTGTGGGAAAGGGATGCGGTATTCATTGGTGCACTCTGTTTTTCCGTCGCACACCTTGAGTCAACGCAAAATGGCTAACTCAAGATTTGATAAGGCAACGATGAGCGCAGGTTAATTTTCCCTTGCGGAAAAATCCTTGATCCACATCAAATTCGGCGGAGCGGCTGCGGCAGGGCAGTCGGCGCGGGGTAGGCGATTAGATCAGTCGACGACGGGATGGGCGCCGATCCAGGCGCCTTCGCGGCACAGCGCGCGCGCGACGTCGGCCACGAGGCGGCCTACGGCGGCAGAGGCATTGGTGAGGGGGATGTTGCGCGAGGTGCAGAGCACGACGCGGCGCGAGATGGCCGGTTCGCGGATCGCCAGCGCGCGCATGGCGCCGCGCTCGACTTCCGCCTGCACCGGCGCCACCGGCAGGATGGTGGCGCCCATGCCGGCCAGGATCGCCGACTTCAGGATGGCGATCGAATTGATCTCGATGACGCCCTGCGTCGCCAGGCCGGCCGCGCGCGCCGTGCTTTCGATGCGCGGGCGCACGCCGTGCTGCAGGCCCGGCAGGATCAAGGTCGTGGCGAGCGCTTCGCGCAGCAGCAGGGCGTCGCGGCCGGCGGCGAGCGGCATGTCGGCGCGGCAGATGAAGCGCAATTCCTCTTCCACGAGCGGCGTCGTCGCGAAGCCGCCCAGCTGTCCGTCATCGAGCAGGACGGCCAGGTTGACGCGGCCGGAGCGCAATTGTTCGGCCAGGTTGCCCGTCAATTCCTCGGTGAGCTGCAGCGTGATCTCGGGATAGCGCTGGCGGATGGCGCTGAGCAGCGGCAAGGCCAGCGCGCCGGAAATGCTGTGCGGCAGGCCCAGCGTGACGCTGCCCGACGGCCGCTCGGCCGATTGCACCACGGCCGCCTGGGCATCGGCCACCTGCTTCAGGATCGCTTGCGCGTGCTCGTAGAACAGCTTGCCGGCATCCGTGCTCAGTACACCCTGGGCCGAACGGTGCAGCAACTGGACGCCCAGCTCATCCTCGAGCTGGCGCAACTGCTGCGTCAGCGCCGGCTGCGCCACGTGCAGCACCAGGGCGGCACGCGACAGCGAGCCGTGATCGACGATGGCAACGAAATAGCGTAGCTGGCGAAGTTCCATATTTGACGATTGTATCTTTAAAGATACTAGAGGTTCTCGATAGAAATATTTTTTACTGGCGAATTCATCAGATTGTTATACTCGAAACCGTAAAAGCGAAAGCCTAGCCGCGGCGAGATTACCATAGGGCCTCCACCATGTTGAAGACACTCGATTCCTCCCAGCTACGCGTCGGCATGTCCATTCACGACCTGGATTGCGGGTGGATGGAGCATCCCTTCGTCCGTAGCCGCTTCGTCATCACGAGCGAAGAAGAGATTCGGCGGATTCGCCTGGCCGGGATCCGTGGCGTGACGATCGATTGCGAGCGGGGGCTGGATGTCGCCGATGCCCCGACGGTGGAGGAAGCGGCGGCCATCACCGAGGCCGAGGTCACGGCGATCGCCGCCAAGCCGGTGGCGCCGCTGCGCACCACCGTTGCAGAAGAGTACGACCAGGCCGTCGCCATCCGGCGCCAGGCCGCCGGGCTCGTGAAAACGGTGATGCAGGACGCCCGCCTGGGCAAGGCGGTCGAACTCGACCGGGTCGCCCCCGTCGTCGAGAACGTCACTGCCTCGATCCTGCGCAATGCGGGGGCCTTGCTGGGCCTGTCCGTCATCAAGAACAAGGATGACTATACCTTCCTCCATTCGGTGAGCGTGTGCACGCTGCTGGTGGCGTTCTGCCGCTCGCGGGGGATGGATGCGGACACGGTCTACCAGGCCGGCATCGGCGGCCTGCTGCACGATACGGGCAAGGCCCTGATTCCCGACCATATCCTGAACAAACCGGGACGCCTGACCGACGAGGAATTCGCGATCGTGCGCCGCCATCCGAAAGACGGTTACGACATCCTGTGCCGTACCGGCGGCATCGGAGACATCGCGCTCGACATCACGCTGCACCACCACGAGCGGCGCGACGGCAGCGGCTATCCGGACCGCCAGGGCGAAAGCGAGATCAGCGAACTGGCGCAGATGGCCGCCATCGTCGACGTCTATGACGCCATCACGGCCGACCGCTGCTACCACAAGGGCATGCCGCCGGCGGAAGCGCTGCGCAAGCTCTACGAATGGAGCAAATTCCATTTCAATCCCGAGCTGACGCAGGCCTTCATGCGCTGTGTCGGCATTTATCCGGTGGGCACGCTGGTGCTGCTGGAATCGGGGCGCCTGGCCGTGGTGGTCGAACCGCACGAAACGAGCCTGCTCACGCCGAAGGTCAACGTGTTCTACAGCACGAAGAGCCAGACCTACATCAAGCCGGAGATGGTGGACCTGGCGCGCGGCCTGGGCTTCGGCGGCGGCGACAAGATCGTGCGCCACGAGTCGCCCGACAAGTGGCAGGTCGATCCGCTGCGCTTCCTGGCGCTGGCCGTCTAGTCTAGAAAAACTCTGCCGTGTCGTTCGACGTCACGGCCTGCAGCATGCCGTGCGAGACCAGGTCGTCGTAGTGGCACACCCGGTTGCGGCCGCTGCTCTTGGCGAAGTACAGGGCCTGGTCGGCATGGCCCAGGGTCGCCACCGGCGGATCGTAGGCGCTGATGCTGACGAAACCGACGCTGACGGTGACGCGGCCGACCTGCGGAAAGTCGTGCAGCTCGACGTTGGTGCGGAAGCGGTCGATGATCTTCCAGGCATTCTCCAGCGTGGTCGAGCGCAGCAGCACGACGAATTCCTCGCCGCCGAAGCGGAACACGCGGTCCTCGACACGGAAGGAGGATTGCAGCAGGTTGGCGATCAGGATCAGCACCTCGTCGCCGTACAGGTGGCCGAACTTGTCGTTGATGGCCTTGAAGTGGTCGACGTCGACCACCGCCAGCCACTGCTTTTCCTCGCCCTGCGGCTGACCCTGCAGCTGGCGCCGTTCCAGTGCGCCGGGCAGGCGCGCCTCCTGTTCCTGTTTCTGCTCGTGCGCGCAATGCAGCATGCGCGCCAGGTGGTCGTCGAAGGTCTTGCGGTTGAGCAGGCCGGTCAGCGAATCGCGCTCGCTGTAGTCGAGCAGGTTCTGGAAATTGCGGTAGACGCCGACGATGCCGGCCACGGTGTGGACCGTGTGGCTCGAATACGGCGCGTGGTTGCGCAGTTCGAGGCAGGTGGTGGCCTCGTCGCCGATCCAGATCGGCAGCCACAGCGTACGGGTGCCGTCGTCGGCCAGGGCTTCGGCGCTGGCCAGGTGCTCGGCCAGGCAGCGCTCCAGTTCGGGATGGCGGGCCAGCGTCTCGCCGGGCGCGCCTTCATCGACTTCTTCCAGGCGCGCGGCGCCGCCCTTCACGATGCTGGCGCGGGGGCGCAGGTAGCGCTGCCCGGACATGGTCGCAATGGTCAGGATGCGCGTCTGCGCCGCGCCGGCCAGTTCCTGCACCGCCGAGATCACGGAAATATCGAGCATCGCGTGATCGCGGTGGCCAGTCATGTCCACCATGTGTTTCAGTAGCGAATCCATGTCGTTCTCAGCAATGTAATCAACCGACCTGCGGGCTGAAAACAGCCGCCGTCGCGTTCGCAGGCATCTGGCATTTCACAAAGAGCAAGCCGAACAGCATATAGCGTTTTTGTATTCTAGGCAATTATGCAAGTGCAATTTTCTTTGGTGCGGAGGAATTCTCGAGGGCAGGTGTTCAACATCCCTGGCGCTTGATCGAAAGCTGATTCCTGAAGCCAAAAAATAGTTCCACACAGAAAAGTTGCGAGCAGTCAAGTTGCTGTGTGGAATCAACTTTTATAGTGGACTCACTGGACGGAACGCGGAGCAGCCAGCCGTAACGGTGCAGCAGTACGTACCGTCTTTCCAGGGCTTTTATCAACCTACCATATGGGAGTAAGTCATGAGCAAGTTCATGTCCGCTGTCAAAGCCTTCGTCGCTGACGAGAACGGCGTCACCGCCATCGAGTACGGCCTGATGGCCGCGCTGGTGGGCCTGGCGATCGTCGCCGGCGCGCAGACACTGGGCGACGACCTGTCGGCCGCCTTCACGACGATCGGCACCCGCCTGACTGCGGCAATTGCCGCGGCACCGGCTCCGTAATCGCCGTCGAACCCTCCGGGCCTCGGCCCGGAGGGTTTTTCATTTTCCGGAGGATGCCATGCCGATCGACTCCTGGCTGCACGCCGCCCTGCTGCTGCTGGTCAGTATTGCCGCCATCAACGACCTGGCGACGCGCCGCATCCCGAATCGATTATTGCTGGCGGCGCTGGCGTGCGCACTGGTGCTGCGCCTGTTGTCCGCCGCACCCCTTGCCGCGCTGCTTGCCGCGCTCGGCGGCCTGGCCCTGGGCCTGGCGCTGTTCCTGCCGTTCTACCTGTTGCGCGGCATGGCCGCCGGCGACGTCAAGCTGCTGGCCGTGGTCGGCGCCTTCGCCGGGCCGCAGGAGGTCTTGTCCATCGCGGTGCTGACCTGGTGCGCGGGAGGAGTCATGGCGCTGCTGGCGGTGCTCGCGCGCGGCCGTCTGAAACTCGCCCTCGGCAACGTGATGCACATGGCGCACGCCGTCCTGGCGCCGGGCATGACGGCCGCAGCGGCGCAGCAAAGGACCAGTTCCGGCACCATCCCCTACGGCGTGGCGATCGCCATCGGCACGATCATCGTGCTGGTCCGTCACCACGGTTGAGTTCGGCTTTGGTGCAACGCAAAGAGGGCCGGGACACCGTGGCTAGAATCGATTCCGACCCGTTTCGGAAAACATGCATGACGAGAGATTCCGATGATTGAAACGCTATCGACAGAAAGCATCGCGACCTTGCCCGCCATGGCGCCGGCAGCGCAGTCCGCCGCGGACGCCTTGCCGGCCCTGCCGCGCCAGGCCAAGACCGTGCGCGACACGGGGCTCGAGCCGCGCTTCCTCGCCGACCTCGTGCTCAAGGCGATCCAGGCCGGCGGCAAGTCGCCGCTGGCGATCCTGGCCGGCCAGCTGCGCCTGTCGGTCGGCGTGCTGCGCGAAGTGCTGAACCCCCTGATCGCCGAGCAGCAGGTCGAGGTGGCCTGGTGCGGCGACTCCGACATCGACATGCAATACCAGCTGACGTCGATCGGCCAGCGCGCCTGCGCCGAGGCGCTGGCGCGTTCGCGCTACCTCGGCCCGGCGCCGGTGCCCCTGGCGGCGTACCGCGCGCAGGTCGAACGGCAGTCGCTGCGCGGTCACGACATCGAACGCGTCACGCCCGCCCGGCTGGCCGCTGTGCTGGGCGAGGACGGCCTGGCACCGCATGCGCGCGCCACGATCGGCGCCGCCCTGTACGCGCGCCGTTCGCTGCTGTTGCACGGCCCGTCAGGCAGCGGCAAGACGCAGCTGGCGCGCAAGCTCGCGCGCCTGTTGCCGGGACCGGTCGCGGTGCCGTATGCGTTGATGGCGGGGCGCCAGGTGATCCGCCTGTACGACCCGGCGCTGCACCTGCCGCCGCCGCTGGCGCGCCAGGAAGAGCGGCGCAGCGGCGATGCACGCTGGGGCTTGTGCCAGCGTCCCCTGGTGCACGTCGGCGCCGAGCTGGGACGCGAGATGCTCGAACTGCGCCACGATGCCGAGGAAGGCGTCTATCACGCGCCGCCGCACCTGCAGGCCAACAACGGCATGCTGGTGATCGACGATGTCGGCCGCCAGCGCATGCCGGCCGCCGAGCTGCTCAACCGCTTCACCGCGCCCCTCGATGCCGGCGCCGACCAGCTGACGCTGCAGGGCGGCCAGGCCGAGACCGTGCCGTTCGATGCGGCCGTGGTGTTCGCCACCAACCTGGCGCCTGCCAGCGTGCTGGACGATGCCGCGCTGCGTCGCATCGGCTACAAGGCCGAGATCGGCGCGCTCCCGGCCGCCGCCTACCGCACGCTGATCAAGCGCCAGTGCTGCGCGCATCGCGTCGACTATGACGACGGCGCTTGCGACTACCTCATCCAGCGCCTGCATCCGCAGGCACGGCGCGCGCTGCTGGCCTGCTATCCCGCCGGCCTGGTCGAGCGCATCGCCGATTTCGCCGGTTTCGCCGGCCAGGAAGCGCGTTTCACGCAAGCCAGCGTCGAACAGGCCTGGCACAGCATGTTCATTGCCTGCGACGGGGAGGCCTGAATGAAGAACCGGCGTGCGATCCTCGTGATGGCGGTGGCCATCCTGTTCGGCCTGGCCGCGGTGGCGTTCGCCTCGCGCTGGCTGCTGAACCAGCCCGGCGGTCCGAGTGGCCGCATCGCCGTCGCGCTGGCCGATATCAGCCTCGGACAGCGCCTGACGCCCGAGATGTTCAAGCTGGTCGAGTGGCCGGCCGACAGCGTGCCGAAAGGCGCGTTTGCCGATCCGCAGAAGCTGGCCGGGCGCGTCCTCAAGGCCAACCTCCTGATGGGCGAACCGGTCAGCGAAGCCAAGCTGGCGCCGTCGGGAACCCTGGGCGGATTGTCCGCCCTGATCGCCGAAGGCAAGCGCGCGATCACGGTGCGCGTGAACGACGTGATCGGCGTGGCCGGGTTCGCGTTGCCCGGCAACTATGTCGACATCATCGTCAGCACCCAGAAGGATGCGCCGGACGGCACGCGCTCGAGCGGCCGCGAACAGAACATCTCGAAGATCGTGCTGGAACGGATCCTGGTGCTGGCGGTCGCGCAGGAAGTCAGCCGCGACGAGACCAAGCCGAAGGTGGTCAATGCGGTCACGCTGGAAGTGACGCCCGAGCAGGCCGAGAAGCTCGACCTGGCACGCAGCGTGGGCACCCTGTCGCTGGCGCTGCGCAACCAGATCGATCCGCAGCCTGCCAGCACGAGCGGCGCGACCAAGGTGACGCTGTTGCCCGACACCGCGGTGCCGCCGCCCAAGCCGCCGGCGCCCGTGGTGGCGCGGCCCAAGCCGGTGGTGGTGAAAGTGGCGGCGCCCGTCCCCGTGAAGCGCGACTGCATCACCGTCCTGAATGGCCTGCGCGCAACGCAGGAATGCCTGTGAACCCGTCCGAGGTGATGCCATGAACGGTAATCCGATGCTCCGTTGCCTGCTTGCCTCCAGCCTGGCGCTGGCGGCAGTGGCCGCTGTTCCTGCCAGCGCTGCCGGCGCCGCGGCGGCCGCCGCCAAGCGCGCCCAGGATGCCGGCCAGGGCGCTGCTGGCCGCGTCGAACGCGGTCCGCACTGCCAGGGCGAAGCGGCGCGGCCCGCGCAACTGTCGCTCCAGGTCGGCAAGTCCAGCCTGATGCGCCTGCCCGAACCGGTGCAGCACCGCAGCGTCGGCAATCCGGCCGTGGTGCAGGCGCTGCTGGTGGCGCCGGACACGCTGTACATCGCCGGCGTCGACGTCGGCACGACCAATATGATCGTGCAGGGCAGGAGCGGCCTGTGCAGCGTGCTCGACATCACGGTGGCCATGGACCCGGCGGCGCTGCAGGCGACGCTGCTCGCCGCCATGCCGGAAGAGCGGGGCATCCGCGTGCTGGCCGCCGCCGACAGCCTGGTGCTGACCGGCACGGTGAGCGACGCCGCCGCGGTGGCGCGCGCGGTCGAACTGGCGGGGGCCTACGTGCGCCGGCCGCTGCGCACGCTGGCCGTGCCGGACAAGGAAGACCTGCCGCCGGGCCAGAACAACCAGGGCCAGAACGGGGCCAGCCAGGCTGCCGTCCGCGTGATCAACATGCTGAGCGTGAGCGCCCCGCAGCAGGTGCAGCTGGAAGTGAAGGTCGCCGAGGTCTCGAAGTCCCTCATCGAACGGCTGGAAGCGAATGCCACCTGGAGCTTCGGCTCCGGCAGCTGGGCCGCGACGCTGCTGACGGACTTCGTCACCGGCAAGGCGGGCGGCGCGATCAAGCTGTCCAAGTCGAACGACCGCAGCATCACGGCGGCCGCCGACAAGCAGGACGGCCTGGTGCGCGTGCTGGCCGAGCCGAACGTGATGTCGATCAGCGGCCAGGAAGGCAGCTTCCTCGCCGGCGGCAAGTTCTACATCCCGGTCGCGCAGGACAACAATCGCGTGTCGCTGGAAGAGAAGGAATTCGGCGTGGGCCTGCGCTTCACGCCGACCGTGCTGGCGGGTGGCCGCATCAACTTGCGCGTCGCGCCGGAAGTGTCGGAACTCTCGCGCGACGGCATCGGCCTGTCCGCCAACGGCATCTCCGGTACCGCGATCCTGCCGGTGGTGACGACGCGCCGCGCCAGCACCACGGTGCAGCTGTACGACGGCCAGAGCTTCGCGATCGGCGGTCTGATCAAGAGCAATATGGTCACCAACCTGAAAGGCTTGCCGGTGCTCGGCGAGATCCCCGTGCTGGGCGCCCTGTTCCGCAGCACCGACTACCAGCAGGACCGCACCGAACTGGTGTTCGTGATCACCGCCCACCTGGTCAAGCCCTTGCCGGGCGCGGGCTACGAGCTGCCGACCGACAAGGTCGGCGAGCCGTCGCGCGCCGCGGTGCTGCTGGGCGGCCGCCTGGATGGCTTCGCGCCCGAGACCACGACGGCGAAAGCCTCGAACCCGGCGGCCCGTTCGTCGCGCGAAGCCGGCGGCTTCGAACTGAAATAGGAGACAGCGATGTCCACCGCACGCAACCGCCTGGTGTCCGCCGTGTTACCGATCGCATCGGCATTGCTGCTGCAGGGATGCAGCACGACGCCGCGCTTCGACAAGCATTTCGGCGACGCCGTGCGCGCCAACCTGGCGGCCCAAGTGATCGACCCGGACGCCGCCGCCAATACGAACCCCGCCGCCGGCATGGATGGCGCCGCGGCGCGCGCGAGCCACGAACGCTACCAGCGCTCGTTCAAGGACAACGCCGGCACCGAACAACCGCTGATCGGCGGGAGCGGCACCAAATGACAACCCATCTGCCGGCCCCGCCGGCGCCAACCCCATGCCGCCCCGAGGAACCCGATGAGAGCCCTCCTGATCAGCCGCGATCCACAGCTCCATGCGGAGATCGCGTCGCAAGGCGCGGCGCGCGTGCCGCCGCTGCACATCGCCGCCGGGCGCGACGGCCTGCGCGACGCGCTCGACCGTCCGCTGCCTGAGCACCCCGGCCTCGTCATCGTCGACGCCGCCGATGCCGACGCCGCCGATGCCGACCTGCTGGAACGCCTCACCCGCCATTATGCGGCCGCGCATTTCATGCTGCTGACCGACAACCACCATCCCGAACTACTGATCCGCGCCATGCGCGCCGGCGTGCGCGAGGTCCTGCAGCTGCCGCTCGTGCACCGCGCGCTGCACGAAGCGATCGACCGGATTGCCGCCAGCGCCGGCGTCACCGCATCGCGCGACGGCAAGGTGCTGGCCTTCATCGCCTGCAAGGGCGGCAGCGGCGCGACCTTCATCGCGACCAATTTCGGCTACGCGCTGGCGACGCTGGCGGACAAGAAGGTGCTCCTGATCGACCTGCACCGCCAGTTCGGCGACGCCACCCTGTACGTCTCCGACCAGAAACCGAGCATGACGCTGTCCGACGTGTGCCAGCAGATCGCGCGCATCGATGCTCCCTTCCTGGATTCCTGCCTGGTGCACGTGGCGCCCGGCTTCGGCGTGCTGGCCGCGGCCGACGACCCTGCCCAGGCGGTCGAGGCCAAGCCCGAACACATCGACGCGATCCTGCGCGTGGCGCGCCAGCATTACGACTACATCCTGCTCGACATCGGCCGCCAGATCGACGCCGTCTCGCTGCGCGCGCTCGACAGCACCGACGCGATCTACCCGGTGCTGCAACTGGCGCTGCCCGATATCCGCCACGCCCGCCGCCTGCTCGACATCTTCCGCTCGCTCGGCTACGTGACCGACCATATCCGCCTGGTCGTCAACCGCTACGAGAAGGGCGGCAAGCTGCGCCTGCAGGACCTGCACGCCGCGCTCGGCGCGGAAGTGGTGCATACCGTCCCCAACGACTACATCGCCGTCACCGACTCGGTCAACCAGGGCATCCCGGTGCTGCAGCTGGCGCGCGGCAGCGCGGCGGCGCGCAGCCTGGCCGACCTGGTCGAGGTGCTGACGGCGCGCCGCGTCGCGGAAGCGAAGAACGGCCTGTTCGATCGCCTGTTCGGCCGCGGCGAAGCCTGATCACACAAAGGAGCCTGCCATGTCCCTGCGCGAGCGCTTGTCCGGGTCCGAGGAGGAACGCGTCCACCAGCCGGCACCGATGCCGGAAGTGGCGCAGCACGCCTACCAGGAACTGAAGAAGACCATGCACCAGATGATCCTCGACCGGATCGACCTGGAGCGCCTGAAACGCCTGACCAGCGAACAGTTCAAGCACGAGCTGGCGCTGCTGGTCCAGCGCATCATCGAAGAGGAACGCATCGTCCTGAACCAGCAGGAGCGCCACCACCTCGTGCTCGACATCCAGCACGAAATGCTCGGCTTCGGCCCGCTCGAGCCGCTGCTGAACGACCCGAGCGTCTCCGACATCCTGGTCAATACCTACAGCAAGGTGTACGTCGAGCGGCGCGGCCGGCTCGAGCTCACCGACGTCAGCTTCCACGACAACGCGCACCTGATGAAGATCATCGAGAAGATCGTCTCGCGCGTGGGCCGCCGCGTCGACGAATCGAGCCCCATGGTCGACGCGCGCCTGCCCGACGGCTCGCGCGTGAACGCGATCATTCCGCCGCTGGCCGTGGACGGGCCGCTGGTCTCGATCCGGCGCTTCGGCGCCAGCCCGCTCACCGTGCAGAACCTGCTCGACTACAAGAGCGTCACGCCGCCCATGGTCAAGGTGCTGGAAAGCCTGGGCCTGGCCAAGGTGAACATCCTGATCTCCGGCGGCACCGGCAGCGGCAAGACCACGCTGCTGAACCTGATGTCGGGCTTCATCCCCGCCAACGAGCGCATCGTGACGATCGAGGACGCGGCCGAGCTGCAGCTGCGCCAGCCGCACGTGGTGCGCCTGGAGACGCGTCCGCCGAACATCGAGGGCAAGGGCGAGGTCACGCAGCGCGCGCTGGTGCGCAACGCGCTGCGCATGCGGCCCGACCGCATCATCCTGGGCGAGGTGCGCGGGCCGGAAGCGCTGGACATGCTGCAGGCGATGAATACCGGCCACGAAGGCTCGCTCGCGACGATCCACGCCAACACGCCGCGCGATGCGCTGTCGCGCCTGGAAAACATGGTGGGCATGGCCGGAGTCACCCTGACCCCGCGCGCGATCCGCCAGCAGATCTGCTCGGCCATCACCGTCATCCTGCAGGCGTCGCGCCTGACCGACGGAACCCGCAAGCTGGTCAGCCTGCAGGAAGTAACGGGCATGGAGGGCGAGATCATCTCGATGCAGGAGATCTTCCGCTTCGAGCAGACCGGCGTCGACGGCGAAGGCAAGGTGCTGGGCCACTTCGGCGCGACCGGCGTGCGCCCGCGCTTCGCCGAGCGGCTGCGCATGTTCGGCGCGCCGGTGCCCGAAGACACGTTCGACCCCGACCGCATCTTCACCTGACAGCCAGCGGAGCCTCGATGGACATCCTCTTCTATGCCTTCGTCGTATTCCTGTTCGCCGCCGTCATCCTCGGCATCGAAGGCGCCTACCTCTGGTGGATGAGCGAGCACGGCGCCGCGGCCCAGCGCATCGCGCGCCGGCTGCAGCTGATGTCCGACAGCCAGGGCGCCGGACGCGCCGGCGAGCGCATCTCGATCCTGAAGCAGCGCCGCTACAGCAGCCGCGAACTGCTCGACCGCCTGCTGCATCGCCTCGCGCCTGCGCACCACCTCGACCGCCTGCTGGTGCAGGCCGGGGTGAAATGGTCGGTCGGGCAGTTCCTGGCATGGTCGGGCATCGCGCTGCTGGGCGGCTTGCTGTTGACGGCACGCTGGCCGGTGCCGCTGCCTGCACGCCTGGCGGCGGCGCTGCTGTGCGCCTTCATTCCGCTGGCGCTGGTGCGCCGCACGCGCCGCAAGCGCCTGGGACGCATCGAGGAGCAACTGCCCGACGCGGCCGACTTCATCGCGCGCGCGCTGCGTGCCGGCCACTCGTTCAGCAACGTGCTGCAGATCGTCGGCAACGAACTGTCCGAACCCCTCAGCGGCGAATTTCGCGTCGTGCGCGAGGAGATCAACTACGGCGTGCCGATGGCCGAAGCGCTGCACAACCTGGCCGCGCGCATCCCGCTGACCGACCTGCGCTACCTCGTCATCGCGATCCTGATCCAGCGCGAGACCGGCGGCAACCTCGCCGAGATCCTCGGCAACATCAGCCACATCATCCGCGACCGCCTCAAGCTGGCGGCCCAGGTGCGCGTGCTGTCGGCGGAAGGGCGCATGTCGGCCTGGATCCTGGGCCTGCTGCCGTTCGCGGTAGGGGCCATGATGCTGATCGTGAACGAGAGCTACATCCGCGTGCTGTGGACCGATCCGGCGGGCATCCGGCTGTTGTGGGTGGCGTTCGGCATGATCGTCGTCGGCGTGCTGTGGCTGCGCCGCGCCATCCGCATTCGTATCTGAAGCACCCCATGCATCCCTATCCGAGGAGGCATCGATGACCACCGCACAGCTGCTGTTCCTGCTGATCGTGTTCGCGATCGTCGGCGGCCTTGTCTGGCTGGCGATGCTGCTGTTCGCGCCCGCGACCTTGCGCTCGCGCCTGACGCGCTTCATGGGCGTGCCGCAGGAAGGCGCGCATGACGTCGGCTGGGTCGAACGCATCGCGCATGCGGTGCGGCCGCTGTCGCGCCTGTCGGTGCCGGAAGAGGGATGGGAAAAATCGGCGCTGCGCCTGCGCTTCATGAACGCCGGCTGGCGCAATCCCGCCACGCCGGCCTTGTATTTCGCCGCCAAGAGCGGCCTCGCGCTCGCCTTTCCAGCCATCGCCGGCATCGTGCTGGCGCTGGCGCCGGGGACCCCGGGCGGCGCCAGGGTGCTGTTCCTGCTGCTGCTGGTGGCGGCGCTCGGCTACTACCTGCCGAACGCGGTGCTGGCGCGGACCATCCGCGGCCGCAAGCGCGAGATCTTCGAAACCATCCCGGACGCGCTCGACCTCCTCACCGTGTGCGTCGAGGCCGGCCTGAGCCTGGAGCGCGGCCTGATCAAGGTGGCGGCCGAAATCCACATCAAGAGCGTCACGCTGGCGCAGGAGCTGCAGCTGGTGCTGATGGAAATGCGCGCCGGGTTCAGCAAGGAAAAGGCGCTGCGCAACTTCGCCATGCGCATCGGCGTGGACGACATCGATTCGCTGGTGGCGATGCTGATCCAGTCCGAGCGCTTCGGCACCAGCATCGGCTCGGCCTTGCGCGTGTACTCGGACAACCTGCGCACCAAGCGCCGCATGATGGCCGAGGAAGCCGCCGCCAAGATCGGCCTGAAGCTGTTGTTCCCCCTGATCTTCTGCATCTTTCCCACCTTGTTGATGGTGCTGCTCGGCCCGGCCGGCATCCAGATCGCGCGCACCCTGAAGACCGCCCTGAGCGGCGGCGCCCTTTGATTTTTGCGGAGAATGCCATGCAACCCTCGATGAAACGTCCCCGGATATTGTTGACGTCCCTGTCCCTGCTGTGCGCCGGTGCGCTGCTGCCGGCCTGCAGCAGTTCGCCCGGGCTTCCGGCGGCGGCCGACGCGGCCGGCGCTCAGCAGGCCTCGGCCGACGAGCATTACCAGCGCGGCCGCAGCCTGCACCTGGCGCACCGCCGCGACGACGCCATCGCGGCCTACCAGGCCGCGCTGCGGCGCGATCCCGGCCATGTCAACGCGGGCAACGGCCTGGCGATCGCCTATGCCGAGCGGCGCGATTTCGACCACGCGATCCCGATCTGGACCGCGCTGACCCGCGACGCCACCATGGCGTCCGGCCCCGCCGTCGGCTTCCTGTTCAGTAACCTGGGCTATGCCTACCTGCTGAGCGGCGACCATGCGGCGGCCCAGGCGGCGCTGGAAAAAGCCTGCCTGCTCGATCCGCTCAACGCGCGCGCCTGGCAGAACCTGGGCGAGACGCTGCAACGGCTCGGCCAGGACGAGCGCGCCAGGCTGATGCTACGCCAGGCCATCGCCCTGCGCGAGCACGACCTGCGCGCCGACTATGCGATGGTGGCGGGGCAGCGTCCGGCCCCGATCGCGCAGGCGCTGGCGCAGCCGCAGCAACAGTCCGATGGCGACTGGGCCTTCATCGACATTGAAAGCACCGGCAACGGCATGTATGCATTGCGGCGGGTACCGGCGACGCGCAAGGAAGCGCCGGCCCCTGCGCCGCAGCCGGCAGTCGAGGAGGAGGACGGCACGGCCGTGGCGGCGCTCGAGATCAGCAACGGCAACGGCCGCCAGGGCCTGGCGCGGCTGCTGTCGCGCCAGTTGCGCGATCCCGGCGTGAAAGTGGTCCGCCTGAGCAACCAGAAGGGCTTTGCCGTGCGCCAGACCCGCGTCGAATACCAGCCGGCTTTCCGCAACGTGGCCGAGCGCCTGGCCCAGCGCTTCGATGCCGGCGCTCCGGTGCGGATGGGCACGCCGGGGCGGCCCGATGTGCGCCTCGTGATCGGCCACGATTTGCCGCCGCAGCGCATCGTCGCACGGCCGCGACCGTCAGGCGACGCCCTGGCAAGTACCGGCGCACCTTGATATTGCACAGTGTCGTTTTCACAACACTATCGGGCGCCAGGCAAATTCAAGAATAGTCATAATACAAAAACATTAACACTTTCCGGAGAATCGCCATGCAAATGACCCGTCGTTTCCAGTCCGCAATTGCTCAATCCGTCATCGCGACGACCCTGCTGGTTTCCGTGGTCGCGTGCGCGCCGACCGCCACCCGCGAAGGCACCGGCGAATACGTCGATGACAGCGTCATCACCACCAAGGTCAAGGCCGCCTTCGCTACCGACTCGACCGTGAAAGCCACCCAGGTGAACGTCGAGACCTTCAAGGGCACCGTGCAGCTGAGCGGCTTCGTCGACTCGCGCGAGAGCGCCCAGAAGGCAGTCGAACTGGCACGCGGCGTGAAGGGCGTCAAGTCGGTCAAGAACGACCTGGTGATCCGCTAAGCGGTCGCAATCCTGCACCATCCTCGCAGGCTGCTTCCGGCATCGCGCTGGACGCGGCCTGCGGTCGCTCATTGCTGCCACCTCATTGCTGCCAGCTGACCTTGCCGAAGCCGCTCGTCGTCGCGCGGCGCGTGGCCGGGTTGCCGTAGACCGTGGCCGACCCCATGCCGTTCAGGCTGACGTTGGCGGCGTTCCTCGCGAACACGCTGGCCCCGCCCAGGCCGTTCATGTCGAGGTCGACGGTTTCCGCGCGCAGCTGCTGGGCATCGAGCCCGCCGATACCGCCCATGTGGGCGCGCAGCAGTTTCGTCTGGCCGGACACCGTGATGTGGCCGGCGCCGCCCAGCTCCAGCGCAATGCGGTCGGACTGGCCGGGATTCAGGGTCAGGCCGCCGACGCCGCCCAGGCGCGCATCGACTTCGCGGTACTGGCCCGTGAAGCGCACGGCGCCGGCGCCGTCCAGCGCCAGCTTGACCTTGTCGCCCTTGAATCCCGACACATCGCTCGATCCCACGCCCTGCGACACGAATTCCTGCAGATTCGGCACGGAGAGGTCGGCGCGCAATTCGTCGATATTGCCCTGGATGCGCGTATTGTTTTCCAGGTCGATCGTGAGGGTATCGCCGTTCTGCACGGTCTTGACCTTGCCGATGTAGCGGCGGTCGCCCGACACCACCAGCGACGGCGGACCCTGGCGCAGGTTCAGGCGCACGATGCCGCCCAGGCGCACCTTGGTGACCTTGGCGTCGACGGCGCGGTTCTCGCGTACGACATCATCCGCCGCGGCCGCGTGAAAGACCAGCGCCAGGCTGGTCGCGAGCAGGGCATTGCCGAGCAATTTGTTCATGACGTGTCTCCCGTGATTGGCTGATGGGATCACTATAGGCAGTTGCTCTCGGCCACGATGGCGGATTGCGATGGACTGCAGCATTGGCGGAATGAAGCGTCGATTCGCCCTGAAAACGGAGCGTGCTTGTCGAACGGGCACGGCCGTCGAATAATCCCGTGCCCGAGGATTGCAAACGGCGATGCGGACAGCACATACACCCTTCTGGAATGCCAATGAGACGCTCGACGACGATGCAGCAAGAACCCTACGACGTACTGCAAGTGCAAGGTGCCCACCCGGTCAAGATGTGGACGCGCGGCGTCCCCGTGGAGGAAGAAGCGCGGCGCCAGCTGGCGAATACGGCGCGCATGCCCTTCATCTACAAGCACCTGGCGGCGATGCCCGACGTCCACCTCGGCAAAGGCTCGACCATCGGCAGCGTGATCCCGACGCTGGGCGCCGTCATCCCTGCCGCCGTCGGCGTCGACATCGGCTGCGGCATGATGGCCGCCAAGACCACGCTGAGCGCCAACGACCTGCCGGACAACCTGGGCAAGCTGCGCAGCGCGATCGAGCAGGCCGTGCCGCACGGCATGTCGCCGAAGGCGCGCGGCGGCAAGATGCGCGACAAGGGTTCGTGGGATACACCGCCGCATGCCGTCGACCAGGCCTGGCGCGCACTGAAGGACGAGTTCGACGTGATTTGCCAGAAGACGCCCAAGCTGCGCCATTCCAATAACTACAAGCACCTGGGCACGCTGGGCAGCGGCAACCACTTC
This sequence comes from Massilia sp. YIM B02763, assembly GCF_030412015.1. Classification (GTDB taxonomy): domain Bacteria; phylum Pseudomonadota; class Gammaproteobacteria; order Burkholderiales; family Burkholderiaceae_D; genus Telluria. The sequence continues at coordinate 36,983 of NZ_JASNRD010000007.1, read as the reverse complement.
ATCGAGGTGTGCCTGGACGAGCAGGGTTTCGTCTGGTTCATGCTGCACTCGGGCTCGCGCGGCGTCGGCAATGCGATCGGCAGCCATTTCATCGAGGTGGCCAAGCAGGACATGCGCACTCATCTCGCCAACCTGCCGGACCAGGACCTGGCGTACCTCAAAGAGGGCACGCAGCACTACGACGACTACGTCGAGGCGGTCGGCTGGGCCCAGAAGTTCGCCCGCATGAACCGCGAAGTGATGATGCAGAACCTGATCGCCGCCGTGCGCACCGTCATCAAGAAGCCGTTCGAGACCCACGTGGAAGCGGTTAATTGTCACCACAACTATGTGCAGAAGGAACACCACTTCGGCAAGGATGTGCTGGTGACGCGCAAGGGCGCCGTCTCCGCGCGCGCGGGCGAACTGGGCATCATCCCCGGCTCGATGGGCGCCCGCAGTTTCATCGTCCGCGGCAAGGGCAACCCGGAAAGTTTTCATAGCTGCAGCCACGGCGCCGGCCGCACGATGAGCCGCACCGAAGCCAAGCGCCGCTATTCCGTCGACGACCAGGTGCGCGCCACCGCGGGCGTCGAATGCCGCAAGGACGAGGGCGTGATCGACGAGATCCCGATGGCCTACAAGGACATCGACGCCGTGATGGCGGCGCAGAGCGACCTGGTCGAGGTGGTGCATACGCTCAAGCAGGTGGTGTGCGTGAAAGGTTGACCGCGGGCGTCTGGCGCGCATGTTCACCGAACCACTGACGTGCAGGGGCGTCTAAGTTTTCCTCCTCCGATACATTTTTCGAGGAGGGCATCATGAAACACCGTCGCATCCTGGCCGCGCTGGCAGGCGCCGGCTTCGTCGCAGCATTGACGCTGTGGCCGTCGTCATCCGGGCAATCGTCCCGCGCATTCGACCCCATCCTCACGCAGGGCGCCACGTGTACGCCGGCCCGTAGTGGCCAGAGCGGTCCGCCGCTCCTGCTGACGCGCCTAGTGAGCCTGCGAATCCAGCCGCAGACCCAGCCGCAGACCCAGCCGCAAGTCGAAACCCGCCCGTTCCAGCCCGGCCAGCAAGCGCCGGCGCCGGCCGACACCACGCCCCCGCCCCTGTACAAGAACCTGGGCAAGCTGCACATGCCCATCACGACCGACAACGTCAGGGCGCAAGCCTACTTCAACCAGGGCCTGCGCCTGGCCTATGCCTTCAACCATGCGGAAGCCGCGCGCGCCTTCCGCGCCGCCCAGCGCCTCGACCCGCACTGCGCCATGTGCTACTGGGGAGAAGCGCTGGTGCTGGGGCCGAACATCAACGCGCCCATGTTCCCGGAAGCCGTGGCGCCCGCCCATGCCGCGGCCGCCAAGGCCCAGGCGCTGGCCGGCCGCGCCAAGCCGCACGAGCAGGCCTTGATCCGCGCCGTCGCCCAGCGCTATGCCGACGCGCCGGCCGAGGACCGCTCGGCCCTGGACAAGGCCTATGCCGACGCCATGATGCAGGTCGCCCGCGCCTTTCCCGACGACGACAACATCCAGGTGCTGTACGCCGAATCGCTGATGGACCTGTCGCCGTGGGATTACTGGCAACCCGGCGGACGCGAGGCGAAGGGCCGCAACGGCGAGATGGTCGCGACGCTCGAACGGGTACTTGCACGCAATCCCATCCACGCGGGTGCCGCCCACTACTACATCCACGCGGTGGAAGCCTCGGCGCAACCGGAGCGCGCCCTGCCGTCCGCAAGGATCCTGGCGAAGCAGATCCCGGGCGCGGGCCACATCGTCCACATGCCCTCGCACATCTACTACCGCCTCGGCATGTACCGGGAATCGCTGGCCACCAATCTCGACGCCGTCGCCATCGACGAGCGCTATTTTTCGCGCGCACAGAGCGACCCCGTCTACAAGGGCGCCTACTACCCGCACAACATCCACTTCGTGATGGTGTCGGCGCTGATGGGCGGTGACGGCAAGACGGCGCTCGAGGCATCCGCCAAGCTCGACAAGGCGCTGCCGCACGAGCTGGTGGCGAAGCTGCCCCTGATCCAGCCGGTGAAATCCGCGATCTATTTCTCGCATGTGCAGTTCAGCACCCCCGACGTCTTGGTGGCGCTGCCCGACCCGGGGCCGGACCTGGTGCTGGTGCAGGCGATGTGGCACTACGCCCGCGCCGTCGGCTACGCGCGCAAGGGCATGGTGAACGACAGCCGGCGCGAGATCGACGCCCTCGCCGCCGTCGAACGCAACGCCGACTTCAAGGCATTCGAGGCCTGGAACGTGCCGGCACGCGACATCGTCGCCACCGCGCGCCACGTCGCCAGCGGCCGCCTGGCCGATGCGCGCAAGGACACCGCAAGCGCACTGGCCTCTTACCGCGAAGCGGTTGCGTCGCAGGACCGCCTGCCCTATATGGAGCCGCCCTACTGGTACTACCCGACGCGCCAGACGCTGGGCGTGGCGCTGCTACGGGCAGGGCAGATCAATGAGGCGGAGGACGTGTTCCAGGCGGCGCTGGCAAGAACGCCCAGCAATGGCTGGGCGCTGCGCGGCTTGATGGAGGTGTACAGCAGCCGCGGGGATGCGGCGTCGCTGAAGCTGGTGCAGGAACGGTTCGAGCGTACCTGGCTGGGCAAGGGAGGCATGCCGTCGCTGGCGGCGTTGTAGTTGGAAATGAAAAAGGCTCACATGCAAGGCACGTGAGCCTGATAATTGCAGCATTTCTGGCGACGCCTGCATACATCGAATCAACATCCTAATTTATGTCAGAGTTGCGCTAAGTTTAAGGAAAGCTAATCGTGTCAATGGCTTACTGAAGATGGCAAGCAGTATTAGCGGAGTGCCAATGATGCTTTGCATTATACGATGTAATGCTTATATGATACTTTGGTACCTGGTATTGACGCCCCTGCGCATAGCGAAACCCATTGCTTGCCCTTAGAGCAATAAATCCGTACACTGAGTTATTCGGGCAGTCCTCTATAGCCAAAGAACGAAGTTAAGTTTACATTGCCGAGAACATGAGCCATGCTAATTGGTGATTATTATTTTCACTTGCGATTTGATGGTGGTGAAAGCGCCCTTGAAGATGATGATCCTTCGCACTACGTCCACTCTACACATGGCACTGTCATCGGGTTAGATAAAAATGATAACGAGACGCTAGTAGGAAAGTTTCATATTTACTATCTGGATATATGTGCTGCCGTGAATGCTAGCGCATCTGTTTTTGATATGTTCGATTGCCACGCTGTCACACTCGATTACTACGGCGCTATCTTTACTGGCGATAGCCTCGACATTTCCGACAAACTGGAAAAATTATTTAAATTTGAGTCAGCTTGGGGGAATGTGCTAATTCTTGAAAGGTTGGAGATTCTGCCAGCATTTCGAGGACGTAATCTTGGGCTGATAGTGATGAGAAGGCTGATCGAGCGCTTTGGAAGCGGTGCAGCCTATGTCGCTATTAAGCCGTTCCCGCTCCAAAAAGAGTATATCGGTAGCAGAGAAGAAGATTCATGGAGAACTGAGCTTCAGCTCTCCAACCTAGATAAAAATTATCGACGCGCAATCGCCAAGTTGCATCGTCATTATCGGCAATTAGGATTTAAGACAATGAAGGGCACGCCTTTCATGTTTCGGATGGGAAACGATGCGTTGCCTTCGACTGATGACCTCGTCAAATAGCTGTATCTTATCAGTCATGAACGGGCATGGCATTAGAAAGCAAAAAGTCCGACCGTGAAGGCCGGGCTTTATCCTCGCAAATTGGTGCCGGCTGCAGGATTCGAACCCGCCACCCGATTATTGCAAATTAGCAAGAGGACGATATGTTTTTGATTGTGAAGATAATTATGCCGCAACAAAATTAAAATAAAATTACTTCATTATCAATAACTGACGTAATTGAGCGAAACCGTCGCAAACTGATTGCTGTATTGAATTTATATTCGGCTGGTGTCAGAAAAATTCATACGATTAGCTTATGACTGGTAGTTTTGCAACCCTACAAGACAAGCCTCGCTGGCGCCATTGGTGCCAACCTCACCAGTGCGTGGGGGGACTGGAGCTACCAACGCCAACTCCATCGGTGCCGGATGAGAGAGGGGCGGAACCACGATGACACTCCGCTGGTGCTGGATGAGAGCGGAGCCAGCGGCACCCGTGCTAACCCACCGGTGCCAAGAATTGCACTACTTCCGTTAGCCCTCACTAGCAATAAACTATAATATTTCTTTGAGTTAAGATAGAGCGATCCATGGGCATGGCGGGAGACAATGAGGCGGATTTTCGCCGGACATTCATTGAAAAATTTGGTGGCGCCTCCTTGGACGGCAAGCGCCGTTACCACCTCCGTTTTCCAGGCCACGAGCCAGTCTCGACTTCAGTTGACGAGACTATCTTGCTGCCGGATGGTCGTCTGATCTTGGTCGAGATTGACTCTGGAAACATGGCCAAGCTGCTCGCAGGTCAATACGCGTTGCTGAATGGATTGTGCAGAGAGGATCGTCAACGAACCCTTTTCTTGGTGGTCCACTACTATATCGACAAGAAAAACAACAATAAGCCATACACGGCACACCGCACCATCAAAAACCTCCATGCGATTCAAAGCTTCGCACCTAAGACTGATTGGCTGCCCTATAACGCGATTAACATCGAGGATATGCGTGGAGTGATAGCAGCAAGCCGCGACATCGCTGACTTTGCCGTCCGGATTTGGCCATCTGCGATGGATCCCACTGTGGCGGCACCAGTCAACGCCCAACGTTTACTCTACGAAACCTCTATGCAGGTCCATCTGGCTGAGCCTCAGCCCTAAATTTTGGACTGTCACATACGCGTCTCGATTGCGACTTTAACGCCTACGCAAGCACCGGATTGCTGTGGGCTCTATGACCTCAATCAATTGGCGCTTTTCGACGTCTGTAGGCCTACGATAGCGTCCTTGTCTAGGGCACGACTTACGGATGGCAGCGACAACGTTGTGTGTCAGGCCCAAGCTCCATTCTTGGATCGCGATCGTGAAGAGATTGCCCAGCATCGCCAGCGCGATGCCAACCTTATTGTTGGACTTTCTAGCTGCCAGACGGTTGTCTCGGTAGGACGTGATGAATTCGCTGCGCAGTGCCGCCATCGAATAATTGCCGAGGTAGCTGATCAAGTGCTGGCCCATGGTGTTTTCACCGCGTTGTGTGTTCGGCTTCTTGGCTGGTGTTACTTCGGCCAGGTATGGCTGCAGCGCTTCCTGCAGTCGGAACCGGCCCGCGAGATGTAGATGTCACGAACCATTTCCATCTTCGGTTCTGCGGCCCGATCGACGGCGTCGCGTTTGAGTCGGAAAGTCTTGGAACTGGTCCGCCAACCTCGCATGCGGCCGATTGCTGTGTAGGCGCCGAAATCGTAAGAACGATGGTCGCCGTGGGGCTCGGTGGCTGCTGAATATACTGAAAGCGTACTTTTAGTGTCCACAAAGACAAATGCCTTAGGTCGACAAAACCTAAGGCACTTTTCTCAAGGCTAATTTTTCGTGCCGGCTGCAGGACTCGAACCCGCCACCTGATGATTACAAATTAGCTGAGAAGACAGTATGTCTTTGATTATTAATTTAATTTAACAGTAATCAAAGGGAATGGAAAGCACTTATATATCAGTAACTTAGCGTAATTGAACGAAGCAGAGGCAACTTGGCGATTGTACCGTTGTTGTACCTCTAGGGCATCAATACGCTTTAGTGGATGATGGAATTGCAAATTAACAATCTTGACATCAAGTGTTGACTTGAGGTAGCATTTTTGATATTCTTGCCTTCGAGTCTGCTTAGGTTAGGGTTAGAGCGGGGGGCGTCGTGGCCTTCTATGCTTATCCAGGCCTTGCTTCTAGTCGTGTTGCTTGCAGTTGGGGTTTGCAAGATTTGGTATTTTAACAACATGAACGATGCGTTTGATGACGCAGGAAAGGAACAAGGTGAGTAATATGAAAAAATCATTCCGTAAGCAGTTCTTTATGGCCTCGATCTTAGATACGGCCCATGGCCTGGGTGTCAGCTACTTGTCTGGCGCTTTAGCCTAAGCAGACTCTTTTCTCTTGACTTTAATCTAAGTCTGTCTTTACTCTTCTCCATCATAGCTGCTGTCCGCCAGCGACGGAGCTTCTCTCTAAAATCTTTTATCAAACTTGCTCAATTGTTTGTGCGGTGGACGTTTTCAACTTGGCACAGAGTAAAGATTTGCATATTTGCATTCTCTTCGACGCGTTGTGATAGTCTACCTCTTGCGTTTTAGAGGAGATTGTTAGTACATCCATGAGAAGGCTGAGGTCTTTCAACTACTTTCCATTGCTTTAAGAGTTAAAAAGTTACCTCGAGCGCCATCTCTTAGTCCTTATCACACGGATTTTTATCGATTAGCAAAAGCGAATTCTGCGGATCTGAGCTCTACCAGAATAGAAAGTAGCTTCGCTGTTTAAGTTAGAGCTGGTCTGCCAGATAATGGCTGCAAACGCAAAAATCCTATTGGTTTAGCACCACATTAGTCACATGCACCAATGCATGCATTCTCAAATACAGAGTATGAAAAGGATCCTTGAGCGATCTCTAAAAGGCGGGTTATTGGTTAGCTTGAGGTACGTTGTTGTGTCCAGGACACTACATAAATGATGCATGTTTTGAATTCTTCGCGGTAATAGCCTAACTGAATCAGCCCTCAACAGAGCGTTAGAGAGCTTCTCTAGCTTGTCAATAGAAATATATAACGTATATTCATGAGTTTTTCGTTACCTACAGCTGAATCTCTCACAGTTGAATTTAAGAGTGATAGGAATCGATTATCTGATCGTGATCTTGTAGAGGCGGTAGTATGTTTAGCCAATGCTGAAGGTGGCGAGTTATGGTTGGGGGTAGAGGACGACGGACGGCCGACTGGGCTTCATGCTGAGCGCTCGCAATTAGTTGGGCTATCAGGAATAATTTCTGCACGCACGTCACCATCTTTAACAGTAACAGTTTCATCCGTTGATCTTCAAGGAGCCACTGTTGCTCGCATAGTTGTCCCTAAAGCTCAGGGTGAGGTTGCAACTACAAATGGGGTTTATGTACGCCGTCGGATTAAGGCCGATGGACAGCCAGAGTGTGTAGCGATGTTGCCACACGACAGAGCAAGCCGTGTCACTAGTTTTGGACTTATGGACGTTTCTGCTCAATCTGTTTCCGGTGCGACTTTAGCCGATTTGGACCCGTTGGAACGTGAACGACTACGTCAAAATGTTCAGCAATATGGCGGCGATCGCGTATTGTTAGAGCTAGATGACGAAGCCCTTGACGGAGCCTTAGGGCTGACAGTTCGTGGTAGCGATGGGAATCGCTTACCAACGTTGACTGGGTTGCTGTTGATTGGACGAGAATTGGCTTTGCGTGAACTTGTGCCTACGCACGAGTTCGCTTTTCAAGTACTAGAGCGTGAGGCAGTCGCATTTAACGAGTTCCGTCGATTTCCTTTGCTTAAGGCTTTAGATTGGCTAGAAACCAATTTTCGTCCATACAATCCTGAGCGTGAGATTCAAGTCGGTCTATTTCGTGTGCCAGTGCCCAAAGTTGACTTAGGCGCATTCCGCGAAGCGGTTGCAAATGCATTAGTTCATCGTGACTATCATCGGCTTGGTGCGGTCCATGTCAGAATAGATGATGACGGTCTTACTGTCAGTAATCCTGGTGGTCTCGTAGATGGCGTGACGCTTGCAAATTTATTGACAACTGAACCGCGGCCTCGTAATCGTTCCTTAGCAGACGCAATGAAGCGAATTGGAATAGTGGAACGTTCAGGTCGCGGCGTCGATAAAATTTATCGAGGGATGCTGCGTTTCGGCAGGCCGGAGCCAGATTATAGGAGAACGGATACTACAAATGTCGTTCTCAAATTAGCGACGACTGATGCTGATGTGGCTTTCTTAAAAAGAGTTATTGAAGAAGAGAATCGCAGACGTGCTGAGCTTCCAATCGATAGTCTGATCGCGTTAGCAGCGTTGCGCGACTTGAAGCGGCTTTCAACTGAAGAATTGGCTCTTCATATTCAGCGTGAGCCAGCGCAGGCAAAACGTACTTTGGAAGCGTTAGTTGAGGCGGGACTGGTCCAAGCACATGGAACGGCTCGTGGGCGTACATATACGTTGGCTCACGGAGTCTATCGTGCTGATGGCGACAAGGCTGCGTATACGCGGCAAATGGGGTTCACAAACCTGCAGCATGAGCAAATGGTTCTTAGCTATGTCAGGCAACATGGTTCAGTACGCCGTAGTGAAGTAGCCGATCTGTGCCGTCTGACGTCTGATCAAGCCAAGGACCTCTTAAAACGTCTAAAGGATACGGATCAGCTGCTCCAACATGGAGAGCGGCGTGCAGCGTACTATGTGCTAGGCAAGGCTGCTGGACCCGCTTGAACTAAGCTGCTCAGCGAACGATCAGATAGCGCAAGAGCACGGTTGGTAGATAGTTAGCTAAGTAGTCGTGCTTGTTGGATCTTAGAGGATGGAAGGACCTATGAAGCTAGTTTGGGGCCTTATGGAGCTAGTTTGGGAGTCTTATGGAGCTAGGTTGTAGGCTTATAGAACTAGTTAGTAGGCTTATGAAGCTAGTTAGTAGGCTTATGGAGCTACTTTGGGGTCTTATGGAGCTACTTTGGGGTCTTACAAAGCTAGTTTGGGTCTGACAGAGCTAGTTTGTACTGCTATGAAACTAGTTTGTAGTTTAATAAGCTTGTCTGAGAGACTTACGAAGCTAGTTTGGATGCGTGTCGGCCTCTTCATCCTGACGGACACTCGCGCCCTTATCCTGGGCTTGGCTTGCGGATAGCGGCGACAGGATTGTGTGTAAGGCCCAAACCCCATTCCTGAATCGCGATCGTGAAGAGGTTACTCAGCATTGCCAGTTCGATGCGAACTGTGTTGTTGGATTTTCCCTCTGCCAGATGATGGTCCCGGTAAGATGCCGCAAGCTCGCTGCTCAATGCGGCCATCGAGTACTTGCCGAGGTAGCCGATCAAGTGCTGGGCCGTGATGTTCTCACTCCGCTGAGTGGTTGGCTTCTTGGTTGGCGTTACCTCGGCCAAGTACCGCTGCAGCGCTTCCTAAAGCGTCATGCGCTCGGAACCAGTCCGCGAGATGTAAACGCCACGAACCATCTCATCTTCGGTTCTGCGGGCCCAATCGACGGCGTCGCGTTTGAGTCGGAAAGTCTTGGAAGTGGTCGGCCAGCCTCGCATGCGAACAAGTGCTTTGTAGGTGCGGAAGGGGTAAGAAGGTAAGAACAATGGTTGCCATGAGCCTCTGTGACTGCTGAGTGTACTGAAAGTGTACTTTTCGCGTTCCACAAAGACAAATGCCTTAGGTCGGTTAAACCTAAGGCACTGCTTTCAAAGCTAAATTTTGGTGCCGGCTGCAGGACTCGAACCCGCCACCTGATGATTACAAATCAACTGCTCTACCTGATGAGCTAAGCCGGCAATGTGGCCAGAATTATACCCTCATTTGATCCTGGTCAACGTGGGGCGTCCACCTTTTTTGGGTGGTTCGTTGTCGCCGTCCGGTTGCGACGGCGCTTCCGGCGAATTCTTGCCCGGCACGGCAGACAGGCCCGGTGCCGGTGCGGCCGCCGGTTCGGGGGCCGATGCGGGCGCGGGAGCGGGCTGCTCGGCCGCTGTCGTGCTCACGTCGAAGGCCATGCCCTGGCCGTTTTCGTTGGCGTAGATCGCCAGCACGTTGTGCACGGGGATGTACAGCTCGCGCGAGACGCCGTTGAAGCGGGCGCGGAAGGTGATCGCATCGTTGTCCATCTTCAGCCCGGACGTGGCGCCGTAGCTGATGTTGAGGATGATTTCGCCTTTCTTCACGTATTCCATCGGAACCGTGGTGGCGGCGTCGACCTTGACGGCCAGGTAGGGCGTGAAGCCGCTGTCCGTGCACCATTCGTAGATGGCGCGCAGCAGGTAGGGCTTGGTAGAGATGTCTGCCATGTGTTGGGTCGAAATGAAACAAGATGTTACAGCCAGTGTACTTCGATTCGTCGTCGACGTCGAAAAACGGCCTGCAACAGTGTCCGGCGGCGGCCTTTGAGAGCCGGCCGCCGGGAGCGCGCGCTTAGCGGCGCATCACCTTTTCGGACGGGGTCAGCGCTTCAATGTAGGCGGGGCGCGAGAAGATGCGCTCGGCGTACTTCATCAGCGGGGCCGCGGTCTTCGACAGTTCGATGCCGTAATGGTCCAGGCGCCACAGCAGCGGGGCGATGGCCACGTCCAGCATCGAGAATTCGTCGCCCAGCATGTACTTGTTCTTCAGGAACAGCGGGGCCAGCGTGGTCAGGCGGTCGCGGATTTCGGCGCGTGCCTTGTCGTGGCTCTTGTCGCCGACCTTGCTGCGCTCGTTTTCCAGCGTGTTCACGTGGACGAACAGTTCCTTCTCGAAGTTGAACAGCATCAGGCGGGCACGGGCGCGCATCAGCGGGTCGGCCGGCATCAGCTGCGGGTGCGGGAAGCGCTCGTCGATGTACTCGTTGATGATGTTCGATTCGTACAGGATCAGTTCGCGTTCGACCAGGATCGGCACTTGGCCGTACGGGTTCATCGTCGAGATGTCTTCCGGCTTGTTGAACAGGTCGACGTCGCGTACCTCGAAGTCCATGCCCTTTTCGAACAGGACCAGGCGGCAGCGCTGGGAGAACGGGCACGTGGTGCCGGAGTAGAGAACCATCATGGTTTATAGTTCCTTCAAGAAACAAAGGGGTGAAGCCAGGCGGCTCACCCCGAAAATAGACGTTGCCGCCATTATAACCGCGCAACTGAGCCAGGCAATCAGCTCACTGTACGCCTTTCCAATAAGAAGCATTCAAGCGCCAGGCAAGGAAGGCGAACAGGGACAGGAACAGCAGCACGATCGCGCCCAGGCGCTTGCGCAGGTCGCGCGTCGGTTCGGCCATCCAGTCCATGTACGCCACCAGGTCGGCGACCTGGGCATCGAATTCCTGCGGACTCAGGGTGCCCGGCGTCACCTGCTCGAAGCCGGCGAAGCGGTGCACGGTCTTGCCGGCTTCGTGCGGGTCCGGTTCCTCGACCATCTTGACGGTACGCACGCCCTGCAACTGCCACAGCACGTGCGGCATCGCCACGTTCGGCACCACCAGGTTGTTCCAGCCGGTGGGGCGGGTATCGTCCTTGTAGAAGGTGCGCAGGTAGGTGTACAGGTAGTCGGCGCCGCTGCCGCCGCCGGACGCCTTGGCGCGCGCGATCACGGTCAGGTCGGGCGGCACGGCGCCGAACCAGGCTTTCGCGTCCGCCGGACGCATCGCGATCGTCATCATGTCGCCCACTTTCTCCCCCGAGAACAGCAGGTTGTTCTTGATCTGGTCCTGGGTCAGGCCCAGATCACGGAGGCGATTGTAGCGCATCGACGATGCGGAATGACAGTTCAGGCAATGGTTGATGAACAGCTTGGCGCCGTTCTGCAGCGAGGCGAGGTCGCCGCGCGCCGGCGCGCGGTCCAGCTGCACGGTGCCCTCATTCGCGAACACGAATCCCGGCAGCAAGGCCAAGACCGCGAGCAATTTCTTCGAAAAGTTCATGGTGGTCCTTTGGCTCGGTTCCGTGATCAATGCGGGGTAAAGGTCACGCGGTTGGGCAGCGGCTTGAAGCGGCCCCACGTGCTCCACCATGGCATCAGGAGGAAAAAGCTAAAGTACAGCAGCGTGCAGGCCTGGGCGAGCAGCGTGTAGGCCGGCGTCGGCAGCTGGGTGCCGAGGTAGCCCAGCACCAGGAAGGCGACGAAGAACACGCCGTACACCGTCTTGTGCCAGCCCGGGCGGTAGCGGATCGAGCGCACCGGCGAGTGGTCCAGCCAGGGCAGCAGGGCCAGGATGATCACTGCCGAGCCGAACAGCACCACGCCCCAGAACTTCGCATCCAGCACCTGCGGCAGCATGCCGATCTCCAGGATCACGGCCAGCACCGTGATGGCGATCTTGGTCGTGTGCGACAGGCGCGAGCGCAGCCAGATGAACACGACGTAGGCGGCCAGGCCCGCCATCACCACCCACATGAAGTCGGACGTGGTCGCGCGCAGCACGGAATAGAAGGGCGTGAAGTACCAGGTCGGCGCGATGTGCGGCGGGGTCTTCAGCGAATCGGCCGGCAGGAAGTTGTTGTATTCCAGGAAGTAGCCGCCCATCTCGGGCGCGAAGAACACGACGGCGCTGTAGATCAGCAGGAACATCGAGACGCCGAACAAGTCCTTGGTCGTGTAGTACGGGTGCGAGGGAATCGTGTCGACGCCGTGGCCGTCCGGGCCCAGGTTTTCCTTGACCTCGATGCCGTCCGGGTTGTTCGAGCCGACTTCGTGCAGCGCGATCAGGTGCGCCGCGACCAGGCCCAGCAGCACCAGCGGGATCGCGATCACGTGGAAGGCGAAGAAGCGGTTCAGCGTGGCGTCCGACACCACGTAGTCGCCGCGGATCCACAGCGACAGGTCGTTGCCGATGAAGGGAATGGCGCCGAACAGGTTGACGATCACCTGGGCGCCCCAGTACGACATCTGGCCCCAGGGCAGCAGGTAGCCGAAGAAGGCCTCGGCCATCAGGCACAGGAAGATCGCGAAGCCGAACAGCCAGATCAGCTCGCGCGGCTTGCGGTAGGAACCGTACAGCAGGCCCCGCGTCATGTGCAGGTAGACGACGATGAAGAAGGCCGAGGCGCCGGTCGAGTGCATGTAGCGCACCAGCCAGCCCCAGGGGACTTCCTTCATGATGTATTCGACCGAGCCGAAGGCCAGGTTGGCGTCCGGCTTGTAGTGCATGGTCAGGAAGATGCCGGTGACGATCTGCAGCACCAGCACCAGCATCGCCAGCGAGCCGAACAGGTACCAGATATTGAAGTTCTTCGGTGCGTAGTACTTGCCCCACTGGTCGTTCCACAGCTTCGACAGGGGGAAGCGGTCGTCGATCCAGGCCAGCGCCTTGTCCTTGGCCGGCGCGTCGGCCGGCACCTTGGTTTCCTTGAATGCCGTGCCCATGCTATGCCTCGCCTTTCTCGTCCTTGCCGATCACGATGCGGCTGTCGGACAGATACATGTAGGGGGGAACATCGAGGTTGGTCGGCGCCGGCTTGTTCTTGAACACGCGGCCGGCCAGGTCGAAGGTGGAACCGTGGCAGGGGCAGAGGAAACCGCCGCGCCAGTCGTCGGGCAGGTTGGGCTGGGGGCCCTCGGCGAAGCGGGAAGAGGGCGAGCAGCCCAGGTGGGAGCAGATCCCGACCGTGACGAGCACTTCCTTGTGCTGTTCGCGCGCGCGGAATTCGTTCTTCGCGTATTCCGGCATGTCGAGCTGGAAGGTCTTGTCCGAGTTGGGGTCGGCGACCAGGGGATCATTCTTCTTGAGACTGGCCAGCATCTCGGGTGTGCGGCGCAATATCCACACGGGTTTGCCGCGCCATTCGACGACCTTCAGTTCGCCCGGCTTGACGTCGGAGATGTCCACTTCGACCGGAGCACCGGCGGCCTTCGCTCGTTCGGAGGGCTGTAGCGTACTGACCAGCACTCCGGCCGTTGAAACACCGACAACGCCACCCGCCGCGCATGTAGCCACGAGCAAGCCTCGCCGGCCTGAATCGACCTGCTTCTCATTACTCATACCAACTCCATTCGGTCAAAAGCGAACTGCGAAATGTTGCAACGCAATATGTTGCAGCCTAGTAAAAACCCTATTGGCAACAGTCGATTATATGTGAACAGATTTGCAAACAAAAGAAAAAAACCAGCGGCTTGCCCCGGCGTTTTCAACGCTACATTTCTTTGGAAACGTTCGCCGCGCGGCAGCCATTCCCGGCGGTAGGACGATACGGCTTTCCTGTATGATCATGTCGAGCAAGACAATGTTTTAAGAATGGCAAGGAGGGCCGCAATGGCGATGCTGGAAGAGTTCAAGAAGTTCGCAATGAAGGGCAACGTGGTCGATCTGGCGGTCGGCGTCATCATCGGCGGCGCCTTCGGCAAGATCGTCGACTCGATGGTGCAGGACGTGATCATGCCGCCCATCGGCAAGCTGTTCGGCGGCCTGGATTTCGCCAGCTATTACCTGCCGCTGAACGGCCAGCCCTACGGCCTGCCGCTGGCCGAGGCGAAGAAGGCCGGCGCCGTGCTGGCCTACGGTAACTTCTTCACCATCCTGCTGAACTTCCTGATCCTGGCCTTCGTGATCTTCCAGATGGTGCGCCTGATGAACCGCCTGCGCAGCACGCTGCATCGCCAGGAAGAGACCGACAAGGCCGCCGCCCCGCCGCCGGCGCCGCCGGAAGACATCCTGCTGCTGCGCGAGATCCGCGACGCCCTGAAGAAATAACGCCGCCATGCGCCGCTACTGGCTGCTGTTCGCCCAGACCGTCACGATCGCCCTCGGCCTCTACGTCGTGGTCGCGGCGCTGCGCCCGGCCTGGTTCGAGCGCGCGCCGACCCAGGTCGGCATCGGCACGCCGCAGCACTCCGTGCCCGTGCTGCAGGCGCCGGGCGGGCCGACGCCGGGCAGCTACCGCGACGCCGCGAGCCGTGCGATGCCGGCCGTCGTCAACATCCTCACCAGCAAGGCCTTGCGCGAGGCGCATCCGCTGCTGAAGGATCCGTTCTTCCGCCGCTTCTTCGGCGACAAGACGCCGCCGCAGGAGCAGATGGCCAGCCTGGGTTCGGGCGTGATCGTCAGCGGCGACGGTTACATCCTGACCAACTACCACGTGGTCGAAGGCGCCGACGAGATCGAGGTCGGCCTGGCCGACGGCCGCAAGGCCGCCGCCAGCATCGTCGGCACCGATCCGGAAACGGACCTGGCCGTGATCCGCATCCGCGAAAACAAATTGCCCGTGATCGCGCTGGGCGACCCGGGCCAGGCGCGCGTGGGCGACGTGGTGCTGGCGATCGGCAACCCGTTCGGCGTGGGCCAGACCGTCACGCTGGGCATCATTTCCGCGCTGGGCCGCAACAACCTGCACATCAACCACTTCGAGAACTTCATCCAGACCGATGCCGCGATCAACTTCGGCAACTCGGGTGGCGCGCTGGTCGACACGCGCGGCAACCTGCTCGGGATTAATTCCGCGATCTATTCGCAGACGGGCGGCTCGGTCGGCATCGGCTTCGCGATTCCCGTCACGACGGCCAAGACCGTGCTCGATTCCATCATCAAGCACGGCCAGGTCGTGCGCGGCTGGATCGGCATCGAATCGCAGGACATCACGCCCGAACTGGCCGCCAGCTTCGGCCTGGGCCGCGACAAGGGCGCCATCATCGCCGGCGTCGTGCGCGGCAGCCCGGCCGACCGCGCCGGCATGCGGCCCGGCGACATCCTGCTATCCGTCCAGGGCAAGCAGGTCGGCAACACCAACGACATGATGAACCTGATCGCCGACCTGCCCCCGGGCGACAAGGCGAAAATGACCGTCATGCGCAAGAACCGCGAGACCACGCTCGACGTCACCGTCGGCCGCCGTCCGCGCCAGACACCCTGATTTTTGACTGTAACGACCCATGCACCTGCGCGATCTCACGCAATTCCTGTCCGAACTCAAGGAAAGCAATACCCGCCCCTGGTTCATCATGAACAAGCCGCGCTACGACATCCTGCGCGCGGAATTCCTGGAAGTCCTGACCGAACTCATCAAGGAAATCGGCAAGTTCGACCGCCAGGTCGTGGCCTGCGATCCGAAGAAGGCGATGTTCCGCTTCCAGCGCGATACCCGTTTTTCGCACGACAAGACGCCGTATAAGACGCATTTCTCGGCCGGTATCGCGCCGGGCAACAAGCGCCGTCCCAGCGAAGGCGGCGGCCCGACCTATTACTTTCACATCGAGGCCGACGGCACGCTGCTGTTCGGCGCCGGAGAGTACCTGCCGCCGCCGGCACGCCTGAAGGCGATCCGCGAACACGTCGTCAACGATGCGACAGGATTCTCGAAAATGTTGAAGAATAAACATCTGCGCGAGACCTACGGCGACCTGAATCCGGAAGACAAATTGCAGCGTCCGCCGAAAGGCTTCGACCCGGAGCACCCGCTGGTCGACTACCTGAAGCTCAAGAGTTATTTCGTCTGGATCGAGACCAGGCTCGACATCAACGCACCGGACAAGCTGGTACCGCAGCTCGCGCAGGGATTCAAGGACGCCACCGCACTGGTGACCTGGCTGCGGGGTGTTCCGCAGACATTTGAGGAGAATTAAGATGGCCTTGCAGCACGCAGTATCGGGAGAAAGGATCGCGCTGCAGCGCGGGGAAGACGACATCGCGAACTTCACGTCGATCGCGCTGATCAAGACCGACCACATGGAATTGATCCGGCTGGTGGTGCCGGTCGACAAGCCGATGCCCGAGCACCGGGTCGAGGGGGAAATCACGCTGCTGTGCCTGGAAGGCGAGATCGCGTTCGAGGCCCATGGCCGCACCACGATCCTGCAGCCGAACGAGATGGTGTACCTGGCCGGCGGCGAGCCGCACGCGATCCGGGCGAAGAAGGATGCGGTGGCGCTGCTGACCATCCTGCTGCACCCGGGCGACAACAGCGGCGGGCCGACGCACAAGTAACGACGCACAAGCAAGCGTCGCGGCAAGCACCAACATACCGTCGTCCCCGCGCAGGCGGGGACCCAATTTTTGCGGTCGTAGCCCGGAAATGGGATCCCCGCCTGCGCGGGGACGACAAGTTAGTGGCTGACCCTACGCCAATTCATTGCGCGGATCGCGCTCCATCAGCCGCGCCACCATCTCCGGCGCCGCATCCCCGTCGAACAGCACGCCCGCCACCGCATTGGTGATCGGCATGTCGACCCCCATCTTCGCCGCCAGCTCGCGCACGGCTTTCGCGCAGGGCACGCCTTCGGCCACGTGGCCCAGTTCCTTGACGATGGTCTCGAGCGGCTTGCCCTGCGCCAGCGCCAGGCCCACGCGGCGGTTGCGCGACAAATCGCCCGTGCAGGTGAGGATCAGGTCGCCCATGCCCGTCAGGCCCATGAAGGTACCGGGCTGGGCGCCCAGGGCCGTGCCGAGGCGGGTGATTTCGGCCAGGCCGCGCGTGATCAGGGCCGCGCGCGCATTCAGTCCCAGGCCCAGGCCGTCCGCGGTGCCGGTGGCGATGGCCAGGATGTTCTTCACCGCGCCGCCGACCTCGACGCCGACCAGGTCGTCGCAGGCGTACACGCGCATGTTATTGCCGTGCACCAGCGACACGACGCGCTCGCGCAATGCCTCGCTGCCGGAGGCCACGGTCAGGGCGCAAGGCAGGCCGCGCGCCACTTCCTGGGCGAACGAGGGGCCGGACAGCGCCGCGCCCGGTACGGCATCGCCCAGTACCTCGCGCACGACCTGGTGCGGCAGCAGGCCGGTGCCGTATTCGAAGCCCTTGCACAGCCACACGACATTGGGGATGGCGCGGCCTTTCAACTGTTCGAGCAGGGGACGCAGGCCGGCCACCGGGCTGGCCAGGATCAGCAGCGGCGTGGTGCCGGCAGGGGCATTGCCCACGTGGGCCACGGCCTCGTCCAGGTCGCTCGTCACGCGCAGGGTGTCCGGGAAGGGAAAGCCGGGCAGGTATTCGGTATTGTCGCGGGCGGCCGCGGCGGCGGCCATCTGCTCCGGATTGCGGCCCCACAGCATCACGTCATGGCGTGCGGCGAGGGCGATGGCGACCGCGGTGCCCCAGGCGCCGGCGCCCAGGATGGTGATCGGTTGGGGGGATTTGACTTCTAGCATGGGTCTCCTGACTCAGATTCAGATGCCCCACACCTCGCTGGACTTGATGTAGCCGGTGATCCCGTCGCGGTGGCGTACGCGCACCCAGGGGCCAGCTTCCGGATCGACCAGTTCGAGCAGGACATTCTTGTCGGCCGTCATCACGACCGGTGCATTGTCTTCCGGCGCCGCACGCATCCTGGCGTTCGCCGTGCGCACGATCACGTTGCGCTTGGCGGACAGGCCCTTGGCCTCGGTCCAGGCCATGTCGCCCGTCACGTCGCGCACCTTGACCCAGTCGCCATAGCTGAGCACGATCTCGACGGGCATGCCGGAGGGGGCGATGAACAGCTTGCCGCCCTTGGGCGACGGCGCATCGTACAGGATCACGGGGCGCGCGCCCACCGTCTTGAAATCGAAGGCATGGGCTGCGCACGACGCCGCCATCATGACACCAATGGCAACGAGATGAGCGAAGCGGAAGCGGCGGATGGAACGCATGGCGGAAGGCCTTGGGAAAACGTGTCGCGCCGAAAGGCAGGCATGAGAGGCGTCCGGCCCCGCCTCGCGAGGCGGCGCGGGACGCTCGACGGGGTATTACTGGACTGCGGTACCGCCGGCTTGCTCGGCCAGGGCCTGGCGACGCTGCTGGTAGAACACTTCGAAGTTGATCTCGGCCAGGTGCACCGGCGGGAAGCCCGCACGGGTGATCACGTCGGCGATGTTCGAACGCAGGTACGGGTAGATGATGTTCGGGCAGCCGATGCCCAGCAGCGGATCCATCTGCTCGGCCGGGATGTTGCGGGCTTCGAAGATGCCAGCCTGCTTGCCTTCGACCAGGAAAGCGACTTTGTCCTTGACCTTGGCGGTCACGGTGATGGTGACGGTCGATTCGTAGATGCCATCGGCAATGCCTTCGGCGCCGACGTCCAGCGAGACCTCGATGGTCGGGGCTTCCTGTTCCAGGAAGATCGCCGGGGAATTCGGTTGTTCCAGCGACAGGTCTTTCAGGTAGACACGCTGGATTTGGAATACGGGTTGCAGGGTTTCGTCAGCCATGGAACGCTTTCGTTTAATTGTAAGAAGAACGACGAACCTGTCGTCCAGAGTGCCTCGTTGTCAAGGCATCGGCAATTGTATCAAAACCAATGTGGATTCCAATAGCGTTGCCGCACGCCCAGGCAGGGCTTGCCGGTCTCCACGGCCAGCCCGCACGAAAGCCCAGGCGGGCTCTCGTCGAGGAGGGAAGGTCAGGCTGCTTCGCCCTTCAGCAGCGGGTCCAGGCGGCCGGCCTGGTCGAGCGCGTACAGGTCGTCGAAGCCGCCCACGTGGGTCTCGCCCACGTAGATCTGCGGCACGGTGCGGCGGCCGGTGCGCTGCATCATGATGGCGCGCTGTTCCGGATCGAGGTCGATGCGGATGCGCTCGATGTCGGTCACGCCCTTGGCTTCCAGCAGGCGCTCGGCGCGCACGCAGTAGGGGCAGCTGGCGGTGTGATAGAGAACGACGTGGGCTGTCATAACATATCCTTTCAATTATTTGATCAGGGGCAAGCCGGCAGCCGTCCAGGCCGCGATGCCGCCTTCCAGCGTATAGATATCGTCGAACCCTGCCGCTTTCAACTGGTTCGCGGCCTTGGCGGCGCGATTGCCGGCCTGGTCGACGACGATCACCGTCTTGGTTTTCGACTTGTCCAGCTCCCCGATGCGATTGGCCAAGTCTGCCAGCGGAATGTGTTTCGCGTCGCGCAGGTGCCCGGCGGCATACTCGTCGGTGCTGCGCACGTCGACCACGACGGTGCCCTTGCCGCGGTTGATCATCTGGGTGGCCAGCGTCGGCGATGCCTGGCGGCCGCGCGGTGCCAGCGACATCCAGAGCAGGGCGCCGCCCGAAACGACGGCAACGGCAACGGTAAGAAGATGGTCGAGGATGAAATTCACAAAGTTTCCGTTGGTTGAACTGAATCCCGGCATTATAAAATAGAAGTCGGATCGGTATTTCCCGCACACTTTTTTCGATATAAAGAACTGAGACGCTTATGTACAAAATCGTATTCATGCGCCATGGCGAGTCGACCTGGAACCTGGAAAACCGCTTCACCGGCTGGACCGACGTCGACCTGACCGAAAAAGGCATCGGCGAAGCGAAACTGGCCGGCCAGCTGCTGCGCGACGCCGGCTTCACCTTCGACCTGGCCTATACCTCGGTCCTCAAGCGCGCGATCCGCACGCTGTGGCTGGCCATGGACGAGATGGACATGATGTGGCTGCCCGTCAAGAACGACTGGCGCCTGAACGAGCGTCACTACGGCGCCCTGCAGGGCCTGGACAAGGCCGAGACCGCCGCCAAGTTCGGCGACGAGCAGGTGCTGGTCTGGCGCCGCAGCTACGACACCCCGCCGCCGGCACTGGAAGCGTCCGACGAGCGCACCTCGTTCGCCGATCCCCGCTATGCCGGCCTGGCCAGGGAACAGATCCCGCTGACCGAGTGCCTGAAGGACACCGTCGCCCGCGTGATGCCGGCCTGGGACGAGGAAATCGCCCCGGCCATCCGCGCCGGCCGGAAGATCCTGATCTCGGCCCACGGCAACAGCCTGCGCGCGCTGATCAAGATGCTGGACAACATCAGCGACGCCGACATCGTGGGCCTGAACATCCCCAACGGCACCCCGCTGGTGTACGAGCTGGACGCGGACCTGAAGCCGATCCGCCACTACTACCTGGGCGACCAGGAAGCGATCGCCGCCAAGATGGCCGCCGTCGCCAACCAAGGGAAGGCGAAGTAAGTCTTGCGTTCCTCCGTTCTGACCGCCGCCGGCAGCAAGCTGCTGTGCGGCTTGCTGGTCTGCGCATTGGCCCTGGGCACGGCCCAGGCCGCGCCGCGCCAGACCAACCGCAGCAAGGAAAAGGCCGCCGCCGAGGCGTCGCGCGCGGCCATCCAGCAAAAGCTCGGCGCGCTCAAGAAGGACATCTCGCGCACCGAGAGCGAAAAGGAAGACGCGGCCGACGAACTGGCCGCGTCGGAAGAGGCGATCTCGGACGCCAACCGCTCGCTGCGCGAACTCGCCGACGAGCAATCCTCGACCAATGCCAAGCTGCGCGACCTCGCTACCGAGCAGGAGCGCCTGGCCAATACCATCGCGGCGCAAAAGCAGCAGCTGTCCAGGCTGCTGCGCGAACACTATGTTGCGGGCAACGAAGACCGCATCAAGCTGCTGCTGTCGGGCGATAATCCGAACCGCATCAACCGCGACCTCCAGATGATGGCCTACGTGTCGCAGGCGCAGGCCAAGCTGTTGAATTCCCTGCGCGACAACCTGGCCGCCGTCGAGGCGAACCAGGCGGAAACGCAGAACGCCAAGGACGAGCTGGAAGAAATCGCCCAGGAGCAGCGCGACCAGAAGACGCTGCTGGAAAAGGAAAAGGCCAAGCGCGCCACGCTGCTGGCCAATTTGTCGAGCAAATTGACGGACCAGCGCAAGCAGGCCAGCCGCCTGGAGCAGGACGAACAGCGCATGACGGGCCTGGTGGACCGGCTGGCGCGCCTGATCCGCGAACAGGAAATCGCCGCCGCGGCCGAGCGCAAGCGCCGCGCGGAACTGGCCGCCGCCCGCGCCAAGGCCGCCGCCGAGGCGAAGGCGCGGGCGCTGGCTCGTGCCAAGGCCCTGCAGGAAGAACGCGCGCGCCTGGCGCGCGAAGCGGCCAAGACGGGCAAGCCGATGAAGCCGCTGCCCGCGCCGGCGCCGGTGGAGGACGAGCCGAAGGTCGCGGACGAACCGAAGGAAACCCCGCAGCGCGCGGCCGACACGGCGCTCGCCACCGACCTGCCGAGCGGCGCCTTCGCCAGCCTCAAGGGCCGCCTGCCGGCGCCGATCTCGGGCCGCGTGGCGGCGCGCTTCGGCGCCAAGCGCGGCGACGGCCCGGCCTGGCGCGGCATGTTCATCAAGGCACCGGAAGGCACCGACGTGCGCGCCATCGCCGCGGGCCGCGTCGTGTTCTCGAGCTGGATGCGCGGCTATGGCAACCTGATCATCGTCAACCACGGCGGCGAGTACCTGTCGATCTACGGGAACAACCAGAGCCTGATCAAAAGGGTGGGGGATTCCGTCAAATCGGGCGACGTCATCGCCAATGCCGGCAACACCGGCGGCAACGAGGAATCGGGGCTATACTTCGAGCTCAGGCATCTCGGCAAGGCCTTCGACCCGACGGGCTGGGTGAACTTCTGAGAGCCTATCCTCCAAGTTCCAGGAACATATGCGCAAGAAACTCAAGAATCTCGGGCTGATCGGCCTGGGCATGGCGGCCGGCGTGGCCGCGTCGGTGCAGTTTTCCGCATTTGCGCAGCAGGGCGGCGTGGCCAACAGCGCCGCCGCGCCGCTGCCGCTGGACGAATTGCGCCAGCTGGCCGACGTCTACGCCCTCATCAAGAGCGACTACGTCGAGAAGGTCGACGACAAGAAACTGCTGTCCGAAGCCATCGCCGGCATGGTCGCGTCGCTCGACCCGCATTCCGTCTACCTGGACCAGAACGATTTCGCCGAGATGCAGGAAACGGTGCAGGGCAAGTTCGTCGGCGTGGGCGTCGAGGTGGCGATGGAGGACGGCTACGTCAAGATCGTCTCGCCGATCGAGGACACGCCCGCCTACAAGGCCGGCATCAAGGCCGGCGACCTGATCACCCGCATCGACAACGTGCCCGTGAAGGGCCTGTCGCTGGACGAGGCGATCAAGCGCATGCGCGGCGAGCCGCACAGCAAGGTGATGCTGACCATCGCCCGCCGCGGCGCCGACGCGCCCTGGGTGGTGCCGGTGGAGCGCCAGGAAATCCGCGTGGTCAGCGTCAAGGGCAAGATGATCGAGCCGGGCTACGCCTGGCTGCGCATCAGCCAGTTCCAGGAAGAGACGGTGGACGAGATGGCCGCCAAGATCCGCGAACTGTATGCCCAGGACCCGAACATCAAGGGCATGGTGCTGGACCTGCGCAACGACCCGGGCGGCCTGCTGCCGGGCGCGATCGGCGTGTCGGCCGCCTTCCTGCCGAAGAACGAGGTGATCGTCTCGACCAAGGGCCAGTTGCCGGACTCGAACGTCATCTTCTACGGCCGCCGCGACTTCTATGCCAAGCCGGGCAGCGATCCGCTGGCGCAATTGCCGGCGGCGCTCAAGAAGGTGCCGCTGGTGGTGCTGGTCAACACGGGCTCGGCCTCGGCCTCGGAAATCGTCGCCGGCGCCCTGCAGGACTACAAGCGCGCCATCGTGATGGGCAGCCAGACCTTCGGCAAGGGTTCCGTGCAGACGCTGCGCCAGCTGACCGCCGATACGGCCGTCAAGCTGACCACGGCACGCTACTACACGCCCAAGGGCCGCTCGATCCAGGCGCTGGGCATCGTGCCCGACCTGAAGGTCGACGAGACCGCCGAGGGCGACGGCCTGAACGCGCTGCAGGTGCGCGAAGCCGACCTCGACCACCACCTGTCCAACGAGGCCAGCGCCAAGGCCGGCGCCAACGCCAAGGAGCGCCGCGACGAGCTGGAAGAAGAGCAGCGCGCCTTCGCCGCCATGAAGCACGCCAAGCCCCTCGAGTTCGGCGGCAAGGACGACTTCCAGCTGGCCCAGGCGATCAATCACTTCAAGGGCCTGCCCGTGCAGCTGGCCAAGGCAGACGCCGCCGGCGAGCCCGAGGACAAGTCGGCGCCGGCCAAGCTGCCGGGCACGGAAAACAAGCCACCCGAACTGAAGGACGGTGCCAAGCCGGCGGTGGTGCCCGTACCCAAGAAATGAACGACCAACAATTGCTGCGCTATTCGCGCCACATCCTGCTCGACGACATCGGCATCGAGGGCCAGCAGCGCATCCTGGCCGGCCATGCGCTGGTGATCGGCGCCGGCGGCCTCGGCTCGCCGGCCGCGCTGTACCTGGCGTCGAGCGGCGTGGGCCGCATCACGCTGGTCGACGACGACGAGGTCGACCTGACGAATCTGCAGCGCCAGGTGATGCACACGACGGCGCGCGTCGGCCAGCCGAAGGTCGCGTCCGGCCGCGAGGCGCTGTTGCAGATCAATCCGGAGGTCGAGGTCGTGGCCCTGCGCGAACGCCTGGAAGGCGATCGCCTGGGCGAGCTCGTGGGCAGCGCCGACGTCGTGCTCGATTGCAGCGACAACTTCGCCACCCGCCAGGCCGTCAACGGGGCCTGCGTCGCGGCCGGCGTGCCGCTGGTGTCGGGCGCCGCGATCCGCTTCGACGGCCAGCTGTCCGTGTTCGACGTGCGCGATCCGGCCTCTCCCTGCTATGCCTGCCTGTTTCCCCCCGACAGCCGCTTCGAGGACGTGGCCTGCAGCACGATGGGCGTGTTCGCGCCCATGGTCGGCATCATCGGCACGATGCAGGCGGCCGAGGCGCTCAAGCTGCTGGCCGGGGTCGGCCGCTCGCTGGCGGGGCGCCTGCTGATGCTGGACGGCCGTACGATGGAATGGACCGACATCGGCGTGGCCCGCAACCCGGTCTGCCCCGTCTGCGCTCATCGGCACTGAGCCGGCATTAAGAACGCTCTAAGCGCGGGTGTGTATCCTGATGGACCGGCTGTCTTACAATTGGAGACAGCCGTACGGGTAGCTGTGCCTACCCATTCGGCCTTATACTAGTTCGATTATCCCGACCGCATCCATCATTCAATTATGCAGAACATCCCGCATCGTTTCGCACGGAACCGCCAGCGCGGCTTCACCCTCGTCGAAATCATGGTCGTCGTGGTCATCATCGGCATCCTGGGCGCCCTGGTCGTGCCCAAGCTGCTGGGACGCACCGGCGAGTCGCGCGTGACCGCGGCGCGCACCGACATCAAGACCCTGAAGTCGGCGCTCCAGCTGTACAAGCTCGACAACCAGCGCTACCCGACCACCGAGCAGGGCCTGCAAGCCCTGGTGCAGAAGCCGACCAGCGGCCCGGCCGCCAATGGCTGGAAGGATGGCGGCTACATCGAGCGCCTGCCGAAGGATCCCTGGGGCAATGCCTACCAGTACCTGTCGCCGGGCCTGCATGGCGACATCGACATCTTCTCGCTGGGCGCGGACGGCCAGCCGGGCGGTACCGGCGAAGATGCCGACGTCGGCTCCTGGGACGACAAGTAAGCGCTCATCCACGCGCGCTTCGGAACAGGCAAACCCATGACCACTCGCGCGCGGCGGCCGGCCGGCGGCTTCACCCTGGTGGAGATCATGGTCGTGATGGTCATCATCGGCATCACGCTGGGGATGGTCTCGCTCAACGTCGTCCCCAGCCCGCGCCAGGAACTGCAGAAGGACGCCCAGCGCCTGGCGCTGCTGCTGCAGCTGGCGCGCGACGAAGCCATCGTGCGCAACCGCCTCGTCACCTTCGAAGCCACGCCCGAGCGCTACCGTTTCCTGGTGCGCAACGAGACGCGCTGGGACCTCATCACGGGCGACGACATGCTGCGCGAACGCGAATTCGGCAACGCGCCCGTGTCCCTGCTGCTGGACCCGACCAGCGCCGGCACCGTCAATCCCCTGCGCATCACCTTCGGCCGCGAACCGGTCGACAAGCCCTTCGTCCTGACCCTGGCCAGCGGCAACAGCCGCGTCGCGATCCGGGCCGACGGCGTCGGGCACTTCACGGTCGAATGAGCGGTCGAACGAGCATGCGCGCCCCCCATCGCCACCACGGTTTCACCCTGCTCGAAGTGCTGGTCGCGCTGGTGATCGTCGGCACCGCGCTGGGCGCCGGCCTGCGCGCCGTGGGCAGCCTGACGGCCAACAGCACGGGCTTGCGCAATGCCATGATGGCGACCTGGTCGGCCGAGAACCGCCTCGTGCAGATCCGCCTGGGCCGCGAATTCCCCGAGATCGGCAAGCGCGGCTTCGATTGTCCGCAGGGCGACCTGCGCCTGGTGTGCCAGGAAGAGGTGTTCGCCAGCCCGAATCCGCTGCTGCGCCGGGTCGAAGTCTCCGTGTTCGACATCGAGAACCCGAACCGGCGCATCGTCAAGCTGGTGCAACTGGTGCCGCGCCCGCGGCCGGGGGCATGAGCATGACCATGCGGATGGGCCGCCTGTCGCGCGCGCGCGCGCGCGCGTTCACCCTCGTCGAGCTGCTGGTCGCGATCAGCATCCTGGCCATCGTCGCCGTGCTCGGCTGGCGCGGCCTGGACGGCATCATCCGCGCGCGCCAGACCCTCACCGACCAGATGGAGACCACGCGCGGCATGCAGCTCGCCTTCGCCCAGATGCAGAGCGACACGGAGCGCATCGCCAGCCGCGACGTGGTCGGCAACCGGGCCTTCCTGCAGGTCGGCGGCGACCGCTTCACCCTCGTGCGCCAGGTCTTCAACGACAACCAGCCGGCGCGGCTGCAGGTGGTGTCCTACCGCGTCGTCAATGGCACGCTGGTGCGGCGCGAGTCGCAGCCCACGCGCGACCTCGTGCAGCTCGACGCGCTGTGGCAGGCCGCCGTCAGCGACAGCGACACGAGCGGCACCGTGGCGCTGGAAGAAAAGGTCGCATCGATGCAGATCGAGACCTGGGTCAATAATGCGTGGCGCCAGGCCGGGATCGACCCGAGCGCGAATGCCGGCGCGACGCCGGGCCGGTCCAACCCCATCGCCGAACAGCTCCAGAACAATGGCGTCGTGCAGACGGGCGATCCGACCGGGATGCAGGTGGCGATCCAGGTCCAGGGCCAGCAGGTGCCGATGCTCAAATCCTTCCTCCTCGTGCCATGAGAATCCGTCGCCCCATGCCCCTGCCCATGCGCCGGCGCGGCGTCGCCGTGGTCACCGCGCTGCTGCTGACCACGCTGGCCGTGTCCATCGTGGCCAGCCTGTTCTGGCAGCAGCAGGTGCAGGTGCGCACGATGGAAAACCAGCGCCTGCAGCTGCAGACCAAGTGGATCCAGCGTGGCGCCCTCGACTGGGCGATCCTGGTCCTGCAGGGCAGCAACCTGCCGTTTACCTCGCTCGACCAGCCCTGGGCCACGCCGCTGGCGGAAACCCGGCTCGACGAATACGTCGAACGCCAGCGGGTCGAGGGAGAAAGATATGACGCCACCCTGTCCGGTAATATTACGGACGCATGCGCACGCTACAATCTGACCAATCTGGCGGAAAACCGGCAGCCGGACGAAGGGCAGCTGACGGCATTCGGACGCTTGCTGACCAACCTGCAGATGGACAGCGGGTTGGCGCGCCGCGTAGCCCAGTATGTGGCGGCCGGTCAATCGGTGCGGGCGCCGGTGGACGACAATACCGATCAGCCGCAGACCAGGACGCAGGTCAGCGGCGTGCAAGGGTCGCCGATGCCGTTCGTCGAAGTCGACGACCTGCTGTCGGTACCGGGCTTCACGCCGGCGATGGTCGAGCGCCTGCGACCGTACGTCATCGTGCTGCCGGTGAAGTCGACGGTGAACGTGAACACGGCCGCGCCCGAAGTGCTGGCGGCGATGGTGACGGGAATGTCGGTGTCGGAAGCGAACGCGCTGGCGGTCAGGCGGAAGCAGGCGGCTTACCTGTCGATCGACCAGTTTATGAATGAAACGAACGGGAAGGCAGTGACGGCGCCTGACTCGCTGGGGATCAAGAGCGACTGGTACCTGGTCAACAGCCGCATCCGCCTGGACCGCGCCGCGCTCGACGCCGAATCGCTGATCCAGCGCGGCGCGAGCCCGCTGACCGGCGGCACCCGCGTGGTGTGGATCCGCCAATACTGAACAAGAAAGCGAGACGGTTTGACTACTCTCTACATCCGGCACCCCGCCCGCGCGGAGGGCGAGCATGCGCTGAGCCGCTTCGCCGTGGTCGGCGACGGCGGCGCCATCGAGCAGCAGGGCGAGGGGCCGCTGCGCAACCTGGGCGACCTGGTCGGGGCCAGCCGCCGCGTCGTGCTGATCCTGGCCGCGGCCGATGTCAGCCTGCTGTCGGTGCAGGCGCCGCCGCTGACCGGCGCGCGCCTGAAGGCGGCGCTGCCGGCGCTGGTCGAGGAACACATCCTGGGCGACCCGGACGACGCCGTGCTGGTGGCCGCGCCCGAGCAGCCGGACGGCACCCGGCCCATCGCCGTGGCCGACCGCGACTGGCTCGAAGGCCTCGTGCGCAGCCTGCTGGTGCAGGGCGCGCGCTCGGTGGCCGCCGTGCCGGCCCAATTGTGCCTGCCGCTGCTGCCGGGCAGCGTGTCGGCCGCCGTCTCCGGCGCCGAACTGACGCTGCGCCAGGGCCTGTTCCAGGGCTTCGGCCTGGCGCTCGACGCCAACCCTGTTGCCGTGCTGCAGACCGCGCGCGCCTTCGGCGGCGACGCCCCGCTGGCGCTGTACGTGCCGCGCGGCGAGGTCGGAGAATATGCGGCGCTGGCCCAGGAAGCGGGGCCCGGCATCACGATCGAGGCCGACGACTGGGCGCACTGGATCGCCGGCTCCAGGAGCACGGCGCTGGACCTGGTGTCGGGCCTGGGCGCCGCCGGCGTGCCGGCGCGCGACTGGCGCCGCTGGCGCTGGCCGATCCGCCTGGTGCTGCTTGCCGTCGCCATCAACCTGGTCGGCCTCAACCTGGACTGGCTGCGCCTGCGCCGTGAAGCCGATACGGTGCGCCAGTCGATGACCACGACCTTCCGTTCCGCCTATCCGCGCGAGACGGCGATCCTCGACCCGGTACTGCAGATGCGCCAGAACATCGCGCGCGCCCGCGCCAACACGGGCGAGATGTCGCCCGACGAATTCACCTATCTCGCGTCCGCGTTCGGCGAAGCCGCGCGCGCGAGCGGACGCCAACCCGGCATTGCGTCAATGGAGTACCGCGAACGCGCGCTCATCGTCAAAGTCAAACCCGAGACCGCCGACCCCGGCCTCGTCGGGCAACTGCGCACGGCCCTGGCCACGCGCCGCCTGAGCCTGGAGGAAGCCGCGCCGGGCAACTGGACCATCCGCAGCACAGGAGCCAAGCAATGAGCATCGCCACCACCATCGCCCAGGTCCGCGAGCGCGCCACCACGCAGTGGCTCGCCCGTACCGAGCAGGAACGGCGCCTGCTGGCGATCGGCGGCGCCGTCGTGCTGCTGGCGATCGTCTACCTGCTGCTGGTCGACCCGGCCGTCGAGGGGCGTGCGCGCCTGAACCGCTCCTTGCCGCAATTGCGCCAGCAGGCCGCCGAATTGCAGGCCATGGCGCAGGAAGCGAACGCCCTGGCGCGCGCGCCCGCCACCCAGGTCGCGCCGCTGTCGCGCGAGGCCATCGACGCCAGCCTGAATGGGCGCGGCCTGAAGCCGCAATCGCTGTCGGCCACCGGGGAATTCATCAAGGTGCAGTTCAACGACGTGCCGTTCGCCGCCCTGGCCACCTGGCTGGACGAGCAGCGCCGCGCCAACCGGGTGCAGGTGCAGGACGCCGCCATCACCTCGCTGCCGGCCGCGGGCCAGGTCGACGCCAGCCTGACGCTGCGTCAGAACACCGGCGCCGCCCAATGAGGCGCGCGCTGTCCTGGATCCTGCTGGCCGCGCTGGCGGTGGCGCTCACGGTCCTGGTATTCCTGCCGGCGGCCTGGCTCGGACCGATCGTCGAACGCCAGACGGGCGGCCGTTTGACTCTCGGGGATGCGCAGGGTACGCTGTGGCGCGGCTCAGCCTTCGTGGGAGGCGCGCCGGGCGAGGGCGGGGCGGTCACGCCGCTGTTGCCGGGACGGTTTTCCTGGCGGCTGTCGCCGCTGGTGCTGTTCGGGCAGGTGAACATGGAACTGGCCAACGACCAGGCGCTGTCGCAGCCGGTGCGCATTAGCGGCAGCTGGTCGCAGTGGCAGGTCAGCGCCGGCGAATTGCTGCTGCCGGCCGAGGGCCTGGCCGGCCTGGGCGCTCCCCTGAACACGCTGGCGCCGTCGGGTGCGATCCGCCTGTCCTGGAACCTGCTGGACATCGCCCGCGCGGGAAATGCGGTCGCGGTGAGCGGCCGCACGGTGCTGGTCATGAACGACATGGGATCGCGCATGAGTCCGATCAAGCCGCTGGGCAGCTACGAGATGGCCATGGATTGGCACGGGCAGCGCGCCGACCTGACGCTGCGTACCGTGCGCGGTGCGCTGCTGCTGTCGGGCAGCGGGGGACTGGAAAACGGCCGCCTGCGCTTCTCGGGCCAGGCGTCGGCCGCCGAAGGATACGAAGACACGCTGGGCAACCTGCTGGGCCTCCTGGGCCAGCGCCGAATGGTGAACGGCAAGAACATAATCGCACTCGAGTTTAGATAATGAAAAACACCCACGCAGTCGTCCAGTCCGCAGCCCCGTCTCGTCCGGCGCGCCTCCCCGCCATGCGCCGCCTCGCCGCCGGCGTCATGCTGTGCTGCGCCGTCGGCACGGCGCTCCCGCCGGTGACGGCGTTCGCCCAGGACGGCGCCGCACTGAATTTCGTCAACGCCGACATGGAATCGGTGATCAAGGCGGTCGGCCACTACACCGGCATGACCTTCATCATCGACCCGCGCGTCAAGGGCACGCTGACCCTCGTCTCGGAAAAATCGCTGACCAAGGCCCAGGCGTTCGCCCTGCTGACCTCCGCGCTGCGCCTGCAGGGCTATGCCGTCGTCACCGGCGACGGCTTCGCCAAGGTGGTGCCGGAAGCGGAAGCCAAGCTGCAGGCCTCGCCGACCCAGGTCGGCAGCGGCGGCGCGCGCGCCAAGGGCGACCAGGTCGCGACCCAGGTCTACCGCCTGCAGCACGAGTCGGCGGCCAACCTGACGGCCGTGCTGCGTCCCCTGATCTCGCCGAACAACTCGATCATGGCCGACCCGGGCAACAACAGCCTGGTGATCACCGACTATGCCGACAACCTGCGCCGCCTGTCGAAGATCATCGCCGCCCTCGACGCGCCCTCGACCAGCGACCTGGACGTGATCCCCATCCGCAACGGCATCGCCAGCGATGTCGCGACCCTCGTCACCCGCCTGATGGAACCGAGCCCGGGCGGCGACTCCGGCCGCGTCAACGTGCTGGCCGATCCGCGCACCAATTCCGTGATCGTGCGCGCGCCGTCGCTGGCGCGCGCCAACATGGCCAAGTCCCTGATCGCCAAGCTCGACCAGCCGACGGCGGAGCTGGGCAATATCCACGTCGTCTACCTGAAGAACGCCGACGCCAGCAAGGTCGCGCAGACGCTGCGCGCCGTGGTGTCGCAGGATGCCTCGGCCGTGCCCGTGCAGCAGCAGGGCACGTCGGGCGGCTCGATCCAGTCCGGCACCGCGGGCGGCTCCGGCAACGGCGGCCTGGGACAGAACAACCAGCAGAGCAGCATCGGCGCGGGCGGCACCGGCGGCATTTCCTCCCAGCAGGGCCAGGCGACGTCCAGCGGCGCCGGCGGCGGCCAGGGTTCCGGCTTCATCCAGGCCGACGCCTCGACCAACAGCCTCATCATCACGGCGCCGGATGCCGTCTACCGCAACCTGCGCGGCGTCATCGACCAGCTCGACGTGCGCCGTGCCCAGGTGTACATCGAGGCGCTGGTGGTCGAGGTCACGTCGAACAAGGCGTCCGAGTTTGGCGTGCAGTGGATCGGCCTGTCCGGCGACAGCACGAGCAAGTACCGCGTCGGCGGCGTGCAGTCGTTCAACAACAACGGCACCAACAACATCATCAACCTGGCCGCCGCCGCGGCTGGCGTCGGCGGTTCCAGCACGGGCACGACCGGCAGCACGCTGCCGCAATTGAACGGCTTGTCGATCGGTATCTTCCGCCAGATCAACGGCCAGCTGGGCCTGGGGGCGGTCGCCAGCGCCCTCGAGAACGACGGCAACGCCAACATCCTGTCGACGCCGAACATGATCACGCTGGACAACGAGCTGGCGACGATCAAGGTCGGCCAGAACATCCCGATCCTGACGGGCTCGTTCACGACGGGCACGAGCGGCGCCAACAACCCGTTCCAGACGGTGGACCGCAAGGATGTGGGCCTGCTGCTGAAGGTGCGCCCGCAGATCTCGGAAGGCGGTACCATCAAGCTCGCCATCTACCACGAGAACTCGGGCATCGACAACTCCGTCACGTCGGCCTCGGGCATCGTGACGACGGTGCGCGCGATCGAGAGCAACGTGCTGGCCGACGACGGCCAGATCATCGTGCTGGGCGGCCTGATCTCGGACGACGAGTCCGAGAACAACGAAAAGGTGCGCGGCCTGGGCGACATCCCGGTGATCGGCAACCTGTTCAAGTACCGCACCCGCGCGCGCGCCAAGCGCAACCTGATGGTGTTCCTGCGCCCGGTCGTCGTGCGCAGCAAGGAGCAGAACGCGAGCATCTCGATGGACCGCTACGAATACATGCGCGCCGCCGGCAGCCAGGCCCAGCCGGTCGACGACTCGATCCTGGTGCGCAACCTGGGCGCGCCGATGCTGCCGCCGCTGAACCAGGGCGGCCAGCCGCCGACGGGCGGCGCCATGGCGACGATGCCGCCGCCGGCGCCCGTCAGCGCGCGCCCCGGGGCCGCCACCGGCCCCGGCACGACCCAGCCGCGTACGCCGGGCCAGCCGGGCCAGCCGAATGCCCAGCCGCAGCCGGGCGTCGGCGAGTTCCGACCCGTGCAACCGCAGCCCGAGTACCGTCCGGCGGCACCCGTGCAGCAACAATGAGCAGATTGATCCGACATCATGAATAACCTGTTGCCTTACGCATTCGCACGCGACTACGGCGTGCTGGCGCGTTCCAACGGCGACCCGGCGCAAGCCGTCGAGGTGCTGGTCTCGAACGCGACCAAGCCGGCCGCGATCGCCGAAGTCTCGCGCCGCTTCGGGCGCATCAGCCTGCGCCGCATGGAGCGCGCCGAGCTGGAAGCGGCGATCGCCGCGGCCTACCAGTCGGCCGGCGGCGACGCGTCCCAGGTCGCCGACGAATTCGACGCCGACCTCGACCTGACCAAGCTGCTGCAGGACGTGCCGGCCATCGAGGACTTGCTGGAGTCGTCCGACGACGCCCCCGTCATCCGCATGATCAACGCGCTGCTCACGCAGTCGCTGCGCGAAGGGGCGTCCGACATCCACATCGAGCCGTTCGAGCAGACGTCCATCGTGCGCTTCCGCATCGACGGCGCGCTGCGCGACATCGTGCGTCCGCGCAAGGCCATCCACGCCTCGCTGATCTCGCGCATCAAGATCATGTCGCAGCTGGACATCGCCGAGAAGCGCCTGCCGCAGGACGGCCGCATCACGCTGCGCATCGGCGGCAAGCCCGTCGACGTGCGCGTGTCCACCTTGCCGACCGGCCACGGCGAACGCGCCGTGCTGCGTCTGCTCGACAAGGAAGCGGGCCGCCTCGATTTGTCGCACCTGGGCATGAGCGACGAGCTGCTGCCCCAGTTCGACAAGCTGATCAACCAGCCGCACGGCATCGTGCTCGTCACGGGCCCGACCGGTTCCGGCAAGACCACCACGCTGTACGCCGCCCTGTCGCGCCTGAACGCCACCACGACCAACGTGATGACGGTGGAAGACCCGATCGAATACGACTTGCCCGGCATCGGCCAGACGCAGGTCAATGCGCGCATCGACATGACCTTCGCCAAGGCACTGCGCGCGATCCTGCGCCAGGACCCGGACGTGATCATGATCGGCGAGATCCGCGACCTGGAAACGGCGCAGATCGCCGTGCAGGCTTCGCTGACGGGCCACCTGGTGCTGGCCACCCTGCACACCAACGACGCCGCCTCGGCCGTCACCCGCCTGCTCGACATGGGCATCGAACCGTTCCTGCTGTCGTCCTCGCTGCTGGGCGTGATGGCCCAGCGCCTGGTGCGCAAGCTGTGTCCGCACTGCAAGCGCCAGGAAGGACCGGGCCAGTGGGTCGCGGTCGGCTGCGACCGTTGCGGCCATACGGGCTACCAGGGCCGCGTCGGTATCTACGAGCTGCTGGAAACCAACGACGAGATCCGCGCCCAGATCCACAACCAGGTCTCGGAAGCGGAAATCCGCGACACGGCGCTCAAGTCCGGCATGCAGACGATGCGCCAGGACGGCGAGCGCTGGGTGCGCGAGGGCGTCACCACCGAAGCCGAGCTGCTGCGCGTGGCGAAGGCGGACTGATCCATGCCAGCCTTCCGCTACGAAGCCGTCGACACGGGCGGCATCACCCGCAAGGGCGTGCTCAATGCCGACAGCCCGCGCGCGGCGCGCGCCGACTTGCGCCTGCAAGGGCTGACGCCGCTGAACGTCGAAGCGATCTCGGCCCAGGTCGACGAAAGCGGGGCGGCGCGCGCGCGCGGCTTCGGCGAGCGCCTGTCCCAGGTCGAACTGGCGCTGTTTACGCGCCAGCTGGCCAGCTTGCTGGAAGCGGGACTGCCGCTCGAGCAGGCGTTCACGGCCTTGCTGGAACAGGCCGAACGCGCCTACGTGCGCGACCTGGTCGCCTCGATCCGCTCGGAAGTCATGGGCGGCACCTCGTTCTCCAGCGCGCTGTCGCGCCACCCGCGCGACTTCACCGACATCTACCGCGCGCTGGTCGGTTCCGGCGAACAGATCGGCCAGCTGGCGCGCGTGCTGTCGCGCCTGGCCGACTACATCGAGCGCCGCAATGCCCTCGTGCAGCGCGTGCGACTGGCGTTCACCTATCCGGCCATCGTCACCGTGGTCGCGTTCGCCATCGTGATCTTCCTGCTCACCTATGTCGTGCCGCAGATCGTCTCGGTGTTCGCCAACACCAAGCAGAAATTGCCCTTCCTCACCGTGGTGATGCTGGGCGTGTCGAACTTTACGCGTGCCTACGGGATCTACGTCGCCTTGCTCGTCATCGCCACCTGGTTCCTGTGGCGCCGCGCGCTGCAGAACCCGGCGCTCAAGCGGCGCTGGCATGCCTGGCTGCTGACGGCGCCCGTGTACGGCAAGTTCGAGCGCAGCCTGAACACGACGCGCTTCGCCAGCACGCTGGCGATCACCACCGGTTCCGGCGTGCCGATCCTGCGCGCGCTGGAAACGAGCCGCGACACCCTGTCCAACGTGGCGATGCGCGAACTGGTCGAGGATGCGACGGGCAGCGTGCGCGAGGGCGTCAGCCTGGCGCGTGCGCTGTCGGCGCAGAAACTGTTCCCGCCGATGCTGGTGCACATGATCCGCGCCGGCGAGATCACCGGCGAACTGCCCGCCATGCTGGAGCGGGCGTCGAATTCGCAGCAGGCCGATTTCGAGCGGCGCGCGCTGACCATCGCCGGCCTGCTGGAGCCGGTGCTGATCCTGGCCATGGGCCTGGTCGTCCTCCTGATCGTGCTGGCGGTCCTGATGCCGATTATCGAAATTAACCAGCTGGTGCGCTGACAAGGATATTGATGAACAAGCGTTTGCCCTTTCTGTTGAGTCTCGTGGGCGTGATCCTGCTGGCGGCGTCGCTCGCCTACTGGATCCTGCAGCTCTACCAGCCGCCGCAGCGTCCGCTCGCGGCCGTGCCGGCCTCGAACGTGCCGGACCCGTCGATCGACGCCGCCGCCACGCTGTTCGGCGGCCAGGTCGCCGTCGCCAGCGCCACCAATTACCAGCTGACGGGCATCGTCTCGGCCGGCCGCGAGAGCGTCGCCATCCTGGTCGCCGACAATGCGCCACCGAAGGCCCTCGTGGTGGGCAAGGAAATTTCGCCGGGCGTGACGCTGGCCGAAGTCCATCCGCGCTACGTGATGCTGTCCGACAACGGCGTGATGAAGCGCGTCGATCTGGCACCGGATGCCAAGGCGGCGGCGCCGATGGGTGCCGTGCTGACGGGCGTGCCGGGCATGCAGGCGGGAAATATACCGCAGGGTGTGCAGACCGCGCGTCCCATGCTCCCGCAACAGCAGGCTACCACGCCGGCCGGCACGCCGGCCCCGCAAGCCGCACCGAACGCCAATATGGTGCCGGAGCCGCCGATGTCGCCGGGCGCAGTGTCGCAGCAACAGCAGCAGCAACCGGTGCCGGAATTCGTGCCGCCGGGCGACGTCGGTTCGCGCGAGGGCCCGCCACCCACCAACCCGGGCGCGGCGCAGATGCCGGCCACGCCGCAACCGACCGCCAATCCGCCGACGCAGTGATCGCGGCGATCGTTGAGCGACGTCGCTTCAGCGCACCGCTCAGCCCATCGTTGAGCGCATAGTTGAGCGCATCCCTCAGCGCCTGAGGGCCGTGAACGCGGCGAACTCCCACGACCGGAATCCCACCAGCAAGGTAAAACCGTCGCGCTCCTGCGCCGGCAGGCGCCGGTCGTTGCGGTGCATGCGCGCCAGTTCCCCGGCCAGCTGGTGGATTTTCTCGGCCAGCTCGCCCGCCGAGGCGAGGGACAGGCGCGCAGGCAGGCACATCAGCGTTTCGCCGGCACCGTCGAAACGGCCCTGGAAATAATCGCTGACGACGTGTTCGCGGAAGAAGCGCTGCACGGGACCATCCGGCAGCCAGCGGAAGGCGTTCGAGACGCGTACCCGGTAGCGGTTCAAGGGCTTGAGTTCGATCACGCCCAGGCGGTCGAGCTCGACCAGCAAGCCGATGCATTCCGCTTCCGTCAGGCGGTAGGTCTCGACGATTTGTTCCATGTTCCAGTTGCCCAGGCAGCAGATCGCCACCAGCAGCAGGCGCGGGTGGTTCACCAGCGCATTTTCCTGGACCAGGGTCAAGGTATCCGCCTGGGGACGCGCATCGGCGGCGCGCCGCAACACGTCTTCCAGCGCGATGCCGGCGGCCTGGCAGATCTGGGCCAGGCGCGACAAGGTCATGTCCTTCTGGCCGAACATGCGCTTGATGCTCGATTCGCTCATGGCGATGCGTTCGGCCAGCATCTTGTAGGTAATGCCGGCGGCGCGCAGTTCGGCGCGCAGCACGTCCAGCAGCATGTCGGGAGAGCTCATGGAGGGTTCCGCTGATCAGTTTTACTCGGCGGACACCAATGTACAGAAGAGCGGGGACTTGTACAACAGCCGGGGCCGGCCGCGGCTTAGAGCGCCTAACAAAACCTGCATGGCTGCGTTGCATCGTCTCGCCGTACAGGCGTACTGTCTTCGACGATGCGCCTTGCCCTGCAGGTTTGTTAGGCGCTCTTAGTTGTCCTCGGCCACCAGCGGCAGCTTCTTCAGTGCGCGTTTCTCTTCCAGCCGCTTGCTGGCCGCGGGTTTCTCGTGCGACCCGGCCGCGCGCGCCTTGGCGAAGCCGGCGAACGGATTGCGCGGCTTGAGGGGCGGCGTGGGTTCGACGCGCAGGCGCATCTTTTGCCGGGTTGCCAGTGACTTGTTTGCCATGTCCGCTCCTTTGCGAAAAAAAAGGTTCTTCGCGGGGAATGGGGGAAGACGGAGTT
>NZ_JASNRD010000059.1 GCF_030412015.1 Massilia sp. YIM B02763 | reverse complement strand
CCACGCTGGACGTCTTCACGCTTGGTACCGCGCAGCAGCAGGCCGACGTTGTCGCCAGCTTGACCTTGATCCAGCAGCTTGCGGAACATTTCCACGCCGGTGCAGGTGGTCTTGACGGTGTCGACGATACCGACGATTTCGATCTCTTCGCCGACCTTGATGACGCCGCGCTCGACACGACCGGTCACCACGGTACCGCGGCCCGAGATCGAGAACACGTCTTCCACCGGCATCAGGAAGGCGCCGTCAACGGCACGTTCCGGGGTCGGGATGTACGAATCCAGGGCTTCGGCCAGACGGATGATGCAGTCTTCGCCCATTTCGCCAGCCTGGCCTTCCAGGGCCATACGTGCCGAACCCTTGATGATCGGCAGGTCGTCGCCCGGGAACTCGTACTTCGACAGCAGTTCGCGCACTTCCATTTCGACCAGTTCCAGCAGTTCCGCGTCGTCGACCAGGTCGCACTTGTTCAGGAACACGATGATGTACGGAACGCCAACTTGACGCGCCAGCAGGATGTGCTCGCGGGTCTGCGGCATCGGGCCGTCAGCGGCCGAGCACACCAGGATCGCGCCGTCCATCTGGGCAGCACCGGTAATCATGTTCTTGATGTAGTCGGCGTGGCCCGGGCAGTCGACGTGCGCGTAGTGACGGTTCGCGGTTTCGTATTCGACGTGTGCGGTGTTGATGGTGATGCCGCGTGCTTTTTCTTCCGGAGCCGCATCGATCTGGTCGTATGCCTTGGCTTCGCCGCCGAACTTCTTCGACAGAACGGTTGCGATCGCAGCCGTCAGGGTGGTTTTGCCGTGGTCAACGTGACCGATGGTGCCGACGTTGACGTGCGGCTTGGTCCGTTCGAATTTTTCCTT
>NZ_JASNRD010000057.1 GCF_030412015.1 Massilia sp. YIM B02763 | reverse complement strand
CGCAGATACTGTGATCCTCAAGTTCTGGCAAGGGCTAAATTTACGTCGAAGGGTTTGCCAGATTTGAGGACCCCGATCATCCAGTGGACCATCTTGCGCATGACAGCAATGATGGCCACTTTCCTGTTTTTTCCAGCGGTAACCAGGCGCTCTGAAAGTGCTTTGGCAGCGACGTTGTGACGCATTGCGCTCATGGCTGGCCAGTACAGGATCTTGCGTAGGTGTTTGTGGCCAAACTTGCCGATACTGCTTTTTCCGCGCACTGAATCGCCTGACTGATGATGGCGCGGCGATAGTCCAACGAAGGCGGCAGCCTGCCGTGCACTGTCAAACCGCTGTCCACGAAGCCAGGCGATGGCATAGCTGCTGACTCTTGGCCCTATACCGGGAATGCTCTGCAAGAGTTCGTCTTGCCCGTGCAAGTCAGGATGGCGATCGATATGGTCACGGATCTTTTTCTCTAAGCGCTTGATCTCTTCCCCAAGCGTTACGATCACTCTATCAACCGACTCCAGGGTGATCCCTTCAGATTCGTAACGTCGGTTTTGCTCCTGCACATGCATGTCCTGCAACGCTTCAAGACGCGACAACAGACGTTGTAACTCACGTACTTCACGTGAGGGAGCTTGCCAGCGCTGCGGCTTGACCGTCTCGCAAAAGCGCGCGATCAACGTCGCATCCGCGCGATCGGTCTTTTGGCGACACATGGTGGCTTCGGCAAAAGCCTTGATTTGAAGAGGATTGACGACACTAACCGTGTAACCGGCGTCGAACAATGCCAGGGCCAAAGGTTCGTAATACTGTCCCGTTGCCTCCATGGCCACATGACAGTCTTCAGGCGTTGAACCTTGCTTGCTCAACCAGTCGAGCAACGCTTTACGACCAGCGTCTGTATTCTCGAAAACCTTGTTTTTGCCTTTGCCGGCCGATACCCAGCGCACATCAAACTTGCGCTTTGCAATGTCAATTCCAACGAAGTCCACGATGCCCCCCC
>NZ_JASNRD010000056.1 GCF_030412015.1 Massilia sp. YIM B02763 | reverse complement strand
GTCTCTGGCATGACTGCCAAGGTTATAGGGACAAGCCGTACGGGCAATTAGTATCGGTTAGCTTAATGCATTACTGCACTTCCACACCCGACCTATCAACGTCCTGGTCTCGAACGACCCTTCAAGGAGCTCAAGGCTCCGGGAAATCTCATCTCAAGGCGAGTTTCCCGCTTAGATGCTTTCAGCGGTTATCTCTTCCGAACTTAGCTACCCGGCAATGCCACTGGCGTGACAACCGGTACACCAGAGGTTCGTCCACTCCGGTCCTCTCGTACTAGGAGCAGCCCCCTTCAAATTTCCAACGCCCACGGCAGATAGGGACCAAACTGTCTCACGACGTTTTAAACCCAGCTCACGTACCACTTTAAATGGCGAACAGCCATACCCTTGGGACCGGCTACAGCCCCAGGATGTGATGAGCCGACATCGAGGTGCCAAACTCCCCCGTCGATATGAACTCTTGGGAGGAATCAGCCTGTTATCCCCAGAGTACCTTTTATCCGTTGAGCGATGGCCCTTCCATACAGAACCACCGGATCACTATGTCCTACTTTCGTACCTGCTCGACTTGTCGGTCTCGCAGTTAAGCACGCTTATGCCATTGCACTATTAGCACGATGTCCGACCGTACCTAGCGTACCTTCGAACTCCTCCGTTACACTTTAGGAGGAGACCGCCCCAGTCAAACTGCCTACCATGCACTGTCCCCGACCCGGATAACGGGCCAAGGTTAGAACCTCAAATGAACCAGGGTGGTATTTCAAGGATGGCTCCACGAGAACTGGCGTCCCCGCTTCAAAGCCTCCCACCTATCCTACACAGATTGATTCAAAGTCCAATGCAAAGCTACAGTAAAGGTTCATGGGGTCTTTCCGTCTAGCCGCGGGTAGATTGCATCATCACAAACATTTCAACTTCGCTGAGTCTCGGGAGGAGACAGTGTGGCCATCGTTACGCCATTCGTGCAGGTCGGAACTTACCCGACAAGGAATTTCGCTACCTTAGGAC
>NZ_JASNRD010000006.1 GCF_030412015.1 Massilia sp. YIM B02763 | reverse complement strand
AATTACGCTTTCGCAGCTTGACAGGCAAGACGGTATCTACGACGGCGTTCGCGTGATGCATTCGGCTTGGCCGTAGGGTGGGCACCACGTGCCCGCCAACCGCATCACCGCGCCGCGAACACCAGGCAGGTCGTGGTCGCATGCGCATACAGGCGACCGTCGGCATCGACGATGCGCCCTTCGGCGGTGGCGAGCTGGCGCCCGCAATGCAGCACCTTGCCGATCGCGCGCAAGGGCCCGCCGTCGAGGCGCGCGCCGCGCACCAGGTTCACGCTCAGTTCCGCCGTCGTGTAGGCCTGTCCCGCCTTCAGCATCGTCTGCACCGCGCAGCCCACGGCGGAGTCGAGCAGGGTCGCGTACCAGCCGCCGTGCACGGTGCCCATCGGATTCAGGTGCTTGACCTGCGGCGTGCCCTGGAACACGGCCTCTCCCTTGCTGGCCTCGATGAGGAAGAAA
Organism: Massilia sp. YIM B02763; assembly: GCF_030412015.1. Lineage (GTDB taxonomy): Bacteria > Pseudomonadota > Gammaproteobacteria > Burkholderiales > Burkholderiaceae_D > Telluria. Next base: position 219,786 of record NZ_JASNRD010000006.1, on the reverse strand, counting down.
TCGAGCGTCTCGGCGATCGGCGGATAGGGGAAGCGGCCGGCCAGCATGGCCTGCATGACTTCCAGGCCGCTCATGGCGAGCGCTTCGCCGGCCGGCACCACGCCGGGCCCGCCGCCGGCTTCGCGCACCCGCGCGCGCACGGCGCGCATCTGCTCTTCCCACTGCTGTGAAATCGATTGCATCTCCATTCCGGTCCCCTTCGTATCATCGAAACGTTGTTCAGTGTATATGCAACAGTGGGATGATGCTCAGCATTCAACATGCATGGGGTTATACTCGTCGGGACCACGCCAACCCAGCGGAAACCGTACCATGACATCGCGCGCCATCACGAATCTCAGCCTCTGCAACTGCCTCGCACTACGCCAGGCGTCCCGCTACATCACGGGCGTCTACGACCAGATGCTGAGCGCTGCGGGGCTGCGCGTGACCCAGTTCTCGATCCTGTACAAGCTGTCGGCGCTGGGGCCGATGACGGTCAACCAGATGTCGGCCGAGCTGGTGATGGACCGCACGACGCTGACGCGCAACCTGAAGCCGCTCGAACGCGACGAACTGGTCGTCTCCGGACCCAGCGAGCACGATCGGCGCGAGCGCGTGATCGACCTGACCCCGGCCGGCAAGGCCAAGGTCAAGGCGATGCTGCCGCTGTGGCGCAAGGTCCAGCAGACCTTCGAGCAGAACTTCGGCGCCGAGCGCGCGGACGAATTGCGCCGCCTGCTGCGCGACGTGGTCGACACCGGCATCCACGAACTCCAGCAAGGCGCACGGCGCTGATCCCGGGAATTTCACGCATGGCGCGGCGTCAAGGCAGTGCCGCATGCCGTGTTCCTGATATGTGTATATACTCCTGATTGCATGTAGAGTGTCGAGTGTCGACAGTCCGGTGCCGGATCCGATGCACCGGGCATCTTCCAACCAACCAGGAGTCTTCATCATGTCTTCGCGTGACATCGTCCTGTGCGCTCCCGTGCGCACCGCGATCGGCGCCTTCAACGGCAGCCTGAAAGCCATCCCCGCCGTGGAGCTCGGCGCCGTCGCCGTGCGCGCCGCCATCGAACGTGCCGGCATCGACCCCGCGCGCATCGACTCGGTCCTGATGGGCAACGTGGTCCAGGCCGGCAACCGCATGAACCCGGCACGCCAGGCGGCCGTCCATGGCGGCATTCCCGTGGACGTGCCGGCCATGACGCTGAACCGCGTGTGCGGCTCGGGCGCCCAGGCCGTCGTCTCGGCGGCGCAGGAAATCCTGGCCGGCGACTCGGAGATCGTGCTCGCCGGCGGCATGGAGAACATGGACATGGCCCCTTACCTGATGCCGCAGGCGCGCTGGGGCGCGCGCATGGGCCATGCGACGATCTACGACAGCCTGTTGCACGACGGCCTGAACGACGCCTTCTCCTCGCAGCACTCGGGCTGGCATACCGAGGACCTGGTCAAGGAGTCGGACATCAGCCGCCAGGCTCAGGACCGCTGGGCCGAACGTTCGCAGCAGCGCTTCTCGCAGGCGCAGGCGGCGGGCCTGTTCAAGGACGAGATCGCGCCGGTGGATATCAAGGGCAAGGCGGGCGTCACGCTGTTCGATACGGACGAAGCGAACCGGCCCGATACCACGCTGGAAAAACTGGCCAAGCTGAAACCGGCGTTCCGTCCGGACGGCACCATCACGGCAGGCAATGCGCCCGGCCTGAACAGCGGCGCTGCCGCCCTGATCGTGGCCGAGCGCGGCGCGGCCGAACGCCTGGGCCTGCAGCCCATCGCGCGCCTGGTCGCCTCCGGCGTGGCGGCCGTCGAGCCGGGCATGTTCGGCCTGGGCCCGGTGCCGGCCGTGCAGAAGGCGCTGGCGCGCGCCGGCTGGAAGGTGGGCGACGTCGACCGCTACGAGATCAACGAGGCGTTCGCCGCGGTGCCGCTGGCGGTGGCGCGCAAGCTGTCGCTGGCGGAAGACACGGTCAATGTCGAAGGCGGGGCGGTGGCGCACGGCCATCCGATCGGCGCCACCGGCGCGGTGCTGACGGTGCGCCTGCTGCACGCGATGCGGCGCGGCCTGGCGCAACGCGGCGTGGTCACGCTGTGCATCGGCGGCGGGCAGGGGATCGCGCTGGCGCTCGAAAAAATCTAAGCGATGGTACGTCGCCCCTGCCTGCGCAGGGACGACGGTTATACCGTCCCCTGCATCCTCCCCACCAAAAACTCGCGCAACACCCGCACCGCCGGCGACACCTGCTTGCGGTTCGCGAGCACCATGTACAGCGGCACGTTATTGCCCGCCCATTCGGGACACACGATGCGCAGCCGGCCGCTGGACAAATCGGCCTGCACGTCGATGCGCGAGCGGTAGCACAGGCCCAGCCCGTCCAGCGCCCAGCGCCGCACGATCTCGGAGTCGCCGGCCACGCGGTCGCCCTGCACCGTCACTTCGATCTCTTCTTCTCCCTTGCGGAAGCGCCAGCGGTCGTTGACCGTGTCGTCCAGCATGAAGCACAGGCAGTTGTGGCCGGGAAGGTCGTGCGGCGACGCCGGCACGCCGCGCCGCGCCAGGTAGGACGGCGCGGCGCACAGCACGCGCGGATTGTCCTGCAGCAGGGGCAGCGCCACCATGCCCGATTCGGGCGGCTTGCCGAAGCGCAGCGCGATGTCGACCGGTTCGCGGTAGATGTCGGCCAGGCGGTCGGTCAATTGCAGGCGCAGCCTCACGTCCGGGTGGCGCGTCTGGAACTCGTTCAGCCAGGGCAGCACGACGTGGCGACCGAGGTCGGACGGCATCGAGATCTGCAGCTGGCCCTCGACCTTGTCGTGGCCGGCCGCCAGCTCCTCCTCGGCGTCGCGCAGGCCGTCCAGCAGCGGCCGCGCCCTTGCCAGCAGGCGTTCGCCCGCCAGCGTCAGGCGCATGCTGCGCGTGGTGCGCACGAACAGCGGGGTGTCGAGGTCGGTTTCCAGGCGCTTGAGCGCGGCGCTGGCCACGGCCGGCGAGATGTCCAGCAAGCGCGCCGCCGCGGACAGGCCGCCGTGCTCGGCGGTGGCGACGAACAATTCGAGGTCCTGCAGGTTCCGGATACGCATCTTCAAAAAATGATTGAAATTGATTCGGTGATTACCTAGTTTATCAAAGATGCCCGACGGTGCAGAATGCTCATCATCGCAATCCGAACCCAGAACAAGGAGCCTGTCATGAAAGCCGTCGCTTACCAGACCAATCTTCCGATCGACCACGCCGAGTCGCTGGTCGACGTCACCCTGCCGGATCCCGTCGCCACGGGCCACGACCTGCTGGTCGAAGTGCAGGCCGTGTCCGTCAATCCGGTGGACTACAAGATCCGCGCCGGTTCGAAGCCGGCGGACGGCGAATGGAAAGTCATCGGCTGGGATGCCGCCGGCATCGTCAAGGCCGTCGGCCCCGACGTGACCCTGTTCCGTCCGGGCGACCGCGTCTGGTATGCCGGCTCGATCGCCCGCGCCGGCAGCAACAGCGAGCTGCAGCTGGTCGACGAGCGCATCGTCGGCAAGATGCCGCAATCGATCGACTTCACGGCCGCCGCCGCGCTGCCGCTGACGACGCTGACGGCCTGGGAACTGCTGTTCGACCGCCTCGAGATTCCGCAAGGGGATGCGGCCAAGGGCAAGACCCTGCTCGTGATCGGCGCCGCCGGCGGCGTCGGTTCGATCCTCGTGCAGCTGGCGCGCCAGCTGACCGGCCTGACCGTCGTCGGCACCGCCTCGCGCCCGGAAACGCGCGAGTGGGCCATCAAGCAGGGCGCCCACCACGTGATCGACCACAGCAAGCCGCTGGCTGCCGAATACGCGAAGACGGGCTTGAGCGCGCCGGAATACGTGGTCAGCCTGACGCACACGGAGCACCACTTCGACCAGATCGTCGAAGTCATCGCGCCGCAGGGCAAGTTCGGCCTGATCGACGACCCGGCCGAGTTCGACGTGCGCAAGCTGAAGCGCAAGGCCGCTTCGCTGCACTGGGAACTGATGTTCACCCGCTCGCTGTACGGCACCGCCGACATGGTCAAGCAGCACGAGATCCTGAACCGCGTTGCGGAACTGGTCGATGCGGGAACGATCCGCACCACGGTCAACGAGAACTTCGGCCGCATCGACGCCGCCAACTTGAAGCGTGCCCACGCGCTGCTGGAATCGAACCGGGCGCAGGGCAAGATCGTGCTGGCCGGGTTCTGAACCGTCAGCGCAACTTCAGCGTCATGTAGCTCAGGTCATGGCCGACGCCATCGATCCTGAGCATGTCGGCGATGCGGGCGACCATCGTGAAGCCCGCATCCAGGTAGAGGTCGACGGCGGGCGTGTTCCCGCTCAGGACTTCGAGGTCGATCCAGGCCATGCCGGCGCTGCTCCCGGCCCAGTCGACGGCCGTCGCCAGCAACTGGCGGCCCAGGCCGCGGCGGCGCCAGGCGCGGTGCACGCCCATGCCCAGCATGGCGCGGTGCGCGGCGCCAGGTTCCGGACGCGCGCGCAGGTCGACGTGGCCGGCGATGCCGCCGGTCGGGCCGATCGCCAGCCACAGGCGGCGCCAGCCCGGATCGCCCACGTCCTGCACGATGCCGCGGATGAACGCCAGGCGCAGGCCGGGCGGCATGTGCGAGGCGTCGCGCGGCAGCGGCTGGAACAGCGGATTGCCGTTCGTGCCGTTGTCGCGCAGGTGGTCGTCCAGGTAGGCGAAGAAGGGCGCCAGGTCGGCCTCGCCCGCCGGGCGGATCGCTGCCTGCGGCGGCGCCTGGATGGATGGCATCTCGTTCACAGCGCCCGGGCGATCAGGATCTTCTGGATGTCGCTGGTGCCTTCGTAGATCTGGCACACGCGCACGTCGCGGTAGATGCGTTCGATGGGGAAGTCGGCCACGTAGCCGTAGCCGCCGAACACCTGCATCGCGTTCGACACGACGCGCTCGGCCATCTCGGAGGCGAACAGCTTGGCCATGGCCGCTTCCTTCAGGCAGGGCAGGCCGGCGTCCTTCATCGCCGCCGCATGCAGGATCAACTGGCGCGCCGCCTCGATCTGCATCGCCATCTCGGCCAGGCGGAACTGCACGGCCTGGTGGTCGAAGATCGGGGCGCCGAAGCTGGTGCGCTCCTTCGCATAGGCCAGCGCCGCTTCGTACGCGGCCCTGGCCATGCCCACCGATTGCGAGGCGATGCCGATCCGTCCGCCCTCCAGGCCCGACAGGGCGATCTTGTAGCCTTGCCCTTCCGCGCCGATCAGGTTTTCGGCGGGAATGCGGCACTCGTCGAACACGATCTGCGCCGTGTCCGACGAGTGCTGGCCCATCTTGTGCTCGATGCCGGCGACGATGTAGCCCGGGGTATCCGTCGGCACCCAGAACGCGCTGATGCCCTTCTTGCCGGCCGCCTTGTCGGTCACCGCCATCACGATCGCCACGTCGCCGTGCTTGCCGCTGGTGATGAACTGCTTGCTGCCGTTCAGGACGTACGCGTCGCCGTCGCGCACGGCCGTCGTGCGCAGCGCGGCGGCGTCGCTGCCCGTGTGCGGCTCGGTGAGGGCAAAGGCGCCCAGCAATTCGCCGCTGGCCAGCGGGCGCAGCCAGCGCTCCTTCTGCGCCTCGTCCGCATACGCCATGCCGATCGAGCACACGGGGCAGTTGTTGACCGAGATGATGGTCGAGGTGCCGCCGTCGCCCGCCGCGATCTCTTCCAGCACCAGCGCCAGCGCCACGTAATCGAGGCCCGCGCCGCCGTATTCCTCGGGCACGGCCACGCCGAACGCGCCCAGGCGCGCCAGTTCCTGCAATTCCTCTTTCGGGAAGTGGTGCTCGCGGTCCCAACGGGCGGCGTTCGGCGCCAGGCGTTCCTGCGCGAAGGCGCGCAGGGCATCGCGGATCATCTGGTGTTCTTCGCTAAGTATCATGTCTCTGGTGGGGGCTCCCTGGACCTGCTGCGCGTTGCATTGTCGTCCTGCGATGCTCGCTGTACCCAAGTACAGCTGCGCTTCTCGGACGAAACTGCTGCCGCCCGCGACGGTCCAGGGAGCCCCTTTGGCGTTATAGGGTTGACGTTCAGTTCAGGTTACCAAGGGATCTGGGCACCATCGTAGTTCAGGAAGGCGCCGTTCTGCGACGGCTGGGCCTTGGCCAGGGTGGCGCGCAACGCCATGACGCTCTGCTCGACCGTCAGCGCGGCGGCGCTGCCGCCCATGTCGGTCTGCACCCAGCCGGGGTGGAAGGTCAGGCAGGTCGCGCCTTGCGGGCCGTAGGTCAGGGCGGCATCGGCCAGCACGGAATTGAGCGCCGCCTTGCTGGCGCGGTACAGCGAACCCTGGTTGCCGGTGCGCTCGCCGATCGAGCCCATGCGCGAGGAAATCACGGCCAGCTTGCCGCGCGTGGCGGCGACCAGCGGCGCGACGATCGGGATCAGGCGCATCGCGGCCAGCACGTTGGTGTGCATGACCTGGTCGAATTCCTGCTCGGTGGGGAAGCTCGCATGGTCGGGGCCGTACACGCCGGCGACCAGCCAGGCGGCATCGATCTTCTCGTCGTCGAGCTTCCAGCCCAGGCCGGCGATGCCTTCCGCATTCGTGACGTCGAGCTGGTGCGCCTCGGCGCCCAGGCGCTTCAATTCCTCGCAATCCGCGGCCTTGCGCGCCGTGGCGATCACGCGCCAGCCGTCGGCGCGGTATTGGCGCACCAGTTCGTGGCCGATGCCGCGCGATGCGCCGAGGATGAGAACGGTGGACATGGAAACCTCCTTGAGCTATAGCCAAACCATCAGCATAGCGTAGCGTGGAGGGCTCTGCCGTCCACGCGTCCAACATCACACCATCTCGATCGCCATCGCGGTCGCTTCGCCGCCGCCGATGCACAGCGAGGCCACGCCGCGCTTGCCGCCCGTCTTCTTCAGCGCGCCCAGCAGCGTGACGATGATGCGCGCGCCGGACGCGCCGATCGGGTGGCCCAGCGCGCAGGCGCCGCCGTGGATATTGATTTTCGAGTGAGGGATGTCCAGCTCGTGCATGGCGGCCATCGGCACGGCGGCGAAGGCTTCATTGATCTCGAACAGGTCGACGTCCTTCGGCGACCAGCCGGTCTTCTTGAACAGCTTGTTCAGCGAGCCGATCGGCGCGGTGGTGAACTGGTCCGGCTCCTGCGCATGCGTCGTGTGCGCCACGATGCGGGCGATCGGCGTCACGCCCAGTTCCTGGGCGGTCGATTCGCGCATCATGACGAGGGCGGCGGCGCCGTCGTTGATCGAGGACGAGGACGCGGCCGTGATCACGCCGTCCTTCTTGAAGGCCGGGCGCAGCGTGGGGATCTTGTCGACCTTGGCCTTCAGCGGGCCTTCGTCCTTCGAGACGACGGTCTCGCCCAGGCGGCTGGCGACGGTCACCGGCGCGATCTCCCAGTCGAAGTGGCCGCCTTCGGCGGCGTTCTGGGCGCGCTTGACGGATTCGATCGCGAACGCGTCGATCTGCTCGCGCGAGAAGCAGTATTTCGCCACGCATTCCTCGGCAAACGTACCCATCGACCGGCCTTCGCCCGTCTTCTCGTTGCGCGAATAGGCGTCTTCGAGGCCGTCCAGCATCATGTGGTCGAACATCGGCGCATGGCCGATGCGGTAGCCGCCGCGCGCCTTCGGGATCAGGTAGGGCGCATTGGTCATCGATTCCATGCCGCCCGCGACGACGACGTCGGCGCTGCCGGCCTTCAGCACGTCGTGGGCGAAGATCGCCGCCTGCATCGCCGAGCCGCACATCTTCGACAGCGTGACGGCGCCCGTCGACAGCGGCAGCCCCGCCTTGATCAGCGCCTGGCGCGCCGGGGCCTGGCCCTGGCCGGCCATCAGGCAGTTGCCGAAATAGACGTGTTCGACGAGGCTGGCATCGACGCCGGCGCGCTCGACGGCGGCCTGGATCGCCACCGCGCCCAGGTCGCTGGCGCTCTTCGAGGAAAAGTCGCCCTGGAAGGCGCCCATCGGGGTGCGCGCGGCACCGACGATAACGATTGGATCATGCATGGTGTTTGTCTCCGGATGATATGTTGGACTGCTATGGCAGACCTACCCGATCCGTCGTTCCTGCGAAGGCGTAAAAACAGTCCAGTGGACTGTTTTACCCCATGCTGAGCGTGCGATCAAAGGCACGGCCGACGACTTCGGTCATTCAGCATGGGTTCCCGCCTGCGCGGGAACGACGTTTCTGCGGCAGCGGGCTGGCAATGACGGCCTTTGCGGCTCTGTATGTGGACGCAGCCCGCGTCTCCCCTCTCTCCACAATCTGTATAGTTGATTTACATCGTTTCGCCGAACAGCTCGCGCCCGATCAGCATGCGGCGGATCTCGCTGGTGCCGGCGCCGATCTCGTACAGCTTGGCGTCGCGCCACAGGCGGCCGACCGGGTATTCGTTGATGTAGCCGTTGCCGCCCAGCGTCTGGATCGCTTCCCCGGCCATCCAGGTCGCCTTTTCCGCGCTGTACAGGATGGCGCCGGCGGCGTCCTTGCGCAGGGCGCGCACCTGCTCGGGGCTGCCCGCGCGATCGCAGGCCTGGCCGACGGCGTAGACGTAGGCGCGGCAAGCCATCATGGTCGAGTACATGTCGGCGATCTTGCCCTGCATGAGCTGGAATTCGCCGATCGCCTGGCCGAACTGCCTGCGTTCGTGGATGTAGGGCACGACCACGTCCATGCAGGCCGCCATGATGCCCAGCGGGCCGCCGGACAGCACGGTGCGTTCGAAGTCCAGGCCCGACATCAGCACGTTGACGCCCTTGCCCACGCCGCCCAGCACGTTCTCGACCGGCACTTCGCAATCCTGGAACACCAGTTCGCCCGTGTGCGAGCCGCGCATGCCCAGCTTGTCGAGCTTCTGCGCGATCGAGAAGCCTTTGAAACCTTTTTCGATCAGGAAGGCGGTCATGCCGCGCGGGCCGGCGTCGATGTCGGTCTTGGCATACACGACCAGGGTGTCGGCATCGAGACCGTTGGTGATCCACATCTTGGTGCCGTTCAGGACGTAGCGGTCGCCTTTCAGGTCGGCGCGCAGCTTCATGCTGACGACGTCGGAACCGGCGTTCGGCTCGGACATCGCGAGCGCGCCCACGTGCTCGCCCGAGATCAGCTTGGGCAGGTAGGTGCGCTTCTGTTCCTCGTTGCCGTTGCGCTTGATCTGGTTCACGCACAGGTTCGAGTGCGCGCCATACGACAGGCCCACCGAGGCGGACGCGCGCGAAATCTCTTCCATCGCGACGATGTGCGCGAGGTAGCCCATGTTGGCGCCGCCGTATTCCTCGCCCACGGTGATGCCCAGCAGGCCCAGCTCGCCCATCTTCTTCCACAAGTCCATCGGGAACTGGTCGGTACGGTCGATCTCGGCGGCGCGCGGGGCGATCTCGCTCGCCGCGAACTGTTGCACCGCTTCGCGCAGCGCGGCGATGTCCTCGCCGTGGTCAAAGGTCAATCCTGGCAGGTGCAGCATGGTTGTCGTCCCCATTCTCGTCTGGTTTATGGCTGAAGCCAGGCCAGATGATAGCGCGGAGTGACGTTAACGTAAACGTCAAGCGTCAAGGGTGTTTTCAGGCGGCATCCTTCTGCCCGGCTTCCGCCAGCAGGCGGCGGCACTCGTCCTCGTGCACGGCGATTTCCGCCAGCGACATCTCGATGTCGGCGCGCTGCTGTTCGAGGGTTTCGCGCTGGTGCGCCAGTACGCCCAGAAAGCGGTCGATCTGTGCAACCGTATCCTTGGGCGTTTCGTACATGTCGATGATGCTCTTGATCTCCGACAAGGTCAGGCCCAGGCGCTTGCCGCGCAAGGTCAGTTTCAGGCGGGTGCGGTCGCGTGGCGTGTACACGCGGTTGCGGCCGCCCTGGCCTTCGCGCATCGGACTGAGCAGCCCCTGGTCTTCGTAGAAACGGATCGCGCGGGCGGTGATGTCGAATTCGCGTGCCAGTTCGGCAATGGTATAGGTGGTGGCCATGGTGTCCTGCGGCTATGTAATGGCAGCGCCCGGAATCGCTTAGAATCGCAATCGGCGCTTGTTGTTTCCGTTTACGTCAACGTCAATGTCGACGTCAAGTGCATTGTAGCGCCCCGTGTGCCCGATCCCACAAAAAGCGAAAGACCGTCATGAATCCTCTCGAAGCCCAGCTGGCCTATCCCTTCGGCGACCAGGTTCCGTCCCCCGGCACGACGATGGAGGTCGTTCCCGGCCTGTCCTGGCTGCGCATGCCGCTGCCGTTCGCCCTCGACCACATCAATTTGTGGCTGCTGGACGAGCGCGGCGCGTCGGGGGAGGGCTGGTCGCTGGTCGACAGCGGCGCCGGTACCGACGCGACCCGTTCCGCATGGGAGCAATTGTTCGCAGGGGCGATGGGCGGGCGGCCGCTGCTGCGCCTGTTCGCCACCCATTGCCATCCCGACCACGTGGGCATGTCCGGCTGGCTGTGCGAGCGCTTCGGGGCGCCGTTCTGGACCAGCGCCGCCGAGTTCGGGTTCATGCGCATGATGGCGGCGGCGCTGCCCGGCGTCGACGGGCCGTCGGCCGTGCCGCACTTCCGCCGGCACGGATTGCGCGACGAAGGATTGCTGGCGCAGATGGAAAGCCGCCGCAACTACTATCCCTCGCTGGTGCCGTCCGTGCCCGTGGCCTACACGCGGCTGCAGGATGGCCAGCACGTCGCCATCGGCGGCACGCCATGGCGGGTGATCACGGGCTTCGGCCATTCGCCGGAACACGTGTCCCTGTATAGCGAGGAATGGAAAGTGTTGCTATCCGGCGACATGGTATTGCCGCGGATTTCGACCAACGTTTCCGTCTTCGCGGTGGAGCCGGAAGGCGATCCGCTGCGCCAGTACCTCGATTCGCTCGACAAGTTCGCCGATCTGCCGGACGACACGCTGGTGCTGCCCGCGCACGGAAAACCGTTCCGCGGCCTGCACGTGCGCATCGCCCAGTTGCGCGAACACCACGCCGCACGCCTCTCGGAAGTGCTGGCCGCCTGCGCCGAACCGCGCTCGGCGCTCGACATCGTTCCCCTGATGTTCCGCCGCCAGCTGGACGCCCACCAGCTCAGTTTCGCCATCGGCGAGGCGTTGGCACACCTGCATTACCTGCGCTTTGACGGTAGCTTGGAACGTGTAACCGGCCACGACGGGGTCATGCGGTTTGTGTTGAAAACGAACAACATCATATAAAGTCGCCGTCGTCGTAGATATCGCGACAAAAATTTCCTATAATCAACACATTATGTTGACGCTTGGGCTTTTGCGCCACGGTTTGCGCAAAGGCGCCAACACGCGCTTAATAAATTTCTGTAAAGTAACGATAGAGAGCTAAGCAAACGTTTGCTTTTTCCTGTAGGATATTTTTCACACTTATGTTATTGAAGGCCGAAAAGGGCCGGAATTGCTGGACAGCATGTGAGAATCAGTCGATACTCACATATTTGTTACGCCAAGCGTTTCCAGCCGTCACACACGGTCTGATCAATGGAGCAACCGATGACGGCAATGCATGAACCCTTAGTGCCCCCCATGAACTCGACTAACGAACGGGAGAGTTTCAGCGAGCGCCTGCAGCAAGCGCTGAAGAACGCCCACTATTCGCCCGATAGCCCGACCCGGCTGGCGCGCGAATTCAATATCCGCTTCGAAGGCCGTCCGATCACGGTCCACGCCGCCCGCAAGTGGCTGGTGGGCGAGGCCATCCCGACCCAGGAAAAGCTGCGCATGATCGCGCAATGGCTGGGCGTGCCGGCCGATTGGCTGCGCTTCGGCGGCTCGGAAAACGCCGCCAACGGCGAGAACGGCGACGGTGCGGCCCGCTTCGAATCGGCCGACGTCAAGCTGATCGCCGACCTGCAGCGCCTGGACGAGCACCACAAGCAACTGGCACGCGAATTCATTCGCATGCTGGTGCGCATGAATCACCAGCAAAAGTAAGTCTTGCCAGGAAGCTTCCTGCGCATCCCTGCGACGGCCCGGCGGTCATCCGCCCGGGCCGTTTTCATTTTTGCTTCCTGAATGCAATTTTTCTGCAATCGAACGGCACAAATGGCCGAGTCTCGCGCATAATCGATGGCGCTGTGCGGACGGAAGCCGCAACAGATGCGCCCGTCTCCCACAGGCCCCCGTAATGTTATCGGTCAATAAGGATGCAGTCGCCTCATGATTAATAACTACAGCAACACCGCGCAGTTGAAGGACCTCATGACCGCGCCGCCGATGTCGGCGGCCCAGCACGCAGAAATCATGCGCAAGCGTAACGAGCAGCGCAGGAAGATCGAAGACGCAAGAGAACAAAGACTGGTCGAGAAGGATCCCTACCGGGACCGCGGCTAGCACGCCACCAGGGGGATTGCCGCTTGCCGTGTCAAGGCGCGGCGGCGTCCTTCATCCCGCCCCAGCGCGGGGCGAGCTCGTTCTCGACCCCCAGCAAGTCCATGACGCGCGCCACCGTGTGGTCGACCATCTCGTCGATGCTGGCGGGGCGGTTGTAGAAACTCGGCAGCGGCGGGAACACGATGCCGCCCATCTCGGTCACGGCCGTCATATTGCGCAGGTGCGCCAGGTTGAACGGCGTCTCGCGCACCATCAGCACGAGCTTGCGCCTTTCCTTCAGCACGACGTCGGCCGCGCGCGTGACGAGGTTGTCCGACAGGCCGTGCGCGATGGCGGCCAGCGTCTTCATCGAACAGGGAGCGATCACCATGCCGGCGGTCAGGAAGGAGCCGCTGGCGATGGACGCGCCGATGTCGCGGCCGCGGTGCACGACGTGGGCGAGGGCGTCGACGTCGCGCCGTTGCAGGCCGACTTCCTGGTGCAGGGTGAGGGAGGCGGCGTCGGACACCACGAGGTGGGTCTCGACGCCAGGCGTGGCGCCCAGCCGCTGCAGCAGCCGCACGCCATAGATCGCGCCGGTCGCGCCGGTGATGGCGACGACGATGCGTCGGTCACCGGAGCGGGGCGATTCAGTCATTCTTCTTGAACAGGGCTTGCAGTTCGCCGGATTCGTACATCTCGGTCATGATGTCCGAGCCGCCGATGAATTCGCCGTTCACGTACAGCTGCGGCACGGTCGGCCAGTTCGAGTAATCCTTGATGCCCTGGCGGACTTCCGGATCTTCCAGCACGTTGACGGTGGCGATGTTATCGACGCCGCAGGCTTTCAGGATTTGGATCGCACGGCCGGAGAAGCCGCACTGCGGGAACTGGGCGGTGCCCTTCATGAACAGCACGACGGGCGTGTTGGTCACGGTTTCTTTGATCCAGGTTTGTACGTCGCTCATGGTATGTCGCCTCGGTTGAATAATCGTTGATCCCGGCATTTTATAAGAAAACCGGAACGCGAGTGCGCGGCCATTTCGCCCGTCGGATCAAGCGAAATGCAATGTTTTAAGCTTGGCAATGACGCGCATCGGGTATCATCGCGCGAACTTCCAACACATCGGATCACGCCATGCAACAACGCCCACCCGGCACGCCGCCGCCCGCCTTCAATTTCGCCATCGCCGCCGTGCTCGGCCTGAGCGGCCTGTTCGACCTCGCCTTCGGCGTCAGCCACATGACGCTCGGCCATACGCTGACCGGCCTCGGCGCCACTGCCTATGCCGCGCTGCTGCTGCGCGAAGGCCTGCACATCAGGAAGACGGGCCAGCGCGCGATGGCCCCCAAGCGCATGGCGCAAGCCGGTTTCCTGTGCCTGCTCGTGTTCCTGGCCGGCGTCGTCGCCAAGGTCTATCTGGACTAGTCGTCTAGGCTAGTACCCGGCCCAGGCAGACGGAGCGGTCGCTGTCCGCATACTTGCCCCATGCCGCGACGTCCACGTAGCCGTGGCGGCGGTAGAAATCCACGGCGCGCGCGTTGACGCGGCGCGTGGACAGCTGGATGGCGCGGTAGCCCATCGCCATCGCCTGCAGCTCCAGCGCGGCGAGGAGCGCGCGGCCGGCGCCACTGCCCGGCCGCGCAAGCATGCGCTTGAGTTCCGCCACGCCGTCCGCCAGCGGGCGCAGGGCGCCGCAACCCACGGCCGTGCCGTCGGCCGTGCGCGCGACGAGGAACACGGCGCCGGGACCGCGCACGTCGGCCGCGTCGAAGGAAGACGCGCCGCTGTCGCCCGTGATCGCCGCCAAGGCAGCGTCGAGTTCCGCGATCAGCGCGCGGGCATCAGGGCTGTCGGGATCGGCGGGCGTGCAGACGACCATGCGCCTCACTTCTTCAGCTTGGCGAAGGCCGCCGCCATCGCGCCGCCGGCGGGTGCCGCCGCGCGTTCCTGGCGCTGCTGCTGGCCCATGCGCTTGCGGTCCTCGCGGTCGCCGCGCTGCTGCGGCGCTGAACCGGGCGCCGGCGCGTTGTCCGACAGGCGCATCGTCAGCGCGATGCGCTTGCGCTTGACGTCCACTTCCAGCACCTTCACCTTCACCACCTGGCCCGCCTTCACGACCGTGTGCGGATCCTTGACGAAGGTGTTCGACAGCGCCGAGATGTGCACGAGGCCATCCTGGTGCACGCCGATGTCGACGAAGGCGCCGAACGCGGCGACGTTGGTCACCACGCCTTCCAGGATCATGTCCGGACGCAGGTCCGAGATCTCTTCCACGCCTTCCTTGAACGTGGCCGTCGTGAATTCCGGACGCGGGTCGCGGCCCGGCTTTTCCAGTTCCTTCAGGATGTCGGTCACGGTCGGCACGCCGAACTTGTCGTCCGCGTACTTGGCCGGGTTCAGGCGCTTGACCAGGGTGGCGTCGCCGATCACCGACTTGATGTCGCGCTGGATGTCGTCCAGGATTTTTTCCACGACCGGATACGATTCCGGGTGCACGGCCGATGCGTCCAACGGGTTATCGCCGTTCATCACGCGCAGGAAGCCGGCTGCCTGCTCGAAGGTCTTGTCGCCCAGGCGCGGGACTTTCCTGAGCGACGCGCGCGACTTGAAGGCGCCCTGCTGGTCGCGGTAGGTGACGATGCTCTGCGCCACGCTGGAGGACAGTCCCGACACGCGCGCCAGCAGCGGCGCCGACGCCGTGTTGACGTCCACGCCGACCGCGTTCACGCAATCCTCGACGACGGCGTCGAGCTGGCGCGCGAGCTGGGTCTGCGACACGTCGTGCTGGTACTGGCCCACGCCGATGCTCTTCGGATCGATCTTCACCAGTTCCGCCAGCGGGTCCTGCAGGCGGCGCGCGATCGACACGGCGCCGCGCAGCGATACGTCCAGCTCGGGCAGCTCGCGCGAGGCGAATTCGGACGCCGAATAGACGGAGGCGCCCGCTTCCGACACGACGATCTTCGTGAGCTTGAGCTCGGGGTGCTGCTTGATCAGGTCCTGGGCCAGCTTGTCCGTCTCGCGCGAGGCGGTGCCGTTGCCGATCGAGATCAGGGACACATCGTGCTTGGCCGCCAGCCTGGCCAGCGCATGCAGCGAGCCGTCCCAGTCGTTGCGCGGCGCGTGCGGGTAGATGGTGGACGTGTCGACGACCTTGCCGGTCGCGTCGACGACGGCCACCTTCACGCCCGTGCGCAGGCCCGGGTCCAGTCCCATCGTGGCGCGCGGGCCGGCCGGCGCGGCCAGCAGCAGGTCCTTCAGGTTGCGCGCGAACACGTGGATCGCATCGCTTTCCGCCTTCTCGCGCAGCAGCCCCATCAACTCCGTCTCGATGTACATGAAGCTCTTCACGCGCCAGGTCCAGCGCGCCGTGTCGAGCAGCCATTTATCGGCCGGACGGCCGGCGCCCTTGATGCCGAAGCGCGCGGCGATGCGGCTTTCGCACGGGTTGTGCGGCGCGTCCCACTTCGGCTTTTCCTCTTCCGTGTCCAGGCGCAGCGTCACGTCCAGGATGCCTTCGCGGCGGCCGCGCAGCAGCGCCAGCGCGCGGTGCGACGGCACGTTGGCCAGCGGTTCGGAATAGTCGAAATAGTCGGCGAACTTTTCGCCTTCCTCCTGCTTTCCGTCGACGACCTTCGAGGCCACGACGCCGTGGTCCTGCACGTATTCGCGCAGCGACTGCAGCAGTTCCGCGTCCTCGGCGAAGCGCTCCATCAGGATCTGGCGGGCGCCGTCCAGCGCCGCCTTGGTGTCGGCCACGCCCGGGTTGTTGACGCCGTCTTCGTTGGCGAAGGCCTCGCGCAGGTACTTCGCGGCTTCCTGTTCCGGGTCGATCGACGGGTCGGCGAGCAGGCCGTCGGCCAGCGGCGCCAGGCCCGCCTCGATCGCGATCTGGGCCTTAGTGCGGCGCTTCTGCTTGTAGGGCAGGTACAGGTCTTCGAGACGGGTCTTGTCTTCCGCCAGCGCGAAGGCCTGCAGCAGTTCCGGCGTCATCTTGCCCTGTTCCGTGACCGAGGCGATCACGGCGGCGCGGCGGTCTTCCAGCTCGCGCAGGTAGCGCAGGCGTTCTTCCAGCAGGCGCAGCTGGGTGTCGTCCAGGCCGCCCGTCGCTTCCTTGCGGTAGCGGGCGATGAAGGGCACCGTCGCGCCTTCGTCGAGCAGGGCGATGGCGGCAGCCACCTGGGCCGGTTTGGCGGACAGTTCTTGGGCGAGGCGTTGTTCGATCGAGGGCAGCATGGTGCGTGAATCGTAGATGGTGAGTCGAGCGGGCAATGATACGCAATCGGGCACGCAGCGCCAGTCTTGACAAGCCCGGCGATCCGGCGACAGGCGCGGTCTCCGCAGTGATGCCATCAAAAATGAAATGATGATTTGCGAGGTTTGCTATTTTGTAGATGAAGCGTCTTGCCTATGATGACTCCATCGCATCCACGACACGACAAGAAAGGAAGAACATCATGAACACCACCGCCCGCTCCCTCGTTGCCGCCCTCGCGCTGGCCCTCGGCACCGCCTTTACGGCCCCGGCCTTCGCCGCGCCCAAGGCGCCGGCCGCCGCCGCCGCCCCGGCCGCCGTCTCCGACGCCGCCCTGGTCAAAACACTGCCCGGCTTCCAGGAAGGGTTCGCCGACGTCAACGGCGTGCGCCTGCACTACGTGGCCGGCGGCAGCGGCAGCCCCGTCGTCCTGCTGCCGGGCTGGCCGGAAACCTGGTGGGCCTTCCACAAGATCATGCCGGCGCTGGCCAGGCACCACCGCGTTATCTCGGTCGACCTGCGCGGCATGGGCGCATCGAGCATGCCGGCCGGCGGCTACGACAAGAAGACCATGGCCGCCGACATCGAAGCGCTGGTGCGCCACCTGGGTTACGACAAGGCGACGGTGATCGGCCACGACATCGGTTCCCAGGTCGCCTATGCCTACGCCGCCAACTTCCCGCAGGCGACCGACAAGCTGGTGCTGATCGACGTGCCGCACCCGGACCAGTCGCTGTACAGCTGGCCGATCCTCCCGCAGGCCGGTACCTTCGGCGACAAGATCGACGACGCCCACCCGTTCGCCTGGTGGTTCGCCTTCCACCAGGTGAAGGGCCTGCCCGAGCAACTGCTGGAAGGCCGCCAGTACCTCGAACAGGAATGGTTCTTCCGCTACCTGCTCAAGGACGAAGGCGCGATCGACGCGCGCGACCGCGCCGTGTACCGCAAGGCCTACGCCAGCCGCGCAGCGATCCGCGCCGGCAATGCCTGGTACCAGGCCTTCCCGCAGGACATCCTGGACGACAAGACCTACGGCACCCTGACGATGCCGGTACTGGCGATCGGCGGCCCTGGCTACGGCTGGCTGCAGGCCGTGCTGACCCCGAAGACGACCAATCTGAAGCTCGTGAAAGCGGAAGGCAGCGGCCACTTCGTCGCCGAGGAAAAGCCGGCCGAGACCACGGCCTGGATCGAAGACTTCCTGAACTGAACCGCATACGACAAGGAGAACCCACCATGACCACCCGTATCGACCACAGCGCCGACACCATCGACAGCACCTCGCGCCGCAGCTTCCTGGGCGGCGCAGCCGGCGCCCTGTTCGCCGGCAGCTTCGCCAGCCTGTTCGCAGCCGCTCCGGCATTCGCCGCCACCACCAACGCCCCGGCCGGCCCCGGCGTCACCCCGTTCCGCGCCGCGGTCCCGCAGGCCGCGCTGGACGACCTGAAGCAGCGCCTGCGCATGGTGCGCTTCCCGGAACGGGAAACCGTGGGCGACTGGTCGCAGGGCGTGCCGCTGGCGAAGGCCAAGGCACTGGTCGCCTACTGGCGCGACCATTACGACTGGCGCAAGTTCGAAGCGCGCCTGAACGCCTTCCCGCAGTTCCGCACCGAGATCGACGGCCTGGGCATCCACTTCATCCACGCGAAGTCGCGCCATGCGAACGCGCTGCCGATCATCCTGACGCACGGCTGGCCCGGTTCCATCGTCGAATTCCTCGACGTGATCAAGCCGCTCACCGATCCCACCGCCTACGGCGGCAAGGCCGAGGACGCGTTCCACGTCGTGATCCCGTCGATGCCCGGCTTCGGCTTTTCCGACAAGCCGGCCGAAGCGGGCTGGGACGTCGTGCGCACGGCCAAGGCCTGGGGCGTGCTGATGCAGCGCCTCGGCTACACGAAATGGGTGGCGCAGGGCGGCGACTGGGGTTCGGGCGTGACCCATGCGCTGGGCCACGTGCGTCCCGCCGGCCTGCTGGCGGCCCACGTCAACTGGCCGCTCGTGTTCCCCGAGCAGATGCCGGCGAACCCGACCCCGGAAGAGCAGGCCGCCTATGCCGCCGCCGGCCGTTTCGCCGACCAGGAATTCGGCTACTTCAAGGAACAGGCGACGCGTCCGCAGACGATCGGCTACGCCTTGGCCGATTCGCCGGTGGGCCAGGCGATGTGGATCTACGAGAAATTCCAGGCCTGGACCGACAACCGCGGCAACCCGGAAGACGCGCTGTCGCTGGACGCCATGCTGGACGACATCACGCTGTACTGGCTGACCAATACGAGCGCCTCGTCGGCCCGCATCTACTGGCAGAACTCGCAGGGCAAGCCGGCCGGCTTCTCGGCCGGCCGCATCGAGCTGCCGATGGCCGCCACGATCTTCCCGCGCGAGATCTACCGCGCGCCGAAGGGGTGGGCCCAGGCGCTGTGGCCGAACATGATCTACTGGAACGAGGTCGACCGCGGCGGCCACTTCGCCGCCTTCGAGCAGCCGGCGCTGTTCGCCGGCGAGATGCGCAAGGCGTTCCGCACGGTGCGCTGAGCCGGCGGTCTCAGATCTCCGGCATCGGGTCGGTGCCGGAGACCAGTACGTACTCCTTGCCGTCGAAGCGCCAGCGTGCGGTCTGCTTGACGGTGGACGTCAGGTGCTCGACCTGCTTACCGTCCTTGCCTTCGCTGACGCGGTAGTGCTTGCCGTGGTAGTCGAACAGCATGTCGGCGTAGCCGCCCGGCTGGGCCGTCGTGTCGAAGCGGATATCGGCTTCGACGCTCCAGCAATCCTCGCTCTCGGCGGTACAGGCGCCGGAACTGTCGGACATCGTCCGGAACGCGCCCAGGTGGCGCGTTTCATCGTCCAAGGCGAAGAGGTCGGCGGTGGCGAGCAGGTAGCCCTGCCACATGCCGCCGGAGCCGAGGATGAATCCCTGCTTGCCGGGACCGAGCGTGACCCATTCGACGCCGCCGATGTCGCCCCGCACGCCGACTTGCGCGACGTCCTCGCGTCGCTCGAGCACTTCCCAGCCCTTGTCGCTGCGCTTCAGGAAGTAGACGTTCAGCGTGCCCGGCGTCGCATACCCCCCGATATCGTTGCCGTCCTCGTCGGCGTCGACACCGTTCACGATCGCGACGGTGCGACCGTCGGTCAGCTTGATACCGGACGTCAGGGTCATCAGCGTGCGGAATTCGCCTTCCACGACCAGGGCACGTTCCTTGGCGGGATCGTAGGCGTCTTCGAAGATCGCCCGCATCCACTCCTTGCCTTCTTGCTGCGTCAGCGTTGGCGTCCTGGCCGGCGCTGGTACGGCAGCCGCTGCAGGCGCAGAAGCAGCGCTGCGGACCGCAGGCTGCGGCGGCGGGCCGGCCTCGTGGCGCGAACACGCGGCCAGGAACATCATCGCCGCCAGGCAGGCGGCGCGGGTGCTTGTCGTGGGTGCTGGATGCATCGTGAACGGAAGAAGTGGCGGACAGCCGGATGATGCCCAAGCACGGTAGCGAAGGGAAGCGAATCCGCATTATCCAGCCGGCATGCCGCCTGATGAACCTGCCGGTAGCGCCGGGCGCTACCCGTGGGCTTCACTCCACGGCTTGCCACCAGCGCCGTCCCGGCTGCGGCTGGCGCAGGTCCAGCGCCTCACCCATCTCCGGGGTGGCGAGCGAGACGCCGCGTTCGTCGGCCAGCGCGGCGATGCGGTCGAACGGATCCTGCCAGCGGTGCAGGCTCAGGTCGAAGGTGCCGTTATGGACCGGCACCAGCCAGCGGCCGCCCAGGTCGAGGAAGGCTTGCAGCGTTTCCTCCGGCTGCATGTGCACGTCGGGCCAGCGCTTGTCGTAGGCGCCCGTCTCCACCAGGGCCACGTCGAACGGGCCGTACTTGGCGCCGATCTCCTTGAATCCCTTGAAGTAGCCCGTGTCGCCGCTGAAGAACAGGCGCAGGTCGTCGTGCAGGATCACCCAGGATGCCCACAGCGTCGAATTGCGGTCGCCCAGCGTGCGGCCCGAGAAGTGCTGGGCCGGCGTCGCGACGAAGCGCACGCCGTCGATAGCCGTGCCCTGCCACCAGTCGAACTGCTGCACCTTGGCGCGGTCCACGCCCCACTCGACCAGGCGCTCGCCCACGCCCAGCGGCGCCAGGAAGTGCGCCGTCTTCGCATCCAGCGCCTTGATGGCCGCGTGGTCCAGGTGGTCGTAGTGGTCGTGCGACAGGATCACGGCCTTGATCGGCGGCAGTTCATCGATACCAAGGGGCGGCGCATGGAAGCGTGCCGGCCCGGCCCACTGCACCGGCGAGGCGCGCTGCGAGAACACGGGATCGGTCAGGTAGAACTCGCCGGCCAGCTTGATCAGCATGGTCGAGTGGCCGAGGCGGTACAGGGTATTGTCGGGCGCGGCCAGCAATGCCTCCCGGGTCAGCGGCCGCACGGGGATCGGCTGGGCGGGCACGGTGCCCTTGGGCTTGTTGAACGTGACGTCCCACCACAGCTTGGCCATCTCGCCCACGGTGTGCTCGTGCATGGGCGCCGGGTTGCGGAATTTCCCGTCGTGGAATTGGGGAGATGCTTCCTTGGAGGGCGGCGGCGACGCCAGCGTGCGGCTAGTCATGATGAACAAGGTCCCGAGAAAGAGTGCGGTCAAGAAGCGCATCAACGTGCTCATCCTATAAATGTACACTACACAGTGTAGTTTCAAGGAGTGAGAAAGTAAACTGACGGGTGTAAAATTTGCGTATGCATCCGACCGCACCGACAACTCGTCTCACCGACCGCAAGCGCCAGGCCATCCTGGCCGCGGCCGCCGACCAGTTCCGCGCCCACGGTTTCGAAGGCAGCAGCGTGGACCGCATCGCGGCGCTGGCCGGCGTGTCCAAGCGCACCGTCTACAACCATTTCCCCAGCAAGGACGAGCTGTTTACCGAGACCATCGTGCAGCTTTTCCACCGCAGCGCAGGCGCGCCGGATTTTGCCTACCGTGCCGACCGCAGCCTGCGCGCGCAGTTGGAGGAATTCCTGGCGCTGAAGATGCGTTCGATGGCCGATCCGGACTTCCTCGGCCTGGCCCGCGTCGGCATCGCCGAGGCGATCCGCGCGCCGGAACGCGCGCAAGGCGTGTTCGCGCGCCTGGAGGAGCGCGACGAGGGCATGCCGGCGTGGGTGCGCGCCGCCCAGGCGGACGGCAGGTTGAAGGCAGGCGACCCGGGCTTCGCGGCCACGCTGCTGCAGGGGCAATTGAAGACCTTCGCGTTCTGGCCCCAGGTCACGATGGGCGCGCCGCCGCTGGGGCCGGAGGAGCAGGCGCGCGTGATCGATGCGGCCGTGTCGATGTTCCTGGCCTATTTCGGCGTCCCCTCGGACTGAGCGGCTTCACAGGCCCGGCACCGCATTCTCGCCGGAGACCAGCACGTATTCCTTGCCGTCGAAGCGGTAGCGGGCGCTCTGGCGGATGAGGACCTCGTCCTGCTTGACCTGTTCGCCATATTCGTTCTCCACCGCGCGGTAGCGCTTGCCCTTGAAATCGACCAGCAAGTCGGCGTAGCCGTCCGCCTGCGCATCGTCGGCGAAGCGCAGGTTCGCCCCGACGTCCCAGCATGCGCGCTCGGGAATGCAGGCGCCGATATTGTCGGATGCCTCCTCCAACTCTCCCAGCTGGCGCACGCCCCGGTCCAGCACGAAAATGGAGGCCAGGGTGATCGAGTAGCCGCGCGCACTGGTGGACGAAGACATCACGAAGCCGGTCTTGCCGGGACCGAGCTTGACCCAGCATGCGTCGCCAACATGGCCTTTGGAACCCATGGCTGCCAGATTCTCGTGGCGTTCGCGCACTGTCCAGCCGCCGGCGGCACGTTCCAGCAGGTAGACGTTCAGGATGCCCGGCGATCCGTTGCCCGGAAGGTCCTCGCCATTGTCGGCCGTGGAGGAAGCGTTGACGATGACGGCGATGCGTCCGTCGGCCAACGTGGTCGAGGAGACGATGACCATGACGCAGGTGCCCGCATCGCCGATCTCGGCCAGGGCACGTCCGTTGGCGTGGTCGTAGCGCTGTCCGAAGATTGTTCGCATCCACTCCTGTTCACGCGCATCGTCGGGCCAGTTGGGGCGGGATGCGGTGAGCGGCATGGCGCTTTCCCGGGGGGACGGTCCAGGTGCGAATTTGAGCACGGTGGCGGGTGCCGGCGCAGCCTGCTGGACAGGCGGCGCCGCACGCTCGCCGCTGCGCGAGCAGGCGCCGAGGCAGGCCGCCAGCGCGGCG
The DNA here is from genome assembly GCF_030412015.1 of Massilia sp. YIM B02763. Classification (GTDB taxonomy): domain Bacteria; phylum Pseudomonadota; class Gammaproteobacteria; order Burkholderiales; family Burkholderiaceae_D; genus Telluria. Next base: position 197,005 of record NZ_JASNRD010000006.1, on the reverse strand, counting down.
CTGCCGGCCAGGATGGAAACCCTGGCGTGCAGGGTGGAGCGTATCGTATCGCAGGAGATCATCGGATGCCGGGGCGAGATATTGAACAATTCGATCACGCCCCAGTCTCGCTTCGCGTGGAAGGTGCGCACGCTTTCTTGCGCGGAGCAGAAGACCTTCGCGCTGCGCGGCTCGTGACAATGCGTGCATGTGTGCGTCGTGCGCTTGGATACACTTGCACTTCGTACCGACGAGAGGAGACGGCATGTCCAGGCTGGAGAAGAAATGGTGGTTCATCGTCGTGGTCAGCGCCCTGACCATGATGGCGACGCGTTACGTGATGAAAGTGGCTGGCGTTCCTTTCATGGACGATGCCAATGCGGCCCGCTTGCTGCTGCAGTTTTTCTGCTTCCTGGGCCTGTGGCGCTGCTTTTCCTTCGTCGCCTGGCTGCTGGCGCTGGCGCTGGCGCCGGCGCTCGCCAAACCCGAATGACGCGCGCCAACGCCTGCCGTACGGTCACGTCGCCGTTCGCGTGCCCTCGTTCGAGGTGAGCAGCACCGTCCCGCGCTTGCCCGCTTGCCCCGCATGGCGCACCGCTTCCGCCACCTCGGCCAGGTCGTAGCTGCCGGCGACCTCGAACAGCGCCGGATGCCGGCGCGCCAGGTACAAGGCGCCCTGCAGGTCCTGCTGGCGCTGCGAGGGCGGCAGGCCGGCCCAGCGGCCCACCGAGACCCCTTCGATGTGCAGGTCGCGCATCGGCAGCATCAGGGCCGGAATGCTCAAGGGTTCGCCGCTCATGTCGCCATAGGTCACGAGCGTGCCGCCGGAAGCGAGACGCAAGAACAGTTCGCTCGGCAGCGCGCCGCCGATGGCGTCGAACACCGCGCGCAGCGGACGGCCCTCCAGCGCGCGCTCCAGGCGTTCGCGCCAGTCCGGCGTGTCGGTCGCGATCACGGGCAGCGTCGGCAGCAGGCGGGCGAGTTCGGCGGCGCCGGCGCTGCCGCGTACCAGGCCGATCACGGGCAAACCTTCTTCCAGCGCCAGCGCGGCCAGCATCTTCGCCACCGAGGAACCAGCGGCCGTGAGCACCATCGCCCCCTGGGTTTCCCCTGGACCGACATCGGCCTGGTATGCGGCGCGCAGCAGCATCTGCGCGGTCAGCGGATTCACGTGCAGTTGCGCGCCCCGTTCGTCCGGCACGTCCTCCGGCAGCGGCGTCACGAATTCCGCCGCGACGATGGCGCGCTCGCTCCAGGCGCCGCGTCCCGGGAAGAACGCGACGCGCATGCCCGGCGCCAGCCGGCCCGCGGCCTGCACGGCGCTGCCCACGGCCGCGATCGTGCCCATGCCTTCGAAGCCGACGCGCACGCCGCCGACGGGGACGGCCACGGTGTCGCCGGGAGCGCGGTAGCGTCCCGCCACGCCCAGCAAATCGCCCGGATGCACGGGGCGGGACAGCACCCGCACGAGGACGTCGTCCGGGCCGGGCGCCGGCGGGTCGTTCACGTGGTCGAGTTGCAGGACTTGTTCGGGGTTGCCGTAGCGGTGGTAGGCGAGGCTGCGCATGATGGGTTCCTTTTTCTTGTTCAAGCAAGTTCGGCGAGGACGATCTCGGTGTCGTCCAGCGCGGTGATGGCGATGTGCGATTCGCCGGCGATGGCGGCGCCGTCGCGTGCCGCCAGCCGCACGTCGTTGACGCCCGCCCGGCCGGTCGTGGAGACGAGATAGGCCTGGCGGCCCGGCGGCAGCACGTAGTCGATGGTGTCGCCGGCCCGCAGCGTGGCGCCGAGCAGGCGCGCATCGGCATTCATCGGCAGCGCCCCGTCGCGCGTATCGTCTTCATAGCCGCTGGCCAGCACGGTAAAGGCGCCGTCGCGTTCGGCGCGCGGGAAGCGGCGCGTGCGCCACGACGGCGCGCCGCCGGTGCTGCGCGGACGCAGCCAGATCTGGTACAGCGCCGTGGTCACGTCCTCGGCATTGAATTCGGCGTGGCGGATGCCGCTGCCGGCGCTCATCGCCTGCACGTCGCCGGCCTGCACGGTGGCGCGGTTGCCCAGGCTGTCCTCGTGGGTGATGGCGCCCTGGCGCACATAGGTGAGGATCTCCACGTCCTGGTGGCGGTGCAGCGGAAAGCCGGACCGCGGCGCGAATTCGTCGTCGTTCCAGGCGCGCAGCGCGCGCATGCCAGTGTGGTTTGGGTTGCCCAGGCCGTTGATGCTGACGTGCAGGCGGGCCTTCAGCCAGTCGAGGTCGTTGCCGCCGAGGGCGGCGTAGGGGCGCTGTTCGATCATGTCGTTCTCCTGTGGTCCGCGCCGCCGGCGGGCGGCGCGGCGTTGATCGGCTATCAGATCTGGGCCTGGCCGCCGTCGACGAACAGTTCGGCGCCGTTGACGAAGCTGGCGTCGTCGGAGGCGAGGAACACGGCGGCCTTCGCGATCTCGTCCGGATCGCCCACGCGGCCCAGCGGGATCTGCGAGGCCAGGTAGTCGACCAGGCCCTGCTGGGCGGCGGCATCGTTGCCGGCCAGTTCGACCAGGCCGGGGGTGCGGGTGGCGCCCGGGCTGATGGTGTTGACGCGGATGTTGCGGTCCTTCAGGTCCAGGATCCAGTTGCGGGCGAAGGCGCGGATCGCGGCCTTGCTGGCGGCGTAGACGCTGAAGGCCGGGGTGCCGCTGCTGGCGGCGGTCGAGCCGGTCAGGATCACGGAGGCGCCGGACGACAGCAGCGGCAGCGCCTTCTGCACGGTGAACAGCGTGCCCTTCACGTTGCGGCCGAAGGTGTCGTCGAACTGTTCTTCGGTGATGGCGCCCAGCGGCAGCATCGAACCGCCGCCGGCATTCGCATACAGCACGTCGAGGCGGCCGAAGCGGGCGCGGATCTCCTCGTACAGGCTGTCCAGCGCGCCGAGGTCGCCGGAGTCGACGCGCAGGCCGATGGCGTCGTGGCCGATGGCTTGTACCGCGGCGTCCAGTTCGGCCTGGCGGCGGCCGGTGACGATCACTTGTGCGCCTTCGAGGGCGAAGCGCTTGGCGGCGGCCAGGCCGATGCCGCTGGTGGCGCCGGTGATCAGGGCGATTTTGTTGTCGAGTTTGCGGGTCATGATGGGCTCCTTGAGGTTGTCTGCTTCGGTGAGTGGACGTTTGTCGTCGTCCGATGTGAAGCATCGTACCGAGGAAGCCATAGCATTAAAATAGCACTGATCGAAAACCATCTTTGCATTTTTGGTGGTATCGACGATGCCGCCTGACCGATAGGCCCATACCGTCCCGCGCCGAGATGCCGTAACATGGCAGGTCCGGCTGCTCATGCATGAAGGGATCGATGTCCAAACTGCCCGATTTCGAAGGTCTCGCGATGTTCGCCAAGGTGGCCGAGGAACGCTCGTTCGCCGGCGCGGCGCGGGCCCTCGGCGTGTCGGTGGCGACCGTGTCGCGCGCCGTCGCCCGGCTCGAGGAACGCCTCGGCGCGCGCCTGCTGAACCGCACCTCGCGCCAGCTCGCGCTGACCGAGTTCGGCCGCACCATCGCCGACAGCGCGCTGCGCCTCTACCGCGAAGCCGAACAGGCCGAAGGGGCGGCGCGCGAACTGTCGGCGCGCCCGCGCGGCCTGGTACGCCTGGCCGTGCCGATGTCCTTCGGGCTGCGCTGGGTGGCGCCGCTGATGCCGGAATTCTTCACCACGTATCCCGACATCGAGGTCGACCTGCACCTGAGCGACGCCACCGTCGACATCGTCGGCCAGGGTTTCGATGCCGCCCTGCGCATCGCCGTCATGCCCGATTCCTCGCTGGTGGCGCGCAAGCTGTGTCCGGTGGGGCAGGTGCTGGTGGCCGCTCCATCCTACCTGGAACGCTGCGGCACGCCGCGCCACCCGACCGACTTGAACAGCCACGCCTGCCTGGGCTATGCCTATCATCGGCGCAACGACGTCTGGCGTTTCACGGACGCGGCCGGAGAGGAAGTCGATATCCGCCCCGCGGGTCCGCTGCGCGTGACGAATTCGGACGCGCTGCTGCCGACCGTGCTGGCCGGCCTGGCGATCGCCGAGTTCCCGGAATTCATCGCGGCCGATTACGTGCGCGACGGCCGCCTGGTGCCGATCCTGCAGGACTGGGCGATGGCGCGCGGCGGCCTGTATTTCGTCACGCCGTCGGCGCGCACGCGGCCGGCCAAGGTCGAGGCGCTGTCCGAATTCTTCGTGCGCCACCTGGGTTCGCCGAGCTGGCGCCTGGTGACATAAGGTGAGGAAGCTGCCATGCCCCGTTCTCTAGAGAAGTCACACGAAAAAATGCGCATCCGGGGGCTGGCAAAACTGGACGGCAGCGTGTAACTTCTACTCCTTTCGGCCTGTAAAGTTTTCACCGCTACGTGCGATTCCGAACAAAACAGTAGGGGTCGCATGGCGGATAATAGGAATTGTTGTTTTTTCAAATTCGGACTCGTGAGACCCCATGCACACAGTTGATTTTCACCGCGACGACACCAGCGACGCACCTCCGGCCCGCGCGCCCGCCCGCGCCCCGGCCCTGCCCGCGCCGGTGTTGAGCTGGCTGCAAAGGGTCGAAGCGGCAGCGCATCCGCAACCCAAGCTGACCGCGGAAGTCGCCGACCCCAAGGCCGTCCAGTACAAATTCGTTTACGTCATGGCCCCGACCAGCGGTGGCCGCCATGTCGCGGTGTGCCTGTGCAAGGCGCGCCTGCGCCCGAACGGCGACGTCGCCGCGGCCAGCCCGGTGAGCGAAGTGTTCTCGCTGCTGTCGGCGCCGCCCGCCTACCTGGAGGGCGACGACGTCGACCTGGTCCGCTTCTTCATCGCCATGCGCAGCGGCTCCAACCAGAGCACCAGCGCCACCGAGCCGAAGGGCAAGGTGGGCGCGATCCTGCTGCAGATGCTGCTCGAGCAGGGCAAGCTGCTGTGGGCGAACTCGTGGTCCGACATGGGCAACGGCCTGCTGTACCCGCTGCAGGCCGGCCCCGTGCGCAAGGCGAACCTCACCTGGCGCGACGAAGGCCGCACGGCCAAGCTGGGCTGGTCGGTGGAGCCGGCGGGCGGCGCCGCCAACCACCCGGGAGCGGACCTGGTCGACTACATGCTGCCGACCGACCCGCCGTGGTACATCGACAACCTGTCCTGCGGTCCGCTGGAATTGAACCGCGGCGGCATCGACATCTCGCTGGCCGACCTGCAAGCCCTCGTGTCGCAGGCCCCGCTGCTGACCGGCACCGATAAAAAGCGCGTGTCCCAGCTGCTGCTGGCGCACGGCCTGCAGCAATTGATGCCGCTGCCGCAACCGCTGACGCAGCGCATCCGCACCGACGTCAAGCCGCAGCCGCACCTGCTGCTGGATGCGGTGCAGGTACCCGACGGCGCGACCCAGCGCTGGCAGGATTTCGCCGTGCTGTCGTTCGACTACGACGGCCAGCGCATCTCGTTCGACCCGGCCCAGCGCGTGGTGCGCCAGATCGGCGACGTCACCGAAGTCATCCAGCGCAACGAGGCCTTCGAAGCCGCCGCGCTCGACATGCTGCAAGAGATCGGTTTCCACAAGCCGGTCACGGCGCCGCTGTCGGCATTGGCCGGCGCGCAATTGCTGGATAGCCAGGCGCACTGGCTGCGCTTTGCCGAAAACGAGCTCGACGCGCTGTCCGACCTCGGCTGGCACGTGCAGAAGTCGCCGAAGTACCGCTACGACGTGGTGCCGGTCGAGGACTGGTATGCCGAGATCGACGAACCGCCCGAAGCGGGCAACGCCTGGTTCGAGCTGGAACTGGGCATCGTGGTGGCCAAGAAGCGCGTGCCCCTGCTGCCCGTGCTCGTGCAGCTGATCCGCAGCGCGCCGCTCGACTTCAATCCGGAAGTGCTGGCCGCGCACGGCGAAGCCGACCAGATGCTGGCGACCTTGTCCGACGGCGTGCGCGTGGCGCTGCCGTGGGGCCGCGTGAAGCCGATCCTGTCCACGCTGGGCGAGCTGTACTTCAACGACAAGATCAAGAACAAGGTCCGCCTGTCGACGCTGGACGCGGCGCGCCTGGAAGAACTGGCGCGCGGCGGCGAGTTCAGCTGGACCGGCGGCGAGCGCCTGCGCGAGACGGGCCGCAAGCTGAGCCAGTTCGGCAAGGTCAAGAAGGTCGAGGCGCCCAAGGGCCTGCAAGCCTCGCTGCGCGACTACCAGCTCGACGGCCTGGCATGGATGCAGTTCCTGCGCGAGTACGACCTGGGCGGCATCCTGGCCGACGACATGGGCCTCGGCAAGACCGTGCAGACCATCGCCCACATCCTGACGGAAAAGGAAGCGGGCCGCCTGACCAATCCGGCCCTCGTCATCGCGCCGACCAGCCTGATGATGAACTGGATGGAGGAAGCGGCGCGCTTCGCGCCGAGCCTGAAGGTGCTGCTCTTGCAGGGCAAGGAACGCATGGACTTGTTCGACGAGATCGACAAGGCCGACATCGTGCTGACCACCTACGCCTTGCTGCCGCGCGACGAGGAAAAGCTGCGCGAGCACGAATACCACCTGGTCATCCTGGACGAATCGCACTACATCAAGAACACCCGCTCGAAGGCGGCGCAGACGGCCGGCTCGCTGAACGCGCGCCACCGCCTGTGCCTGTCCGGCACGCCGCTGGAAAACCACCTGGGCGAGCTGTGGTCGCAGTTCCACTTCCTGCTGCCGGGCCTGCTGGGCGACGAGAAGACCTTCAATACGCAGTTCCGCCATCCGATCGAACGCCAGGACGACCCGGTGCGCCGCACGCTGCTGAACCGCCGCATCAAGCCCTTCCTGCTGCGCCGGACCAAGGACAACGTGGCCAAGGAGCTGCCGCAGAAGACGGAAATGATCCGCCGCATCGAGATCAGCGGTCCGCAGCGCGACCTGTACGAGACCGTGCGCCTGGCGATGGACAAGAAGGTGCGCGAGGAGATCGACCGCAAGGGCGTGGCGCGCAGCCAGATCGTGATCCTGGAAGCGCTCCTGAAACTGCGCCAGGTCTGCTGCGACCCGCGCCTGGTGAAGGCGATGCCGGCCAAGAAGAACACGGCGGCCGTGTCGGCCAAGCTGACCGACCTGATGCAGATGGTCGACGACCTGCTGGGCGAGGGCCGCAAGATCCTCGTGTTCTCGCAATTCACCAGCATGCTGGGCCTGATCGAGGAAGAACTGGAGGCGCGCAAGATCCCCTACGCCATCCTCACCGGCGAGACGCGCGACCGTTCGGCCCAGGTGGCCGCGTTCCAGCAGGGCGCCGTGCCGATCTTCCTGATCAGCCTGAAGGCCGGCGGCGTGGGCCTGAACCTGACCGCGGCCGACACCGTGATCCACTACGACCCGTGGTGGAACCCGGCCGCCGAGAACCAGGCCACCGACCGCGCCTGGCGCATCGGCCAGGACAAGCCCGTGTTCGTGTACAAGCTGATCGCCAAGGGCACGCTGGAAGAAAAGATCCAGCTGCTGCAGCAGAAGAAGTCGGAGCTGGCGCAGTCGATCCTGGCCGAGGGCGAGTCGCAGAAGATGGCCTTGACGCAGGAAGACCTGCAGGCGATCTTCGCGCCGCTGGACGAAGCATCGGCGTGACCTGAACCGGCAAACGTGCATATGCCAAATGTGCATATGCGATGAAGGGCAAGCCGCAAGGCTTGCCCTTTTTTCATGCATGGTGCGTGCTTGGCGCAACGCCCCAGCAGCGGGTAGAAGGGGTTTTCTATACAAAGAGGGAAGCTCAGCACTATACTTGTGACAGCAATAATTGTCTGTCATCACTCCTACCCGGAAAGCCGCCATGAAACGACGCGACCCCCTTCCGTTGCCTGGCCAGGAAGGGCTGGCGGATGCCGCCGCTTTCCGCACGGCCGCCGAACTGGGCGGCGACCTCGTCTTCATCATCGATTGCGCCGCCGGCGTGCCGGTCTATGTCAGCCCGGGCATCGACGCGATGCTGGGCTATGGCGCGGCCGACGTTCACGCGCAATTGACCTCGAACGATACGCCGGGACCGCTGCAGCCGCTGTGCGCCGGCCTGGCGGAACGGCTGCGCCGCTTCGCCGCCGGCGACGGGTCGCGCCTGCGCGTGGTGCGCGAATTCGACCTGCGCCGTCCGGACGGCCGCGAGATTCCCGTCGAGGTGATCTCGACGCTGGTGCCGGGCGCGGACGGCACGGTGTCGACGCTGGTGGCGGTGCTGCGCGACTTGTCCGCGCGGCGCGAGCGCGAACGCGAGCGCAAGCGTTTCGCCAGCATGCTGAACCATGAATTCCGCACTCCGCTGTCGACGATCGACGGCGCGATCCAGCGCCTGGAAGCGACGCAGACGGGCGCCGACGAGGCGACGCGCCAGCGCTACCGCAAGATCGCCACGGCCACCGACCGCCTGATCGCGATGCTGGACGACTACCTGTCGCCGGAGCGCATGGCCGAACTCGGCCGCCAGCGCCGCGCCGACACGGTGGCGCCGCGCCTGCTGCTGGACGAATTGGTGGCGCAGGCGCGCATGGCCGGGCGCCCGGTGACGTCCGGCGTGGAGGCGCTGCCGGCCACGCTGCGTGCCGATCCGGCCGGCCTGCGCCTGGCATTGAAGGTCTTGCTCGACAATGCGCTGCGCTACACGCCGGCCGGCACCGCGCTGGAAGTGACGGGGCGGCGCGAGGACGGCGGCGTGGCGCTGGCGCTGCGCGACGCGGGGCCGGGCGTGCCGGAAGGTGATATTGCACGCATCTTCGACAAGGGGTACCGCGGCGCGAACGCGGCCGGCGTCCCCGGCAGCGGCCTCGGTCTTTACATGGCGCGCTCGCTGGTCGAGGTGCATGGCGGCGCGCTCACGCATGCGGGCCGGGAAGGGCAGGGCGCCGAGTTCCGCATATGGCTGCCGGTGCAGTTGGAAGTGGAAAGAGAAGCGGAAAGGTTTCCGCAAGGTCTTGCTTCCGGACAGGCCTGACGGGATAATCGGGAGTGCGGCGGGGTAACCACCCGACAAGATCGTGAGCCGTGTGCTCCAGGTGGGACATCGAAATAACGACAACATGGCATACCCATGACGCAAATACTGATTGTTGAAGACAATGGCGAATACGCCGGCGACATGGCCGACTTCCTCAAGGAACTCGGCCACGAGGTCACGATCGCGACCACGGCCGGCGATATGTGGGCCGCGCTGACGCGCACCCCGGCCGCCGTGGTGGTGCTGGACCTGGGCTTGCCCGACGAGGATGGATTCAATGTCATCCCGCGCATGCGCCAGCTGTATCCCGAGATCGGCCTGCTGGTACTCACCGGCCGGGTCGCCTTCGACAACCGCATCCTGGGCCTGCGCCTGGGCGCCGACCACTACCTCACCAAGCCGATCAAGTTCCCCGAACTGGCCGCCCACATCGAAGCGCTGGACCGCCGCGTGCGTCCGTCCGAACCGGTGCCGCCACCCACCAAGTGGACGCTGCGCGTCTCGGCCCGCCAGCTGGAGCTGATGGGCAAGGTGATCGACCTGACCGAAAAAGAGTGCAATTTCCTGCACCTGTTGACGATCAATACGCGGCCCGTGCCGCGCCAGGTGATCGTGGCCGGCATGGGCGGCGACGACCCGGACGCCAGCCGCCGCGTCGACATGCTGGTCTACCGCCTGCGCAAGAAGGCGAGAACCGGGCTGGGCCAGGACCTGCCGCTGCGCAGCGCGTACGGCGAGGGCTACAGCCTGTCGGCCGGATTCACGCTGGCCTGAACCGTCTGCACGTCGTCCCTGCGAAGGCAGGGACCCAATTTCGCCGAATCATACGTCACATTGGGCCCCTGCCTGCGCAGGGGCGACGGTCTTCCATTTAATAGGGACAGGGTGCGCTGCCTGCGCTAGAATCTTCTTTCCACCCCTCGAAGATTCCACCATGGCCCGCCAGCCCCGCCTCATCCTCCCGCACCAGCCGCACTATATCGTCCAGCGTGGCAACGACAACCAGCCCATCTTTCGCGACGACGAAGACCACGGGCGCTTCCTCGGCTGGCTGAAGGAGGCGGCCAAGGCCTATCGCGTGGCCATCCACGCGTATGTCCTGCTGCCCAACCACCTGCACCTGCTGGCCACGCCGGCCGACGAGGAGGGCCTGGCGGCGATGATGCAGAAGGTCGGCCGCCTCTACGTCCCCTGGTTCAACAACAAGTACGGCCGCTCGGGCACGCTGTTCGGCGGACGCTTCCGCACGGCGCCGGTCGACCCCGCGCAGTACCTGCTGCCCGCCATGTGCTATCTGGAACTGCACCCGGTACGCAGCCAGGCCGCCTTCGCACCGCTGGACTACCGCTGGTCCAGCCACGCGCATCATGCCGGCGTGCTGCCGGATCCCCTGGTCACGGACCACGCCCGCTACTGGGAACTGGGGAACACGCCGTTCCAGCGCGAAGCGGCGTACATCGCAATGGCGCAACAAGGCTTGAACGCGGACGAACTCGCGGTCATCGATGCGGCCGTCGCGAAGGGGGGCGTGCTGGGGTCGCATGCCTATCTGGTCGAGCTGGAACGCCAGACCAAACGCCAAGTCCTGCCGGCCAAGCGCGGACGTCCTTTCAAGGTCAAGGAAGCATAAATCCGCATTTTTTCGACGCTCCAGCATCGTTTCTTCACCTTAACGACTATGTCCCCAATTATTCGTTCGATGAGCTTCGGTGAAATTAATGTGACTCCGACCCTATTTGTTCCTGTTGCCGTTTGCCGAGGTCTGCTCTATTCTCGTCTTTCGATATGACCAGAATGCTGCGGAGCCCCCATGATTGCCCAAGGTTTGTACGACCCCGCCAATGAACACGACGCCTGCGGCGTCGGTTTCGTCGCCCACATCAAGGGCAACAAGAGCCACTCGATCGTCGAGCAGGGCTTGCTGATCCTGAAGAACCTCGACCACCGGGGCGCCGTCGGCGCCGATGCGCTGATGGGCGACGGGGCCGGCATCCTGATCCAGATCCCGGACCAGTACTTCCGCGACGAGATGGCCAAGCAGGGCATCGAACTGCCGCCGCCAGGAGAATACGGCGTCGGCATGGTGTTCCTGCCGAAGGAACACGCCTCGCGCATCGCCTGCGAGCAGGAAATCGAACGCGCCGTGCGCGCCGAGGGCCAGGTCGTGCTGGGCTGGCGCAACGTGCCGGTCGATGACGCGATGCCGATGTCGCCGACCGTGCGCGCGAAGGAGCCCGTGATCCGCCAGATCTTCATCGGCCGCGGCCCGGACGTGATGGTCACCGACGCGCTCGAGCGCAAGCTGTACGTGATCCGCAAATCGTCGGGCCACGCGATCCAGGCGCTGAAGCTCAACCACGGCAAGGAATTCTTCGTGCCGTCGATGTCGGCGCGCACCATCGTCTACAAGGGCCTGCTGCTGGCGGACCAGGTCGGCGTGTACTACAAGGACCTGCAGGATCCGCGCTGCGTGTCGGCGCTGGCCCTCGTGCACCAGCGCTTCTCCACGAACACCTTCCCGGAATGGCCGCTCGCGCACCCGTACCGCCTGATCGCCCACAACGGCGAGATCAACACGGTGAAGGGCAATTTCAACTGGACCCGCGCGCGCGAAGGCGTCATGAAGTCGGCCGTGCTGGGCGACGACCTGAACAAGCTGTTCCCGCTGATCTACGAAGGCCAGTCGGACACCGCCTGCTTCGACAACGCGCTGGAACTGCTGGTCATGGCCGGCTACCCGATCGCCCAGGCGATGATGATGATGATTCCGGAAGCGTGGGAAAACCACACGATGATGGACGACAATCGCCGCGCCTTCTATGAATACTACGCGGCGATGATGGAACCGTGGGACGGCCCGGCCGCCATGGCTTTCACCGACGGCCGCCACATCGGCGGCACGCTGGACCGCAACGGCCTGCGCCCGGCGCGCTATGTCGTCACGGACGACGACCTGGTCGTGATGGCGTCCGAATCGGGCGTGCTGCCGATCCCGGAATCGCGCATCGTCAAGAAATGGCGCCTGCAGCCGGGCAAGATGTTCCTGATCGACCTGGAAGCGGGCCGCATCATCGACGACAAGGAATTGAAGGACACCTATTCGAACGCCAAGCCCTACAAGGCCTGGATCAAGTCGGTGCGCATCAAGCTGGGCGAGATCAAGCTGTCGGAGTCGCAACTGGCGGGCAACCGCGCCAAGGACACCCCGGCCCACGGCGAAAAGGCCGCGCTGTCGCTGCTGGACCGCCAGCAGGCGTTCGGCTACACGCAGGAAGACCTGAAATTCCTGATGTCGCCGATGGCCGTGCTGGGCGAGGAAGCGACGGGCTCGATGGGCAACGATTCGCCGCTGGCCGTCATGTCGAACAAGCTGAAACCCTTGTACGCCTACTTCAAGCAGCTGTTCGCGCAGGTGACCAACCCGCCGATCGACCCGATCCGCGAGGCGATGGTGATGTCGCTCGTGTCCTTCATCGGCCCGAAGCCGAACCTGCTGGACACGAACAACGTCAACCCGCCGATGCGCCTGGAAGTGTCGCAGCCCGTGATCGGCGTGGACGACATGGCGCGCCTGCGCAATATCAGCCTGCACACGGGCGGCAAGTTCAAGTCGTATGAATTGAACATCTGCTATCCGGTCGCCTGGGGCAAGGAAGGCATCGAGGCTTCGCTCGCCTCGCTGTGCGCGGAAGCCGTCGATGCGGTGAAATCCGGCCACAACATCCTGATCGTCTCGGACCGCAACCTGTCGTCGGAACAGGTGGCGATTCCCGCGCTGCTGGCCACCTCGGCCATCCACCAGCACCTCGTGATGCGCGGCCTGCGCGCCTCGACGGGCCTGGTCGTCGAGACGGGGTCGGCGCGCGAGACGCACCACTTCGCCCTGCTGGGCGGCTACGGCGCGGAAGCCGTGCACCCGTACCTGGCCCTCGAGACGCTGGCCGACCTGGCGCACAGCCTGCCGCACAAGGAATTTGAAGAGCGCGCCGTCGACAAGGTGCTGTATAACTACACGAAGGCGATCGGCAAGGGCCTCATGAAGGTCATGTCCAAGATGGGCATCTCGACCTATATGTCCTACTGCGGCGCCCAGATCTTCGAAGCCGTGGGCCTGAACAAGTCGCTGGTCGACAAGTACTTCAAGGGCACGTCGTCGACCGTAGAGGGCATCGGCCTGTTCGAAGTGGCGGAAGAAGCGCTGCGCCTGCATGCGCTGGCCTTCGGCAAGGATCCGGTCCTGGCCAACACGCTGGACGTGGGCGGCGAATACGCCTACCGCGTGCGCGGCGAGGACCACCTGTGGACGCCGGACGCCATCGCCAAGCTGCAGCACTCCACGCGCGCCAACAACTTCTCGACCTACAAGGAATACGCGCAGCTGATCAACGACCAGAGCAAGCGTCACCTGACGATGCGCGGCCTGTTCGAATTCAAGATCGACCCGAGCAAGGCGATCCCGCTGGACGAGGTCGAGCCGGCCAAGGAAATCGTCAAGCGCTTCGCCACCGGCGCGATGTCGCTGGGCTCGATCTCGACCGAGGCGCACGCCACGCTGGCCATCGCCATGAACCGCATCGGCGGCAAGAGCAATACGGGCGAGGGCGGCGAGGATCCGGCGCGCTACCTGAACGAATTCAAGGGCATCAAGATCAGCAAGGGCGAGACCCTCGCGTCGATCCTGGGCAAGGACCGCGTGGCCGCCGACATTCCGCTGCAGGAAGGCGACTCGCTGCGCTCGAAGATCAAGCAGGTGGCGTCGGGCCGCTTCGGCGTAACGGCCGAATACCTGAACGCGGCCGACCAGATCCAGATCAAGATGGCGCAGGGCGCCAAGCCGGGCGAAGGCGGCCAGCTGCCGGGCCACAAGGTGTCCGAGTACATCGCCTCGCTGCGCTTCTCGGTGCCGGGCGTGGGCCTGATTTCGCCGCCGCCGCACCACGACATCTATTCGATCGAGGACCTGGCCCAGCTGATCCACGACCTCAAGAACGCCAATCCGCGCGCCTCGATCTCGGTCAAGCTGGTGTCGGAAGTGGGCATCGGTACCGTGGCCGCCGGCGTGTCGAAGGCGAAGGCCGACCACGTCGTCGTCGCCGGCCATGACGGCGGCACGGGCGCCTCGCCGCTGTCCTCCGTCAAGCACGCCGGCACCCCGTGGGAACTGGGCCTGGCCGAGACGCAGCAGACCCTCGTGCTGAACGGCCTGCGCAGCCGCATTCGCGTTCAAGCAGACGGCCAGATGAAGACGGGCCGCGACGTCGTCATCGCCGCCATGCTGGGCGCCGACGAGATCGGCTTCGCCACGGCGCCGCTGGTGGTGGAAGGCTGCATCATGATGCGCAAGTGCCACCTGAATACCTGCCCCGTGGGCGTCGCCACCCAGGATCCGGTGCTGCGCGCGAAGTTCCAGGGCAAGCCGGAACACGTGGTGAACTACTTCTTCTTCGTCGCCGAGGAAGCGCGCCAATTGATGGCGCAGCTGGGCATCCGCACCTACGACGAGCTGATCGGCCGCTCCGACCTGCTGGACAAGAGCAAGGCCATCGGCCACTGGAAGGCGCAGGGCCTGGACTTCTCGAACATCTTCTACCAGCCGAAGGTGCTTGACCCGCGCGCCCTGCTGCACACGGAAGAACAGGACCACGGCCTGGACCGCGCGCTGGACCACAAGCTGATCGCGCAGGCGAAACCGGCGCTGGAGCGCGGCGAGCGCGTCTCGTTCATCTCGCCGGTGAAGAACCTGAACCGCACGGTCGGCACCATGCTGTCTGGCGAAGTCGCCAAGCGCTACGGCCATGCCGGCCTGCCGGACGACACGATCCACATCCAGCTGCAGGGTACGGCGGGCCAGTCGGCCGGCGCCTTCCTGGCGGCCGGCATCACGCTGGACCTGGTCGGCGAAGGCAACGACTACGTGGGCAAAGGCCTGTCGGGCGGCCGCATCATCGTGCGCCCGAACACGGAGTTCCGCGGCTGGGCTGTCGACAACATCATCGTCGGCAATACGGTGATGTACGGTGCGATCTCGGGTGAAGCCTTCTTCAACGGCGTGGCCGGCGAACGCTTCGCGGTGCGTAACTCGGGCGCGACGGCCGTCGTCGAGGGCCTGGGCGACCACGGCTGCGAATACATGACCGGCGGTACCGTCGTCGTGCTGGGCGAGACCGGCCGCAACTTCGCGGCGGGCATGTCGGGCGGCGTGGCCTATGTGTACGACCCGAAGGGCGAGTTCGAGCAGAAGTGCAATACCAGCATGGTGGCGCTCGAGCGCGTGGTGTCGAGCAAGGAGCAGGGCGGAGACAAAGCCACCTGGCACAGCCAGACCCGCAACGGCGAACGCGAGTCCGACGAAGCGATCCTGAAGCGCCTGATCGAACGCCACTTCAAGCACACGGGCTCCACCCGCGCGCGCAACCTGCTGGACGACTGGGCCACCAGCCGCGGCAAGTTCGTCAAGGTCTTCCCGACCGACTACAAGCGCGCGCTGGAAGAGATGCACAACAGCAGCATGGAAGAAGCCAACGACCGGGTCGAACTGGCTGCCTGAGCTGACACACCGACGCACCGAACCAACGTCGTCCCTGCGAAGGCGTGATAGTGCCCCTGGCACTATCACCCCAATTTCTGCCAGCGCCATCGAGATGCGCGCAGAAATTGGATCCCCGCCTGCGCGGGAATGACGGTACCGACTGAATATAAGGAAAAACACCGTGGGTAAAATCACCGGCTTCATGGAATTCCAGCGCCAGGAAGAAGACCACCTGGAACCCGCCGCCCGCCTCAAGAACTACAAGGAATTCACGCTCACCCTGACCGACGCCCAGGCGAAGGTGCAGGGCGCCCGCTGCATGGATTGCGGCATCCCGTTCTGCAATACGGGCTGCCCCGTCAACAACCAGATCCCCGACTGGAACGACCTGGTCTATCACGGCAATTTCCGCTACGCCGTCGACAACCTGCACTCGACGAACAACTTCCCCGAGTTCACGGGCCGCATCTGCCCGGCCCCTTGCGAAGCCGCCTGCACGCTGGGCATCAACGACGAACCGGTCGGCATCAAGTCGATCGAGCGCAAGATCGCCGATGCCGGCTGGGAGCACGGCTGGATCCAGCCGCAGCCGGCCGCGAATAAAACCGGCAAGCGCGTCGCCATCGTCGGTTCCGGCCCCGCCGGCCTGGCCGCGGCCCAGCAGTTGGCCCGCGCCGGCCACGACGTGACGGTGTTCGAGAAGAGCGACCGCATCGGCGGCCTGCTACGCTACGGCATCCCCGACTTCAAGATGGAGAAGGACTTGATCGACCGCAGGATCGAGCAGATGCAGGCGGAAGGCGTCACCTTCCGCACCAGCACGCTGATCGGCAAGGACTTCCCGACCACGGTCAGCAATATGGCGCGCGAGACCATCTTCCCGGAAGACCTCGCGAACGATTTCGACGCCGTCGTCATGGCCGGCGGCGCCGAGCAGCCGCGCGACTTGCCCGTGCCGGGCCGCGAACTGAAGGGCGTGCACTTCGCGATGGAGTTCCTGCCCCAGCAGAACCGCGTGAACGCCGGCGACAAGGTCAAGGACCAGATCAAGGCGACGGGCAAGCACGTCGTCGTGATCGGCGGCGGCGATACGGGTTCCGACTGCGTGGGCACCTCGAACCGCCACGGCGCCGCCGGCGTCACCCAGTTCGAGCTGATGCCCATGCCGCCGGAGCACGAGAACAAGCCGCTGGTCTGGCCCTACTGGCCGACCAAGCTGCGCACCTCGTCCTCGCACGAGGAGGGCTGCGAGCGCGACTTCGCCGTCGCCACCAAGCGCTTCGAAGGCAAGGGCGGCAAGGTCGAGAAGGTGATCGCCTGCCGCGTCGAGTGGAAGGATGGCCGCATGACGGAAGTGCCGGACACGGAATTCGAGATCAAGGCGGACCTCGTGCTGCTGGCCATGGGCTTCGTCTCGCCCGTGCAACAGGTGCTCGACGCCTTCGGCGTGCAAAAGGATGCGCGCGGCAACGTGCGCGCCACCGTCGACGGCGAGACCTGCTACCAGACCTCGGTGGCGAAGGTGTTCACCGCCGGCGACATGCGCCGCGGCCAGTCGCTGGTCGTATGGGCGATCCGCGAAGGCCGCCAGTGCGCCCGCGCCGTCGACGAGTTCCTGATGGGGGCCTCGGACCTGCCACGCTGATCCGCACTGCTCGACGCATGCAACGGCCCGGTTCCTGCCGGGCCGTTTTATTTATGCGCATAGCAAGGCCATGAGGAAAAGCAAACAATACATACGTTTCCGTTTGACGAATTTTACAAACAGGCATATATTTTTTCACATCGGTTTGGAAACGTTTCCAACTCCAGCTTCCGCAACATCATTCGAGACCGGCACCAGCCGGCGGGCCGTGGCCGTTCGAGGCCGCATTTCTTTGGAGCAGACAGAGGAGTCGATGTGAATAACCATCACGATCAGCATCAGCGCATTCGGAAACCGTTTCAACTACTGGCCGCCGGCCTCCTGCTGGCAACGGGCATCCAGGCCTCGGCCAGCGTCACCAATCCCCAGATCGGGCAATTGCTGTGGTCCGAGGAGTTCAACGGCGCCAGCGTGAACACGGCGACGTGGAACGTTATCGACGGCAACGGGTGCCCGAACCTGTGCGGCAACGGCAATGCCGAACTGCAGTATTATAGCCCGAACAACGTCTCGATCGCGGACGTGCCGTTCGAGCCGGGCACCCGCGCGCTGGCCCTGCGCGCCCAGCGCCAGACGGTGGGCAGCAATGCCTTCACCTCGGGCAAGGTCGAGAGCAAGAACAAGGTGCAGGTCCAGTACGGCATGGTCGAGATCCGCATGAGCACGCCGAACCTGACGACGGGGCTGTGGCCGGCCGCGTGGATGCTGGGCACCAGCGCCCAGACCTGGCCGCGCAACGGCGAGATCGACATCATGGAGATGGGCCACAAAGCCTCGTCGCGCGCCGCGGCGGGCGGCAGCCCGTCGGCCAACAACTTCGTCGGCTCGAACGTGATCACCTGGCAGCAGGCCGCCTGCGTGCCGGGCAACGAGAGCTGCGCCGCCTCCACGGCCTGGCAAACCAAGAACTGGTACGTGCCGACCACGTCGCTGGCGAACCGCTTCGTGCTGTACCGCCTGTACTGGACCGAGAGCGAGATGCGCTTCACCGTCGTCGACAACGGCGTCGAGCGCAATATGTACGATGCGCCGCTGCCGGTGAACTCGACGGCACTGCAGGCGCCGTTCTTCCTGCTGCTGAACCTGGCCGTGGGCGGCAACTTCACCGATGCCGCCACGGCGGACCAGGTCACGGCGCCGCTGCCGGCCACGGCCTACGTCGACTACGTGCGCGTCTACCAGCTCGACGGCAAGGGTTCCGTCAAGCTGGGCAACCAGACGGTGCCGGAAACGGCCGGCAAGTTCGGCGTGTTCACCGACACCACGGCCGTCAACGCCAAGCTGGTGGCCGGCACCAGTTCCGACATCTTCCTGTGGAACGGCGCCTCGAGCGGCGGCGGCAACACGGCGCCGTACGAAGGCGGCAACGTGATCGCCTGGGCCTACACGGCGCCCGGCCAGTGGTGGGGCGGCGGCATCCAGGCGCGCCAGGCCCGCGACCTGACCAACTACCGCAACGGCACGATGCGCTTCCGCATCAAGATCCCGGCCAACGTGGCCTTCAACATCGGCGTCGGCGACACCTACACGAACCAGAACTGGGTCAGCTTCCCGGCCAACACGACGGCCTACGGCCTGGTGCGCAACGGCGACTGGGCCACGGCGACGATTCCCGTCTCCACGCTGATCGGGCCGAAGGTGGCGCTGCAGTCGCTGCTGGACGTCTTCATGATCTCCAGCGAGGCCAGCAACCTGCCAGCGTCCACCTTCCAGTTCGCCATCGACGACATCGTCTGGGATTCCGGCACCGGCTCGACGCCGCCGCCGTCGTCCGGCCCGACCTCGGTCACCCAGACCTCGGCCACCACGCTGCAGTTCACGACGACCACCGGCAGCTGGGCCGACGTGCACTACACGGTCAACAACGGCGGCCAGCAGAACGTGCGCATGCGTCTGGACGGCAGCACCAATACGTATATTGCCGGCGGCCTGAAGATCGGCGACGTGGTGCGCTACAGCTTCACCTACTGGGATGCGGCGCGCAACTTTGCCGTCGATACGGCGCAGCAGAGCTATACGATGCAGTAAATAGGGTGGGCACGTGGTGCCCACCCTGCAACAGCTTCCCCGCGAGCGTCTTTTGGCATGAAAGCGACGGTTTGGCCGTCGCTTTTTTTATTCTGCGAATCTCAACAAAAGGTAAGTTTCCTTAAAGAATGATTAACAATTTACCACATAATGTAACAGTCCACGTATGCATAAGTTATTAAAAACAAGCACTTACGTCTGGAAATATCTGACTCATGGTTCAGTAGTGTTGTAATATCACGTCGATAAGCTTCCCAAAACCGGAGCCTTCTCAGCAGGGATTGCCGTTTCTGCACTACAATATGGGATTGTCAAAAATCCCGAACTCACCAGTGTCCAACCTCGTCGAAATCCGCGATCTGCATTTTTCGTATGGAGATCGCCCCATCCTGTCGAACCTGCGCATGGATTTCCCGCGCGGTAAGCTGGTTGCCGTGATGGGCGGTTCCGGCTGTGGCAAGACCACGGTGCTGCGCCTGATCGGCGCCCAGATCAAGCCGCAGAAGGGCACGGTCTCGATCAATGGCGAAGCCATCAACCGGCTCGACACCCAGGGCGTGTACCGCCTGCGCCGCAAGATGGGCATGCTGTTCCAGTTCGGCGCGCTGTTCACCGACCTGTCGGTGTTCGAGAACGTGGCCTTCCCGCTGCGCGAGCACACCGACCTGCCGGAAGAACTGATCCGCGACCTGGTGCTGATGCGCCTGAACGCCGTCGGCCTGCGCAACGCCCACAAACTCAAGCCGAACGAGATCTCGGGCGGCATGGCGCGCCGCGTGGCGCTGGCGCGCGCCGTCGCGCTGGACCCGGAACTGATCATGTACGACGAGCCGTTCGCCGGCCTCGACCCGATCTCGATGGGCGTGACCGCCAACCTGATCCGCAACCTGAACGACGCGCTCGGCTCGACCTCGATCCTTGTCTCGCACGACGTGCAGGAAACCTTCGCGATCGCCGACTACGTGTATTTCATGGCATCAGGAAAAATCGTCGCCGAAGGCACGCCGGAAGACCTGCGCCGCTCGACCGACCCCTACGTCGTCCAGTTCATCAACAACCAGCCGGACGGCCCCGTGCCCTTCCATTATCCGGGCAAGTCGCTGGCCGAGGACCTGGGCCTGGGAGAGCAGCGATGATCGCGACCGTCCTCGGCTTCATCGGCGGCCTCGTGCTCGACATGTTCGCGCGCATCGGCTTCGTCACCCGCTCCTTCTTCAAGCTGCTGATGCGCCTGCCGGGCGCATTGAAGCGTCCGACGCTGATCTCGGAGCAGATTCACTTCATCGGCAACTATTCGCTCCTGATCATCGTCGTGTCCGGCCTGTTCGTCGGCATGGTGCTGGGCCTGCAGGGCTATTACACGCTGTCCCAGTTCGGCGCCGAGGAAAAGCTCGGCCAGCTGGTGGCGCTGTCGCTGCTGCGCGAACTGGGCCCGGTCGTGACGGCGCTGCTGTTCGCGGGCCGCGCCGGCACCTCGCTGACGGCGGAAATCGGCCTCATGAAAGCCGGCGAGCAGCTGACGGCGATGGAGATGATGGCCGTGAACCCGGTGCAGCGCGTGCTGGCCCCCCGTTTCTGGGCCGGCCTGGTCGCCATGCCGGTGCTGGCCACCGTGTTCTCGGCGATCGGCGTGATCGGCGGCTACCTGGTCGGCGTGCAGCTGATCGGCGTCGACCCGGGCGCCTTCTGGTCGCAGATGCAGGCGAACATCGACGTGCGCCGCGACGTGATGAACGGCGTCCTGAAGAGCCTGGTGTTCGGCATCGCCGTCACCTTCACGGCGCTATTCCAGGGCTACGAGGCGCAGCCGACGCCGGAAGGGGTGTCGCGCGCGACCACCCGCACCGTCGTGGTGGCCTCGCTGATGGTGCTGGGCCTGGACTTCATCATGACGGCGTTGATGTTCAACAAGTGATATAAAAGATTGACTGCATTTACAGCAACAAATATTAGGAAAATTTATGCATCGTAAATCCATTGACGTCTGGGTCGGACTGTTTGTCCTGTTGGGTGCGTTATCGCTCCTATTCCTGGCGCTGAAAGCCGGTAACATGAGCACGATCTCGTTCAGCAAGACGTATGCGATCACCGGCAAGTTCGACAACATCGGCGGCCTGAAGCCGCAGTCGCCCGTCAAGAGCGCGGGCGTCGTGGTCGGCCGCGTCGGCGACATCACCTTTGACGACAAGACCTTCCAGGCCATCGTGCGCCTCGATCTGGATCCGGCCTACAAGTTTCCGAAGGACAGCTCGCTGAAGATCCTGACGTCGGGCCTGCTGGGCGAACAATACATCGGCATCGAAGCGGGCGGCGACACCAACAACCTGGTCGAGGGTGACCGCATCAACCGCACCCAGTCGGCAGCCGTACTCGAAGACTTGATT
The DNA here is from genome assembly GCF_030412015.1 of Massilia sp. YIM B02763. Classification (GTDB taxonomy): domain Bacteria; phylum Pseudomonadota; class Gammaproteobacteria; order Burkholderiales; family Burkholderiaceae_D; genus Telluria. Next base: position 175,506 of record NZ_JASNRD010000006.1, on the reverse strand, counting down.
AATCAGTTTATTTATAGCAAAGCAGCAGATGGAAAGGACGCTGATAAATGAAAAAACGTAATGCATCCGGCCAGTTGCGCGCCCGAGGCCTGATGGTGGCAGCCGGCGCCGCCCTGCTGCTGAGCGGCTGCGCCACCAACAACCCGCGCGACCCGCTGGAGCCCTTCAACCGTGCGATGTTCAGCTTCAACGACGCGGTCGACCGCGCCGCCCTGAAGCCGGCCGCCACCGCCTACAAGAAAGTCACCCCGAGCTTCGTGCAGACCGGCGTGAACAACTTCTTCGGCAACCTGTCGGACCTGTGGAGCTCGCTGAACAACTTCGCCCAGTTCAAGGGCCAGGACGGGTTCCAGGACCTGACGCGCTTCGCCGTCAACTCGACCCTGGGCCTGGCGGGCGTGCTCGACATCGCCACCCCGGCCGGCCTGCGCAAGCATAACGAAGACCTGGGCCAGACCCTGGGCTACTGGGGCGTGCCGGCAGGTCCCTACTTGATGTTGCCGTTGCTGGGCCCATCTACGGTGCGTGACACCGCGGCGCTGCCGGGCGACTGGTGGGGCGATGCATGGACCCATGTGAACGACGTGCCGTGGCGTAACAGCGGCATCGTGCTGCGCGCCGTCGACCAGCGCGCCAGCGTGCTGGATGCGTCGACCCTGCTGGAAGAAGCCGCGCTGGACCGCTACGAGTTCCTGCGCGACGGCTACCTGCAGCGCCGCGAGAGCCAGGTGCTGGATACCGACAAGGCGCAGGAGCGCGCCGAGAAGGTCCACGACCGCATCGAGAAGGTCCAGGAAAAGCTGGGCGTCAAGAAGGCCGCCGCGCCGGACGACGGTGCCGGCGATGCGGCGCCCGCATCTGCTCCCGCCGACAACGCGGCGCCCAACAACCCGCCCGTGCCGTCGCCCGCGACGCCCGCGCCGGCCACGAAATAAACCATGCGGGCAGGCCGCCATGCCGGCCCGCCGCCAGAGGAAGGAAGCCCATGAAACCCATCGCACAACTGATCATGACCGCCGCCGTGGCCGTCTCCGCCAGTGTCCTGGCGCCGGCCGCCATCGCCCAGGAAGCCCCGGATGCGCTGGTCAAGCGCGTCAGCAACGACGTCATCAACACCGTCAAGGCCGACAAGGACATCCAGGCCGGCAACCGCCAGAAGATCATCGACCTGGTCAACAGCAAGATCCTGCCCTACGTCGACGCCCAGAAGATGACCCAGCAAGCGGCCGGCCGCTTCTGGCGCCAGGCGAGCCCGGAGCAGCAGAAGCAGCTGACCGAGGAATTCCGCACCCTGCTGGTCTATACCTACTCGGGCGCGCTGTCGCAGATCAAGAACGAAACCGTCGAGTTCAAGCCGTTCCGTGCCGACCCGGCCGACACCGACGTCGAGGTGCGCTCGCAGGTCAACGTGACCCGCGGCGAGCCGATCACCCTGAACTACCGCCTGTCCAAGGGCCCGCAGGGCTGGAAGATCTATGACCTGAACGTGCTGGGCGCGTGGCTGGTCCAGACCTATACCAGCACCTTCAGCTCGGAGATCGGCAAGGGCGGCATCGATGGCCTGATCAAGAAGCTGCGCGACCGCAACCAGCAGCTGGCCAGCAAGCCGCTCGCCGCCCCGGCGAAGTAATCCCATGGCCGAAGCCAATCCCATGCTCTCGCTGGATGCCCTGACCTTCCATAACGCCCACGCGGCGCTGGACCAGGGCTGCGCCGCGGTGGCGGCCGGCGAGACCGTGTTCGACCTCGGCGGCGTCAAGGCCGCCGATTCGTCGGCGCTGTCGCTGATGCTGGCCTGGCAGCGCCGCGCCCGCGCGCAGGGGCGCACAATCAAGTTCATCAACGTGCCGGCGAATGTGGGTGCGTTGGCGAAGCTGTATGGCGTCGACGAGCTGATCAGCCACGGCTGATCGCATGCTTTGGTGGGCATGTGATGCCCACCCTACGTCCCGGCATCCTTGCCGCCTGCCGCCCATCCCGCGAAACTTGCCTTCCGAATCTTCAAATTCGGAATTCTTCTATAATGGCTCGTTTCCCTGCACGGTCCATCGATCCGGACCACCCACCGCATGACAGCAGCCATCCAGATAGATAGCGTCGAGAAAAGCTACAAGGGCTTCAAGGCCTTGAAGGGCGTTTCCCTGACCATCGAACAAGGCGAATTCTTCGGGCTGCTCGGCCCGAACGGCGCCGGCAAGACCACCCTGATCTCCACCATCGCGGGCCTGATCCGGCCGGACGTCGGCAGTATCCGCATCCACGGCCACGACGTCGTCACCGACCAGCGCCAGGCGCGCATGAAGCTCGGCGTGGTGCCGCAGGAACTGGTGTTCGATCCCTTCTTCACGGTGCGCGAGACGCTGCGCCTGCAATCGGGCTACTTCGGCCTGAAGAACAACGACGCCTGGATCGACGAGGTCATGGAAAACCTCGACCTGACCCCGAAGGCCGACGTCAACATGCGCGCCCTGTCCGGCGGGATGAAGCGGCGCGTGCTGGTGGCCCAGGCCCTCGTGCACAAGCCCCCCGTGATCGTGCTGGACGAGCCGACCGCCGGCGTCGACGTGGAACTGCGCCAGACGCTGTGGAAGTTCATCTCGCGCCTGAACCGCGAAGGCCATACGGTGGTCCTGACCACCCACTACCTGGAAGAAGCGCAGGCCATGTGCCAGCGCGTGGCCATGCTCAAGACGGGCAACGTGGTGGCGCTGGACACCATGTCGCAGCTGCTGCGCCGCGTGTCCGGCTCCTCGCTGGTCGTGCACCTGAAGCGGGGCACGCTGCCGGAAGGCCTGCGCCACCTGGTCGCGCACGATGAGCACGATGCGCACGACGCAGCCAACGGCAACGGCGGCGGCAACAAGTACGTGCTGCGCGTGAACGAGTATGCGGAAGTGGAGGGCATCCTGGCGCGCCTGCGCGAATCGGGCGTCGAGATCGACGAGATGCAGCTGCAGCAGGCCGACCTGGAAGACATCTTCATCCAGATCATGGACGGAGGGAGCGCGCGATGAACTTCTTCTCCGTCGGTTTCCGGACCCTGTTCTATAAAGAGATCCTGCGCTTCTGGAAGGTCGCCATGCAGACCGTGGCGGCGCCCGTCGTCACGTCGATGCTGTACCTGCTGATCTTCGGCCACGTGCTCGAAGGGAAGGTGCAGATGCTGGACGGCGTGAACTACACGTCCTTCCTGATCCCGGGCCTCGTCATGATGAGCGTGCTGCAGAACGCGTTCGCCAATTCCTCGTCCTCGCTGATCCAGTCCAAGATCACGGGCAACCTCGTGTTCATCCTGCTGCCGCCGCTGTCGCACTGGGAAATCCTGTCGGCCTACGTGGCGGCGTCCGTGGTACGCGGCGTGGCCGTCGGCGCCGGCGTGTTCGTCATCACGGCGTGGTTCGCCCACCTGAGCTTCGTCGCGCCCGTGTGGATCGTCGTGTTCGCGCTGCTGGGCGCCGCCATCCTGGGCACGATGGGCGTCATCGCCGGCATCTGGGCCGAGAAGTTCGACCAGCTGGCCGCTTTCCAGAACTTTTTGATCATGCCTGCAACATTTTTGGCCGGCGTGTTCTATTCCATCCAGAAACTCCCGCCATTCTGGCTGGCAGTCTCGCATTTCAACCCGTTCTTTTATATGATTGACGGGTTCCGCTACGGTTTCTTCGGCAAGTCGGACGTCTCGCCCTGGACCAGCCTGGCCATCGTCGCCGTGTTCTTCGTGGCCCTGGCGGCCGTCGCCATCAACATGCTTCGCCGCGGTTACAAACTGCGTCACTGATTTATTACAGGATTATTCATCGTGGCTACCACACCCGAACTCATCCACGGCTATCTCAAGAACGGCCTGGAGTGCACCCACCTGGAAGTGGAGGGCGACGGCCAGCATTTCACGGCCGTCATCGTGTCCCCGGCATTCGCCGGCAAGAACCGCATCCAGCGCCACCAGGTGGTGTATGCGGCCCTGGGCGACCGCATGCGCGAGGAAATCCACGCGCTGTCGATGAAGACCCTGACCCCTGAAGAGTACCAAGGATAAGCATGGACAAGCTCCAGATCGTGGGCGGCAAGCGCCTGAACGGCGACATCGCCATCTCCGGCGCCAAGAACGCAGCGCTGCCGATCCTGTGCGCGGGCCTGCTCACGGCCGGCGACCTCGATTTGACCAACGTGCCGCGCCTGCACGACGTGCGCACCATGCTGCGCCTGCTCGAGCAGACCGGCCTGAAGGTCACGCAGGACGACGAGCACGTGGTGCTCAACGGCGCCAACATCACCAGCCTGGAAGCGCCGTATGAACTGGTCAAGACCATGCGCGCCTCGATCCTCGTGCTGGGCCCGATGCTGGCCCGCTTCGGCGAGGCCCGGGTCTCGCTGCCGGGCGGCTGCGCGATCGGCTCGCGCCCCGTCGACCAGCACATCAAGGGCCTGCGCGCGATGGGCGCCGACATCACGATCGAAGGCGGCTACATCCATGCCAAGTGCGCGAAGCTGCAAGGCACGCGCATCCACACCGACATGATCACCGTCACCGGCACGGAAAACCTGCTGATGGCGGCCGTCCTGGCCGAGGGCGAGACCATCTTGGAAAACGCCGCGCGCGAGCCGGAAGTGGTCGACCTGGCCAATATGCTGGTGGCGATGGGCGCGAAGATCGAGGGCATCGGCACGGACCGCCTCGTGATCCAGGGGGTCGACGCGCTGCACGGCACGAAGCACGCCGTCATCTCGGACCGCATCGAGGCGGCCACCTTCCTGTGCGCCGTGGCGGCGACGGGCGGCGACATCCGCATCACGAACACCCGCACCGACATCTTCGACGTGGCGCTCGACAAGCTGCGCGAGATGGGCGTGCAATTGACGGTGGAAGGCGACACGATCCGCGCGCGCATGGACGGCCGTCCGCAGCCGGTGTCGTTCCGCACGACGGAATACCCGGGCTTCCCGACCGACATGCAGGCCCAGTTCATGGCGGTGGACACGATCGCGCGCGGCCCGAGCCGCGTGACCGAGACCATCTTCGAGAACCGCTTCATGCACGTGCAGGAGCTGAACCGCCTGGGCGCGAGCATCTCGACCGAGGGCAATACCGCCTTCATCGAAGGCGTCGAGCGCCTGGTCGGCGCGCCCGTGATGGCGACCGACCTGCGCGCCTCGGCCTCGCTCGTGATCGCGGGCCTGGCGGCCGAGGGCACGACCATCGTCGACCGCATCTACCACCTCGACCGCGGCTACGACCGCATGGAGGCGAAGCTGTCGGCGGTGGGGGCGGATATCGTCCGTATCAAATAAAGCAAAACACATAACATGACGTCGGCCCGAAACTGACCGTCGTCCCCGCGAAGGCGGGGAACCATGCTGCGGCTCCGGCAATCGTATCGACCGATTTGCCGCTAAGTTGGCCTGAGACTCGGCATGGATTCCCGCCTGCGCGGGAATGACGGTTTCACGTACCGCGGTACGAGAAGCCGACGCGGAAAACGACATGACCACCACCACCAGCCCCCAGCTGATCCTCGCCCTCTCGAAGGGCCGCATCTTCGAAGACACGCTGCCCCTGCTGGCAGCCGCCGGCATCGAAGTGCTGGAAAATCCCGAGACCTCGCGCAAGCTGATCCTCGCCACCAACGACCCTGGCATCCGCGTGCTGATCGTGCGCGCCAGCGACGTGCCGACCTATGTCCAGCATGGCGCCGCCGACTTCGGCGTGGCCGGCAAGGACGTGCTGCTCGAGCATGGCGGCGAAGGCCTGTACCAGCCGGTCGATTTGCGCATCGCCTGCTGCCGCATGTCGGTGGCGGTGAACGCCGGCTTCGATTACCGGAACGCCGTGCACCAGGGCGCGCGCCTGCGCGTGGCCACCAAGTTCGTGCACACGGCGCGCGAGCACTTCGCCAAGAAGGGCGTGCACGTCGACCTGATCAAGCTGTACGGCTCGATGGAGCTGGCCCCGCTGGTCGGCCTGTCCGACGCCATCGTCGACGTCGTGTCGACCGGCGGCACGCTGCGCGCCAACAACCTGGTCGAAGTCGAGAAGATCATGGACATCTCCTCGCGCCTGGTGGTCAACCAGGCCGCGCTCAAGCTCAAGCGCGAGCGCCTGCAACCCATCATCGAGGCCTTCGAAGCGGCCTCCAAGCTGCAAGGTCAAGAAGCATGAACATCAACGTACGCAAGCTCGATTCCACCGCCGCCGACTTCCAGCAGACCCTGAGCGCCTTGCTGGCCTTCGAAGCCGAGACCGACGATGCCATCGAATCCGCCGTCGCCGGGATCCTCGCCGACGTCAAGGCGCGCGGCGACGCCGCCGTGCTCGAATACACGAACAAATTCGACCGCATTCCCGGCGGCGCCGCCAGCATGGCCGCCTTCGACATCAAGGAAGACGAGCTGCAGCAGGCGCTGGCCTCGCTGCCGGACGCCCAGCGTGCCGCCCTGGTCGTGGCGGCCGAGCGCATCCGCGTGTTCCACGAGCGCCAGAAGCAGGAATTGAACGGCTTCACCTATACCGAGCCGGACGGCACGGTGCTGGGCCAGCGCGTGACCCCGCTGGACCGCGTCGGCATCTACGTCCCGGGCGGCAAGGCCGCGTATCCGTCGTCGGTGCTGATGAACGCGATTCCCGCGCAGGTCGCCGGCGTGAAGGAAATCGTGATGGTCGTGCCGACCCCGGACGGCGTCAAGAACCGCATGGTGCTGGCCGCCGCGGCGATCGCCGGCGTCACCCGCGTGATCACCATCGGCGGCGCGCAAGCCGTCGGCGCGCTCGCCTACGGCACCGCGACCATCCCGGCCGTGGACAAGATCGTCGGCCCGGGCAATGCTTACGTCGCCGCCGCCAAGCGCCGCGTGTTCGGCACCGTCGGCATCGACATGATCGCGGGCCCGTCGGAAATCCTCGTCCTCTGCGACGGCACCACCGACCCGGACTGGGTCGCCATGGACCTGTTCTCGCAGGCCGAGCACGACGAGCTGGCCCAGGCCATCCTGCTGTGCCCGGACGCCGGCTACATCGCGCAGGTCGAGGCCAGCATCCACAAGCTGCTGCCCGACATGCCGCGCAAGGACACCATCGCCACGTCGATGACGGACCGCGGCGCCCTGATCAAGGTGCGCGACATGGACGAGGCCTGCGCGATCGCCAACGCCATCGCGGCCGAGCACCTGGAGATCTCGGCCGCCGAGCCGCAGCAGTGGGCGGACAAGATCCGCCACGCCGGCGCGATGTTCCTGGGCCGCTTCTCGTCCGAATCGCTGGGCGACTATTGCTGCGGCCCGAACCACGTGCTGCCGACCTCGCGCACGGCACGCTTCTCGTCGCCGCTGGGCGTGTACGATTTCCAGAAGCGCTCGTCGGTGCTGTTCGTGTCCGAAGCGGGCGCGCAAACCCTGGGCAAGGTCGCGGCCGAGCTGGCGTACGGCGAGGGCCTGCAGGCGCACGCGAAAAGCGCCGAGTTCCGCATCAAGCCGGCGGCATGACCGCCTGGCGCGACCAGGTCTTCTGCGAGGATGCGCTGGCCGGGCTCGCGCGCATCCCCGACGGCTGCATCGACCTGGTCCTGACCGACCCGCCGTACAACCTGGGCAAGGACTACGGCAACGCCTCCGACCGCCAGAGCGTGGACGACTACCTGGCCTGGACCGAGCGCTGGATCGATGCCGTGCTGCCGAAACTGAAGGACAACGGCAGCCTGTACATCTTCCTCACCTGGCGCCATGCGCCGGAAATCTTCGTCATGCTCAAGCGCCGCATGACGATGATGAACGAGATCATCTGGGACCGCCGCGTGCCGTCGATGGGCGGCAGCACCCGCAGCTTCAGCTCGGTGCACGACACGATCGGCTTCTTCGTCAAGCGCAAGGATTATTATTTCGACCTGGACGCCGTGCGTATCCCGTACGACGCCGCCACCAAGAAGGCGCGCTCGCGCTCGATCTTCGTGGGCGCCAAATGGCTGGAAGTGGGCTACAACCCCAAGGACCTGTGGAGCGTCTCGCGCCTGCACCGCGAGCATGCGGAACGGGTCGACCATCCGACCCAGAAGCCGCTCGAGATCATCGAGCGCATGGTCAAGGCCTCCTGCCCGCCGGGCGGCGTCGTGCTCGACCCGTTCATGGGGAGCGGGACGACGGCGCTGGCGGCCAAGCGGCTGGGCCGGCATTATGCGGGATTCGAATTGAATGCCGATTACTGCGCGATCATCCAGGCGCGCCTGGCGGCGACCGAGGTACCGATGACGCTGGCCAAGAAGCGCAGCGCGGCGGCTCGTAAAAAAGCCACCCCTTCCGTCGTTCCTGCGAAGGCGTGAAACAGTGCCCCGCACTGTTTCACCCCATACTGAGCCGACCTAGCATGCTTCAATTGGGTTCCTGCCTCCGCAGGAACGACGAGTTAACTATCGACAAGGAAAAACCATGACCCGCATCGACACCCTCATCGCCAACACGATCCGCGAAGACGTCCGTGCCGGCCATAGCTACAACGTCCCCGACTCGAGCGGCTACCTGAAGCTCGACGCGATGGAAAACCCCTACCAGCTGCCGGACGCCCTGCGCGCCGAGCTGGGCGCGCGCCTGGCCGACGCGGTGCTGAACCGTTATCCGGTACCCTCGTACGCGACGCTGAAGGAACGCATCCGCGTCAAGCTGGGCATTCCGGGCGGCTACGACGTCATCCTCGGCAACGGTTCGGACGAGATCATCTCGATCCTGTGCATGGCTTGCGCCAGGCAGGATAAACGCGCCGTCGTGATGGCGCCGATCCCGGCCTTCGTGATGTTCCAGCGCTCGGCCCAGTTCGCGGGCATGGACTTCGTGGGCGTGCCCCTGAAGCCCGACTTCTCGCTCGACCGCGCCGCCATGCTGGCCGCGATCGCCGAGCACAAGCCCTCGCTCGTGTTCCTGGCCTACCCGAACAACCCGACCGGCAACCTGTACGATGCCGACGACATGGTCGCCATCATCGAGGCGCTGGGCGAGACGGGTATCGTCGTGGCCGACGAGGCGTACCAGCCGTTCGCGCGCACCAGCTTCATGGAGCGCCTGCCTCGGTACCCGAACCTGGTCGTGATGCGCACGCTGTCCAAGCTGGGCCTGGCCGGCATCCGCCTGGGCTACCTGTCGGCCGCGCCGGCGCTGCTGGCCGAGTTCGAGAAGGTGCGCCCGCCGTACAACATCAACGTGCTCACCCAGGTGGCGGCCGAGTTCGCGCTGGACCACCTGGACGTACTGGACGAGCAGGCCGCGCGCCTGAACACGGCACGCACCGAGCTGGCGGCGGCGCTGGCGGCGCTGCCGGGCGTGACCGTCTTCCCGTCGAGCGCGAATTTCATCACCCTGCGCGTGCCGGACGCCGAGCGTACCTGCGCTAAACTGTTCGCAGAGCGAGTGTTGATCAAAAATTTGAGTAGAATGCATGAATTGCTGGCCAACTGCATCCGCGTGACCGTCAGCACTCCCGAAGAAAACGCCGTATTCCTGAATGCCCTGAAGGCTTCCCTGTAATGACCCGCACCGCAGACATCACGCGCAATACCAGCGAGACGCAGATCCGCGTCTCGTTGAACCTCGACGGCACCGGCCGCCAGAAACTGAACACCGGGGTGCCCTTCCTCGACCATATGCTGGACCAGATCGCCCGCCACGGGCTGATCGACCTGGAAGTCGAGGCGGTCGGCGACCTGCACATCGACGACCACCATACCGTCGAGGACACCGGCATCACGCTGGGCATGGCGGTCGCCAAGGCGATCGGCGATAAAAAAGGCATCCGGCGCTACGGCCATGCCTACGTGCCGCTGGACGAGGCCCTGTCGCGCGTCGTGATCGATTTCTCCGGCCGCCCGGGCCTGGAATGGCACGTGCCGTTCACCCGCGCCACCATCGGCCGCTTCGACGTGGACCTGACCATCGAGTTCTTCCGCGGCTTCGTCAACCACGCGGGCGTGACCCTGCACGTGGACAACCTGCGCGGCGTGAACGCGCACCACCAGTGCGAGACCGTGTTCAAGGCCTTCGGCCGGGCGCTGCGCATGGCGTCCGAGCTGGACGAGCGCGCGCTGGGCACGATTCCGTCGACCAAGGGCAGCCTGTAAGGATCGATCGTCATGACGAACAGGATTGTGGTGATCGACGGCGTGGGCAACCTGCGCTCGGTGGTGCAGGCGCTGCGCGCCGTGGCGCCCGAGGCCGACGTGCAGGTATCGAACGAGGCCGCCGTCATCGACGCGGCCGACCGCGTCGTGCTGCCGGGCCAGGGCGCCATGCGCGACTGCATGCAGAGCCTGCGCGGCTCCGGCGCCGAGGAGGCGCTGCTGCGCGCCGTGAAGAGCCGTCCCGTGATGGGCGTGTGCGTGGGCGAGCAGATGCTGTTCGACCTGAGCGAGGAGGGCGACGAGCCTGGCCTGGGCCTCCTGCCCGGCAAGGTGGTGCGCTTCCAGCTCGACGGCAGGCTGCAGGCCGACGGCTCGCGCTTCAAGGTGCCGCAGATGGGCTGGAACCGCGTGCGCCAGTCGCGCGCCCATCCGCTGTGGAACGGCGTGCCCGACAACAGCTATTTCTACTTCGTGCACAGCTATTACGCGGTGCCGGACAACCCCGAACACACGATCGGCGAGGCCGACTACGGCGCTCCGTATTGCTGCGCCGTCGCGACGGACAATCTCGTCGCGACCCAGTTCCACCCGGAAAAGAGCGCCGCCGCCGGCCTGCAGCTGTACAAGAATTTCGTGCACTGGAAACCCTGATCCCGCATCACCCGTCGTTGTTCAACCGATAGTCATTAACCAACCGATACGATCATGCTCTTGATCCCAGCCATCGACCTGAAAGACGGTCACTGCGTTCGCCTCAAACAGGGCGATATGGACCTCGCCACCGTGTTTTCCGAAGATCCCGCCGAGATGGCGCTGCACTGGCTGAAGAAGGGTGCGCGCCGCCTGCACCTGGTCGACCTGAACGGCGCGTTCGCCGGCAAGCCGAAGAACGAGGAAGCCATCAAATCGATCCTGACCGTGGTGCAGGACTACGCCGAGGAAAACGACCTGGACGAGATCCCCGTCCAGCTGGGCGGCGGCATCCGCGACCTCGACACCATCGAGCGCTACCTGGACGACGGCATCAGCTACATCATCGTCGGCACCGCCGCCGTCAAGAACCCGGGCTTCCTGCATGACGCCTGCGGCGCCTTCCCGGGCTCGATCATCGTCGGCCTGGACGCCAAGGACGGCAAGGTCGCCACCGACGGCTGGAGCAAGATGTCGGGCCACGAGGTGATCGACCTGGCCAAGAAGTTCGAAGGCTACGGCGTCGAATCGATCGTCTACACCGACATCGGGCGCGACGGCATGATGGCCGGCGTGAACATCGAGGCGACCGTGCGCCTGGCGCAAGCGGTCAAGATCCCCATCATCGCCTCCGGCGGCCTGCACAACCTGGGCGACGTCGAGGCGCTGTGCGCCGTGCAGGACGAAGGCATCGAAGGCGTGATCTGCGGCCGCTCGATCTACGAGGGCACGCTCGACCTGGCCAGCGCGCAGGAGCGGGCGGACCAGTTGACCGAAGGGGCGCAGGCGTAAGCAGCCCCCAACGCATGAAACGTCGTCCCTGCGAAGGCAGGGACCCAAGTTGCTTGCGTTTCGATAACGCGTAAAAATTGGGCCCCTGCCTGCGCAGGGGCGACGGTTTTTAGGCCAACGTAAAAAATTTATGCTCGCAAAACGCATCATCCCTTGCCTGGACGTCACCGGCGGCCGCGTGGTCAAGGGCGTCAACTTCACCGAACTGCGCGACGCCGGCGACCCCGTCGAGATCGCGCGCCGCTACGACGACCAGGGCGCCGACGAGATCACCTTCCTCGACATCACGGCGTCCTCCGACGGGCGCGACCTGATCCTGCCGATCATCGAGGCGGTGGCATCGACCGTGTTCATTCCGCTGACCGTGGGCGGCGGCGTGCGCAAGGTCGAGGACGTGCGCCGGCTGCTCAACGCCGGCGCGGACAAGGTGTCGATGAACACCTCGGCCGTGACCAATCCGCAGCTGGTGTACGACGCCGCCCAGAAGCACGGCTCGCAGTGCATCGTCGTCGCCATCGACGCCAAGCAGGTCGCGCCGGGCAAGTGGGAAGTGTTCACCCATGGCGGACGCAACCCGACGGGCCTGGATGCCGTCGAGTGGGCGCGCAAGATGGAAAGCCTGGGCGCCGGCGAACTGCTGCTGACCAGCATGGACCGCGACGGCACCAAGTCCGGCTTCGACCTGGGCCTGACCCGCGCCGTGTCGGACGCGGTGGGCATTTCCGTGATCGCCTCGGGCGGCGTGGGCGGCTTGCAGGACCTGGCCGACGGCGTGCTCGAAGGCCATGCCGACGCGGTGCTGGCCGCCAGCATCTTCCATTACGGCCAGCACACGGTCGGCGAAGCCAAGCGCTTCATGGCGGACCGCGGCATCCCGATGCGACTGGAGTAAGCGAACCCATGGCAACGACGACTACGACGCCCCTGATCCCGAGCCAGCCCTGGCTCAAGAAAGTCCAGTGGGACGAACACGGCCTGGTGCCCGTGATCGCCCAGGAAGCGGCCACCGGCGACATCCTGATGTTCGCCTGGATGAACCGCGAGGCGCTGGCCAAGACGGTGGAACTGGGCGAGGCCGTGTACTGGAGCCGCTCGCGCAAGAAGCTGTGGCACAAGGGCGAGGAGTCCGGCCACGTGCAGAAGGTGCTGGAAATCCGCCTCGACTGCGACGAGGACGTGGTGCTGCTGAAGGTCGAGCAGGCCGGCGGCATCGCCTGCCACACGGGCCGCCATTCCTGCTTCTTCCAGAAGTTCGACAACGGTGACTGGCACAGTGTCGAGCCGGTCCTGAAGGATCCGGATACCATCTACACCCCACCGAAGAAGAAGTGACCCCATGAGCGACATCCTGGACCGCGTGGCCGCGGTCATCGCCTCGCGCAAGCCGGAAGCCGGCGGCGACCCCGCCACCTCCTACGTGGCGAAGCTGTTCGCCAAGGGCGACGACGCCATCCTCAAGAAGATCGGCGAAGAAGCCGTCGAGACCGTGATGGCCGCCAAGGACGTGCGCGCCGGCGCCGATCCGTCCAAGCTGCTGTACGAAACGGCCGACCTGTGGTTCCATTCGATGGTGCTGCTGGCAAAGTTCGACCTGACCCCGCAGCAAGTGCTGGATGAACTGGCACGGCGCGAAGGCATCTCCGGCATCGAGGAAAAAGCGTCGCGTCCGCGCGACTGATCCTTAGTTTGTTTCCGACAGTCACGCCACTGTCACGCGGATTGGATACAATTTCGGGCTTGCCCAAGGCTGCGGCAGGCGCCATCTACCAGGGAGAGACGATGGACAACTGCATTTTCTGCAAGATTGTTGCCAAGCAGATTCCGGCAAGCGTGGTGTACGAGGACGACGAGTTGCTCGCGTTCAAGGACATCAACCCGGCGGCGCCGGTGCACCTGCTGGTGATTCCGAAACAGCATGTCGCGACGCTGTCGGATTGCACGGAAGAACATGCGTCGGTCCTCGGCAAGATGCTGGCGCTGGCGCCGAAGCTGGCGGCGGAACATGGCATCGCCGTCAAGACGGGGGCGGACGGGCAGCGCAGCGGCGGCTTCAAGACCCTGATCAACAGCGGTCCGGACGGCGGCCAGGAAGTCTATCACCTGCACCTGCACGTGTATGGCGGCGCGCGTCCGTGGCGCGGGCTCGGCACGTAACAATAAAAGGACCGTTCCGGAAGGTCCCAAAGGTAGGGAGCATGAAGCTCCCGCATCGCTTATACTGCGCGTTGCAATACGCAAAACCGGGCTGTCGCCCACAAGGAGAAAACAATGGGTTCGTTGAGCATTTGGCACTGGCTGATCGTGCTGGTCATCGTGATGCTGGTCTTCGGCACCAAGAAGCTGGGCAATATGGGTTCCGACCTGGGCAAGGCCGTCAAGGGCTTCAAGGATGGCGTCAAGGGCAGCGAGGACGAAAAGCACGGCGACGCATCCAGCATGCCGCCGGTGCAGCAGCAGGTGGCCGACAAGTCGACCATCGACGTCGAGACGCGCGAAAAGAACCGTACCTGATTTCCCCGGCCGATAAAGCATGATCGATCTCGGTCTGACCAAACTCGCCCTGATCGGGGCGGTGGCGCTGGTGGTGATCGGCCCTGAAAAGCTGCCGAAGGTGGCGCGCATGGCCGGCACCCTGTACGGGCGCGCCCAGCGCTACCTGCACGACGTGAAGACCGAGGTATCGCGCGAGATCGAGATGGAAGAGCTGCGCAACCTGCACAAGGAAGTCCAGGAAAACGTGCAGCAAGCGGCGAACAGCTTCAAGTCCGAGGTCGAGACCATGAAGTCGGACGTCGAGAACACCGTGTCCTCGCACCTGAACGAGGTCGAATCGGCCTGGCATGGCGAGGAGGCGGCCGACAAGGCGCACGCCGCCGCCATCGCGGCCGGTTCCACCGTGACGGCCACGCCTGACGACATCGAGCGCAAGGCGCGCGAATTCCGCCGCAAGAAGCTGGTCAAGACGTCCAGCATTCCCGCCTGGTACAAGAACCGCAACGGCAGCCGCCAGCACGTGCTGTCCGGCGCCGCGCGCGTGCGCAAGTTCCGGCCCGGCACCAAATCCAATACTTCGTTTTTCTGATGACCCAAGAAGCCGCGGGCGAAGAAACATTCATCTCCCACCTCGTGGAGCTGCGCGACCGCCTGGTCAAGGCGTCGATCGGCATCGCGATCGTGTGCGCGGCCCTGCTGGCCTGGCCCGGTCCGCAGCGCATCTACGATTTCCTCGCCGCGCCGATGCTGGCCTCGCTGCCGGCCGGCTCCAAGCTGATCGCGACCGGCATCGCCTCGCCGTTCCTGGTGCCGATGAAGATCACGCTGCTGCTCGCCTTCCTGCTGGCGCTGCCCTGGGTGTTCTACCAGATCTGGGCCTTCATCGCTCCCGGCCTGTACGCGCACGAGAAGCGCCTCGTGCTGCCGCTCGTGATCTCGTCCTCGATCCTGTTCATCGCCGGCGTGGCGTTCTGCTACTTCTTCGTGTTCGGCCGGGTGTTCCACTTCATCGCGGAATTCTCGCCCAGCTCCATCGCCGTTACGCCGGACGTCGAGAACTACCTCGATTTCGTGATGTCGATGTGCCTGGCCTTCGGCTGCGCCTTCGAGGTGCCGGTCGTGGTCGTGATCCTCGTGCGCATGGGTATCGTCACCGTCGAGAAGCTGCGTTCGATCCGCCCCTACGCGATCGTCGGCGCCTTCGTCGTCGCCGCCATCGTGACGCCGCCGGACGTGGTCAGCCAGCTGGCCCTGGCCATCCCCATGTGCCTGCTGTTCGAACTGGGCCTGATCCTGGCGCCCGTGTTCGTGCGCGTGTCGCAGGCGCCGGAAGAACACGCCTGATACGGCACCTGGTCCCATGAACAACGGCGCCAGCGGGCGCCGTCGTCGTTTGTGCCGCTTGTGCCGTTCCTGCCTGGAAGCGTCAGATCACTTCCTGTTCGCGCACGGTCAGCGGGCTCGATAGCGCGAAGCGCGCGATCTCGTCCTTGCGCATGAACACGACGCCGGGCTTGCTCTTCACGTGTTCCAGGAACTTGTCCCAGACGCGCACCATCTGCGGCGTGCCGCTGATGCGGTCGTGGGCGCTCACCGACATCATGCGGCGGCGCTGGCCGCCTTCCTGGTACAGCTGCTCGAATTCGCCGAGGATCTGGTCGAGGAATTTCTCGGGCGAGTAGTTGCGGCCCTCGATCAGCAGGATGTCGTTGTTGCGCACCGTGTAGGGGACGACGACCATGTCGTGGCCGTTGACCTTGACGATGAAGGGTTCGTCGCGGCTGACGTCGTCGATGTGGTACAGGTAGCCCAGTTCCTGCAGCAGCGACAGCGTGTTCGGGCCGCGTCGCAGCCAGTTGCAGTTGTAGCCGAGCGGGGTGACGCCGGTGACCTCGCGCACCATGCTTTGCGCCTCCTCCAGGAACTTCCTTTCCTCGGCGCGCGGCATCGCGTACTGGGAACTCCAGCGCGGGCCGTGGCCGGATGCCTCGTGGCCGCGGCGGACGATCTCGCGCGCCAGCTCCGGATGGCGCTTGGCCGCTTCGCCGATGATGTGCGAGGTCACCTTCACGCCGTGGCGGTCCCACAGGTCGAGCATGCGCGGGATGCCTTCGCGGTAGCCGTAGGCGAACCAGGTATTCGAGGCGGCGTCGGACGGCACGCTGGCGGGGAAGTCGACTTTCGGGAACGGGCTGTCGGCCCCCTTGGGCGGCTGGCCGCCCGCCTCGAACTGCATCGAAATCGAGATCACCAGGCGGGCGCCGCCCGGCCAGAACTCGCCGGCCTTGGCGGACTGGGCCGGAACAGGGATGGACTGGGCGCTGGCGCCCCCGGCCAGGCCGGCGCCGATGGCCCCGGCGGCGGCTTGCTGCATGAAACGGCGGCGGGATGCGGTTTGCATGGGTACTCCTTGTCGAAATAGCGATACCGCATTGTTCATTCCTCGGTTTGATTTGATAATGCGTCTCACGGTTGAAATATTTTCAAATCCAACAAAATAATTCATGCGTCATGACCGACTGGGCGATATGCGCCTGTTCGTCGCTGCCGTCGAGCTGGGCAGCTTGTCCGCCGCCGGGCGCAAGCTGGCGCTGTCGCCGGCCGCTGCCAGCGCGCGCCTGCACAAGCTGGAAAAGGCGTTCGAGACGCGGCTGTTCGAACGCACCACGCGCCACCTGCGCCTGACCGAGGAAGGCCAGCTGTATCTCGAGCACTGCCGCATTGCGCTGCAGGCCGTCGACGACGCCGAACTGGCGCTGGCGTCGCGCCGCAACGCCG
The DNA here is from genome assembly GCF_030412015.1 of Massilia sp. YIM B02763. GTDB lineage: Bacteria > Pseudomonadota > Gammaproteobacteria > Burkholderiales > Burkholderiaceae_D > Telluria. The sequence continues at coordinate 158,662 of NZ_JASNRD010000006.1, read as the reverse complement.
TGCGCGGCAGGGTGCGCATCGCCGCCACCTCGGACTTCGGCCGCCACCTGCTGCTCGATTGGCTCGACGCCTTCAGCGCCGCGTATCCCGACGTCGTCGTCAGCCTGACGCTGTCCGACGCCGTGGCCAGTTTCCTGCACGAGGACATCGACCTGGCGATCCGCTTCGGCATGCCGGCCGACGGCGCCCTGAATGCGCGCCGTTTGGCCGGCAACCGGCGTGTCCTGTGCGCGGCGCCGGCCTACCTGGAGCGTGCCGGCCGCCCCACGCAGCCGGCCGAGCTGGCCGGGCACCGCTTCGTGCTGCTGCACACCCGCGACGGCCTGCAGGACGGCGTGACCTTGCGCCGCCTGGACGCCGTCGTGGAATGCCGGATGGCCTCCGGCCAGGCCTGGGAAACCAACGACGGCGCCGTCGCGCGCGCCTGGCTGCTGGCCGGCCGCGGCATCGGCTTCAAGTCCTGGTGGGACGTGGCCGCCGACGTCGGCGCCGGCCGGTTGGACGTCGTGTTGCCGGACTGGGAGACGCCGGCGGCCGACGTGCACGCGCTGTTCCATCGCCGCCTGTTGCCGCTGCGCGTGCGGCTGCTGCTGGAATTCCTGGCCGGGCGCTTCGCGGCGCACGATCAGGGACAGCTGCCGATCACGTAGTAGCCCGACGCCGTCTGGGCCAGCGTGCTCGTATAGAAGGTATTGTTCAAGCCCATGTTCTGGTTCGAGCCGTTGGCCAGCGCATAGCCGCCGCTCGCATGCGCGCGCCCCGCCTGCACGTGGGCATAGTTGCTGGCCGTCGTCGCGCTGCAGGTCCAGCCCGACGCCGTCGTCGTGGCCGTGACCGCGTCCGACAGCGCGCTCTCGCCGGCGCTGCCGTTCGAGGACACGCGGTAGCTGTAGCCGGTATTCGCCACCAGTCCCGTGTCCGTGAAGTTCGTGGCCGTCACCGGACTGGCGTTGACGCGGCTGCCGTTGCGGTAGACGAAGTAGCCGGTGGCGCCGTCGGCCGCGTTCCAGGCCAGGGCGACGCTGGCGGTTGTCGTCGCCGTCACCGCCAGGCCGGCCGGGGGCTGCAGGCCGGGCGAGCCGGGCGAACCGGGCGAACCGGCCGCGCGCAGGTTGTTCGTGGTCCAGAATGCCATCAGGTAGGACGGGTAGTTGACGTGGGTGGCGTCGACGAAGTTCGTGCCCTGGCCGCCGCTGCCGGCCGGCCACGCATGGCCCATGCCGCTTACCGCGATCTCGGTGGTGCGCAGCTTGCCGTTCGCATCCGTGAACGGGATGCCATTGCCGCCGGTCGGCACGGCGAAGGCCGAGCCTTGCGTAAAACTGCCGCCGTAGACCTGGCGCAGGGCCAGCGCATCCATCGGCCCGTACTGCTGCGACACCGTGTAGTCGCCGGTGCCCCAGATCACGCTGGCGATCTGGGTCGAGAAGGAGGCGGCATTGGACCCGGCCAGCGTGCGGCAGTTGCCGGCCGCCGTGGCCGCCGTGAAGCCGGCCGGCACGTAGCTGATCTGCGCCGTCGTGGTGCCGGGCGGCGGTCCGGCATTGATGCCGGCACCCGCGAACACGTCCGGCGCCAGGCAGGCCAGCGCCATCGTCTCGCCGCCGCCCGAGGACAGGCCCGCCACGTAGACCTGGTTCGGATCGATCGCGTAGCGGGCATCCGCCGTGAAGCGCCGTACCAGGTCGAGCAGCACGCCGTCGTGGCCCGTGCTGCGGTTGTGGCGGGTGCTGGCATAGTCCCAGCAGTGGCTGCCGTAGACGTTGCCGGTGGCGTTCGGCGCCAGGATCACGGCGCCGTACTGGTCGGCCGCCCCTTTCCAGTTGAAGCCGCCGTCGCTGCCGCCGTTGATGACGTCGCCGGCGGCGGTCTGGGCGCAGCCGTGCAGCACCAGCACCAGCGCGCGCTTGCCGGCCAGGACCGGTTGCGTTGCGGGCCAGTAGAAGTAACCGGTCAGGTTGCCGCCGTTGACGGTGTCGGCGGCCCAGGTCTGGTTGCCGCTCCAGGCGCCGGGACCGGCCTGGACCTGGGCCTGGGCGGGGATGCCGATGGCGAATGCGAGGATGCCTGCGGACAGCCGTGCGGCGGTCCGGGTGAACAAGGATGACATAGTGCCTCCAACTCGTTGCGATGGATGGGAAAGACGCAAGGGTGAGACCGGGCGGCCGGATGGCCGTCGGTTCAGGTTGGAGGAGGGATGAGGCAGCGCATGGTTCGTCTCCTGTATCGTTGATTGTTATCGTGACTCGACGTCAGCGATTCATTCTAGGAGACGAACTCATGCATGCAAGACGGCGTGCGAGCACGCCGGGTGTGCGGATTTGCACACGCAGGGCTTACTGCATCAGTTGCCCGATCACGCGCACGGGGGCGTTGCCGTAGCCCAGGAACTGGTCGTGGAACTGCTTCAGGTTGAAGCGTTCGCCCAATTGCTGCTTGCGCTTCTCGCGCAGTTCCATGATGTCGCTGTAGCCGCTGAAGTAGCTGGTCAGCTGCACCGAGGACAGCTGCGCGCGCTTCCATTTTTCCGCGGCTTCCTGCGGCGTCTGGAAGGCCTGGCGCACCAGCAGGTCGATGGCCTGCTCGCGCGTCATGCCCAGCACGTGCACGCTGTAGTCGAGGATGGTGTTGGAGACGCTGCGCAGGTTCCACTTGCACCACATCAGCCACAGCTCCGGCGCATTGTCGCCATAGCCCGATTCCAGCATCATGCGTTCGCCGTACACGGCCCAGCCCTCGACCATGGCGCCGTTGCCGAACAAGGCCTTCACCAGCGAGGGCGAGCGGTTGGCGTTCATCAGCTGGGTGTAGTGGCCGGGGATCGCCTCGTGGATGTTCAGGATCTGCAGCATCCAGTTGTTGTACTCGCGCAGGCTGCTCTCGGCCTGTTCCGCCGTGAGGCCGTCCAGCGGCGTGACGTTATAGTAGGTCTTGTCCTTGGGACGGTACGGACCCGGCGCCTCGATGCTGGCGCCGGCCACGCCGCGCTGGTACAGCGGCGTCTCGCGCACTTCGAGCGGCTTGCTCGGATCGATGGTCACGAGGTTGTTCCTGATGACGTACTCCTGCAGCACGGGGATCTGGCGGCGGATCTCGGGCAGGAAGTTCTCGCGCGTCACGTGCTGCAGCGACAGCTTGTCGATCACCATGCCGATCTTCTTGTAGCGGTCGGCCGGCTTGGCCGTCGCGCCCATCGTCTTGTCCCACAGCTGGTCGGACAGGGTGTCCATGCGCGCGAGCAGTTCGTCGCGCGCCGCCAGCGCCTTGCGGTAGGTCTGCTCGCCCGTATTGGCGGACTGGATCTCGAAGGCGAACTTCTGTTCGTACAGCTCCTTCCCGAGGCAGAAGGAACGCGGTCCGCCCGATTGTTCCTGCTGCTTGTCGAGGGCCGTCAGGAAGTCGACCCAGGCCAGCACGGCGCTGCCGGCATTGGCCACGCGCTGCGCGAAGATCGCCTTCTCCTGCACGGACAGGATCGATTCCTGGGCCGCCTTGCCGAGGTCCGCCAGCACGACCAGGGTGCCGGGCGCCTGGGCGATCGCCAGCTGCGTATGTTCGCGCGTCGGGCGCACCACCGAGGCTTGCGCGGCCTGGTAATAGGCCGGCACGTCGGCCAGGCGCTTGAGCAGGGTGCGCAGGCGCTGCGGCTTCGCGGCGTACCCGGTATTCAGGATCTGGTCCAGCGCCGGCGCGACGTTGTACTGGGACGGATCCCAGGCGAAGTCGCGCAGCGTGGTGATGCGCCAGCGGTCGTAGCGCAGCTTGTTCAACAGCAGGGCCAGGTCGGTGCTCTGGTTGGGCGAGAGCTTGTCGGCGTTGACCTTGCCCAGCTTGTCCAGCCACTCGTCGATGAAGGCCAGTTCCTTCGTGCGCGTGGCGGCATCGGGGATCGTCAGCTTGGCGGCCGCGTCGAACTTGCCGACGGCGATGCCGCCTTCCGGATCGATGCGCCACAGCGCGGTAATGAATTGCATGGACAGCGAGTCCATGTAGCGGTCGTTGCGGTTCTGCGCGGTGGCCGCGGGGGCGGCCGCTGCTGCCGTTGCTGCCGTGGCGGCCGCCGCGGCAGGCGCCGCCTTGGTCACCTTGCTTTTTCCCTTGGCCGGCGCCTTGGCTTTCGTGCTGCTGGCCGCCTTGGACTTGGGGGCCTTGGTGCGCGCGCTCGCCGGCGCCAGCGCGAAGCTGGTCAGGAGGACGGCCAGCGCGATTTTCGATGTCATCATTGGATCTGCCTGCAAAAATAATGGGCCAGATGATAAGGGGCCAGATGCGCGCGCATGCGCGGACAGCGCACGCGGCGGGGCGTCAGGTTAGCACCATTCGCCATCCTTGCGGCCTCTTGAAACAAAACGTCACACGCCGTGCCAGTCGAGGACCGAGGCCGGGCGCCCGCCCGCCGCGCCCGACAGGCCGGCCTGCAGCATCGCCAGCATGTCGTCGGGCGACATGCGCGCGGCCATGTCGCTGCCTTCCAGCAGGCTGTCGGCCAGGTCGCGCTTGTGGTGGTGCAAATCGACGATGCCTTCCTCGATCGTGTGGCGCGCCACCAGGCGGTAGATCGTCACGGGACGCTGCTGGCCCATGCGGTGCGCGCGGTCGGAGGCCTGGTCTTCCACCGCCGGGTTCCACCACGGGTCCATGTGGATCACGTAGTCGGCCGCCGTCAGGTTGATGCCGACGCCGCCGGCCTTCAGCGAAATCAGGAACAGATCGCCGTCGCCGGCCTGGAACGCATCGACGCGCCGCTTGCGTTCCTGCATGGGCGTGGAACCGTCCAGGTACTGGTAGCGGATGCCGCGCTCGTCCAGGTGGGCGCGGATCAGGGTCAGGTGGTCGACGAACTGGCTGAACACGAGCGCCTTGTGGCGGTTCTCGAGCAGCTCGTCGACGAGGCCGGCGAAGGTCTCCAGCTTGCTGCTGCGGATGCCGCTGCCGGGCGCCACCAGCTGCGGATTGCAGCAGGCGCGGCGCAGCTTCATCATCTCGGCCAGGATCTGGATCTGCTTCTGCCCCTGGGGGGCCTCGAGGGCGGCGATGCGCTCCAGCGCCTCGCGCCGCAGCGACTCGTACAGCGCCACCTCTTCCTGGCTCAGTTCCACCGGCACCACGATCTCGGTGCGCGGCGGCAGCTCCGTCAAGACCTGCGCCTTCGTCCTGCGCAGGATGAAGGGTTGCGTCAGGCGGCGCAGGCGCGTGCGCGCGGCCAGCTCCGCGCGCTTGTCCGTCGCCTTCTCGATGGGACCGGCGAAGCGCAAATTGAATTGGTCGCTGGTGCCGAGCAGGCCCGGGTTGATGAACCTGAACAGGTTCCACAGCTCGCCCAGGTGGTTTTCCAGCGGCGTGCCGGTAGCCACCATCCGGAAGTCGCCGCGCAGCGCCATCACGGCCTGCGAGCGGCGCGTGTGTGCGTTCTTGATGGCCTGGGCCTCGTCCAGCACGATCGTGTGCCAGCGCACGCCCTCGAACAGGTGCGCTTCCAGCTGCAGCAGGCCGTAGCTGGCCACGACGACGTCGAAGGCGCCCGCTTCCTTGAGCATGGCGGCGCGGTCGCCGCTGCCGAACAGGTGCATGTTCAGGGTGGGCGCGAAGCGCTGCGCCTCCGCCATCCAGTTGGTGGCCACCGAGGTCGGCGCCACCACCAGCGTGGGGCCGCCCGGCGCGCGCGACAGGACCAGCGCCAGCGCCTGCAGCGTCTTGCCGAGGCCCATGTCGTCGGCCAGGCAGGCGCCCACGCCCCAGTGCGCGAGCCTGGCCAGCCACTCGAAGCCCTCGACCTGGTAGTCGCGCAGCTCGGCCTGCAGCGTGCCGGGCAGCTGCGGGCGGAAGTCCGCGTTCTCCCGCATGTGATCCAGGTGCTTGCGCCAGGCCTTGTCCGCATCGACCTCGCCCGCTTCCCCGGCCAGCTCTTCCAGCGCGAAGCTGGCCAGCGGGTGGAAGCGCAGCGCCTCGTCGCCGGCGTCGCTGTACGCGGACAAGTCCATCAGGCGGCGGTGCAGCTCGTTGGACAGCGCCAGGAACTGGTTGTCGCCCAACGCGACGAAGCGGTCCTCGCGCACGCGCGAGAGCAGCTCGCGCAAGTCCATCACCTTGTGCTCGTCGATCTGCACTTCTCCGTTGGCGGCGAACCAGTCCTTGTCGCGGCGGATCTGCAGGCGCACGGATTTCGACGACACCTTCTTCGAGACGCGGAACGATTCGCCTTCGGGCCAGGCGACCAGCATGCGGCCCGGCTCCAGCTCCTGCACCTCCTGCAGCTGGGCCAGCAGTTCCAGGCACTGGATCGGCGCGGCCAGCAGCCACTCGCCGTGCTCGTCCTCGGCATGTTCGAACGCCTGCACGTCGGCCAGCAGGGCGCGTTCGGCCTCGCGCTCGGCGTTCAGGTCGCGCCGCGCTTCCAGGCGCACGCCGTTCACGTCGGCGATCACGCTTTCCGCGCCGTCGCCGGGGCGGAAATACGGGCCGGCATCGGGCAGCGGACGCACCATCACCTGGATGCGCAGACCCTGCTGGTAGGAGCGCAGCTGCACGTGCAGGCGCGCGTCGGCCGCCACCTGCTCGATGTCGGCGGGGCTGGCGCCGATGTCGGACTGCACGGTGACGATGGTCGAGATGGCGCTGATCGCCTGCAGCACGCGCCGCTCCGCCTCCAGCGGCACTTCCAGGCCATCGCCGACGATGGCGCCGATGCGGCGGTGTTCGTCGCGGATGGCCACGATGCGCAGTCGCGTGGGCGTTTCCTTGATCACGACGACGTCGCCCTGCTGCTCGCGCAGCGGCGGCACCAGCGCGATCGTCACGCGGCCGCCGCCCGCGCGCACCGTCAGTTGCGGCTCGCCCGGCAGCAGCTCGACGCGGGTGCCCGGCGCATCCATCCAGAACAGCAGCGGGTGGCCGACCAGGGCCGCCACGGCTTTATCCAGGTCGAACTCGTAGCGCGTGCCGTTGCCCGTGTAGTAGCGGTAGCCGGCGATGGTGGCGGCCACCTGCAGGTCTTGCGGGGTGAGGAAGTCGAGCTGCGCGGCTTCCTCGGCCAGGCGCTTCAGGCCCATGGCGCGGCCGCGGCTCCAGCCGCCCTGGGCATCGCGCTTCTGCTCGCGCGGCTCGATCTCGCGCACGCCCAGGTGCGGGTCCCAGCTGACCAGCCAGGCCAGGCGCGATTCCTTGACCACCTCGACGTTCACGGCCGGCTGCAGGTTGATCAGGGCGTTCAGCTGCCGTTCCCACGGCTGCTCGCGTTCGAACCACAGCGCCAGGTCGACGAAACGGTGCTGCTGGCGCAGCGCGATCGCCTGCTTTTCCATGCCTACCATGCCGAGCTGGCCCAGCACCGACGCGAGCTGCGCGGCGATGAAGTCGAAGCCGGCCGCCTGCGCGATGTCGAACTGCTGCTCCAGCAAAGGTTGACGCTCCTGCAATTGCGGCAGGCCCAGCCACCAGTGCAGCAGGGCGCGGAACATCACGGGCTGCAGCGCGCTTTCCCAGTTGCGCGAGGGGAGCACGTCGGCATCGACGGTGCCGCCGCGGATCTGGCGCAGCATCGACAGCTGCTGGTAGACGGCCGTGTCGTGACTCTGCACGGCGCGGGTGGCGCTGTCCAGGTAGCTCTCGACCGCCTTGGCGTGCTTGGGATCGCCGCTTTTCAGGAGCGCCGTCACGTACAGGTGGCCGCCGATGCCCTCGAACACGGCCTTTCGCTTGCCCGTCTCGCGCCGCAGCGCCTTGAGGGCCTTGTCGAAGCCGGCCAGCGCCGGTTCGGCATCGCCGCGCAAGAGCTGCAGCACGCTGCGGAAAGTCAGGGTGCTCGATTCGTCCAGGTCGGCCAGCAGCTCGCCGGCCGCATCGAGGCGGCCGCACAGCACCAGGTGCTCGGCCAGGGCCATGCGCAGGCCCATCGAGGCGCCGCCCTGGGCGACCTGGGCTTCGGCATAGGCGCGCACGGCGGGCGCCAGCGCCGGTTCGCGCTGCACGTGGCGCACCAGCACGTCCAGCACGTCGTCGCGCACGGCGCCGTTGATGCGTTCCATCAGGTCCGGCTCGAACGGGCGGGCGCAGATGTCGACCAGCGGATGCAGGTAGGCCGCTTCGTGGCAGCGCAGGCAGGCCGCCAGCAGCGGGGCGATGGCGCGCGGGCCTTCGCCGCCCAGCAGGGCCATGCGCAGCAGCGCCACGCCCTGGCGGTAGCTGCGCAGCATGGGCGTACCCTGCCAGTCCACGCGCAGGGGCGTCACCTGCTGGTAGACATCGCGCAACTGGTTGAAGCGGCGCGCGCGCAGCGACCAGGCGATCGCCGGCCAGGCCACGTCGGGCGCGACCGTGTAGCCGCGCGACGGCAGCTCGGCGACGAGGCCGTCGGCGCGCAGCCTTTCCAGGGGTTCGGCCAGGTCCTCGTCGCCGGCGCCGATCTCGAACGGCGCCAGGTGCTCGTGGATGCGGCGCCGTCCCATCGGCTCCCCGGCCAGCGCGAGCAGCGCGAGGATCAGCCGGCGCGGTTCGTCGCACGCCTCCACGAGCGCGTGCAATACCTCATCGCTCATGCAGACAGATTCTCGATCTCGATCGCCGGCAGCCCGGCGGGGACCGGGATGCCGAACACGCGCAGGTAGAAATACAGCTCCGCCTCCAGCGTGCGCACGATGCTGTCGGCCTTGCGGAAGCCGTGGCCCTCTCCCTCCAGCGTCAGGTAGGCGACGGGCAGGCCGCGCGCGCGCAGGGCGTCGACCATCACTTCAGACTGCGGCGGCGGCACCACCTTGTCGTCCAGGCCCTGGAAGAAGATCATCGGGCGGCGCAGTTTATCTGCGTGGTTGATCGGCGAACGCTCGGCGTAGACGGCGGCGGCGCGCTCGGGCGGCGCGATCAGGTATTCGGTATAGCGCGATTCGAACTTGTGCGAATCGGCGTCCAGCCCCTTCAGGTCAGACACGCCGTAGTAGCTGGCGCCGGCCTTGAACACGTCGTGGAACAGCAGGGCGCACAAGGTGGTGAGTCCGCCGGCGCTGCCGCCCCGGATCACCAGGCGTTCGCGGTCGACCAGGCCCTGGTCGGCCAGGTAGCGCGCGCCGGCCACGCAATCCTCGACGTCGACGATGCCCCACCGGCCCGCGAGCAGGTCGCGGTAGGCGCGGCCGAAGCCCGTGCTGCCGCCATAGTTCACGTCCAGCACGGCGATGCCGCGGCTGGTCCAGAACTGGATCGCCAGCTTCAGCGTGCTGGGCGCCATGCTGGTCGGGCCGCCGTGGCCGATCACCATCAGCGGCGGCAGTTCTCCCGGCTGCGGCGCGAAGTCGGCATTCTTCGGCGCGTAGTAGAAGGCGTAGGACGTGCGGCCGTCCGCGCTCGGGTAGCGGATGCTCTGCGGGACCGACAGGTAGCCGACGTCGGGCAGCTGCGCGATGGAACGCGCCAGCACCTCGCGCGTGCCCTGGGTCAGGTCCATGCGCACCAGCTCCGCCGCCAGCGTGGGCGAGCCGCCCAGGAAGGCGATCGTATTGCCGCACACGCGCAGCTCGCGGATCTCTTCGTAGGGCGTCTCGATGGGCGTCATGGCGCCGCTGGCCACCTGCATGCGCGCCAGGCGGCTGACACCGTCCTCGATATAGGTGCAGACGATCTCGCTGTTGGACAGGAAGCCGTACATGCTGTTGCCGAACACCCAGGGCGGCGTGGCGAACTCCGCGTGGCGCGGCGACAGCGCGTGCACGACGCCGTGTTCGTAGCGGTACAGGTTCCACCAGCCGCAGCGGTCGGACACGAAATGCAGCACGCCGTCCGGCGACCATTCCGGCTGCACGATGGCTTCGCCGCCGTCGACCTGCCCGCCGCCGGCGATCATGCGGCCGTCCAGCAGCGTGCCGTCCGGGCCGATCTCGGCCAGCCACAGCTCCGTGCCCTGCCAGGGCATGCGCGGGAGGTCCCAGCTGATCCAGGCGAGGTGCTTGCCGTCCGGCGAGATGCGCGGCGCGCTGTAGAAATCGTTGCCGTCGACGAGGACCGTCTCGCGGCCGTCGAAGTCGATGGCGCACAGCGTATTGACCGGGTAGGTGGCGCCGGCCGAGTGGTCTTCGCGCACGCCGACGAGGCGGTTTCTCGCCTTGTCCAGCACGAAGTCCGCGTAGCGCAGGTCGCCGCCGGCGCTGACGGGCTGCGGCGCGCCGCCGCCGTCGAGACGGTACAGGCGGTTGTCGGCGAAGTGCGAGAACCATACGGTGCCGTCGGCCACCAGGGCCGCGCCGCCGCCGTATTCGTGCACGCGGGTGCGCACGTTGAACGGGGACGGGGTCAGCTCGGACTTCAATTCTTCCGTTGCGCCTGCGCGGCGGCGCAGCAGCGTGTTGCGGCCGCCTTCGCTGGCGCGGCCGGCCAGCCAGTAGACGTCGGCGCCGTCGAGCATCACGCCGGACAGCGGCGCGGAACCCGCCGCGACGACGTGGGCGGTGATCGGGGAAGTCCAGGTGCCGCAAGGGGCAGGCTGTTTGCGGGAGTCGGTCATGGTCGGTCCTGCGTGGCAAAGAGAAGGAACATTATAAATCCGCGGCGCATGCAGGACGATTGGAAGGTGTCCCCCCGGCCCGAGGAGTGCGATAATAGAGGTTTGCCCTCGATTTCCTTGACGGATTGTCATCCATGCCACAATTTGCCCCGCTCCAGAACGACACCTTCCTGCGTGCGCTCCTGCGCCAGCCGACCGAGTACACGCCGGTATGGCTGATGCGCCAGGCGGGGCGCTACCTGCCCGAGTACCGCGCCACCCGCGCGCGCGCCGGCTCGTTCCTGGGCCTGGCCAAGAATCCGGACTACGCCACCGAGGTGACGCTGCAGCCGATCGACCGCTATCCGCTGGACGCGTCGATCCTGTTCTCGGACATCCTGACCGTGCCGGACGCGATGGGCCTGGGCCTGTATTTCGAGGATGGTGAAGGCCCGAAATTCGAGCGCACCGTGCGCACCGAGGAAGACGTGGCCAGGCTGCAGGTGCCGGACATGGCGTCGCTGGACTACGTGTTCCAGGCCGTGACCCAGATCCGCACGGCGCTGAACGGCCGCGTGCCGCTGATCGGCTTTTCAGGCAGCCCGTGGACGCTGGCCTGCTACATGGTGGAAGGCGGCGGCTCGCGCGAATTCCACACCATCAAGAAGATGGTGTATGCCCGCCCGGACCTGGCGCACCGCATCCTGGAGATCAATGCCGAGGCGGTGGCACAGTACCTGAACGCCCAGATCGACGCCGGCGCCCAGGCCGTGATGATCTTCGACTCCTGGGGCGGCGCGCTGGCCGACGGCGCCTACCAGGCGTTCTCGCTGGCCTATATGCAGAAGGTGGTCGCCAAGCTGCATCGCGAAAAAGACGGTGTCCGTATTCCCGTCATCGCCTTCACCAAGGGCGGCGGCTTGTGGCTGGACGAGATGGCGGAGATCGGCGCCGATGCGNGCTGCATCGCGAAAAAGACGGTGTCCGTATTCCCGTCATCGCCTTCACCAAGGGCGGCGGCTTGTGGCTGGACGAGATGGCGGAGATCGGCGCCGATGCGCTTGGCCTGGACTGGACCGTCAACCTCGGCCGCGCGCGCGCGCTGGTCGGCGACCGCGTCGCCCTGCAGGGCAACCTCGATCCCGCGATCCTGCTGTCCACGCCGGACGCCGTGCGCGCCGAAGTGGAAAAGGCATTGACCAGCTACGGCACCCCATCGGCCGGCCATGGCCACGTGTTCAACCTGGGCCACGGCATCTCGCAATTCACGCCGCCGGAATCGGTGACGGCCATGGTCGAGGCGGTGCACGCCATCAGCCGCCGCCAGCGCGCGGGTTGATCGACCTTGCCGTGCGCGTCCACCAAGGCGCTGCACGGCTGCTGCGCATCCCCACTTATTCACAAAATTCCACGGACGAATTGTCCAGGCTGTGAAAACATACAGTGGTGGATAGAATCAATCAAGTCATTGATTTCATTGATGTTTATGCCGGTCTGCCAGGGCCCGCAGGGGCTTGTCCCCAGGGGCGGCCGCGCGATCCGGCAAAGTTTGCCGGCCATTGTTCACAAAGTTATTCACAGATTCTGTGAATAATGCGGAAAAGTGCTTGGTTTACCGGGGTTTACGAGATTTCTTCAAGTATTGCATCAGGTTTTTGCTGCACTGCGCTTGAGTTCTTCACCGGAAATTCCCACTTATGCACAGAAGTCGCCGAGCGATGCACCATTTCGGATGCCTGTGCATGAAAATTGCAAATCATTGATTTTTAACGGGAAATTTTTTTGTGGCGTTAAGGAATTGCCAAGTGCTTTGAGCTAACGTAAACCTTCTCCACGGTCAAGTTTTCCATTTTCCACAAAGTTTTCCACAGTCCTCTCCCTCCTCACAAGGTACCCGTTTGGCCTGCATCCTCCAAATCGCCCTCGATACGCCGCTGGACAGCGTGTTCGACTACCGTTGGCCCTGCGAGCCCGGTAGCGAGCCGCTCGTCGGGCAACTGGCGCTGGTACCCTTCGGCCGGCGCGAGGCGGTCGGCGTCATCGTCGCCATCAAGGCGTCGAGCGAGGTCCCCGAGGACAAATTGAAGGATGCACTGGCCGTGCGCGGCCAGCTGGCGCCCCTCTCGCCCCAATGGCTGGCGCTGGCGCGCTTCGCCGCCGACTATTACCACCGCCCGCTGGGCGAGGTGGCCATGCCGGGCCTGCCGAAGAACCTGCGCCTGGCTTCCACGGTGGCGCTGGACCGGGCCCTCAAGAAGCTGGCCAAGCTGGCGGACGACCACGATCCGGCGCCGGTCGACATGCCGGCGCTGAATCCCGCGCAGCGGCAGGCCGCCGACGCCATCGGCGGCGCGCAGGGCTTCGCGCCGCTGCTGCTGTACGGCGTCACGGGCAGCGGCAAGACCGAGGTGTACCTGCAGGCCTGCGCCCAGGTCCTGGGGCGCGACCACGATGCCCAGATCCTGATCATGGTCCCCGAGATCAACCTGACCCCGCAGCTGGAAGCGAACATCCGCGCGCGCTTCCCGGGGGTGATGCTGGCCACGCTGCACAGCGGCCTGTCCGAAGGCGAGCGCATGCTGCACTGGCTGGCCGCGCACCAGGGCCGGGCGCGCATCGTGCTGGGCACGCGCCTGGCGATCCTGTCCTCGCTGCCGCACCTGAAGCTGATCGTCATCGACGAGGAACACGACCCCTCGTACAAGCAGCAGGAAGGCCTGCGCTATTCGGCGCGCGACCTGGCCGTGTGGCGCGCGCGCCAGCTCGCCATTCCCATCGTGCTGGGGTCGGCCACGCCGTCGCTGGAGAGCTGGCACCATGCGCAGACGGGCCGCTACCGTCGCCTCGAATTGCGCGAGCGCGCCGTGCGCGACGCCGTGCTGCCGCGCGTGAAGCTGATCGACATGGAGCGCGACAAGCCGAAAGAGGGGCTGACGTCGACCCTGATCGCGGCATTGCGCAGCCGCCTCGAGCGCGGCGAGCAGTCGCTGCTGTTCCTGAACCGGCGCGGCTATGCGCCCGTGATCTGCTGCGAAGCCTGCGGCTGGATCAGCGACTGCACGCGCTGCAGCGCCCACATGGTGCTGCACCGCCCCGAGCGGCGCCTGCGCTGCCACCACTGCTCGCTGGAGATGCGCATCCCGCACGCCTGCCCGACCTGCGGCAACATCGACCTGCAGCCGCTGGGACGCGGCACCCAGCGCGTCGAGGAAGGCTTGAGCGCGCTGTTCCCGCAGGCGCGCATCCTGCGCATCGACGCCGATTCCACGCGCCTGAAGGGCAGCGCCCAGGCCGCGTTCGACGCCGTGCACCGGGGCGAGGTGGACATCCTGATCGGCACGCAGATGGTCGCCAAGGGCCACGACTTCAAGAAACTCACGCTGGTGGGCGTGCTGAACCCGGACACGGCGCTGTTCTCGCAGGACTACCGCGCCAGCGAGCGCCTGTTCGCCCAGCTGATGCAGGTGGCGGGCCGCGCCGGCCGCGCCGGCCTCGAATCGGAAGTGCTGATCCAGTCGCGCTATTGCCAGCATCCGCTGTACGGCGCCGTGATGCGGCACGACTACGACCGCTTCGCCGGCGACCTGCTCGAGGAACGCCACCAGGCCGCGCTGCCGCCCTTCATGTACCAGGCGCTGCTGCGCGCCGAGGCGCCGGAACTGGCCACCGCCATCGCCTTCCTGGAAAGCGCGCGCGACGTCCTGCCGACCGATGCCGTGGTGATCAACGATCCGATCCCCATGACCATGACGCGGGTGCACAACGTCGACCGCGCCCAGTTGCTGGTCGAATCGAATTCGCGCCCCGCGCTGCAAACCTTCCTGACGGCGTGGGTGGACCTGCTGCGCGCCATGAAGACGCGGGTGCGCTGGTCGCTCGAGGTCGATCCGCTCGACATCTGATCCGGCGCCCGAATCCGGGGTTGCGCTGCCGACATGGCAAAATTGGCGTATCGTCATGCATGCGGACGAGGACGAAGCGGGACGAATCGGAACCAATCGGGACGAACAAGCAGGAGAACACGATGCAGAGATTGAAGGTCGATGTCGCGGTGATCGGCGCCGGCACGGCGGGCCTGGTGGCCTACCGCGCGGCGGTGCAGCAGGGCGCACGCACGGTGCTCATCGAAGGCGGGCAGTACGGCACCACCTGCGCGCGGGTCGGCTGCATGCCCAGCAAGCTCCTGATCGCGGCGGCCGAGGCCGCGCACATGCTCGATCTCGCCCCCGAATTCGGCGTGCACGCGGGAGAAAAGCGCATCGACGGCGCGGCCGTGATGGCACGTGTGCAGCGCGAGCGCGACCGCTTCGTCGGCTTCGTGCTCGAAGGCGTCGACACCATCCCCGACGCCGACAAGGTGCGCGGCCATGCGCGCTTCGTCGCGCCGCACCTGCTGCGCGTCGACGGCGCGGACGGGGAGGGAACCGAGATCGAGGCGGCCCGCATCGTGATCGCCACCGGCTCCGCGCCGACCCGGCTGCCCGTGCTGGCCGATGCCGGCGCGGGCGTCATCACCAGCGACGACGTGTTCTACTGGCAGGACCTGCCGCGTTCCGTGGCCGTCATCGGCACCGGCGTGATCGGCCTGGAACTGGGCCAGGCGCTGGCGCGCCTGGGCGTGCGGGTAAGCGTCTATGCGCGCGGCGGCAGCGTGGCGCAACTGACCGACCCGGTGGTGCTGCGCCAGGCCGGGCGCGTGCTGCGCGAGGAGCTGGACCTGCATTTCCAGTCCGAGATCGTGAAGGCGGAGCAGGATGGCGACGAGATCGTGCTGTGCACGCGCGAAGGCGGGGAAGAGCGCTGCGCCCGTTTCCAGTACGTGCTGCAGGCGGCCGGCCGCACGCCCAACGTGAAGGACCTGGGCCTGGAGCACAGCGGCCTGGCGCTGGGACCGAACGGCGTGCCGCTGTACGACAGCCGCACCATGCAGTGCGGGAACAGCCACATCTTCATCGCCGGCGACGCCAACCAGGAATTGGCGATCCTGCCCGAGGCCGCCGACCACGGCAAGATCGCCGGCGACAATGCCGGACGCTATCCGGACATCCGCCCCGGCCTGCGCCGTACGCCGCTGACGGCGGCCTTCACCGAGCCGAACATCGTGACGCTGGGTGCCAGCTACAAGGCGCTGACGGCCCCGGGCAAGCCGAAGTTCGCGGTCGGCAAGGTCTCGTTCGAGAACCAGGGCCGCAGCCGCGTCATGTTGCAGAACAAGGGGATGTTGCGGGTGTACGGCGAATACGTCACGGGCCGCTTCCTGGGCGCCGAGATGATCGCCCCGCGCGGGGAGCACATCGGGCACCTGCTGTCCTGGGCCGTGCAGTCGCGCCTGACCGTGGACCAGATGCTGGAAATGCCCTTCTACCACCCGGTGGTGGAAGAGGGCGTGCGCACCGCCTTGCGCGACCTGGCCCACAATATCGCCAAGGGGACCAGCGACGTCGACCCGGACGAGGTGGAACCGGGCACGTGATGGCGTTCGCTGCGGCACACCGGGGTCAGAGCCCTTTGAAAGGCAACACCGGGCTCTGACCCCTGCTTTGACGCCTAGTTCAGATAGCTGGCGTCCAGCTTTCCTTCCGCCGCCATCTGGCGCACGATCTTGACGGTGTCGAGGTCGGCTTCCTGGTAGGCGGACTTCTTGAAGTCCTCGTACATCTTGCCCATGTCGTCGGCGGCGGCGGGATTGCCGTCGTCGTAGGTGAAGCGCACCCACAGCACGCCCTCGGTCGGCGCCTCGATCGCCATGGTCAGGCGCGACTGGGCGATATCGCCCTGGGCCGGCACCTCGAAGCGCACTTCCTGCAGCGGGGTCAGGTAGACGGTGTCGTCGATCACCAGCTCGCCGTAGCGCAGGCGGCGCGTGAAGCTGCTCGTTTCGCTGTTCCGTTCGCCCAGGGTGCATTCGTCCAGGTGCGGGACGAACAGTTTCGGATCCTCGGCGCGCAAGACCAGGCCGCGCCACAATTGTTCGCGCGTCACCGTGTCGATCAGCGGGTTGAGCGGGTCGTTAATCTCGATCAGGTGTTCAAATTTCATATTTTTTTCTCGGATGCAATGGCGTCAGGACGCCCACAGGCCATGGTAACCCATCCCGTGCGGCTGGATAGGATGTGGGGGCCGTCCGCGCGTTCGCAATGTCGCTTTGTCATTTCCAATCGCAGGAATTTCAGGCAAACTCGGGAATTGTGTCTTGATTCGTGCGGGGTATTTACAATGTCATTGCAGCGCGTTCCCCCGATCCTGCAAAGCGTCGCCCAGGTCCGTAACTGGGTCGTCGAGAACGTGCCCGGCACGGATTCGATGCCGGGCTACGACCTGTTCCTCAAACTGGGCAACGACTTCGTGTCGCACCAGGTGCTGACGCTCTCGCACCTGGCCCGGGGACTGCCCCATCCGCCGGCCGTGATCGCCGAACAGCTGCAACGCTTCGAGCAGCATGGCCTGGTGACGCTGGCCGCCGATGCCGACAACGGCCTGGCGGTGCGCGCGACCGAACGCTTCCTGGGCTTGCTCGATCGCTACGGGCGCGTGTTCGACGCCATGTTCATCGTGCGCGGCGAATTGCGCGGCCAGCAGTTGCTGGTCCAGTCGGACAATACCCAGCTGGCCGACTTCGGCCGCATCCTGTACGACCGCATGTACGACCTCGGCTGGCTGTACCTGCACAACTACGGCAGCGCCTGTTTCCTGGTCGCTTCACTGGTGCATCGCCTCGCCGGGCTGCACGGCCACCGCGCGCGCATCGTGTCCGGCCAGGTCGAGATCCTCAACCAGGGCAATGCCTTCATGCTGGGCGCACCGGGTTATGCCAAGCCGGGCCAGATCGACGGCCACGCCGTGTGCGTGATCGACGATGCGCTGATGCTCGACTTTGGCTTGGGCAATGTGCGCAAGTCCTACCGGCGCGACTTCTACTGGGGCGCCATCGCCGACGTGCGGCGCGACGGCGCGGCGTTCGCCCGCGTGGTGCTGCCGGACGGCGTGGTGATGACGTGGAAGGACGACTGGCAATCGCCGGGCAGCGAGGCCGAACTGGCGCGCTATGCGCCGCACCTGGACGGCCTGGCGGCCGACTACCTCGCGCGTTTCCGTTGAGCGCCGGCGCGGCCGGGACGCTGTTGTACGGCCGCCCTTTAGTGCAAGGACAAGCTTCGCTACAATGCTGAGCTGTCCTTCCAGAAATTTCCCATGTCCACCACCCCGAATTTCGGCCTCAACGGTCCGCAAAGCGAAGCCGTGCTCTACCTCGACGGTCCCTGCCTGGTGCTGGCCGGCGCCGGCTCGGGCAAGACCCGCGTGATCACCCAGAAGATCGCCTACATGATCGAACACCGCGGCTACGATCCGCGCACGATCGCGGCGCTCACGTTCACGAACAAGGCCGCGCTCGAGATGCAGGAGCGCATCGGCAAGCTGCTCAAGCAGCCCAAGCAGGCCAAGCAATTGACGGTCTCGACCTTCCACTCGCTGGGCGTCAAGATCCTGCGCCAGGAAGCGGCCGGCGTCGGCCTCAAGGACAAGTTCTCGATCATGGACAGCGACGACTGCTACACGATCGTGTCCGACCTGGCCGTCACCACCGACAAGCAGGAAATCCGCCGCATCCAGAACGCCATCTCGCTGTGGAAGAACGGCCTGGTCGACCCCGAGGATGCGATCAACAACGCCCAGGACGAGGACGAGGCCCAGGCCGGCCGCATCTACCGCAGCTATCTCGCCACGCTGCAGGCCTACCAGGCGGTCGACTTCGACGATCTGATCCGCCTGCCGGTGGAACTGTTCCGCAACAACGAACCGATCCGCGACCGCTGGCAGCGCCGCCTGCGCTACTTGCTGATGGACGAGTACCAGGACACCAATACCTGCCAGTACGAGCTGGTCAAGCTGCTGGTGACGGGACTCGGGAAAAAGCCGATGTTCACGGCCGTGGGCGACGACGACCAGGCGATCTATGCCTGGCGCGGCGCCTCGGTCGAGAATCTGAAAACGCTGCAGACCGATTTCCCCGACCTGCGCGTCATCAAGCTGGAACAGAACTACCGCTCGACCACGCGCATCCTGCAGGCGGCCAACGCCGTCATCGGCAACAACCCGAAGCTGTTCGAGAAATCGCTGTGGTCCGAGCACGGCCTGGGCGAGCCGATCCAGGTGACGGGCATGCCGAACGACGAGACGGAGGCCGACCAGGTCGCGATGCTGATCTCGACCGAGCATTTCCAGCGCAAGAACAAGTGGTCCGATTTCGCGATCCTGTACCGCGGCAACCACCAGGCCCGCGTGATCGAGCAGGCGCTGCGCAAGGAACGCATTCCGTACACGATCTCGGGCGGCCAGAGCTTCTTCGACAAGGCCGAGATCAAGGACATCATCGCCTACCTGCGCCTGATCGCCAACGAGGGCGACGACCCGGCCTTCATCCGCGCCATCACCACGCCCAAGCGCGGCGTCGGCATGGCGACCATCGAGGCGCTGGGCGAATTCTCCAAGCAGTGGAACTGCTCGCTGTTCGAGGCCGCGCTCAAGGGCGGCATCGAGGCGCGCCTGCAGGACCGCCAGCTGATCCCGCTGCGCGAGTTCTGCCACTGGATCAACGAGCTGGAATCGCGCGCCACGCGCCCCGGCCCGTCCGGCAGCGGCGATGCGGCCGCCGAGCTGCTCGACGACATGATGAAGGAGATGAACTACGAGCACTACCTGTACGAGAACTTCGACGACCGCGCCGCCCAGGGCAAGTGGCAGAACGTGCTCGAGTTCGTCAACTGGCTGAAGGAGCGCGGCCGCGGCGGACGCGACCGCGACGGCGAGGAAAAGAACCTGCTCGAGCTGACCCAGATGGTCGCCTTGATGTCGATGCTCGAAGGCCAGGACGAGGAACCTGACGCCGTGCGCATGTCCACCTTGCACGCCTCGAAGGGCCTGGAATACCCGCACGTCTACCTGGTCGGCTGCGAGGAGGGCATCCTGCCGCACAAGGGCGACGTCGACGATCCCGTCGAAAAGATCGCCGCCCGCATCCAGGAAGAGCGGCGCCTGATGTACGTGGGGATCACCCGCGCCCAGCGCACCCTGCACGTCACCTGGTGCAAGAAGCGCAAGCGCGCCGGCGAACTGGTGCACTGCGACCCGTCGCGCTTCATCAAGGAAATGGCGCTGGACGTGGGCGACGCCCCGCCGAAGGAAAACGAAATACTCAGTCCCAAGGAACGCCTGGCCAACCTGAAAGCCTTGCTGGCTTCCCCGCGCGCCTGATTCCAGGCTATTCCCCCGGTCCCGGACGCGGACGCCGTCCGGGCACTCCCCCCGATGTCATTACACAACAGTTTCGTAAGTGTTCACTAACAACTGTTGTGCCCAAGCCTTGATGGGCTGGCAAGGGGTGCGCACGATTGAAATTCTTATTTGACTTCAACTATCACACAGGAAATACTTTCTTGAGGTGATTTTTTTATAATCAATTTTTCTGTGGCAAAACATTGCCGCGATGTTTGCAGCACAACGATCTACCCATGGCAACCGTATCCGACATTACTACTACCCCGGTCACCGGGCTGAATTACATCGACGCACTGCTCGATACCGGCCCCGACTGGAATTTCCTCTCGACGCTGTCCGGCGCAGCCATCTATACGCTGACCTACACGTTTTCGATTGCCTCTGGTAATGAAGACGCCAAGTATGCCCAGGCAAATTACACAGGCGCATTGCAGGCATTCAGCGCTTCCCAGCAGGAAGCGACCCGCGCGGCATTCGCCTATATTTCCGACGTGACCGGCATCCAGTTCGTCGAATCGAACAGCGGCACGGCGGCCCAGATCCACCTGGCCAGCGTGGACATCATCGGCACCAACGTCGCCGGCTTGTGCAGCTGGCAAAGTTCGTACAGCACCGGCAGCAAGCTGGCATTCGACGCCGATGCCTACGTGTATCTGGACAATGCGGGATGGATCGGCGCCCAGAACGCCAACCTGGCGTCCGGCAGCTATGGCTACGAAACGCTGCTGCACGAGCTGGGGCATGCCCTCGGATTGAAGCATTCCTTCCAGGATCCGAACTACTCGGGCGATAACCCGGCCGTGCTGCCGATTGCGCAGGACAACACCGGCAATACCCTGATGTCGTACACGGACGCTCCATCGGGTCCGTATTCCACCTACCAGCAATACGACATCGCGGCACTCAACTGGCTGTACGGCGGCGATGGTTTGCGCGGCGCCTACGGCATCAATTCCACGTCCGGTGGACGTTACATCACGGGAACCAGTGGCGCCGATACCCTGAGCGGTACGGCTGCCGACGATAAACTCGAAGGAGATGGAGGCAATGACATGATCGATGGCGGAGCAGGAACGGATACCGCGGTCTTCCGCGGCGAACGCAGCAACTACATCTTTACCCTGCAGTCCAACGGCGACCTGCAGGTCACGAGCCGCGACGGCATCGACGGCACGGATACCCTGCGCTCGATCGAACTGTTCGAATTCAGCAACGGCCTCAGCGTGTCGCGCGCCGACGTGGTCGCCGCCGACACGACGCCACCGAACGCACCCGTGTTCACCGTGGCCAAGAACGGCAACGGCTACATCTCCACCAAGAGCATCCCGAGCCTGACGGGCAGCGCCGAGGCCGGTGCGACGGTCAAGATCTACACGGCCAACAACGTGCAGGTCGGCAGCGCGGTCGCCGATGCCAACGGCCTCTGGACCGCCAAGCTCAACCCCTTCAGCGATGGCCTGGACTACCAGATCTACGCGGTCGCGACCGATGCCGCAGGCAACAACTCGGCGCACAGCGCCACGGCCACCTTCAACGTCGATGCGACGGCGCCGGCTTATCCGACGTCGCAAGTCTCCTACAGCAGCGGCAGCAACCAGGCCACGTTCTTCGGCACCGGCGAGGCGGGCACCGAGATCCAGCTGTTCAAGATCGGCGCCAAGAGCGACCTGAGCGACACGATCGACATCGCCCACGCGACGGTCCGCGCCGACGGCACCTGGTCCGTCACCACGTCGCCGCTGCCCGACGGCAGCTACACGATCGTGCCGGTCTCGGTCGACAAGGCCGACAACTCGAGCAGTAGCGGCAGCACGCTGAACCTGACGGTCAAGAGCACGCTGAACGTCGCCGGCACCGACGGCGTCGACAAGCTGACCGCCCCCGGTGCCGGCAACAACGCCATCGACGGCAAGGGCGGCCTCGATACCGTCGTCTACGAAGGCAAGAGCGGCGACTACACCGTGAACAAGGAAGTGTGGGGCTTCGGCATCACCGACAAGGTGGGCAACGGCGGCCACGATTCCCTGATCAACGTCGAGCGCGTGCAGTTCAGCGACATGTCCGTGGCGCTGGACATCGGCGCGGGCGAAGTCGCCGGCGAGATCTACCGCGTCTACCGCGCCCTGTTCGGCCGCGAAGCCGACGAGAGCGGCCAGGGTTTCTGGATGGATGCGCTGGAACACGGCCACTCGCTGGAAAGCATCGCGATGGAATTCGCCGCGTCGCCGGAATACGTCGAGCGCTACGGCGCGAACACGACGAACGAGCAGTTCCTGACCAATCTGTACCAGAACGTGCTGCACCGTAATCCCGACGGCGACGGCTACAAGTTCTGGCTGAATGCCCTGAACGTCGAGCACCAGACGCGCGGCAACGTGATCGTCGGCTTCAGCGAAAGCCCGGAAAACCAGGCGCAGGTGATCGGTTCCATCCAGGACGGCATCAAGTACGTACCGTTCTCCTGGTAATTTCTCGGCAGGCAGTACGCAAGACCAGGAGCCGCAGGCATAATGCGGCTCTTTTCATTTGCGCTCCGCGCGTACTTTCACGGGAACCGCCATGGGCGACGACAACCGCTTCATCGACATCGAAATCAAGCTGACCGACCAGGAAAACCTGGTCGATACCCTCAACCGCACCGTGTACGAGCAGGGGCGCCGCATCGAACAGCTGGAAGCGATGGTCGCCAAGCTGGCCGAACACGTGCGTACGCTGCGCGACGCCGGCCAGGGGCCCGTCAACGAACGGCCGCCCCACTACTGATCGGGCCCGGCAGTTGACGAATGGACACTGCTGGGGCATCGTGCAATTCTTGCCGAGCAACGACGCACGATCCCGCGCACGATTCCGATGATTTCCAGCAGCAATCTGCCTTCCGACGAAGCACTGGCCCGTCTCGCCGCCGCGCCGCCCTTTTACGTGGTGAGCAAGCGCAAGCTGGCAATCCTCTACCTGGCCACGTTCACCCTGTACACGTTTTACTGGTTCTACAAGAACTGGGCCTGCTACAAGGGCAAGCACCCCGAGGCATCGCGTTTCGGCACCACGGTCTGGCCGGTACCGCGCGCGGTGTTTCCGATGTTTTTCACGCATGCGCTGCTGCGCAAGGTGAAGGTCCAGGGGGGCCACCTTCCGCCGGTGGCCGCCTGGCACAGCGGCTGGACCGCCACGTTCATGGTCGTGTGGATGATCCTGTCGGCCGTCATCGACCTGCCGCTGGAAGGCACGGCCGGCGACCTGGTCTCGATCGCCGCCATGTTCCCGCTCCTGCTGCCGCTGTTGCAAGCCCAGCGCATGATCAACCTGGTGTGCGGCGACCCGGCCGGGGCCGGCAACGACCGGCTGACGAAACGCCACTATGCCGTGATCGCCGTGGGCAGCCTGGCCTGGATCGCCACCGTCGCGGGCCTGTTCCTGCCGCCAGGCGCCTGAGGATCAGGGCGCCGGCGTGCGCCTCTTGACGGTCACCGGGCACAGCCGGAACGGATGGGGCTCGCTCCCGACCGCCGCCGGATAGTTGCGGCAGCCGGCCTCGTCGATCGCCAGGCCGTAGCGGTCCAGGTTGTCGCGCGCCGTCTGCAGGATCGTGCGGTCCTGGGCCGCCAGGTCCACCACGTAGCGCGGCTGCAGTTCGAGCGTGCACTGGCGGCCCGGGGCGGCCAGCGGCTTCACCTGGACCTGGAAGCGCACGCGCTTGAGCACGCGGTCCAGGCGTGCGCACTGCTCGGCGCTGGCCGTCAGGCCGAGCGCGTCGACGATATCTTGTTTGCGGTGCAGGCTGTTTTCCTTGTCGTTCTTGGCCAGGGCCAGCATGAGGTAGTGCGGTCCCTGGCGCTGCGCGATGGCGCCCTGGATGCGTTCCAGGTAGGCGGGCGATTCCGGGAACCCGCCGGCCAGCGCGATGACGCGCACCTCGGGCGGGAAGAACGTGGCCAGCCAGCCCATGGGCGGATGTCCGTGCGCCGTGAAGACGATGGTGGACGCGGGCTGGGCGAACGCGGGCGGGCGGGCGCTGAACGGGGCCGGCGCCCATCCGGTATGGCCCCAGGTCATGAAGGGGAAGGCCGCCGCCACGCCCGCGGCGACCAGCCAGCCGCCGGCGCGTGCCGCGTACGGCGGCCGCACGATGCGCGCCACCAGCACCCAGGCCATCAGCGGCGCCAGCAGTTCCAGCGGGATCAGGTAGCGGTAGATGCCGAAGATCTTCATCCACGCCAGATAGGCGACCAGGCCGAACACGAGCAGGAAGCGGGCGCGCGGCGCCAGCGCCGCGTGGACGTGCCTGCCGGCGACGCGCTCGGCCAGCCATACGAAGGCGAACACGATCGCCAGCACGTACAGGGCAGGCAGCATCACCTGGGTCAAGGCGATTTCCGACACGCGCAGGAAATCCTTGGTGAAGACGAAGGGCCAGAACAGCGTTTCCATCATGCTGCGCGGCAGGTGGAAATTGTCGATGACGCCCATCTGCTGGGCCAGCGGACTGCGGA
Organism: Massilia sp. YIM B02763; assembly: GCF_030412015.1. Classification (GTDB taxonomy): domain Bacteria; phylum Pseudomonadota; class Gammaproteobacteria; order Burkholderiales; family Burkholderiaceae_D; genus Telluria. The sequence continues at coordinate 134,428 of NZ_JASNRD010000006.1, read as the reverse complement.
ACACATTGTTAAACTGCGGGAACAATGGATTGCCGAAGCGTTCCCACATGGCCAGCCACCACCAGCCGGCGGTGACCAGCATGCCGACGACGATCGCGCAGCCGCTCGCGAACGCGGCGCCCAGGCGCATGCGCCATGACGCCGGCAGGGCGAACAGGGCCAGGCACAGGCCGGCCGCATAGGTCACGTTGGTCGGCTTCAGGCCCGCGCCCAGTCCCATGACGAATCCCGACAGCAGCAGGATGGCCGCCGCGCGCCCGGACCAGGCCCCCATGTGTTCCCAGCCGCGCAGCACGAGGTAGACCGACAGCAGCGTCAGCAGCGCCGTCATGTTGTCGCCCATGGAATTGCCCAGTTCCGACAGGAAGCCGGCGCCGCAGGTCCCGGCTGCGGCCAGCAGCACGGCGAGGCGCGCGTTGCCCGCCTGTCCGTCCAGCACGCGGCGGCCGATGGCCAGCACCAGGATGAAGTTCAGGCCGTGCAGCCAGCCCATCACGAAGCCGACCGCCTGCGGGGCCAGGAAGGTATGGAGCAGGTAGTAGGGCAGGTCGAGCAGCGGATTGAAATAGCTTTGCCACTGGCCGGGCGCCATGTCGATATCGATGCGGCCGTGCAGCAGGGCGTGCGGGTTGTACCAGTGATAGTTCTTCAAGTCCCAGTTGTTGTCCTGGCCCAGGCCGACGGACAGCAGGCCGAACAGCACGGGCACGATGCAGGCGGCCAGGAAAGGCGCGCGCGGATGGGACAGCACGGCCGTGCGGCGCTGGAACCAGCGTTCGATGGCGGCGAAGGGGTTCTTCAGGAAACGCATGAGTATCTTTCAGGACTTGAAGACGAACAATTTGGCGCTGGCGAAATTGACGGCCAGCCCGGCCACGGAGCCGCAGCCCACTGCCAGGCCGGGCGCCCACCACGCCGCCGGCAGCAGCGACAAGGCCAGGCTGTAGACGAGAAAATTGACCAGCATCCCGCCCGTCATGCTGGCCAGGTAGCGCCACCATTCGCGCCAGGGAGACGCTGTGGCGGCGAACGTGAAGCGCCGGTTGAAGCGCCAGGTCGAATAGGCCGCCGCGACGAACGACAGCAGGCGCCCCGCGATCCAGCCCGCGCCCAGCGCCATGGCGGCGTACAGCACGCCGACGTCGACGACGAAGCCGAGGGCGCCGGCCAGCGCGAAGCTGCCCAGCTGGCGCGAGGCCTTACGCATCCCTGCCGCCGGCGTCGAACGCGGGGACGGCGAGATAGGAAAACCGCTTCTGCTCGATGCGCGACTTGGTCACGGCATCGAGGATGATGCCGCAGGCGAGCAGCACCACCCCGAACAGCATCAGCGCCATGCACAGCACGGCGGTAGGCAGGCGCGGCACCAGGCCCGTTTCCAGGTAAGTGGCGAACAGCGGGATCGCCAGGTCGATCGAGGCCAGCGCGAAGAAGGCGAAGGCGATCGAATAGAAGCCCAGCGGTTTTTCCGACTTGAACAGGCGCAGGATGGTGAGCAGGATGCGCACGCCGTCGCGATACGTGTTGAGCTTGCTGGCCGAGCCTTCCGGGCGCGAACCGTACACCGTTTCCACCTCGGCGACAGGCATGCGCAGCTCCAGCGCGTGGACCGTCAGCTCCGTCTCGATCTCGAAGCCGGACGAATGCGCCGCGAACGATTTCACGTAGCGGCGCGAGAACACGCGGTAGCCGGACAGGATGTCGGTGAAGGTGCGGCCGAAGATCAGGGACAGGAAGCCGGTGAGCATCGTGTTGCCGGCGCGGTGGCCGAAGCGGTAGGCGGCCTGCTCGGTGCTCACGCGCGAGCCCACCACCATGTCGAGGTTTTCGCGCACCAGCTTGTCGACCAGGCGCGGCGCCGCGCCCGCATCGTAGGTGCCGTCGCCGTCGATCATCACGTAGGCATCCGCCTCGACGTCGGCGAACATGCGCCGCACGACGCTGCCCTTGCCCTGCATCGTCACGGTCCGCACGATCGCGCCCGCCTCGCGCGCGACGCGGGCCGTGTCGTCGGTCGAATTATTATCGAACACATAGATGCGGGCATGCGGCAGGTGGGCGCGGAAGTCGCGGATGAGCTGGGCGATGGTCAGCGCCTCGTTATAGCAGGGCACGATGACGGCGACACGCGGTGCGTGGGACGACAGGTCGTGGCCGGAAGGGGATAGCAGGTCGGGATGGGCGCTCATGGAACCGTTCGTTTCTTCAGCAATTGCTCGACCGGGGATTATAGCTGCTCCCCGTGACATGTTGCCATCAAGATATTTACATATTATTCTCGCCGGGCGGCGCGACGGCGAGCGCACGAGGGCGTTCTCGTCCAAGCTTTTCCGGGACGAAGCGGCCACCATCGACGATCTTCTTCATCAAGTGTGACCTATGGGAAAAACCCGGCTCGAAGCCTTCAGCGACGGCGTCATCGCCATCATCATCACCATCATGGTCCTGGAATTGAAGGTGCCGCACGGCGCCGAGTTCCGCGACCTGCTGCCGCTCTGGCCCGTGTTCCTGGGCTATGTGCTGAGCTTCGTCTACGTGGGCATCTACTGGACCAACCACCATCACCTGCTGCACGCCGTGAAGGAGGTCGGCGGCGGCATCCTGTGGGCCAATCTGCACCTGCTGTTCTGGCTGTCGCTGATCCCGTTCGTGACCACCTGGATGGGCGAGAACCATTTCGAGACCTGGCCGACGGTCGCCTATGGCATCGTGCTGGTGATGTGCGCGATCGCCTATGCGGTGCTGGTCAAGGCGCTCGTGTTCCACCATCCGAAGAATGCCGCGCTGGCGCGGGCGCTGGGGCGCGACCGCAAGGGCAAGCTGTCGATCGTGCTGTACACGGCCGGCATCGTCGCTTCGTGCGCGCATCCGGGCGCCGGTTTCCTCGCGTATGCGGTCGTGGCCGTCATGTGGCTGATCCCGGACCGGCGCATCGAAGGACACCTGGGCGCTGCCGACGGGGCGTAAATACTCCGGGAATATGATGGGTTGTTGATATAAAACGCAACAATTGGTTTGTGCCGGCGCGGGTGTAAGCCTGCTATTATTTTGATCGAACTTTCCGCCGGGATATCCCCGGCGGTGTTCTTTCAGCCGCCGACGTCGCCGTCGCCGCACAAGAAGAGACCATGGCTGCCACGCGCATGGCCTGGTCCGCCAACCCTCCCGGAGAGCTTCAGAATGAACCGTTCCCACCTCCTGGCCATCGCCGTTACCGCGGCCTTCGCCAACCTGGCCCACGCCGCATTGCCGGCATCGAACCCGTTCGCCAAGCCGAGCACCCTGCCGTTCCAGTACCCGGCATTCGACAAGATCAAGAACGAGGACTTCGCGCCCGCGTTCGACGAAGGCATGCGCGAGCACATGCGCGAAATCGAGGCCATCGCCAACAGCAAGAGCGCGCCGACCTTCGACAACACCATCGTCGCCATGGAGCGTTCGGGCCAGCTGCTGAACCGCGTCTCGACCACGTTCTCGAACCTGGTGGGCACCAACACGAATCCGACGCTGGACGCGCTGGACAAGGACCTGGCGCCGAAGCTGGCCGCGCACAGCGACAAGATCCGCCTGAACGAAAAGCTCTACAAGCGCATCCAGGCGCTGTACGACAAGCGCGCGCAGCTGAAGCTGGACGCCGAATCGGCCTATCTGCTGGAGCGCTACCACACCGACTTCGTGCGCGCCGGCGCCAAGCTCTCGGCCGCCGACAAGGAAAAGCTGAAGGCGTATAACGGCAAGATCGCCGCCCTGCAGACCCAGTTCAGCCAGAACGTGCTGAAGGAAGCGAATGCGTCGGCCCTGGTCGTGGACAGCCGCGCGGAGCTGGCCGGCATGTCGGACAAGGCGATCGACGTCGCCGCCGCGGAGGCCAAGAAGCGCGGCCTGGACGGCAAGTTCGTGATCCCGGTCGTGAACACCACCCAGCAGGCGCCCCTGTCCGTGCTGACCAACCGCGCGACGCGCGAGAAGCTGCTGGCGACCTCGCTGGCGCGCGGCAGCCACGGCGGCGAGTTCGACAACCGCAACGTGGTGCTGGAACTGGCCAAGCTGCGCGCCGAACGCGCCGCGCTGCTGGGCTACCCGAGCCATGCCGCCTACCTGCTGGAAGACCAGACCGCCAAGACCACCGGCGCCGTCAATTCCCTGCTGGCCGAATTCGCCAAGCCGGCCGTGAACAACGCGAAGAAGGAAGCGGCCGAGATCCAGAAGGCCATCGACGCCGACGGCGGCAAGTTCCAGGCCACCGCCTACGACTGGAATTTTTATAGCGACAAGGTGCGCCAGGCGCGCTACGCCTTCGACCAGAACCAGCTGCGTCCGTACTTCGAATTCAACCGCGTGCTGATCGACGGCGTGTTCTTCGCCGCCACCAAGGAATACGGCATCACCTTCAAGGAGCGCAAGGACCTGCCCGTGTACGACGCGGACGTGCGCGTGTTCGACGTGTTCGATGCCGACGGCAAGCAGCTGGCGATCTTCCTGCACGACCCGTATGCGCGCTCGAACAAGCGCGGCGGCGCCTGGATGAACGCCTACGTGGGCCAGAACGCGCTGCTGGGCACCCACCCGGTCATCGCCAACCACCTGAACATCCCGAAGCCGGCCGCCGGCGAGCCGACGCTGCTGACCTACGACGAAGTGCGCACGATGTTCCACGAGTTCGGCCATGCGCTGCACGGCATGTTCTCGAACGTGAAGTACCCGCGCTTCTCGGGCACCCGCGTGCCGCGCGACTACGTGGAGTTCCCGTCCCAGGTCAACGAGATGTGGATGGCCTGGCCGGAAGTGCTGGCCAACTACGCCAAGCACTACCAGACCGGCGCGCCGATGCCGAAAGAGCTGCTGGACAAGGTGCAGGCATCGACCAAGTTCAACGAGGGCTACCGCACCACCGAATACCTGGCCGCATCGATCCTGGACCAGAAATGGCACCAGCTGGGCGCGAACCAGATCCCGACCGACGTGCTGGGCTTCGAAGCCAAGGCCCTGCATGACGCCGGCGTCGACTTCCCGCTGGTCCCGCCGCGCTACCGCACGACCTACTTCTCGCACGTGTTCTCGGGCGGCTATTCGGCCGGCTACTACGGCTACCTGTGGGCCGAGAAGCTGGACGCCGACACCGTCGAATGGTTCAAGGAAAACGGCGGCCTGACCCGCAAGAACGGCGACCGCTTCCGCCAAATGCTGCTGTCGCGCGGCGGCACCATGGATGCGATGGAGATGTACCGCAACTTCCGCGGCCGCGATGCGAAGATCGAGCCGCTGCTGGAGCGCCGCGGGTTGACGGGCGAGTAAGCCGGTACGGAGCACGCATCAACCAACGTCGTCCCTGCGCAGGCAGGGACCCATGCCGCGTAACCGAAGTCGCGCGGTCCGCCGTGATGCGTGTTATCCGACTTCGGCACTTCAGCTTGGTTCCCCGCCTGCGCGGGGACGACGGTTGGCCGCGCGCCAATCTTGCCGTATCGGGGTTAAACTTTGTCACAACGTCATGAAGTGAGAAAGCCATGCAAGCCGATAACGAAGACACCCTGAAAGCGCACCTGAAGACCCTGCACCGCAGCCTCAACGAGAACGGCGGCCAGGTCGACGAAGAACTCCAGATGCTGCTGCGCCAGCTCGACGGCGACATCAACCGCCTGCTGGAGCGCCGCGCCGAGGAAGACCTCGACGCCAACACCTATGGCCTGGCCTCGCGCAGCCAGGAGATCACGGCCAAGTTCGCGGCCAAGCACCCGACGCTGGAGCCGGCCCTGCGCCAGCTCGGCAACATCCTGGCGAACATGGGCATCTGAATCCCTGGCGATCATGCGTCAAGGATGAGACAAGTGATTGAAAGATAAGCTATTTTTTGGCGGGGAGGCAGCCCCGGATCGGCTTTTCCGGTAAAATGCCGGCCAATGAACTCCCCTGCCAATCTTTTCGCGAGCGTTCCCAAGCGCTCCAGCCGCGCTCCCGCCGCCCCCTTCCTGCCCATGTCCCGCGCCGAGATGGACAAGCTGGGCTGGGATTCGTGCGACATCATCCTGATCACGGGCGACGCCTACATCGACCACCCCAGCTTCGGCATGGCGCTGGTGGGCCGCCTGCTGGAAGCGCAGGGGTATCGCGTGGGCATCATCAGCCAGCCCGACTGGACCTCGGTGGAACCGTTCCGCGCGCTGGGCAAGCCCAATCTGTACTGGGGCATCACCGCGGGCAATATGGATTCGATGGTCAACCGCTACACGGCCGACCGCAAGATCCGCTCGGACGACGCGTACACGCCGAACGGCGAACCAAATAAACGTCCGGACCGCGCCGTGACCGTGTACTGCCAGCGCGCGCGCGAAGCGTTCCCGGGCGTGCCCGTCATCGCCGGCAGCATCGAGGCGTCGCTGCGCCGCATCGCCCACTACGACTACTGGTCGGACAAGGTGCGCCGCTCCGTGCTGTTCGAATCGAAGGCCGACCTCGTCATCTTCGGCAATGCCGAGCGCGCGCTGGTCGACGTCACGCGCCGTATCGCGGCCGGGGAAAACATCAAGAACATCCGCGACCTGCGCGGCACGGCCTTCCTGGTGCCGCACGGCTGGCTGCCGGACGCCGAGTGGAGCGTCCACAACTCGACCCGCGTGGACGTGCCGGGCCGCATCGACAAGCAGCCGAACCCGTACGCGATGGCGCTGGAAGACCCGAACCAGTGCGCGCTCGACAACGCCGCGCCGGAACCGGTGGCCAAGCCGATCGTCATCATGACGCGCGAACAGCGCCAGGCCGCCGCGCGCGAGAAGGCGGCCAAGACAGTGGTGCGCCTGCCGAGTTTCGAAACGGTCAGCGAGGATCCGGTGATGTATGCGCACGCTTCGCGCGTATTCCACCTGGAGTCGAACCCGGGCAATGCGCGCGCGCTGGTGCAGCAGCACGGCGACCGCGACGTCTGGCTGAACCCGCCGCCGCTGCCGCTGGCGATGGACGAGATGGACAACGTCTACGACCTGCCGTACGCGCGTTCCCCGCACCCGAGCTACGGCAAGGCCCACATCCCGGCCTGGGAAATGATCCGTTATTCGGTGAACATCATGCGCGGCTGCTTCGGCGGCTGCACGTTCTGCTCGATTACCGAGCACGAAGGCCGCATCATCCAGAGCCGTTCGGAACCGTCGATCCTGCGCGAGATCGAGCTGATCCGCGACACGACGAAGAACTTCGCCGGCACCATCACCGACCTGGGCGGTCCGACGGCGAACATGTACCGCCTGGCGTGCAAGGACAAGAAGATCGAGGAAACCTGCCGCCGCCTGTCTTGCGTCTACCCGACCATCTGCAGCAACCTGGGCACCGACCACAGCAAGCTGATCTCGCTGTACCGCAAGGCGCGCGCGATCCCCGGCATCAAGAAAATCCTGATCGGCTCGGGCCTGCGCTACGACCTGGCCGTGCGCTCGCCGGAATACGTGAAGGAACTCGTCACCCACCACGTGGGCGGCCTGCTGAAGATCGCGCCGGAGCACACGGAAGAGGGCACGCTCTCGAAGATGATGAAGCCGGGCATCGGCGCCTACGACGAATTCAAGGCCTTGTTCGACAAGTACTCGAAGGAAGCGGGCAAGAAGCAGTACCTGATCCCCTATTTCATCGCCGCCCACCCGGGTTCGACCGACGAGGACATGCTGAACCTGGCGCTGTGGCTGAAGAAAAATAACTTCCACCTCGACCAGGTGCAGACCTTCACGCCGACGCCCATGGCGATGGCGACGACCATGTACCACTCGGGCAAGAACCCGCTGCACAAGGTCGACGAGAACTCCGAAATCGTCAACACCGCCAAGAGCGGCAAGACGCGCAAGCTGCACAAAGCCTTCCTGCGCTACTACGATCCGGAAAACTGGCCGGTGCTGCGCGAAGGCCTGCGCCGCATGGGTCGCGCCGACCTGATCGGCAATAGCGACCGTCACCTGGTGCCCGCATCCGGCGGCGGAGAAGAAGCCGCGCCGGCGCCGCGCCAGGACCGCCAGGGCCCGCCGCCGGGCGGCCTGCCGAAGGGCCGCGTGATCGAAGTGGCACCGAAGCGCGGCGCACGGGGCGCCGAGCGCGGCGTCCCCGTGCGCGGCGAACGCCGCAACGAGCGCGTGCCGGCGACCACGCCGTTCATCGCGCCGCCGTCCAAGGTGAAGGCGTCGATCCTGTCGACCATCAAGACCAAGCCGAAGGCGGGACGCAAGTAAGGCCACCACGTCGTCCCGCGCACGCGGGGACGACGCATGGGTAGCGGGTGCAAGGTCGGAGTCAGACCTTGAGGTCCGCACTCGCCTGCTTCTCCCGCAACGCCTTCGCATACCGATGCCGCGCTCTTAACCGCGGACTGGTCATCAACACCCCCAGCGTCTCCCCCACCACCATCACCACGCCCAGCAGCGGCAGCACGAGCATCAGTCCGGCCACGCCGGACAGCATGCCGCCCACGAAGATCATCAGCACCGTCACCAGCGGGTGGATGTGCAGGCTGCGCCCCAACGTCAGCGGCATGAACACGAAGTCGTCGAGCAGGCGTGCCATGATGAAGACGACGATGGCGCCGTAGGCGACCAGCGGGTTCGATGGGGCATCGGTGGCGGCGACGATCACCACCATCAGGCAGCCGGCGATGGAGCCGACAAACGGCACCCAGGCCAGGATGGCCGAGATAAAGCCCAGCAGCAGGGGCGAGGAGACGCCGATGATCCACAGGCCGAAGGCGAGCACGATGGTGTCCAGGATGGTCAGCTTGAGCAGGCCGTCGAAGTAGCGGCGCGCGGTCTGGTCGACCTGGTGCAGCAGGAATAGCGTGCGCTCGAAATAGGCGTTGGGCACGGCGCGCGCCAGGAATTTCTTGAAGCGCAGGCTGTCGCGCAGGAAGAAGAAGGCGAGGAAGGGCGCCAGCAGCAGCGAGGGCAGCCAGCCGGCCGCCGTCACCACGATGGTGGTCAGGTGGCGCTGGGCGAATTCGTCGGTGAAGGCGGTGAACTGGCGGTTGACGAGGGCCGTCAGGTGCATCTCGGCCAGCAGCGGCACCTTTGCTTCCAGCAGCGCCATCGTGGTGCGCACGAAGGCGACGCCGCCGTCCAGGTAGCGGGTGCCGACGGCGTGCCAGCTGCCGCCTTCGGGCGCCGAACTCCATGCCATGGCCGCGGCCAGCGCCAGGCCCAGCACGCCGAAGAAGGCCAGGCTGACGAGGATCGACGCCACGTTGCGCGTGAAACCGGCGCGCAGCAGGCTGCGCATGGGGCCCAGCAGCATGTAGTAGGTGACGGTGCCGAAGATGAAGGGCAGCACCAGCCACAGCATGTGCTCGAGCAGCACCAGCATCAGGCAGGTCACGCCGATGATGCAGCTCCAGACGACGGGGCCGGCGCGTTCGCCGCGCAGCATGGCGGCGCCGGGGCCGATCACAGTGCCTCCAGCTGGGCGCTGCCGTCGAGTTGATAGCGCAGGCGCTGGCCGATGTGGCGCGCCAGCGCGAGCGAGATCTTGTAGCCGATCACGGCATCGGTTTCCATCAGCGCCAGGAAGTCGTCGCGGAAGAACACGGCCAGCTCGCAGCCGCCGAGCGCGCGGGCCTGGGCGCTGCGCGGCGAGTCGTCGAGCAGGGCGAGGTCGCCGAAGAAGCTGCCCGGTTCGAGTTCGTTGAGCAGCTGGCGGTTGCCGTGGATGGTGCGGCTGATGCGTACGCGTCCGCTCATCACGAGGTACAGCGCCTGTCCTTCTTCCCCTTCGTCGAAGATGATCTCGTCCGGCAGGTAGCGCCGTTCGTGCATCACGCCGTCGACGAACTTGATCTCCAGCGGCTTGAGCGTGCGGAACAAGGGCGTATTCTGCAGCCGGTGCTGGCGCGGCGACAGCGACGGGGATTTCAGGAAACCAAAGATCACGACGACTCCAGGAGACAGCGGACACGGGCTTGTCAATTATGCACGACGCAATGGCTCGGCACAGTCATGTACGCGAGAAATGTGGCTGGATGCTACAGATTGTCGATACCCCTCATCTCCTGGCGGATGCGGGGACGCGGCAAGGTCTGCAAAATCGTGCGTGCAAGAAAAAAGAAAGCGTGTACTATAGTTCTTTAAGGCAATATATGTTGTGCATAAGATATTGCCACGTCCTGCTGTGACTGCTCGAGGACCAAAGTGATCGATATCCAGACTTTCATGCTGGCGCTAGGCGTCGGCAACATCGCATTTGCCCTGCTGATGGCGGGCTATATGCGCGGTGCGCCGTCGAATTCCGCATTGAAGGCATGGATGTGGGCGCGCCTGCTGTCCGGCCTGGGCCAAGTATGCGCCTGGACCGCGCCGCATTTCGGCGTGGACTTGCTGGTCGACGTAGCCAGTTTCACGTGGGTGGCCGGCGCAGCCATGGAACTGGGCGCGTACTGCCTGTTCTTCGGCTTCCGGCGCTGGCGCCAGGCCCTGTATCCGGCCACCGTCGCGGCCATGCTGGTCGTGGCGAGCGCCGCGGCGCTGGGCGCGTCGCCCCGGCAGATGACCTGGACCGTCGCCGTACTGGTCGCGCTGCTGGCGTCGGCCGCGGCGATGATCCTGCTGCGGCCGCAGAAGGACGCGCCGCTGCTGCAGCGGCTCATCGGTGCCGTCGATGCCCTGTTCGCGCTGGCGATCTGGATGTGGATGGCGGTCGCGGACGGGCGGACGGATGCTTTCAATGCCAGCCCCATCCTGGGCTTCGCCTATCTCTCCAGCTATCTGCTGATGATCGTGAACGGCTTCGGCTTCCTCCTGCTGTGCAAGATGAAGGACGATGCCGGCATGCGCCGCCTGGCCACCATCGACGGCCTGACGGAGACGCTGAACCGGCGCGCCTTCTTCGAGCGTGCCGATGCCGCGCGGATGCTCGCGCAGCGACTGCGCAAGCCGATCGCCCTCATGATGCTCGACCTGGACCACTTCAAGCAGCTCAACGACGGCTTCGGCCATGCCTGCGGCGACGAGGCGCTGCGCGTGTTCGCCGCCACCGCGCGCGGCATGCTGCGCGAACACGACCTGATGGGGCGCCTGGGCGGCGAGGAATTCGCGTTGGCGCTGCCAGGCACCAGCCTGGAAGGCGCGCTGCACGCCGCCGAGCGCCTGCGCGTGGCCGTCACCGAGGCGCCGCTGCCGTCCTGCGCCACCGGCTACCGCATGACGGTGAGCATCGGCGTCATCGTCATCGAGCCCAACGAGGAATTGACGGCGGCCCTGGCGCGTGCCGACCACGCCTTGTATGCGGCCAAGGTCGGTGGGCGCAACCGGGTGGAGGTCGGCAGCGCGATCCTGAAATGCGCATGACGGCGCAGGCGTCGGCCACGCCCACGCATCGAGCAGGTCAACACCGCTGTCGTCGAGATGGATCGCATCGCCCAGCAGAACGCGACGCTGATCGGCAACACCCAACGGCCTCCGGGCCATGGCGCGGTTACAGGCAGCGGGCGCGGAAACGAAAAAAGGTCCCACGAATCGGACCTTTTTTCTTGGTGCACCTGAAAATTCACCTGGAAATAAAAAAGGTCCGAACGAGTCGGACCTTTTTTATTGAATCTGGCGGAGCGGACGGGGCTCGAACCCGCGACCCCCGGCGTGACAGGCCGGTATTCTAACCAACTGAACTACCGCTCCGTTTTACTCTGATCGGTGCTTCACTTGCAATCAACCCGGACTTTGGTGGGCGCTGAGAGGCTCGAACTCCCGACCTAATCCTTGTAAGGGATCCGCTCTACCAACTGAGCTAAGCGCCCTCTATTCCAGAGGTTTTCTTGCCGACGTTTGTCATCACGTCCGAAGAGGCCCGAATCATAGCGTATCCATTTCAAGTAACGCAAGGGATTTTCGGAAAAAAGTAGCAAGGTCCTTGCGCGCAGGTGTTGTAAGTCTGTCGTATGACGACCGACATATCTTGCATAAGCTTATACACATGCTCGACAATGTGACCTTTAAATGACAGCAACGTTTAGACATCGTCAACAAGATGCGGGTTGCTGCGCCGCGCCCCCACGCCGAGCCTGGCGGCGAAGGAAGAATGGCGGAGACACGCGACAGTTTTTTTACTCTTCCCTAGGAAAAACTCAATGATCAAGACGTCCAAGATGCACAAGCGCGTGCTCGCCGCGCATGGCGCACTACTGGCCCTGTCCACCCTCCCGGCCGCAGTCATGGCCCAGACCCAGACTGCCCAGCCGGCCGAACTGCAGACCGTCACCGTGACGGCGCAGCGTCGTACCGAAAACATCAAGGAAGTGCCGGTGTCGGTTACCGCCATCAAGGGCGAAAAGCTGGACGTGCTGGTCTCCGGCGGCGAAGACATCCGCCTGCTGGCCGGCAAGACCCCGAGCTTGAACGTTGAGTCTTCCAATGGCCGTACCTTCCCGCGCTTCTACATCCGCGGCTACGGCAACACCGACTTCTCGACCTTCGCGTCGCAGCCGGTCTCGCTGATCTATGACGACATCGTCCAGGAAAACCCGATCCTGAAGGGCTATCCGATCTTCGACCTGGCAGGCGTCGAAGTGCTGCGCGGTCCGCAGGGCACCCTGTTCGGCCGCAACACCCCGGCCGGCGTCGTGAAGTTCGAATCCGAGAAGCCGAACCTGAAGAAGGTCGAGGGCTACTACAACCTGTCCTACGGCACCCACGCGACCTCGAGCGTGGAAGGCGCCGTCAACGTGCCGCTGTCGGACAAGTGGGCGATGCGCGTCTCGACGCTGCGCCAGCACCGCGACGGCTACGTCGACAACTACAGCGACCTGGCCAAGACCAACAAGACCGGCGAACTGGACGGCTACAACGAACACGCCGAGCGCGTGCAGTTCCTGTACACCCCGGACAGCACCTTCAGTGCCCTGTTCAACGTGCACCAGCGCACCACGTCCGGCAGCGCGCGCCTGTTCCGCGCCAACCTGATCAAGAAGGGCACCAACGACTTCGCCGACGGCACCGACCTCGACAGCATCGTCACCAATGCCCAGAACTTCCAGAACCTCAAGACCAACGGCGCCAACCTGCGCCTGTCCTGGGACCTGGGTCCGGTCAAGCTGTACTCGATCACCGGCTACGAAGGTGTCGACCAGTACCGCAGCCGCGGCGACATCGACGGCGGCATTCCGGCCGGTCCGGGCTTCATCCCGTTCCAGTCCGAGACCTCGGGCTTCATCGACGACCTGAAGCAGTACTCGCAGGAATTCCGCGTCGAATCGAAGAACACCGGCCCGCTGAACTGGCAAGCCGGCGTGTATTACTTCAAGGAAGACGTGACCGGCGGCAGCGACGGCTACAACACCGCCGGCGTGCAGACCTCGCGCCAGTCCAGCGAGCAGAACAACAAGGCCTGGGCGGCATTCGGCTCGGTGACCTATGAAGTGACGCCGGACTTCTCCGTCCGCGGCGGCCTGCGCTACACCGAAGACAAGAAGGACTTCGCCACCGTCACCGCCTTCGGCTTCACCCCGGTGGGCCCGAACAGCGTCAGCGAGAGCAAGGACAAGGTCAACTGGGACCTGTCGGGCACGTACAAGCTCAACCGCGACGTGAACGTCTACGCCCGCGTGGCGACCGGCTTCCGCGCCCCGAGCATCGCGCCCGCCTCGACCTTCGCGCCGGTGGGCATCACCGTGGCCGACGCCGAGACCATCACCTCGTACGAAGCCGGCATCAAGGCCGACCTGTTCGAGCGCCGCGCCCGCACCAACTTCTCGATCTACGACTACCGCATCAAGAACCAGCAGCTGACCGTGGTCGGCGGCAATGCCAACGTCACCAAGCTGATCAACGCAGCCAAGACCGAAGGCCGCGGCGCCGAGTGGGATATCGAAGGCATCATCACCCCGGACTTCCGCGTCGGTGCCAGCGCCTCGTACAACTACACCCGGATCAAGGATCCGAGCCTGTCCGTCGCCCAGTGCGCGGCCTGCACGATCACCGATCCGATCAATGCGGCCGGCAACGTCCTGATCAACGGCAACCCGCTGCCGCAGGCCCCGAAGTGGATCGCCAACGTCAACGCCCGCTACAGCATTCCGTACGGCGACGGCGAGTTCTTCGTCTACACCGACTGGTCGTACCGTTCGAAGATCAACTTCTTCCTGTACGAGGCGAAGGAATTCGTCGGCAAGCCGCTGACCGAAGGCGGCCTGCGCCTGGGCTACACCTGGGCCAACGGCAAGTATGAAGTGGCAGCGTTCGGCCGCAACATCACCGACCAGCGCCGCGTCACCGGCGCCATCGACTTCATCAACCTGACCGGTTTCGTCAACGAACCGCGCATGTGGGGCGCGCAGTTCAAGGGCAATTTCTGATTCCCTGAACCGTTCTGATGGACAAAAGGCCGCGAGCGATCGCGGCCTTTTTTTATTGCATATGATTATCGACCGTAATCACAATTGTTTAATATTACTATCTTGCTTCAATTAAACTTTATTCCGTAAATTTTACAATTGGCCGAAGCTTGTAGGTTTTAGCGCTAACAAGAGTGTTCTGTATCGTAAATGCATCGATTTCAATTGTGAATTTTCCTCAAAGTTTTTTCCGGCGGGTTAATCTGGCTTGTCCACATACAGATGGGCAATCGGCGGCCAGCACTGGCGCCGAACAAAACTAGATCTCGGGCATTCGTGCCTGCGGAAAATCAAGCTTGGTGTTTTCTCATTAAAGGAAGAAACATGAAGTCACAGCAATCGATGTATCCGGCCGTGTTGAAACTCTGCGCTGCAGCCGTCCTCGGGCTCGCCGCCGGCATGGCCAGTGCAGGCGTCTCCTTGGCCGTCGCCGCCGTTCCCGCCGCGCAGGGAATGAAGGTGGCGGACGAGACCGACCGCATCATCGTCAAGTACAAGGGCGAAGACGGTCCCGTGTCCGTCAAGGGCAAGGTGCAGGCGGCTTCGAGCAGCCTGGCCGCGCCCCTGGCCACGGCGCGCAAGAACCTGCTCGACCAGTCCGGACGCCAGTTCGGCATGCTGATGAAGGAATCGCACACCATCGCCACCGGCGCCCGCGTGGTCAAGCTGGGCCGCAAGGTCAGCGTGGCCGAAGCCGCCAAGGTGGCCGCCGACCTGGCCGCGCGCGATCCGTCCGTCGAGTACGCCGAGCCGGACCGCCTGATGCATCCGCTGTTCACGCCCAACGACAGCCGCTACAACGAGCAGTGGGACCTGTTCGAGAGCACCGGTGGCATGCGCCTGCCGGCCGCCTGGGACAAGTCGACGGGCGCCGGCATCCGCGTCGCCGTGATCGACACCGGCTACCGTCCGCACGCCGACCTGTCGGGCCAGTTCCTGGCCGGCTACGACTTCATTTCCGATACCGCCATCGCCAACGACGGCAACGGCCGCGACAGCGATGCCAGCGACCCGGGCGACTACGTCGCGGCGGGCGAGTGCGGCACCGGCGAGCCGGCCTCGAACTCGAGCTGGCACGGCACCCACGTGGCCGGCACCATCGCGGCGCTGACCAACAACGGCATGGGCGTTGCCGGCGTCGCCTACGGCGCCAAGATCGTGCCCGTGCGCGTGCTGGGCAAGTGCGGCGGCTACACCTCGGACATCGCCGACGCCATCGTCTGGGCTTCGGGCGGCACCGTCTCGGGCGTGCCCAACATCGCCGCGCGCGCCCAGGTCATCAACATGTCGCTGGGCGGCGGCGGCACCTGCGGCACCACGACCCAGAACGCGATCAACGGCGCCCGCTCGCGCGGCACCGTGGTCGTGGTCGCGGCCGGCAACGAGGCCCAGAACGCCAGCAACAGCAACCCCGCCAACTGCTCCGGCGTGATCACCGTGGCGGCCACCAACCGCAACGGCGGGCGCGCGTCCTATTCGAACTACGGCACCGTGGTCGACGTGGCGGCGCCGGGCGGCGACAGCGGCGCGGCGATCCTGTCGACGCTCAACGCCGGCACCAGCGGCCCGGGCGCCGACAGCTACGCGGGCTATATGGGCACGTCGATGGCGACGCCGCACGTGGCTGGCGTGGTCGCGCTGATGCTGGCCAAGAACGCCAGCCTGACGCCGGACGACGTCGAGGCCCGCCTGAAGTCGAGTGCACGCGCCTTCCCGGCCTCGTGCAGCGGTTGCGGCGTGGGCATTGTCGATGCCTCGGCCGCGGTAGATGCCGCCGCAGGCGCAGCGACCCCGAGCGGGCCGACCGTCGCCGAGACCGAGTCGAACAACACGCTGTCCACCGCGAACAGTGTGACGACCTCCGGCACCACGGTGAACGGCGCCCTCTCCAGCAGCAGCGACACGGATTACTTCGTCGTGCAGCTGCCGGCCGGGAAGACGCTGAGCGCGACGCTGACGCCGAACGCCAGCTCGGACTACGACGTCTACATCTACAACAGCGCGGGCACGCAGCTGGCGAAGAGCGAGAACGGCACCGGCGCGGTGGACAGCGCCGGCTCGGCCAACACGGGTTCCGCCAGCGCGGCGCGCTACGTGCGCGTGGTGTACTACAGCGGCGGCACCGGTTCCACCAACGGCAAGTACACGCTCAAGCTGGGCTGGTAAATCGCTGAGCGGGCGGTTCCATGACCGCCTGCAAAAGATGCGCCTCCCGGCGCATCTTTTTCCTTGCCATTCAAGCAGTTATCAAAAATTTTCCTGTCGTATCGACCCCAAAGGCGGCCCCGTGCGGGTCGCTTTCCGTTACGCTGTCCAGTTCGCTTAAACGATGGAGAGCACCGCATGACGCAGCACAGCATGATGAAGACCTCGTTCCTCGCCGCCGCACTGTTCGCCTTCGGGCCGCTGGCCGCCCATGCCCAGGACACGAAGTTCATCGCCCAGACCGACCGCCTGATCGTCAAGTACAAGGACGCCGCCGACAATGCGAAGGGCGCGCAGCCCATGCGCGTGCCCGACCGCGTGCGCCAGGCCCTGATCGACCGTGCCGGCCAGCAGTACGGCGCCACGCTGCGCGCGCTGCGCGCCACCGCCGGCGGCGCCAACGTGATGCAGCTGAACCGCGTGATGGCGCTGGACGAGGCGCGCAAGCTCGCGGCCGAGCTGATGGCGCGCGACCCGGACGTCGACTACGCGGAGCCGGACCGCATCATGGTGCCGCTGGCCGTTCCCAACGACGCGCGCTACGGCGAGCAATGGGACCTGTTCGAGGCCAGGGGCGGCATCAACGCGCCGGCCGCCTGGAACAAGGCCACCGGCAGTGGCATCAACGTGGCCGTGATCGACACCGGCTACCGCCCCCACGCCGACCTGGCCGGCCAGGTCCTGCCGGGCTACGATTTCATCACCACGGGCGTCATCGCCAACGACGGCGGCGGCCGCGATGCCGATGCCAGCGACCCGGGCGACTGGGCGCCGGCGGGCAGCTGCGCGGCCGGCGTGCCGGCCCAGGACTCGACGTCGAGCTGGCACGGCACCCACGTCGCCGGCACCATCGCGGCGAAGACGAACAACGGCAGCGGCATCGCCGGCGTCGCCTACAACGCGAAGGTCGTGCCCGTGCGCGTGCTGGGCCGCTGTGGCGGCTATACCTCGGACATCGCCGACGCCATCGTCTGGTCCTCGGGCGGCACCGTCACGGGCGTGCCGGCCAACGCCAACAAGGCACGCGTGCTGAACCTGTCGCTGGGCGGCAGCGGCACCTGCGACACCACCACCCAGCGCGCCATCGACAGCGCCCGTTCGCGCGGCGCCGTCGTGGTGGTCGCGGCGGGCAATGCGAACGTCGACGCCGCCAATTCGAACCCGGCCAACTGCAGCGGCGTGATCGCGGTGGCGGCCGTCAACCGCAATGGCGGCCGCGCGTCCTACTCGAACTACGGCAACGTGGTCGACGTGGCGGCACCGGGCGGGGACAATGGCGCCGGCATCCTGTCGACGCTGAACGCGGGCACCACCACGCCGGCCGGCGACAGCTACGCCACCTACATGGGCACCTCGATGGCGGCGCCGCACGTGGCCGGCGTGGCCGCGCTGATGCTGTCGGCGAATCCGTCCCTGACCCCGGACGAGGTCGAGGCGAAGCTGAAGTCGAGCGCGCGCGCCTTCCCGGCCACGTGCACGGGTTGCGGACGCGGCATCGTCGACGCGGCGGCGGCCTTGAGCGTGGCCCTGCCGGCGGCGACGGCCGCCGTGCCCGCGCAGAACGAGACGGAGTCGAACAACACGATCCCGGCGGCGAACGCGGTGACGGTGAGCGGCACGGTCGTCAACGGCACCGTCGCGGCGACCAACGACAACGATTACTTCGTGGTCCAGGTCCCGGCCGGCAAGACGCTGACGGCGACGCTGACGCCTGCCGCCGGTTCGGACTTCGACCTGTACGCCTACAACGCCGCCGGCACCCAGCAGGCCACCAGCACCAACGGCCTGGGCGTGGCGGACGCGCTGTCGACGGCCAACACGGCGGCGGCGACGCAGGCGCACTACGTGCGCGTGCGCTACCACGCGGGCGCGGTGGGCAAGTACACGTTGAAGTTCACCTGGTAAGCCCGGTCGCCGTGCCTTGCTGCCGGAACTGCCCGGGCGCCAGGCCCGTGCTTTTCTTGAAGGCCGCGCTGAACGCGCTCTCCGACGCATAGCCGAGCCGGTACGCCAGCGTGGCTACCGGCTCGCTCCCCTGCACCAGGGCCTGGCGCGCCAGCCGCATGCGCCATTGCTGCAGGTAGTGCAGCGGGGCGCTGCCGACCAGGGCCTTGAAGCGCAGCGCCAGCGCCGAGCGCGACATGCCGCCGGCGCGCGCCAGCTCGGGCAGCGTCCAGCGCCGTGCCGGGTCACCGTGCAGCGCGCGCAGCACGGGGCCGATCCTGGGGTCGGCCAGGGCGCCCAGCCAGCCGTCCGCCGCAGGCCCTTCGCCATGGGCGCGCAGCGCCTGCACGAGCGCGATGCGCGCAAGGCCCGCCGTCACCGCGCGCTGCCCTGGCGCGCCGGCCTGCGCTTCGTCGCGGAACAGTTCGAGCAGGGCGCGCAGCGCCGGCGCCGCGCGCGAGGCGGCGCGGATGTGCAGCTCGGGCGGCAGGATCTCGTCCAGCAAGGCGCGCTGTCCCGGCGCGATCTCGAAACGGCCGGCCACGGCCACCATGTCCGGCGCGCCTTCTCCCCAGCGCACGCTGCCGCTGGCCCGGTCCATGGCGGCGGCGAAGTGCGCGACGCCGTCGACGGGGGCCAGCGCCAGGTCGCTCGCCACCACGAACGGGCGTCCGCCATGCATGACGAGGCAGTCGCCCGGCTCCAGGCAGATGGCAGTGTCGCCGCCGTCCACGCGGATCCACTGGCGGCCCTCGACCTGGGCGATGAACTTCAAGTAGGAATACGAGGGCAGGCGCAGCGCCCACGCGCCGCCGGCGGCGATGCGCAGCGAGGTGCCGTCGCGGATCTGCAGCAGCGCGAGGACGTCGGACAAGGGATCGCCGACGGGGACCTCGGCCGGCGCTGGACGCGCGCGCATTGCTTGTGGATCGTGGAGCATGGTGGGGTGGGGCCGCGGCTTCTAGACTGTCGTCATCGGATCACAGGAGAGAAACCCACCATGCAATACCGACGACTCGGAAAGACCGGCCTCATCGTATCACGCCTGTGCCTGGGGGCCATGACCTTCGGCGGCGCGGCGACACCGCCCTACGACAAGGTCGGCGGCCTCTCGCTGGCGGACACGGACCGCCTGGTCGGCACGGCGCTGGACGCCGGCATCAACTTCATCGACACGGCCGACGTGTACGCGAACGGCGAATCGGAAAGCCTGCTCGGCGAGGTACTGCAGGGCCGCCGCGACGACGTCGTGCTGGCCACGAAATACCATGCGCCGATGGGCAAGGGTCCGAACGATGCCGGCCAGTCGCGCCTGTACACGCTGCGCGCGCTGGACGCCAGCCTGAAGCGCCTGCGCACGGACCACGTGGACCTGTACCAGATCCACAATGTCGACGGCCTCACGCCGATGGAAGAGACGCTGCGCGCCCTCGACGACGCCGTCCGCGCCGGCAAGATCCGCTACATCGGCTGCTCGAACCTGGCCGCCTGGCAGGTGGCCAAGGCCCTGGGCCTGTCGGCGCTGCACGGCTGGTCCGCCTACGTGTCGATGCAGGCCTGCTATTCGCTGGCCGTGCGCGACATCGAGCGCGAAATCCTGCCGCTGGCGCGCGACGCCGGCCTGGGCCTGATGGCCTGGAGCCCCCTCGCGGGCGGCCTGCTGTCCGGGAAGATCAGCCGCGCCGGCGGCGCCGACCCGGGTTCGCGCCGTGCCCACATCGACTTCCCGCCGATCGAGGCGGAACACGGCTACCGCGTCATCGAGGCGCTGGCGCCGGTGGCCGAACGCCACGGCGTGAGCGCGGCGCGGGTGGCGCTGGCCTGGGTGCTGGCGCAGGAAGGCGTCACCTGCGCGATCGTCGGCGCGCGCCGCGTGGAGCAGCTGCAGGACAACCTGCAAGCGCTGGACCTGCAGCTGACGCCGGACGACCTGGCGGACCTGGATCGCGCCACCGCGCTTCCGCGCGCCTACCCGGGATGGGTGCAGGCGGCAACCAACGCGCAGCGCGAACGCTTCCTCGGCTAAGAGCCTATCCCGGTAGGCGGAGGTCGTTGCTGGCGCGCCTGGAAAGCGCGGGCGGCGTTGCTCGTCGTTGCGTGGCTAGCCACGCGGCCTCCTCGCGCCTTGCCCGCACTTCCCATGCATCGCCTACGCGCATGTCGCCATCAACTTCCCTCCGCCTACTGGGATAGGCTCTAAGCCTGCCGGACTTGCGCGGTGGGGCCGATCCGGGAGATACTGTATGCAATAACAGTAGTCGTCCCGGCGCCGGGGCGAGCGCCAGAGTGAACGCCCCTGTCCGCAAGATCATCCACTGCGATTGCGATTGTTTCTACGCATCCGTCGAGATGCGCGACGACCCGTCGTTGCGCGGCCGGCCGCTGGCCGTCGGCGGCCGGCCGGACCAGCGCGGCGTCATCGCCACCTGCAACTACGAGGCGCGCCGCTTCGGCATCCATTCGGCGATGGCCACCGCCACCGCCGTCAAGCTGTGCCCGGACCTCCTGCTGATCCCGCCGAACATGGAGAAGTACCGGACCGCCTCGCGCCAGATCATGGAGATCTACCGCGACTACACGGAACTCGTCGAGCCGCTGTCGCTGGACGAGGCCTACCTCGACGTCACCAACTCTCCCCACTGCAAGGGCAGCGCGACGCTGATCGCCCAGGAAATCCGCCGCCGCATCCACGAGACCGTCGGCATCACGGCCTCGGCCGGGGTGGCGCCGAACAAGTTCGTGGCCAAGATCGCCAGCGACTGGAACAAGCCGGACGGGCTGTTCCTCGTGCGGCCCGACGAGGTGGATGCCTTCGTGGCCGCGCTGCCCGTGAAGAAGCTGTTCGGCGTGGGCAAGGTCACGGCGGCCAAGCTGAACCGCCTGGGCGCCCAGACCTGCGGCGACCTGCGCGACTGGAGCATGGACAAGCTGCAGCAGCATTTCGGGTCGTTCGGTGCGCGCCTGTACAGCCTGTGCCGCGGCATCGACGAACGCGACGTGAATCCGGTGCGCGAACGCAAATCGATCAGCACCGAGGAAACCTATACGCCGGACGTGCCGGACCTGCCGGCCTGCCTGGCGCTGCTGCCCGAATTGATGGAGCACCTGGCGGGACGCATCAAGCGCAACGGTGCCGAAAAATTCATCAACAAGCTGTTCGTCAAGATCAAGTTTTCCGACTTCCAGCAGACCACGGTCGAATGCGTCGGCCATGCGCCGAACCTGGAGACCTACCGCCACCTGATGGAGACGGGGTGGCAGCGCGCCAGCCGTCCCGTGCGCCTGCTGGGCGTGGGCGTGCGCCTGGCGGACAGCGAACAGGTCGAACAATTGCGCCTGTTTGACGAACTCGCAACACACTGAAAAACCCTTCCCGGCGATATGAAAATTGCTGCTAAGCAGCGTGTAGAATGTCGTTCCTTTGAAATACCGAGATAACTGAGAGCAACCTTATGTGGTTCAAGAACCTGCAGATTTACCGTCTCCCCCAGAACTGGGCGTACACCCCCGAACAGATGGAAGAAGCGCTGCAATCGCAGGCGTTCACGCCGGCCAGCAGCAATGAATTGCTGCGCCAGGGCTGGGATTCGCCGCGCGGCAACGGCAAGCTGGTCCACGTGGTCAACAAGCAGATGCTGATGATGCTGGGCACGGAAAAGAAGCTGCTGCCGAGCTCGGTGATCAACCAGGTCGCCAAGGCCAAGGCCGCCGAACTGGAAGAACAGCAAGGTTTCCCGCCGGGTAAGAAGGCGATGAAGGAATTGAAGGAACGCGTGGCCGACGAACTGCTGCCGCGCGCCTTCTCGATCCGCAGCAACGTCTGGACCTGGATCGACCCGGTCAACGGCTGGCTGATCGTCGATGCCGCCAGCCCGAACAAGGCCGACGACGTCATCAAGCTGCTGCTGAAGGCCGTCGACAAGCTGCCGCTGGAATCGCTGCGCGTGCAGAGCTCGCCGGTGGCCGTCATGACGGGCTGGCTGGAATCGGACGAGGCGCCGTACAACTTCACCATCGACCAGGACACCGAGCTGCGCGCCACCGGCGAGAGCAAGGCCGCCGTGCGCTACGTAAAGCACTCGCTGGATCCGGAAGACATCCGCCGCCACATCGCCGCCGGCAAGCAGTGCACGCGCTTGGCGCTGACCTGGAACAGCCGTATCTCGCTGGTGCTGACCGAGCAACTGGCCGTCAAGGGCATCAAGCCGCTCGACGTGATCAAGGAAAACGAGACTATCACCTACAGCGACGACGAGCGCTTCGACAACGACATCATGCTGATGACGGGCGAGCTGGCCAAGATGCTTGCGGACCTGGTGGAGGCGCTGGGCGGCGAAGCCAAGGCGTAATCAGGCGTAGGGTGGACGGCTGCGCCGTCCACGCGTTCAAACCGCGTTTGCGTTGACGCGCATGTCAGCCACGCTTGCGCCGGGGCTGATGTGCGTTGAACGCGTGGGCGGGAGACCCGTCCACCCTACGTGGCGACGACGGTGTTACGAAAACGGCCCGGATGATTGTCCGGGCCGTTTTCATTTCACGCTACGCCATCACTTCGCCGCGACTTCCTCGGTCGTCGACGGCTCCTTCACGCCGCCCGCGCCATCTCCCGCTTCCGCCTGGCCGCTCGTGTAGGTCGATCCCTGGCGGTTCTCGTGCGGGGCCGGCTTGCCCGGCAGCGGGGGCAGGGCCTTCGCCTTGTCCAGGTCGATGCCGGCAACTTCGGCCACGCGGCGGCCGTAGTCCTCGTCGCAGTGCCACAGGTGCCAGACCATGCGCAGCTGGATCACTTCCGGGCATTTCTTGAGGTCGCCGCCGACGTTGGCGACGAGGTCGTCGCGCTCCCAGTCGGCGAAGCTGCGGTAGCGGTCGCCGGCCTGCTTGTAGTCGGCCGCCGTGCTCGTCGTCTGGTAGCGGCCCAGGTGGCCCTGCACGTACTGGTGGTAATCCTTCTTCGGCTGCGGTGCTTCCTGCAGGCCGCCGATCAGGCTCGGTTCGTAGTTCAGGTGCTTGTTTTCGCCGCCATCGTCGACGTAATAGGCCATCTGGGCGTCGCGCTGGTTGGTGCGGGCGCGGGCCTGCTCCTGCGGCGCATTGATCGGCAATTGCAGGTAGTTGGGACCGACGCGGTAGCGCTGCGTGTCCGAGTAGGACAGCGTGCGGCCCTGCAGCATCTTGTCGTCCGAGAAGTCGATGCCGTCGACCAGCACGCCGGTGCCGAAGGCCGACTGCTCGGTCTCGGCGAACACATTGTCCGGGTTCTTGTTCAGCACCATGCGGCCCAGGGGCAGCAGCGGGAACCGGTCTTCCGGCCAGCGCTTGGTATCGTCCAGCGGGTCGAAGTCGAGTTCCGGATGCTCGCCGTCGGCCATGATCTGCACGCAGAATTCCCACTCCGGGAAGTCGCCGCGCTCGATGGCGTCGTACAGGTCGCGCGTGGCGTGGCTGGTGTCCCGGCCCTGGATCTCGGCGGCCTGGCCGGCCGTGAGGTTGCGCACGCCCTGCCTGGGCTGCCAGTGGAATTTCACCAGGTGGGCGACGCCCTGGTCGTTCACCAGTTTATAGGTGTTGACGCCCGAGCCTTCCATCTCGCGGTAGTTGGCCGGGATGCCCCACGGGCTCTTGACCCAGGTGACCATGTGCAGCGATTCCGGGTGGTTCGCGATGAAATCGTAGAAGCGCCACGGTTCCTGCTGGTTGGTGACGGGGTCCGGCTTGAAGGCGTGGATCATGTCCGGGAACTTGATGGCGTCGCGGATGAAGAACACCTTCAGGTTGTTGCCGACGAGGTCCCAGTTGCCCTCCACGGTCTTCAGCTTGACGGCGAAGCCGCGCGGGTCGCGTGCCGTCTCGGGAGACTCCTTGGCGCCGATCACGGTCGAGAAACGGACGAACACGGGCGTCTGCACGCCGGTCTCGTTCAGGACGCGGGCGCGCGTGTACTTGCTGGCCGGTTCGTTGCCGATCTTGCCGTAGGCCTCGAAATAGCCGTGGGCGCCGGTGCCGCGCGCATGCACCACGCGTTCGGGGATGCGTTCGCGGTCGAAGTGGGTGATCTTTTCGATGAACTGGTAGTTCTCGAGGGTTGCCGGGCCGCGTTCGCCGACCGAGCGCAAGGACTGGTTGTCGCGCACGGGGTGGCCCTGGCGGGTGGTCAACGTGGGTCGCTGCTCATCCATCGTTCTTCCTCCTGCAAATGTGGGGGGAGAACCATTATAGGAAGCGGCTGGAACGCGCAGCGCCCGCCAGCCCTCAGGCAACTTGCATTGTCAGAGCGCCTGGAACACGCCCGCCGCCCGGTTCTTGGTGACGTTGTCCCAGCTGAACACCTTGCCGTTCATCGCCACGTAGACGCCGGCCGGCAGCGTCTGGGCCACGCCGCAGGCGAAGCCGAAGTTGAACAGCGCGTCCGAGTTGGCGATCTCGTAGGGGATCATGGCGCCCGTGAACACGATGGTCTTGTCGGTGGCGACCGTGCCCAGCACCTCGGCCGTTTCGCGCATGGTGTCGGTGCCGTGCACGATCACGATGGCCTTCTCGCTGGCGGCCTGGCAGGCGGCCAGCACCTTCTGGCGGTCGGCGTCCTGCATGTCGAGCGAGTCGAGCAGGGACACCACTTCCAGCGCGACGGGAATGGTCATGCGCGTACGCGCGATGACTTCCGGCAGGTGGCTGTCGGCAAAGCCCAGAACGCCGTTCAGTTCGTTGTAGTGTTTGTCGAAAGTGCCGCCGGTGGCGATGATCCGCAGAGTCATGATGTTTTGAAAACTCGGTAAAAAAAGGTGGGTAATGATAGCTGCAAACGGTAGTGTATCCACATGTGACTGCGCTAGAATCTTCAGGATCGGATGAGTACACTGATCCCTTTGTTTGATCTCTTTCCGGGCCCGAGCCCGCTTCCTCAATGAAACCCGTCGCACCTGGAACCGTGATCTTCCACCGCCATCGCGGCTATGGCGTCATCACCCACGTCAACCTCCTGACCGGGTGGATTTCCGCGCGCTTCGGCAACGAGTCGCGCACGCTCGACCTCAACCTGTCGACCGATGAAGTCCAGCATGCGGACGGCGAGCCCATCCTGTTCCGCCGCTCGCCGCCGGACCGCATGCCGCACGCGCGCCTGATGGCCATGGTGCGCGCGCTGCACCAGGCCGGCTACGAAAAGCTGTATCTGCACGCATGGCCCAAGCCCTCGGGCCTGCACTGGCGCTGGCACCTGTTCGCCGGCCAGCGCGACTGGATGCAGCGGCCCTGGCGCGAAGGCTGGTACGGCTCGGGCGCCGACTACAACAACAATCCCGTGATGGGCTGGGGCGATGCGCCCGGCGCCACCACCGACGAACTCGTGCACGCGCTGGCCAAGTTCGACCCCGAGGGCCTGGCCCGCGCGCTCGGCCGCGACGAAGACCACACGGCGTGGTTCGCCGGCGTGTGCGATGCGCTGCTGCCGGGCTATATGTATTCCTTCGACATGGCACCCGCTCCCCAGGGCGGCGGCCTGGTCGAGATGCCGCCGGTGCCGGTGGTGCCCGTGCGCGCCGGCCTGCCCGCCTATGCCGGACCTGTCATCGAATGGCCGCCGGGCTGGCCGGGGCTGTGGCTGCGCAAGCACGCGATGCCGGCGCAGAAACCGAATTTCACGGGCGAGCCGGAGTTGCGTTAGGGGTCAGAGCCCGGTGTTGCTTTTCAAGGGGCTCTGACCCCGGTGTTGACCCGGCGTTGAACGGAGCCGTAGGGTGGACGGGTCTCCCGTCCACGCGTCCAACCGGCATGCGCATCACCCCTTCAACGCTTCCGGATTCAGGATATTGCTCGGATTCCCATTCGCGAAATCCACGATGTTCTCGAACGCCTTGCCGAAGTACATCTCGTAGCTGTCCTTCTCCACATACCCCAGGTGCGGCGTCGCCAGCACCGTCGGAATCTTCAACAGCGGCGCATCCTCCGCCAGCGGTTCGCTGGTGAACACGTCCAGCGCCGCGTATCCCGGGCGGCCCTTGCGCAGCGCCGCTTCCAGCGCCCCGTCTTCCACCAGTTCCGCGCGGCTGGTGTTCACCAACAGCGCGTCGCGCTTCATCCGTCCCAGGTCCTCGCCCGTGACGATGCCGCGCGTGGCATCGTTCAGGCGCAGGTGCAGGCTCAGCACGTCGGCCTGTTCGAAGAACGCCTCGCGCGAAGGTGCCGCCTGGTTGCCGTCGGCCACGGCCGCCGCGCGGCTGGCGTCGCTGCCCCACACCATCACCTGCATGCCGAAGGCGCGGCCGTAGCCGGCCACCATGCGGCCGATCTTGCCGTAGCCCCAGATGCCCAGCGCGCGCCCCTTCAGCGTACGGCCCAGGCCGTTGAGCTCCGGATTGATGGAGGCCGTCTGCCACAGGCCGTCCTTGAGGTTGTTGGCGTAGGGGACGATCTTGCGGCTGGCCGCCATGACCAGCGCCCAGGCCAGCTCGGCGGGCGCGACCGGCGAGCCGGTGCCTTCCGCGATGGCGATGCCGTGTTCGGTCGCGGCCGCCACGTCCACGTGGCCGGAGACCTTGCCCGTCTGCGAGATCAGCTTCAGGTTCGGCAGTTTCGCCAGCAGCGCGCGCGGGAAGGCGGTGCGCTCGCGGATCAGCACGAGGGCGTCGAACGGGGCCAGCCGGATCGCCAGCTGGCCCAGCCCGCGGGTGGAGTGGTGGAAGATCTTGACCTCGTGGCCGTCCAGCAGATGGAAGCAATCGAGGCCGCGGACGGCGTCCTGGTAATCGTCGAGGATGGCAATTTTCATGAAAATAGAGTGTTTTGCGGGTAAGAACGTAATGAAATGACAGGATTTAAACTCAAGAAATTAACCTACTACATTACTCAACCAAAATTCCTACATTTTTGTTGTTGAAGCATTTGAAACGCATTTGTGCGGGTGTAGAATCGACCAGACATAAAAACCCGCGATGTCTGAATGACATCATTCAAGGGCATTCATGCGTTCCCTCAGCCCCATCGATTGCACCGCAACGCAGGTGCCCGGGCTGGCGACAAGACCGCCGTAGCGCCAGACCACCAGGCCATCATGACGACGATCCTGCCGAGACGGGACAAGACAGAGATTTCTATTGGCATGGAGGTAGACCTATGAACCAGCCCGTGATGGGCGGCGCCGCCGCACTGAACGTCCCAGCTTACATCAAGCACGATCGGCTCATCCATTGGGTGGCGGAAATCGCCGCCCTGACCAAGCCCGACGCCATTTACTGGTGCGACGGCTCGCAGGAAGAATACGACCGCCTGTGCGCGCAGATGGTCGAGGCCGGCACGATGAAGCGGCTCAATCCCGAAAAGCGCCCGAACTCCTACCTGGCCTGCTCCGATCCGAGCGACGTGGCGCGCGTCGAGGACCGCACCTTCATCTGCTCGAGCACGAAGGAACAGGCCGGCCCCACCAACAACTGGGTGGACCCGGCCGAGATGCGCCAGACCCTGCACGGCCTGTTCGACGGCTGCATGGCCGGCCGCACCCTGTACGTGGTGCCGTTCTCGATGGGCCCGCTGGGCTCGCCGATCGCCCACATCGGCGTCGAGCTGTCCGACTCTCCCTACGTGGCCGTCAACATGCGCATCATGACGCGCATGGGCCGCGCCGTGTACGACGTGCTGGGCACGGACGGCGAATTCGTGCCCTGCGTGCACAGCGTCGGCATGCCCCTGCAGGCCGGCCAGCAGGACGTGCGCTGGCCCTGCAACGCCACCAAGTACATCGTGCACTACCCGGAAACCCGCGAGATCTGGTCGTTCGGCTCGGGCTACGGCGGCAATGCGCTGCTGGGCAAGAAGTGCTTCGCGCTGCGCATCGCCTCGAACATGGGCTACCAGGACGCGCAGCAGGGCGGCACGGGCTGGCTGGCCGAGCACATGCTGATCCTGGGCGTGGAGTCGCCCCGGGGCGACAAGCAATACGTGGCGGCCGCGTTCCCGTCGGCCTGCGGCAAGACCAATTTCGCCATGCTGATCCCGCCCGCCGGCTTCGAAGGCTGGAAGGTCACGACCATCGGCGACGACATCGCCTGGATCAAGCCGGGCCCGGACGGCCGCCTGGTCGCCATCAACCCGGAAGCGGGCTATTTCGGCGTCGCCCCGGGCACCAACGACAAGACCAACCCCAACTGCATGGCCTCGCTGCGCGAGAACGTCATCTTCACCAACGTCGCGCTGACGGACGACGGCGACGTCTGGTGGGAAGGCATGACGAAGGAGCCGCCGGCCCACCTGATCGACTGGCAGGGCAAGGACTGGACGCCGGCCTCCGGCACCAAGGCCGCGCACCCGAATGCGCGCTTCACCGTCGCCGCCACCCAGAACCCCGTGATCGACCCGGCCTGGGACGATCCGGTCGGCGTGCCGATCTCCGCCTTCATCTTCGGCGGCCGCCGCTCGACCACCGTGCCGCTCGTGACCGAGGCGCGCGACTGGACCGAAGGCGTCTACATGGCCGCCACGATGGGCTCGGAAACGACGGCTGCCGCCGCCGGCCAGATGGGCGTCGTGCGCCGCGATCCGTACGCGATGCTGCCCTTCATCGGCTACAACATGAGCGACTACTTCCAGCACTGGCTGGACCTGGGCCGCAAGGTGGCGGCCAACAACCCGCAGGCGCTGCCGAAGATCTTCTGCGTCAACTGGTTCCGCACCGACGACGCCGGCAACTTCGTCTGGCCGGGCTACGGCGACAATATGCGCGTGCTGAAATGGATCCTGGACCGCACCCAGGGCCAGGGCGGCGGCGTCGAGCACATGTTCGGCACCACCCCGTCGTACGGCGACCTGAACTGGACCGGTGCCGACTTCAGCAGCGAGCAGTTCGCCACGATCACCTCGATCGACAAGGACGCCTGGCGCGAAGAGCTCAAATTGCACGCCGAGCTGTTCGACAAGCTGGCCTACCGCCTGCCGCAGGAACTGGTGGCCACCAGGCAGAAGCTGGAACAGCGCCTGGGCGTGTAAGAAAGCAAGAAAGGACCAGGGGAGAACCGTGGGGAGACGACGGCTGCGGCATGGACCGCAGCCGCATTGATGAAGAGGGACAGGCGCATGCCTGTCCCTTTTTTCATGGCGCCATGTCATCGGCTCGTCATGTGGCGAAAGAATAATGCGCGGCTTTACCATCCATTCTTCGGAGCCCGCAATGCCGCGTACGTCCCCTCATGCCCGCACCCTCGTCTCGATCGCCGTCCTGGCCATGCTGGCCGCCTGCGGCGGCAGCGACGATGTCACGGACATCTCGCCCGTCACCACCGCGCCGGCGGCGCCGGCCGATCCGGGCTTCGTCGAGAACGTGCCGGTACCGAGCGTCGCAGCCTTCGTCGACACGGTGGCCACCAACCAGCGCGGCGACGCCCGCTATGCCACCCTGGCCACCAATGCCGGCGTGCGCGTGCTGGGCGGCATGCTCTCCATCTGGAAACCGCTGACCGAGATCGTCGACGCCGGCGTCACGGCGCCCGCCGTCGACGGCTTCCCGGCCGTGGTCGCATCGAGCTGGACCGGCGTGCCGAACGACGGCACCAATGGCGGCACGGTCGTCAACGCCGCCGTGCACAACGCGAACATCGACTACGTCGTCAAGGCCACCGCCAACCGCACGCCGGAGCAGGCCCGCCTGGCCTACCTGGACGACCGCCGCAACAAGGGCTACAGCGTGACCGAAGGCATGGGCCCGCTGACGGGCGCCTGGCGCACCGCCTCGCGCGCGACCACCACGATCAACGACGTGCCGGCCGACGCCACCACCGTCAAGTATGACGACGGCGGCAACAACAACGGCGTCGGCGGCGATGCCAACGCCGAGTTCGGCAAGGTCGTCGACCTGATCAACTCGATGGGCAACAACGGCTCGACGGAGCCGGCCAAGCGCTTCTACAAGTACGCGCGCCCGTACCGCTGGAGCACGGCCGTGAAGGTGGTGCCGCAACTGGAACCGGCCAAGAGCACCACGCCGACGACCGACGGCGGCTTCACCAGCGGCCACTCGGCCGAAGCGGTCCGCAATGGCGTCGCCATGGCCTACGTGCTGCCGGAGCGCTACCAGCAACTGGTCGGCCGCGGCCTGGAGCTGGGCGAGAGCCGCATCCTGGCCGGCATGCACTCGCCGCTGGACGTGATCAGCGGCCGCGTGCAGGCGCAGGCCGTGGCCGCCGCCAACCTGCTCGCCGCGAGCAGCGCGACCCGCGCCGCCGCGGTGACCCAGGCGCATGACACACTCATGAAGCTGACCAACACCACGGCCGCTACCTTCCCGGCCTACGCCGTGTCCGGCACCGCCGCCAACGACCGCTTCGCCGACTACGCGACCAGCAAGGCCAACTATATCCGCCGCATGACCTTCGGCCTGCCGCAGATCGGCGCCACCAACGTGCCGGCGGCCGTGCCGAAGGGGGCCGAAGTGCTGCTCGAGACGCGCCTGCCGTACCTGAGCGACGCCCAGCGCCGCGCGGTGCTCAAGAGCACGGCGATCGCGTCCGGCTATCCGGTGCTGGACGATCCGGAAGGCTGGGGCCGCCTGAACCTGTTCGCCGCGGCCGATGGCTACGGCGCCTTCAACGGCAACGTCGTCGTGACGATGGATGCGGCGCGCGGCGGCTTCTATGCGATGGACGCCTGGCGCAACGACATCTCCGGCAGCGGCAAGCTGACGCTCAAGGGCAGCGGCCGCCTGGCCCTGTACGGCAAGAACAGCTTCACGGGCGGCACGCAGATCGACGGCGGCACGCTGGAAGCGGATGCCGAGGGCGCGCTGGGTAGCGGCGACGTCTACGTCGGCAGCGCCGGCACGCTGGCCAGCAAGGCCAAGGGCCAACTGGCCATCGGCGGCAACTATGCCCAGCTCGACAAGGGCACGCTGGACATCACGCTCGGTTCGGCCAGCGCCGGCCCCGTGACGGTGAAGGGCACGGCCACCATCGTGGGCGGCACGCTGCGCCTGCGCTTCGCCGACGGCTTCAAGCCGGCCGCAGGCACCACCTACCGCGTGCTGACGGCCGGCGCGCGCAAGGGCGTGTTCACGAGCGTCGTGGCCGACGGCTACAAGGCGACCGCGGTCTACGCCAACGACGGCGTGAGCGTGCGCATCGACGGCTGATCCGCTCCGGCTTCGCCTCACGCAAGGACAGCGCAAGCTGTCCTTTTTTCATTGGCGATCGATGCCGCCGGAGGAGGCGGCCTTTCGTTTTACTAAAGTCTCGTTATCCATTATCCTTTGCAACTGGATGAGTGTTAGCGCAAACATTCCATCCGCCGTCATCGACGCCTACAAAGGACAATAATCATGAGACACCGTCGTACACTGCTCGGCAGCGCCGTGGCACTGGTTTTTGCCGCCTCCTTTTCCCTGCCCGCCGCAGCCGCATCCGCATCGTCCAGCACACGCCACATCGCCGTCGACCTGAACGCGCCGACCACGCCGCGCGACCGCTTCGCCGACCTGTCCGTCGGGTCCGACTATCCGGGCACCCTGATCCGCGACGACAGCCTGGCGCAACTGAAGATCGCCCGCGACGAGCTGGGCTTCCGCTACATCCGCTTCCACGCGATCTTCCACGACGTGCTGGGCACCTATAAGGTCGTGGACGGCAAGCCGGTCTACGACTGGACGAAGATCGACTACCTGTACGACAAGCTGCTGGGCATGGGCATCAAGCCCTTCGTCGAGCTGGGCTTCACGCCGGACGCGATGAAGACCTCGGACCAGACCATTTTCTACTGGAAGGGCAATAGCTCGCATCCCAAGCATGCGCAGTGGGGGCCGCTGGTCGATGCGTTCGTGCGCCACCTGCAGCAGCGCTACGGCAAGGAAGAAGTGCGCAGCTGGTTCTTCGAAGTCTGGAACGAGCCGAACTTGGACGGCTTCTGGGAAAAAGCCGACCAGAAGGCTTACTTCGACCTGTACGACTTGACCGCCAGGACCATCAAGGCGATCGACCCGCAACTGCGCGTGGGCGGCCCGGCCACCGCGGGCGCGGCCTGGGTGCCGGAATTCCTGGCGCACACGCAGCAGAGCGGCGCGGCCGTCGACTTCATCGCCACGCACACCTACGGCGTGGACGGCGGCTTCCTCGACGAGAGCGGCAAGGAAGACACCAAGCTGTCGCCGAACCCGGACGCCATCGTCGCCGACGTGCGCAAGGTCCGCAAGGAGATCGAGGCCTCCTACCTGCCCAAGCTGCCGCTGTACTTCACGGAGTGGAGCACCAGCTACAACCCGCGCGACGTCGTGCACGACTCCTACATCAGCGCCGCCTACATCCTGAGCAAGCTGAAGGCGACCGAGGGCATCGTGCAGGGCATGAGCTACTGGACCTATACGGACCTGTTCGAGGAGCCGGGCCCGCCGACGGCGCCGTTCGAAGGCGGCTTCGGCCTGATGAACCCGCAGGGCATCCGCAAACCCGCCTGGTTCGCCTACAAGTACCTGAACCAGCTGGGCGACCAGGAAATCCGGACGGCGGACAAGCAGGCCTGGGCCGCGCGCGACAAGGACGGCAACGTGCAGCTGCTGGCCTGGGACTTCCAGACCCCGGACCAGAGCAGGACGACCAACCGCAATTTCTACACGGTCGTCCAGCCGACCCGCGCTGCGGCACCCTTGAAAATCGACCTGAAGGGACTGAAGCCGGGCAGCTACACGATGCAGGTCTACCGCACGGGCTTCAAGGCCAACGATGCGCCGACGGCGTATATCGAGATGGGGCGGCCGAAGGCATTGGATGCGTCGCAACTGGCGAAGCTGCAGGGGCTTACACAGGACAAGCCGGAGACGCGCCAGGTCAAGGTGGGCAAGGATGGCACGGCCAGCGTGGACGTGAAGATGCGGGTGAACGATGCGGTGCTGGTGAAGATCGGCCCGGCACGTTGATTCACCGTCGTCCCTGCGAAGGCAGGGACCCAAGCACTGTATGCAGGCCTGCGGCGCCGAATCTGCACTGCGCACGTTCAGCTTGGGTCCCTGCCTTCGCAGGGACGACGTGGTGTGTGTTGACGCATAAAAAAGGGCCGCTGATTCAGCGGCCCTTTGCCTTGCTACCTTACTGCTTGAGCAGCGGCTTCAGATACTTGCCCGTCACGCTCGCCTTGTTGTCCGCCACTTCCTCCGGCGTGCCGTGCGCGACGATCGTGCCGCCGCCCGCGCCGCCTTCCGGACCCAGGTCGACGATCCAGTCCGCCGTCTTGATGACGTCCAGGTTGTGTTCGATGATGACGAGCGTGTTGCCCTGGTCGCGCAGGCGGTGGATCACCTTCAGCAGCAGGTCGATGTCGGCGAAGTGCAGGCCGGTGGTCGGCTCGTCGAGGATGTACAGCGTGCGGCCCGTGTCGCGCTTGGACAGTTCCAGCGACAGCTTGACGCGCTGCGCCTCGCCGCCCGACAGCGTTGTCGCGCTCTGGCCCAGCTTGATGTAGCCCAGGCCCACGTCCAGCAGCGTGTGCAGCTTGCGTGCGATGACCGGCACGGGCTTGAAGAACTCGTGCGCATCCTCGACCGTCATGTCCAGCACTTCGGTGATGTTCTTGCCCTTGTACTGCACTTCCAGCGTCTCGCGGTTGTAGCGCTTGCCGTGGCAGACGTCGCACGGCACGTACACGTCCGGCAGGAAGTGCATCTCGACCTTGACCACGCCGTCGCCCTGGCAGGCCTCGCAGCGGCCGCCCTTGACGTTGAACGAGAACCGTCCCGCGCTGTAGCCGCGTTCCTTCGCCGTCGGCACCGTCGCGAACAGGTCGCGGATCGGGGTGAACACGCCCGTGTACGTCGCCGGGTTCGAGCGCGGGGTGCGGCCGATCGGCGCCTGGTCGACGGAGATCACCTTGTCGAAGTGCTCCAGGCCGTGGATGGCGTCGTGCGGCGCCGGGTCGGTCTGCGAGCCGTACAGGTGGCGCGACAGGGCCGGGTACAGCGTGTCGTTCACCAGCGTCGATTTGCCGGAGCCGGACACGCCGGTCACGCAGGTGAGCAAGCCCACCGGCAGTTCCAGCGACACGTTCTTGAGGTTGTTCCCGGTGGCGCCCGTGATCACCAGCTGGCGATCCGGGTCGGCCTGGGTACGCTTCTTCGGCACCTCGATCTTCTTGCGGCCGCTCAGGTACTGCGCGGTCAGCGAGTTCTTGTTCTTCAGGATGTCCTTCAGCGAACCCTCGGCAATGACGGCGCCGCCGTGCACGCCTGCGCCCGGACCCATGTCGACGATGTAGTCGGCGGTGCGGATCGCGTCCTCGTCGTGCTCGACCACCAGCACGCTGTTGCCGATGTCGCGCAGGTGCTTCAGCGTGGCGATCAGGCGGTCGTTGTCGCGCTGGTGCAGGCCGATCGACGGCTCGTCCAGAACGTACATCACGCCCGTGAGGCCGGAACCGATCTGCGAGGCCAGGCGGATGCGCTGCGCCTCGCCGCCCGACAGGGTGTCGGCGCTGCGGTCCAGCGACAGGTAGTCCAGGCCCACGTCGTTCAGGAATTTCAGGCGCGCGACGATTTCCTTGATCACGCGGTCGGCGATGTCCTTCTTCGCGCCCGTCAGCTCCAGCTTGTCGAAGTAGCTCAGGCAGTCGCGCAGCGGCGTCTTTGCCACTTCATAGATGGCGCGCTGCTGCTCGCCATTGCCGATCTTGACGTAGCGCGCTTCGGTGCGCAGGCGCGCGCCGCCGCAGGTCGGGCATTCCTTCTCGTTGATGAACTTCGCCAGCTCTTCCTTGACCGCCATCGAGTCGGTCTCGCGGTAGCGGCGCTGCAGGTTGTTCACCACGCCTTCGAAGGTGTGCTCGCGGATCACGGTGCGGCCACGCTCGTTGACGTAGGCGAACGGCACGGCGGTCTTGCCTGAACCGAACAGCACGACGTCCTGGGCCTGCTTGTTCAGCTGCTCGAACGGCTTGTCCAGGTCGAAACCGTAGTGATCGGCCAGGCTGGTGAGCATCTGGTAGTAGAACTGGTTGCGGCGGTCCCAGCCCTTCACGGCGCCGGATGCCAGCGACAGGTTCGGGAACGCGACGATGCGCTTCGGATCGAAGAACTCGATGTGGCCCAGGCCATCGCATTCCTGGCAGGCGCCCATCGGATTGTTGAAGGAGAACAGGCGCGGCTCCAGCTCCTGCAGCGAATAGCCGCAGACGTTGCAGGCGAACTTGTTCGAGAAGATATGCTCCTTTTCCGTATCCATCTCGTAGGCGACGGCGCGGCCGTCGGCCAGGCGCAGCGCGGTCTCGAAGCTCTCGGCCAGGCGCTGCTTGATCTCGTCGTTGACCTTGACGCGGTCGATCACGACGTCGATCGTGTGCTTTTCCGTCTTCTTCAGCTTCGGCAGCTCGTCGACGTCGTAGATCTTGGCCGCGCCGGTGCCGCTCTGGATGCGGAAGCGCACGAAGCCCTGCGCCTGCATGCCGGCGAACAAATCGCTGTGCTCGCCCTTGCGGTTGGCGACGACGGGCGCCAGGATCATCAGCTTGGTCCCTTCCGGCATGGCCAGCACGGCATCGACCATCTGCGACACGGTCTGCGCGGCCAGCGGCTCGTGCGAGTGGTCCGGGCAGTACGGCGTGCCCACGCGGGCATACAGCAGGCGCAGGTAGTCGTGGATCTCGGTGACGGTGCCGACGGTCGAGCGCGGGTTGTGCGAGGTCGCCTTCTGTTCGATGGAAATGGCGGGCGACAGGCCCTCGATCATGTCGACGTCCGGCTTCTCCATCAACTGCAGGAACTGGCGCGCATAGGCCGACAGCGACTCGACGTAGCGGCGCTGGCCTTCGGCATACAGGGTATCGAAGGCAAGCGAAGACTTGCCGGAACCCGACAAGCCGGTGATCACGATCAGCTTGTTGCGGGGCAGGTCGAGACTGATGTTCTTGAGGTTGTGCGTGCGGGCGCCGCGGATACGGATTTCTTCCATTAGTTTTCTTTGCTGGCTTTCGAATCGAATGGTTGCGGGCCGGCGCACGATGTCGACGGTGGGCGGCCGGACGGGGAACTCGCTAGTGTACCTGTTTTTATTTACAGTGGTATGGCGCCGGCGAAGAAAGCATGCGGACGTTAATACCTTGAAATGACGACTTGAAAACGGCTGTCGCGCCAGGAACACGCGCGTGTTCCGTATGTGTGCCGGGCGGGCGCCAATTCAATGACAAACCCATCAGAAATACGAAATAAATTTCGTCCCCCACCGTATAATTCCACAAAGAAACTCCTAAACTCCTGGCGCCATCATGCAGATCCATACCGAAGACGATTTCTCGGGCGTCGTCCCCGATCACCCCTGGGCCGAACAATTCACCGTGCTGGGCTATCGCGAAGGCGGCATCAGCTGCATTCCGCACGGACTGTTTCGCGACTGGCTCGACCGGGAGCCGGAATTCGGCCACTTCTACATGGGACGCTGCTCGGGATTCGGCGTGGGCTCCCAGGTCAAATACGATTCCAATCAGCAGGGCCTGAGTATCGGCCGCTTCGTCGCCGGCGGTTCGCGCCTGCGTTTCGTGCTCAACGGCCAGCACGAGACCAGGACGATCTCGACCTATATGTTCTCGGTAGCGGGCATGGGCTTGCACAATCCACCGCCGCCGCAGTATGGGGACACGGTAGTGAAGAACGACGTATGGATCGGTGACGAGGCGATGATGCTGGGCGGCAGCGTCGTCGAGAACGGTTGCGTGATCGGCGCGCGCACCGTCGTGCCGCCGAACTTCCGCACCGAAGCCTATGGCATCTACGTCGGTTCCCCCGCACGCCTGGTGCGCTTCCGCTTCAGCGAGAAGGTGCGTGCCGCGTTGCTCGACCTGGCGTGGTGGGAAATGCCGCTGGACTGGATCCAGGCCAACAACGTGGCCTTCCTGCAAGACATGACGACCGACGAGGCGCAGGCGCTGGACATCATCGCAGGCCTGGCGGCCAGCCGCAAAGCCTACGAGGCCTTGCCGCTCGCTACAAGCGGTACGGCCCCGAAAACTTGATATGGATCTCTTCCAATCCAGGCACTTCGACCCCATTTTCGTAGTCTGAACGGATGTCGATATCCCGGATGTCCGCCAGATTTTTGCAACACCAAAATTTTGCCTGTGGCACGAACGAGCAGGCATAATAGCGGACGCACATCAACAGTTTCCCTGGCGCTTAGTCAGTGTGCAGAGCCAGGGATCTACATAGGAGTTTCACCATGGCATCAGTCAACAAGGTCATCATCGTCGGCAACCTCGGCCGCGATCCGGAAATCCGCTACATGCCGAGCGGCGACGCCATCGCCAACATCGCCGTGGCCACGTCCTACCGCTCGAAGGACCGCAACACCGGCGAACAGAAAGAGCTGACCGAGTGGCACCGTATTTCCTTCTTCGGCCGCCTGGCCGAGATCGTCGGCCAGTACCTCAAGAAGGGTTCCTCGGTCTACGTGGAAGGCCGCCTGCAGACCCGCAAGTACACGGACAAGGACGGCATCGAGCGTTACGCGACGGACATCATCGCCGAGAACATGCAGATGCTGGGCGGCCGCCAGGGCATGGGTGGCGGCGACATGGACATGGGCGGCGGCATGGACGGTGGCTACGAAGCCCCGCGCCAGGCACCGCAGCGCCAGGCCCCGCCGCCTCCGGCAGCCCGCCCGCAGCCGAAACCGGCACCGAACTTCTCGGACATGGACGACGATATTCCGTTCTAAACGCACCGAGAGAAGGTTTCGGCAAGGCCCAGTGCATCATCGATGCACTGGGCTTTTTTCTTGCCTATGATCCGTCCTTACCTGCTTCGCCGGCCTGCCGGGCAAACGAAAACCCCGGCGGATACCGATGATAGCCATCGAAATCCGCCTTCCCGACGGGCACGCCCGCCTGGCGCGCGATCGCATACACCATCGAATAATGGAAAAAGAAGTTCGGTACCGCATACATCAGGTAATAGTCCCAGCCGGACAAGTCCAGCTCGGCGAAGCCCGCCGTCGTGTGCACGTTCAGCGCATCGATCCGGTCGAAGTCGGCATCCGGAATCTCCGCCAGATAGCGCACCGTCGCAGCCAGCTCGGACAGCACGGCCGGCAGCGTCAGTTCGCCTTCGGCAAAGGAAACGATCTCGCGTCCGGCCAGCGGACAACTGGCGCGCAAGGTAAAACCGATCGCGGTCCTGGCCTGCTGCAGCAAGGGCGCCATGTCCGGATGCAGGCGCCTGCCGGCGACATCGGCGTCGAAGGCCGCAACGCGCTGCAGGAGTTCGTGCAATCTGTCGAGGTAATGAAGAAAAAGCCGGGTGGGCGCGATCATGAGATGGGTTTCCGATGGCATGCCGTTTTGGCAATGCCACTATAGTGTAACTCGCTGCCGTCCAACAGCAAAAAGCCCCGCGTCTTGCGATCGCGGGGCTTTTTTTATCCGTTGGTCGGCTTACGCGTCGGACGCGCTCGCCGCGCCTGCATCGCCGCCCAGGTCCGAGAAGCGGGTCAGGTGCTGGATGATGAACCAGCTCTGCAGCTCGTTGGTGCGCACGATCTCGCTGACGATCAGGTCGTTGGTGCCGTCGTCGCCGGCTTCGTCGGCGGCGCGGGCCAGCGGGCGGGCGTCGAGCAGGATGGTTTCATGGGCATCGGCCAGGCGGTCCAGCTGGGCACGTGCCGTTTCGCGGCCGCGCGGGGCGCGGGCGATCGACGATTCGCTGGCGATGTCGCCGGGCAGGGCGAAGGTGACGCCGCCCAGGGTCTGGATGCGCTCGGCGATCGAATCCATCACGGTGACTTGCTCTTCGTAGTGCTTGTCGAAGAGCAGGTGCAGTTCGTAGAAGGTGGCGCCGGAGGTCTGCCAGTGCGCCTTCTTGTAGGCGTCGCGCAGGGCCATGGTGTGGGCCAGCAGGCGGTTCAGGGCGCGCACGCTCTGCGAGCGGGTCTGGGCGTCCAGGCCGATGCGCACCGGGGCCAGTGCGCCGAATTCTTGCACGACGTTATCGTCGGAGGATTTGTCAGTCATGTCGGTCTCGCTTCAGGATGGGTGAATATCGCCACATGCAATGCATGGATACATTCCGGGCCACCAGCTTGCCAGGAAGCTTACGAATTTACACTGATCCAAAGATCAGCGGCGCCGCCTCGACATCGGTGGCCGGCAGCGAGGGAAAAACGGGTTTCGGACGTGTTCCAGATCGATGCCGGCCGGCCACAAGCGGTCACAGCAATACTGGCATGCCCTTCCTGCTCAGTGTAATATCACCGTTTGGGTGCGCCATGTCCGCTTGGGGATGGCGTTAAACGGGAAACCGGTGACACCGCCTCGCGCGGCCATTCCGGTGCAGCCCCCGCTGCTGTAAGCCTGACGACTCCGTCGATATGCCACTGCGATTGCCATCGCGGGAAGGGATGGGGAAGGATGAAGGCGAGCCAGAATACCGGCCCAAAGAATCGTTAAGCACCATTCCCCGGGGTGTCGGGAAGCCGCTGTCGACCTGCTGCTGCCTCCGTGCATCCAGCCCCGTCGGCCGTCCTTTTCCCCCGTCATGGTGTCCACATCGACCATTCGACGGGAGGTTTCGAATGCATATCATGGAAGGTTTCCTGCCGCCGGCGCACGCGCTCGGCTGGGCAGCCGTTTCCGTCCCCTTTCTGGCCGTCGGCCTGCGCAGCATGGGGCGCGACCTGCAGGCGCATCCCGAGCGGCGCATGCTGCTGGGCGTGGCCGCCGCATTCGCCTTCCTGCTGTCCGCCTTGAAGCTGCCGTCGGTGACGGGCAGCTGCTCGCATCCCACCGGCGTCGGACTCGGCGCATTGCTGTTCGGTCCCGCCGCGATGGTGCCGGTGGGCTTCGTCGTGCTGCTGTTCCAGGCGCTGCTGCTGGCCCACGGCGGCCTGACCACGCTCGGCGCCAACGTGTTCTCGATGGCCATCGTCGGCCCCTTCGTGTCCTACGGCGTATTCCGCGCGGCGGCTACCCTGGGCCTGTCGCGCAGCGTCGCCGTGTTCCTCGCCGCCTGCCTGGGCGACCTGGCGACCTATGTGACGACCTCGGTGCAGCTGGCCTGGGCCTTCCCTGACCCGGTCGGCGGCATCCACGCGTCCTTCCTCAAGTTCGCCGGCATCTTCGCGCTGACCCAGGTGCCGATCGCCATCAGCGAAGGCTTGCTGACGGTGCTGGTGGTGAACGCGATGGCGCGCTTCAACGCCCATGAGCTGCGCGCGCTGCCCGTGATGGCGCTGCGCGGGAGGAAGGAAGCATGAAGGCGCGCACCGGATTGACCTGGCTGGCCATCGTGCTGCTGACGGTGCTGCCGCTGTGGTTCGCCGCCGCGCCGCCGGCCGAACCGGGGGCGGAGGCGCCGTCCGTCTTCGGCGGCGCCGACGAGCGCGCCCAGCAAGCCATCGGTACCATCGCGCCGCACTACAAGCCCTGGTTTTCTCCCGTGTTCGAGCCGGCCAGCGGCGAGATCGCCTCGCTGCTGTTCGCGCTGCAGGCGGCCGTGGGCGCCGGCGTGATCGGCTTCTGGCTCGGCATGTCGGTGGCGCGCGAACGTGCGCGCCGTGCCGGGGCGCCTCAGCAAGAACCAGTACAGGAACCACGTGCTGATTGAGACGGCCGCCTATGCCAGCCGCTGGCGCACCGTTGCGCCGGCGGCCAAGGCGCTGTTCGCGCTGGCCGGCATGATGGCCGCCTGGATCGCGCGCGGCCCCGCCATGCTCGCGCTGCTCGCCGCCGTGCTGGTGCTGGCGGCGCTGCTCGGCGCGCGCGTGCTGCCGCGCACCTATCTCGCGGTGGCCATGCCGCCGCTCGGCTTCCTGCTGCTGTCCTGCCTGACGATGCTGGTGGGGCCCGATGCGCAAGGCCATTGGGGCTGGAACGGCGCCATGCTGCCGGCCGTCGCGCACACGGCGCTGCGGTCGCTGGCCTTGCTGGCGGCGCTGCTGGGCCTCGTCCTCACCACGCCGCTGCCGGACCTGCTGGCGCTGCTGCGCCGCCTGCGCACGCCCGAGCTGCTGCTCGACCTGATGGCGCTGTGCTACCGCATGCTGTTCGTGC
This sequence comes from Massilia sp. YIM B02763, assembly GCF_030412015.1. Taxonomy (GTDB): domain Bacteria; phylum Pseudomonadota; class Gammaproteobacteria; order Burkholderiales; family Burkholderiaceae_D; genus Telluria. The sequence goes on along the minus strand of NZ_JASNRD010000006.1, from coordinate 92,952 downwards.
TGCGCCAGGCCTGGGACGAGGGCGTGACCGCGCAGGGCGCGCGCCTGGGCTACCGCGGCTGGCGCCACGCCTGGCGCTCGACCGGGCTGCTGGCCGGCCAGATGGCCGTGCAGGTCTGGCAGCGTGCCGCCGCCTTGCAGATGGCGGCGGAAGCGCGCGGCTATCAAGGCACCCTGCGCTTCCTGCCGGCCGTGTATCCGGACGCGCGCCGCCACACGGTTGTCGCGGCGCTGGCGGGCGCCTCGCTGATCGCGTTGGCATTGGGGGATCGTCTGTGACCCCGCTCCTGGCATTGGAGTCCGTCGACCACGTCTACCCGGACGGCAGCGCCGGCCTGCGCGGCTGCAGCCTGGCGCTGGGCCGCGGCCGCCGTCATGCGCTGCTGGGTGCGAACGGCGCCGGCAAGACCACCGTGCTGCAGCACCTGAACGGCTTGCTGCGCCCGAGCGCCGGCCTGCTGCGCTGGGACGGCGTGCCGTTCGACTACGGCCGCGCGGGCCTGGCCGAGCTGCGCCGCCGCGTGGGCCTCGTATTCCAGAATCCGGACCGCCAGCTGTTCTCGGCCCGGGTCGACGAGGACGTCTCGTTCGGCCCGCTGAACCTGGGCCTGGATGCCGGTACCGTGCGCGCGCGCGTGGCCGCGGCCCTCGACGCCGTCGGCCTGCGCGACCATGCGCAGCGGGCCGTGCACCACTTGAGTTTCGGCCAGAAGAAGCGCGTCTGCATCGCCGGCGTGCTGGCGATGGAACCTGAAGTGCTGCTGCTGGACGAACCGATGGCCGGCCTGGACGCTCCCATGCAGCTGGAACTGGCCGCCTTGCTGGACCGCCTGGCGGCGCAGGGCGTCACCGTGCTGCTGTCCACCCACGACGTCGATTTCGCCTACCGCTGGGCCGACGACATCCACGTGATGGCCGAAGGCCGCTGCATCGCTTCCGGTCCGGCGCAGGCCATGGCGGCGCGCGCCGACGTGCTGGCCGCGGCCGGGCAGCGCATGCCGCAGGCGCTGGCGCTGCATGCGGCGCTGGTGGCGCGCGGCGTGCTGCCGGCCGGGCCCGCGCCGCGCAGCGTCGACGCGCTGCTCGACCACCTATCAGGAGAACTCCCCGCATGACACAAGCATCGTTCGGCAAGATCTGGTTCGTGGGCGCCGGTCCCGGCGACCCGGAACTCATCACCGTCAAGGGCCAGAAGCTGCTGTCCCGCGCCGGCGCCGTGCTGTTTGCCGGCTCGCTGGTCGACCGCGCGGCCACGCTGTACGCGCCGCCCGGCGCCGCCATCCGCGATTCCAAGGACATGACGCTGGAAGAGATGACCGCGTGGCTGATCGACCAGGCCGGCCGCCACGAGACCGTCGTGCGCCTGCAGACGGGCGACCCGGCCTTGTACGGCGCGCTGATCGAGATGGCGCGCCCGCTCGCGGAAGCCGGCATCGACTGGGCCGTGGTGCCGGGTGTGTCGTCGGCCATGGCCTCGATGGCCGCCGCCGGCGAATCGATGACGCTCCCGGAAGTGACGCAGACCGTGATCCTCACGCGCGTCGAAGGGCGCACGCCGATGCCGGAAGGCGAGGACCTGGCCAGCCTGGCCGCCCACCGCACCACGCTGTGCATCTTCTTGTCGATCACGCTCATGTACAAGGTCGAGGCGGCGCTGCGCGCGGCCGGCTGGCCGGACGATGCGCCGATGCTGGTCGTGCACAAGGCCAGCTGGCCGGGCGAGGAAAAAATCATCCGCGGCACGCTGGCCGACATCAAGGGGCGCTGCCGCGACGCCGGCGTCGCCAGCCAGGCGATGATCGTCGCCAGCCCCACGCTGGGCGCCCTGCACTGGGAAACCCTGGTGCGCTCCAAGCTCTACGACCCCACATTCACCCATCGTTTCAGAAAGGCGAGCGCATGAACATCATGATGCAAGCAGCCCCCGTCCCTACGGGTGACACCATCCTCGTCGTCGGCCACGGCTCGCGCGAGGATTCCGGCAACCAGGAGATCCGCGACTTCGTCGCCCAGTGGCGCGCGCTGCGTCCCGACTGGCGCATCGAGCTGTGCTTCATCGAGTTCGCGCCGCCAGAGCTGAACGCCGCGCTGCTGGCCGCCGCCCGTTCCTCGCGCCGCGTGCTCGTGGTGCCCCTGATCCTGAACGCGGCCGGCCACGTCAAGATGGAGATCCCGGAAGCCGTCGAAGGTGCGCGCGCCGCCTGTCCGCAAGCGGAGATCCTGCTGGCGCCGCACCTGACCGCCTGCGATCCCATCCTGGCGATCCTGAAGCGCCGCCTGCGCAAGGCCATGGGCGCGCTGGACATGCCGGACCCCACCACCACCGGCGTCGTGGTGCTGGGCCGCGGCTCGTCCGACCGCGGCGCCAACGGCGAAATGGCGAAGATGGCGCGCTGGCTGCTGGAAGAGGGCGACCACGAGCTGGTCGATCTCGCCTTCACGGGCATCACCTGGCCGCGCCTGGAGAAGGTCGTGCAGCGCCACGTGCTGCTGGGCATGCGCCAGATCGTCGTGCTGCCCTACTACCTGTACACGGGCACGCTGATGCAGCGCATCCACCGCCAGGTCGAGCACCTGCGCGGCCAGTATCCGCAGGTGCGCTTCGCCTGCAGCGAGCACTTCGGCTTCGAGAAGGAGATCTTCGCGCTGATGGACCAGCGCGTGGAAGACCTGCGCGAAGGCGTGCCGGACAGCCGCCTGCCATGCGATGGCTGCAGCTACCGCGAAATCGCGCACGACCTGGGCCACGGCCACTCGCATGCGCACACGCACGGCCACGGCCATGCGCACGGTCCGGAGCACGGCCACGGCCACGAGCACCACCATCACGAGCACGGCCACGAGCATCACCATCCGCATGGGCATGAGCACGCGCACGGCCACGACCACGACCACGACCACGCGAAAGCCGAGGGCCAGCCCGTATGAGCACCGTGAACACCGTCACCGAGCAGCTCACCCGCGCCGGCCAGGCGATCGAGCACGACAGCTTCGCGATCATCGATGCCGAAGTAGGCGAGCATGCCTACGACGCGCTCCAGTGGCCGATCGTGCGGCGCATGATCCACGCGAACGCGGACTTCGACTTCAACGGCCTGACGGCCTTCCACCCCGATGCCGTCGAGGCGGGCGTGCGCGCCATGCTGGCCGGCGGCGGCACGCCGGTCGTGGCCGACGTCGAGATGATCTGCTCGGGCCTGTCGCAGCCGCGCCTGGCGCACTTCGGCATGAAGACCTACCAGTTCATCAGCGATGCCGACGTGATCGAGACGGCCAAGGCGGAGGACACCACGCGCGCCGTGCAGGCCATGCGCAAGGCGCACCGCCTGGGACTGCTGGACGGCGCCATCGTCGGCATCGGCAATGCGCCCACGGCGCTGATCGAGCTGGTGCGCCTGGTGCGCGAGGAGGGCGTGCGGCCCGCGCTGGTGGTCGGCATGCCGGTCGGCTTCGTGTCGGCGGCCGAGTCGAAGGACTTGATGGCCGAGGTGGACGAGGTGCCGTGGATCGTGATCCGCGGCCGCAAGGGCGGCTCGACGCTGGTGGTGGCGGCGCTGCATGCGCTGCTGGCGCTGGCGGAAGCGCGCCAGAAGGCGGCGCAGCCATGAAGGAGAAGGCGGCTGCCGAACGGGGCACCCGCACCGGTTTCACCACCGGCGCCTGCGCCGCCGCGGCCGCGCGCGCGGCGGTGCTGGGGCTGGCCGGCGGGCAGGTGCCGGACGAGATCGAAAGCCTGCTGCCCAACGGCAGCCGGGTGCGCTTCGCCGTGCACGACGGCCGCAGCGACGACGGCCGCGCCCATGCGATGGTCGTGAAATTCGCCGGCGACGATCCGGACTGCACCGATGGCGCCCACCTGACGGTCGATTTGCGCCTGCTGCCGGGCCAGGCCGGCACCGTGGCCTATGTCGCCGGCGACGGCGTCGGCACGGTGACGATGCCGGGCCTGGGCCTGGAGGTGGGCGGGCCGGCCATCAATCCGGTCCCGCGCCGCAATATCGCCGACAACCTGCGCGAAGCCGCGCCCGACCTGCTGGCCCGGCACGGCATCGAAGTGACCATCAGCGTGCCGGACGGCCAGGTGATGGCGAAGAAGACGACCAATGCGCGCCTGGGCATCCTGGGCGGCATCAGCATCCTCGGCACCACGGGCATCGTCAAGCCGTATTCCACGGCGGCCTGGCGCGCCAGCGTCGTGCAGGGCGTGCAGGTGGCGGCGACCACCGGCCACGACGTCGTCGCGCTGACGACGGGCGGCAGGACCGAGACCTTCGCCATCGCCACGCTGCGCGCCGAGCGTCCGGAGCTGCCGTCCGCCTGCTTCGTGCAGATGGGCGACTTCCTGCGTTATGCGCTGGACGAGGCGGTGGCGCAGGGCATCGGCCTCGTCGTGCTGGCCGTCATGGTGGGCAAGCTGACCAAGATCGCCCAGGGCGAGACGATCACGCACGCGAACCGCAGCGAGGTCGATACGGACCTGGTGGCGGAGATCGGCCGCCGCATCGGCGCTTCCGCCGAGGATTGCGCAGCCATGGCCGCCGCCGAGACGGCGCGCTTCGGCGCGGAGCTGATGGTCGAGCGCGGCCTGGGGGAGAGCTTCCATCGAGAGTTGGCGCAGGCCGCCATCGACACGCTGACGGCGCCCGATCGCTACGGCCGCGCCTTCCAGCTGCGCGTACTGGTGACCGACTTCAGCGGCAACCAAGTGGCCGACGTGTGGTCGGCGCCCGCGCTGCCCGGCGAGCGGCCGGCCGGCGCGCGCCGCATCGGCATCGACCACATCGTCGACACAGAACCCACACCGGACTGACCATGGATACCAGCATCAAAGACCCCAATCCCTGCCGCGTGATCGGCGTCCTCGACGACGGCGTCGCCAGCTTGAGCGCCACCGCGCTGGCCCACCTGCGCAGCGCCGACGTGGTGATCGGCGGCGCGCGCACGCTGGCGCTGTTCGAGCACGAATTCAAGGCCGACGCCGTTCGCCACGACCTCACGGGCCAGCTGAAGGCCGTGCCGGACTGGGTGCGCGCCGCGCGCGCCGACCACCTGTCCTGCGTGGTGCTGGCAACCGGCGACCCGCTGTGCCACGGCATCGCGCCGTACCTGGCCCAGCACCTGTGCGTGCAGGCGCTCGACATCCTGCCCAACCTGTCGACGCTGCAGCTGGCCTGCGCCCGCATCGGCCTCGCGTGGCAGGATGCACGGATCGTCTCGGTGCACGCGCGCGACGCCGGCGAGTGGGCGCGCGGCAGCCTGCCGTCGCACGGCCTGTATGCGCTGGCGCAGGCGGTGCGCGCCAACGCGCGCCTGCTGGTGCTCACCAGCCCGGACAACAGCCCGGACCGCATCGCGCGCCTGTTGGTGGCGGAAGGCCTCGGTGACGATTTCCACATGGCCGTGGCGGAAAACCTGCTGCAGCCGGAAGAACGCGTGCTGGCGGAACTGAGCCCGCACGACGCGGCCGGCATGCGCTTCGCGTCGTTGAACGTCGTGCTGCTGTGGCGCACGGCCGCCGCGCCGCGCCCCGTGCGCTTCGGCCTGGCGGATGCGGAATTCGCGCAGCGCCAGCCCGAGAAGGGCTTGATCACGAAGCAGGAAGTGCGCGCCGTCAGCCTGGCGCGCCTGCAGCTGCGGGCGGACAGCGTCGTCTGGGACATCGGCGCCGGTTCCGGCTCCGTCGGCCTGGAAGCGGCGCGCCTGTGCTCCCAGGGCCACGTGTATGCCATCGAGAAGAACGAGGCGGATCACGCGATCGCGGGGCAGAACCACGCGGCCTTCGGGGTCTCCAACTACAGCCTGTTCCACGGCAAGGCGCCGGAAGGACTCGACACCTGGCCCGACCCGGACGCCGTCTTCATCGGCGGCTCGGGCGGGGAACTGGCTGGCCTGATCGCCGGCATCCTGCGTCGCATGCGCCAGGGGGGCTCCCTCGTGATGAACTTCGTCACATTGGAAAACCTGGCCACGGCTACGGCGACGCTGCAGTCGCTGGAAGGAGAGGGTATTTCGTGGGACGTGCTTCAGCTGCAGGCGGCGCGCAGCAAGCCGATCCTGCACATGCACCGCATGGCGGCCGAGAACCCCGTCTGGATCGTCTGCGCCCGCCGTACGGAGGCGTCGGCATGAGCGGCACCCTGTGGGGCATCTCGCTGGGCCCCGGCGACCCCGGCCTGATCACGCGCGCGGCCTGGGATGCCCTGCAGCGCCGCGACACCGTCTGGGTCTACCCGGCGCGCAGCGGCAAGACGCCCAGCTATGCGTTCGACATCGTGCAGCGCGCCGGGCTGGCGCCGCCGGAGGAGCACGCGCTGCTGCTGTTCCCCATGACGCACGACGGCGAGAAGCTGGCGCGCGCCTGGCTCAAGGCGGCCGAGACGGTGCTGCCCTGGCTGCGCGCGGGACGCGACGTGCTGTTCCTCGTCGAGGGCGACGCCAGCACCTATGCCACCTTCGGCCACCTGGCGCGTACCGTGCGCGCGCTCGACGACACGGTGGCGGTAAAAATCGTCGCCGGCGTGAACGCCTTCACGGCCGCCTGCGCCGCCGTCGAGGTGCCGTTCTCCGAGCAGGACGACACGGTGGCCATCGTGCCGGCCGCGTATGGCGTGAGCGCCGTCGACCGCCTGCTGCCCGATTTCGACATGCTGGTGCTGATGAAGGTGAAGCCGATCCTGGACGAACTGATCGACTGGATGGAGCGGCGCGACCTGCTGGCCGGCGCCCACTTCATCGAACGCGTGGGCGCGCCGGACGAGCGGCGCTTTTCGGCCGGCGAGATCCTGGCGCTGCGCGGCACCAAGGTCAGCTACCTGTCCCTGCTGATCGTCAAGCATCCCCACCGCATCCGCGGCGAACGCATCAAGGGCTGCCTCAGGAAGAGCGGCCCGCAACCCCTATCGATGGAGACTGAATAAGATGGATGGAACAAGCAACCCCGCCACGCCGCGCCTCTGCCTGGTGGCGATCACCAAGCATGGTGCCGCCCAGGCCGCGCGCCTGGCCGCCGACCTGCCGGACGCCGATATCTGCACCTCGGCCAAGTTCGCGGCCGCCTTCGCCGGCCTGGCCAACCCCGTGCGCGCCTATGACGGCGCGCTGCGCGACGAAATCGGCCCCCTGTTCGAACGCTACGACCAGATCGTGTTCTTCGTCTCGCTGGGCGCCGTCGTGCGCCTGATCGCGCCGCACCTGCGCAGCAAGGACGAGGACCCGGGCGTGATCGTCGTGGACGATGCCGGCCAGTACGTGATCCCAGTGCTGTCGGGCCACGTGGGCGGCGCCAACGAGTGGAGCGAGCGCGTGGCCGACCTGCTGGGCGCCGCGCCCGTGCTGACCACCGCGTCCGACGTGGGCCGCACGATCCCCGTCGACATCCTGGGACGCCACCTGGGCTGGCGCGTGGAAGCGCCCAAGATCAACATCACGCGCGTGTCTGCCCACGTGGTCAACGGCGAACCCATCGCCTTCGTGCAGGAAGCGGGAAGCCCCGACTGGTGGACCCGCCCGACGCCGCTGCCCGACACCATCCATCGCTTCGCGCGCTTCGACGAGGTGCCGCTGGACCGTTACGCCGCCGTGTTGTGGGTCACGCATGCCGACGTGCCGCAGGAGCGCTGGGATGCGCTGAAGGAGCGCCTGGTCGTGTACCGCCCGCCGCAGGACGCCGCCGCATGACCATGTTCACCGTCGGCCTGGGCTGCGACCGCGGCGTCCTGCTGGACACGGTGCGCGACGCCGTGCTGGCCGCGCTGGCCGCCGCGGGCGCACGCCCGGACCAGGTCGCGGCCGCCGCCAGCATCGCCCTGAAGCGCGACGAAGCCGCGTTCCTGGCGCTGGCGCGGGAGCAGGGCTGGCCCCTGCATTTTTACGAAGCGCACGAACTGGCGGCCGTGCCGGTGCCGAATCCGTCCGAGACGGTGCGGCGCTACACGGGCACGCCGTCCGTCAGCGAAGCGGCGGCGCTGCTGGCCGCCGGGCCGGATGCGCCCATGAGCGCGCTGGTCGTCGAAAAACACAAACACCGGGGCGCCGATGGCCGCAATGCCACCGTCTCGATCGCAAGGAAAACCCTATGAACGAAGAATTCGCTACGCCGGCCCCCACGGCCGGCAAGATCATGCTGGTGGGGATCGGCCCCGGCAGCGTGGACCACATGACGCAGCGCGCCCGCGCCGCCATCGCCGAAGCGGACGTCGTGATCGGCTACGTCACCTACATCAAGCTGGTGGCCGACCTCATCGAGGGCAAGGAGATCATCCGCAAGTCGATGACGGAAGAACTGGACCGCGCCGTGAGCGCGCTGGAGGCGGCCAGGGCCGGCAAGAAGGTGGCCCTGATCTCCTCGGGCGACGCCGGCGTCTACGGCATGGCCGGCCCGACCTACGAGGTGCTGTTCCAGTCCGGCTGGACGCCGGACGACCCGGTCCAGGTCGAAATCGTTCCCGGCGCCTCGGCGCTGAACAGCTGCGCCGCGCTGGTCGGCGCGCCGCTCACGCACGACTTTTGTGCGATCTCGCTGTCCGACCTGCTCACGCCCTGGCCGACCATCGCGCGCCGGCTGGATGCCGTGGCGATGGCCGACTTCGTCGTCGCCCTGTACAACCCCAAGAGCGGGCGCCGTACGCGCCAGATCGTCGAGGCCCAGCGCCTGTTCCTGCGCCACCGCCGTCCCGATACGCCCGTCGCCATCGTCAAGAGCGCCTACCGCCGCCGCGAGAACATCGTGTTTACGACATTGGATTCGATGGCCGACGCCGACATCGGCATGCTCAGCACCGTCCTGATCGGCAACAGCAATACCTTCGTCAAGCATGGCCTGATGGTCACGCCGCGCGGCTACGCCAACAAGTACGACATGGAGGGCGGCACGACGCGCGACGGCGAACGCGCCGGCCGTTCGCTGTCGACGGGCCTGCTGGGCTGGCTCGATGCGCTGCGCGCGGAATACGATGCCGGCGACGACATCGCCGTGCTGGCGGCGCGCTACCGCCTGCCGGCCGACTACATCCAGGCCACGCTGGACGAGCCGTGGGAAGAGGAGGCGGCCGCCGCCACCGAGGAGAATGAAGGATGAGCGACAACGACATGGACAGGACGAAGGAAGTCGTCAAGCCGAAGATCGGCAGCTACCGTCGCCACCTGCTGGTGTGCACGGGACCGCGCTGCAGCGCCGACGGCGCATCGCAGGCCCTGTTCGACAGCCTGGGCGACAAGTTCAAGGCGGCGGGCCTGAACGCGGGCGACCTGCGCGTCAAGCGCAGCCGCGTGAGCTGCTTCGCCGCGTGCAAGGGCGGTCCGATCGTGTGCGTGCAGCCGGACGGCACCTGGTACTACAACGTCACGCCGGAGAACATGGACCGCATCATCGACGACCACCTGTGCCATGGCAAGCGCGTCGAGGACCTGGTGTTCCACCAAGCCGGCGAGGACTGACACCATGTGGTAAGTACGCCAATGGGTGTGGCGTGTTCGCCAATGGATGGGTTGCGGGCACGTAACTGCCGTACAATATCGTGGCGTTCGTCATCAATGAGCGCCTCCACGTCCCGTCACCCATTGCACCCATGTCCCCTCCATACTCGCCCTCCGCTCCGAACGACGACCTGAGCTGGCTCGCCGGCGGCGGCGAGATGGGCGCCCTGATCCGCGCGATGGACTGGTCCACGACGCCGCTCGGGCCGCCCGCCACCTGGCCGCAAAGCCTGCGCACCTCGGTCAGCCTGTGCCTGTCGTCGACCTTCCCGATCCTCATCGCATGGGGGCCGGACGACATCCAGATCTACAACGACGCCTACCGCCCGATCTGCGGCGACCTGCACCCGGCATCGATGGGGGCGCCGTTCAAGGAGGTGTGGGCCAGCGCGCTGCCGGTGGTGGGCGACAAGTTCGAGCGCGCCCACCAGGGCGAAGGCACGTACATCCGCGACCAGCGCATGTTCCTCGACCGCTACGGCTACCTCGAGGAAGCGTTCATGACCTTCTCGTTCTCGCCGATCCGCGCCGAGTCGGGCGAGGTGGGCGGCATCTTCCATCCGATCTCGGAGGCGACGGCGGCGGTGCTGAGCGCGCGCCGCAACCAGTGCCTGCGCGACCTGAGCGCCGCGATCTCCGATGCGCGCGCGATCGGCGACATCGGGCGCGACATCGAAGCGCAGTACCAGAACATGGCGCTCGACCTGCCGTTCGTGCTGCTGTACCAGATCGATCCGGACAGCGGCAAGCTGCTGCTGCGCGCCGGCGCGGGCATGGACGCGCACGCGCACATGGCCCCGCCCGTGGCGGAACTGGACGACGCGCTGTGGCCGTTCGCGCGCACGAAACGCGAACGCAGCGCCCAGCAAGCCGACGGCCTGGCAGCGCGCCTCGGCGACGTCAAGTGCGGGCCCTACGATGCGCCGCCGGACAAGGCGATCGTCCTGCCGATCACGGCGCCGGGCCAGCCGGAGCTGTACGGTTTCGTGGTGGCGGGCGTGAGCGCCGCGCGCGCCCTCGATGCCGAGTACCTGAATTTCTACGAGCTGCTGGGCGCGGCCATCAACACGGCGGTCGGCAACGTGGTCGCCTACGAAAAGGAGCAGCGCCGCGCCGAGGAGCTGGCCCAGATCGACCGCGCCAAGACCGCCTTCTTCTCCAACGTCTCGCACGAATTCCGCACGCCGCTGACGCTGATCCTGGGACCGCTCGACGATGCCCTGGCCGACCGCGAGGAAGCACTGCCGCCCATCCAGCGGCGCCGCATCGACGTCACCCACCGCAACGCGCTGCGCCTGTTGAAGCTGGTGAACTCGCTGCTGGACTTTTCGCGCATCGAGGCGGGCCGCGTGCAGGCCAACTACGAGCCGCTCGACCTGGCGCGCCTGACGGGCGACCTGGCCAGCGTGTTCGAGTCGGCGATGGACAAGGGCGGCCTGGATTACCGCCTCGACCTGCAGGACCTGGGCGAGCCGGTCTACGTCGACCGCGACATGTGGGAAAAGATCGTCTTCAACCTGCTGTCGAACGCCTTCAAGTTCACGCTGCACGGCGGCGTCTCGGTCAGCCTGGCGCGCCACGGGGACATGGCGCGGCTGTCGGTGCGCGATACCGGCAGCGGCATCCCGGAGGCGGAGCTGCCGCGCGTGTTCGAGCGTTTCCACCGCATCGAAGGCACGCCCGGCCGCACCTTCGAGGGTACCGGCATCGGCCTGGCGCTGATCCAGGAGCTGGTGCGCCTGCACGGCGGCGCGATCGCCGTCGACAGCGTGCTGGGCGAGGGCACGCGGTTCGTCGTCGACATCCCGTTCGGCCACGGCCACCTGCCGGAAGAGCGCATCGTGCATGCGCAGGACACGCGCAACCAGGCATCGGACCAGGAAGGAGGCCGCATGGGCGCCGCCTTCGTCGAGGAAGCATTGCGCTGGCTGCCGGACGAAACGGCGCCGGCGCAGCGGCGAGACGATGACACCGCGCCGGCGCGCGCCGGGGCGACCTCCGGCACGCTGCCGCGCATCCTGATCGCGGACGACAACAACGACATGCGCGCCTACCTGAAGTCGCTGCTCGATCCGCATGCGCAGGTGTCCGTGTGCGCCGACGGCGAGGCCGCGTTCGCGCTGCTGCAGGCCGATCCAGAGCACTTGCCGGACCTGTTGCTGAGCGACGTGATGATGCCCAGGCTGGACGGTTTCGGCCTGATCGCCCGGATCCGCGCCAGCGAATCGCTGCGCCACCTGCCCGTGATGCTGCTGTCGGCGCGCGCCGGAGAGGAAGCCAAGGTCGAGGGCCTGCAGGCGGGCGCCGACGACTACCTGGTCAAGCCGTTCGCCGCCAGCGAGCTGCTGGCGCGCGTGCAGCGCCAGCTGGAACTGGCGGCCGAGCGCCGCCTGCAGCGCGATGAGCTGACGCTGCGCGAATCGTATTTCCACTCGATCATCGACGTCGCGCCCGTCATACTGTGGACCACGGACGTCGACGGCCGGTGCACCTACCTGAGCAAGCGCTGGTACGACTACACGGGCCGCACGCCGGAGCAGGACCTGGGCCTGGGCTGGCTGGACAACGTCCATCCCGACGACATGGACCGCGCACGCGACACCTTCCTCGACGCGAACGCGCGGCACGCCCCGTTCTCGCTCGACTACCGCCTGCGCCGCCACGACGGCAAGTATCGCTGGTTCATCGATGCGGGCATGCCGCGCTTCGATGACGACGGCGCGCCGGCCGGCTACGTGGGCACCGTGGTCGACATCCACACGCGCACCACGCTGCAGCAGCGCCTGGAGCAGGTGGCGCGCGCCGGCGACATCGGCGTCTGGTATGCCGATGCGCCGTTCGACAAGTACCGCCTGAACCCGCAGATGCAGGCCCACCTGGGCCTGGAAGGGCGGCGCGATGTGGCGCCGGGAGACCTGCTGGGCGCCGTCGACGAGGCCGACCGCGAGCGCCTGGCGTCCTGCATCGAGGCCGCCACCCTGCGCGGCACGGCGCTCGACCTGGAATTCCGGAGCGGCGACGGCCGGCGCTGGCTGCGCGCGATCGGCTGGTGCGACATGAGCGCGGGCAGCCTGCCGGTGCGCTTCGACGGCGTCACCTTCGACATCAGCACGCACAAGCACGCCGAGCAGGAATTGCGCCGCCTGGCCGGCGAGCTGACCGAGAAGAACCGCATGCAGAGCGATTTCCTGTTCACGCTGGCGCACGAGCTGCGCAATCCGCTGGCGCCGATCCGCACCGGCCTGGAACTGCTGCGCATCCGGGCCGGCAACGGCGCCGTCCCCGGGTCGGGAGAGGTGCACGCGATGATGCGGCGCCAGGTGGACCACATGGTGCGCCTGGTCGACGACCTGCTCGACATGGCGCGCCTGTCCGAGGGCAAGGTCGAGCTGCGGCGCGCGCCGGTGGAACTGCAGCAGGTGGTCGCCGACGCGCTCGAGATCAGCATGCCCCTGGTCGAGGGAGGCGGCCACCGGCTGGCGCTGGACCTGCCCCAGCAAGCCGTCGTGCTGCACGTCGACCGCCACCGCGTCGCCCAGATCCTGAGCAACCTGGTCAACAACGCGGCCAAGTACACGCCCAAGGGCGGCCGCATCGACGTCGCCGCGCGGGTGGACGGGAACGAGGTCGCGCTGTCGGTGCGCGACAACGGCATCGGCATCGGCCCCGACATGCTGCCCCACGTGTTCGACATGTATGCGCAGGCGAACAACACGCACAGCATGGCCCAGGGCGGGCTGGGCGTCGGCCTGAACCTGGTCCGGCGCCTCGTGGAGCTGCATGGCGGCCGCGTGGGCGCCGAGAGCGGCGGCCCCGGGCAGGGCAGCCGCTTCACGGTGTTCCTGCCGCTGGACCTGTCCGCGCCCGTGGAGACGCCGGAAGCCGTCGCCGCCGAGGCTGCCCGCGACGCCGCGGCGCTGCGCGTGCTGGTGGTGGACGACAACGTGGACGCGGCCCAGACGCTGGGCGCGCTGCTGGAGATGAGCGGCCATGCCGTGCGCGTGGTGCACGACGGCGCCGCCGCGCTGGCCGAGGCGCCGCGCTTCCGCCCGCACGCCGTGTTCCTCGACATCGGCCTGCCGGACCGCAGCGGCTTCGACGTGGCGCCGGAGCTGCGCCGGGCCGAGGGCATGGAGACGGTCACGCTGGTGGCCCTGACGGGATGGGGCGCCGAGCAGGACCGCCAGCGCTCGCGCGAGGCCGGCTTCGACGCCCACCTCACCAAGCCGGCCGACTTCGACAGCGTCGACAGCCTGTTGCGCGAGACGGCGGCGCGGCGGGCCGATTAGGGACTGAGTCTCTTGTCGATGGAAAGACCGTCGCCCCTGCGAAGGCAGGGGCCCAATGTTTGCACGCCGGCTGCGCACGCGAAATTAGGCCCCTGCCTTCGCAGGGGCGACGTAGTGGTGCGGCCAGTTCCTACCGGCTGGCGGCCTGGCCCTTGCCCGTCGCAGCCCACCAGATCCCGCCCATCAGGTGGTTCAGGTACTGCGGATCGCGGTACATCTCGCCGTTGTGGCCCAGCGTGGTGACGAACACGCGGCCTTTCTCGACTTCGTGGTACCAGGCCACCGGGTGGTCCTTGCCCATGCCCTTGGATACCTGTCCTGGCCAGATCTTCTCGGGATCGTAGGTGCGCTCGTCCACGTTCAGCACCGGGTGGATCGCGATCTTGTAGGGGTTGGTGGTGACGTACCACTCGTCGCTCCACATCCAGCGCTGCGGGATGCCGTAGGCGGCGGGGAAACCAGGGTCGACGACGTCGACGGCGGCCGTCTGCAGCATCGGGTGGTTGGTGAACGAGCGGCCCACCAGTTTTTCGTACCAGACCCAGTTGTTCGGCGGCGTGATCGCGGCGCGGTGCACGACGACGGCATTGCCGCCTTCGCGCATGTACTGCTCGAACTTCGCGCGCTGGGCCGGGTTCAGCTCTTCGCCCGGCGTATTCAGGAACACCACCGCCGCATACTGCTTCAGGTCGCCCTCGAACATCTCGGGCTTGTTGGTGTAGGTGAGCTGGAACGCGTGCAGCTTGGCCAGGTGCTCCAGGCTGTCGCGCGCCACGGGAATGTACTCGTAGTGGTATTTGTTCGGAATGGCCAGCACCAGCACCTTGTACTGGATGTCGGTCCCGGCACCCGGCGCCAGCGTGAGCGTCGCGGCCGGGGCAGCGAGGGGTGCCAGCGCGAGGGTGGTGGCCAGCGCGGCGGCCGGCGTCATTGCGCGTTTCATGCGGTACTCATCTCCTATGGGCGAAAGGGTCAAGGCGCGGGCACGCTGGCGCCGCGCGCGATCAGCCAGCCGCCATCCGCCAGCCAGTCGGCCAGGCGGTCGGGCCAGTGCTGCAGCGAGACGCGCTCGCCGCGCTGCCCCATATTGAAGGCATGGTCGGTGTCGGCGTACAGGTGCAGTTCCGCCGACACGCCCGATGCGACCAGCTGCTGGTACAGCTTGAGGGCCGGCGGCATGCAGCAGCTGTCCTTCGAACCGGCCACGATGAAGGCCGGCGGCGCCTTGTCCGCGGCCTTGGCCGGCGATCCCAGCGGGCCAGGATACACGAGCACCTGGAAGTCCGGCCGCGCACTGAGCTTGTCGATGGCATCGCGCGCGGGGGCGGGCGCGCTCTCCGGATTGTCCGCCACCAGCGACACCAGCTCGCCGCCGGCCGAGAAACCCATCACGCCCACGCGCTGCGGGTCGACGCCATACTCGGCCGCATGGGCGCGGACCCAGCGCACGGCGCGGCGCAGGTCGGCCGCCGCGTCGCGCTCGATGTCGTAGCCGGACCCGCCATCGCGCGCCAGCCGGTACTTCAGCACGAAGGCCGAGACGCCGATCCGGTTCAGGGTCTTGGCCGCCACCATGCCTTCGTTCTGGAACACGAGCATGCGGTGGCCGCCACCCGGCACGATGACGACGGCGGCGCCGTTGGCATGGCGCGGGTCGGCGCGCGACACGGTGAGGGACGGGTCGTGGATGTTGCTGAAGTAGACGCCGTCGGCGACTTTTTCCGCTTCGCCGTGGCGCTTCTCGGCGCCGGGCGCGCCGTCCGGCCACAACTGGAACGCTGGTGGCGCCGCCTGCTGCTGGGCGATGGAAGCGCCGCAGGCCAGCGCCAGCAGCAGGGGGAGGAGGGCACGTTTCATGGTCAGATCCGCGTCGAGTACAGGCTGTGGTGCGTGAGGATGAACAGCGTGCGCTTGTCCGCGCCGCCGAAGATCAGCTGCAGCGGACGCTCCGGCACGTCGATGCGGCCGACCGGCTGCTTCGGATCCTGGCCGTAGACGAACACCTGGCCGTTGGCGACGTAGACCTTGCCGTCCGGTCCCACGGCCGCGCTCTCGCCGCCGCGGTCGGCGACCATCCTCAGGTCCGTGATGGCGCCGCCCGCGCCCAGCAGGCCGCTGAAGGTGCGGTTCTCCGAGCCGTTCGTGAACACGACGCGCTCGCCCACGCGGCCATAGGTGAAGCCGTGGGTGTCGAGCGTGTCCGACCAGCGGTAGCCCATGTGGTCCGTCGGACCCTGGCGCAGCACGCGGTACGCCGGCAACGCCAGGCTGCCGTCCGGCGACACGTATTCCTGCGCCTTGGGCTTGGCGACGTCGCGCGCGAACATCTCGGCCAGCGTCGTGAATTCATAGGTCTTCGGATCGAGCTGGTCCTGGAATTCACCGTTCTGCCAGAAGTTCACGGGAATCGCCACCTGCGTGTCGGCGCGTTGCGCGACGGGCGTGGGCTTGATCATCGCGAGCTGGCTGCGCGGCGCGTCCGGCTTGAAGGTGTAGACGCCCGCTTCCTTGCCGTAGTGCGACAGCACCATCACGTTGCCGCTCTTGTCGATGGCGAGGTTGATCGGGTCGAGCGGGGCGTCGCGCACGATCGCCAGGCCGCCCGCCTGGTCCCAGCGGTAGATGCGCTTGAAATGGCGGTCGACGAAGTACAGGCGGCCCTGGGCGTCGACGGCGGCGCCGGCGATCGAATAGAAATCGCCTTCCAGCTTGTCGACCTTGCCCTGGGCGGCGGGTGCGCTGGCCTGCTTGCCCGTGTAGTCGAGCACCGCGAACTCGCGCTCGCGCACCTGGATCTTGTGGGTGGCGTCCGTGATCGCGTTCTCGTACGGGTACTTCGAGGCGCGCAGATAGGTGGCGCAGCCGTTGTCGTCGCAGGTGGCGAAGCCGCTTTCGCCGTTCACGTGCACGTTGCGGAAGCGGATGTCGCTCGAGTTCTCGATGCGCACGGCCGTCGGCGCCGGCTTGATCGAGCGCGTGACGCGGTAGCCGTGGTAGTTGGCGATCAGGATGTTCTTCGAATTGCGGATGTCGAAGGACACGGAATCCATGCCGTCGCGGACTTCCTCTTCCGTCTGCGGCGCCAGGAATTCCCAGTTCTGCACGTCGTCCAGCACGATCTCGTTGCGGATGTGGTGCTCGGCCGACAGCTCGTACACATAGCCCGGCGTCTTCGTGTTCGACACGTAGAAGCCGGCCTGCGCGTAGCCGCTCGGCGACCAGATGCCGGAGAAGGTGCCGCCGCCGTTGTCCGTCACCCAGATGCTCGGGTACTGGCGGTCCCACCACGCGGTCGTGTCCCAGTTGCCGTTCTTCTGGTACGGGTCGGCGCGCGAGCCGTCGTACAGGCGGGTGCCGTGGCCGCCCTGGATGCGCACGTCGTCCACCAGCGAACGTTCTCCGGCGCGCCACAGCAGGGCCACGGCGCGGTTGTTGACTTCCCCGGTGGCCAGGCCGATGCCGGAGACGATGGCGTCGCCGCCGCGCGCGCTCTCGAGCAGCGCCTTGGGTCCGTCGACGCCCTGGAAGGCGGGCGAGCCGTTCGGCAGCACGAGCTGGGTCAGGCCCGGATGCAGGGCGACGATCACGGTGTCCGGCTTCATGCGGATCGTGTCGTTGACGAGGTAGAAGCCGAGCGGCAGGTAGACGGTGCGCTTGCTGTCGATGGCCTTCTGGATCGCGGCCGTGTCGTCCGTCTTGCCGTCGCCTTTCGCGCCGAAGCTGCGCACATTGGCCCAGTCCTTCGTCGGCGGCAATGCGCGCAGGGCAGGGGCGGGCGCCTTCGCATCCTTCAGCGCCGCCGTCTTGTAGTTGGTGTCGAAGCGTCCCGGCGTACCGAGCTGGTCGAGCTTCATGCCGTAGTTGAATTCCGTGACTTCGTAGTTGCGGCCGGCCCCGGCCAGCGTCTTGCCGCTGTCGCGGAAACGCGCGAAGGTCGGCACGTTGCGCGCGCTGGCGCGCTCGAAGCCGACCTGGGTGTAGACGTTGTCCTCGTTGCTGATGACGACGGCGGCCTTCGACACGTTCTCGAAGCGCACGCCCTTGCCCCACAACCAGTCGCCGTAGCCGCGGTCGATGTCGATGCCGACGGGGGTGTTGCGGATGTCCGTGTTCACCAGCGTCAGGCCCGCTTCGTGCTCGCGGATGGCGGCGTCGCGCTGGCCCTCGAAGCTGGCATCGACGAGCGTGAATTGCCAGGCCGGCGAGGTCTTTTCGCTCAGGATGCCGTAGCGGCCGCCGTGGAATTTCAGGTCGTAGGCGATGTTGCCGACCTGGTAGACGCCGGCCAGGCCGGAACCGATGTGGAAGTCGATGTGCGACAGGTTCGAGTGCTGGGCCGTGTGCATGCGCACGGCGGCGGCGGCCGGGTTGCCGTCGCCGATCTCGAAGTCGACGTTCGACAGCGCCGAATAGAAGGTGGAAGAATTGGCGTCGCGCACCGGCTTGTTCTGCGGGTCGAACGGGACGGCGCTGGGCACCGGCATCGGCACCTTGCCGACCGTGTACTGGTCGCCGCCCGTGAAGATCACCATGTTCGCCACGCCCTGCTGGAATCCCGGCGTGTTCGGCGCCAGCACGAACACGGGACGGGTCGGTCCCACTCCGTACAGGCGCACGGCCAGCGGGATCAGGAGGCTCTTCGTGATGCGGTAGCGGCCCGAGGGCAGGAACACGATGCCGCCCTGGCCCTTGTCGGCCGCGGCGTCGAGGGCCTGCTGGATCGCGGCCGTGTCGTCGGCCTTGCCGTCGCCGCGAGCGCCCTTGACGACGACGGCATGCGGGTCGTCCGGCATGGTCTGGTAACTGGAAACGGAAGCGGCATGCGCCGGCAGCGCCAGCGCCATGGCGAGCGCCAGTGCGGTAAGTCGGTAATTCATGGTGTGTCCCCTCTCTCTTTTTTATCGAACGAACAGCGACAGCAACAGCACGAACAGCAGGCCGAACACGCCGACCAGGGTTTCCATCAGCGACCAGGAGCGGAAGGTGTCCTTCAGCGACAGGCCAAAATATTCCTTGAACATCCAGAAGCCGGAATCGTTGACGTGGCTGCACATCAGGCTCCCGGCGCCCACGGCCAGCACCATCAGGTTCGGGTCGCAACCGGAGCTCTGCACGAGCGGGCCGACGACGCCGGCCGCCGTCACGCCGGCCACCGTGGCGGAGCCGAGGCAGATGCGGATCAGGGTCGCCACCGACCAGCCGAGCAGCAGCGGCGGCACCGGCAGCGTGGCCAGCTGCGCGCCCAGTTCGGCGCTGACGCCGGAATCGATCAGCACCTGCTTCAGGGCGCCGGCGCCGGCGATGATGAGCAGGATCGGCGCGATCTCGCGCAGCGCTTCCTGGGCCCCCTGCATCACCTGCGCCAGCGTGCGCCCCTGGGCCAGGCCCAGCGTCCAGATCGCGACGAAGTAGGAGACCAGCATCACGACCAACGGGTTGGAAAAGAAGGCGAGCGGCTCCGCCAGGTCCGGCCGGACCAGCGTGACCAGCGTGAGCGCGGCCAGCAGCACGACCGGCAGCAGCGCGGTGGCGAAGCAGTTGAAGGTGCCAGGTGGCGTCGTCTCCACCGGCTGGGCGTTGCGGAACATGGGCGCCGGTTCGGCGCGGATGTTCTTCAGGCTCATGGCGAACACGGGGCCGGCGATGATGAGCGTCGGGATCGCGACGGCCAGGCCGTACAGCAGCGTCTTGCCCATGTCCGCATGCACGGCCACGACCAGCGCCGTGGCGGACGGATGCGGCGGCAGGAAGCCGTGCGCGATCGACAGCCCGGCCAGCAGCGGCATGCCCAGCGCCACGGCCGGGCGGCCCGACTGCTGGACCAGCGAAAAGATCAGCGGCACCATCAGCACGAAGCCGACGTTGTAGTACAGCGGCAGGCCCACGACGAAGCCGGTGACGGTCATCGCCACCGGAATCCGGGCCGACCCTGTCGTCCCGATCAGGGACGCGGCGATCTGGCGGGCGGCGCCGCTATCGGCGATCAGCTTGCCGAACACGGCGCCCAGGCAGATCACGACGACCAGCGACCCGAGCAAGTCGCCGATGCCCTTCTCGATGGCGCCCGGGATCTTCGCCGCCGGCATGCCCAGCAGCAGGGCGGCGACCAGCGCCGCCAGCACGAATGCCAGCAGCGGCTGCACCTTGCCCCAGGCGATCAGCACGGTGAGCAGGCCGACGGCCAGCAGCACCGACAGGATGTTCCACACGGTCCCGCCCCGGTCAGTAGTTGTAGCGCAGGCCGACGCGATAGGTGCGGCCGACCACGTCGTACAGGGCCGGGTTGATCGCGAAGCTCGGATTGGCCTGCGGCGCCGGTTCCGGATCGCGGTCCGTCAGGTTGTCGACCTTGAAGTACAGCATGAGCTGCTTCGAGATGTTCCAGCTGCCGCCGAAGTCGAGGTAGGTCGCGCCCTTCATCTGGTTGTCGTAGATGGTCGGGTGGATCAGCGTCGAGGTCGGGCAGTTGGTCTGGCACTCGATGAACTCGTTGCTGTACACGCCGTCGCTGAACCAGCGCTCCGTCAGGGTCAGGCTCAGCTTGTCGTTCAGCAGGCCGTCCCAGGTCTGCGAGGCGAGCACCTTCCACTTCGGCGTATTGCCCAGGTTGACGCCCGCGCCTTCGCTCGGGATCGTGCCGACCACGCCGGAATCCGTGATGAAGTGCAGGTTGCGGGTGGCCAGCGCGCGGAACGTGAAGCGGCCCGGCAGCTTGAAGGCGTCGAGGTTCTTGCGGTACGCCGTTTCGATGTCGAAGCCCTTCGCATGCAGCGACGCCAGGTTGAAGTTCTGCACCGTGACGTAGTTGTTGCCCGGGCTGTTCAAGACCATCGCCGAGCAGATCTCCTGGTTGCCGGCCGCGCACAGGTCGACTTCCTGCTGGATCGTCAGCGTGGAGATCACGTCCTTGACCTTGATGTCGAAGTAGTCGAGCGAGACCGAGAAGCCCGGCGCCCAGCTCGGCTGGCTCAGCACGATGCCGAAGGAGTTGTTACGCGCGGTCTCGGGGCGCAGGTTGGTGTTGCCCACCGTACGCTGCTGGACGCTGATCGCGTTGCCCTGGTACTGCACTTGGTTGTTGACGACGACGGGCGCCGCGAACAGTTCGGACAGGTTCGGCGCGCGCACGTCCTTCGAGGTCACGGCGCGCAGGCGCAGCCCGTCGACCGGGGTCTTCCAGGTGGCGCCCAGCTTCCAGGTGCCGTTGCTGCCGGCCGTGCTGTACTTGGTCTGGCGGTCGGCCACGTTGATGTTGGCCTCGCCCCAGCGCTCCGACTTCAGCACCGGCACGTTGAATTCCACGTAGGCTTCGCGCACGTTATACGAGCCGCCGCCGTTGTGATAGTTGCCGGCGTACCAGTTGTTGCCGATGGTGCTGTTGAGCGTCGGGTCGGCCGGGTAGCCCGGCAGCGACAGCGAGTCGGGCGACACGCCGGCGCCGTACGGGTCGCCCTTGACCGTGTACTTCTCGCGGCGGTACTCGGCGCCCGTCGCCATCGAGATCGGACCGGCCCAGCCGTCGAAGATCTCGCCGTTGACGTTGAAGCTGGCCACGTCCTGGCTTTGCTCGGTGCGCTGGATCGGGCCCGCTTCCGGCGCGATGTAGCGCCAGGCGGCCGGGTCGACGGGGTTGTTGCCGATGATGTTGAACGGCAGGCAGCCGTTGGCGCGCGCCGTCGCGTTGCGGCAGGCGATGGTGCCGTCGGCCAGGCGCACGGCATCGATCGCATTGTTGTAGCGCGTGTTGAGCGTGATGTCGTGGACGTTGATGTTGGTGGTGTTCTCGCCGTGTTCGACGTAGGCGTCGTAGTTCCATTCGCGGCCGAACAGATTGAACTTGCCGTCGGCGCCGACCACGAAGCGGCGCTGGGTACGCGTCGGGTGGACGTTGATGTTCGACGGGAAGATCGCGTTCGCCGTGCCGTACTGGAAGCTGGTGATGTTGTTGGCAGCGCAGGCCGCCGCGATCGACGCCGGCAGGAACGGGTTGTCGCACTGGATCGTCAGGTTGGCCTGCTTGGCCGCGCCCGGGTTCGGGGTGAAGTGCGAGGCCACCTGCGCCCAGTTGGCGGTGAAGTAGATCTCGTTGTCCGGGTCGAGGTCCCACGACAGGCGCGTGTAGGCGACCTGGCGCTTGAAGTTCATGGCCAGGTTGGTGCCGGAACCGACGCTGCCCGTCAGGTCGCCGCCGACGCAGAACGGGTTGACGCAGTTGCTGACCTGGCCGTTCCCGAGCGGCACGCCGTTCGAGCCGTACTGGAACTGGTAGGGCGCGCCGCCGGCGCCGAACGCGGTACCCTGCAGCGGGCCGCTCGTGATCAGGCCGTATTTCGAATACTGGTATTGCTGGGCGTGGTCGATGACGCGGTATTCCGGGCGGCCGTCGTTCGTCTGCGACAGGGGACGGCGCTCGTAGACGGTATTGCGGTACCAGTCGCGGCCACCGGCGCCGACTTCGCCGAAGCCCGGCGCGTCGATGCCGTTCTCCTTCGAGAATTCGCCGCTGACGGTCACGTGCAGGCGGTCGTTCATGAACGCCTTGCCCCACGCGGCCTGCACGGTGCCGCTCTTGTCGTCGTTGTACTTGGTCTGGCCGCCCTCGACGTTGGCCTTGAAGCCTTCGAACTTTTTATCCGTGATGAAGTTGACGACGCCGCCGACGGCGTCGGAGCCGTAGGATGCCGAGGCGCCGCCGGTAACGACGTCGACGCGCTTGACGAGCAGCTGCGGGAACTGGCTGACGTCGGTGACGCCGGTGACGTTGGCGCCGACCACGCGCTGGCCGTCCAGCAGGGTCAGGGTACGGATCGGTCCCAGGCCGCGCAGCGACAGCGAGGACAGGCCCTGGATGCCGCTCGAGGTGCTGTTGGTGCTGGTGGTGCGACCCGTGCTGCCCTGCAGGGCCGGCAGTTCCACCAGCGTGTTGAACAGGTTCGGTTTCGCCGCCTTTTCCAGGTCGGCGCTGGACAGGCTCGTCGTCGGTGTCGGCTGCGAGAAACCGCGCGCGGCGATGCGCGAGCCGGAGATGCGCACGACGTTGGTGTTCGCAGCGGCGCCGGCGACGGGGGCCGGCGGCATGGTCTGTACCGCAGGAGTTTGCTGGTCGTCGGGCGCCGGCGGGGTGGCCTGCGCTGCAGTATCGACGGGTGCCGGGGCCGGCGTGGCCTGTGCCGTGTCGGCTTGCGCGGCAGCCGGCTGGGCCGCCTGCTGCGCCGCCTGCTCCGCATGGGCCGCGCCCAGCATGCAGCAGGCGCTGGCGACGGCGAGGTTGATCAGGGTTCTTGCTTGTGGTGTACGCATGTCTGTCTCCGTGCTTTTTTATGTGGCCGGCGTGCCTCCTCGGACGGTGGGAGGCTGCGCCAATGGATGCGAACTAGTTCAATCCGTCCTTTCCGTGTCGGCGCCGATGCGGGCCACGAGCAGCTCTGGCGCCAGCGTGATGTCGAGGGTCATGCCGTCCTCGCCCGCCTGCAGCGGTTCGAGGTCGCGCAACTGGCTGTCCAGCAGCGACGGCGGCATGTAGTGGCCGGGGCGGGACTGCATGCGCTGTTCGATCAGCGCGCGCGGTCCCTGCAGGTGGACGAAGCGCAGGTCGGGGTCGGCCTGGCGCAGCAGGTCGCGGTAGCGGCGCTTGAGCGCCGAACACGACACCACGATGCCGGCGCCGCGCTCGCGCGCGCCGCGGATCTGGTCGGCCAGGGCCTGCAGCCAGCCGGCACGGTCGGCATCGTCGAGGGGAATGCCGGACGACATCTTGGCGACGTTGGCGTCCGGATGGAATGCGTCGCCTTCGATGAAGGGAACGTCCTTGGCGTGGGCGAGGGCGGCACCGATGGTGCTCTTGCCGCATCCGCTCACACCCATGATCACCCAGCGGCCTGTCGAGGCCGGCAGGGTGGGCGAATCGCTTGCTGGTGGCATGGCTTGTCTCCGTTGGGCTACCGTTAGCGCTATCATTTTTTTTGACAAGTCTTTAGCAGCAAAAAAAGTTTGTAAAGCACGATTCATGCTGCACAGCAGTACGGCCAGCCACTCGTGCGCCCCAAAACGGCCATCGACGACCGTATCGCCAGAGTGACAAGGTTGATAGCGCTATCAATTGTGCGCGGCGGAATCGATTGGAATTGATGTGGTGTTTACAACACAAGTCGCGTGCCCCGTGCCGCGAGGGTGGAAGAGAGGTTGAAGCGTGCTCTTCCATACGCCCCGGCGAGCATGTTCATACCCGGGCTCAAGCTTGTCTTACGCATCATGAAAGGTGACTTAAGGTAATAATTTTGTGACAAATGGAGTTGTCGATGTAACCTTTATGCGCTTGTCGAATAACCGGTATCACGCTTCTTTGTCGGCGAAATCGCTCGCAAAAACAGGCTTATTGCTGAGAAAAATGTGAGAATGCGCGAGATTTTGCGTGCTTTGTCGGCGGCGTGCAACGCTTTCGTACCCGGTTACAAACAGTAGGAATTTTTTTCCGCGTGGAAAACCAAAAATTTCTCCAGACGCGTAGAATTGCTCCCCATCAGATGCCCAACGCCAACCACTCCTGCGGTTGGCGTTGTGCTTTCAGACCCTGTTAGCAAGCAGTCACCAGGCCGCATGACGCGGCGGGTGCCGAACAACAAACACTTAAAAACGCCAGCCATCATGCAAAACCCTGTGCCCGCCACCAGCACTGTTTCGCGCAATCCCGCCATTGCGCTCGTCCAGCCGCACGCGCTGCCCATCCTGTTCACGCTGTTCGGCGTGATCATGGGCTCGTGGGCCGGCCGCATCCCGGCCATGGCCGAACGCGTCCACGTCTCGCACTCGGCCCTGTCGATGGTGCTGCTGTGCGGCGGCCTCGGCGCCGTGCTGTCCTACCCGATCTCCTCGCGCATGATGGGCTCGCTCGGCGCGCGCAAGACCCTGCTGTTCTCGGGCCTGGCCCTGCTGTGCGTGCTGATCGCGATCGGCGTCGCCCCGACCGTGCCCCTGTTGATGATGGCCGTGCTGAGCCTGGGCATCACCGCCAGCACCTTCGACGTCGCCATCAACTCGGCCGCCACCAGCCGCGAAACCCGCACCGGCAAGTCGGAACTGTCGAAGCTGCATGGCCTCGGCTGCGCCGGCGGCCTGGCCGGCGCAACGCTGGGCAGCCTGATGGCCAGCCTGCACATCGTGCCGGGCACCCACTTCCTGATGCTGGCGGGTCCCCTGGCCGCGCTGCTGTATTTCGCCTACACCATGCTCGACGCGGACGATGCGCCGGCCACCGTCGAGAAAAAGTCGTTCTCGCTGCCGCGCGGTCCGCTGCTGTTCCTGGGCCTGATCGGTTTCCTCGGCTCGATGGCCGAAGGCAGCATCGCCGACTGGAGCGGCGTGTTCCTGAAAGAGCACTTCGGCGCGTCGGACGGCCTGGCGCCGCTGGCCCTGTCGGCCTTCTCGGTGATGATGCTGCTGGCCCGCCTGGTCGGCGACAAGCTGAAGGCACGCTACGGCGCCCGTCCCCTGGTCACCAGCGGCGCGATGCTGGGTGCGGCCGGTCTGATGTTCGCCGTGCTGTCGCCGAACGCCTATTTCGCCCTGTTCGGCTTCGCCGTCGCCGGTCTCGGCCTGGCGCTGGTGTTCCCGTTCGTGTTCAGCGCCGCCGGCGCGCAAGGCCCGGCGGCACTGGCCGGCGTCGCGACCATGGCCTATAGCGGCAGCCTGATGGGTCCCCCGGTACTGGGCGCCATCGCCCAGGGCCTGGGCATGCAGATCGCCATCGCCTACGTCGGCGGCCTGGCGGCGCTGATCGCCTTCGTGGCCAGCCGTTCGCAGATGCTCAAGTAATTCCTGTTTTCCTGTTTCGAAGGGCGGTCGCCGCAAGGCACCGCCCTTTTTTCATGCCTGTTGCCGGCCATCGGCGGCACCGTACCGCGCCGCGTGCCTGGCAGCCATCGACGCCGCGTGACGGGACCCGGCGGCCCGTTGGCCGCACTGCCTTTGCGCTGTGCCAAGCGGACCTGTTGCGAGGCGAACTCCAGCAGGTAGCGTGCACTCCAAATGAAGTCATCGTCCGTTCCCGGATCGGAGTCTTCATGCAAAGCGCTATCGACGCGGCATCCGTTGCCTGGTTCCACGACCGCCAGCTGCGCCAGCGCGACTGGCCGGTGCTGTCGCGGGCGTCCGCGCCGCCTGCGGGGACTGCGCCCTGCAATGCCTGGGAATGGATCGATGCCAACCACCGCTACAACGGCCTGCTCTGGAACGAGGAAGACCGCGCGCGCCGGCTCGACGTGCCGCCGTCCGAAATCGCCGCCGGCAAGCGCCTGATCGACCGCTACAACCAGAAGCGCAACGACGCCGTCGAGCGCATCGACGAAGCCTTGCTGGCGGACCTGGCCGCGGGGCTGCCCGATGGCGCGCCGCGGCCCGGCGCGCGCCTGTCCAGCGAAACGGCGGGCGCCATGATCGACCGCCTGTCGATCCTGGCGCTCAAGATCCACCACATGCGCATCCACGCGCTGCGCCTGGACGCCGGCGAGGAGCACGTGCGCGCCTGCAGCGCCAAGCTCGAGCGCCTGCAGGTGCAGCGCCAGGACCTGATGGCCTGCCTCGACACCCTGCTGGCCGAGGCGCGCAGCGGACAGGCCTATTTCAAGGTCTACCGCCAGTTCAAGATGTACAACGATCCTGCCCTCAATCCCTATCTCAACGGACAGGCACAGAAGCCGGAACCACAGGAGCAGAAGCGGCAGCAAGCGGAAGCCCAAGCGCAAGCGCCGGGGAGGGCGGCGCCGTGAGCGCTGCGGCCGAGCTCGTCGACGTGCTGGTGCCGACCCGCAACCGGCCCGCGGCGCTGGCCGTCACGCTGGCCACGCTGGGCAGCCAGGACTGGCCGCAGCTGCGCATCGTCATCGCCGACCAGTCCGACGAGGACGCCTGCGCCCAGGGCGAGGTGAGCGCCGTGCTGCGCTGGCTGCGTGCCACGGGCCGCGCCGTGGAACCCTTCCGCCGCCTGCCGGTGCGCGGCATGGCCGAGCAGCGCGCCTTTTTGCTGGACCAGGTGCGCACCCGCTATTGCCTGTTCGTCGACGACGACGTCATCCTCGACCCCGACCTCCTCACGCGGCTGCTCGCCGTCATCCGCGCGGAGCGTTGCGGCTTCGTCGGCAGTGCCCTGCACGGCCTGAGCTACCTCGGCCGGCAGCGCCCCGCCCAGGAAGCGATCGCCTTCTGGGACGGTCCGGTCACGCCGGAGACGGTGCGGCCCGGCAGCGCGGCCTGGGAGCGCCACCACCTGCACAGCGCGGCGAACCTGTTCCACGTCCAGGCGCGGCTGGGAGCGCACCGCGCCAGCACGCGACGCTACAAGGTCGCCTGGGTCGGCGGCTGCGTCCTGTTCGACACGGCCATGCTGCGCGCCGCCGGCGGGTTCGACTTCTGGCGCCAGCTGCCGTCCCGGCATTGCGGCGAGGACGTGCTGGCCCAGCAGCGCGTGATGGCGCGCTACGGCGGCTGCGCCATTTTTCCTTCCGGCGCCTATCACATGGAATTGCCGACCACGGTGCCGGAACGGGCCGTCGATGCGCCGTACGTGCTGCCGCTGGCGCCGCCGGAGGATGCCGGCATGCCGGGATAGCGCCATGCGGCAGCGCGCGCAGGGAGCGCAGGGAGCGCAGTGCATGCAGTGGCCGCCGCTGGCCGGCGTGCGCCGGATCGCCGTGCTGCGGCCGAACGCGGTCGGCGATTTCGTGTTCGCCCTGCCGGCCCTGCACGCGTTGAAGCAAGCCTATCCCGATGCATGCCTGACCCTGGTCGGCAAGGAATGGCACCGCGACTTCCTCGCCGGCAGGCCGGGACCGGTGGACGATGTCGCCGTGATGCCGCCCGTCCCCGGCGTCGGTGCGGCGCCGGGGACGGGCGGCGACGGCGAGGCCATCGAGGACTTTATCGCGCGCATGCGGGAACAGTCGTTGGACGTGGCCCTGCAGATGTTCGGCGGCGGACGCCATTCGAACGCCTTCCTGCAGCGCTTCGGGGCGCGCCTGAGCGTGGGCGCCCGCGCCCGCGACGCGCCGCCGCTTGACCGCTGGCTGCCGTATCGCGAACCTGTCCCGCGCCGGCTGGCATTGCTGGAAATCGCCGGGCTGGCGGGCGCGCCGCCAACCTTGCCGCCCGTGCCGGAACTGGCGCTCGTCGATGCCGACCGCGCCGAGGCCGCCGCGGCATTGCCGCCCGTCCCCGGCGAGCGCCTGGCCGTGCTGCAGCCCGGCGCCAGCGATCCGCGCCGGCGCTGGCCCGCCCACCGCTTCGCGGCGCTGGGCGACCGGCTGGCGCGGCAGGGCCTGCGTGTCGCCATCAACGGCGCGCCCGCGGAGGCGGCGCTGGTGGCCGAGGTGGCGGGGCGCATGCGCCATCCGGCCGTGCCGCTCGCCGGCCGCCTCGGCCTGGGCGGCTTGTGCGGCCTGCTGGCGCGTGCCCGCCTGCTGGTATCGAACGACACGGGCCCGCTGCACCTGGCGCTGGCACTCGGCGTGCCCAGCGTCGGCATCTTCTGGCTCACGAACCTGGTCGAAGGCATGCCCTTGCGGCCGTCGCTGCTGCATGCGGCGCTGTCGGCGCGCACCCGCTGCCCCGTATGCGGGCAGGACAACGTGGCGCTGCGCTGCCCGCACGACGCCAGCTTCGTCGCCGACGTGGGCCTGGACGAGGTGGCGGTGCTGGCCGGCCGGGCGCTGGACGAGACGGGACAGGCGCCTTGAGTGCGTCACCAGTACGGCCACATGCCCACGCTGCGCTGGCGGCTGGGCGCCGTGTCGGACAGGAGCGCGCGCGCATGCTGCAGCACGACCTTGGCCCGTTCGGCGCCCGGATCCCAGATGCAGCGGTGGGCCATGCGGTCGAGTGGCGCCCAGCGGGCGATGTCCGCCTTGCTGAACACGACCACGCTCTTGAGCTTGAGGCCGGACGCGATGTGGGATACGCCCGTGTCGTTGCACAGCAGCAGGCGAGCGTCGCGCAGCAGCACGGCCATGGCGCCGATCGAGATCGGGGCGGCGGCGTCGATGGGCGTGTGGTGCATGTGGGCGGCCACCTCGGCGGTGAGGTCGCGCTCCGCGGCCGAGCCGGTCAGCACGACCTGCAGGCCGAATTCGGCCGCCAGGCGGTCGCCGACCTCGGCGAAGCGGCTCGGTGGCCAGCATTTGTCGCGCGTACGCGCGCCCGGGTGGATGCACAGGTAGTCGCCCGGTTCGAGGCCCTGGCCGATGCCGCTGGCCTGCAGCTCTTCCTCGTCCTGGCGGGACAGCGGGAACTCGAGGTGGGTGCCGGCGGGCGTGGCGCCGAGCTGCGTCATCAGGGATTGCAGGCGTTCCGGTTCGGCGCCGATCTCCGGATAGGGGAACAGGACGAGGCTGTCGCGGTTGACCGCCGGGCCCCGGCAGAAGCCCGCCATGGCCTGGGCGCCGAAGGCGGTGACGATGTCGTTGCTGATGTCGCCGTTGCCGTGCAGCTGGATCGCCAGCGCGAAGCGGCGCGCGCACAGCCGGTTGTAGAAGCGGGCCAGCGTGTCCTGCCGCGCCGGCTGCTCGGGCAGCAAAGGGTGGCCGGGGAAGGGGATGAATTCGTCGACATAGGCGGCAAAGCGGTCGGCGAACTGCTGCGCCCAGGGCAGGCCGACCAGCGCGATATGGGCGCGCGGCAGGGCGGCGCGCAAGCTGCGCAGGGCCGGCACGGTGCACAGCATGTCGCCCAGGTGCAGCGCCCGGAACACGACGACCGAGGGGGGATCGAGACGTTGCAGCAGCGGTCGGCGCGACATGGCTCCTCCTGTGACGATCGACTGCGGACATGGGCCGGCAGGGGGCGGCTCAGGCATCTGTGGCCTGTTTGCAGCAAGCACGAGCGGAGCGTCGGTCATCGTGGTCTCCCGTTGGGCTGCGGTCCAGTATTGGAGTGCGCTCTACCGCATTAGTTCGGGATGGCGATGGCCTGAACGGTCCGCGGAAAGGCGGTATGATCGGTGATCGGTTTTTGCCACGGATTGATGCCCATGCTCCAGACGCCCGCCTCGTTCACGCCCCTGCTGGTCGCGCAGGAAAGCGCCGACCCGCTCTCCTTCCTCTTCCACGCCGGCCGCCTGCTGGTGCGCGACGCCGATCTCGCCCTGCCGGACCACGAGGTCGTGCGCAGCCTGCGGCTCGATCCGCAGCGCCTGCAGCCGGTCGGCCTGCTCGGCGGACGCTATGCCCAGGCCGGCTGGATCGACGACGAGGCGCAGGCCCCCGCCGGCTACGGCTGGCGCGGCCTGCGTTCGCTGTTCGGCGAACTGGACGAGGCCCTCGTCGCCGTGGCCGGACGCGCCTTCCAGATCGCCGAATGGGCGCGCACCCACCGCTTTTGCGGCGTGTGCGGCAGCGGCACTGCGCTGGCCGCGGGCGAACGCAGCTTCAAGTGCACGAACTGCGGCCACGCGGCGTATCCGCGCATTTCCCCGGCCATGATGGTATTGGTGCGCAAGGGAGATTCCTTCCTGCTGGCCCAGCACGCGCAATACACGGTCAAGCGCTTCGTGCCGCTGGCCGGCTTCGTGGAGGCGGGGGAATCGATCGAGGAAACGGTGCACCGCGAAGTGTTCGAGGAAGTGGGCTTGCGCGTGCACAATCTGCGCTACTTCGGCAGCCAGTCCTGGCCCTTCCCCCATTCGCTGATGATCGCCTTCACGGCCGACTACCTGGACGGCGAGGTCCGCACCGACCCCAACGAAATCGTCGAGGCGCGCTGGTTCGGGCCCGGCGACGAATGGCCGGAGCGGGTGCCGCAGATGTCGATCTCGAGCATGCTGGTCGACGCCCATCGTCCGCCCGGCCGCTGAACCTCGCGGCCGCGCCGTCATGGGCGCGCGCCTCAGCGCGGCGCCGTGGTGGCCGAGGCGGCGATCCTGCCTTCCACGCGCAGCGCCAGCGGCAGGTCGTCCGGCCTGGCGCCGGTGCCGCGCATGCGCACCACGCGCTGCATCAGGTCGAACCAGAACGGCGCGCCGAACATGGCGGTCGACGCGGTGATCAGCCAGCCGGCCGCCTGCAGGGCGAAGTCCAGTCCGAGCCTGGGCGGGAAGCTGGTCCAGCCGATCGGCAGGGCCATCATGGCATCCAGGGCGGCGGCATTCAGTTCGTCCGGAATGTCGCCCAGGTGGGCGGCCAGCGTCGGCTGCTGCCACAGCGTGCGGAACAGGTGGATGCTGTCGATGTTGAACAGGATCGCCACCAGCAGCGCCAGCAGCAGCGAGATCAGGAGCTGGCTGCGCTTGTAGGCGCCGGACATGCGCGCCATCGCATTGTCGAACCACCCGGCCAGCATGTCCTGGAACTGCTGCAGGTCGCGCGCGCGGCCGTACAGGCCCTGCATGACCTTGCGCACCTGCGGGTCGGGGATGGCGTCGATCGCGCCGGCCAGCTGGACGAAGTCGCCGGGCGCCTGCCACAGGCTGTCGACCAGGGCGATCGCGAAGTGGGCCGGCTCGATGTACGAGGGCTTGGCGGGCAGCGCGCGTTCCTCGCGCAGGCTGCCGTCCGCATGCGGATTGACGAGCGGATGCGCATACACGGCGCGCGCCAGGCCGTCGAAGCCGGGATCGTTGAGCATGGTCTTGATGCCCGCGAGCAGGGTGTTGGCGCGCAGGCGGAATGCCGCCGCCAGCGCTTCCTGCAGGGTGGTGACGATCAGGCCGAGCGTGCCGTAGCAAAACGTCAGGCCGATCGCGACTTCCACGACAGTGCTGCCCATCATGCTGTTCTCCCGGATTGATGGATATCGACCATGCTGGCGCGTCCTGCCAACGCACGTGTCCGGTTTGCGCAAACAGTGCGCGCTCGCGCGTGATTTGGTGTGTTTTCTATATACTTCGGGCAATCGACACTGCCAGGTTGATCATGTCCAGCCACGACCACAAGCACGACCGCGACCCCTTCACCGAGCGCGACTGGCGCCGCCTGCTCACCAGCCTCGGCGAGGACCCCGACCGGCCCGGCCTGCACGAGACGCCGGCGCGGGTGGCCAAGGCCTGGAAGCACTGGACGTCCGGCTACGACCAGGACCCGGTCGAGATCCTCAAGGCCTTCGAGGACGGCGCCGAGGAATACAACGAACTGATCGTGGTGCGCGGCATTCCCGTCTACAGCCACTGCGAGCACCACCTTGCCCCCTTCTTCGGCAAGGCCACGGTCGGCTATCTGCCGAACGGCAAGATCGTCGGCCTGTCCAAGCTGACTCGCCTGGTCGACGTGTTTTCGAAGCGCCTGCAGGTGCAGGAACGCCTGACGGTACAGATCGCCAATACCCTGATGGAAGTGCTGGAACCGAAGGCCGTCGGCGTCGTCATCAAGTGCCGCCACATGTGCATGGAAAGCCGCGGCATCCGCACGCCCGGCGAGGAAACGATCACCTCGGCCCTGCTGGGGGAATTGCAGCCGAACCTGGCATTGCGGACCGAATTCCTGTCACTGGCCCGCGACTGAGCGCCGCCGCCGCGCGCACCACAATGGCGCGCCATGATCGCCGACACGCTGCTATTGTGTATTGACGGAGATCCGGTAGTCAGCCGTCGAGCGGAAGCACACCCATCAATATTTGTCCGGGAACCTGTTCCGAATCGTGCGTCTCCAAGTCACTTTGAGGCGAATACCATGGCCAGGCCAGAATTCCCAAGCGACGTACCGCGAGAACAGTTCGAGGGCGTGCGCGGCATGCTGGAAGCGGCGCGGCGCAAGACCCGGCCGCGCAAGCACGACTTGTACGATGTGTTCTGCGCCGTCCTGTACTTCCTGCAGACCGGCAATGCGTGGCGCAGCATGCCGCCCGAATTTCCGCCCTGGCGCACCGTGCACGAGTATTTCACGCAATGGACCATGCTGCGCGAAGGCGACCGCACGCTGCTCGAACAGGCGCTCGAACAACTGGGCCGGACGGCCGAGATCGGACGCTTGCGCCAGCTGACCGGGCAGCGCTAGCCGCTCGCCAGCAGCTCATTGGGCAGCCGTTGCCGCGCCCTCGGCGGGCTCGAACACGAGGCGTTTCTTTTCGTCCAGGTGGAACACGCCGATCGGTTGCGCCTGCACGTCCGCCGACGGTTCCGGCAGCTGGGAGCAGCCGCGCGTCTCGACCTGCCACATCTCGTCGCCCGAGCGCAGCAGGAAGGATTCCTCGCCGGTGGAAAACAATTCGATATTCAGGTCGTCCAGTGCGGCCTTGCCGAAGTCGAACTGGCGCTGGCAATCGGGAAGCCGCGCCGCGATCAGGCGTACGCTCGCCTGTTTGCTCCAGAAATAGTTCTGCGAGACAGCCACGGTGAGGGCGTGATCGCTGCCGTCGATGACGTAGCTGGCCGAGTCGTTGACGCAACCGGCCAGCAGCAACAGCGGGGTCAGCAGAAGTAAGGGGGCACGCATGGGCAATCCTGTAGACGATGCTCGTATGCATCACCCTGCGAGTATAGAACCCCTCAGCCCGTCGCTGCAACGCCGCATGCCACGATTCGCGCCAAGCCGTTGATTTCTTGAAGGAATTACATCCTGCCGCGCTCCGCCATTTCCCGAATTCGATGATCATGTCCGGACTGCCCCCCCGCAACGGAGATGATGCAATGCCAGACGACGAACACAGCCTGCTTGAACGGCGCCCCGATGCCGCGCCCCATGTGCCACCGCAGCCCTTGGTGCTGCGGATCAATGGCACGGAACATAATTTGACGATCGAGCCGCGCGTCACGCTGCTGGACGCGCTGCGCGAAGTGCTGCACCTGACGGGCACCAAGAAGGGCTGCGACCGCGGCCAGTGCGGCGCCTGCACGGTGCTGGTCGACGGCCAGCGCATCAACGCCTGCCTGACGCTGGCCGTCATGCACGACGGCCGCGAGATCACCACGGTGGAAGGGCTTGCCCAGGACGGCGCGCCGCATCCGATGCAGCAGGCTTTCATGGATTGCGACGGCTTCCAGTGCGGCTACTGCACGCCGGGCCAGGTGTGTTCGGCCGTGGCGCTGCTGGACGAAGTAAAGGCGCGCCAGGCCAGCATGCTGACCGACGGCGACGAGCTCGCGCCCGGCGCCCTGTCCGAAGACGAGATCCGCGAGCGCATGAGTGGCAACCTGTGCCGCTGCGGCGCCTATCCCAACATCGTCAAGGCCATCCATAGCGTGGTTTTGCGCCAGGCCTGAGGAGACACCATGCAATCGCTTTCCTACGACCGCGCGCGCGACGTCGACCATGCGATCGAGCTGGCGCGCCAGCCCGGCGCCAAGTTCATCGGCGGGGGCACGAACCTGCTGGACCTGTACAAGAGCGGCATCGAACGGCCGCTGCGCCTCGTCGACGTCAGCCGCCTGGCCCTGTCGGCCATCGAGGAACTGCCGGACGGCGGCCTCTCCATCGGCGCCATGGCCAGCAATACGGCGGCCGCCAACCACCCGCTGGTGCGGCGGCGCTACCGGCTGCTGTCCGAAGCGCTGCTCAACGGCGCCTCGACCCAGCTGCGCAACATGGCCACCGTCGGCGGCAACCTGCTGCAGCGCACGCGCTGCTATTACTTCACCGACCCCGCCTTCAAGCGCTGCAACAAGCGCGAACCGGGCTCGGGCTGCGACGCCATCGACGGCCACCAGCGCATCCACGCGATCCTGGGCGCGAGCGAGCACTGCATCGCCACCAACCCGTCGGACATGAGCGTGGCGCTGGCGGCGCTCGATGCCGTCGTCCACCTGCAGGGCCCGGACGGCGCGCGCCAGGTCTCGATCCACGACTTCCACCGCCTGCCGGAAGACCGTCCCCAGGACGATACCGTGATCCAGCCGGGTGAACTGATCGTGGCGGTGCAGCTGCCGCCGTCGCCGTTCGCCCGGCATTCGCACTACCTGAAGGTGCGCGACCGCGCCAGCTATGCGTTCGCGCTGGTGTCGGTGGCGGCGGCCGTCGACCTCGACGGCGACACGGTGCGCGACGCGCGCATCGTGCTGGGCGGCGTGGCCCATAAACCGTGGCGCGCCGTCGAGGCCGAGAACCTGCTGCGCGGCCAGGCGCTGGACGCGCTCGACGACGCGGCGCTGGCGCGCATCGGCGAGGCGGCCGTCGCCGGCGCCCGGCCATATCCGCACAACGCATTCAAGGTGGCGCTGGCGCCGCGCGCGGTGGCGCGGGCCTTGGGTATTGCAACCGGGATCGCAACCGGCATGAAGGGAGGCATGGCATGACGACGATCGGCACCCCCATCAACCGCGTCGACGCCTGGGCCAAGGTCAGCGGCGCCGCCCTGTACTCGGCCGAGCATCCCGTCGAGGGCCTCGTGCACGCCGTGCTCGTCACGAGCACGATTCCCGCAGGCCGCGTGCTGCGCATCGACGACAGCGCCGCGCGCGAGGTGCCCGGCGTGCTGCTGGTGATGACGCCGCAGAACGCCCCGCGCCTGCCGCAAGAGACCAAGGACGGCAAGATCCAGCCGCCGATCGGCCGCCGCCTGACGCTCCTGCAGGAAGACGAGGTCTATTACAACAACCAGCCGATCGCCGTCGTCGTGGCCGATACGTATGAACGGGCGCGCGAGGCGGGGGCACGCCTCGTCGTCGAGTACGAGCGGAAACCCGCCGTGCTGGATTTCGAGCAGGCGAAGCAGTCGACCTATCCGCCCGAAAAAGTGCTGACGGAGGACGCCGACACGCAACGCGGCGACGTCGACACGGGCATGCAGGCGGCCGGCACGCGCCTGGACGCCACCTACACGACGCCCGTCGAGAACCATAACCCGCTGGAGACGCACGCGACGATCGCCCAGTGGGATGGCGACCGCCTCACGCTGCACGACTCGACCCAGTACATGAAGGGCGTGCAGCGCATCGTCTCCAGCATCTTCGGCATCCCGCCGGAAAACGTCACGGCGATCTGCCCCTACGTGGGCGGCGGCTTCGGTTCGAAGGGCTCCGTGTGGTCGCACGTGGTGCTGGCGGCGATGGCGGCGAAGCAGGTCGGCCGTCCCGTCAAGCTGTCGCTGGACCGCAACCAGATGTTCGGCCCCGTCGGCCAGCGTCCCGTTACCGACCAGCGCATGCAGCTGGGCGCCATGGACGACGGCAGGTTGATGGCATCGCGCCACGACACGGTCGCCTACACGTCGGTGCTGGAAAACTGGATCGAGCCCTGCGGCCTGGTCACGCGCATGATGTACGAAAGCCCGAACCAGGCGACCACGCACCGCCTGGCGCGCATGAACCTGGGCACGCCGACCTTCATGCGCGCGCCGGGCGAGGCATCCGGTTCGTTCGCGCTGGAGTCGGCGATGGACGAGCTGGCGCATGAACTGCACATGGATCCGCTCGAGCTGCGCCTCAAGAATTACACGGAGCGCGATCCCGGCAAGGAACTGCCGTGGTCCAGCAAGTCGCTGCGCCAGTGCTACGAGATCGGCGCCGAGCGCTTCGGCTGGCGCGACCGCGATCCGCAGCCGCGCTCGATGCGGCGCGACGGCAAGCTGGTGGGCTGGGGCATGGCGACGGCCACCTACCCGACCAACCGCTCGCCGGCCGAGTGCTCGGCCACGCTGCACCCGGACGGCAGTGCGCTGTTCCGCTCCGGGACGCAGGACCTGGGCACGGGCACCTATACCGTGATGACCCAGGTCGCGGCCGATGCCCTGGGCATGCCCGTCGAGCGCGTGCGCTTCGAGCTGGGCAACTCGCAGATGCCGGAAGCCCCCGTGTCCGGCGGCTCGACGACGGTGGCCAGCGTGGCGCCGGCGGTGCAGGCGGCCGGCCATGCGCTGCGCCTGAAGCTGATCGGCATCGCGGCCGCCGACGAGGCCTCGCCCCTGTTCGGGGCCACGCCCGACCAGGTCGGCGTCGATGGCGGCGCCGACGGCGCGGAGCTGTACCTGATCGGGGACACGGCGCGGCGCGAGCGCATGGCCGACATCGTGGCGCGCCACGGCGCACCGGTGGAGGTCACGGCCAAGGCGGAGCCGGGCGACGAAAAGCAGAAGTACTCGATGCATGCGTTCGGCGCCGTGTTCGTCGAGGTGGAGGTGGACGAGGACCTGGGCGAGATCCGCGTGCCGCGCGTCGTCGGCGCCTACGGGGTCGGCAAGCTGATGAACGAAAAGACGGGCTACAGCCAGCTGATGGGCGGCATCGTCTGGGGCATCAGCCTGGCGCTGTTCGAGGAAACGCTGATCGACGGCAGGGAGGGGCGCGCCGTGAACGGCAACCTGGCCGAGTACCACGTGCCGACCAATGCCGACGTGCGCGACATCGACGTGCAGATCGTCGACGAGGACGACCCGCACGTGAACCCGCTGGGCGCGAAGGGCATCGGCGAGATCGGCATCACGGGGGTGGGCGCGGCGATCGCGAACGCGGTGTTCCACGCGACCGGGAAGCGGGTGAGGGACTTGCCGATTACGCTCGACAAGGTGCTGTAGATAGTTTGCCGTCGTTCCCGCGCAGGCGGGAATCCATGCTGAGCCACCGAAGTCGGTATGTCGGAAATACCGAGGTGTCTCCCATGTACTGAATTCTGTGCTTCAGTATGGGGTAAAACAGTCCACTGGACTGTTTTACCCTGCGCGGGAAGTCGTTTCCGGCAATGCCGGGAACGACGGTTCAATGTGCTGGCTTATTGTTGTGCTGCGCCTGCGCCACGTGTTCTTCCTTCCCCTCCTGCTTGCCCTCATGCCCCTCGCCATGCGCCTGGTGCGTGTTCTCCCACCCGCCGCCCAGCGCCAGGAACAGCTGCACCTGGTCCATCGCCAGCTGCGCGTCCGATGCCGCCAGCACGTTTTCCGAGTTGGCCAGCGTGCGGTCCGCGTCCAGCGCCGACAGGAAGTCGGTGCGACCGAACTGGTACAGCTTGGCGGTCTGGCGCGCGGCCAGGGCGCTCTGGTCGCGGGCGGCGCGCAGGGCGGCGTTGCGGTCCAGTTCGCGGGCGTAGACGGTCAGCGCGCTTTCCGTCTCGCGCAGCGCGTTCAGCACCACCGAGTCGAAGCGGGCCAAGGCGCCGGCCGTGTTGGCCTCGGCCTGGGCGATGTGCGAGCGCGCCGAGCTGGTCGACGGCAGGCTCCACGAGATCAGCGGGCCCAGGCTGAATTTCCAGGTATTGGCATCGCCGAAGTCCTTCATGAAACCCACGCCGCCGAACGAGGCGCCGAGGCTGATGTTCGGGTACAGCTCGGCCGTGGCCACGCCGATGCGCGCTGTGGCGCCGGCCAGCAGGCGCTCGGCCTGGCGCACGTCCGGACGGCGGCGCAGCAGGGCGGCGCCGTCGCCGACGGGCACGGCGCTGGCCACGCGCGGCGGCGTCGCGCACTGCGCCACCTCGGCCGGGAACTGGCTCGGCACTTCGCCGGTCAGCACGGCCAGGCGGTACAGGGCCGTGCGGCGGCGCGCTTCCAGCGGCGGCAGGTTGGCGCGCAGCTGGTCGAGCTGGGCCTGGGCGCGGCTGTTGTCGATGGCGATGCCGCGGCCGCGCTGCACGCGTTCAAGGGTCAGCTTGACGAAGCGCTGCTGCAGGTCCACCGACTCCTGCGCCACCTTCAGCTGGTAGCCGGCCGAGCAGGCGTCGGCATAGGCGCGCGTGGTGTCGGCGGCGACCATCACGTGGGCCAGGTCGGCGGCGGCCTGCGCGGCTTCCTGGTCCGCTTCGGCCGCTTCGACGGCGCGGCGGATGCGGCCCCACATGTCGGCCTGGTACGAGATCTTGATGTCGCCGTCGTACAGGCCCCCGCGCGGAATCTGCTCGGGCACGCCGATCGAGGCGCCGGCGATGCGGCCGTAGATGGGCGCGACGCCCATCTCGACTTCGGGACGCTTCTTTTCCTCGACTTCCTCGAGCACGCCGTGCGCGCGCTGCAGGTTGGCGGCGGCCACGCGCAGGTCGGCGTTGGCCGCGAAGGCCTTGGCCACCAGCTTGTCGAGCAGCGGATCCTGGTACAGGCGCCACCAGTCGGCCGGCAGCGGTTCGGACGAATAGGACTTCTCGGCCGCGCCCATGAACGGCGCCTTGGCGGCGTCGCGCTGGACGACGGCTTCCTTCGGCACGTGGTAGTCGGGGCCGACCGTGGTGCAGGCGGCCACCGCCGCGGCAAGGGCGGTGAGCGTCAGGACTTTCTGGGCGGTGGAACGGATGCGGTTCATGATGGTTGCTCGGTGTGGTCGCGTGGCGCCCGTCGGGCGCGTGGTGGGCACGTGGTGCCCAACCTGCGACGTGTCGTTATCAATGCGTGGTAGCGGTGGCGACGCTGGCGACGGCGGCCGGCTTGGCAGCGGCCGGCGCGGCCGGCGCGGCCGGCGCCGCGGGAGCAGGAGCAGGAGCGGCCGCAGGCGCGGCGGCCGAACCGGCCAGCACCTTGACGGTGGCGGTCTGGCCGGCGACGAGGCGCACGTTGGCCGGCACCGGATCGAGGGCGATGCGCACGGGGATGCGCTGGGCCAGACGCACCCAGTTGAAGGTCGGGTTCACGTTCGGCAGCATGTTGGCGCCGGTGCTGCGGTCGCGGTCGGCGATGCCTTCGGCAAAGCTCTCCACGCGGCCCTTGATCGGCTGGCGGGTACCCATCAGGGTGACGTCGACGCGGTCGCCGAGCTGGATGCCGGGCAGCTTGGTCTCTTCGAAGTAGCCTTCGACGTAGAACGAGCCGCTGTCGACCACCGCCATCACCGGATGCGACGCGGTGGCGTAGGCGCCTTCCCGCAGGTCGAGGTTCGTCACGGTGCCGCCGACGGCGGAGACGACGCGGGTGCGCTCCAAATTCAGTTTCGCCGTGTCGCGG
This sequence comes from Massilia sp. YIM B02763, assembly GCF_030412015.1. Classification (GTDB taxonomy): domain Bacteria; phylum Pseudomonadota; class Gammaproteobacteria; order Burkholderiales; family Burkholderiaceae_D; genus Telluria. Next base: position 53,423 of record NZ_JASNRD010000006.1, on the reverse strand, counting down.
TTGACGATGGCCTGGGCCAGCGCGGCGCGCGCCTGGTCGCTGCGGGTCTGGCCCTGTTCGCGGGTTTCCTGCGACACCAGGTCGTCCAGCTGGGTGTTACGCTTGTTCTCGCGCAGCGCCTGGGCCAGCGCCGCCTCGGCCGCCGTCACCTGGGCTTCGCTCTGGCGCAGGGCCAGTTCGAAGCGGGCGCGGTCGATGTCGAACAGCGGTGCGCCGGCTTCGACGCGCTGGTTGTCGTGCACGTACACCTTGGTCACCTGCCCGGTCACGTCCGGCGCCACCTGCACCACATAGGCCTTGACGCGGCCGTCGCGGGTCCACGGTTCGACCTCGTAGTGGCGCCACAGCTGCCAACCTGCATAGACCGCGCCGGCGGCCACCAGCACAGTGATACCCACCCGGCCGATCGCCGGAAGAAAATTTTTCGTAGCCATGTCAGGACCAGTTGCGTGTGAAATAGGTCAGCGCGCCGAGCACGATGACGAACAATGAAAAATCGAACAGGGCCGGGTGCCAGACCAGCCGGTAGAAACCGGTTTTGGCCAGGACCAGGTTGAACAGGCGCGATACCACCAGCGCCGCCAGCGTGAGCAGCAGGAGCGGAGGAAGGTAGAGGCCATAGATGCTGACTTCGCCGATCATCGGATCTCCTTGGGTCAGATTGCGGACATGGCGGCAGGCTGGTACGGCGCCGCCTTCGGGAACAGGTCGCGGCGCATGCCCGTGAGGGCCGCGAGCGCCTCGCGCTGGAATGCGTCGCGGGTGCCGTCGCAGATCGCGCGCAGGGCATTGTCGAGCGCGTCGAGCAGGCGCGTCTCGCCTTCCTCGTCGACGGACGGCATGTGCGCGAAGTGGCGCGACAGCTGCGTCATCAGGGGGCCGAGGGCCGCCTCGCCGCGTCCCAGCTGGGCGCGCACGTTCTGCAGCAGCGTCATGTTCAGGCCGATGCGCAGGTCGCGCAGCGCGTCGCGCGCCTGCAGGTCCTGCAGCGATTCGGGATTGGCGCGCGCCGCCTGCGCCAGGCGCGGCGCCAGCTGGCCGACGCGGTCGATCATGCGCGCCGAGAATTCCGGCAGCGTGGTCTTCTCGCCGCCGCCCAGGCGCGCCAGCTCGTTCCAGCCGGCCTTGAGCAGGCGGCGCGCGGTCCAGGCGGCGCCCACGCTGCGCACCACGCGGGTCGTGACGGCGGCCATGGTCAGGCCGAACACTTGCGACAGCATGCTGTTGGTGAAGGTCACCATGTCGGCGTTGTGGGTGTCGATCATGGCCAGCGTGCCGCAAATGCCGAACAGGAAGGGCATGGCGCGCCCGAAGGTGGCCGGCCGCGCCAGCAGCACGCCCAGCACCAGGAACATCGGCGCGCACACCAGCACCAGCATCTCGAAACCGTGGATCGCGGGCAGCAGCACCAGCAGGTACACAGCCGACGCCGGGATCGAATAGATGGTCCAGGCCAGGAAGCTCTTGATGAACGGGACCGGGTCGTCCTGGGTCGAGAAGAAGCAGCACAGCACGGCGCACATCATCGGCGCGGTGGCGCCGCCCGGCCAGCCGGTCAGGATCCAGAAGGCGCAGCAGATCAGCACCGCGACGATGGCCGCGAACGCCGACAGCGCGGCCATGCCGTAGTCCAGGTGCAGCGCGCTGACGGGAATGCCGGCCTGGTGGCGCACTTCGCGCGGCAGGCGGCCGTGCACGCCGGCGTCGATGCGCTGGCGCAGCGTGCGGGTCTCGACCAGCAGGTCGACCAGCCGGCGCAGGCGCGCCGCCAGGTTCAGTTCGACCAGGCCGCTCCAGCTCAGGGCGCGCGAGACCGGCGGCGCCAGCTCGTCGATGCGCTCGTGCAGGCGCGCGCCGTCGGCCGCGATGTCGTGGCTCTTCGGGGTGTCGGTCAGGGCGACGACGTCCTTGAGCAGCGCATCCCAGTGTGCCGACACGGCGTAGGCGCCCATGTCGCGCAGGGCCGCCAGGCGGTCTTCGATGCCCGAGACGACCGGCACGAACTGCGCCAGGCGCGCCTGCAGCGCATTGACGGCGTTGCCGGTCCAGCGCAGGTGCGAGGTGTCGAAAGGAAGGTGGGTGCTCATCAGGCGCAGCTCGGTGATGTCGCCGGCCAGCTTGCGGCGGTCGGCGGGGCTGCGCGCGTCGCCGGCCGGGTTGAGCGCATCGTGGATCCAGAGCTGCGCGTCGCGCACCGCGCCGTCCAGGCGCGCCAGCAGCACGGGCGCGAACGGCTGCGGCAGCACCAGGCTGTGCACCAGGGTCGCGCAGGTGATGCCCAGCACGATCTCCTCGACGCGGGCGAGGGCGATGTCGAAGATCGCGCCCGGCTCGTTCACGGCCGGGAAGGCGATCAGGCCGGCCGTGTACCCGGCCAGCATCAGCAGGTACGAGCGCGGCGTGCGGTCCAGCAGCGACACGAACAGGCAGCCGCCGATCCACAACGCCAGGGCCAGCGACAGCAGCTCGGGCGAATTGGAGAGCTGGGGCACGAGGAAGGTGACGGCGATGCCGCCCAGGACCGTGCCGCCCGCGCGGTACAGGCCCTTGGAACGGGTCGGACCGGCGAACGGGGCGGACACGATGTAGGCGGTCATCATCGCCCAGAACGGTCGCGGCAGGCCGATGCGCATCGATATGTATACCGAGAGCATCGCTGCCGCGAATGACTTCACGGAGAAGAGTATCTCCGAGCGCGACACGAGCTTCATGCCGGCTTGCTGTCGTTTGCCTGTGACTGCGCCTGGTCCTGCAGGGCGGCGATGGCGGCCGGCAGGCCGGTCAGCACGCGCACGCAGCCTTCCACGTCGGCCGGATCGAAGGCGCCGAACAGGGTACGGCGGAACGGGGTCAGCGCCTGGTCCATCAGGGCGGCCGTCTTCAGGCCTTCTTCCGTCAGGCGCAGGATTTTGGCGCGGCGGTCCTGCGGGTCGTCATGGCGCTCGACCAGCTTCGACTCGATCAGCTGGTCGACGATGCGCACCAGCGACGATGCTTCCAGGCTCAGCGTGTCGGCCAGCACGCCGGGACGCACGCCGCTCTCGCCGAAACGGCTGATCACCAGCACGGGCAGGCCGGTCGCCTGCGACAGGCCGAAGTCGGAAGCCACCTTGTCGGCGGCGGCACGGTAGGCGCGGGCGCTGTTGGACAGCGCGGCCGTCAGGCTGCTGAGGGTCTGGTCGGTGAGCGGCATGGGAACTTTGCTATGTAAATATTCGCTTGGGCACTGTTTATATGCGAAAGTTTAGCATGCGAAGTAATTGCGCTCAAGCGAGCCCGCGGGGAGAAATGTAAAAGTTATTACAAGGCAATCCTGTGCAGGTCGGCCGGCGCGGCGAATTCGGTGACGCAGGCATGCCCGCGCAGGGCCTCGATGGCGGCGTAGCCCCAGTGCACGGCCCCGAAGCCGACGCCGGCCTTTTCGGCGGCATCGGCATCCGTGCCCTGGTCGCCGACATAGATGGCGTCCGTGGCGGCGATCCCGCAGTCCTTCAGGACGGCGCGGATGCGGCTGGCCTTGCCGAAGACCGACATGCCGCATTCGAAGCGCTCGACCAGCCCCGCCAGCTCGGGGCCCAGCACGGTGCGCACGTTGTGTTCGGAATTGGACGAGACCACGGCCAGGCGTACGCCTTTCCCGTGCAGGTGGCGCAGCGCGTCGGCGATGCCGTCGAACAGGGGAATGCCGTCGGCGCCGTCCTTCATCATCGCGATGAAGCTCCTGGACGCCAGCGGCAGCTTCCAGGCTGGCATGCCGACATGGTCCATCATCTGGCGCGTGCCCAGGTGGCGCAGGTGGGCGGAGTTGGCGATGTCGATGCGCTTGAAACCGTGGCGGTCGGCGATCGTGTTGAAGACGCTGAGGAAGAAGGGAAAGGAGTCGGCCAGCGTGCCGTCGAAGTCGAAGATGGCGAGGCGGTAGGTCATTGGCGAGGCCTGGTCATTGAACACGTCGTCCCTGCGCAGGCAGGGACCCCAAGTTTTCATGCATAGCGATAATGCCTGCAAAATTGGGTCCTCGCCTGCGCAGGGACGACGTATTGTAAGCCGGTCGACCTGGATCAGCCGTCGATCGCCTTGCGCGCCAGCGCCGTGTCGTCCGAGAACAGGCCGTCGATGCCGGTCTCGAGATAGCGGCGGATCTCGGCGACCGAACCCGCCTCGTTGCGGGCGTTCGGGCCGGCGTCGTTGCGGAAGTCGGCCGCCAGGAAGGCGTTCTCGGGACGGAAGGTCCAGACGACGACCGGCAGGCCCGCCTTGTGCGCATCCGCCACCAGCGAGGTCGGGGCCAGCAGGCGTTCGTCCTTGCCGACCGGGATGACGGCGCGGGTGATCGGCGCCACCACGTCGGCGTACTGCGCCATGTCGCGCAGGCCGCGCGCGGACACCATCTCGCCGTAGGTGAGCGAGCCGCCCGCGACGGCCACGTCGGCCGGACGCAGCTTGTCGTACTGGCCGCCCGCCACCACCAGCTGGGCCAGGCGGACATTGGTGCCGTCGGCCTTGCCGATCGCGCGGCGCAATGCCTTCAGGTTGGCCGTCTCGAACGACTGCACGGTGACGGGCGCGCGCCGCGTGTACTCGTGCGCCTTCAGCGTCGCCACGAAGCGTTCTTCCAGGGGCAGGCTGGCGCTGGCGAACCAGGTCGAGTGCTTCAGTTCCGGGATGATGCCGATGGTGCGTCCGCGCGCGGCCGCCTCGGCGGCGACGAAGTCGATGACTTCCTCGAAGGTCACCAGCTGGAACTGGCCGTGGTAGCCGGTGCCGCGCAGCTTCGGCAGGCGCTCGACGGCGCGCAGCGTCTTCAGTTCGGCCAGCGTGAAGTCGGACACGAACCAGCCGTCATGCGCTTCGCCGTCGATGATCTTGCGGTTCTTGCGCGATGCGAATTCGGAGCGCCGGGCGACGTCCGTCGTGTCCGTGATCGCGTTCTCGTGGCGCGCCAGCAGGATGCCGTCCTTCGTACACACCAGGTCCGGCTCGACGAAGTCGGCGCCGTCCTCGATGGCCTTGGCATAGGACGCCAGCGTGTGCTCGGGGCGCAGGGCGCTGGCGCCGCGGTGGGCGTACAGCGTGGCCTTGGCCTTCGGATCCAGGCGGGATGCCTGGACCTGGGCCAGGCCCGGCAGCGCGGCCAGCGCGGCGCCGGCGGCGGCGCCCTGCAGCAAGCGCCGGCGAGAGAGCGCCGGCAGGATGATGGTACGCATCAGATGTCCGCTTTCAAGGTCAGGAAGCCCATGCGCGGCGGGATCGGGTAGGTGGCGTAGCTGCCGCTCGGCTGGCCCACGACCGGCTGCAGCACGCCTTCGCGGTCCAGCAGGTTCGTCACGCCGACCGACCAGCGCAGGTTCTTCAGGAAGGTATTCCCGACCGGCAGCTTACCATTGACGCTCAAGCCCATCAGGAAGTAGCTCGAGACTTCCAGGTCGTTGGTATAGGTGGCGTAGCGCTTGCCGACGTAGTCGCCGGTCAGCTGCACCTCGAGGTCGGCGCCCGGCTTGAGGGTGGCGACGAACTTGTTCATCCACTCCGGCGAGTTGGGCACGGACTTGTCGGCGGTGCGGATCAGCGTGGTGCCGGACAGGTAGTTGTCCTGGTACTTCGAGCGGTTGTACGAGATCGCGTCGTAGAACGAGAACAGGCGGCCGAAGTGGAAGGTGCCGGCCAGGTCGACGCCGTCGGTCTTGACGTCGCCCACGTTCGACAGGATCGTGGTGCCGCCGGCGAACGAGGTGATGATCGGGTTCGAGCTGACGGCCAGCTGGCGGTCGTGGAAGTCCACGTGGTAGACCGAGACCTGGCCGTCGAAGGCGGTCAGCGGACCCAGGTCCAGCTTGCGCGAATCGCGCAGGCCCAGTTCGTAGGTCAGCGAGGTTTCCGGTTTCGCCGTGGCCTTAAAGTAGTCGAAGGCGGCCTGCGAGGACAGGCTCCACGGCGAGTTGCCGCCGCCGCCGTAGGTCACAAACTGGCGCATGTTCTTCTGCACGTTGGCGAACAGCTGGCTCGAGGCCGAGACGTCCCAGCGCGCGCCGATCTGCGGCAGGAACCATTTTTTCGTGTCGATCTTCCCTTCCGGCAGGCCCTTGGAGCCGTTGCCGATCGATTCCGGTTTTTGGTTCACGGGGAACAGGCCCTCGGCGAACTGCAGGCTCGACTTGAAGCCGCCCTGCACGGTGAAGTCCGGACGCAGCTTCCACTCGTCCTGCAGCGAGAACTGCACGACCTTGTTGTCGATGTCGCTGCCGTACTGGGTGATGATCGGGTTCGACGGACGCTCGTACGGGCTGCTCGGGTTGTTCACGTCCAGCGCGTACCAGCGGCGGTAGGCGCCGGAGTTGTTGTGCTCGAACCAGAGGCTGGCCTGGACGCGGTGCGCGCCCAGGTCCCAGCGCAGGTTCGACAGCCAGCCCTGGCGGTTGATCTTGTACTCGGTGGTGCGGGTTGCGTAGCCCGAATTGCCGAACACGGTCTTGAGGTCCTGGTTCGGCAGGTAGACCTTGAACAGTGCCGGCAGGCCCGCCTGGTTGATGGGACCGGCGACGACGCCGACGCCGTCGTTGTGGTGGAAATAGTACTGGTTCGACCAGGTAAGGTTGTCGGTCAGCCAGGCCTCGTACTTCACGTAGGCCAGCTTGTCGGTGCGCTGGGCGTCGCTGTAGTAGTTGCGGAAATTGGCGCCCACGGAAGCCGGCGGCGCGCCGTTCTTGTCCAGGTAGGCCAGGGCGGCGGCGAAGTCCGGGTACAGGAAGGGGCGGGTGTACGGCGATGCCAGGCCGGCCTGGTGCAGCGTCGAGTCCTCGTTCGGCTCCGTCTTGTCGGACCAGTCGACGAACACGGTCAGCTTGCCGCTGTCGCCCTCGTGCACGAACTTGCCGTTGAACTGGTCGTTGCTCTGGCGGCCGTCGAAGTCCCAGGCCTTGGCTTCATGGTGCAGGCCGGAGATGTAGAAGCTGTTGCCGCCGGCCAGCTTGCCCGAATCGTAGCGCACGAAGGTGCGCGACGTGTTGTGGCTGCCGAGGGTCTGCTGGACGTTGATGTTGGCGTTGACGGACGGGTCGCTCGAATAGGTCTCGATGGTGCCGCCCAGGTTGCTGGTGGACGCGGTGGCGAGGTCGCCGGCGCCCGTGGCCAGCACGACGCTGCGGACGTTCTCGCTGGTGACGGCGCGCTGCGGCGCCAGGCCGTTGTAGTTGCCGTACTGCTGGTCGCCGAGCGGCACGCCGTCCATCGTGTAGCCGAGCTGCTGGCCGTTGAAGCCGTGCACGAACAGCGACAGGTTCTGCTCGTTGTTGCCCCACGGGTCGGCGGTCTGGAAGCTCACGCCGGGCAGCGCCTGCAGTGCCTTGAGCGGGTTCACGCCCGGCAGCACCTTCTGGATCTCGACGCCGGACAGGGCGACCGAGGAACGCGTCTTGCGGGTCGAGATCTCCACGGTGGCGATGCTGCCGGCCGGCGTGGTGTCCTGGATCGCCGCCGGTGCGGCTGCAGCGGCCGCATCGGCCGCCGGCGCGGCAGTGGCGGCATTGTCCTCGGCATGGGCCAGCGAGGCGCACAGCGCGGCGGCGGCGATGGCGATCAGGGACGGACGCAGGGAAAAGCGGGGCGTTACAACGGTCTGGTTCTGGTTCATCGGGAAGCTGGAGGGGGCGGTTGAAAGTGGACCGCAGATTAGCTTTCCTAAATGACCATGTTGTTACTTGTTCATGAACGTTTGATGACAGTTGTAACGCTGCGTCAGTACGCCGGGCTACACGACAGGCGCCGCCACGCAATCGAGGCAGTCCGCCAGCGGCGGCTGCGGCAGCGCGAGCTTCTCCTTCAGCGCGCGCAGCGCCGTGCGCAGGCCCTCTTCGACGACCGGGTGGTAGAACGGGCTGTCGAGCATCTGCTGCACCGTCAGGCCGTGCTGCGCGGACCAGGACAGCAGGTGGCCGATGTGTTCCGCGTCCGGCCCGATCATCTCGGCGCCCAGGAAGCGCCCCGTGCCGCGCTCGCCGTACACCTGCACCTGCCCCAGGTTGCGGCCCATGACGCGGCTGCGGCCCTGGTCGTCGAAGCTGGCGCCGCCGGAGGCGAAGTCCGCCCCGCGCTGCAGCAGCTGCGCATGGCTCTCGCCCGCGATGGCGATCTGCGGATCGCTGAACACCACCGTCAGCGGCGTGCGACGCGGACGCACGATGGTGTCCGGATAGCGGCCCGCGTTGTCGCCCGCGATGCGGCCCTCGTCGGCCGCTTCGTGCAGCAGCGCCTGTTCGTCGGCGGCATCGCCCGCGATGAAGATGTGCGACTTGCCGATGCGGCGCGTATGGCGGTCCGCATGCGGAATGCCGAAGGCGTCCACCTCGATGCCGGCGCGCTGCAGGTCCAGGCCCTTCACGTTCGGCGTGCGGCCGGTGGCGGCCAGCAGGAAGTCGAATTCCTCTTCGTGGCGGGTGCCGTCCTCGAGCCAGCGCAGCCTGACGCGGTCGCCGTCGCGCACCGGTTCGATCCGCTCCACGTCCAGCGACGTCGCGACCGTGGACTCGACGATGGCGCGCGCCTTGGCGGCGACGACCGGGTCGGTGAGCGGGCCCACGCGGCTGCTCCTCCCGAACAGGCGCACCCGCACGCCCAGGCGCGCCAGCGCCATCGACAGTTCCAGGCCGATCACGCCCGGCCCGGCCACGGCCACCGACTCCGGCAGGTCGTCCCAGGCAAACACGTCGTCGTTGACGATCAGCCGCTCGCCGAGCGCCTCGCGCCAGCCGGCCGGCACGGCGGGGCTGGACCCGGTGGCAATGACGATGCGTCCGGCCGTCACCACCGTGTGGCCGCCCACTTCCAGTTCGTGCGGCGACAGGAAGCGCGCATGGCCCACCAGGCGGTGTTCGTCCGGCCAGCCTTGCACCGCGTCGACCACGAAGCCGACGAAGCGGTCGCGTTCTCCGCGCACGCGGCGCATCACGGCCTGGCCGTCGATGGCGGCGGGCGCCGCGAGCACGCCGAAGCGGTGGGCGCCGTCGACGGCGTGGGCGGCATCGGCCGCCGCGATCAGGAGCTTGCTGGGCATGCAGCCGACGCGCGCGCAGGTGGTGCCGTAGTGGCCGGATTCGATCACGACCACCTTGTCCGTGTGGGCGCGCGCGGCGCGGTAGGCGCTCATGCCGGCGCTGCCGGCGCCGATGATGGCTACGTCGACTGTCAGGTGTTTCATCTGTGTCTTTCAAGAGAATGGCGACGTCTTCAGTATGTGGTCGCCAGGCGACACATGCCATGCTTTTGAGCTGCACCAATTTGCTCATCCGTCTCGACTTTTGCACCCGCGCCGTGCGCCGGCGCATCGGCCGCGGTGCATCCGCGCACTGCCGACGACCGTGCGCGACAAATGGCGACATTTCATCCGGGTTCGGTGACAAATGGATGGAACACCGTTGCATATGCACGTTTGACATCGGATGGGCACGCTCGCAGCATGGGCTTGCCGGATGCGTCGTTTCGCAGGACGCGAGCGCGGCGCCGGCGTCCATTCACCCATACTACGAGGAATCCATGAACAAGAAAGCACTCGCTGGGGTAGTACTTGCCTGCCTGTCCGTTGCATCGGCCGCATCGGCCACGACAACGGACTTTTCGAAGGGAGACGAGGGCTGGTACGCAGGACCTGCCTACGACGGCAACGAAGGCAACTGGATCGATACATCGCTCGGCAACGGCGCCCCCGCGCTGCACACGCGCTACTACGAAACCTTCGGCCTGAATTGGCTCAACAGCAGCAACGGCGCATTCGTGGGCGACTACACGAAGCATGGCGCGGTCACGCTGGGCATCGACGTGCTGGCCAATTCGATCCAGTACCAGGGCCGCGAAGTGAGCCGCAACCTGGTCGTCGAGCTGCGCGACTACGACAACGCCTATGGCGGCATGCCGTACACGAGCGTCTGGTACAACCTCGGTGAAATCAGCGCCGCGAACGAGGGCTGGAAGCACTATGCCGTGACCATCGGCGACACGGCCTCGTCGATGCTGCCGAGCGGCTGGGGCGGCTACGGCGGCACCGAACTCGAGCCGGGCCTGCCGCCGGGCCGCACCTTCGCCGACGTGCTGGCCGGCGTCGACGAGATCGCGTTCACGACCTTCGAACCGGGCTACGTCTATGGCTGGACCGCCTACGACGTCGCCGTCGACAACATCTCGGTCAGCCCGGTGCCGGAGCCGGCCAACGTCGCGATGCTGGCCGGCGGCCTGGGCCTGTTCGGCCTGATGGGACGCCGCCGCAAAGCGAAAGGCGGCAAGGCATAACGGTCGTCGCCCCTGCGCAGGCAGGGGCCCAATTTCGCACAGCGATGTGATCGTGCACGCACATCGCTGCCGCTTGATTGCGCTGGCTGCTCAATTATTCTGATCTCCGTCAACTCTTAATAGTTGACTTCGTCTTCACGAAAGACGAACACAACAACCATACGGAGACAATATGCGCATCCAGCATCGTGCGGCCGCCCGCCTGGCGGCCGCCATCCTCGGCCTATCCCTGGCCACCGGCGCATCCGCCGCCGTCATCGCCCTCCCGAAGTACAACGTCAGCGTGGACGACGTGTCCGTGTCCGGCTTTTCGTCCGGCGGCCACATGGCGGCGCAGATGCATTTCGCCTATTCGAAGACGATCAGGAAGGGCGCCGGCGTCATTGCCGGCGGCCCGGTCTACTGCTCGCAGGGCAATGTGGCGATCTCGGTCGGCCCCTGCATGGCGAACACGGGGACGCGCAACCTGCCGTACCTGCTGTCCGTGGTGAACACGTGGTCGGGCAACGGCTACATCGACCCGACCGCCAACATGGCCGGATCGAAGGTCTACCTGCTGTCCGGCACCATCGACTCGACGGTGCGCCAGCCCGTGATGGACGACCTCAGGACGATGTATGCCAATTACCTACCGGCGGCGAACATCCGCTACAAGAGCGACCTCGCGGCCGAGCACGCGGTCCCGACCGATTTTTCCGGCAACGGCTGCGCCGTCAACGGCAACCCCTACGTCAACAACTGCAACTTCGACACGGCCGGCGAGATCCTGAAGTGGCTGTACGGGACGCTGAACGCGAAGAACCCGGGCGCGCTGACCGGCAGCTTCGTCAACTTCGACCAGGCCGCGTTCTGGGGCAATTTCAACCCGACGGCGCACGGCATGGCGAACAGCGGCTACGCCTACGTCCCGGCGGCCTGCGCGAGCGGCCAGTCCTGCCGCCTGCACGTGGCCTTCCACGGCTGCCTGCAGGCCGCCTCGACGGTCGGCGCCGCGTTCTACCAGAACGCCGGCTACAACCGCTGGGCCGATACGAATCGGATCGTCGTCCTGTACCCGCAGGCGGCGGCCACGGCGACGAACCCCGGCGGCTGCTGGGATTGGTGGGGCCATGACGACGTCAATTTCCCCGCCAAGAGCGGCGGCCAGATGGTGGCGATCAAGACGATGATCGACCGCGTCGTGAGCGGCAACGCGGCGGCGCCGTTCACCTGCAGCCACTGGTATGCCAGCAACGTCGCCCACGTGGCGGCGGGGCGCGCCTACCTCGGCGCGGGCAACCAGGTCTATGCGAGCAATTCGAACCAGTATCTGGGGTATTACCTGGTGACGGCGTACACCGACGTCAGGCAAACGGCGGCGGGGTATTACGCGTACGGGAGCTGTGCGTGAGCACTTGCCGAGGTCGTTGACGCAACGCAGGGCGTTCGCGGCCGGTTTGGGCGATTACTTGAGTTTGTCGCCGCCTCCTCGGCAGGAGGCGGTTCAATCTGACATGGAGACAAGCACATGGCAGGAACGCTCATCCGTATTTTCTTTTCTCATCCGCTGGTCAAGACCATTCTCTTCAATGATGTCACGCTCCATCCGGGGCTGAAGGCGTGGTCGGGGCATGACAACCATTTTCATGTCGCCATCAAAGCGGGGCGAAATGAAGAAATATTTTTTTCTGGCCGGGATCATGTTCTGTGTGTTGGCCTATGCAACTGAAAATTGGACGTGGCAGTACAAGCCCCTGGCAGCTACCTATTCGATCTATTCCGGGGAGCTAGGCGAGCGCCAGCCGCCGACAAAAAACGAGAGAAAGTTGGCGATAGCGATCAAGGGGGTGCCGCAAAAGAGATTTTCGATTCACTATATCCTGACTCCAAGGATGCGACATGTACGTCCGAAGATGGCGAGCGGCTACGTAGAAAAGGCGAAGTCTGGTGCTCTTATCGGCCAAGTGATGGCTATAAATGTTTCGTCGGTTTTGACCTGCGTACCGGCAAAAGCATAGGAGGCGGTATCTGCTGAGGGATGGCATGCAGGAGGGGATCTCCAAGGTTTGGTGAAATTGACGCATAAAGACAGCGTAAAGATAGAAGTTACAAGATGTAACGCGCGGCCCCAGCCTGGCTGGGTCCGTTATCATGCGACCTGCTCGTCAATTAATGACAACATTGGTCGTCCGCTATTGCCGAGCTGCTTTTTGAACAGCCGGCAGGACAACCATGAAACCCACAGGAGCATCCGGACCGACGGCAACGGTCCCCGCACAATTTGGCCTGATTAACCTCTTGAAGGCAGGCGCCGCCCAGCTGATCGTGCTGCATCACCTGGCGTTCTACGGCCCGATGACCGACGTCGCGCGGCCCCTCCTGCCCGGCACGGTCGACTGGCTCGATGCCTACGGCCGCATCGCCGTGCAGGTCTTCCTCGTCATCGGCGGCTTCCTCGCCGCGAAATCCCTGTCTCCCCACGGCCAGCCCGGCATCGCGCATCCGCTCGCGACGATCTGGCGCCGCTACCTGAAGCTGGCGCCGGCCTTCGTCGTCGCGATGCTGATCGCGATCGCCGCGTCCGCGCTGGCGCGCACATGGATGGACCACGAGTCGATCTCGGCGCCGGCCAGCCTGGCGCAGCTGGTCGCGCACATGCTGCTGCTGCACGACGTGCTGGGCTACGAGGCGCTGTCGGCCGGCGCCTGGTACGTGGCGATCGACTTCCAGCTGTACGCCTCGCTCACGCTGCTGCTGTGGGTATCGGGCCTGCTGGCCGGCGAGCGCAAGTCGTCCTGGCTGATGCCGCTGGTGGTGCTGGCCGCCACCGCCGTCTCGCTGTTCTATTTCAACCGCGACGCCGGCTGGGATGCGTGGGCGCCGTACTTCCTGGGCAGCTACGGCCTGGGTGTGCTGGCCTGGTGGGCCAGCGATCCGCGCCGCGGCGCGGGCGCGACGAGCCTGCTGCTGCTGGCCACGGTCGGTCCGACCCTGCTGGCGCTGACGATCGACTTCCGCATCCGCATCGCGGTGGCGGCCATCGTCATGTGCGTGCTGTTCCTGTTCGGCCGCACCAGGCTGCAGGCCGGCGCCAAACCTGGCTGGTCGGTCGTGAACTATGTCGCCAAGATCTCGTATTCGATCTTCCTCGTGCACTTCCCCGTATGCCTGGTCGTGAACGCGGCGTTCACGCGCTTTGCGCCGGACGAGGCGCACTGGCAGTTGGCCGGCGTCGTCGTGGCCTGGGCGGCCAGCGTGGCGGCGGGCGCGGCGTTCTGCCGCTGGGTCGAGGCGCCGCTGGGTCGCCGGCTGGCGGCCCTGCTGGGGCCCGTCCGGCCGCGGGCGGTGCCGGCGAAGGCAACCTGAGCGCGCCGTGACGACAAGCCAGCCGCGAGCTGGCTTTTTTTGTCATTTTCGGCCGCGTAGGCCCATTGTCGCATTGTGCGGCTGTCTAAAGCTGCCCAATATGAGAGCAATGTCAACCGATTGCGAGGTCATCCATGGAGGCCGGAAGCAAGAGCGCATAGTGGCGACATCGCGTGAAAGTCGACTTGCTGCTGCGCAGGTGCAACTAGACAGCCGCCAAGCAATTTATCTAGCGGATAGAGACGGCGGGGGACATCAAGGCTGGGGCCGGCAAGCTGCCAGGGTTGCTGGCCGGGGCAACCCATTGAATGCCTGACAGTACACGGCGGATACCACTTAATTCACCATCTGTTCCAAGACACGATGCCGTCGCGGCAACGTGTCCTTCGTCAACTCCTGTACATGGCCTGCAACCAGTACAGTACTTGAGTTAATTGGTCGAGCGCAGGTGCGCGGGCGTCAGCGCATTGACGAGTTCAGGCCACGCGTGGCGCCATTCAATACGTTCCTGTTCCAGCCTCACAGCTTGTCCAAATGTATTGAGCTTGAGCGCCCGGTAGATAGCCAATTCTTGAGGGTGTAAATATGGTAGGTCCTGCCCCGCATGCTGGCTTGCCTCATGCGTCCAGAATGTTCGATGGGACAACAAGGTACATTCGTCCATCAGAAGCGAACGCAGGGTGGGGAGGCATGATCGCACCTGATTCAGGATCGCGAGGCCATGCGTATCGATATCCCCCCAATAGAGGCAGTCCGCATTGCGCACCCAGGGAAGCTGGGCAAGCACAGTGGCACCATAGCCTAGCGCCATGAATGCTACCGTCCCCGGAATGTCGTCTAAAGCGAGACCCGTTTGCAGGTTCTCGATAATGAGAACCTTTGCGGGCTGGATATCCAATTGCGCCAGGTCGTCCACGGCCGTGGCAAGATCGCCAATGCCGCCGGTACGAGCGCGCAGTGTGGGATCGAGAATACGCATACGGACCAGCAGGGGTGGCCGGCGCAAGCCGCACAGTGTATGGAAATCCGAAGTGTCGCCAGGGCGGCCCGTAATGCAGCAGAAGAGTTCAGCCAGCACGGCCTTGCGTGATTCGATCCATTTCGTGTCCAGCCCGGGAATGGGAAGCTGGCGCAGGTACAGCCCCGAATCTGGATGCCGCTCCAGCCAAGCCAGTGTGGCGACGAGGCATTCGAAGTCGGCTTGTGAATAATCGGCAAGTACCCCGAACAGCCGGCCGATCCGCTGCACCAGCATCGGCCAGCGCTCGCCCAGCAGGGCCAGGCGCTGGTTTGCACGGTCCCAGCGTTCGAGCTCTCCCAGCCAGGCAGCGACCTGGCGTGGTCCTTCGAGACGTAACATTTGCGGCAGGCGCTGTGTGCCAAGCATGCGCCAGCGCCGCTCCGTCCATGCCAGCTCGCCTTCTCCTTGCCATGACCGCCAGGCAGCGATCCAGGCCCCCATAGCGTCCAGACGGGCCGTTGCAGCCTGTTCGGTTGGTATGCCAAGTGGAATGTCCAAAGGCCATTCCGTCGTCGTGCCATGGTCGCTCAGCCAGTCGCGATGACGATTGTCGAAACGACGTTGCAGCAGTTCGCGCACCTCACTTGGCAGTTTCAAGCGTGGCTCCCGCATGCATTTGTTCCGCCAGCTTCAGACGTTGGCGTTCGTCGTCATATTCGATCAGTAGGACGCTCGATGCCTTCCGCTCGCGAATGTCAACGAAACAGGCGCCACCGATGAAAGGCTCGAGCGTCATCACGGACTTGAGCGGCGTGGCGACGATCATCTGGAAGCCAAAGTTGGCAAAGATGTTCATGGCGAGCGCTGTGAATTCATTGTCGGCCTTGTCGAACGCTTCATCCAGCACGACTGGCGCGTAGCGGGGAATACCGGTATCGCTGCCACCCAATTGATAACGCAAGGCCGCTGCCAGTACCGTCGTGGCCAGCTTTTGTCGCTGGCCTCCGGACAGGCCGGCGCCACTCTGGTGGACTTGCACTTCCTGGCCGTCTTCATCGAATTCCTGGCCGATGAATTCCACATGCTGGCGCACATCAAGTACGTTCTCGCGCCAACGACGATGTTCCGGCTCCTGGCTGGCGAGGCGGCTGACCAGGCGTCTCAGCTCGATGAATCGGGTCTCCGCAATTTCCCTATCCTCGATCCAGGCGTGGCTGAGTGCGGCAGCGACATCCTGCTTGAACTGGCGTACGTCGGGAAGCTGTCGGTCCTTGGGTTGGATATGGAGGTAAGTCTTTTGCTGCTCGCTACTGTTGAACGGCACCTGGCGCAGGCTGTCATTGACCAGGTCCATGCGCGCCAGGATCGCCTTGCGAGCATCGTTCAGGTAAGTGGAAAGAGCAGCCAGGTTCTGGTGGCTCTGGTTCTGCAGCAGGTCGAAGAAACGCTGCTCGTGCGCAGGCAAGCCATCGGCCTCGAGACGGACGAGCTTGCGGAAGAAATCTGGCGCGGCCGACAGGCGCGCATCCAGACCGTCGGCATCGGCGCGCCAGGTATTGATGAACGTGGCGAACTGTGCTTCCACGAATTTTTCGCCATCTGCTAATTCCCTGTCGATGGCCCGGATATCGTCATGCAGCGCTTTGCCGACGGTACGGTCGGCATTGTCCACGTCCTTGAGGCGCACCGGGGTGCCCAGCGCTGCGTATCGTTGGTCCAGGCCCGACTGCTGGTGAGGCGTCAATGGCACGATGGCGGGATCGGCGCGCAGTGTTGCCAAACTATCTTCCTGCTGGCCGCACAGCTTCTGGTGCGAGCGCTGTTCCACGACGTTGTTTTCCAGGTCGCTGCGTGCCTGGCGAACGAGCTCCTCCTGCTGCCGCAGGCGTTCGTCGATACGCTGCAAGTCCGTGTTGCCATCGCGTAGCGCGGCGAGCTGGCGCTGAATAGCGGCAATGCGCTCTGCCAATGGCAGGACGTCGATTTCCTGCCATTGCAGATTGATCAGGGTTTGGCACTGCATCAAGCGCTCGGCTTGCTCCTGGCGCTGCCGGCGCAAGCTGTTCAATTGAGCGTCGAGTTGCTCCGCACGCTCTCTCAATTGTCCTGCTTCCTGCTCATAGATAGCAAGTTTTTCCCGGTTGTCGAAGCCTAGCACCCAGTACTGGCGCATGTTCACGCCCTTGCTGTCATTTTTCTCGTGGCGCGACCGACTATGCTTGACCTGTCCTTCGCGCGTCAGCGCGCGCTCTTGCGCCGCGCGGAACGCGCGCAGCGAATCGACGCAGTCGTAGTCGAAGCCGCGACGCAACTCCCCCCGTAGCCACTCCGAGAAATGGTCTTCCTTGACCTTCAGTTTCAGTACCAGGGATTGCGATTGCAGCGGGCGCGATGGTTGTTCGCTACGTACGGTGCGGAAGTAGACCAGCTTGCGTCCCAGGTCGGTCTCGTTGACGTAGCTGGAGACGGCGGCATAGTGCTGTTCCTGCACCAGGATCGATAGCGCAAACCCTCGCAGCACGCGTTCGATGGCGCCGCGCCAAGCGGCCTCTTCTTGTTTGACCTCGACCAGTTCTCCGACGAAGGGCAAAGCGGTCTCTGCCACGCCAACGGCTTCGGCAAGCTGGCGACGCAGTTCCAGCATGGGTGCCGGGATATTGGATGGCTGGCGACGCAACGAGGCAACTTCGTGGTCGATGTCGATACGACGCTTGCGGACATCGGTCGCTTCGCGATCCAGCGCCAGGAGCGGATCATGCTGGATATCCTGGCCTTGCCATAGTTCGATTTCCTGGCGCGCCTGCCCGAGCAGTTCTGCAAATCCTTGGGGCGTCGCGCGCAATTCCCAGCCGAGCGACTTGCAGGCATTGACCGCCTGTGTGCGCTTGCGCATGCGTTCGTCACGTTGCGTCTCCAGCGTCTGCATCTCGCTCTGGAAGAATTCGATCTGCTCGCCCCCGGCTTCGCGACGCTGGCGCTCCAGGTCGCGCAGGGCCGCGTTACGGTTTTCCAGGACATTCTGGTGACGTTGTACATTACCGGCCAGGCCTTCCAGCTCGACTTTGAGCGTGTCGATGTGCTCGGACAGCAGTCCCATGCGCAGTCGCTCGCGATAGCTGTGCATACCGGCTTCCAGCTCGCGCAGGCCATTGCGCTGTAGCGTCAGCGATTCCATGTGCTGGAACCGGCTGCGAGCAGGTGCCAGCACCTGCACCTGCTCGCGTGCCGTGACGACAGCCTGGTGTGCGGCGTTCAGCTCGCCGAATTCATTGACGAGCCGGTCGGCGACGTCGAAGGTTTCCGGTTTGTCCAGCATGAAGTCGCGCAGGAAGGCATTCAGGTCGCCCACGTTCTTGGCCGACTGCGTCTTGTGCAGCAGCCGCAGGGCCATCTCGCTTTCGATCCCGAGCAGGCGGCAAAAACGCTCGCAATACGGGCGGAATTCGTCGCGTGCGAACGCGTCCGGCAACGCTTGCTTGAGCTTGCGGACATCGAAGTTGTTGCTGCCAAAATCCTGTAGTTCGCGCAGGTCGAAAGGGCGCTCCAGCACCAGGAAATAGGATTTCACGTCACGGTTCGTATTGGCGTTGCCGCGCACCCAGAACAGCTGGACCAATGCCACATGCTGCCCCTGGCCGTTCTCGTATTGCAGTGCCAGCGCCGACCATGTCGTGCCTGAGCGCAGATAGCGTACGGCGGACTCGCCCGATGCGGAGTCGGTCTGCGCCGTCCACGCACCGCGCACATAACCGATGACGTTGCGGTCGCGGCCGGCGCGGGAGGCTTCACGCGCTGCGGCATTGAAGTCGATCCAGCGTGGCGGTACGAGCAGGGCCGACAGCGCATCGAGCAAAGTCGATTTTCCGGCACCCGAGCGTCCGACGATCAGGAACCCGCGCTTGCTGACAGGGATGTCGTGCAAATCGCTGAACGTGCCCCAGTTGAATACCTGGAGCCGAGTCATGCGGAATTGTTCGTCCGCGCTCAGCGTTGATATGTTCACGATGTCTCATCCTCGTTGTCGTCCAAGGGCTGGCGTGACAATTCAGGCGTTTCGCCTGCCGCCATGCGGTCATACAAGGTGGTGAGCGTGATGATTTCTTCCGCCGAGAACAGCAGCTTGAGTGTCGGTGCGATTTCAAAGCGCTCATCGCTGGCACGTAGTTTTTGCAGGATGTTGTGTTTCTTGATCTTCTCGATGGATGCGTTGACACGCTTGGTGAAGCCGGCGCGGTCCGTGCTGGTGGAGCGTTCGTAAGGCATCAGGTTTTCCGTGATCTCCTCGCGCGAGATCACGGCGCGCTCGCCGTGCGAATCGGCTTGTGTCAGCCGTTGGCGCAGGAAGAGCAGCAGAACCGAATCGATGAAGGTCAGCTGGGCTCGCCGCAAGAGGATTGGAATGTCGAGTTCTTCCGCTGCGACCTGGCTGGTAAAGGCGACTTGCAGGTCACGATCCAGTACCAGCTCGAGGAACAGCTCCGACAGGCGTCGCCGGATTACCTGTTCGTCGCGCAGCAGGACGGTCCATAGCTTGGCATGGCGCCGGCCTTCCAACGAAGGTCCGGACAGTAGTTGCACAAGCACGCGTCGGGTATCGAGGGGGAGCTCTCCGCTGTCGTTGACGAACAGTGCGCCGGCCGGAAGATCTTCTCCAGCGGCGGCAGGTACCTGCTCGTCATCCTGTGCGAAGTTGGACGGTCTCAAGTTTGCTTCTCCCTCAAAAAGTAGATGAGCGGTATGCTTGCCTTGCGCGCAACACCGTCGCCCCCGATCCAGGCGACGGTTTCGTACTGCTCGGCCACGATACCGTGGCGTGCACCCAGGGCCAGCAAGCCGAGTACGCTGCCAAGACCCTGGCTTGCAGGGAATTCCAGCAGGATATCGCCGATCGATGCCTGCGACCGCAGTGCCAGCACGTTGCGCAGGTTTTCTTCAAGGGTACGGAAATCGATCTCCGATTGGGACACGAGTTCCCCGATCATCGACAGATCGATGGGCGTAGCTTCGCCTTCCGCCATCTGGTCGGGCAGGGCCTGCAAGGCGGGATCGTGCAATACCCATTGCGACAGCGATGCCAGCCTGCTGCTGGTAAGCGGCAGTGTGTATTGCAGGGCTTCGGTGGCCTTGATCTCGTCCTTGAGGGCAAGCGCGGCACGCTGGGCCTTGCGCAGCAGTTGATTCAGCCGGCGCTGCTCCATGAACTCCCGGCTCTGGACGAAGTGTTTCAGGCTGCGCGCGAACGACTGCAGTACGTCATGCACCATGCTACCCTGGTCGAGCAGGGTGCGGGTAAGGCGCAGCAGGAAGCGGCGCTCTTCGGCATCGAGTGCAGCTACGTAGTTACGCGACATCAACTGGTCGAGCGCATCGTCGAGCGAAGCGGATTGGACGGGATCGGTCAGCAGCCGCCAGAACGCGGAAAATGTGCGGCCCGCCTCGCTTTCCCCGATCACGTCGATGCCGGCGAACATCGCATCGAGCACTTCTCCACGGCTGCCGTCATTGTCCATGATGCGTTCGCGCAGCTCCCGGTTCAACTGCTCGAACTGGTCACGAACGCGCCGGAAATCGCTGGCCAGGTTGTCCGCGAGGGCGATGATCTCGCGGGTTCGTTCCAGGGCAGCGGTCTCCGGCAGCACCTGGAATGTACCGTGCTCGATATCCGCGATCTCGCGTTCGATGCGCGCCTGTTCGACGCGCAGGCGGGCGACACGTCGGCTTTTGTCTGCGTCGGTATCGTCGGCCAGTTTGGTCAACGCCCCGATGACCAGGCTCAGGCGGCTTTCGGTCGCCGCATTATGTGGTCTGACCAAGCCCGCGACATAGCGGATGGCGTCGACAGTGGACGTGGCGAGCTCGTATTCTTCCTCTTGCGAACCCGGAGGGAAACGCCGCTCGAGATAGCCGTCCGCCAGCCAACGCGCCACATACAGTTGCGCAGTTTGTGGCCAGTCCTCGCCGCGGTTGCGCAGTTGTTCGAGGTCGCGTTCGATACGTTCGTGCAGGATCGAGGCGGGCAGGCTGCGCTCGTTGTCGTACAGGTGGGTCTGCAGCAGTGCCAGCACCGTCGGTCCCGTGTCGGCGGCCAGCAGGCGCCAGAGGGGCTGGTTGCGCAACTGGCGGTAGGTGGCGAGGGATTTATCGGCTTTCATCGCGCGAATGGATAAGTAGTGATAATTGTATCGCAGCCATCACGGCTGTTTATCCTGCGGCATTCTTCCCGCGATATACTGGATTTTTTGTCACCCCGACAGGCAATGCCGCGATCCCTGCAAGATGGTCTCTATGACCAGCTTCTTACCGATGACCTGGTCGATGAATTGGACCGGCATTACGAGGCAAATCATTACACCCTCAAAGCGCTCGACGAGGCAGATACCGCGCGCCGTCTGGCAGAAGCACTTGCGGACCAATTGGCCGAGGTGCTTTGGGAAATACGGCCGGAAGCCAGTGGCGATAACGAGGCATCGGGCAAGGCGATTCGACTGCAGCAGCAACTGGAACTGGTCAACACCTTGCTCGTCGATTTGCGCCAGCGTCTCGCCGAGCGATATCCAGCCCAATACGCAGAATCGAACATCCGTTTGTTGACGGCGCCGCCAAGAAGTCTTGCCGCAATTCACCGTCACCGTACTGCCCCGCAGTTGCCCGATACCGGGGTGAGATCTCCCTGGCTGTTCACGGCATCAAAAGCATCCCCGGCATTATTGAACGAGCTGCGCCATGAATTGGCCAGTAGCGACAGGGTCGATATCCTGATGAGCTTCATTACCGTGTCCGGGATCCGCAAGATTCGTGATGTCTTGCAGAGCATGACGGCACGCGATGGGACAGGAAAATCACGGACCCGGATGCGGGTACTGACCACCACCTATATCGGTGCCACGGAAGCCCAGGCCGTCGACGAGCTGGCGCGGCTGCCGAATTGCGAAGTACGAATTTCACTGGATGGCCGGCGTACGCGCTTGCATGCCAAGGCATGGATCTTCGAGCGGGACAGCGGTTTTGGGACAGCCTACGTCGGCAGCGCCAACCTGACCCAGGCTGCCCTGGCCGGCGGCCTGGAATGGACGGTGAAGTTTGCCGAACGTGGCCAGGGTGCCATGTTCCAGCAGGCGCAGGCCCATTTCGAGACGCTATGGCATGACACCGAATTCGTGGCCTACGATCCGGCACAGCCGGCGCATCGCGCCGCCTTGGAGAAGGCGATCGCCGATGAAAAAGGGGGCGGGGCGCCCTCCGCCCAACCTGCCAATGTGCTCAGCTTCTTCGACCTCAGCCCGAAGAATTACCAGTTGGCGATGCTCGAGCAATTGCAGGCCGAGCGCGAGCATGGACGCATGCGGAACCTGGTCGTCGCGGCCACCGGAACGGGCAAGACCGTCGTGGCGGCGTTTGATTACCAGAGACTGTGCCGGCAATACGGTGGCCGTCCGCGCCTGCTGTTCATCGCGCACCGGATCGAGATCCTGCAGCAGGCCTTGCGCACGTACCGCGAAGTGTTGCGCGATCCGGGCTTCGGTCAGTTGCTGAGTGGCCAGCACCGCATGGACAACCCGGATCATCTGTTCGCCACCATCGACAGCGTGCGCAGCAATGACTTGCTGACACGGTACGGCGCCGATTACTGGCATGGGGTCGTGTTCGACGAATGCCATCGCATGGCCGCAGCCAGTTTCGATGAGGTTGCGCGCCGCATCGACAGCACCATCCTGCTGGGCTTGACCGCGACGCCCGAGCGCAGCGATGGCCGGTCGATCATGACCTACTTCGACAGCAGGCCGGACGGCAGCCCGGCGGTGGAACTGCGTTTCTGGCATGCGCTCGACCTGCAATTGCTGGCGCCCTTCGAATACTTCGCCTGTGACGACCGCACCGACTTCCGCCATGTGCCCTGGCGCCAGCCGGGCGAAGCGGCATCGCTCGACAAGCTCCTTACTGGCGACATGATGCGCGCCAGGATGATCGTCGACGAGTGGCGCCGGTTGAGTGCCGACCCGCGCAAAAGCCGGGCGATCGCGTTCTGCGTGAGCGTGGCGCATGCGCGCTTCATGACAGCGCAATTCAACGAGGCGGGCTTGCCGGCCCTGTGCATCACGGGCGAATCGTCACCTGCGGAACGCGAGGCCGCGCCACGGGCGCTGGCGAGTGGTGACATATGCGTCCTGGTGACGGTCGACCTGTTCAACGAAGGCGTCGATATTCCCATCGTCGACACGCTGTTGTTGCTGCGCCCGACGCAGAGCCCCGTGCTGTTCCAGCAGCAGATCGGCCGTGGACTGCGCCTGTCGAGCGGCAAGGAAAGCTGTCTCATCCTCGACTTCATCGGCCAGCATTCCGCGGATTTCCGTTTCGATCACCTGTTCGGTGCGATTACCGGCATGAACCGGCGCCAGTTGATCGATGCCGTCGAACACGGCTTCAGCCAACTACCGGCCGGCTGCCACATCCAGTTGCAGAAGCAGGGACGCGACCAGATCCTGAACAACCTGCGCAAGCTCACCCAGCAGAACTGGCGCCGCATGACGGTCGAATTGCTGACGTATGCGAGCATGCAAGGACGGCGTGACATCGACCTGGCACGCTTCCTCCATGACCAGGCGCTGGATATCAACGATGTCTATCGCAGCACGGGGCAGAGCGGCTGGACGGCCCTGCGTCGTGCGGCCGGGCTGATCGTCAGCGAGGCCGGACCGGAAGAGGACTATTTTGGTCGGCGTTTTACCGCGCTGCTGCACACCGATGATCCGGCGCAGATCGCCCTGATGACGAAGGTAGGAGCCGCGCGCACGATGGCACTGCCGCTGGACGACATCGAGACTGTGCGCCTGCAGATGCTTGCCTACCAGATTGATGGCGCTATCGGCCGTGTCGGCAGTGGTCATGCATTCCTGCAGCGCTTGCACGCGCAGCCGGCGGTCGCTGGCGAACTGGCGGAATTGGCGCAGGTCCTTGAGGGAAATGCCCTGCCGCATGCCGTTCCCTTGGTGGGCCTGGAATGGACGCCATTGTGCCTGCATGCCCACTATCGACTGAACGAAATCCTGACCGCAGTCGGATTCCAGACGGCGCACAAGCGTCCGTTCTTCAATACGGGCGTACTACGCCTGCTCGAACGGAAGGTCGAACTCATGTTCGTGACGCTGGACAAACGCAGTGGCTTCCATGAGACGATCGCCTACCACGACTATGCCTTGAGCCACGATCTGTTCCACTGGCAATCGCAGAACAGCGCGGCACCCACGACGGGTAGCGGGCGGCGCTATCTCGACAGTGTGGGCGACGCGGCCAACGGTTGGACATTTCAATTGTTTGTGCGGACGGACCCGGACAGCGCGTATCTTGCTTGCGGCCCCGTGACCTTCCAGCACAGCCATGGCGAACGGCCGATGAACATCACCTGGAAGCTGGCGCAGCCATTGCCGGCTGCGGCATTCGCCAGCTTCAGTGTGCTGCGGTCGTAATCATTGGCGAAGCGATGGCAAACCAAACAAAAGATGCATAAAAAACGGCCTTCCGAAGAAGGCCGTTCTTGTGTCCGCAGGTGACTTATACGTCGATATTCCCCGCCTGCAGCGCATTCGTCTCGATGAAGTTCCTGCGCGGCTCGACCTCGTCGCCCATCAGCGTGGTGAAGATCTGGTCCGCGGCGATGGCGTCCTCGATCTGTACTTTCAACAGGCGGCGCACGGTCGGGTCCATCGTGGTTTCCCACAGCTGTTCCGGATTCATCTCGCCCAGACCCTTGTAACGCTGCTTGGACACGCCGCGCTCGGCTTCCTCGCGCAGCCATTCCATGGCTTGCTGGAAGTCTCGCACCAGCGATTCCTTCATCTTGTCGCCTTCGCCGCGGCGGATGATGGCGCCTTCGCCCATCAGGCCCTGGAAGGTGTCGGCCGATTCCTTCAGCGTGGCGTAGTCGGCGCCGGCGACGAAGTCGGCGTCGATCGAGGTTACCTGCACGTTGCCGTGGCGGATGCGCTCGATGCGCAGGCTGTGCTTGTCCGACAGTTCGTCGGAGCGCACGCCCACCTTCACGCTCGGGTCCTTGATGGCGTCGGCCATGGCCTGGGCCGATTGCTCGGCGGCGGCCTGGCTCGACAGGTCCAGCGTCACGCCCGTCATGATGGCGGACAGGGCGGCGCGGTCGATCACGCGCGTCAGGCGCATCATGATGGCGTTGGCCTTGTTGTACTTGTCGACCAGGTTGCCCAGCTCCTCGCCGGACACGGGTTCGGCGCCTTCCTTCGGCAGCAGGGCGGCGCCGTTCAGGGCCACGCGCATCATGTAGCTCGCTTCCTCGACGTCGTCCTTCAGGTAGCGCTCGTCGCGGCCGGCCTTCACCTTGTACAGCGGCGGCTGGGCGATGTAGACGTGGCCGCGCTCGACCAGCTGCGGCATCTGGCGGTAGAACAGCGTCAGCAGCAGGGTACGGATGTGGGCGCCGTCGACGTCCGCGTCGGTCATGATGATGATGCGGTGGTAGCGCAGCTTGTCTACGTTGAACTCGTCCGGGCCGATCGAGGTGCCCAGCGTCGCGATCAGCGTGGTGATCTGCTCGGACGACAGCATCTTCTCGAAGCGCGCCTTTTCCACGTTCAGCACCTTGCCGCGCAGCGGCAGGATGGCCTGGAATTTGCGGTCGCGGCCCTGCTTGGCGGAGCCGCCTGCCGAGTCACCCTCGACGATGTACAGCTCGGCCAGCGCCGGGTCGCGTTCCTGGCAGTCGGCCAGTTTGGACGACAAGCCCAGCCCGTCCATCACGCCCTTGCGGCGGGTCAGGTCGCGGGCCTTGCGGGCCGCTTCGCGCGCGCGCGCCGCTTCCACGATCTTGCCGCAGATGATCTTGGCGTCGTTCGGCTTTTCCATCAGGAAGTCGGTGAGCGTCTTGGCCACGATTTCCTCGACCGGGCCGCGCACTTCGGACGACACCAGCTTGTCCTTCGTCTGCGACGAGAACTTCGGTTCCGGCACTTTCACGGACAGCACGCAGGTCAGGCCTTCGCGCATGTCGTCGCCAGAGATCTCGACCTTGGCCTTCTTCGCCAGTTCGTTCTCGTCGATGTACTTGTTGATCACGCGGGTCATCGCCGCGCGCAGGCCTGTCAGGTGGGTGCCGCCGTCGCGCTGCGGGATGTTGTTGGTGAAGCAGAGTACCTGTTCGTTGTAGGCGTCGTTCCACTGCATCGACACGTCCACCGAGATGTTCGTGCCGTTTTCCGACACGCGCTCGCCCGTCGCCTGGAACACGGTCGGGTGCAGCACGGTCTTGGCCTTGTTGATGTACTCGACGAAGCCGCGGGTGCCGCCTTCGAAGGCGAAGATTTCTTCCTTGCCCGTGCGCTGGTCGGTCAGCTTGATGTTGACGCCGTTGTTCAGGAACGAGAGTTCGCGGATGCGCTTGCTCAGGATCTCGTAGTGGAACTCGACGGTCGTGAAGATTTCCTCGTCGGCCCAGAAGTGCACTTCGGTGCCGCGCTTGTCGGTGTCGCCGAGGATCTTCATCGGGGACACTTCGACGCCGTCGACGACTTCGATGATGCGGTCCAGCGGCACGCCGCGCGAGAATTCCAGCTGGTGCACCTTGCCGTTCTGGCGCACGGTCACGCGCAGCAGCTTCGACAGCGCGTTCACGCACGAGACGCCGACGCCGTGCAGGCCGCCGGACACTTTATAGGCGTTCTGGTTGAACTTGCCGCCGGCGTGCAGTTCCGTCAGGGCGATCTCGGTGGCCGAGCGCTTCGGCTCGTGCTTGTCGTCCATCTTGATGCCGGTCGGGATGCCGCGGCCGTTGTCGGTGATCGAGATGGAATTGTCGGAGTGGATCGCGACGTGGATTTCGGAGCAGTAGCCGGCCAGCGCCTCGTCGATCGAGTTGTCCAGCACCTCGAACACCAGGTGGTGCAAGCCGGTGCCGTCCGAGGTGTCGCCGATGTACATGCCCGGGCGCTTGCGCACGGCCTCCAGGCCTTCCAGGATCTGAATCGACGAGGCGCCGTATTCGTCCGCCTTGTTGGCGGAAGTTTCCACTACTGCTTGCGTGTTCTCGGACATGACTGCTTTCTCAAATAACGTGTAAATCAGACGGCGCAGCGTGGGTGCGCTGCGGTCTTGTCGTCGGGTGGAGGGATGCTTGCGGTGCTGGTGTTGGCCAGCTCAGCTTGGGTCCCTGCCTGCGCAGGGACGACGGATCAAACGGTAGCGGCATGAAAAGGATCGCCGGCCTTCAAACCGTCGTCCCTGCGAAGGCAGGGACCAACTCTCCCTGCACAGGACGAATATATGGGCGATTTGCCCTAATTAAATACGCATCGGCATGACGACATACTTGAAGTCGCCATTGTCCGGAATCGACATCAGCGCCGACGAGTTCGAGTCGCCCAGCGCGATGTTCACCTGGTCGCACTTCAGGTTGTTCAGCACGTCCAGCAGGTAGGTTACGTTGAAACCGATGTCGATGGCGTCGCCGCCGTAGTCGATTTCCAGTTCTTCCACCGCTTCTTCCTGGTCCGCGTTGGTCGAGCTGATCTTCATCGAACCCGGGGCGATCAGGCAGCGCACGCCCTTGAACTTGTCGCTGGTCATGATCGCGGCGCGCTGCAGCGAACGCAGCAGTTCTTCGCGGCCGATGGTGAAATCGTTCTTGTAGCCCTTCGGGATCACGCGGGTATAGTCCGGGAATTTACCTTCGACCAGCTTCGAGACCAGCTCGATGTCGGCGAAGGTCAGCTTCACCTGCGAGGCGGCGATGTCCAGGCGGACCGTGTCGTCGCTTTCTTCCAGCAGGCGCTGCAGTTCCAGGATGGTCTTGCGCGGGATGATGACTTCCTGGCGCTCGAATTGCTGGTCGGTTTCCACCTGCGCGAAGGCCAGGCGGTGGCCGTCGGTCGCCACGGCGATCACGTTGCTGCCGTCCAGCACCAGCAGCAGGCCGTTCAGGTAGTAGCGGATGTCCTGCTGGGCCATCGCGAAGTGCACCATGTTGAACAGGTGCTTCAGCGTCTTTTGCGGCAGGGTGACGGTGGCGTTGTAGGTGTCGGCCACGGAGACGGTCGGGAATTCCTCGGCCGCCAGCGTCTGCAGGGCGAAGCGCGACTTGCCGCTCTGGACCGTTAGGCGCTTGTTCAGCAGGGTCATGGTGACGTCGCCCGATTCAGGCAGCGCGCGCAGGATGTCCAGCAGCTTGCGCGCGGCGACGGTCGTGCCCGTCACTTCCGCGCCGGAACCGATGTTCGCCAGGGTCGTGATCTGCACCTCGGTGTCGGTCGACAGGAACGAGACGCTTTCGCCGTCCTTGCGGATGAGGATATTGGCCAGAATCGGCATGGTATGCCGACGCTCGACAATACCACTCACGATCTGCAGTGGCCGGAGAAGCGTGTCTCGGGTAGTTTTGACCAGTTGCATAAATATCCTCGGTAGTATTTATAGGTGAAAATGTTGTTTGCGCAATATTTTGCCAGAAGTCATTAATGGGTACGTCGAAAAACCGTCGCGAGCGGCAATGGTGGTCGAGAAGCGCAGCTGTACGATAGTACAGCGAGCATCGCAGACCGCCAGTGCAACGCGCAGCAGGTTTTGCGAAGTGCCCTACGGAAAAACCCCTTTCCCAACCGTGGAGCAGAATGGTCTTCCCGCTCCGATTTCAGCCCTTCAGCGTCTGTTCCAGCACGTGCAGCTCGTGGTTGCACTCGGCATTCTTGGCACGGTCCTGCGCGATCTTGCGGACGGCGTGGAGCACGGTCGTGTGGTCGCGGCCGCCGAACAGCTCGCCGATTTCCGGCAGGCTCTTCTGCGTGAGTTCCTTCGCCAAATACATGGCGATCTGGCGCGGGCGGGCGATGTTCGCCGGGCGGCGCTTCGAATACATGTCGGCGACCTTGATGTTGAAGAAGTCGGCGACGGTCTTCTGGATGTTTTCCACGGAAATCTGGCGGTTCTGCACCGACAATAAATCCTTCAGCGCTTCCTTCACCACGTCGATGGTGATGTCCTTGCCGTGGAAACGCGAGTAGGCCAGGATCTTGCGCAGCGCGCCTTCCAGTTCGCGCACGTTCGAGCGCAGGTGCTTGGCCACGAAGAAGGCCACGTCGTCGTTCAGCACCACGCCTTCCGATTCCGCCTTCTTCATCAGGATCGCCACGCGCATTTCCAGTTCCGGCGGTTCGATCGCGACCGTCAGGCCCGAGTCAAAGCGCGAGATCAGGCGGTCGTCCATGCCCGTGATCTCTTTCGGATAGGTATCCGACGTGATGATGATCTGCTTCTTGGCCGCGATCAGCGCCTCGAACGCATAGAAGAACTCTTCCTGCGTGCGGCTCTTGCCGCCGAAGAACTGGATATCGTCGATCAGCAGCATGTCCAGCGAGTGGTAGTAATGCTTGAAGTCGTCGAAGCCCTTGCGCTGGTAGGCGGTCACCACGTCGCGCACATACTGCTCGGCGTGGATGTAGCGGATGCGCGCGCCCGGCTGGTCGGCCATGACCTGGTTGCCGATCGCATGGATCAGGTGGGTCTTACCGAGGCCGACGCCGCCGTAGAAGAACAGCGGGTTGTACGACACGCCCGGGTTGTTGGCCACCTGGATCGCGGCGGCGCGCGCCAGCTGGTTGGCCTTACCGGTCACGAAGTTCTCGAACGTCAGGTCCGGGTTCACGCGGCTTTGTTCGCGGCGCGGATTGTTGGCGATGACGTTGTCCGGGGTGACGACCGGTGTTTCCGGCACGGTCTTGTCGGCGGCGGCATTGATGCCCAGCGCGCCGCTGCCGTTGAAGCCGCCCGGCGAGGGCATCGACGGGGCAGGGGCTGGCGCGGCGGCGACCGGCTTGCGGGCCGCCGTCAATTTCGGGTCGAGCACGAACTGCACGTCGACCGGGCGCTCCCAGTATTGGGACGCCAGTTCCGTGATACGGCTGGCGAATTGCGTCTTGACCCAGTCGAGCTTGAACCGGTTGGGCGCGGCAACGCGCAGCTTGCCGTCCTCGTAATCCAGGGCGACCAGCGGTTTGATCCACGCGGTAAATTGCTGCGGCGTCAGCTCGAGTTCCAATTGCTTGGAACAGGTCTGCCAGAAGTTATCCATACATCGACTAAGTTAAGCGTAACACTCTATTTTACCTGTGTTCTCGAAAGTTATCCACAGGCGCGACACGATTTTTCCACTGTAATTTCAACAGCCTGGCGCGCGGCCTTGCTGTGTTGGCACAACGGCTTCCTTGACAGTCCAGCGTGGAATAGGGTCTAATTCAGGGTTCCCCGCCCGCACGCAGTATCAAATCGATATCACGCGCATGGGCGACAAGCTCTGCTGTGGCGTGACGCTGGCTTAACAACTGCGAAATGTCATTGGCGTAACGCTGCCTCGAAGCGAGCGCAGCCCGATTTGCATTCTAATTTGCTTTAAGCGAGACCACCATGAAACGTACTTACCAACCTTCCGTCGTCCGTCGCAAGCGCACGCACGGCTTCCGCGCACGCATGGCTACCCGTGGCGGCCGCCAAGTCCTGAACGCTCGCCGCGCCAAGGGCCGCAAGCGCCTGGCTGTCTAAGCCGGCAAAGCCGCTTGTCGATCGCGGTCAGCCCATGACTGGCGAAGGTTCGCACGACTTCGCGCGCGTTCGGCGTATCGTAAAAACGGATGAGTTTTCATCCGTTTTTCGTTTGCGCCCTGCGCAAAAAACCGCGCATTTCGTGCTCTACACCCGACCGAATGCCCTGCCTCATGCGCGGCTGGGCGTCGTCGCGGCCAAACGTTTCGCACCGCGCGCGGTCACGCGCAACACCATCAAGCGCATCACGCGCGAACTGTTCCGCACCACGCCGCTGCCCGGCCTGGACTGCATCGTGCGCCTGGCGCGCCCGGTCAACAGCAAGGCCGGTCCGGCCACCAATACGGCCCTGAAGACCTTGCTGCATGCCGAGCTGGGACGCCTGTTCGCGTCGCAGCTGCCGCGCGCGCGCAAGCCGGCGGCGGCTCCGGCAGCGCCTTCACCAGACCAACCGGGACAATCATGAACCGGCTGCTCGTCTGGCTGTTGCGCGGTTACCAGTTGATGGTGTCTCCGATGCTCGGACAGAACTGCCGTTTCTATCCGACCTGCTCGAATTACGCGGTCGAAGCCGTCCAACTCCATGGCGCCGCACGCGGCAGCTGGCTGGCCCTGCGCCGCGTCTGCCGTTGCCATCCATGGAACGACGGCGGCGTCGACCTGGTGCCTCGTCCTGGGGAGCAATCCCCGCCAACCGCTTGCGGTTGCAAGCATTCCTGAATAAGACCAATGGAAATCAATAAACGTACCATCCTGTGGATCGTGTTCGCCGTCTCGCTGGTCGTCCTGTGGAACGACTGGATGGTGGCCAACGGCAAGCAGTCGATGTTCTCGGCAGCGCCTCCGGCGAAAGTCGCCACCGCCCCGACCCCGGCCAAGGTCAACGACCTGCCGTCCGCCGCGACGGCGCCGTCGACGGTGCCGGGCCAGGCCCCGGGCGCGGCCGCGCCGGGCGCCCCGGTCCAGACCCAGATCGTCACCGTCACCACCGACGTCTACAAGGTCGACATCGACACCGCCGGCGGCGTGATCCGCCGCCTCGAGCTGCTGCAATACCGCGACAAGATCGACCCGACGAAGAACCAGCTGCTGTTCCAGCAGAACGGCCCGCGCGTCTACCTGGCCCAGACCGGCCTGACCGGCGCCAGCGCGGCCGGCGTGCTGCCGAACCACAACACCCCGTTCACCGTCCGTCCGGGCGCGCGTACGCTGGACAACAACAACCAGGTGCAGGTGGTGCTGGACGCGGAGCAGGGCGGCGTGCGCCTGACCAAGACCTTCACGTTCAAGCGCAACGACTACGTGATCGACGTGCGCCATGACGTCACCAACCTGACCCAGGCGCCGGTCGCGCCGTCGCTGTACCTGCAGCTGCAGCACGACGGCAGCAAGCCGGAAGGCGACAGCTTCTTCAACAGCAGCTACACGGGCCCGACCCTGTGGACCTCGCAGAACCACTACGAGAAGCTGACCTTCGAGAAGATCGCCAAGGGCAGCGCCGAGCACACGACCAAGGCCACCGACGGCTGGATCGCGATCTCGCAGCACTTCTTCGTCTCGGCTTTCATCGCCCCGGACAAGGTCCAGCGCGACATCTACACCAAGAGCCTGGGCAACAACCTGTTCGCCATCGGCGAGACCCTGCCGCTGGGCACCGTCGCGCCGGGCGCCACCGTGTCCAACGCGACCCGCCTGTATTCGGGCCCGCAAGTGCAGAAGATCCTGGAAGGCGTGACCCCGGGCCTGGACCTGGTGCGCGACTATGGCTGGGCCGCGATCATCGCCAAGCCGATTTTCTGGACCATGGACCACCTGCACCAGCTGACCGGTAACTGGGGCTGGACCATCATCGCCCTGACCATCCTGATCAAACTGCTGTTCTTCCCGCTGTCCGCGGCCGGCTACCGCAGCATGGCCAAGATGCGCACCGTGACGCCGAAGATGCAGGCGATCCGCGAACGCTTCAAGAACGATCCGGTCAAGATGCAGCAGGCCACGATGGAGCTGTACAAGTCCGAGAAGATCAACCCGCTGGGCGGCTGCCTGCCGATCCTGGTCCAGATGCCGGTGTTCCTGGCCCTGTACTGGGTGCTGCTGGCCTCCGTCGAAATGCGCGGCGCCCCGTGGGTGCTGTGGATCCACGACCTGACCGCGCCGGACCCGTACTTCATCCTGCCGATCCTGTACGCGATCTCGATGTTCGTGACCCAGAAGCTGAACCCGCAGCCGGCCGACCCGATGCAGGCCAAGATGATGCTGTTCATGCCGCTGGCGTTCTCGGTCGTGTTCCTGTTCTTCCCGTCCGGCCTGGTGCTGTACTGGGTGGTCAACAACCTGATCTCGATGGCGCAGCAGTACGTCATCACCAAGAAGTACGCGCCCAAGTAAGACGGTGTTGCGTTGCTGAAGAAGCCCGTGCTTGCACGGGCTTTTTTTATTGAGAGATACAGCAAAACATCGTCGCCCCTGCGAAGGCAGGGGCCTAATGTTGCGTGCAGCACGACGGCGCCAGCAGAAATTGGGTCCCCGCCTGCGCGGGGACGACGGTGATCGGAATCCACTACAATCCCCTCATGAAACTCGACACCTCCCCCATCGCCGCCATCGCCACCGCCCCCGGCCGCGGCGGCATCGGCGTCGTGCGCGCTTCCGGCAAGGCGCTCGCCCCCCTGGTCGACGCCCTGTTCCCGGGCACGCAGCTCGCGCCACGCCACGCCACCTACCTCCCGTTCAAGTCCGCCGACGGCACCATCCTCGACGAAGGCCTGGCCCTGTACTTCAAGGGCCCGCATTCCTACACGGGCGAGGACGTGCTGGAACTGCAGGGCCACGGCGGCCCGGTCGTGTTGCGCATGCTGCTGGCGCGCGTGCTGGAAGCGGGCGCGGACCTCGGCCTGCGCCTCGCGGAACCGGGCGAATTCACACGCCGCGCCTTCCTGAACGACAAGCTCGACCTGGCCCAGGCCGAAGCCGTCGCCGACCTGATCGACGCCTCGACGGAAGCGGCCGCGAAATCCGCCTCGCAATCGCTGTCCGGCGCGTTCTCGAAGGTCGTGCACGACCTGGTTGATAAAACCATCAACCTGCGCATGCTGGTCGAGGCGACGCTCGACTTCCCGGAAGAGGAAATCGACTTCCTGGAAAAATCGAACGCGCGCGGCCAGTTGAAGGGCATCGTGGAGGCGCTGGACGCCGTGTTCCGCCAGGCCGCCCAGGGCGCGCTGCTGCGCGAGGGCCTGAACGTCGTACTGGTGGGCCAGCCGAACGTGGGCAAATCCTCGCTCTTGAACGCGCTGGCCGGATCGGACGTCGCCATCGTCACGCCGATCGCCGGCACCACGCGCGACAAGGTCAGCGAGACGATCCAGGTCGAAGGCATCCCGCTGAACATCATCGACACGGCCGGCATCCGCGCCATCGACGAGGGCATCGACGTGGTCGAGCGCATCGGCATCGAGCGCACCTGGGGCGAGGTCGGCAAGGCCGACGTGATCCTGCACCTGCTCGACGCCAACCTCGGCCCGGCCAAGGCCGACGAGGAGATCGTCGCCGCCTTCCCGGAAGGCGTGCCCGTCGTGCGCATCTGGAACAAGATCGATCTATCGGGCCACAAGCCCAGCGTCGACCAGAGCGCGGACGCGACCCACATCTATTTGTCGGCGCACGAGAAGATCGGCATCGAGCTGCTGCGCGCGGAGCTGCTGCGCATCGCCGGCTGGCAGCAGACGGGCGAGTCGCTGTACCTGGCGCGCGAACGCCACCTGGTGGCGCTGCGCGCGGCGCGCGCCCACCTGCACCTGGCGGAACTGCACGCGGCCCAGGACGACCAGTCGCTCGACCTGTTCGCCGAGGAGCTCAGGCTGGCGCAGGACCAGCTGTCCAGCATTACGGGGCAGTTCACGCCGGATGATTTGCTGGGGGTGATCTTCAGCAGGTTCTGTATCGGCAAGTGAGCAGCCTGAGTAAGCGCTGACTAAGCGCCCTCACTAAGCGCCTCCTCGGGAACCGGGGCGGCGCCGGCGTTCTTGCGAGCGTGGCGGCTTTTTCGGTTTCGTCATCCATTCGAGCAGGCGAACCATGCCGTCGAGCATGCCGTTCAACAGGTAGAGCGACGCGGGCAGCATGATCGGCAGGAGCCAGCGCATGGTACCGAGCCGCGGATTGTTGTCGACGAACATGGCCAGCGCGAGCAGCAGCATCAATCCGGCGCACAAGTGGATGAATACCCGGCCTGGAGCGGCATCACGCCCGGCACGCCGCAGCAGTGCGCAGAGGATGTCGCGCACGCCAAACAGTAGGAACAGTATCCCCAGCAACACGCATCCCACGCCGATGTTCATCAGCATGCCCTGGCCATGGGACACCCCGACAATGACGGACCCCACCAGCAGCGCACCCAGGCCCCACGCCAATTGTTTCAATTCGCCGCGCATATGTCCTTTCAAGGAAGATGCAAGAATAGTATTGCATTCCGGTTTCGTTGCAATGATGTGTGAGGATCGAACGCTGCCGAACTTGCTACCATGGCGGACCGTAACGCCAGTACCACCACGACCTTGCCCGCCACGCTTATTCCCCCTTCCGACGCCATCGCCTGGCTATGGAAGGACGCTCCCCTCCCTGCTTTCTCGCGCGCGACGGTCGCCGTCGTCGACCGCCACGTCTGGCTGGCCGGCGACAAGGTGCTGGTGCGCCCCGGGGCGCGGCCGCGCGGCCTGCCACCGGGCACGCGCGTGATTCCCGTCGTGCACGTCGAGATCGACCAGCTGCATCCGCCCGCGGGCTTGCGCGCCGCGCGTCCCGCGATCTTGGCGGCGCTGGACGGGGCCGCGCGCGCGTCGACGTCCGGATGGGTGCAGCTGGACCTGGAAGCGCGGCCGTCGCAGCGCGAGGACTACCGCGCGCTGGTGGCCCAGATCCGCGCCAGGCTCCCGCGCGACATGCGGTTCAGCGTCACGGCGCTCGCGTGGTGGTGCCGCGCGCCGGCCTGGCTCGACGGGTTGGCGGCCGACGAGGTAGTGCCGATGTTTTTCCGCATGGGACGGGACAATGCGCCGCTGCGCGCCATCGTGGCGGAGCGCCCGGGCGTGCTGCATCCGCTGTGCCGCGCCGGCAGCGCCGGCTTTTCGCGCCAGGAAGCGTTCGCGCCCGCCGTGGCGGCACGCTACCGGCGCACGTATTGGTTCGACGAACGAAGATGGAAGGATTCACGATGAAACGCATGATTGCTGCTGCAGCAGCCCTGTCGTGTGCCGGCGCGGTGCTGGCCAGCGGCGACTACAATCCCGCCTACACGATGTTCAAGGCCTACACGAAGCCGGACATTCCGCTGGCGCGCTTCCAGGCCGGGGAGCTGGGCGTGCTGCAGCCGGGCATGCGCCGGGTCTACCTGTACACGGCCTGGCGCGCCATCATGCTGGGGCCGGAGATCGCCCGCCGGCCCGGCACGGCGCAGGGCCTGGCGCGCGCCGACGGCAGCGCCTTCGGGAACGGCTGGAGCGATGGCGGGGGCGATGGCAGCGCTGACAGTGCCGCCGGCCGGGGGAATGACGACTTCGCCCTGCGCACCGCCGCCGTGCTGGGTCTGAAGGCCGACGACTGGGCGGCGCGCAACAAGATCGACGCCTGCCCGGCCCCCGCGCGCGCGTTCGTGCGCGCGACGTTCGCGGCGCTGGCGGCACGACCCGACGCGACCAAGGCGCGCGTGGACGGCTGGGTGCGCGCGCAATACCAGGTGAGCGAAGCCTGCCAGCAGGCCGAGGATGCGCGCTATGCGTGGCGCGAGGACAAGCAGCCCGAGATCGTGCCGCCGCAGCCGCTGCCCGCGGCGGAACCGGCGTATTGGCGCATGCTGCGCGACTACCAGCGTGCCGCCTGGCAGTTCCAGGGTGGGCATTATGCCGAGAGCACGGCGCTGTTCGAACGCATCGGTGCGACGAAGGGCCATCCGATGCAGCCGCTGGGCGCCTACCTGGCGCTGCGCTCCGAAGTACGGCGCGTCGTCGCCGCCGCCAAGGACCAGCCGCCCGGGCAGCGCGAACGCCAGGCGCGCGCGCTCGAGCAACGCGGCGAGGCCATCGTGGGCGATGCCGGGCTCGCGGCCATGCACGAGCCAACGCGTGCGCTGCTGCGCGCGATGCGCGCCGCGCTCACGCCGGAAAGCCGCCTCGAGGAACTGGCCCGCTACCTGGACGATCCGCGCAACGACCCGTACGCGCTCGACCGCTTGGGCGACTGGTCGGTGCTCATGGACGGCAAGCACGCGGACCAGCGCGCCGCCCATGCGTATGCCGACTGGATCGAGACCGTGCAGGCGTGCGGGGCACAGCAAGCCTGCGATGCCCAGGCCGCGCACGCGCTGGAGCGCTGGCAGCATGCGCCGCGGGCCCAGCGCGGCCCCTGGCTGGTGGCGGCGCTGATGCTGTCCACGGCCATGACGCCGGAACTGGAAAAGGCGGCGCTGGCAGTGGGCGCCGACGACCCGGCCTGGGTCACCGTGCGCTACCACCTGGCGCGCCTGTACCGCCTGCAGGACAAGCGCGACCAGGCAAGGACTGTCGCCGACGGCGTTCTGCAGCGCACGCTGACGCCGGCCACGCGCAACCTGTTGCGCGAGGAACGCTTCGCCGCTGCCACGTCCGTGCGCGACGCGGCCGGCTACCTGCTGCGCACGAACGTCGACTACTACGTGCCGGAAGGCGAAAGCCCGAAAGAGAACATGCTCAACGACGATGGCCTGGCCTGGATCAACCGCAACCTGGCGCTGGCCGACCTGGTCGAACTGGCGCGCGTGGAAGCGCTGCCCGCGCCGCTGCGCGCGCGCATCGCCGGCGCCGCCTGGATCCGCGCCGGCCTGCTCGACCGCCAGGAGGAGGGCCGGCAGGCCGCGGCGCTGCTGGCGGGCCTGGTGCCGGCCGCCGCGTCGGCCACGCAGCGCTACGCGCAGGCGCCGTCGCCCGCCGAACGCCGCCACGCCGTGCTGGTGGCGGGGGCCGCCTTCGGCCTGGCCGCCGACGCGAGCATGGACAGCCCCAAGGTCGAGCGTGTGGCGGCGGACGAAGCGACCGCGTCGATGTGGTGTTCGTTCAAGCCTGAACAGCCGCTCGGGGAGCCGCGCTTCGTGTGGCGCCTGCCGCCGCCGCCGGCGGCCGGCGATGCCGGCGCCGCGCGTGCGGAGCTGGCGCGCCTGGCGCCTGTGAAGACGGCCACCGGCACGCTGGGCGACGACGTGCTGGCCTGGGCCGACAGCCATCCGAAGGATCCGGAGCTGCCCTGGCTGCTGCACGTGGTGGTCCAATCGACGCGCGGCGGCTGCCTCGACGACGATGCCAAGACGCTGTCGCGCAAGGCGTTCAACCTGCTGCACAAGCGCTATCCGAAGAGCGAGTGGGCGAAGAAGACGCCGTACTTCTACTGAGCTACTGAGCTACTGAGCGGCCTGCGCCTCCAGCCACGGCGCCAGCAGCCCCGCCACCCAGTCCATGAACGCGACCGCCCGCGCCGGCACGTGGCGCCGGCTCGGGTAGACGAAGGAGACGGGCATCGGCGCGGGGCGGAAGTCCGGCATCACCTCGACCAGCAGGCCGGCCTGCAGCTGGTCGCGCACCCCGGCTTCCGGGATCTGGGCGAGGCCCAGTCCTTCCCGGCATGCCGCGGCATAGGCGGCCGTGCCGTTCACCGTCAGCACGGCGCCCACCGGCACCAGCTGCGTGGCGTGGCCGTCGAACCATTCCCAGCCGGGGCTGCTGCCGGCGAGCTGCGCGTCGTAGTGCACGATGCGGTGGAGAGGCAGGTCGTCCAGCGTTCGCGGCGTGCCGTGGCGCGCCAGGTAGGCCGGGGAAGCGCAATTGATCATGCGGTAGCTGCCCAGCGGCCGCGCCACCAGGCTGGAATCGGCCAGCAGCCCGGCACGCAGCACGCAGTCGTAGCCTTCGCGGACGATGTCGACGCGGCGGTCGGCCGTGCCCAGGTCCACCTGCAGCCGCGGGTGGCGGGCCAGGAATTCGCCCAGGCGCGGCAGCACGACGCTGATGGCCATGCCCACCGACATGTCGACGCGCAGCCGTCCCGCGAGGCTGTCCGCGCCCTGGCGGAACATGGTGCGCATGTCCTCGAACTCGCCCAGCAGCGCGCGGCTGCGGGCATAGAA
Source organism: Massilia sp. YIM B02763 (assembly GCF_030412015.1). GTDB lineage: Bacteria > Pseudomonadota > Gammaproteobacteria > Burkholderiales > Burkholderiaceae_D > Telluria. The sequence goes on along the minus strand of NZ_JASNRD010000006.1, from coordinate 15,141 downwards.
GGCTTCGCCTTCCTGCGTCATCTGCACGCGGCGCGTGGTCCGCTGCAGCAGGCGCACCCCCAGGTCCTGCTCCAGCCGGCGCACGGCCGCCGACACCGTCGCATTCGGCAAGCCGAGCTGGCGCGCGGCGCCGCTGAAGCTGTCCAGCTCCGCCACTTTCAGGAATACCTGGATGTTGTCGAGTTCGTCCATGGGCTGATTATGAGCGATTCCTGCAAGGTGCATGCAGTAATGGCCGGTTTATTGTCGAAATCCTGAAAAATATACTGGGCTTCCTCAACCAAGGAGTCCATCATGAGCAATCGCATCGCACTCATCACCGGCGGCAGCCGCGGCCTGGGCCGCAGCATGGCCCTGCACCTGGCGCGCGCCGGCACCGACATCGTGTTCACCTACCACGGCAACGAAGAGGCCGCCAGGCAGACGGCCGGCGAGATCGAGGCGCTGGGCCGCCGCGCCGCCGTGCTGCAGCTGGACGTGGCCGACAGCCGCGGCTTCGCCCCCTTTGCCGGCAAGGTCCGCGAGGTGCTGGCCGGCTGGCAGAGCGAGCGCTTCGACATCCTCGTCAACAATGCGGGGACGAGCCTGCACGTCCCGCTGGCGGAGGTGACGGAAGCACAGTTCGACGCCACCGTCGCCGTGCACTTCAAGGCGCCCGTGTTCCTGACCCAGGCGCTGGCGCCGCTGCTGAACGACGGCGGCCGCATCCTGAACATCTCCAGCGGCCTGGCGCGCTTCACCTATCCCGGCTCCGCAGTGTACGGCGCGGCCAAGGGGGCGGTGGAAGTGCTGACGCGCTACCAGGCGGCCGAGCTGGCGGCGCGCGGCATCCGCGTGAACGTGCTGGCGCCGGGCGCCATCGCGACGGATTTCAGCGGCGGCATGGTGCGCGACAATCCGGAGGTCAACCGCCGCGTGGCGTCGCTCACGGCGCTGGGCCGCGTCGGCCTGCCGGACGATATCGGCGCCGCCGCCGCCGCGCTGCTGGCCCCCGACAATGGCTGGATCACGGGCCAGCGTATCGAAGCCTCCGGCGGCGCGATGCTCTGAACACGGATGTGCTAGGCTTGCCCCGACATCGACAGCATGGAGGCGGCATGAAGGGGGCAAGCAAGGAGTTCACGCGACGGGATTTCGGGAAGGCGGCGGGCGCACTGGCGGTCGCCGGCCTGCTGGCCTCCTGCGCCAGCATCGTCGGTCCGCGCCGCGTGGAACTGTCGCAATCGCGCCTGCAGGCCGGGCTGGAGCGGCGCTTCCCGCTGAACAATCGCCTGCTCGAACTGTTCGACGTGCGCCTCACGCATCCGCGCGTGACGATCCAGCCGGAGACCGACCGCGTCGCCCTGACGCTCGACGTGTCGGTGGCGCCGCCCTTCGTGCGCCAGTCGTGGAACGGCACGCTGGCGGTGTCCGGCCACCTGGTGCTGGACGCACCGCGCAACGCCGTGTTCATGCAGGACACCCATGTCGACCGCTTCGAGATCGCCAACATGGAAGGCGGCCGCGCACGCGACCTGGAACGCGCGGCCGACCTGCTCGTGAACCAGCTGGTGCGCGACCTGCCCGTGTATTCCTTCCGTCCCGAAGACTTGCGCTATGCCGGCGTGCAGTTCGTCCCGACCCGCCTGGAGACGGCGCCCGGCGCCTTGTTCGTCACCCTCGAACCGGTACGCTGACCCTTCGGCAGGGGCAGCGTCGCAAATCCGACACGGTGCCGCCCACACGATTGAATGGTCCAGCCCCCCATTGTTATTACTGCTATTATTTCCGGCAGTCGGACGTCCCATTTCGGTTGGCGCGGATGGTTTTAGCGAGTATCGTGGGCTTGCTTCGCAACGGAGCATGCAATGCGCAATCGGTGTTGCGCTTTCTCATGCACACGGTGTTCCACTAAAGTAATCTCAGCGCTACTGACGTGCGGCTGACGTGCGACTAAGGGGGGAATCTTGGAAACGACACAGGAAAGTTTTTCGGACCAGAGCGTGCCCGAGCCGCTCGTCGTCGCGTCGGTCGCCACCGCATCGGCGGCAGCTGCCGTTCCGGCGCGCATGAGCTTGCCACCGAAAGGAGCGTGCTGGTATTGCGACAAGCCGCTCGACAGCGTGCGCCGTTTCTGCGGTAAAAGTTGCGCCACTGCCTTCGACGAAGAAGCGGAATACACCCGCTGATCCTTGCCCGCTTGCGCTTTCGCCGCGCGGCCCGCGCACCGATCGTTCAGCGCGCGGTCTGGTAGCGGCGCAGCAGGTCCAGCGCGCCGTCGAAGTCGAAGCACTCGACCGCTTCCGCCACCTCGAGATAGGCCTGGGATCCCAGGCGCGCCGTCAGCGCCGCTCCGTCCTCGCGCACCAGGTCGACCGCATCGCCATTGCCCTCGTCGAGCAGGGCCATCAACCGTTCCAGTGCATGTTCCTGGGCTGCCGGCGCGGGCGCGGGCAGCGCATCGGGCAACCCGGCGCGCAAACCAGCGGCCAAGCCGGCGCCCAGGCTGCGCCGTTCCGGCAGGGCGCCGGCGAGCGCATCGAGCTCGGCCAGTACACGGTCGAGTTCGGCATGCAGCAGCGCCAGGCCGGGATACGGGTCGCCGCCGGCGCGCAGCAGCTGCTCCAGGTCCTGCGCCTGGCGCCTGAGCGGCACCGCCTCGATCATGCCGGCCGCGCCCTTCAGCGTATGGGCGCGGCGTTGCGCCAGCGCCAGGTCGCCGACCTCCAGCGCTGCGCGGATGCTGTCTGCGGCCTGGCGGTATTCGTTGCGGAAACGCCCGAGCACGCGGCCGAACAGGGCGGCGTCGCCCATCAGGCGGGCGATGCCGCCGGCGTGGTCGACGGCGGGGAGGGCGGGATCGACGGCTGGCTGTCCTGGAGATGTAGTCATGTAGACAGTTTACTTGGTCGTGAACGACCAGGTACGACTGACTGCAGTACCGTCGATGGCCCCGATGAAGGTGACGTCGTAGGTGGTGCGCGGGGCCAGCGGCGCCAGCGGGACGATGGCGGCCGCCGAGTCCGTGGTCGTGTTCGCGTCCTGGCCCTTGACCAGCAGGCGCGTCGACAGGTTGCCCGTGGCGCCGCGCGCGCGCATGGTGAAGCTCTGGACCGTCAGCTTGCGCGTCAGGTTCGTGTGCACGCTGACGGGATAGCCGACTTCGTTGATGTCCGGTACCGGATCCGGCTCTTCGTAGTCGCTGAAGAAGTTCGGCGGCACCTGGGTCTGGCCGTTGACGGGCCACACGGCGAGCGTGCCCGCCGCCAGGCCTGGGCCGAAGCCGTTGTTGGCCGCGAAGTCGGCGGTGAAGTAGCTGTAGCCGGCCGACGTGGTGGCCGCGCCCGCGCCGGCTTCCTTGAACACGGGCTCGAAGATCACGAAGCGGTGGTAGATCGCCGTGATCAATTCCTCCGCCATGTAAAAGCCGGTGCCCTTGTTGGCGGCCGAAATCACTTCGCCGATCGCATTCGATCCCCGGATCACGTAGTTCGATGCCGCCATGCGGTCCTGCAGGGACACGCCCGTGAAGCCCTGGCGGCCCGCCGTCTGGTCGTGCGTCACCACGTTGTTGATGCGCTGGTAATCGGAGTGGCCCTGTGCCGCGTTGTCGATCTGGCTATTGCGGGTGAGCGTGGACATGCCTACCTGCGCGCGGCGGTAGTTGATCCAGTTCAGGCCATCGGTGGCGATATTGTTGGTGACGGCAGGCGCGGACGCATCCTGGCCGGAGAACCCCGTATTCGTCGCCGGCGTGCTGGTACCGCTGACGCCGCCGGCACTGCCGGTGACGTCGTTGTCGTCGCTGCCGCCGCAGGCAACCAGCGCCCAGGCGGCGATGCAGGCGGCCGCGATGCTTTTCGCGCGATGCAATCTGCTCATCATCTCACTCCAATTCGTACATACTCCGTCAAAGAGCTCCCATTCTAGGGCAAATCAGGGAACGGCGGCGGCCGTCCGGTCAAATGCTGTGCGCACGTAAGTCCATGTAAAATAAGCCATTATTTCGTCTTGTCGAGCATGCATTTGAACCCTACCCGCCAGCAGCGCTTCGCCCGCGCCAAGTTCGCCCTGCCCAGTTTCGTGACCCTGCTGTCGATCGCCTGCGGTTTCGGCAGCATCGTGATCTCGGTCGACAACGCACCCGTGGGCGACCCGGCCGACTACCGCCTGGCGGCGATCCTGCTGGTGCTGGCCGGCGTGTTCGATGCGCTCGACGGCCTGGTGGCGCGCGCCACCAATACGCAGTCCGCGTTCGGCGTGCAGCTCGATTCGATCGCCGACGTGATGAACTTCGGTTGCGCCCCCGGCTTGCTGCTGTACTGCTACGGCTTCGCGCAGATGGGCGCCGCGCATCCGACCCTGGTGCGCATGGGCGGCCTGGCCTGCTTCGTGTTCGTCGCCTGCGGCGCGCTGCGCCTGGCACGCTTTAACGTCATGGTGGGCAAGACGGATCCGCGTTATTTCACGGGCATGCCCATCACGGCGGGCGCCGCCTGCGTGGCCTCGGTGGTGGTGGCCTGGCCCGACCCGGTAGTGAGCATGACGGAGGCCTTCCTGGTGATGCTGCTGATGGTGGCGGTGGGCGCGCTGATGGTGTCGACGATCCGCTTCCCCAGCTCCAAGCAGCCGAAATCGACGGCCACCTTCGTCGTGCTGGGCGTGGGCGTGGTATTGCTGGCGCTGCTGCAGACGCGCTTCTTCGCGTTGTTCTTCGTGTTCTACATCGGCGCGACGCTGCTGCTCAACATCGCCTGGCAGGGCGGCTGGACGAAGATTCCGCCGCCGAAGGTCTATGAGGACGAGGAGTGATGGTAGGGTGGACGGCTTTGCCATCCACGCGTTCCGCATGCGCCGGCTGAACGCGTGGACAGCGGAGCTGTCCACCCTACGTTCATCGCGAATTCAAACGACGCGTTAAACGAATTGACGCATTAAACGAATTTGTCGAGCAGCGCGGCGAGATGCTGCGCGCTCTGCTTCGCTTCCTCGACGTCGTTCGCCTGGTCCGTATGGGTGACGATGCTGCCTGCCAGCAGCTGCACGAAGGAGCGGTCCAGCGCCTTCCGCGCCGCCGCCATCTGCTGGGCGACCGCGTCGACGTCGCCCGGCGCGTCGGCCAGCGCCACCAGTTTCTGGATGCCGCGCAGCTGCCCCTCGACGCGCGCCAGGCGGTTCAGCAAATCCTTCTTCTGCTGCGCCGTCAGGGCGCGTCCCTCGACGACCTTGAGCGAGTCGGGCATGGCGGCGCGGCCCTTATGCGACTTCGTGGCCGCGCGCCGCGCGCAGGATGGCGAACCAGTCCGTGCGCGAGAGCTGGAACGTGGTGCCGGCCACCGCCACGGCGATCGCCTCGATGCGGCCGCTGCCCGTCAGCGGGAGCGGGCGCGAAGGCAGCTGCATGATCCAGGCGAAGACCACGCTGGCGAACGGTTTCTGCAGGCGGTCGGCGATCTCCTTGATGACGAGGCGCAGGCGCTCGACGTTGGCGTCGTTGGCGCTGAACAGGCGTCCGCCCGCCAGCGGCGACCAGATCATCGGCGCGATGCCCAGGTCCTGCAGGCCGTCGAAGGTCTCGTCGAACATCGGCGCCACGTGCAGCGGCGAGAATTCGACCTGGTTCGTGGCCAGGGGGATGCGGCGGTTGAGCGACTCGAACTGGTGGCGGCTGAAGTTCGACACGCCGACGTGCCGCACCTTGCCCGACTGCTGCAGGTGCGCGAACGCCTCGGCGATCTCGTCGAAGTCCATCAGCGGATCCGGACGGTGGATCAGCAGCAGGTCGAGGCGGTCGGTGTGCAGCTGGCGCAGCGATTCCTCGGCCGACGCCACGATGTGCGCACGGGTCGTGTCGTAGTGCTGGATGGCGTGGTCCGGACGCTTGTTCGACAACAGCTTGATGCCGCACTTGCTGACGATCTCGATGCGCTCGCGCAGCGAAGGCTGGGCGCGCAGCGCCTCGCCGAACAGGCCTTCGACGCCGTAGTTGCCGTAGATGTCAGCGTGGTCGAACGAGGTCACGCCCAGGTCGATGCAGCGCTCGATGAAGGCGACGCGCTGCTCCACCGTCATGTTCCATTCGACCATGCGCCACATGCCGGCGACGATGCGGGACAGGGACAGGCCTCCCTCCTTGCGGGTCGTGATGCGCGGGCAGGACAGGTCGGCGGGCAGGGCGTGGGTCATGGGTGTGCTTTCAAAAGGGATGGCTAATTATAGCCAAAGCAACAGTATAAAAACGTCGTTCCCGCGCAGGCGGGAACCCATGCTGAAGTGAGCAGGGACGCTCGGCATGGGTTTCCGCCTGCGCGGGAACGACGGTGGTTGTGGTGATGTTGGAAGGTGAGTTACTTCATCCAGAGCCGCATCGAATCCCACGCACGTCCGAAGATGCTCGCTTCCTGCACCTCGTCCAGCGCCACGACGGGCAGCGCCAGCAGCGGCTTGCCGTCGACGACCATCTTCAGCGTGCCGACCTGGGCGCCGCGCGCCACCGGGGCGACCAGCGGATCCTTGCGTTCCAGGACCGGCTTCATCTTCTGCGCCACGCCCTTCGGCACGGTCACCAGCACGTCGTTCAGGAAGCCGATCTTGACGGTCGAGCTGGAGCCCTTCCAGATTTCCGGAGTGGCGATGGCCTGGCCCTTCGCGTACAGGCGCACGGTGTCGAAGTTCTGGTAGCCCCAGTTCAGCAGCTTCTGGCTTTCGGCCGTGCGCAGCGAATCGGAGGTGGCGCCGGACAGCACCGAGATCAGGCGGCGTTCGCCGGCCGGGCCGTTCGGGCGGTGGGCCGAGGCGATCATGCTGTAGCCCGAGGCTTCGGTGTGGCCCGTCTTCATGCCGTCCACGGTCGGGTCCAGCCACAGCAGGCGGTTGCGGTTCTGCTGCTTGATCTTGTTATAGGTGAATTCCTTGACCGAGTCGATCTTGTAGAACTCGGGGAAGTCCTTGATCACGTGCGAGGCCAGGATCGACAGGTCGCGCGCGGTCGAATAATTGTCCGGCGACGGCAGGCCGTGCGGGTTGGCGAACTTGGTGTTCTTCATGCCCATGCGCTGGGCTTCGCGGTTCATCAGGGTGACGAAGGTGCCTTCGTCGCCGGCCACGGCTTCGGCCAGCGCCACCGCGGCGTCGTTGCCCGACTGGACCATCAGGCCGTACAGCAGGTCGTTCACCTTGACCGGGGTGGCCGGGTCGATGAACATCTTCGAGCTGCTGCCGTCGACCTTCCAGGCGCGCACGGAGACGGTGACCATCTGGTCGAGGGTGAGCTTCTTGTCGCGGATCGCCTGGAAGGTGACGTAGGCCGTCATGACCTTGGTCAGCGATGCCGGTTCGATGCGCGCATCCGGATCCTGCGACGCGATGATCTGGCCGCTGGTGGCATCCAGCAGCAGCCAGGAGCGGGCGGCGATTTGCGGGGCCGGCACGGTCTGGGCGCTGGCGGCGGACATCAGGAGGACACTGGCGGCGACGGCCGCGATTAACTTTTTCATGGGAAGCAGAGGTCAGCAGTGGTGGTGGTGAAGCGCAGGCAATGCCGGCTACGACATTGCCCGAAGAAAAGACGGACCAATAGTATAGGCCGAGCGAGGGCCTAAATGTCACGTTTCCACAGCTGTGCGACAAGATTTTTAATGTGCACGAGCTTGCGGTGGAAGAAGTGGTCGGCGCCGGGGATCACGGTGACGGGGATGTCGAGCGGTCGCGCCCAGTCGAAGACCTGTTGCAGCGTGATCGTATCGTCAAGTTCGCCGTGGATCAGGATGGTGTCGGCGGGGACCTCCGGCATCGGCCATTTGCCGGCGGCCGTGCCCACCAGCGCCAGGCGCTCGGCCGGGCGTCCCTGGGCGATCAGGCGCTGCTGCAGCTGGGCCTGGACGAAGGTGCCGAACGAAAAGCCGGACAGGGCGACCGGCAGGCCGGGATATTCGGTCGTCATGTGGTCGAGCATGATCTCCATGTCGTCCGTTTCGCCGCGGCCCTCGTCGTAGACGCCTTCCGACTCGCCCACGCCGCGGAAGTTGAAGCGCGCCGTCACGTAGCCCAGGCCGACGAAGGCGCGCGCCAGCGTCTGCGCGACCTTGTTGTCCATGGTGCCGCCGTACAGCGGGTGCGGGTGCGCCACGAGGGCGATGCCGCGGGGCAGGCCTTCCTCGGGTTCGTCGAGCAGGCATTCCATCTTGCCGGCGTGGCCGGTCAGGTAAAACTTGTGCGAGTTCTTGTTCATGTCAGATCTTCAGTCGGTCGACGGTTTCGCCCTTGACGATGTGGCGGTCGATGATGTCGTCGATGTCCTCGTTGTCGACGTAGGTGTACCAGGTGCCCTGCGGGTAGATCACGACGACCGGCCCTTCCTCGCAGCGATCGAGGCAGCCGGCCTTGTTGATGCGGACCTTGCCCTGGCCGGACAGGCCCAGCTTCTTGATGCGTTCCTTGGCATGCTTCATGGCGTCCGCGGCGCAGTGCTTGCCGCAGCTGGGACGGGCGTCCTTGCCTTCGCGTTCGTTCGTGCAGAAGAACACATGGTGTTCGTAGAAGGGTTTATCGTCGTTCATGTTCTGTTCCCGGTGAATGCGGTACGCCTCTCATCATACGCGCTTGATCTTAAAACAGTCTTTAAGCGGAGGGTGGGTACCCCGTGCCATCGGACCTTAATTCCGGTTCAGCCGATGCGAAGGCAGCAGCAGAAACCACAGCGCGATGAAGGGCCAGGCCATGCCGAGGAACTGGGCGGCGCCGTTGAAATTCAGGAATTTACCCTGCTGCCAGGCCTGCAGCGTGGAGAGGAAGTAGGGATTGGCGGGGATCGTATTGACCACGATGAGCGACAGCACCAGCGTCACCACCGCCAGGCGCCGCTGCGCCACCTGGGGCGCGAATGCCAGGCCGGCCAGCATGATCAGGCCGATCAGGAAGCCGCCTTCGGCGCCGGGCGTGATCCAGGCCAGCGCATTGTCGGGCGAGAAGAACAGCGAGGTGGCCAGCGTCTTGACGAGCACGCCCACGGCCATCAGCGCCAGCATCAGCCACAGCTTCGGCGCGCCGCGCCGGGTCAGGCACAGCAGCGCGAGGCCGGCGCCGGCCATGCCGCAGGCGGTGATGATGGTCTCGGACAGCCAGTACTGCTCCACGGTCATGATGGTGTCGCCGCGCACCATGGTCACCAGGTCGATGTCGGTGTCGAGCCAGTCGGACAGCCATTCCGACAGCAGCGGCAGCACCTGGCCGTTGCCGAACAGGTAACCCTGGGGGTAGACCTGGGCCAGCGGCCACAGCGCCACCAGCACCAGGCCCTGGCTCGCGTGCGACGCGAACCAGCGGCGCCGCAGCCGGTACAGGCGGCTCTGGTCGAGCAGGCTGCGGGCGAAGCCGGCGCCGACGATGGCGCCGGCCAGGCAGCCGCCCGAATTGGTCAACAGGTCGAGGTTCGACGGCACCCGGCTGGGCAGGTAGTTCTGTACGAGTTCCATGGTGCCCGAGACGAGGATGCCGGCGATGCCCGCCACCAGCACCGCCCAGGCGCCGCGCACGGCCGGGTACAGCGACAGCACGATCAGGGCGCCGAGCGGCATGTAGCCGACGATGTTGACCATGACGTCGAAGCCGGTCCACCAGCGCTGCGGCTGCAGGTTCAGGAAGGTGAACGGCGACAGGCCGGTGCTGCGCCAGCCGGAAAACGGGAACCAGCTGGCGTAGACGATCAGGAGCAGGTAGGCCAGCAGCGTGGCGCGCGCCACCGGGGATGCGCGCGGGCGATGGGCCTCGTCGTGGGCCTCGGTCATCGGCGCGCGTTGGTCTCGGCGTTGGTGGCGGCGCCGAGGGTGCCGAGCCAGCCGACGATGTCGGCGGCGACCGCGTCGGTGCTGGCGGCCAGGGCGCGCGCGCCGCCGGCGGCATCGGCGCTGGCGGCAGGGGTGCTGCGCACGAAGCTGCGCTGGTCGACCAGCGTATGGCCCCGGAACACCGAGGCGCGCACGGCCACCCGGCCGCTGCTCTGGGTGGCGCTGGAGAAGTCGTGCATGAATTCGTCGACGTCGATGCGCAGCAGCGGGATGCCGAGCGAGGCGTCGGTTTCCGACAGCACCTTGGCGCCGGACTGGCCGATGCGCGTCTTGACGCGCTGGGTCATGAGCTGCAGCGGATTCGCGGTCCAGCGGCTGTTGGCATAGGTGCGCGCCTGCATCTGGTCGGCATAGCTCAGGCGATAGAACATGCGCTCGCTGTCCAGTGCGGACGAGCCGGTGACGTCGGTGACGACGATGGGTCCCAGCGCCGCGCTTGGAGCGCCATTCTGCGCGGCGGCGGTGGCCGGGCCGAAATCGAACTGGGTGGTCGGCTGTCCCTTCTGCGAGGCGCAACCGGCGAAGGCGATGGCGCAGGCGCCGGCGATCAGGGCACGGGTGAAGGTCGGATGCAGGGTCACGGGATTCCTCATTTGGTCGGGGGCACGAAGCCCGGTTCGCCGGGGCCCGGTTCCGGCGTCGGCGCGCCGAACAGGATGCTTTGCGGGCGGTCGCCCAGGCCGTTCACGGTGCGGCGCACGGCGCGCAGCGAGGTCTTGGCCTCGTCGGCCATCTCGACCACGTGCGGCAGCGTGTGCAGTTCGAGGTCGGACGTCACGCCGCCCAGCGAGTCGATGGCGGTAGCGGCCCGTTCGATGGGCCCGCCGGGCGCCTGCAGGCTGTCGGCCAGGCGGTTGTAGTTGTTGGCGGTGTTCTGGATGCTGTCGGCGGCGCCCTTCACCGAGCCCATGGTCTGGTCGAACTTCGCTTCCAGCGCGGGCAGGCGCGCCAGCGTCGGCTGCAACTGCTGCGGGATCGCGGCATAGGCTTCGGCGGCCTTGCCGATGTTGTCGATGGCGCCGGACAGCTTGTCCGTGTTCTCCTTGCTCAGCACGTCGTTGACGCGCTCGGTGATGCGTTCCGTCTTTTCCAGGATCGCCAGGCCGCGCTTTTCCAGCTGGTCCAGCAGGCCCGGACGCAGCGGGATGCGCTTGACGCTGCCGTTGTCGCTGTTCAGCAGCGGCGAGCCGGTACGCTCGTCGTCGAGCTGGATGAAGGCGATGCCGGTCACGCCCTGGTAGCCGAGCGTGGCGAAGGTGGTGGTGGTGACGGGCGCACCTTCGTCGATCGACAGCTTGATCAGGATCTGGCCCGTCACCTTCGGGTCGAACACGATGTCGTCCACGCGCCCGATCTCCAGGCCGCGGTAGCGCACCGTCGCCTGCGGGTTCAGGCCGGGAATGGTCTGGGTGGTGACGATCTCGTAGGGGTGGGTCTCGGTGCGGTCGCGGTTCAGCCACAGGCCCACCAGGACGGCGGCCACCAGCAGCGCGATCGTGAAGAAGCCCGTCATGAGGGCATGCGATCTGTTTTCCATGTCAGTCTTCCGATTCCTTTCGTGCATAGCGCTCTTCGAGCACTTCGAGCGCGCGCTGGCCGCGCGGGCCCAGGAAAAAGTGTTGGATGAACGGGTGCTGGACGGCCAGCACGTCGCAGGACGGCCCCACCGCGATCACGTGCTTCTCGGCCAGCACGGCGATGCGCGAGGACAGCGCGAACAGCGTGTCCAGGTCGTGCGTGACCATCACCACGGTCAGGCGCAATTCGCTGTGCAGGCTCTGGATCAGCGACACGAACGAGTCCGACAAGTCGGGATCGAGGCCGGCGGTGGGCTCGTCCAGGAACAGCAGTTGCGGCTCCAGGGCCAGCGCGCGCGCCAGGGCCGCGCGCTTGACCATGCCGCCCGACAGGTCCGACGGCATCTTGTTGGCGTCGCCCGGGCCCAGGCCCACCATGTCCATCTTGAGCAGCACGGCGTCGCGGATCACGTCCTCGGGCAGGGCGCGCAGCTCGCGCAGCGGCAGCGCGATGTTGTCGAACACGGTCAGGGCCGAATACAGCGCGCCTTCCTGGAACAGCATGCCCCAGTGGTTGCGCATGCGCTGCAGCTGCTCCGGGCTGGCGCTGCTGACGTCCTCGCCGAACACCTGCACGGTGCCGCTGGACGGGCGCTCCAGGCCCAGCATCTGGCGCAGCAGCACGGTCTTGCCGGTGCCGGAGCCGCCGACGATGGACAGGATCTCGCCGGCATAGATGTCCAGGTTCAGGTCCTGGTGCACGACGGTGCGGCCGAAACGGGTCCACAGCTTGCGGATCTGGACCACCGGCGGGCCCACGTCCTCGTCCGGGCGGCGGTTCAGGCGCTGGGGTTGCCGGTCCTTCTTCACGTCCGCCATCAGAAGCCCACTCCCGAGAAGACGATGGCGAACACGGCGTCGGCCAGGATCACCACCGTGATCGCCGTGACCACGGACGTCGTGGTGCCGCGGCCCAGGCTTTCCGTGTTCGGCTTGATGCGCAGGCCGAAGTGGCAGGAGACGAGCGCGATCAGCATGCCGAACGCCACGCCCTTGCCCAGGCCGATCCAGTAGTTCACGACCGGCACCGCCGACGGCAGCTTTTGCAGGAAGTAGCGCGCCGACAGGCCCAGCTCGACCTTGGCCGAGACCATGCCGCCGATCAGGGCCATGGCATCGGTCCACACGACGAGCAGGGGCATGGCCAGCGCCAGCGCCAGTACCTTCGGCAAGATGAGGCGGTAGCCGTGCGAGATGCCCATCACGAGCATGGCGTCGAGTTCCTCCGTCACCCGCATCACGCCCAGCTGCGCCGTGATCGAGGAGCCGGAACGGCCGGCGACGAGGATCGCCGCCAGCATCGGCCCCAGCTCGCGGATCACGCTCATGCCGAGGATGTTGACCAGGTAGATGTCGCCGCCGAACATGCGCAGCTGCTGCGCCGACAGGTAGGACAGCACCACGCCGATCAGGAAGCCCACCAGCGCCGTGATGCCCAGCGCCTGGAAGCCGGAGTGGTAGATATTGGCCGAGACTTCGCGCCACGGGCCCGTGAGCGGGTGGCGGATGAAGCGGCCGGCGTCCTGGATCACCTGGCCGATCAGCGTGATGAAACCCTTCAGGTGTTCGAAGAAGGTCAGCACGGCGCCGCCCAGGCGGATCACGCCCTGCATCGGGCTGGTGCGCGTGCGCGGCAGCGCGATGCTGCTGGCCTTTTCGATGCGCGCGAACAGCTCTTCCTGGCGCGGGTCGAGCGTCAGGTGCTGGGGGCGGCGCTTGCCCCAGGCATTCCAGAACATCTGGGCGCCGATGTGGTCGATGCTGGCGACTTCCGACAGGTCCCAGGTCGCGTTGCTGCCCTTGAGCGAGGCCAGCGTCTGGTTGACGCTCTTGAGGGCGCCGCGCTTGGTCAGCGCATGGACCTGCCATACGCCGCGCGCCACCACGGATTGCCCCGTGCCGGACCCTGGATGTTCGATGGTTAATGTTGGCGCATTTTCAATCCGCATTGCGGCAGTGTAAAAGAGAATCGTGGTGACCGCCACCGGCGCTACGGTAGCGTACCGGCGGCATGTTCATAAAGAGGTCAGGCGGCCAGATGGCGCACCTGGCGTTCGGGAGCGGCCGCTTGCTTTTCGCCCGCATGGGCGGCCGGCTTGTGCGTGCCGCCGGCGTAGTCGCTCGCGACCAGCGCGGCGGCCGCGTCGGGCGCCATCCCGCGTACCTGCAGCCACCCCTGCACCAGCTTGGCGAGGCGCTCGAGAGCGATGCGGTGGGTGGCGTCCGTCTTCGTGTAGATCCAGTCGGAGAAGGCCATGAAGTTGGCGAACGGGCTGTCGGCCAGCATCGCCCGCGTCGTATTGACGAAGCGGCCCGAGTTGGCCACCAGGTCCCAGTAGCGCGCGAAGCGCACCAGGCGCTGCATGGTCGTGAAGTCGATGCGGTCGGTGGCGAGCACGGTATAGGGAGGGTAGGGGTCGTACACCATCCCGTAGGCTTCCGTGTGGCGGATGATCGGCGTGCCGCGCAGGCGCTTCAGGATGCCGAACTGGATCTCGTGCGGCCCGAGCGAGACCAGGTGATCGAAGCCGCGCGCGAAGCTGTCGACGTCCTCGCCCGGCAGGCCGGCGATCAGGTCGACGTGCAGGTGGGCGTTCGACTGCTCCGTGAGCCAGCGGATATTGGCCGCGGCCTTGGCATTGTCCTGGCGCCGGCTGACGAGGGCCTGCACCTCGGGGTTGAAGCTCTGGATGCCGATCTCGAACTGCAGCGCGCCGGGCGGGAACTGGGCGATCGTCGCCTTCAGGGCTTCCGGCAGGTGGTCGGGCACCAGCTCGAAGTGGGCGTACACCGGTTCGTCCGGATGGGCCGCGATCTTGTCGAGGAAGAACTGCATGATGCGCTGGCTCGTCTTGACGTTCAGGTTGAACGTGCGGTCGACGAACTTGAACAGGCGCGCGCCGCGCCGGTACAGGTCTTCCATCTCGGCCAGGAAGGACTCCAGGCCGAAGGGCCAGGCGGTCTTGTCCAGCGAAGACAGGCAGAACTCGCACTTGAACGGGCAGCCGCGCGAGGCCTCCACGTAGATGGTGCGGTGGGCGATGTCCTCGTTACTATATAGAGCGTAGGGCAGGGCGATGTCGGCCATGGGCGGCTGCACGCCCGCATGGACCTTCATCAGCGGCTTCGGGCCATGCAGGATCTCGCCGCACAGCTTGGGGAAGGTGATGTCGCCCCAGCCGGTGACGACGTAGTCGGCGAAGCGCACGATCTCCTGGTCGTTCGTCTCGTGCGAGACTTCGGGGCCGCCCAGCACCACGACCACGTCCGGCGCCACCCGCTTGAGCATGGCGACGACCTTCGTGGTCTCCTCGACGTTCCATATATAGATGCCGAAGCCGACGATGCGCGGCGCCTTCGCCAGCAGGCGTTCGACCACGTCCGTTGTCTTGGCGCCGATGACGAATTCCATCAGCTGCGTTTGCTCCTGCAGCGCTCCCATATTGGCCAGCAGGTAGCGCAGCCCGAGCGAAGCGTGGGCATAGCGGGCATTGAGGGTGGAAAGCAGGATCGTCATGGCGTTACGGGAGATGGCAAAGGCCGGCAGGGAAAAATAGGCATTGTACGCCCTTGCGGGCTGCTTCCGGCCTTGGTATCATTCTTTCCCTCGTCGGAAACGACCGGTTGTTTCAAGCAGCCGCGACAGATTCGACGGGACCGCGACGCGCACGGCGCGACGCAAAATGAAGTTGACGAGTTAAGCGAAACACTGCATAATCTCACTTCTCTGCTGCTGACGA
>NZ_JASNRD010000055.1 GCF_030412015.1 Massilia sp. YIM B02763 | reverse complement strand
CGCGGCGGTGCCGCTGGCGGTGGTCTTGATGCCGCCGGCATAGGTGCCCGGTGCGACCCAGACGGTGGTGCCGGCCCTGGTGGCGGCCTTGGCGGCACGCGCCAGGGTCTTGAACGGGGCGGCCTTGGTGCCGGCCGCCGTGTCCGAACCGGTCGGCGACACATAATAATTGTAGGCGGTGGCCGGGGTGGTCGCGGTGTTGCCGCCGGCCGGATGCAGGCGCGCGTACTCGTTGCTGCCGCGGATGGACGCTTCCAGTTGGCTGGCCGTCATGCCGTTGGCCAGCGCCTGGGTCCAATGCGCGAGGCCTGCCGGCTCCGGGTCGCGGCCCAGCAGCGATCGGTACAGCTGGGTCACCAGCGCGGTCGCATTGGCGCCGGTGATGACGGCTGCCGTATTGACGGAAGTGACGCTGGCCAGCAGGCGCGGCTGCGCATCGCCTTCGTAGCCCTTGACGACGAACTCGTTCGGATTCGCGGCGGTGGTCGAGGCGGCGCCCGCATCGGCGGCGTTCGGCTCGGTGGTTCCGGTCGCGGAGGCGGTCACAGTGCTTTCGACGGATGCGGCAGTCTGGGCCGGATCGGCGCCGAGGTCGGCGCTGCCGCCGCAGGCGGTCAGCAGGACGGCGGCGCTGCAGGACAGCAGAGTACCCAGGCGGAAGTCGGAAGCGAAAGTGGCGAGTTTTTTCATCTGAAGATTTCCTTGCATCAAAAAAGAGATACCCCTTTGAGGCAAGGAAACTTCCAAAGTTCAACTTATTTGAAGAAATATTTCTGCAGATAATGAATTGCAACGAAGAATGTCCATGTGGATCAATGAGTTGATCTCAATCAATTGCAAACTATCGCTGCGCATCCACGAGAACAACATAACGACTCGCTTAACAATTCACGGCACAGGAAGGCCATCAACGGCAACAGCCCGCATGCCGTGACGCATGCGGGCTGTCGAGGCCCCAGCGTGCCCAGCTGTCCGAGCCCGCTGCCAGGCAGTCCGGCAGTGCCGGTCAGTGCTGGTAGGCGCCGATGTCGTAGCCGGTCGAGGCATTACGCGCCTTGCCGTCCAGGTCGGTCGGGTAGGCATTGGTCATGACGCCGTGGTGATAGCTGTCCACGCCGATCGCCGAACCGCCGGTGCTGGTGCAGGCCACCTTGGTTGCCAGGTGGTGGATGTGGT
>NZ_JASNRD010000054.1 GCF_030412015.1 Massilia sp. YIM B02763 | reverse complement strand
GCCCACCCTTGTATCTTGATTGAGTTGGTGGTTAGCTACCGCCAACTGAGGTGAAGGCCAGCTTGTGCCCACCCTGAAGACATTGATCTTGCGGCGTAGATTAAGCTCTTCACCTCTCCCCACCCCATGACTGAACACTGGACGGTATCCAAGGGCCTCGACCCTGCATGTACAAGGCAAGTGTGGAGTGGGCAGGGACAATCAAGAAACAAGGAGAATCGATGTTTTATCTCGGCGTGGACGTATCCAAAGCCAAGCTTGACTGCATGCTGCTCGACAGTAAGACCAACAAAGTCAAAGCGAAGTCCATCCCCAATACAAGTGCCGGATTCACGCAACTGATTGAATGGCTGGCCAAAAACAAAGCGCCTGATGCATATATCGTGATGGAGCCGACCGGCGTTTATCACGAGCCTGCCGCGCTGGCATTGACTGATGCTGGCTTGACGCTGTCGCTGGTCAATCCGGCCCAGCTGCGCCAATTCGCCCAAGGATTGGGGGTCAAGACCAAGACCGACAAAGCCGATAGTGCGGTACTGGCTCGCTATGGCGCGACCCAACAGCCGCAGGCCTGGCAACCGCCATCGAAATCCGCGCGACATTTGAAGGCATTGCTGACCCGGCGCGATGCCGTCGCAGACGATCTGCAGCGCGAGCGAAATCGTCAGGAAGCGATTGACTTCGGTTCGTCACCCGACGAGGTCAAACAGTCGATTGCGCAATCGATCACATTTCTAGAGGCAGAGCTCAAACGCCTGGAACAGATGATCGAAGAGCATATCGATAGCGATCCAGATCTGAGGAAAAAAAAGGAGCTGCTGGAAACTATCCCAGGCGTGGGCGAGCGTGTATCGAGCAACCTGACAGCGCTATTTGCAGCCAAACGCTTTGCTAGCGCCGAGCAGTTGGCTGCCTATCTCGGCTTAGTACCGGTACAGTGGGAATCGGGTTCGTCGGTACGTGGTCGGCCCCGCATGTCCAAAGCTGGGCCGTCCCATTTACGCAAACTGCTCTACATGCCCGCCGTTACGGCACGTCGATGGAATCCGCACATCAAAACATTCAGCGACCGCTTGCTCGCCAAAGGAAAAACCAAGATGGCAGTGGTTGGTGCATGCATGCGAAAACTGGCTCACCTGTGCTTTGGTGTCGTTCACACAGGTAAGCCATATGACCCTAATTACGCTTTCGCAGCTTGACAGGCAAGACGGTATCTAC
>NZ_JASNRD010000053.1 GCF_030412015.1 Massilia sp. YIM B02763 | reverse complement strand
CGCATCCTTGATTTTCAGGAAGAAGTAAGATGCATCCCGAAATCCGTAGGCCATGCGCTTGATGACCTTGATACGGTTGTTGACGCCTTCCAGGATCGATGAGCTCATCGGATAGATGGCCGAAGCCAGAATGCCGCGCCGGTATTTGGCCAGACGTTTGGCAAACTGGATCAACGGTGCGATCTGGCTTTCCAGGGCGAGTTTGAGCCAGGTTTTCCATCGACGAGCACCTTCCCGGACCGATGGCGCATACCAGATTTCCTTCAGCTCGGTCTTGAGCAGGTAGACCGTTGCCAAGGGCTGGTTAGCAGCCAGCAGCTCTTCGAGCTTGACGGCTTGTTCGGCCTTGAGGTTGTCGCGGTTGCGCAGTAACAGCCAGCGGCTGCGCTTGATGACCTGACGGGCCTTTGGTTCGGCTCGCAAGGTATTGGCTTGATCGACGCGAACTCGGTCGACCACTTCGCGGCCGAAGCGCGCCACCACGTGAAACAAGTCGTAGACGACTTCCGCGTTCGGACATTTCTGACGCACTTCGAGGTCCATGGCCGTGTTCATGTCCATGGCAACGGCTTCGATTCGCCGGCAGCCTTCCTCTCCTAGCAACTCGAAGAACGGCCGGATCGCTTCCCGGCTATTGCCTTCTCCAACCCACAGCACCCGCATTCGCTCGGCATCCAGGGCGACAGTGGCGTACCGATGACCCTTGTGCAGGGCGAATTCGTCCATGACCAGGCGCCGTACGCCTTCTGCCGAGAAGTCACCATGCAGGTGCTTCAAGCGCTGATGATCAATGTCTTTGATGGTATGCCAGTGCAGGCCGGTTAGCCGGGCTATATGGGCTATGGGAAGCAACTGCGCCAGCGCCTCGACCCAGAGGCGCACGCGGTGCGTGATCCGTGCTCCTCGGTCGAGCCAGGCAATGTGCTCGGTCACCCGTGCATTGCAGTGATGGCAGTCCAGCCGCCGCACCGGCACATCGAGCCAAACGCGCTTGTCCAGAACGTCGCGATCGCGCACTTTACGCCTTCGGCGCTCATGCACCAGGGCGCAAGGCTGGCGGCACGCTCCGCACACGGCATCACTTGCCGGACAGGTATCGAGAACGATTAACAGCGACCCGTCTTCTTGCTCCTGGACGGCTTCGACAATATGGCCTTCCCAAAACGGAAGAGACGACATAGCATTGAGCATGGCGGTGGTTTGATAGACTGATTTGTTTGGCGACTATCAATCTACCAACATCAGACCACCGCCACCACCTCCCGCTCAGTTCGTCAACTCCGTCTTCCCCCA
>NZ_JASNRD010000052.1 GCF_030412015.1 Massilia sp. YIM B02763 | reverse complement strand
GGGATAATAATGTTGTGTTGGTCATCAGGCTTCTCCAGGATGCGCCAGGTTGAAGTCTGATGATCTTCGTCGGCGTGGCGGTAGCGTAGCGTCGCTGACGACAGGATCGAACAGCGATGCACTAATCATGCTTAGGGTTTCCCATAGCGAGTGCCCCATGCACTGGGCTTGTCGGTACAAGACGATAAGCAGGTGGGCGATCAAGGCGGTAATGAGTTGCAGTCGGACCGCATTGCTGCTACGTCCGAAAAAGCTCTTGATCTTCAGGTGCTGCTTGATCCACTTGAAAAATAATTCGATCTCCCACCGTTCTTTGTAACGTTGGGCGATGTCGGATGCTGAGCTGTCGAGGTCGTTCGTGGCCAGAACAAGGGCGGTAGCCTTATCTGCCCGACGAACAGTGACGCGACGCAGGAATTTGTCGTAGTGGTTGATTCGCTTGCCGCTTGGACGTCTACGCTTGAAGCGCACGATCTCGTCACGTAAAACGACATCCTGTTCTGCCGCCGGGATGGCGCGCTCTTCCTGCGTAACCAAGGCCGCATTGTCCTTGAACCGGGTGACGAAACATGATCCAGCGGCATCGATCTGTTTCCACCAGTTGTAATTGCAGTAGCCCTTGTCGAACACGTAAAGGGCACCGGGTTCCAGTGGCAAGGACGCGGCTTGGTCGACATCGTTGACGTTGGGGGCACTAAAGCTGTACCACTGAGGAGCTTTTGTTTTCAGGTCCAGCAAGACATGCAGTTTGATTCCTTGGGTATTGCGCGTTCGATTGGCCAGCGTCCAATGGTCAAATTGCCGACCCTTGAGCGTGAACGACGTAGAGTCGAGTAGATAGGTCAGCGCCTTAGCCTCACGATGCGCCTTGCGCGACACTTGTGCGATCAGACGGGCAGCCATTTCGTTAAAAACGACGATTGAGCGCCTTTCGTTTGCATCAGCCAAGGTCGTGCGCCGGATGACACCAGCTTTCAAGGCCTCATGATGTTGAGCATGGCTATTAAAGCTCAGCTCGAGGACACGCAAGCTGCTGGCACCGCTGAGCTGGGCGTAGACCAACGCCACCAGATGCTTCCAGCACGTGAAGTGCTTGCAGTACTTGTCTGCGTGGTGCCTGATGACGGCCCGATCAAATTCTTTACGTGGCAGCCCCTTTAAGACTGCGTCGAAAGTGAGTATTGTGGACATGGGTTGCAGGTTTTGGTCAGTGAGCCTAGGAACTCGGGACGTACAGATGTACGCCCCAAAACCATTACCTGCAACCTCATCAGCTACCTCTCTTCCGTAGCTGCTCTTCCTTATTTAT
>NZ_JASNRD010000051.1 GCF_030412015.1 Massilia sp. YIM B02763 | reverse complement strand
CCGTGTCACTGGTCGTTCGCGTGAGGCCGCATTATAGACGGACGTTTGAAGAATCGCAAGGCTGTCATGTGGGGATTCTGTTAATCAAGTCTCGCCCCTGTTCGAATGCCGTGATGCTCTCGATCGTCGTGCGCATGATCTGGCCGATGGCCTCGACCGTGAAGAAGGCCTGGTGGCCCGTGACGATCACGTTCGGGAAGGACACGAGGCGCTGGATCACGTCGTCCGTGATGATGGTCGAGGACAGGTCCTGGAAGAACAGGCTGGCTTCCTGTTCATAGACGTCGATGGCCAGGCCGCCCAGCTGGCCGCTCTTCAGGGCCGCGATCGCCGCTTCCGTGTCGACCAGGCCGCCGCGGCTCGTGTTGACGAGGATGCTGCCACGCTTGGCGCGGGCCAGCGAGGCGGCGTCGACGATGTGGTGGGTCTCTTCCGTCAGCGGGCAATGCAGGGAGACGACGTCGCTGCAATCGAGCAGTTCGTCGATGCCGACGTAACGGCCGCCCAGCGCCTCGAACGCCGGCGACGGGTAGCGGTCGTGGCCGACCACCGTGCAGCCGAAGCCGGCCATGATGCGGGCGAAGATCGTGCCGATCTTGCCGGTGCCGACCACGCCCACCGTCTTGCCGTGCAAGTCGACACCCATCAGGCCGTCGAGGTCGAAATTGCCGTCGCGCGTGCGCACGCTGGCGCGGGCGATCTTGCGGTTCACGGCCAGCAGCAGGCCGACGGCGAATTCGGCCACCGAATGCGGCGAATAATCGGTCACGCGCACGACGGCGATGCCGAGCCGGGCCGCGGCCGCGGCGTCGATGTGGTTGTAGCCCGTGGAGCGCGTGGCCACCAGGCGCGTGCCCTGCTGCGCGAGGATCTCGAGCACGGCGGCATCGACGCTGTCGTTGACGAACACGCAGACGGCCGCGCAGCCCTTGGCCAGGATCGCCGTCGACGGCGTCAGGCGGTCTTCGAGGAAACGCAGTTCGTGGCCGGCATCGAGGTCGAGGTTGGCCTGGGCCAGCATCGTCTTGTCGTAGCGGCGCGCGCTGAATACGGCGGTCTTCATGGTCTACCCCTGGCGGCGATGGATGTCCGCCAGTCTAGACCAGGCGTGGCGCCACGTCATCCGTGGCGAACGTCCGCGTCAGTTGGCCGGATGCTTCGGATTCCACAGCTTCAGCGTGGACTTCTTCTCGTAGCCCTTGCCGTTCGGGTAGCCCACCAGTTCCATGTCCGAGCCCCAGGGCGACTCGAAGTGCACCCAGGTTTCGCCCTCGGTGTCGCCGCTCGTCATGGTCATCGGTCCGCCCGTGATCTTGAGGCCCTTCGATTTCAGGTAGGCGATGCCCGCTTGCACGTCGTCCGTGTAGAACGCGATGTGCGAGGCGCCGATGTCTTCCATCTTCGGCATCGCCGTGCTGCCGGCCGATTTCTTGTACTCGAACAGCTCGATATTGGCGCCCGTGCCGCAGCGGACCATCGCCAGCGTCACGCTCTCGGCGTGCGGTTTCATCGGAAACGGGCCGATCTGGGTGACGGGCTGGCAGCCGAAGGTGGTCACGAAGAACTCCTCGGCCTGCTTCAGGTTCGGCACGCTGATGCCGACGTGGTCGATGCCGGCCGACTTGATGGCGGGCGCGGCGGCGTAGGCGGTGCCGCCCAGGCCCAGGGTGAATGCGGCGGCAGCGGCGGCGAATACGGTAGCGATGGTTTTCATGGGGAGGTGGTTCCTTGTCGTTTTAGTGTTTGTCGATGAATACGCGGGCGCTGGCCAGCTTGCCGCCCTCGATGGTGAAGATGTCTTCGCCGCGGATCTGGTTCGGCTTGTCCTTCGGACCGTAGCCCCAGGTGACGCGGCCGACGCCGTGGTTCCAGGTGATCGGTTCCGGCGTGAAGCGGAAGCCGGCGTTCTTCTTCTGCAGCTCGCCGATCTTGCGGTCGACGTTGGCGTAGCCGGTGTCCTTGCCGGCGTAGTCGGCCACGAAGAAGTCGGCGGTGTCGACGGCCGGGTACTTGGGCAGGCGCCGGGCGGCGTCGGTCTCGTTCCAGATCTCGAAGTGGCGGTCGATCAGCTTCTGGGCGATGGCGGCTTCCTGGGCGGGGGTGGACATGGTGCGGACCTCCTGGGCGTGGGCCAGCGATGCGAGGAGCAAGGCGCTGGTGGCGATGATGGTTTTCATGGGGGTTTTCCTTTCGTCGGACCGGTATATGGCGGTCAGTGCGTAGGGAGGAGTGTATGTTGTCCACCGGGGCGTGTGAATCGGCCGATCGTGGAATGATTATCCAGGTGGATGGATAATATGGCGATGTGATTCCGAAGGCGGTCGGAATGGTCGGGGATTGAATCGAGATGGAGTGGTAATTCGGGCATCGCGCGCCCACGGCGCGCGAAGCTGTCCGCGGTGCGGACAGCAAAGTGGCGATTCGGGAGGG
>NZ_JASNRD010000050.1 GCF_030412015.1 Massilia sp. YIM B02763 | reverse complement strand
AAACCCCACCAGGTGATCCTGGTGGGGTTTTTTGCTTTGGGCCGTCGATTTATCGTGCCCGTCCCATCGTGTCCAGCGCTTCCAGCGCACTTCCCGGCAACACGAGTTCCGCGGCCCGCAGGTTTTCGCGCAGATGCCTGACGGATGACGTTCCCGGAATCAGCAGGATATTCGGCGAGCGCTGCAACAGCCAGGCGATGGCCACCTGCATCGGCGTCGCGCCGAGATCCCGCGCGATCGCCGACAGCGCATCGGACTGCAAGGGACTGAAGCCACCCAGCGGAAAGAAGGGCACATAAGGAATCCCATCCCGTGCCAGCGCATCGATCAGCGTATCGTCGTTCCGGTACACCAGGTTGTACATGTTCTGCACGCACGCGATCGGCACGATGCGCCGTGCGTCCTCCACCTGGCGCGGCGTCACATTGCTCAGGCCGATGTGCCGGACCAGGCCACGTTCCCGCAGCGCCGCCAGCGCCGTTAATGGTTCTTCGAGCGATCCTTCTGCTGGCCCATGGACGTCGATCATGCTGCGCAGGTTGACCACGTCCAGCACATCCAGGCCGAGATTGCGCAAATTGTCGTGGACCGCCTGCTCCAGCTCCTGGCCCGACATCGCCGGCAGCCAAGCGCCCTGGGCATGGCGGCGCGCGCCGATCTTGGTGACGATCACCAGGTCGTCCGGATACGGATGCAGCGCTTCACGGATCAGCTGGTTGGTGATGTGCGGTCCATAGAAATCCGACGTGTCGATGTGATTGACGCCGAGCGCAATGGCTTCGCGCAGCACGGCACGTGCGCCGTCCACGTCCCTGGGCGGACCGAAGACACCCGGCCCCGCCAATTGCATGGCGCCGTAACCGAGGCGGCGGACGGGGCGGTCGCCGAGCAGGAAGGTGCCGGCCTTGTCGATGATGGTCATGTGTTCTCCTTGGTCGAATGATGACCTTGACGATAGGCGCGGCAGCACTGCATGACAATCCGGTGTAATCTGGATGGCCTGTACGTCAAAGCGCACAATCCATCCAGGGATACTCCATGAAAGTCGATCTCGGCGACCTGTCCGCCTTCGTCGCCGTCGCGCGTGCCGGCGGATTTCGCGACGCGGCGCGCCTCAGCAACAGCAGCGCATCCGGCCTCAGCGATGCCGTGCGGCGCCTCGAGACCAGGCTGGGCGTGCGCCTGCTCAACCGCACGACCCGCAGCGTCGTCCCGACGGAAGCAGGCCGGAGCCTGCTCGCCCGCCTGGATCCCGTGTTGAGCGAGGTCGACAGTGCACTCGACGTCATCAATGGCTTTCGCGACACGCCAACCGGCACGCTGCGGCTGAACGTGCCGGTCAGTGCCGCGCGGCTCGTACTGCCGGACATCGTGCCGCGCTTCCTCGCCGCCTACCCGGAGATTCGCCTCGAGATCATCGCGGAGGAAAGTTTCGTCGACGTGCTCGCTGCCGGCTGCGACGCCGGCATCCGCTACGAAGAGCGCCTCGAGCTGGACATGGTTGCCGTGCCGATCGGACCGCGCATCCAGCGCTTCGCGGCCGCGGCGTCGGCCTCCTACCTGGACAAGCACGGGCGGCCCCAGCATCCTGGCGACCTGCTCGGCCATGCCTGCATGCGGGGACGTTTCGCCAGCGGTACGGTCGTCCAGTGGGAATTCGAGCGCGACGGCGAGACGGTCAGGATCGAGCCGTCGGGCCAATTGCTCGTGCAGATTGGCGGTGCTGTCGACCTGGCCGTCGAGGCAGCGGTGCGCGGTCTCGGCGTCGTCTATCTGTTCGAGGATTGGCTACGCCCGTACATCGAACGCGGCGCGCTCGAGCCCGTGCTGGAACCCTGGTGGCCGCGCTTTCCGGGGCCCTATCTGTATTATCCGGGCCGACGGCTCGTGCCGGCGCCGCTGCGCGCGTTCGTCGACTTCATCAGGAACGACGCGGGTCCCGGCGCCTGACGCCCTCGCGATGGAATGCTAGCGGCCACGCTGGTAAGTGCCCACCAACGACGCCTGCTCCAGCACGTGTCCCCGCATCGCCCGCGCGAGATGAGCCCGGGTCGGGTGGCGCAAGTCGGGCAGCGCAGTGTCCAGCGCATAGAGCGTGTGGACGTAGCGATGGCGCCCGACGGGCGGGCAGGGACCGCCGTAGCGCGTGTTCTTCCAGTCGTTCAAGCCGGCTTCGGCGCCCGCGGGCAGTTCGGATTCGCGGACGCCGGCGGCCAGGTGCGATGTCTGCGGCGGGATGTTATAGAGCAGCCAATGGACCCACCTGACTGTCGGCGCCGCGGGATCGGGCGCATCGGGATCGTCGACGACCAATGCGAAGCTACGCGTGCCGGACGGCGCCTTCGACCACGACAGCGAGGGCGCGACGTTTTCGCCATCGCAGGTATGGCGCGCAGGGATGCCGGCGTCAGGATGGAAATCGTCGGAAAGAAGTGTCAGTGCCATGGGAGTGTCCGTCCGCTGCGGCGCGATCGGCCTTGCCGCCGGGCCGAGGCAGGCGTGACGGACGATTGCCCGTCAGTATGTCCTCACTTGCTTGGACACGCCTCGATACGCAAGGTTGCGCTGGAGCGATCGTCCATGCTGTACCGCCGGCTCGGACGCGCGTGCGGCCTGGCCGGCGGCTGCAGCACGGCGCCGCATGGCGCCGCGCGTTTCAGCCGTACGCAGCGCCGGTGTCCTACGGCCGGCTGATGTTGTCCGACCCGCACCTGCTTGCTGCATGAACGGCTGGGCTTACACCCGCCCCCGTCTGTGCTCCCCCCGATACCGGAACTTCAGGCAGGCCAGTGTCGCCCAGTTCGTAAAATCCTCGCTGTTGGCGGCAGCCGCATACATTTCCGCGGCCACAACTGGATTATCCATTTGCCAAAAGGCTCATCTGTACGGCGGCTCACACAACCGCAGTGCATCCGGCAAAAGAGTCACGACCGGGGTTCGTCGACCTGGACGGGATCGCGGCGTGGCAGCAGATACCAGAGTCCCACGAACAGTCATAGTGTGGCAACCGCGGCCGTGACGCTAAGTGAGAGCATGTCGGTTGCAAACGACACCACCGTCAGCAACTTGAAGAGAGTCCGACGACCAGCGGAATTAGGGCGCCGCGAATGGCGCGCCGCGATACGCGGATCATCTGCGAGGTAGCGAAACCATGTCGGGCGCGATAGTAGACAGCCGGCGTCATCAGCATGCCATCGTGACGACCATGAACCCAAGTCCCGCCAGGTGGCACACTTGCGCGTAAGCAGGCAAATTCTCGAAGCGTTCGTTGAAGACGGCGATCCTCTGGAAGCCGAACACTGCCTGCAGCCCCGGCAGGATCACGCGCGCCTCTTCATGATGTTGCGCATCTCACGGTCGTTTTTCTTTTGTTGAGAAGCGTCATCGTCCATGGGCGACAGTAGCGTCAAGCAGGGCCGTATTCACCGACAGCACGATTGGCGTTCTTCATGCGTGATGGGTAGCCACGTCGACGAAAAAAGACTCTTGCGCAAGCACTCATCCGTTTGCTATAGTTCGCGTCCTGCTTCTGCAGCGCAGTAAAAGCTGAACGAAATCAAGTAGTTGAGCTTTGAGTTTTTGATAACTCGGCTAGCGCGGTAGAAAACGAGGGGGGTTGACGAGTTAAGCGAAGTACTGCATAATCTCATTC
>NZ_JASNRD010000005.1 GCF_030412015.1 Massilia sp. YIM B02763 | reverse complement strand
CCGCCGCTTTCGGTGGTCTGTGCCATTGCAGGTGCTGCGGCTGCCACCAGGGCACCGCTCGCGACGACGCACGAGACTGCAAACGGCAACGACTTCAATTTGAACGTCATGAAAACTTCTCCTTCTGGATTTCTCTCAAAGTGGTTTCTTCGACTGCATTCGCCACCGGCTCCACAGCGTCCGCCGGATAGGCTTCCCTGCGGCGGAAAATGCGTGGCCGGTGAGCCTGTTTACTGCTGGATACCGCGTTTCCTGCAACTTCCTGTATGCGTATTTACCCAATAGGACAAACGCTCTCAATTAACATTGGATGTAAATCAAACGTTACTGATTTATCCATAAAACCATAGCGAAACTTAAGGTGTCAATAAAACATAGTTCGTTGGATACGTATAAACAACACATGCGCCAAAAAGAACGAGGAATGTGTGCTTGTGGTGCATTGCAGCACCAAAGTGGACGAAAATCCGAAGGAAATTTGATGGACGCATATTGATATACGCTTTTTGATGCGCAATGGCGCAAAAAGTGTTTTCTGTAGGAATGTGCGATGCACCATGATGAATTTTGCAACGCACGTCTTGAAGACAAGAGCGGGGAAGCAAGCGAGAACGTTTGTTCTCTTTACTCGGAGCAACAGAAAGTTTCACATTTGTCAGGACTGTGGCGCGCCGGTCGCATCGTGCCCCTGCGCTTCCTATCGGCAGTCACGCCGATGCCTTATACTTGCCGTTTGTCCCGATCGACCCGCGCCGTCCGGCGCTCGCGCAAAACCAGCGCGCATCCACTTTCGCCATGCTCCGAATCAACGAACTCAAGCTTCCCCTCGACCATCCCGAACCCGCCCTGCGCGAGGCCATCCTCAAGCGCCTGGGCATTCCCGCCGCCGACCTGGTCGACTTCACGGTCTTCAAGCGCAGCTACGACGCCCGCAAGCGCAGCGCCATCGTCCTCATCTATGCACTCGACGTGCAGGTGCGCGACGAAGCGGCCGTGCTGGCGCGCCTCGCGGCCGACCCGCACGTCGGCCCCGCCCCGGACACCGGCTACAAATTCGTCACCACGGCCAAGCCGGCTGCCGGCGCGCACCGTCCCGTGATCGTCGGCATGGGGCCGTGCGGACTGTTCGTGGCACTGATCCTGGCGCAGATGGGCTTCCATCCCCTGGTGCTGGAACGCGGCAAGACGGTGCGCGAGCGGACCGTCGACACCTTCGGTTTCTGGCGCAAGCGCAAGCTGAACACCGAGTCGAACGTGCAGTTCGGCGAAGGCGGCGCCGGCACCTTCTCGGACGGCAAGCTGTACAGCCAGATCAAGGACCCGAAGCACTACGGCCGCAAGGTGCTGTCCGAATTCGTGAAGTCCGGCGCGCCGGAGGAAATCCTGTACGTCAGCAAGCCGCACATCGGTACGTTCAGGCTGGTCAAGATGGTCGAGCAGATGCGCGCCGAGATCGTGTCGCTGGGCGGCGAGATCCGCTTCGAATCGCGCGTGGAGGACGTGCTGGTCGAGGAAGACGGCAGCAAGCGCCAGGTGGTCGGCGTCAAGCTGGCTTCCGGCGAGACGATTCCGACCCGCCACCTGGTGATGGCGGTCGGCCACAGCGCGCGCGACACCTTCCAGATGCTGTACGACCGCGGCGTGTACGTCGAGGCCAAGCCGTTCTCGATCGGCTTTCGCGTCGAGCATCCGCAGTCGCTCATCGACACCTGCCGCTTCGGCCCGAACGCCGGCAACAAGATCCTCGGCGCGGCCGACTACAAGATCGTGCACCATGCCTCGAACGGCCGCAGCGTCTACAGCTTCTGCATGTGCCCGGGCGGCACCGTGGTCGCGGCGTCGTCCGAGGAAGGCCGCGTCGTCACCAACGGCATGAGCCAGTACTCGCGCGCCGAGCGCAATGCCAACAGCGCGATCGTGGTCGGCATCACCCCGGCCGACTTCCCCAGCAAGCACCCGCTGGCCGGCATCGACCTGCAGCGCGAGCTGGAATCGCGCGCCTTCGTCCTGGGCGGCAGCACCTACGATGCGCCGGGCCAGCTGATGGGCGACTTCGTCAAGGGCGTGGCATCGACCGAATTCGGTTCCGTGATCCCCTCGTTCAAGCCGGCCGTGCACCTGACCGACCTGGCCCCTTCCCTGCCCGACTATGCCATCGTCGCGTTGCGCGAAGCCTTCGTCGCCTTCGACAAGCAGATCAAGGGCTACTACAAGCACGACGCCGTGCTCACCGGCGTCGAGACCCGCACCTCCTCGCCGATCCGCATCAAGCGCCACGACGACAGCCTGGAAAGCCTGAACACGCACGGCCTGTACCCGGCCGGCGAAGGCGCCGGCTACGCGGGCGGCATCATGTCGGCGGCGGTGGACGGCATCCGCGTCGCCGAGGCCGTCGCGCTGTCGATGGTCGGCTGACGCCCTTCCCGCCGCGCGCAAAAGAAAACGCCACCCCGAGGGGTGGCGTTTTTGCTTGGGACGCTCAGAACTTGTAGTTCGCGCCCACGTACAGCGTCTGGCCGTGCGGATCGAAGTAGGACGGATCGTAGCCGGTCTGGAAGTAGGAGCCGGCGGTGATGACCTCGGGCGGCTTGCGGTTGAACAGGTTCTTCACGCCCGCCGTCAGGGTCAGGTTGCGGAAGCCGCCGTAGCTGCCCTGCAGGTCCCAGGTCGAGAACGCGCCCACGTGCTGGGCGATCGGATCGACGGCGTCGGCACGATAGGCATCCCAGTAGCCGCTCTGGAAGTTGTTGATCAGGGAGGCGCCCCACTGCTGGTACTTCCAGTCCAGCGTCAGCTGGTCCTTCCAGCGGGAGATGATGCCGGTCGCGGTGGCGTTGAGCACGTTGCCCGCGCCGTCGATGGTCGCGGCCACGCTCGGCTGCACCGTGCCGTCCGGCAGGGTCAGGTCGTACTTCGACGTGTAGGTGCCGTTCAGGCGCAGGTTGAAGGCGCCGTAGGTCGGGCTCTTCAGGATCGCCCAGCGCAGGTCGAGGTCCACGCCCTCGGTCTTGACGCTGCCCGCGTTGATGTTGGTGCCGACGATCGAGGTGATGTTGCCCAGCGCATCGCGGGTCACGAGGCCCGTGTAGGCCGGGTTGCCGGCCGCCGCTTCATCCACGACCAGCGACGGCGCCAGCGCGGTCACCAGGTTGTTCACGTTGATCTTCCACCAGTCGACGGCGATCGACAGGCCCTTGACCGGGTCGACCACGAAGCCCAGCGAGGCCTGCTCGGATTTCTCCGGCTTCAGGTCGCGGTTGCCGCCCAGGACCGTGTTGAACTGGCCCGACTGGTGCGTGACCGGGTCGGTGAAGGTGGCGCTGGTGCCCAGCGTCTGCTGGTTGTACAGCTCCGGCAGCGACGGCTCGCGGAAGCCCTTGCCGTAGGAGCCGCGCAGCAGCACTTGCGAGACCGGCTGCCAGCGCAGGCTGACCTTCGGATTGGTCGCGTCCGCGTTCGAATAGCGGTCGTGGCGCACGGCGACGTCGGCTTCCAGGTGCTTGACGATCGGGATGATCGTTTCGGCGAACACGGCCGACGAATTGCGCGAGGCCGACAGCGGCTTCACGGCGCCGCCGTAGCCGGACACGTCGCCGCTCTGGTAGGCCTCGCTCGGGTTGACCGACAGGTTCTCGTCGGCGATCGAGGCGCCGACGGCAAAGCTCATCATGCCGGCCGGCAGCTGAACCAGGTCGCCGGAAATGCGCGCGTTCAGCGCGTCGTTGCGCAGCACGGCGTTCATCACGGAGCCGACGTAGTTGGTGGCGCGGATCCGGGCGGCCAGGTCCGGCGACTGGTACTGCGCCAGCGGGTTGAAGGCGTTGTTGTTGCTCAGCAGGCTGACCAGCGCCGTCTGGTTCTGGTAGCCGGACAGCGCGCGCTCGGTGACGTCGCTCGAGTTGTGGGTGTAGGCGACGTCGTAGTCGTAGCCCTTGACGTTGCCGCGCATGCCCAGCACCAGGTGCGACTGCTCGGCGGTGTCGCGCGCGACGCGGTCGCCGCCGTCGAAGGCGCGGTAGCTCACCGACACCGGCTTGCCCAGTTCGGACGGCGCGTTCTGCGCGATCAGCGCGCTCGGGTAGTAGGGGCTGCTCGGCGCGACGACGATCGACGGATACAGGTTCTTGGTCGCGAACGCCGGGTCGGTCGCCAGGAAGTTGTTGCTGTACGGCGAAGGCTGGGCCTG
Organism: Massilia sp. YIM B02763; assembly: GCF_030412015.1. GTDB lineage: Bacteria > Pseudomonadota > Gammaproteobacteria > Burkholderiales > Burkholderiaceae_D > Telluria. The sequence goes on along the minus strand of NZ_JASNRD010000005.1, from coordinate 285,593 downwards.
CTGCGTCGTCACGTTGCGCGAGTAGAAGCCTTCGGCGAAGACTTCGGCACTGTCGTTCAGCTTGAAGCGGAAGCTGCCGCCCACGTTGGCGCGCTTGACTTCAGGGACCAGGTTCACGTAGGGCGAGCTGTTGAAGCGGCAGCTGCCCGTGTTGGCATCGTATTCGCTGCCGCTGGCGGCGCAGCCGGCGCCCGTCTGCGGATGGCCGATGGTCGAGCCCAGCGAGGCCAGCGAGCGCGGGACCACGCCGCCGGCGTTCGGCGTCGTGGTCGGATCGAAGGTGGTGAACACGCCGCTCGGCGTCGCGCTCTGGTCGCGCAGGCCGTTGTTGTTCCAGGCGGTGTTCGCGTAGTCGCGCTGGCGGCCAAAGATCGGTTCGTCCTTGCTGACGTCGGCCGACAGCGTGATGTTGTAGCGGTCGGCGTCGAAGTCGCCCCAGCCGGCCAGGATGCTGGCCTTGTGGGTCTGGCCGCCGCCGTAGCGGCTGGCGCTGGTGTAGCCGTTCAGTTCCACGCCCTGCACGTTCTGGCGCGTGATGAAGTTGATCACGCCGCCGATCGCATCGGAACCGTAGACGCCCGAGGCGCCGTCCTTCAGCACTTCCACGTGGTCGATCGACGCGAGCGGGATCGAGTTGACGTCGACGGCGGTGCCGTCGGTCGCGTAGTTGCCGAGGCGGCGGCCGTTGACCAGCACCAGGGTCTTGCTCGCGCCCAGGCCGCGCAGGCTGGCGGTCGATTCGCCGTAGGTCGACAGGCCCGCGCCTTCGGCCTGGTTGGTCGCGCCGACCATCGAGTTCGACGTCAGCGTGGTGAGCAGCTCGGCGGTGTTGGTGGCGCCGCTGCGCTTGATGTCGTCGTGGGTCACGGTCTGGACCGGCAGTGCGCCTTCGACGTCGGCGCGCTTGATCGACGAACCGGTCACTTCGACGCGGGCGATGGGCGCCTGCGCGAGGGGCTGCGAAGCGGTGTCCTGCGCCAGCGCGGCCTGGGCGAACAGGCCTGCGCCCGCCGCGACGCCGCCTGCGAAGACCACGCGTACCGAACGCGAGATTACAGTTTCCTTGAGCATCTAATTTCCAATGAAATGAGTGGATGGACAGTGGCTCGAGGAGATGCTTTGTCTCCCGGAGCGTCTCAAATCATCGGCGGCGGCTTGCGCCTCGGTCAATATTAAAAACGGGCAAAATTGGATACAAACAACATACATTACGAACATGTAATGCACGCTCGTGCGATGTTCGGCGCTCCTGCACGGAATGCCGAACAAACGGTATTTTCATCCGGATTCGATGCGCTGCTGCTGGGACAGCTTCCTACAGCCAGCCGGCCTTGCGGAAGCGCCGGTACATGTACAGCGCGACGCCGACCATGCAGCCGAGCGCGAACGGATAGCCCCACTTCCATTCCAGCTCCGGCATGAACTTGAAGTTCATCCCCCAGATGCCGGCGAAGGCGGTGAACACGGCGAAGATCGCGGCCCAGGCGGCAAGTTTCTTGTTCACCTCGCTCTCGTCGATCGACACCATCGACAGGTTCACCTGGATCGCGGTGCCGATGGTGTCGCGGATCGCATCGAGGCGCCCGGCGATGCGGATCAGGTGGTCGTGCACGTCGCGGAAGTAATCCTGGGTGCCGGACACCAGCACCGGCACGCGCCCGCCCTGCAGGCGCCCGAGCGCTTCCAGCAGCGGGAACACGGCGTGGCGCAGCACCAGGCCCTTGCGCTTCAATTGGTACAGGCGCTCGACGTTCTCGCGCTGGGCGCCGTCCATGAAGATGCGGTCCTCGATGGTCTCGAGTTCGGATTCCAGCATGTCGACGATGGGGAAGTAGCGGTCGACCACGGCGTCCATCAGCGCGTACATGACGAAGGACGCGCCCATGGACAGCAGGTGCGGTTCGCGCTCGGCGCGGGCGCGCACGCCCAGGAAGCCGCGGCCCACGTCGCGCCGCACCGACAGCACGTAGTTGGATCCGGCGAAGATCGCCAGTTCTCCCGTGACCAGTTCGTCGCCTTCGAGGTCGACCGTGTGCACGACGGTGAACAGGCAGTCGCCGTATTCCTCGATCTTGGGACGCTGGTGGCCGCGCGCGGCGTCTTCGACGGCCAGCTCGTGCAGGCAGAATTCTTCCTTCATCTGCGCCATCTCGGCGTCGGTGGCGTCGCGCAGCGCCACCCAGACGAAGCAGCCGGGTCGGTCCAGGTAGTCGCTGATGTTCTCGACGGGGATGTCGTCCAGCTTCCTGCCTTCCTGGTAGGCGACGCAGTTGATCAGCATGCGGGTTCTTCGATGGTGTTGTTGCTCGGATAGCGGAGCTTACACCATGTAGGGTGGACGGCTACACCCGAATGCACGCACGCCGACGACGCGTGGGCCGTCCACGCGGTGATCGTTGACGGCTTCGTGATCGCGCACGACATCGGAACCGCCGCGTATCACCGCGTGGGCGGGGAACCCGCCCACCCTACCGGACGAATGACGCCGCCGGCGTTATTCGTCCTTGGCCCCGTCGATGCCCAGCTCGGCGATCTTGCGCGTGATGGTATTGCGCCCGATGCCCAGGCGGATCGCCGCGTCGTTCTTGCGGCCGTGCGTGTGCTTCAGGGCCGTGCGGATCAGCGCCGATTCGAACTGGCGGCCCAGCACGTCCATCACCTCGACCTGGCCGTCGGACAGCATGCGCGCCGCCTGCAGTTCCAGCAGGCCGATCCAGCCGTCGGCGCCGCCCGCCGCCAGCGCCGGCATCATGCCGGGCAGGCTGCCGACCAGCATGCCGTCGGCGCCCGCATGCAGCGGGCCGGCGGACGGGGCCGGCATCGCCACCGCGCCCGGCATGGGGAGCGCGGAAGACAGGCTGTTGGCGCCGGTGCCCGCCTGGGCCTGGGTCAGGTCGCGCGGCAGGTCCTTGACCTCGACGGTCTGGCCCGGCGCCATCACGGTGATCCAGTTGCACAGGTTCTCGAGCTGGCGCACGTTGCCCGGCAATTCGAGGCCGGAGAGGAAGCGCAGCGCCTCTTCGCTCATGCGCTTGGTCTCGACGCCCAGCTGGCGTGCGCTCTGCACCAAAAAGTGGCGCACCAGAATGGGGATATCCTCGCGCCGCTCGCGCAGGCTGGGCAGGCGCAGGCGGATGACGTTCAGGCGGTGGTACAAGTCTTCGCGGAACAGGCCGTCGCGCACGCGCTGTTCCAGGTTCTGGTGGGTCGCCGCGATCACGCGCACGTTGGCCTTCACGGGCTGGTGGCCGCCCACGCGGTAGAAGTGGCCGTCGGACAGCACGCGCAGCAGGCGCGTCTGCAGGTCGAACGGCATGTCGCCGATCTCGTCCAGGAACAGCGTGCCGTTCTCGGCCTGCTCGAAGCGGCCGCGCCGCATCGCCTGGGCGCCGGTGAAGGCGCCGCGCTCGTGGCCGAACAGTTCGGATTCCAGCAGGTCCTTCGGGATCGCCGCCGTGTTCAGCGCGATGAACGGCTGCTGGGCGCGCGGGCTGTGCTTGTGCAGGGCGCGCGCGACCAGTTCCTTGCCGGTGCCGGACTCGCCCGTGATCAGCACGGTGACGTTCGACTGCGACAGGCGGCCGATGGCGCGGAACACTTCCTGCATGGCCGGCGCCTGTCCCAGGATTTCCGGGGTCTCGGTCGGCGCGATCTCGACGCTGGCTTCGCGCAGGCTTTCGTCGAGGGCGCGCCGGATCAGGGCGACGGCCTTGTCGATGTCGAAGGGCTTGGCCAGGTATTCGAAGGCGCCGCCCTGGAACGAGGCGACGGCGGAATCGAGGTCGGAGAAGGCCGTGATGACGATGACCGGCAGGCCCGGATGGGTTTCCTTGACGGCGGCCAGCAGGTCCAGGCCGGATTCGCCGGGCATGCGGATGTCCGACACCAGCACCTGCGGCGTCTCGTGCTCGAAGGCGGCCAGTGCCTCGCGCCCGCTGGCAAAGCTCCGGGTGGCGAGGTTTTCGCGCGCCAGGGCTTTTTCCAGCACCCAGCGGATCGATGCATCGTCGTCGACAATCCAGATTGGTTTCATGTAGTTCTGCTTCCCGCGCTAGTTCAAGGGGGACTTCCCGTTCCGCCCTCTCACTCGCTGCTCATGGCAGGGGGATCAGGATACGGAAATCGGTCAATCCAGGCCGGCTTTCGCATTCGATCAGTCCCATGTGCTGCTGCACGAAGGTCTGCGCCAGCGTCAGCCCGAGTCCGCTGCCGCCTTCGCGCCCGGAGACGAGCGGGTAGAAGATGCGGTCGCGGATGTCGGGGGCAATGCCCGGTCCGTTATCGATGATATGCAAGTCTAATGCCAGCCCGTAACGCACCTTGGCCAGGGTCACCTGGCGCGCCACCCGGGTCCGCAGCACGATCTCGGCATCGCCCGCCGCGATGCGCTCGCGCAGCGCCTGGGTGGCGTTGTGGACGATGTTCAGCACCGTCTGGATCAGTTGCTCCTTGTCGCCGCGGAACTCGGGAATCGAGGCGTCGTAGTCGCGCCGGATCGCCAGGCCCGCCGGGAATTCGGCCAGCACCAGGCTGCGCACGCGCTCGCAGACTTCGTGGATATTGACGTCGCCGACGATGTGCGGACGGCGGTGCGGCGCCAGCAGGCGGTCGACCAGGGTCTGCAGGCGGTCGGCTTCCTTGATGATCACCTGCGTGTATTCGCGCAGCGCGTTCAGGTGGGCGTCCGGCAGTTCCAGCTCGAGCAGCTGGGCGGCGCCGCGGATCCCGCCCAGCGGGTTCTTGATCTCGTGCGCCAGGTTGCGGATCAGCTCCTTGTTGGCCTGGCTCTGGTCGAGGATGCGCTCCTCGCGGTCCAGCTTCAGCTGCTGCACGTTCTCGCGCAACTCGACCACCACTTCGGCCTCGCCGGCGGCGCTGACGATGCTGTGCACCAGCAGCGGCTCCCGGCCCGCGCGCTGCAGCGACAATTCCTGGCGCAGGTCGGCATACTTGTGGGCGATGGCTTGGCGGCACAGGTCCCACAGGGCGTCGCCGTTGGTGAACAGGCCGGCCAGGCGCTGGCGCGACAGCGACTTCACGGAAATCTCGAGCAGGTGCTCGGCGGCCGGGTTGGCATAGCGCACCAGGCCTTCGGCATCCACCACCAGCACGGCGGAGGCCAGCAGGTCGAGGCCTGCAAAACGTTCTTGGGAAGGGAGGGAATCGTTCATCGCAGGCCGTGTTTCCTCTTGTTGTCTGTCCGCCGTCAGCGGATGTTGGCGATCTCGCGCTTGAGCGCTTCGATGTTCTTTTCCGAACGGCCGATATCGTCGCGCATCTGCGCCACGCGCTCCTGGTACTTGGCGTAGTTCTTCTCGTTGCCCTGGCGCTCCGGCCCGCCGTTGTTGAAGACGGCCTTCAGCTCCGCCAGCTTCTTCTCTTCGGCGCGCAACTCCTCGTTGAGGATGTCGCGGCGGTCGTCGTCGCGCTGGCGCTGCGCATAGCTGTCCACGCGCGGGAAGTTGGCGGGGCTGCTCGCGGCCGGACGTCCCGCTCCCTGGCGCATCGGGTTGCCGCCGCTGGCCGCGGGCGCCGGCACGGCCGGGCGCGTGCTCGGGGCCGGGATGTAGCCGGGCAGGTCCAGGGCCTTGCAGCCGGGCTTGTTGACGTCGGTGAACTCCACCCTTCCCTCCTTGTCGACGCATTTGTAGACGGCGTCGGCATGGGCGCCGGAATGGATCGCCAGCACGGCAACCAGCAAGGTGGCCGGGCGCAGCATGAAGCGCTTGCTTGTCATTCGCATCGGGTCGGTGCGGCGCGATCGCGCCTGGTTGGGAACCCGACGACTATACCGCACCGGCATAAAAAAACGCGAGGAGGCCAGCCGGCTTCCCCGCGTTCATGTTACCAGCTGGATACACTCCGATGCCATCCCGATCACAGTCCGGCATCGCAGCATGCCTGCCGATTACGACGAGTAGTACATGTCGAATTCGGCCGGGTGCGGGGTCATGCGCATGCGCTGGACTTCCGCCATCTTCAGTTCCAGGTAGGCGTCGATCATGCTGTCGCTGAACACGCCGCCGCGGGTCAGGAACTCGCGGTCCTTGTCCAGGGCTTCCAGCGCTTCTTCCAGCGAGGCGCACACGGTCGGGATCAGCTTGTCTTCTTCCGGCGGCAGGTGGTACAGGTCCTTGGTCGCGGCTTCACCCGGGTGGATCTTGTTCTGGATGCCGTCCAGGCCGGCCATCAGCAGCGCGGCGAAGCACAGGTAGACGTTGGCCAGCGGGTCCGGGAAACGGGTCTCGATGCGGCGGCCTTTCGGGTTCGCCACGTGCGGGATGCGGATCGAGGCCGAACGGTTGCGGGCCGAGTAGGCCAGCTTGACCGGGGCTTCGAAGCCCGGCACCAGGCGCTTGTACGAGTTGGTGCCCGGGTTGGTGATCGCGTTCAGGGCCTTGGCGTGCTTGATGATGCCGCCGATGTAGTACAGGGCCGTTTCCGACAGGCCGGCATAGCCGTCGCCCGCGAACAGGTTCTTGCCGTCCTTCCAGATCGACTGGTGCACGTGCATGCCCGAGCCGTTGTCGCCGGCCATCGGCTTCGGCATGAAGGTCGCGGTCTTGCCGTAGCTGTGGGCGACGTTCCAGACGACGTATTTCAGGTTCTGGGTCCAGTCGGCGCGCTCGACCAGGGTCGAGAACTTGGTGCCGATTTCGTTCTGGCCGGCGCCGGCCACTTCGTGGTGGTGCACTTCGACCGGGATGCCCAGCGATTCGAGGATCAGGCACATTTCCGAGCGCATGTCCTGGAAGCTGTCGACCGGCGGGACCGGGAAGTAGCCGCCCTTGACGGTCGGACGGTGGCCGCTGTTGCCGCCTTCGAAGTCCTTGTCGGTCGACCAGGACGCTTCTTCCGAATCGATCTTGACCATCGAACCGGCCATCTCGACCTTCCACTTGACGGAGTCGAAGATGAAGAATTCCGGCTCCGGGCCGAAGAAGGCGGTGTCGCCGATGCCCGACGACTTCAGGTAGGCTTCGGCGCGCTTGGCGATCGAGCGCGGGTCGCGGTCATAGCCCTTGCCGTCCGACGGTTCGATCACGTCGCACTGCATGAATACCGTGGTCTCTTCCATGAACGGGTCGATATTGGCGGTGTTCGGGTCCGGGATCAGCAGCATGTCCGATGCTTCGATGCCTTTCCAGCCGGCGATCGACGAGCCGTCGAAAGCGTGGCCGGATTCGAATTTGTCTTCGTCGAAATGCGAGATAGGAACGGTGACGTGCTGTTCCTTACCGCGGGTATCGGCGAAACGCAAATCAACGAATTTGACTTCGTTGTCCTTCAGCATCTGCATTACATCTGCGGCGGTCCTTGCCATTCGTATCTCCTAAAGAAAAAGGGGTGTCGGCGACGCCAACGGGGCGTGCGACAAACGCATATGCTACTAAGCAGAAATTATGCCAGCATTTGTCCATGAGCAAATCATTAATCAATCGTTGGTGGACATAGAATTTGCCCATTAAAATCAATGACCCTGCATGGGTGCACGGAATTGATGCACTCCACCGCTGATGCACCGGCGTGGTGCGAGCGAGGCAGTATGCACCAACTTGAAGCGGCATGCACCAAATGTGCGAGCCCTGCCATTGCGGGACCGCCATGGTGCATCCGCCTGCACCAACCGCTATTTGGGAGGAAACCATGAGCAAGACCGAAGACATTCTCGCCGACGCCAGGCAGCGCGCGCCGGGCCAGCCGTATGCGGGCGCCGTCACGCCGGCCGAAGCCTACGCGCTGGTGCAGGACGACCCGCACGTGAAACTCATCGACGTGCGCACGAATGCGGAGCGCGACTGGATCGGCCGCCCCGCGATCCCGGCCGAACGCCACGGCGCGGTGCAGTGGAGCCTGTACCCCGGTGGTGCGCCGAACCCCGACTTCGCCGAGCAATTGCAGGCCAGCGCCGGCAAGGACGACGTGGTGCTGTTCCTGTGCCGCTCGGGCGTGCGCTCGCGCCATGCGGCGCGCGTGGCCACGGAACTGGGCTATCAAAACGCCTTCGACATCCTCGAAGGTTTCGAGGGCGACCGCGACGCCGAGGGACACCGCAAGACGGTGGGCGGCTGGTGCAAGGCGGGGCTGCCCTGGGTAGGGGCTTGACCCCATCGTTTCCGGCAATGCCGGGAACGACGGGCTTCATGCCTGCACGCGCTGGCGCACGAAGTTGATGTGGCTGCGCAGGCCGTACAGTGCGTCCGCATAGGCCAGCGGGATCGAGATGTGGTTCACCCGCTCCTCGATCTCGTCCAGGCGGCGCAGCAGGTTGCCGCGCACCTGCTCGCGCTGCGCGGCCGGCGCGTCGGCCGGCACCTGTTCCAGTTCTCCCTCCACCGCGCGCAGCTGGCCGTACCAGCGGTACACGCGCGAGCGGATCCGCCACACGTACAGCGGCGGCACGATCTTCGACAGCGGGATGATCAAGGCGGCCAGCGCCACCACCACGACCCACAGCCGGTCGAACAGGTTGGCGAGCCAGAACGACAGGTAGCGCTGCAGGAACGGCGGACCGTCCTTGTAGTACTTGGCCGCTTCCTTCGCCACCGGGATCTCCGTGTAGCGCGGCGACGGGAACTGGCCCTGCTGCTGGAACCAGCCGGCGCCGCCGTGGGTGTCGATCGCCGCCTTGACGAACAGATCGACCAGGGCCGGATGCAGGTCCTCGCGCGCGACCAGCGTGGCCGTCGGCGCGATCAGGTGGAAGTCCTGCGACGGGATGTCGCGGCCGAGGTCGACGATCCCGCGCGGCAGCACGACGTGCGTGAGGAACGGCAGCCGCCGCGTGTAGGCTTCGGCCTGGCGGAAGTCGAACAGGCGGATGCCCGGCGTCTGCAGCAGCATCTGGATCAGCGGGGCCTCGGGCGCGGAGCTGAACACGAGGCCGTCGATGCGTCCGGCCAGCAGTTCCATCGTGGCCGGCGTGTTTTCCAGGCTCGAGACCCGCAAGTCCTTCGCCTCCAGGCCGTTCACGGCCAGCACCTGGCGGAACAGCTTGGGCACGCCCGTGCCTTCCGGCCCCAGGTTGATGCGCAAGCCCTTCAGGTCCGTGAGGCGCTGCACGCCGCCGCTTTTTTCGCCCTGCTTGCCCTTCCCCGCCCCGTCCTTCCCTGCCCCGTCCTTCCCTGCCCCGTCACGCAGGAACAGCCACACGGGTTCGGTGAACAGGCTGCCCAGCGAGACCAGGCCGCGCTGCTGCGCATCGTCTTCGCTGGCGGAGCCGCTCTGCACGAACGCGACGTCGGCCTGGCCGTCGACGAGGCGCTGCAGGTTCTGCTCGGAACCGAGGGAGCGCTCCAGCGTCACCTGGATGTCGTCGCGCCGCAGGATCGCCGCGTACTTCTTGCCGAACTCCTCGTAGGCGCTGTTTTCCTGGCCCGTCGAGAGCAGCACGCGCCGCGGCGGCGCCGGGTCGACCACGATGTAGGCCGCCACGCAGGCGGCCAGCACCAGCACGATGGTGGGCGCCGACGCGGCCAGCAGGTCGCGCAGCGAGACGAGGCTGAACTTGCGCAGGACCCGGCGGTTCATGCGACGGTCACTGCAGGACTTCCTCCACGGCCGGCGGCTTGGGGCGCGGCTTCGGCGGCGTGTCGGCATCCGGCGCCGGCTTGCGCGGCGCCGGCGGCACGCGGGCCGGCGCACGGTCGGCGGCCGCGGGCTTGGGCTTGACGGCCTCCGGCGCGGCGGCCTTAGGATGGTCCGCTTCGGCGGGCTTGGCGGCCGGCTTGGGTGCCGCGGGCTTCGGCGCCGCGGGCTTGGGTGCCGCTGCCTGGGCGGCCGGTTCGGCAGCCTTCGGCGCCGGCTTGGGCAGGGTCCCCGGCGCGGCTGGCGCGGCTGGCGCGGCCGGGGCGGTTGCCGCGGCCGGTTCCACATCCTCGTCGACCTCGGCCGCGTCGCCGCCCGTGTGCTCGGTATCGGTCGCCACCGCATCGGCCGGGCCGGACGCCGCCGGGACGCCCGGACGCTCCACGTGCACGCCCGGCACCAGCACGGTATCGGTCTTCTCGATCATCGGCATGAGGCTGGGGGCCAGCGTCACCAGCAGCTGCACCGGCAAGGCGCTGGTGAAGTCGTAGTTGGCCGACTGCGGGCCGTGGACGTAGGCGGTCATGCTGCCGAAGAAGCGCTCGCCGATGTTGAACACGAAGGTCGCCGAGCGGTTCACGTAGCGCGACTCGATCAGGCGGCCGCCCGCGCCGTAGACGTCGAAACGCTGGTCGCCGGTACCGGTCTTGCCGCCCATCGCGATCACGCTGCCGTCTTCCTTGACGAAGGCGCTCTTGACGCGCTTGGCGGTGCCTTCCTGGGCCACGCCGTGGATGGCGTCGGCGACGGCGCGCGCCACGTCCGGGTTCAGCACCTGCTCGTTCTTCTGGCTGTCGCCGCGCTTGACCAGGGTCTCGTACGGCGTGTCCTTGGCGAAGTGCAGCGACTCGACGCGCTGCGTGGTCTTGCGCACGCCGCCGTTGATGATGATGCCCATCAGCTCGGCCAGCGCGATCGGGCGGTCGGCCGAGGCGCCCAGCGTGGTCGCGTAGGACGGCACCAGCGAGTCGAACGGATAGCCCATCTTCTTCCACTGGGCGTGGATCTTCAGGAACGCTTCCACCTCGAGCAGGCCGGCGATGCGCTTGTCCTGGGCATGCTTGCGGTGGGTCTTGAACAGCCAGGCGTACACTTCCTGGCGCTCCTTCACCGACGCGTTCGTGACCTCGGTCCAGCCGGCCTTCGGATGGGTGCGCAGGTAGCCGACCAGCCACAGCTCGAGCGGGTGGATCGAGGCGACGTAGCCGCGGTCGGCGAGCGACATGCTGGCCGGATCGTACAGCGCGTACATCTTCTCGACCTTGTCTTCCTCGATCTCGTTCTCGGACGGCAGGCTGGCGTGCAGGAAGCTGCTGAACTGGGCCAGCGAGGCTTCCGGGTGGATCGTGCGATAGGCAGCGGCCAGCTTGCCGGCCTTCGGACGCACGCCCTGCATCAGCAGGCTTTCCACCTCTTGCGGCGTCTTGCCGCGGTACTTGTTCCAGAAGCGCGCGAGGAAATCCTTGCCTTCGCGGTCGGCGAAGCGCGACAGGTACTCGGCGCGGCGCGGATCGTCGGCGTCGGCCAGCAGCTGGGCCGAGGAGCCCGGCAGCTGGAACATGTAGTAGCGCACGACGTCGCGCATCAGGCGCACGAACACGAGGTTCGTCGAATTCTGCAGCGCCTGCTGCAAGGTCAGGATGCGCGAGTCGTCGAGCTTGCTGAAGTTGCCGAAGGTGTGCAGGCCGCCGCCGGTGAAGAAGGCTTCGCCGGGGTTGCCCGAGTACTTGCGCTCCATCGCGGCGGCCAGCATCGGCTTCAGGCCGCGGTCGGCGCCGGACGGCAGCGTCGTGAAGTACTCGACGGCCCACTGGCTCAGGCGGTCCTTCGGATCGGGCGTGACTTTCGCCAGCTCGGCTTTCGGCATCGGCTCGTAGCGCGCATGCAGCTGGTCGACGATGTCGAGGTAGGTCACGAGCGTGCGCAGCTTGGCCGTCGAGCCCAGGTCCAGCTTGGCGCCCTCGTTGATGTCGAGCGGCTGGTCGTAGTTGTCGGTCTGGACGCGCAGGTAGTTGACCTTGTCGCCGCGCTCCATCAGCGTGAAGCTGTACACGACCTTGGACGGGTCGCCGTTGCCGAGCATGCCCTTGCCGGTCAGGCCGGCGGCGGCGGCCGCTTCGTTGTCCGACAGCTTGCGCAGCGCCGCCGTGACGGCCTGCTGGGCATCGCCGTTGAGCGTCGTGACGACGGACAGGTCGAGGCGGTCCAGGTTGTACAGGCGCGAATCGCCCAGCAGGTTGGCCAGGTGGTTGCGCACGGCATTCGCGGCCTTGCGGGTGACGAAGGCATTGGCCGCCGGCGGCGCCACGCCCGAGGCCTGGGACGGATGCAGCTGGACCTGCAGTGCGGCGTCGCGCAGCGCGGGCGAGATGACGCCGGCCTGGGCCAGCACGCGCAGGTGGCTGTTGGTCAGGATCTCCAGGTCCTTCTCGCCGGCGCCCAGGTAATAGGCGGGGCGGCGCTGGGCGATGGTCAGCGACAGCGCTTCCTTGTACACCAGGGCCATTTCCGGCGTGACGGTCTTGCCGGACAGGATACGGTTGACGTCGGCGAACTCGCGCCCGTACCAGACCCACATGCCGTCGCCGACGCCGTTCACTTCGCCGTAGCCCGGCTTGGCCGACAGCGGCACGGTGTTCAGGTATTCGAGCACGATGCGGCGCCGCGCCTTCATCGTGTTCTCGCCGTCCTGGTAGGAGCGCAGCATGGCCGACGCCATCTGGCGCAGCTTGTCCGTGGTCGACGCCGTGCGGCCTTCCGGCGAGTGGCGGTACTTCTCGATCTGGGTGGCGAGCGTGCTGCCGCCGGCCACGCGCGAGCCGCTGCCCAGGCCGACGGAATGCAGGGTCTTGTCGAACACCGCCTTCGAGAAGCGGTCCCATTCGACGGCCGGGTTACGCTTCGGATAAGTGGTGTCGAGCAACTCGCGGTTCTCGATGAACAGCAGGCTGTCGACCAGAAGCGTGGGCACGCCGTCGAACTTGTCGTACAGGCGCTCCGGGAAGCGCGCCGAGAACAGCGGATGGCCGCCGTCGTCGAGGATGTCGAGGCCGGCGCGGGTCTTCTCGTGGTAGGTCGGGTACAGGCCCATGTCGGCCAGCTCGACCATCTTCGGCGACATGCGCGCCTGCGACGCGATGACGTAGTCGCGCGTCTTCAGCTTGGCCAGGTAATTCGGCAGGTTCGAGTAACCGAGCCGGTCGTCGTAAGGGCTCGATTGCGGGAAGCGGATCGCGTCGCTCGGTCCCTGCGCCACGCGGTAGTTGATCTTCTTGGCCAGGCCGGCGAAGAACTTCGCCTGCATCGCCGAGGTGCGGCTTTCGTAGACGGCAAAGCCGGACGCGGCCGCGACCAGCAGCAGGAGCAGCACCAGGAAGGCGCGCTTGATTTTGCGCCAGCGGCGCCGCGGCGGCGCCGGCGGTTCCTCGCCGGGTTCGGTGGAGACGGCATCGGCGGCCGGTTCGAGCACCGAGCCGAAGCCGGGTTCGAGACGCGGACGCGAGCGCGCCGGGACGTCCTGCACGGCGGCCATCGGCACGCCGGCCAGCGCCGGTTCGGTATGGTGGCCGGGGACGACCAGGTGGCGGATACGGCGCACGAGGCGGGCGATGAGGCGGGGCCGTCGGAGACGGCGATTACTTTCCATGATGGCTCGACCGGTTTGAATCAATTACTGCGATTGCCTTAAACCTGCTCGCCATCCCGCTACCGGTTCGAGTGATCAGGTCTGCAAAAGTTCACAATGCGGAAGCGACCTCACTCTGGATCGTCCTTCTCATTGTCCTGCTTGGAGACATCATTCCACCACATCAATGTGTCATCGCGGGTCCACATGTGAATTTTTTTGAGCTTGCCCGTCTATTTTCGCAAAAAAACAACGGCTCAGTTTGCCGCACCGTCCACGTCCCGCAACGGTGCCACCTCGGCCCCCAGCGCGTCCAGTCCCGCGCGCAACTCGGCATACGCCGGCTCGACGCATGCAGGGTCGCCCTTCACCCCCAGCTCGATATGGCGCCGCGTCGTCGCATCGCCTACGCTGGGCAGGCTGAAGACGCGCACGCCGGGGTGGGAAGCCTCGATCCGTTCCATCAAGGGCGTGAGCACCGACTCCGCCTGTTCGTACACGAGCACCGCCTTCTCGACGTGGGCCTCGCGGTGGAAGCGGTCGGCGTACAGCGTGTCGAGCACCCAGGCGATCATCGGCGCGGCCATCACGGGAAAGCCCGGCACGAAATGGTGGCGTCCGACGGTAAAGCCGGGGATCTTGTTGTACGGGTTCGGGATCAGGCTGGCGCCCTGCGGGAACTCGGCCATCTTGAGGCGCTGCAGGTTGTCGGGCGCGTCCAGGTCCGCTTCGATGCCGGCCTCGCGCGCCGTTTCGCGGATGCGTTCCTGGATCAGGCGGCGTCCTTCCGGATGCAGCACCAGCGGCACCCCGAGCGCGCGCGCGGCGCACTGGCGCGTGTGGTCGTCCGGCGTGGCGCCGATGCCGCCGCACGAAAACACGACGTCGCCGCTCGCCATGGTGCGCGCGAGGAGCGCCGTGATGCGCGCCGGCTCGTCGCCGACGATCTCGGCCCAGGACAGGCGCAGGCCGCGTTCGTTCAACAGTTCGATCACCTTGGGCAGGTGCTTGTCCGCACGTTTGCCGGACAGGATCTCGTCGCCGACGATGACGAGGCCGAATGCCGTTTGTTCCATGGGTTTTCCTTTCCGCTGCAGTCCAGTCCCGCAGTGTGCCACGAACCGTCCGCTGTCGCCGCACCGCCACACGTATTGCTACATATTCCGACAAGTTCGCGACAAAGCCCCAGCAGACCGCGACACCGCCCCCTCCTAGAATCGGCGGCCCATCCGCGGCACACAAAAGAAAAGGGAGAAAACATTCATGATGCAAGCAAAAGCAGGCTGGATCGCGGTCGCCGCGGCCGCCATGTTGCTGGCCGGTTGCGGCGGCTCGGACGATCCGGCCGCTCCGCCGCCGGTCGCCACCGCACCGGCCACGCCCGCGCCCCCCGCCGTGCAGCCGGCCAGCGCGACGGTACTGGCGACGACGTCCAGCGGCATGGAAAGCGTCGCATTCAGCGGCGACGTCGCCTACCTGTCGACGTCCAACTCCGCCACCACCGCCACCGGCGTGTTCTCGGCCGCGCTGCCGCTGCAGGCCGGCTCCGCCTGGAGCGACACGCCGCTGGGCGACTGCGGCCTGGAGCGCGAGGACGGCGGCTTCCCCACCCGCGCGCCCGGCCTGCGCGCCCTGGGCGGCGAGCTGTGGCTGTTCCAGGCCTGGGCCGACAAGGGCGCCGACGCGCGCCCCGAGCACACGCTGTGCTCTCTCGCGACGACGGCCGGCTACAAGGGCTTCGTACCGCGCGACGGCGGCCTGAAGGTGTGCAGCGGCGAATCCTGCTCGATGCTGTCGATGGATGAACTCAAGCTGGTCGGCAACCGCCTGTACACGAATGCCGGCGGCGGCCAGAACGTGCTGGCGTCGAACGACGGCGGCGCTTCCTGGAAAGTGCTGGCGGGCCGCTTCGACCAGGACATCTGCACCCATCCGGCCTTCGAGGTGGTCGGCGACCGCCTGCTGGTGGGCGGCGAATGCCCGCTCGACATGGCCTTCCTGCGCGCCTACCAGCTGGGCGGCGACGGCGTGAGCCTGGCCTCGAAGGAAGCCTTGCCGGTCAGCCTGCCCGACCTGGAAAACCGCAATGTCCAGTTCATCCAGGCGACCGGCGCGCAGCGCGTGTTCGCCGGCGTCGAAGGCGGCCTGCTGCGCAGCGAGGACGGCGGCCGTTCGTTCAAGTTCGTGATCGAGGAACCGCTCAGCGGCGGCAAGCGCTATCCCTACATCCGCCACGTCCTGGCGCTGTCCGGCAAGCCCGACACGATCGTCGCGGCCGGCTTCGACAAGGCCAGCGGCAAGCCCTACCTGGCCTGGTCGAGCGACGGCGGCGGCAAGTGGACCGACATCTCGTCGATCCTGCCGGGCCATGCCCGCGACCTCGACTCGACGTCGGCCGCGATGGTGACGTCGCTGTCGGAAGACCCGCAAGGCCGCGTGATCGCGACCGTCAACGAGCACGAGAACGCGCAGGGACGCCTGGTCCTCGTGACGCTGGGCAGCGCGCCGTAATCACGGCGCCGTGATCAGGGCGCCGCCTTGTCGAGGGTGGCGCCTGCGCGCAGGTCCGCCAGGGCCTGCAGGCAGAAATACTGGAACCACAGCCCGGTGAAGATGAAGATCACCAGGTACAGCCAGATCGACAGCACCGCCAGCACGGGGAACAGCACCACCGACAGCAGCGCGCCGCCGATCCAGACGATGCCCGGCAAGGCGCCCAGCAGGCCCGAGACGGTGCCGATCGCCAGCAGCTGGCGCCGGTGCGCGCGCACGATGGCGCGGCGCTCGTCCAGGCTGGCGTGGATCGACAGCGCGTCGTAGCTCATCACGCGCGCCGTCAGCCAGCCCCACAGCACGGCCTGCACCACCAGCGCCAGCGGCGCCAGCGCGTACAGCGGCACCGTGACGATCCACAGCAGCGCGAACACGACGATCCCCGACACGTTCACGCCCAGGCTGCCCAGGAAGCTGCCGCCCTCCTTGCGCTCCAGCTGGGGGAATTGCACGCGGCTGACGTGGCGCGCGATCGCCGGCATCGCCCCCACGCCGATGAACAGCAGCGAGGTGATGATCATCAGCGGCAGCAGCGCCAGCATGGCGACCAGCGGCACGACCACGTTGTTCAGGAAACCGAGGCCCAGCGTCCTGAGGATGCTGCCGCTGGTCTGGAACCAGCCGTAGTCGAGGAAGACGCCGTGCAGCCAGTCCAGCAGCGGCTGCATGCTGGCGTACAGCAGGCCGCCCCACAGGGCCAGCGACAGCAGCAGGGGCACCACCGACAGCAACAGCATGCGCCGGGAAAACTGCGAGCGCAGCGCGCGCCCGTAGGCCACCGCGATCGGGCGCATCATTGGGCGGCGCCCGATGCGCCACCGGGCACGCTGTCATGCGCCTTGGCCGCCGGCCGGCGCGAAAACTCGACCATGCGCGCGAGGCCCAGCCACTGCTGGCGCCAGAAGCCGCGGCCGTAGTCGCGGCCGGCGCGCACGCCGCCGTCGGCGCTCACGCGCTCGAACTGGTCGCGCACGCCGGTGCGGTGGAAGCGTTCGTCGAAGTTCGCCGTGCGGAACAGGATGTCCCAGACGGGCAGCAGCACGCCGAAATTGCAGCCGCCGATGTCGCGGCCCTTCGACTCGTGGCCGATGCCGACGGCGTGGTGGGTGCGGTGGAAGCGCGGCGACACCAGCAGGCGCTCGCCCAGGCGGCCGAAGTGGATGCGCACGTTGGCATGCTGCAGGCTTTGCAGCACGCGCGAGACGGAGACCAGCAGCACGTACTGGCTCGGCGCCACGCCGATCGCCAGCGCGATGCAGGCCAGGAAGACGTCGCGCAGCAAGTCATCCAGCAAGTGATTCCGGTCGTCGCTCCACAGGTTCATGTCCTGCTGGCTGTGGTGCAGGCTGTGCAGCGCCCACCACCAGCGGAACTTGTGCTGGCCGCGGTGGAACCAGTAGTCGAAGAAGTCGAGCACCACCAGGTACAGCAAGAAGCTCCAGAGCGGCGGCATGTCGGCCACCAGCGACTCCAGGTTGAACGGCCGCACGCCCTCCATGCGCAGCATGCCCGCCACGTGGTCCATGATCGGACCCAGCGTGAAGAATACCGCCATCGTGAAGAAGCCGAGGCGGTGGATCAGCGTGTAGACGAAGTCGTTCCAGCGCGCGCGCCTGTCCGTCATCGGCTGGGCCGGCAGCGCCGCCTCCAGCGGGCGCAGCACCAGGTACAGGGCCGCCACCTCGACGAGGCCGGCGAGGAACCATTCGACGCCCTCGAAGGCGTCCTCGGTGTACTCCCCCATGCCGGTGTAAAACAGGAAAGGCTCGACCACGGATTCGAACAACCATCCCTGGAGGAAGGCGAACCAATCGAGAAAGTGCTGGATCATGTGCTGTCGAAAAATAAAGAATCAGTGACGGCCCGCCGCCGCGCGGTAGGCCGGATGCTCGCGCAGTGTAGCGAAACAGAAGCCTTTCTGCTCGAGGCCGGCGATCAGGGGTTCCAGGTTGGCCGGCATCCAGGGATCCTTGCGCGACCAGATGCCCATGTGGGCCATGAAGATGTCGCCGTCCTTCAGGCCGGACAGCACCCGTTTCAGCAGCACCGCGTTCGGGTAGGCGTCGCTCGAGGTCTCGTCGCCCGAGAAGCCGGCCGGCGCCCAGCCGGCGTGGCGGTAGCCGCAGCTGTTGGCGGCGGCCAGCACGTTGGGCGAGGTATGGCCGCCGGGCGCGCGGAACAGCGGATCGATGTGGTGTCCCGTCAGTTCGGCGAAGCGCGTGTCGACGCGGCGCAGCTCGTCGCAGTACTGCGCGGCGCTCCAGGTCATGGTCTTGCCGGCCTGCGCGCCGAACTGCGGGCGCACGCGGATGCTGCCGTCCTTGCCGTCGCCGCGCCAGTACACGTGGTCGAAGGTATGGGTGCCGAACGCATGGCCCTCGGCCACGCGCGCCTTCCAGTAGTCGGCCCAGGACGCATCGAGCGACCAGTCGCCGCGCACCGTCTTTTCGTTGGCGAGGAAGAAGGTGGCCTGGATGTGGTGGCGCTTGAGGGTATCGGCGATCAGCGCGGCCTGCGACTGGCTGCCCGTGTCGAAGGTAAGGTAGATCGTGCCCCTGCAGGCCTCGGCCGCATGGGCCGGCTGCAGGGCAGGGAGGATCGAGGCCGCCAGCAGCAGCGCCGCCGCGGCCCGGGCGGGCCGCGGATGCATCACATCCGCGGCGCCGCGTTGGCGAAGAACACGCCGTGCGGCGAACGGCCGACCGGGATCTGCTTGATCACCTTGCGGCTGGCGACGTCGATCACGGCCACCTTCTTGATCCAGCGCTGCGTCACCCACAGGGTCTTGCCGTCGGCCGACAGCTCCATGCAGTCCGGACCGCCCGGCACGGGAATCATGCCGACGTTCTGCAGCGTGGTCTGGTCGATGATGTTGATCGAGTTCTGCACGCGGTTCGACACGAAGATGTGGCGGCGGTCGCCCAGCGCGCGGAAGTTGTGGGCGCCGTTGCCCGTCTTGATGCGCTTGACGGTCTTCTGGGTGCGCCAGTCGATCACCTCGACATAGTCGCTGCCCATGATGCCGACGAGGAGGTACTTGTCGTCCGGGGTCATGGAGATGCCGGCCGGGAGCTTGCCGACCGGGATCGTCCACTTGACGGTCTGGGTCTTCAGGTCGATGCCGCTGACCTGGTCGCTGCCCTGCTGGGTCACGAAGGCCATCGTGCTGCCCGCGTCGAAGGCGATGTGGCTCGGCATGCGCGCCAGCGGCAGGCGCTTGCTGAGCAGGAGGTTGCTGCCGTCGTACTTGTAGACGTCGACGCGGTCCAGGCGCAGCGAGGCCGAGACGAACCATTTCTGGTCCGGCGAGAAGCCGATCTGGTAGGGGTCGAGCACGTCCGTCAGGCGGCGCTGCACCTTGCCCGTCTTCGAGTCCAGGAAGATCAGCTCGTTGCCCATCGAGCTGGCGACGATCACGGACTTGTTGTCCGGCGTGGCCATCAGGTGGTGCGGCTCCTTGCCGACCGGGAGCGTGCCGGCGTCGGCGCCGGTGGCCTGGTCGATCAGCTGGACGGTGGCATCGCGCGAATTCAGCACCACGACCACGTTCGCGTGGGCGGCCTGGACGGCGGAAGCGAGGCAGAGACCGGAGAAGATGAGCTTACTGAAGCGGCGCAGCATGGCAGGAGGAATCCGGAAGGAAGAAAAACCTTATTCTACGAGGAAACTTGGCCCCTTCGCTGTGCAAGCAGCAGGAATAAGCACGTTTCGGCGCGCCGCCGCAACAGAGTAGCCAAGGCGTCAATAGCGCTTTGACAGGTCATGCACTACAATCGGCCTTCACTTTGAACAAGAAGGGAAGTCCCATGTCCACCATCACCACGAATTCCGGCCTGCAGTACGAAGACACCGTCGTCGGCGACGGCGCCGAAGCCAAGGCCGGCAGCTATGTCACCGTGCACTATACGGGCTGGCTGCAGAACGACGACGGCAGCGCCGGCGCCAAGTTCGATTCGAGCAAAGACCGCAACGACCCGTTCCAGTTCCCGCTGGGCGCCGGCCACGTGATCCGCGGCTGGGACGAAGGCGTGCAGGGCATGAAGGTCGGCGGCGCGCGCCGCCTGGTCATCCCCGCCAGCCTGGGCTATGGCGCCCGCGGCGCCGGCGGCGTGATCCCGCCGAACGCGACCCTGATCTTCGACGTCGAGCTGCTGGACGTCTGAGCATGATCCGCACCCTTGCCCTGCTCGGCCTGTTCGCCGCCCTCGGCGGCTGCACGGCCATCTCCGTCGGCAGCGCCGTGATCGGCACCGGCGTCTCGGTCGCCTCGACGGCCGTCGGCGCCGGCGTGGCGGTCGGCAAGGGTGCCGTCAATGTCGCCACCTATCCGTTCCGCGGCGGCGACGACGACAAATAGCCTTATCCGGCTGCGGGCCGTTCACGCGTCACGCGTGGACGGGGGACCCGTCCACCCTACCGAACGTTTCCTCTAAAGTTGACTCCGATCGACGCATGATGCGCTAAGATGCGCCAAGTGTTGCCACTAAGGCATCCCGAACACCGCACATCACCGAAGGAGTCACCATGAGTTTGCAAGAACAGTTCGCCCAGGCCCAGATCGATTCGAAGAACCTGCCGGAGCGTCCGGACAACATGACCCTGCTGAAGATCTATGCGCTGTACAAGCAGGGCGCGAACGGCGACGTGACGGGCGAGCGCCCGGGCTTCACCGACATGGTCGGCCGCGCCAAGTACGATGCCTGGGCGGGCCTGCAGGGCACGTCGCAGGAAGACGCGATGCAGCAGTACGTCGACCTGATCGAGGAACTGAAGGACGCCTGAGTTTCAGCCCCCCGCTTCGGCCCCACCTCAGGCCGCGAACGTCTTGCGCATGCTTTCCGCCACCTTCTGCTCGATGGCCGGTGCGAAGGCGCTCATCATGAACCCGAGCTTGATGCGCAAGGCGGCCTGGCTCTGCTCCAGCGCGAGCACGCCTTCCACCCCGCTGCGCTCGAAGCGCAGCACGTCGCCCTCCCACCTGCACTGCAATCCATAGTCGCTGGCCAGCTTGTCCGCCACCTTCTGGGCCGCCGCGCGCGCCGCCGGCTGGGTAAGCGTGTGTTGCTGGATGATGCTGATGTCCGCCATCTGGCTGTTCCTTCTATTTAAGTACTGATCTAGCGCAAAAGCCCGTCATGATGCCAGCTCAGTCCGTCTTAGGCCAGTATTGACCCTAGAGAATGGTCAATTGACCAATCTCAATGCTTCTCGAAGGCAAGCGACGACCATTCCCCTCAACGCCGTTTCCCGCGGCCGCCATCGAGGAGAACCCATGGAATCGTCCACCTTGCCGCCGGTCGGCTTCATTCCCACCCCCAGCGCGCCCTACCGCCAGCACCGCAAGGCGGCGCAATTGCTCGACCAGCCGGGGCGCCCGCGGCTTGCCGGCGCCGCCGAATCCGCGCGTCCCGCCGACGCCGGCACCGGGGACGCGCCCCTGCCCTATGCCTTCGGCGCGCGCGTGCTGATGTGGAAGCAGGATCCGTCGGTGTCCGAGATCGGCACGCGCAAGGCCTTCCTGCCCGGCGTGGTGCTGGCCGGACCGCGCGACGCCCGCATCGAGATCGTCGACGCGGCCAATGCGCCCGTCGAGCCGAACGCCTTCGGCGACTTCGTCACCATGCCGGACACGCCCCAGTTCGACGCCGTGCACACCTTCGCCGTGGTGCGCCAGACGCTGACCATGTACCAGCGCGCCCTGTCCTCGGCCGGGGCCGCCATGCCGCTGCCCTGGCAGTGGAACAGCAGCACCGACACGACGCCCCTGCAGGTCTACCCCTACGGCCTGCCGAACGTGATGAATGCCTTCTACAGCCGCACGCAGGGCTGCCTGAAGTTCGGCGACTTCGTCCCCAGCGGCGAAAGCGCGCGCGTGTACACCTGCCGCTCCTTCGACATCGTCGCCCACGAGACGGGCCACGCCGTGCTGGACGGCCTCAAGCCGCAATGGCTGGAGGCCGACAACCCGCCCCAGACGGGCGGCCTGCACGAAGCCTTCGGCGACCTGACCGCGATCTTCCTGGCGCTGTCCCAGCTCGACCAGTGCGAGGCCGTGGTGGCGCAAACCAAGGCGCACCTGCACGACAAGACCTTCCTGGCCGACATCGCCGAGCAGTTCGGCCTGGCCTTGGGCAGCACCACGGGCCTGCGCAATGCGGACAACGACCTGACGCTGTCGCAGGCCGGCACCGAAGTCCACGCGCTGTCGCAGGTATTCACGGGCGCCGTCTACGACATCCTGGCCGACGCGTTCGCCTTC
The DNA here is from genome assembly GCF_030412015.1 of Massilia sp. YIM B02763. Lineage (GTDB taxonomy): Bacteria > Pseudomonadota > Gammaproteobacteria > Burkholderiales > Burkholderiaceae_D > Telluria. The sequence continues at coordinate 263,568 of NZ_JASNRD010000005.1, read as the reverse complement.
GAGCGCCACCCCGAGCTGGAGGATTGTGCCGGCGTGCTGCACCGCACGGCCGGCTGGCTGCGCGGCCTGGTGCTGCGCGCCCTGGTCGCCGCGCCGGACACGGCCGCCACCTATGCCGACGTGGCCAACGAGATGCTGCGCCTGGCCGCCGAAGACGGCAAGCCGCAGGCCTACCAGGGCTTCATCCGCGACCGCTTCGCCGAGCGCGAAGTGCTGGACGTGGCCGCGCCGGACGCCCGGACGCCGTCCGTGCCTGCCCCGGCCGGCGGCGGCGCGCCCGCGCGGCGCTTCGCGCCGCTGGTCTGCGACGCGCCCGGCGCCCGCCAGGACCGCCGCGCCTGCTGCGGCACGATGAACCTGGCCGAGTACTATCACGTCGAACGGCTGCTGGACCGGGAAGCGCAGGCGCTGGCGCGCTGGTGCCTGGAGCACGGCCGCACGGGGCCGGCCGGCGTCGCCGTCGCCGCCGTCGCCAGCGTCACCAGCGTCACCGTGGCGGCCGCCGCGGTCGGAACGGACGAGGTAGGGCCGGGCTTGAAGGAGGCGGGATGAAGATCACGGCCAGGACCGGCGGCGGCTTCGCCGGCATCGAACGATGCGTGGAGCTGGACACCGGCGGCCACGCCGACGGCAAGGCGGTCGAGGCGCTGCTCGAGCGCCTCGACTTCTTCGGGCCGGCGCCCGCCTGCCCCGTCGGCGCCGACCTGCGGCGCTGGGAGATCACGGTCGACGACGGCCGGCGCTGCCGCACGGTGACGGTGGCGGAAGACGGCTTGCCGCCCGGCGCCGCCTGGCAAGCGCTGCTGGACCACCTGCGCGGCGCCGCCTAGACATCATCCACGGCGATAATGCGTCGCGGACTGAACACATTTGCTTATGTGTATTGTGTATAAGTCCGATTTGTCGTAGAAGCCGAATTGCCCTAAAATACAGTGCTTTGCCGCGTCCGGCGAGCCTTCTCGCGCGCATCCGCCGCCGCCCCCACTCTGATTGATAGGACTGTTATGACCCACGTTGTCACCGAATCGTGCATCCGTTGTCGCTATACCGATTGCGTGGATGTATGCCCGGTAGATTGTTTCCGGGAAGGCCCGAACTTCCTCGCCATCGACCCGGACGAGTGCATCGACTGCGCCGTGTGCGTGGCCGAGTGCCCGGTGAACGCCATCTATGCGGAAGAGGACGTGCCGTCGGACCAGCAGCAATTCATCAAGATCAACGCCGACCTGGCGCGCAGCTGGCCGTCGATCACCAAGACCAAGCCCGCCCTGCCCGACGCGGAAGAGTGGAAGGACGTCAAGAGCAAGCTGGACCAACTGGCCCGCTGATCCATTCCCGATCGAATCACCGATCCATTACAGTCTCGGGATCGCGTAAAACCGTAGCGAGCGGCGGCAGAAGTGGCCGAGAAGCGCAGCCGTACCGGCGTACGGCGAGCATCGCAGGCCGCTTCTGCAACGCGCAGTAGGTTTGACGCGACCCCTTCATACAGGAAGTAAGCATGACAATCAGTGCGACCTCGGAAGCGGTCACCATCGCTCCCAACAGCTCCTTTGCCGGCGCCATCGAAGCCGATGCCGTGATCATCGGTGCGGGCCCGGTCGGCCTGTTCCAGGTATTCGAGCTGGGCCTGCTGGAGATCAAAGCCCACGTCATCGATTCGCTGCCCGCCGTCGGCGGCCAGTGCGTGGAACTGTACCCGGACAAGCCGATCTACGACATCCCCGCCGTGCCCGTCTGCACCGGCCAGGAACTGACCGACAACCTGCTCAAGCAGATCGAGCCGTTCGAGCCGACGTTCCACCTGGGCCAGGAAGTGACCACCGTGCAGCGCCGCGAAGACCAGCGCTTCAACGTCGAGACCTCGACCGGCACGCAGTTCATCACCAAGACCATCTTCATCGCCGCCGGCGTCGGTTCCTTCCAGGCGCGCACGATCAAGGTCGACGGCATCGAGAAGTTCGAGAACAGCCAGCTGTTCTACCGCGTCAAGGATCCGAGCCTGTTCGAAGGCAAGAACCTGGTCATCTGCGGCGGCGGCGACTCCGCGCTGGACTGGGCGCTGAACTTCGTCGGCAAGGCCGAGTCCGTCGTTCTGGTGCACCGCCGCGAAGATTTCCGCGCCGCCCCGGCATCGGTCGCCAAGATGAAGCAGCTGTGCGACGAATACGAGATGCAGCTGATCACCGGCCAGGTGACCGGCTTCGACGAAAAGGACGGCAAGCTGTCCGAAGTGAAAGTCACCGGCGCCGACGGCGTGACCCGCCGCGTGCCGCTGGACATGCTGATGGTATTCTTCGGCCTGTCGCCGAAGCTGGGCCCGATCGCCGAGTGGGGCCTGGACATCGAGCGCCGCCAGCTGAAGGTCATGGACACCGAGAAGTTCGAGACCAACGTGCCGGGCATCTTCGCCGTGGGCGACATCAACACCTACCCGGGCAAGAAGAAGCTGATCCTGTCGGGCTTCCACGAAGCCGCGCTGGCCGCCTTCGGCGCCGCGCCGTACATCTTCCCGGACAAGAAGATCCACATGCAGTACACGACGACCTCGCCGAAACTGCACAAGATCCTGGGCGTCGAAACGCCGCAGTTCGACTGAGGCGCGTCGGTCGATTCGCGACCGCCCAGCTTGCCGTTCCGTAACACGGTACCCACGAAACATGCCCCGCACCGCGGGGCATTTTTCTTATGTAGTGCACTTAACGAACCGCCCCGCGCGAAGTGTGATACAAATGTTGCATTGCACTATTGTCAGTTTGCGACACCTGCTTGATGTTGCCCCACGCCAAGCCAATCAAGCCTATAATCGCTTTACCACGTTGCGCAGACGTTTGCAATTGCGCACAGAGTCAAGAAGGAAAAAAAATTATGCTTTATCAACTGCACGAGATGCAACGCTCCTTCCTGAACCCACTGATGCAGTGGGCCGATGCTTCTGCCAAACTGTTTTCGAATCCAGTTTCGCCGTTCGCGCACACCCCGTTCTCGCAGCGTATCGCTGCCGGCTACGAGCTGATGTACCGTCTCGGCAAGGACTATGAGAAACCTGCTTTCGGCCTGACCTCGACCACCATCAATGGACAGGAAGTCGGCATCATGGAGCACACGGTCGTCAGCAAGCCGTTCTGCAAGCTGCTCCATTTCAAGAAGGACATGAGCGACACCGACTTCGCGGCGCTCGCGCAACCGACCGTCCTCGTCGTGGCGCCACTGTCGGGCCACCATGCCACCCTGCTGCGCGACACCGTGCGCGCCCTGTTGCCGAACCAGGACGTCTACATCACCGACTGGGTCGACGCGCGCATGGTGCCGCTGTCCGACGGCCCGTTCCACCTCGACGACTACGTTTATTACGTCCAGGACTTCATCCGCCACCTGGGCCCGGACGTGCACGTGATCTCCGTGTGCCAGCCGACCGTGCCGGTGCTCGCCGCGATCTCGCTGATGGCCAGCAACAAGGACCCGAAACTGCCCAAGTCGATGATCATGATGGGCGGCCCGATCGATCCGCGCAAGTCGCCGACGGCCGTCAACGACCTGGCCACCGAGAAACCGTTCTCGTGGTTCGAGAACACCGTGATCTATGCCGTGCCGGGCAATTATCCGGGCGTGGGCCGCAAGGTCTACCCGGGCTTCCTCCAGCACGCCGGCTTCATCGCCATGAACCCGGGCCGCCATGCCCAGTCGCACCGCGAGTTCTACCAGCACCTGGTGCGCGGCGACGACGATTCGGCCGAGGCGCACCGCAAGTTCTACGACGAATACAACGCCGTGCTCGACATGCCGGCCGAGTACTACCTCGAAACCATCAAGACCGTGTTCCAGGAATCGCGCCTGCCCAAGGGCACCTGGGAAGTGGGCGGCCAGCTGGTCCGTCCCCAGGACATCGAGAGCGTCGCCCTGTTCACCATCGAAGGCGAGCTGGACGACATCTCCGGCCTGGGCCAGACCCATGCTGCCCACGAGCTGTGCAGCAAGATCCCGGCCGAGCTGCACCAGCAGTTCACGGCGCCGAAGTGCGGCCACTACGGCATCTTCTCGGGCCGCCGCTGGCGCGAGATCATCTGCCCGATGATCGGGGAGTTCATCCGCAAGCACGCGTAAGCGGTCGGCTGACGAGATTGGGTCCCTGCCTTCGCAGGGACGACGGCAGATGATGCGTCGTCCCTGCGAAGGCGGAAGAGTGCCCCCAGCACTCTTCCCCCAATTTTTTATGCATTCAAACGCAAACGGCCCGCCTCGAATCCGAAGCAGGCCGTCCACGCCGCCTCCCCCCGCGGAAGCGAAACCCTGCTCACCTACCGGGGCCGCCCTGCGGGCAGCCCCTGGATCAGTGATTGATGATCAGGTCGGCGATGACGCCGGTGGCAATGGCCGCCAGCACATAGTCGCTGCCCGTCTGCACCCAGTGGTAGCCGCGCGGCGGCTGGCGCAGGTGGTGGCCGCGCCAGTCGTTCACCACGTACTGGTTGTGGCGGTAGCGGTCGGGCAGGCGTGAGCCGCGGTGGAAGTTGCGGTCCGGACCGGCGCCGTCGTGGCGGCCGCCGTAGTTGCGGTCATCGCGGCGGCCGTCGCGGTCGTGGCGGTCGTCGCCACGGTAGTCGCCGCGGCCATCGCGTTGGTCATGGCGCTGGTCGTAGCGGTCATGGTCGCGGTCGCCGTGATAGCGGTCCTGGGCGAAGCTCGACGCACCCGCGCCCAGCAGCGCCACCATCAGCGTCGATACGATCATCTTCTTGTTGTTCATGGCATTCTTCCTCAGTGCATAAGTTGTCTCCAGTAGACCACCGGGCGCTTCCACTGCTCCGTTCGCTGACTCACGGAAGACATCCATGCGGCCGCCGTTTTCGTATCAAGATGTGACAGCGCCGCTTTTCGACGCCTGCCGGCTTTTAGCGGATAATGGCGGTCTATCCAGTTTCATCGTTGCATCGCCGTGACCAAGACGCTCGCCGACCAGATCGAAGACCTGCTGCCGCAGACCCAGTGCACCAAGTGCGGCTACCCCGCGTGCCGCCCATATGCGGAGGCGATCGCGCGCGGCGAGGCCGAGATCAACCAGTGCCCGCCGGGCGGCATCGAGGGCGTCGCGCGCCTGGCCGCCGTCACGGGCAGGAAGGTCATTCCGATCAACCCCGCCAACGGCATCGAACGCCCGCGCCCCGTCGCCTTCATCGACGAGGCGCTGTGCATCGGCTGCACGCTGTGCATCCAGGCCTGCCCCGTCGACGCCATCCTCGGCGCGGCCAAGCAGATGCACACCATCCTGCCGAGCCTGTGCACCGGCTGCGACCTGTGCGTCGCGCCCTGCCCGGTCGACTGCATCGCGATGATCCCGCGCACGAACGACCCGGCGAGCGAACCGACCGGCTGGGCCGCCTGGTCGCAGGAACAGGCCGATGCGGCGCGCGCGCGCCACGACTTCCGCAGCGCGCGCCTGCGGCGCGAAAAGGAAGAGAACGATGCGCGCCTGGCCGCCAAGGCGGTCGAGAAGATGCGCGCCGTGACGGCCGAGGCAACCAATACGCCGGAAGAGCTGGCGGAAAAGGAGCGCAAGCGCGCGATCATCGCCGCCGCGATGGAACGCGCCAGGCAGAAGGCCGCGGCCACGGCGCCGCCGGCGAAGAACAACGAAGAACAGTAAGCCACTGAACCCCGCGATGAACCCCGCCAAACGCCTCGAGATCTTCACCCGCTTTCGCGACGCCAACCCCCATCCGACCACCGAACTCGAATACACGACCCCGTTCGAACTGCTGATCGCCGTGCTGCTCTCGGCCCAGTCGACCGACGTCGGCGTCAACAAGGCCACGCGCAAGCTGTACCCGGTCGCGAACACGCCGCAGGCGATCCTCGACCTCGGCCTGGAGGAACTGAAGACCTATATCTCGACGATCGGCCTGTACAACACCAAGGCCAAGAACGTCATCGCCACCTGCGAGATCCTGGTGAACCAGTACGGCGGCGAGGTCCCGCGTTCGCGCGAGGCGCTCGAGGCCCTGCCCGGCGTGGGCCGCAAGACCGCCAACGTGGTGCTCAACACGGCGTTCGGCAAACCGACGATGGCGGTGGACACGCACATCTTCCGCGTGGCCAACCGCACCAGGATCGCACCCGGCAAGAACGTCGACATCGTCGAGCAGAAGCTGCTGAAGTTCGTGCCCAGGGATTTCCTGCACGACGCCCACCACTGGCTCATCCTGCACGGCCGCTACACCTGCGTGGCGCGCAAGCCCAAGTGCTGGAACTGTTTGATCAACGACCTGTGCGAGTTCAAGGACAAGACGCCGGTGCCGGCGGACGCTTGAGCCGACACGCATCGAAAGACAAAGGGCGCCGCGGCGCCCTTTCGTTCGTCACCGCGCCGTCTCGCGGAAGCTGAAATGCTTGTGCCCCAGGTAGCTGGAAAACACGGGCACGACCACGCCGATGCCGTGCGCGATCTCGCGCGCGTAGGCGGTGACGCCCAGCGCCGGCAGCACCCATTTCACCAGCAGCATGCTGATCGCCCAGGTCTGGGCGACGGCCACCACGTTCACCAGGATGAACCAGCCGGCCGCGCGGTGTGCCGCCTGGGTGCTGGCGCTGAACACGAACAGCTTGCTCAGCACGAAGGCCGTCACCATGCCCGTGAGGTAGGCGCAGACGACGGCCCAGGAGAACGGCATCGCCCGGTTGTACAGGATGCGCGAGCCGAAATTGACGGCCGCCGCGAAGCCGCCCGTCAGCAGGAAGACCAGGAACTGGCGCGAGGCGAAACTGGACGCAATGCGCTTGATCACGCCCCCGCCTCGCGCGCCATCTTGCGGCCGAATTCGATGCTCTCCGAGATGCCACGGTCTTCGGGATAGTAGTAGGACGTGTCGGCCACCCACAGGCCGTCCACCGGCAGCCTGGCCGGCGGCAGGCGGCCCAGGTAGCCGGGCTCGCAGATCGGCTGGGCGTAGCGGTAGCGGCTGGCGCGCATGTCGACGAAGTCCGATTCCGCCAGCCGCGGATTGATCTTCATGAGGTAGCGCTTGACCTTGTCCAGGAAGGCCTGGTCCGGCTCCGCGAACTTCGGATGCTCGCCCGGCACGTAGAACGGCACGTAGACGATGTGCTCGCCGTTCATCGGACGCAGGTTCGTGTATTCGACGAGGCCCGGGATGTCCATCTCGTCGTCGTTGGTGTTGAGCCAGAAGTTCTCGGTGACCGGCTTCCTCAGCTTGGCGATCACGCACACGACGGCGATGTTCTTCTTGGCGCGGAACGCGTCCAGCGTGGCCGGCGGCAGGTCCGGCATCACGCGCGGGACGTAGGGCAGCGGGATGGTGCTGATCACCTTGTCGAAGGGGGCGAACTCGCCGCCCGCTTCCACGCCTGTTACCTTGCCGCCTTCGATGACCACCCTGGTCGCCGGCGTCTTCAGGCGCAGGATGCCGCCGTGTTGCAGGATGTCGGCACGCATGCCTTCCAGCAGCGTCTCCGAGCCGCCGTCCAGGTAGCCCAGCTTTTCCTTGAACAGGTTGTAGCGCGAACGGCCGATGCGGCGGATGCGGCTCCAGATCCAGGCGGCCGACAGGTTGTCGCTGTAGTCGTAGAATTTGTAGTCGAACAGGCGCCGCCACAGCACTTCCCAGGCTTCCGGTCCGACGTTGCGCTTGATCCAGCCGCTCGCCTCGACGTGGTCGAGCGGCTTCCAGTCGTCGCGCTTGGTCGACAGGAAGGCGTGCAAGCCGTAGCGGAACTTGGCCGAGAATCCCAGGCCGCGGAACTTCAGCAGCGCGATGGGGTTGCCCCATTCCTGCACCTCGCCGCGGTACCAGTAGCCCATCTTCGTGGCCACCCAGTGCATCTTCGACGACAGCCCCAGCTCGTCCAGCACTTTCAAAAAGGCGTGGTCGGAAATCGCATGGAAATGGTAGTAGCGCTCGATCGAAGTGCCCGAGAAATCGAAGTGCGCGGCCATGCCGCCGACGCGGTCGTCCGCTTCGTACACGACCGGCTCATGGCCGTCGCGCGCCAGTTGATACGCCACCGCCAGGCCCATCGGCCCGGCACCCAGGACGGCAATACGTTGTTTCATCAGAACTCCAGGACGACGTTGCTGTATGTCGGATCGTTGAAGGTTTCGTCGATGGCCTTGGCGAACGGGGTGCTCTGCACCTTGAACATGCCGGGCCAGTCGATCACCTCGAAGCTGTCGCGCGCGACCAGCGCGGCCAGCTGCTGCGTGGTGAACGGCGGGTTGCTGTCGAACTTGCCCCATACCCACAGCAGCGCGTAGAACAGGCCGTAGGGGATCTTGACGATCGGGGTCTTGGAGCGCGTCACGCGCTTGATCTCGCGGATGATGTCGATGTAGTCGACTTCCTCGTGGCCCGAGATGTTGTAGACGCCGGTGATGCCCGGGTTCTCGATGCAGCTCATGACGACGTTGCAGAAGTCGCCCACGTACAGCGGCTGGCGCATGTAGCGGCCATGGCCGGGAATCGGGAACACCGGCACCTTGCTCATGAAGCGCGACAGCCAGCCCAGGTGCTTGCGGTCGAACCAGCCGTACATCAGCGTGGGGCGCAGCACCGGGCAGGCGATGCCGCTCGCCAGCACCATGTCCTCCTGCTCGCGCTTGCTGCGCGTGTAGAAGTCGTCCGCCACCGACACCACCACCGAGGAGCTGATCGCGACCAGGCGCGTGTCCGGCTGGCCCTTGATGATGTCGAGCTGGTGGCGCGTCGCGTCGACGTTGTTGCGCACGAAGTCCGTCCAGTCGTTGCCGCCGATCTGGGCCTGCAGCATGACGACGGTGGATCCGTCCGTGAAGTGGCGCGCCCACTCGCCCGGCTCGGCCAGGTCGGCGTATTCGACGACGATGTCGGGCTGCACGCGGCGCAGCACTTCGATGTTGGCGCGGTGCTTGTCCAGCACCACGATGTTGCGGTAGCCGCGCGCCTTCAGGCGCGCCACCAGGTTTTGTCCGACCAGCCCGGCGCCGCCGGGCAGGACGATCTTGCGATCAAACAGGTTCATGCCGGATCCTTCCTGATGCCGTACAGGGACAAGCCGAGCTGGCGCGTGTCGTCGCCCATATCGAATTGCTTGGGCATCAGCGGCTCGGCGATCTTCAGCTCGATGTGCTTGGCGGCGCCCGGTTCCGGTCCGAGGTCGATGGGGAAGCGGCGACGTTGCTCGAAGTAGTTCCATTCGAGCCGGCCCGCCGGACGGCCGTCGACGAAGGCCTGCGCATGCTGGCGCAGCGCGGCGTAGCCGATGAAGGCGCCCAGGTCCAGCGTCAGCGTGCGGCTGCGCGCCGGATCGGCCGGCAGGTCGATCTCGGCGACCGGGCCGTCGGTCCACACGAATTCGCCTTCGAGGTTCGACCAGTCCTTGCCCAGCAGCCCCTTGAAGTAGGCCGGCTGCTCCTTGACGGTGACGTAGGCGAGCGGCCGCGGCGGCTCGCCGACGCGGAACAGGGCCACGCTGCGTCCTTCGACATCGGGCTCGCCGCGCACCGGATCGGGCGCGCCGACCACGCGTACCGCGTAGCGCCGGTTGGCCGCAACCTCCTCCGGCCGGCAGCGCGCCGGCCAGGTGTGCGAGACGTGCCAGTTCTCGTGGATGCAGACGAGATTCTCGTGACGCCGCTTGGCATGGACCTGCACCGCCAGCGCCATGCCCCAGGGACGCTCGTCCGCTTGCAGGTCGAGCACGATGCGTCCGCTGCCGGGCAATCCGTGCAGCCATGCGTACAATTCGGCGACGCCGGCCTGGTGGTAGTTATAGGTGTAGTTCGGCTCCTTGCGGGCTTGCGGCCAGCATGCGAGCAGCACGCCGAACAGCGCCAGGCAGGCGAGCGCCTGGCCGGCGCCGTCCGCCAGCGCACGGCACAGGTACAGCGCCGCCAGGCCCAGGCACATGGCCGGCACCGCATAGTAGAAATAGGCGACGTAGGTCATCGACAGGTCGTCGACGCCCGCCTTGGCGTAGTACAGCAGCGCGAGGCTCGCGGCGGCGAAGGCGATGCCCATGGCGCGCGCTCCCTGTACGAAGCGGCGGCGCGCCGGCGCGCCCGCGTCGGCGTCCCGGGACGCGGACGGCACCGCCACCAGCAGAACCGCCACCACCAGCGCCAGCAGGCCGCCCCACAGCGGCATCCGACCCGCGCCCCAGTACACGAGCACGAAGTCGATCGCTTCCTGCAGGCCGTGGCCCTGGTTCTGGCGGCCGAAGCTGATGTAGTTGGCCACCGGGCCGGGAAAATGCCGGACGGTGACGATCAGCAGCGGCACCAGGAACAGGAACAGGATACCGAGCGCGGCCAGGATCGTGCGGCGGTGGGCCGCCATCCAGGCGCGCGACAGGATGCGCAGCGCCGGGTCGCGGCGCGACAGCAGCCAGTTTGCGGCCAGCACCAGCGCCAGCGTAATGCCCAGCATGGGCACGAAGGACACGTGGCCGTTGACCAGGAAGCCGCTGCTGACGGCGAGCGCCTTGAGCGTGTCGCTGCGGCCGTAGGCCAGCGGCGCGATCGCCGCCAGCATCGCCGCGTACGGGAAGAAGTACATGTGCGGGAACCACATGCCGTTGACCAGGGCCGGATCGATGGTCAGGGTCGCCAGCACGAACACGGCGACGAACAGCAGCGCCTGCAGCGCACCGGCGCTGCGGCGCACGATCGCGAACACCAGCGTCATCCAGGCCGCGTTGTACAGCAGGGCTGCAAGCAGCTGGCCGCCGAACGGCGACGGCACGACGTGCAGCCAGTCGTGGAACAGCAGTTCGCCGGCGGCCAGCACGTACAGGATCGCCGGTCCCGGATGGTTGAATCCGACCCGCGAGTAATTCCCGTAGAGGAGATGCAGGCGCTTGGCATCCTGCACCAGCAGGCTGTTGGCGGCAAAGTCGCCGGCCTCGGTGCCGGCGGCCTGGATCATGGGCCAGCAGGCGGCGGCCAGGGCGGCGCCGATCAGCAGGAACAGCAGCGCGCACGCGAGGATGCGCGGCAGGCGTTGGTCGTCGGTCATGGTCAGATATTGATCTTGTTGAAAACGAACGCAGGCAGGTGGCGCACCACCATCATGACGAGCGCCCACTTGCCCGGCGCATAGACGACCGGCCTGCCGGCCGCCGATCCCTGCACGATCGTGCGCGCCACCGCGTCGACGGGCGCCAGGCCGCGCTGCGGCAGGTGCGCCGTCATCGGCGTGGCCGTCGGTCCCGGCTTGACCAGCACCACCTTGAGCGGGCTGTTGCTGCCGGCCAGGCGGTGCTGCAGGCCCTGGACGTAGCGCGTGACCAGGCCCTTGGCGGCGCCATACACGTAGTTCGAGCGGCGTCCGCGATCGCCGGCGACGGAGCCGATGACCGTGATGACGCCGCCCGCCTCTTCCATGCGGCCGGCGAAGGCTTCAGCGAACAGCACCGGCGAGACGCCGTTGACGTCGAGCGCCTCGAAGGCGGTCCCGAGGTCGCGCTGGCAGGCCGCCTGGTCGGGCAGCGCGCCATGGGCGATCAGCACCTGCTGCGGCAGGCCGTCCGCCGCGACGGCATCGGCCAGCGCGGCGATCGCCACGGGATCGGAAAAGTCGACCGTGCGCACGTCGACGCGCGAGCCGGGACTGCGCACGCGCAGGTCGGCGGCGACGCGCTCGAGGCGGCCGGCGTCGCGTCCGACCAGGGTCAGCGCGACCGTGCGGCCCGCGACCCACAGGCGCGCGCAATGCTCGGCGATGGACGAAGTGGCACCGACGATGACGATGCGTGGCGGGGTGTCCGGCATATCAGCTTCCTATCAGACGGCGCGACATCGACGAGCTGATGCCCGGGTCGCGGTATTGCAAGAATTCGGCCAGGCGCGGATAGCCCGATTCGAACAGGTCGCGCGGCATGCGCGCGTCCTTGGCGGCATAGATCCGGCCGCCGGCCGCGCGCACGATGGCGTCCAGGCGTTCGAACAGGGCCGCGGTGCGCTGGCCGCGGTTGGGGAAGTCGAGCGCCAGCGTGACGCCCGGACGGGGAAAACTCATCATGCCCACGTTGCGGCGCGCACCGAAGGTCTTCAGCACGGCCAGGAAGGAGCCCTGCCCCGCCGCCTTGATCGCCGCCAGCATGCCCTGCACGGCCTCGCGCCCGGATTCGCGCGGCACCACGCTCTGGTACTGGTAGAAGCCGCGCGGGCCGTACATGCGGTTCCAGTCGTGCAGGTTGTCGAGCGGGTAGGTGTAGGTCTCGAAGTGGGCGATGGCGTAGCCGGCCTCGAGGCGCTTGGCCTGGAAATAGGCCTCGTTGAAGACCCGCAGCGACACGCCATTCACCAGCGAGACAGGCGGCACGAAGGGCACGCGGAACACGCGCCGCGACGCTAGCGCCGCGCGGTCCGGGATGGCGGCCAGGTTGGCGCGGAAGAACAGGCCGCGGCCGATGCCGGACAGGCAGTCGACCCACGACACGGTCTGTTCCCAGCCGGCCTCGGAGCTGTCGGCCAGGTGGAAGAATTCGTCCAGGTCGCGGTAGGGGACGGTATCGGTGACGAGCCAGGGACCGGCCACGCGGCGCAGCTGCAGCTCGGCCTCGACGATCACGCCGGTCAGGCCCATGCCGCCGACGGTGGCGGCGAACCAGAGCGGTTCGCGGTCCGGGCCGCAGTCGATCACGGTGCCATCGGTGCGCGCCAGGCGCAGGCCCAGCACGTGGTCGCCGAAGGTGCCCAGCACGTGATGGTTCTTGCCGTGCACGTCGTTGGCGATGGCGCCGCCGACCGTGATCATCTGGGTCCCGGGCGTGACCGGCAGCAGCCAGCCGTGCGCGATGCTCATGCGCTGGAGGTCGCGCAGCAGCACGCCCGCTTCGCAGCGCAGGCGGCCGCTGTCGGGATCGAAGGCGATGAAGCGGTCCAGGCCCGTCGTGCGCCACAAGCGCCCGTCCGGGTTCAGGCAGACGTCGCCGTAGCTGCGCGCATTGCCCTGCGCCAGGCCGCGGCCGTCGCGCGCGATGTGCGCCGCAGCATGGGCGCGGTCGGCCAGCGCGACCAGTTCGTGGTCGCGGCTGTCGAGCCTGCCCCACGACGACACTTTTACCATGGCCACCCGAGCGCACCGACCAGCATCACGGCGCCGAACGCGAGGCCGGCCAGCTGGCTGGCGCGGTCCTTGACGGCGAAGACGACGGGATCGTCGTGCATGTGGCCGCGGTGCGCCTGCATCCAGATCCAGCTGATCCAGAACAGCAGCACGGGAACGGCGCCCCACACGGCCTCCGGCCAGCGGTACAGCATCAGGACGTTGTCGGTGTTCAGGTACATGGCGAGCACGACCGCCGACGCATAGCCGGCCGTAACCCCCAAATTCAGCATCAGGGGCTCGTCGCTCGTGTAGTAGCCGCGGCCATGCACCTTGCCGTTGCCGGACAGCGCCTGGCTGTGCAGCTCGGCATAGCGCTTGACGAATGCCAGCGACAGGAACAGGAACACGGAGAACGCCAGCAGCCAGAACGACAGGGGCATCGACAACGCGGCCGCGCCGGCCGTGATGCGCAGCGTGTACAGCATCGCCAGCGTGATGCAGTCGAGCAGGATCACCCGCTTCAATCCCCAGGAATAGACGCAGGTCAGCCCGAAATAGGACAGCAGCCAGGCAGGAAGCTGCCGCCGACCATGGCGCCCAGTCCCAGGCTGGCGCACAGCAGCAGCGGCGCCAGCAGCACACCCTGCCAGGCCGGCACCGTACCGGAGGCGAACGGCCGCAAGCGCTTGCGCGGATGGGCCCGGTCGCTCTCCAGGTCGAGCAGGTCGTTGGCGATGTACACGGTCGATGCGCACAGGCTGAACGAGATGAACGCCAGCACGAGCGTCAGCCAGCCGTCGATGTCGGCCACCTGGTGTGCCGCCAGCAGCGGCATGAACAGCAACAGGTTCTTCATCCACTGGTGCACGCGCAGCACCTTGCGCCAGGCGGCGACGCTGCTGCGGCGTGCCGGGAATTCGCGCTCGACGCCGCACAGCGCGGCCGCCTTGCCCGCCAGTCCGCGGGCGCCGTTGACGACCACGGCCTTGCGCGCGCGGCGCCATACCTTCAGGTCCGCGCTGGAATTGCCGACGTAGTCGAAGCCGCCGTGGCCGTACTGGCGTTCGAGCGCCTCGGCCTTGTGCTCGCCGGCCAGGTTGACGATGCCGTCGCTGGCCAGCACTTCGTCGAACACGCCCAGGTGCTCGGCCACGGCCTCGGCGATCGTGCGGTCGGACGCCGTGCACAGCACGATGCGGCGGCCGTTGGCTCGCTCTTCCTTCAACCAGTCCAGCAGCTTGTCGTTATACGGCAACAGCGCCGCATCGAGGCGGCTGCGGCTTGCGAGCTCGTCCTTCAGCACCGCCTTCCCCCGCATCAGCCACAGGGGAATACGCAGGACGTCGAACGGGCGGTCGCGCGTCACGCGCAAGGCGGACTCGTGCAGCATATCGGTATGAATCAAGGTGCCGTCGAGGTCGACGATCAGGGGAGCGGTATTCAAGATTGATTCCTGCCGAGACACGGGATGGCTCCCCTCTCCTGGCTGACAAGCGAATGTTCAATATCAAATAATTATACGCAGGCAATAATACTCAATTATGTGAGGAATTTCGATTTTTAATTTGCAATTGCACCCATTTGTAGTTCAGCATCGACATTGGCAATACAAAACTTCGCTTCATCCGATCGTCAACCGAAACCCGGAATATCGTGATGGATCAGTGTAGCCGCCTTCGCATTCGGTGAGAATTCGTGTATTTTCACGACTTGATTTCTGATAAGCGGATTTCATAAGGCAAGCGATCATCCTTCGCGAAAATAATTCTAATCCATTGATTCTAAAGAATTTTTATTACCATCGCCGGATTCTTCCATTGATGCCCGCGCAGAGACTTGCTGGGGGGGCAAAAAGCAGCCGAGCTCATTTACCGAGCAGAGAAAGATCGGGCATGGAATTAGCGCAGTAATGATCGTGAAGATGCCCGACACCCGCTGCATCGAACGCTTCGTCCGGGACCGCGATCATTCGGGATCGGACCACGGCAACGATTATCGGAACCGAAAATGGCGATACTGGAAAACATCGGAGCATTGCCGCGCGGCCGCCATACGGCGGTCCATGGTGGACGGCTTGTCGAGGACGAGCAAGCGCCGGCCTCCCCGCCGCTGCGGATGGCGGGGCCGGCCGGCCCGTCACAGCAGGACGAGGTTGTCCCGGTGTACCAGTTCGGGCGCCTCGACGTAGCCGAGGATGCCCTCGATCTCGCTGGAGGCGTGGCGCATGATGCGCCGGGTCTCGCTGCTGGAGTAATTGGCCAGGCCGCGCGCGATCTCGCGGCCATCCTCGGTGAGGCAGGCGACCAGGGCGCCGCGGCCGAATTCGCCGCCGACCGTGACGACACCGATCGGCAGCAGCGACTTGCCCTCGTGCTGCAGCTTGTGCACGGCGCCGGCGTCGAGCACGAGCTCGCCGGCCGTGTGCAGGTGGTCGTGCATCCACTGGCGGCGCGCCGTCAGGCGCGCGGTGGCGGCCAGCAGCTGGGTGCCGATCGCTTCTCCCTGCGCCATGCGCACTAGTACCTCGTCCTCGCGGCCCCAGGCGATCGCAGTGTGCGCGCCGGAGCGTGCCGCGCGCTTGGCGGCCAGCACCTTGGTGAGCATGCCGCCGCGCCCGATGCTGCTGCCGGCGCCGCCGGCCATGGCTTCCAGCGCGGCGTCGCCGGCCTGGGCCTGGCGAATCAGCGTCGCTGTTGGGTCCTTGCGCGGGTCGGCCGAATACAGGCCTTTTTGATCAGTCAAGATGACCAGGGCGTCGGCTTCGATCAGGTTGGCGACCAGGGCGCCCAGCGTGTCGTTGTCGCCGAACTTGATCTCGTCGGTGACGACCGTGTCGTTCTCGTTGATGATCGGGACGACGTCCAGGCGCAGCAGCGTGGTGAGCGTCGAGCGCGCGTTCAGGTAGCGTTCGCGGTCGGCCAGGTCGGCGTGGGTCAGCAGCACCTGGGCGGTGCGGATGCCGTGGGTGGCGAAGCTCGTTTCGTAGATCTGCGCCAGGCCCATCTGGCCGCAGGCGGCGCAGGCCTGCAGTTCGTGGATGTCGGTCGGGCGCTGGGTGAAGCCCAGGCGCAGCATGCCTTCGGCGATGGCGCCGGACGACACCAGCACGACTTCCTTGCCCAGCTTGCGCAGGGCGGCGATCTGGGCGGCCCATTTCGCGATGGCGGCATGGTCGAGGCCGCGGCCTTCGTCCGTGACGAGGGAAGAGCCGACCTTGACGATGATGCGGCAGGCTTGCTGGAGGATGGAATGGATGGCGGTGTCGGCGTGTGCGGTCATGGCGAAATCATTGCAGGAGCGGGCGCCCCGGCGGGCGCAGCGCCAGCAGCGCCAGGCCGACCAGCAATTCGATCCCGCAGATGGCTAACAATACGCCCTGGGGCAGGCCGATGGCAAAGGCTGCGGCGAAGCGGCCGAGCGGCTGCGCCAGGATGAACAGTGCGGTGAGGTCGCCGAGGATGGGCTGGTCGCCCCGCCTCGCAGCCAGCAGAGCGAGCACCGCGGTGGCGAGGCGCACTCCGACATAGATGGCGTAGAACTGGCTGTAGCCGTTCACGCCGACGAGGAACAGTCCGAACCGCTCCGCGATCCGGTCCGGATCGAGCAGCGCCGACAGCGCGGCCAGCGAGCTGACGGTGGCCGTCGCCTGCAGCAGCTGGCTGCGCAGGCGGTAGCGGGTGGCGGGACTCTTCATCGGGAGCCTCGAAAAACCGTAGCGAGCGGCCGCAGTGTTGGCCGAGAAGCGCAGCTGTACGGACGTACAGCGAGCATCGCAGGCCGACAATGCAACGCGCAGTAGGTTTTTCGACGCGCCATTAGTCTTCGATGATCTTGAAGCGTGGATCGTCGGGGTCGATCGACGAGATGCCGCGCGCTTCCTCGGTCATCTGGGTTTCCTCGGAGCGCTGCTCGACGTGGCGCTCCTTCTCCAGGTGCTGGTAGATCGCGTGCACCAGGTCTTCGCAGCCTTCGCGGTTCAGGGCCGAGATCTCGAACACGGGGCCCTTCCAGGCCATCTTCTTGACGAAGTCCTTGACCAGCTTCTTGCGCTCGTCTTCCGGCACGACGTCCAGCTTGTTCAGCACCAGCCAGCGCGGCTTGTTGACCAGCTCCGCGTCGTACTTCTCGAGTTCCTTGACCAGCGCCTTGGCTTCCTTGACGGGGTCGGTCTTGCCGTCCATCGGCGCGAGGTCGACGATGTGCAGCAGCAGGCCCGTGCGGCTCAGGTGGCGCAGGAACTGGTGGCCCAGGCCGGCGCCTTCGGCGGCGCCCTCGATCAGGCCGGGAATGTCCGCGATCACGAAGCTCTTCGCATGCGAGACGCGCACCACGCCCAGGTTCGGATGCAGGGTCGTGAACGGGTAGTCGGCGATCTTCGGGCGCGCGTTCGACACGGCCGTGATGAAGGTCGACTTGCCGGCGTTCGGCATGCCCAGCAGGCCCACGTCGGCCAGCACCTTCAGTTCCAGGCGCAGGGAACGGCGTTCGCCTTCCTTGCCCTCGGTCTTCTGGCGCGGCGCGCGGTTGGTCGAGGTCTTGAAGTGGATATTGCCCCAGCCGCCCTCGCCGCCCTTGGCCAGCAGCTCGACCTGCTCGTGCTCGGTGAGGTCGGCGATGATCTCGCCATTGTTATCGTCGATGATCAAGGTGCCGACCGGCATGCGCAGGTAGACGTCCTCGGCGCCCTTGCCGTAGCAATCGGAGCCGCGGCCCGGTTCGCCGTTGCGCGCCGTGTGCACCTTGGAGAAGCGGAAGTCGACCAGCGTGTTGACGTTGCGGTCGGCGATCGCCCAGATCGAGCCGCCGCGGCCACCGTCGCCGCCATCGGGGCCGCCGAACGGACGGAACTTTTCGCGGCGGAAAGAGGCGCAGCCGTTGCCGCCATCGCCGCCGATGACTTCGATGCGTGCTTCGTCGATAAACTTCATGATGAGACCACTGGGAAAGGTGGGGCGAAAGTGCGCCCAAAAACACAAAGGCCCTACCGATGGCAGAGCCTTTCGATTGAAGGCTTGCGCCTTGCAAAGAATGCGCCGCCCGAAGGCGGCGCGTGCATGCTTTATTAAGCAGCAGCTGCTTCGGCAGCGATGACGGTCACGTACTGCTTCGAACCGACGCCTTGCTTGATGAACTTGACGGTGCCGTTGACCAGGGCGAACAGGGTGTGATCCTTGCCCAGGCCGACGTTGGTACCCGGACGGATCGTGGTACCGCGCTGGCGCATGATGATGCCGCCGGCGTTGATCGACTGGCCGCCGTAGACTTTCACGCCGAGGCGTTTGCTTTCTGAGTCACGGCCGTTTCGCGTAGTGCCGCCGCCTTTTTTGTGTGCCATTTCAAATGCTCCTTGTTATGACTGAAGAGGGACGCGCGGCAATTAGCCGTTGATCGCAACCACTTGGATTTCGGTGTAGTTCTGGCGATGGCCTTGACGCTTCTGGTAGTGCTTACGACGACGCATCTTGAAGATACGCACTTTGTCGTGACGACCGTGCGACACAACAGTCACGCGAACCGAAGCACCTTCCACCAGCGGAGCACCAAACTTGATGCTCTCGCCCTCGCCGACGGCGAGAACCTGATCGATAGTGAGTTCGGAACCAATGTCTGCCGGTATCTGTTCTACTTTGAGTTTTTCGCCAGCGACAACTTTGTATTGCTTGCCACCGGTTTTTATGACCGCGTACATGATTGAAACCTCATTAATTGTTAATAAATATTCCCGCGAATCGGGCGAAGTGGACAGCCAGGGGTTCGGGGAACAGACGATTATACATAAATTGGCGCGCTGCGTCAAAACCCTTGTGCCTGTCGCACGCTGTCCCGGGAATGCCCTGGACCGCCCTCGCGGCCCCAGGAAAGTCGGTGGGACGGCTTCTGCTTGCATGTCGTATAATCACGACTCAACAAAATCCATCCGCATCCAACGTCAAGCAGGTCCGCCTTGTCCGCCGCCACCCACAACGCACAACAGAATCCCCTCACCCGCACGATCGCAGCCGACATGGAGGCCGTGAACACGGTGATCCGCCAGCGCCTGCAATCCGAAGTCGCGCTGGTGAACCAGATCGCCGAATACATCATCAGCGCCGGCGGCAAGCGGATCCGTCCGGTGCTGGTGCTGCTGCTGGCGAACGCCTACGGCTACAAGGGCGCGGGCCACCACGAACTGGCGGCCGTGGTCGAATTCATCCACACGGCCACGCTGCTGCACGACGACGTCGTCGACGAATCGTCGATGCGGCGCGGCCGCCAGACCGCGAATGCCATGTTCGGCAACGCGGCCTCGGTGCTGGTGGGCGACTACCTGTACTCGCGCTCGTTCGAGATGATGACCAGCCTGAACGACATGCGGGTGATGCAGATCCTGTCGCGCGCCACCACGGTCATCGCCGAGGGCGAGGTGCTGCAGCTGCTCAACATGCACGACCCGGACGTGACCCAGGAAAGCTATCTGCGCGTGATCCGCTCGAAGACGGCCAAGCTGTTCGAGGCGGCGGCCCAGCTGGGCGCCCTGGTCGCCGGCGCCGACGACGCCCGGATCGAAGCGGCCGGCGAATACGGCCGCTCTCTGGGCACCGCGTTCCAGCTCATCGACGACGTGCTCGACTATGCCGGCGACGCCGCCGAGATCGGCAAGAACGTGGGCGACGACCTGCGCGAAGGCAAGCCGACGCTGCCCCTGATCTATGTGATGGAAAACGGCTCGTCCGAACAGCGCGAACTGATCCGCAGCTGCATCGAGCAAGGCGACGAGACCCATTTCGACGCCGTGCTGGCCGCCGTCACCTCCAGCGGCGCCCTGGACTTCACGCGCCGCGAGGCCGAAGCCGCCGCGCGCCGCGCCGCCGCATCGATCGCCGACCTGCCGGACACCGAGTACAAGCAGGCCCTGCTCCAGCTCTGCAGCTTCGCTGTTGACAGGAACCATTGAGGCAACTATAGTAATGCCTTCCCGAGATTTCGGTAACGATCTCTCGAACAGTCGGGGTGTAGCTTAGCCCGGTAGAGCGCTACGTTCGGGACGTAGAGGCCGGAGGTTCGAATCCTCTCACCCCGACCACTCAGTTTCTTGTTTTTTCTTGTTTGCAGCATCGAAAGCGACACTTCCCCGGGTCTTGCAGCTGCTTCAAAGCATTACTACCGTCGGGGTGTAGCTTAGCCCGGTAGAGCGCTACGTTCGGGACGTAGAGGCCGGAGGTTCGAATCCTCTCACCCCGACCACTCAGTTTCTTGTTTTTTCTTGTTTGCAGCATCGAAAGCGACACTTCCCCGGGTCTTGCAGCTGCTTCAAAGCATTACTACCGTCGGGGTGTAGCTTAGCCCGGTAGAGCGCTACGTTCGGGACGTAGAGGCCGGAGGTTCGAATCCTCTCACCCCGACCACTCAGTTTCTTGTTTTTTCTTGTTTGCAGCATCGAAAGCGACACTTCCCCGGGTCTTGCAGCTGCTTCAAAGCATTACTACCGTCGGGGTGTAGCTTAGCCCGGTAGAGCGCTACGTTCGGGACGTAGAGGCCGGAGGTTCGAATCCTCTCACCCCGACCACAGAATTCCACGGAAAGCCCGGACACATGTCCGGGCTTTTTTGTTGTCCTTTCTCCTGGCGGGCGCGCTTCCCGCGCCGTCACGCGTCCGGATCCCCGCCCTTCGGCACCGTCTGCAGCAGCAGCGTGCGATCGCTCTTCCACGAGATCACCACCACAGCGGACGGCAGCGCGAACAGGTAGCCCGGCTCCCCCGTGATGCCGCTGACCACCAGTTCCGCTCCCGTCTTGCGGTCGATGGCCGTGAGCACGGCGGGCGTCCCGTTCGCCTTGCATTCGGTGCGGATGGCGTACACGGTATCGGCGCTGGCGGCGATCGTGCGGGTCCGGCAGAACGGCCCTTTCACCTGCAGGTTCTCGCGCGGCTTGCCGTCGGCGCCGATGACGACCAGGCGCGTGCTTCCCTCCTGATCGCCCATCGACACCAGTTCGTTCGCGGCCGAGACGGTGCGGGCAATGCGGTCGGACCTGATCGGCATGGGCCGCACGCTGAAGCGGTACTTGCCGCCGACGATCTTCGAGACCGCATAATCGTCGGCCTCGCGCATGGCGGCATCGGACGCCGGTTCAAAATTGCCGGCGATATACAGGGTATTGCCCGACAGCCTTGCGGCCGATCCCCGGCCGAAGGCCCCGTTCGCCAGTTTCGCGATCGACGCGTCGCGGAGCGCGGGATCGAGGTGGGCGAAGAAGATGCCGTTCGACGCCACGCGGTCCTTGACGTCGGTGGCCGAGCCGGCGACGGTCATGCCGCCGGCGTCGGCGTCGACCGCATAGACGAATGCATACGGCACGCCCGTGTCCAGTTCCCTCGACGCCGCCAGCTTGCCGTCGGCGTCGAAACGGTAGGCCCAGGCAACGACGTGTTTCGTGCTGCCCTTCCCGGCCGGCGTGGCTTCGGCGCCGACATGCACGGCATGGCCGTCTCCCTGGCACGCGGCGAAGTCCAGGTCGCGGTAGCCGGGCGGCGCCTCGATCCGGCGCTCCCATGCAACCCGGTTGGCGGCAACGTCGAACACGAGCAGCGTACCCCGGCTGCCCTCGCCGGGCTGCGTTCCCATGGTCTTGCCGACGATACACAACTTGCCGTCGGCCATCACGGCGATCTGGTGGACATGCGTCGTCGTTCCCGGCGCCGTCAGCGCGACCGGCGCGGCACCGGCGGAGGCGGCCATCGCCAGCATCGCCACGGCAGGCAGGGAAAAACCAGGTCGTTTCATGGGCGGATTCCGGTTGCGCGCATGGCCGGGATGGCGATGCGCAGGCTTGCCGGCATGATGCCATGCGGCGCGCGGCCCTGCAGAGCCGATCGCGCGCCGCAACGCATCCATACCGGTCTAGAATCGACGCAACCACGCGCGCCAGACGGCCGCTACCGAGTGCATCCCCTGGAGAACCCCATGCTGGACACCATCGGCACGCCCACCCTGTATCTATCGTTCACGGTCCTGGTCGCCCTGCTGCTGGCCGTCGACTTCTTCGTCCTCAAGCACGAGGGCGAGCACAAGGTCAGCACGCGCGAGGCGGCCATGTGGTCGGTGGTCTGGATCTCGATCGCGCTGGCGTTCGGCGGCTGGCTGTGGTGGTACCTGGACGGCACGCTGGGGCCGGACATCGCCAAGGCGAAGGCGCTCGAATACCTGACCGGCTACCTGATCGAGAAATCGCTGGCGGTCGACAACGTGTTCGTCTGGATCACGCTGTTCAATTTCTTCGCCGTCCCGGCCATGTACCAGAAGCGCGTGCTGCTGTACGGCGTGCTGGGCGCGATCGTGCTGCGCGCGGTCCTGATCTACGTGGGCGCCCTGCTGCTGGCGCAATTCCACTGGATTCTCTACATCTTCGGCCTGTTCCTGCTCTACACGGGGGTGCAGATGCTGATCGTCTCGGACCAGGAACCCGACCTGGCCAACAACCGCGTGCTGCGCTGGATGCGCGGCCACATGAAGATCACGGACGAGTACCACGGCCACAGCTTCTTCACGTTCAAGAACGGCGTGCGCTACGCCACCCCGCTGTTCGTCGTGCTGGTGCTGGTGGAGGTCACCGACGTCATCTTCGCCGTCGATTCGATTCCCGCCATCTTCGCCGTCACGGGCGACCCGTTCATCGTGTTCACGTCGAACATCTTCGCCATCCTGGGCCTGCGCGCCATGTACTTCCTGCTGGCCGACATGGCGCAGCGTTTCCACCTGCTGAAGTATGGACTGGCGTTCATCCTCGTCTTCATCGGCGCCAAGATGCTGCTGCTGGACATCTACAAGATCCCGACCGGGATCGCGCTGGGCGTGGTCGGGCTGATCCTGCTGGTGTCGGTGCTGGCGAGCTTGATGCGTCCCCCGCCGGCACCGAAACCTTGAGCCTCAGCTGGCCGAGGCGGCCTTGATCCGCACCGCCAGGGCGGCCAGCGCGGCGGCCACGGCCAGCAGCACCACGCCGTTCCAGCCCCATGCGGCCAGCGCCTGGGCGCCGAGCGCGCCGCCCGTGGCCATGCCGACGAACACGCTCGTCATCAGGATCGCATTCAGGCGGCTGCGCGATTCCGGGGCGATGCCGAACACGATGGTCTGGTGTGCGATCAGGCTCGCTTGCACGCCCAGGTCGAAGCCGATGGTGGCCAGCGCCAGCAGCGCCAGCTGCAACGGGGTGGACAGGGCCGGCATGGCGAACATGATGGCGAACGAACCCACGGTGACGATGGCGGCGACGCGCGTCACCCATTCGGCGCCGCGGCTGTCGGCCAGGCGGCCGGCGAACGGCGCGGCCAGGGCGCCCACGGCGCCGGCCAGGCCGAACGAACCGGCCGCGGCCGAGCCGAGGTGGAACGGGGCGCCGTGCAGCATCACGGCCAGCGTCGACCAGAATGCCGAGAAACCGACCGACAGCAGGCCCTGGGCCAGCGCGGCCAGGCGCAGCTTGCGGTGTTCCTTCCACAACGCAGCCAGCGACTGCAGCAGGGCCGGATAGCTCACCTGGCTGGTCGGGGCGAAGTGCGGCAGGAAGCGCGCCATCACGCCCGCCATCGCGACGACGCCGATCGACGCCGCCACGAACACGGCGCGCCAGCCCCAGTGCTCGGCCACGAAGCCGCTGACGACGCGCGACAGCAGGATGCCCAGCAGCAGGCCCGTCATCACGGTGCCGACGGCCTTGCCGCGGTGTTCCGGCTGGGCCAGCGTCGCGGCGGCCGGGACGATGTCCTGGGCCACGGTGGCGAACAGGCCCACCAGCAGGCTCGCGCCCAGCAGCACGCCCAGCGTCGGCGCGAAGCCCGTCAGCAGCAGCGCGGCGGCCAGCACCAGCGCCTTGGCCACGATGATGTTGCGGCGGTCGTAGCGGTCGCCCAGCGGCGCCAGCAGCAGCAGGCCCAGCGCATAGCCGAACTGGGTCAGCGTCGGGATCCAGCCGACGGCGCGCGGGTCGGCGTTCAGGTCGCCGGCCAGCACGCCCAGCGTCGGCTGGCTGTAGTACAGCGCGGCGACGGACAGGCCGGTGCCGGCCGCGAGCAGGAACGTCAGCGGGCCGGACAGGGTCGCCTGCCGTGGCATCGTGGTGGTGGTGGTGGTGGTGTTCATGTGCATTCCTTCTTGTTCGATGGGGTGCATTATGCGCAGCCATGCTGCAGCGCGGTAGCCACATGGACGGCAGAACTGTTATACGATGAGCGTATGAACGTAGAGAGCTCCCCCGGAATATCATCCGCCGACCGTATGATGCTGGTCGAGACCTTCGTCCGCATCGTGGACGCCGGCAGCTTGTCGGCGGCGGCGCGCCTGCTGGAGACGACGCAGCCGACCGTCAGCCGGCGCCTGAAGGCATTGGAGAAATCGCTGGGCGTGCGCCTGCTGCAGCGTTCCACCCACGCGATGGCGCTGACCGACGACGGCATGCGCTGCTATGCGCGGGCCAAGGAGTTGCTGGCCGGCTGGCAGGAATTCGAGAGCGAGATCCGCGGCGCCGGCGACGAGCCGGTGGGCCTGTTGCGGGTGATCGCCCCGCATGCCTTCGGCCAGCAGCAGCTCGTGGCGCCGCTGGCCGAGTACCTGGGGCGCTATCCGCGCATGACGGTGGAGTGGACGCTGCACGACCGCGTGCCGGACCTGATCGGCCAGGGCATCGACTGCATGATCCGCGTGGGCGACGATCCGCCGCCGGACATGGTGGCGCTGCGCCTGGGCGACGTGCCGCGCATCGTCGTGGCGGCGCCCACCCTGCTTGAAGGCATTGCCGTGCCGGACCACCCGGACGCGCTGCCCGCCCTGCCCTGGATCTCTGCCAGCAATTTTTACCGCGACCAGGTGACGCTCACGCATGCGCAGAATGGCCGCACGACGCAGCTGGCGATCCGCCCGCGCCTGTACACGGACAACCTGTACGCGCTGCGCAATGCCGCCGTGATGGGCGTGGGCGTGGCGCTTGGCTCGTCCTGGGCGCTGCGCGAGGAACTGGACAGCGGCCGCCTGGTGCAGCTGGTGCCGCAGTGGCAGGCGGCGCCGCTGCCGATCTGGCTGATCTACCCGCCGGCCCGCTTCTACCCGGCGCGCCTGCGCCGCTTCATCGACATCATGCGCGTGGCCGTGCCGCAGGCGTTCGGCATCGCCCCGCTGGGCTAGACTTCCGCGATGTGCGCCGCCTCGGCCAGCAGCGCGCGGATCTCCGGCACGCAGGAACCGCAATTGCCGCCCGCCTTGGTGCAGGCCGTGACGGCGGCGGCGTCGCGGCAACCGTGCTGCCGGATGGCGATCCCGATCGTCTTCCTGCCCACGCCGAAGCAGGAGCACACGGTCGGTCCCGGATCCTCGGCCGCCGCTTTCGCGCGGCCCGACAACAGGGCCAGGCGGTCGGCCTGCGTCAAGGCCTCCTGCGCGAACAGCGAGGCCAGCCAGGCCCGCGCCGGCAGGTCCTGGCGCTGCGACACGAACAGGCAGGCCTGGATCCTTCCGTCGACGAGGTGGGCCGCGCGCACCACGCCGCCGCTCCGGTCCTCGACCTCGATCCAGTCGGCGTCCTCGTCGTCCTCGCCCAGACCCAGCAGCGCGCGCGTCCAGTCGGCCGACTGGGCGAACGGCAGGCGTCCCGCCAGTTCGTAGCGGACGAAGCCGCTGCCCTGGATGCGGGTCCAGTGCGCCGCTTCCCGCAGGGGCAGTTCCGCGCGGCTCAGGATGAAGCCGTACCAGGCCACGCCGAACGGTTCGATGCGCACGGGCGTGTGCTTGAATTCCGGCTCGCCCGAGACGGGATCGACGGCCGGGTTGACGACGGTGCCCACGCGCGCGTCGGACGCCGTCTGCGCGCTCCAGTGGATCGGCATGAAGGCGCTGCCGCGGGCGATGCCGCCGCCGTGCTGCACCCGCGCCACCACGGCGCCCCATCTGCTCGTCACGCGCGCCAGCTCCCCCGCCTTCACGCCGCACAGCAGCGCATCCTGCGGGTGCAGGTCGACGAACGGTTCCGGCACGTGCTCGGCCAGCCGCGGCGCGCGTCCGGTGCGCGTCATCGTGTGCCACTGGTCGCGCACGCGGCCCGTGTTCAGCACCAGGGGGAATTCATCGTCCGGCAGGTGCGCAGGCAGGCGCGGCGCCGTCGGTACGAAGCGCGCCTTGCCGTCCGGGTGGGCGAAGCGGCCATCCCCCAGCAGGCGCGCCGTCGAGCCGCCCGGCACGCGCACGGGCCACTGCACCGGTTCGAGCGCATCGTAGTCGGCGCGCGTCATGCCGGCCAGGCCGCCGATGTCGAACAGACGGCGCCGTCCTCCATTCGTGCCGTTGCGCCACGTCGACAGGCGCGCGTGCTCGTCGAAGATCTGGTGCGGCGCCATGAAGTCGAAGCCCGCGAACCCCATGCGCCGGGCCACGTCGCAGACGATATCCCAGTCGGCGCGCGCGCCGCCGGGTGCGGCCAGGAAGGCGCGCTGGCGCGAGATGCAGCGCTCGGAATTGGTGACGGTACCGTCCTTCTCGCCCCAGCCCAGCGCCGGCAGCAGCACGTGGGCCGCCGCGTTCGTGTCGGTGCCCAGCACGATGTCGGACGCCACCACCAGCTCGCATCGTTCCAGCGCGCGCCGCGCCTGCTCGGCGTCCGGCAGGCTCACGAGGGGATTGGTGGCCATGATCCACACGGCCTTGATCCTGCCCTCCTCGATGGCGCGGAACAGGTCGACCGCCTTCAGGCCGGGCTTGTCCGCCATGCGCGGCGACGCCCAGAACGCCTGCACGGCATTGCGCTGGTCCGCGTCCTCGAGGTCCATGTGCGCGGCCAGCATGTTCGCCAGGCCGCCCACTTCGCGCCCGCCCATCGCGTTCGGCTGGCCCGTCAGGGAAAACGGGCCCATGCCCGGCTTGCCGATGCGGCCCGTGAACAGGTGGCAGTTGATGATCGCATTGACCTTGTCGGCGCCGCTGCTGGACTGGTTCACGCCCATCGTGAACGCCGTGACGGTCTTCTCCGTCCGCGCGAACAGCGCGTAGAAGCGCTGCAGGAGCTGCGGGTCGATGCGGCAGGCCCTGGCCACGTCGAGGATGGAGCCGGCCTTGCCGGCCGCGTCCAGCGCATCGGCCAGGCCTTCCGTGTGGGCGTGGACGAACCCGGCATCCCCCGCCTGCTGCGCCGCGAGATGGGCAAGCAGGCCGTCGAACAGCCACACGTCCGTGCCGGGCTTGATGGGCAGGTGCAGGTCGGCGATGTCGCAGGTGGCCGTGCGGCGCGGGTCGACGACGACCACCTGCATCCGCGGGCGCGCTTCCTTGGCGCGCACGATGCGCTGGTACAGCGTCGGATGGCACCAGGCGGCGTTCGAGCCGACCAGCACCAGCAGGTCCGCGAGCTCCAGGTCCTCGTAGCAGCCGGGTACGATGTCCTCGCCGAACGCGCGCTTGTGGCCCGCCACGGCCGAGGACATGCACAGGCGCGAGTTGGTGTCGATATTGGCGCTGCCGACGTAGCCCTTCATGAACTTGTTGGCGATGTAGTAGTCCTCGGTGAGCAGCTGGCCGGAGACGTACAGCGCCACCGCGTCCGGCCCGTGCTCGTCGATGATCCTGGCGAAGCCGCCGGCGACCCGGTCCAGCGCCTCGTCCCACGAGGCCTCGCGCAGCATGCCGTCCTCGCGCAGCATCGGCGCCAGCAGCCGGCCCTGCAGGCCGCCCGTCTCGCCCAGCGCCGCACCCTTCACGCACAGGCGGCCCTGGCTGGCCGGATGGGAGGCATCGCCGGCGATCGACAGTGCGCCGTCCGCCCCCACGCGGGCATCGACGCCGCAGCCGACGCCGCAGTACGGACAGGTGGTCTTGACGGTGGTGGGAATGGCGGACAGCTTCATGCGCAGGACTCCTCGTCAGGCCGCGGTCGCGCAGGCCTGGCCGAACAACAGTTGGTCGCGCATCGACGAGATGTCGGTGCGCCGCTGGATCAGGTCGAAATACCAGGGACCGTCGGCGACGTCGCCGACCAGCACGGCGCCCGTCAGGCGGTTGCCGGCGACCACCAGGCGTTTGTACACGCCGCCGCGGCGGTCGCGCAGCACCAGGTCTTCGCTGCCTTCTCCGCCGACGATGTCGCCGGCCGAGTACAGGTCCACGCCCGTCACCTTCAACTTGGTGGCCGTGGCCTGCTGCACGTAGCGGCGGTGTCCGGCGCCCGCCAGGTGGGCGGCGCACACGCGCGCCTGGTCCCAGATCGGCGCCACCAGGCCGAAGGTCGCGCGCCGGTGCTGCACGCATTCGCCCACCGCGTACACGCGCGGGTCGTAGGTCTGCAGCGTGTCGTCGACGACGATGGCACGCTCGCAATGCAGGCCCGCGGACCGGGCCAGGTCGATATTGGGACGCACGCCGGCCGCCATCACGACCAGGTCGGCCGGGATCTCCTCGTCGCCTTCGAACACTACCGACTGGGCGCGCCCCACGCCCGCGATCTCGACGGTCTGGCGGTTCAGCAGGATGCGCAGGCCGCGCCGCTCCAGGCTGGCGCGCAGCAGCTCGGCCGCGGGCGGATCGAGCTGCTGGTTCATCAGGCTGCCCGTGACGTGCACGACCGACACGTCCATGCCGCGGCGCAGCAGGCCGTTCGCCGCTTCCAGGCCGAGCAGGCCGCCGCCGATCACGACGGCCCTTCCGCCCGCGCGCGCCGCGGCCAGCATCGTGTCGACGTCCTGCAAATCGCGGAAACCGATCACGCCCGGCAGGTCGTGGCCCGGCACGGGCACGATGAAGGGCTTCGATCCCGTCGCGATCAGCAGGCGGTCGTAGCCCATGGCCAGGCCCGACGCCGCATGCACGGTGCGGCGCTTGCGGTCGATGCGCACGACCGGGTCGCCCGCGTGCAGCGTGACGCCCTTCTCGTCGTACCAGGCGCGCGTGTGCAGCATGATCTCGTCGACGGTTTTCTCGCCGGCCAGCACGGGCGACAGCAGGATGCGGTTGTAGTTGCCGTGCGGCTCGGCGCCGAACACGGTGATGCGGTACATGTCCGGCGCGAGCTTCAACAGTTCCTCGACCGTGCGCATGCCGGCCATGCCGTTGCCGATCACGACGAGCGACTGCGAGCGCGGCGCCGTCATGGCTAGGCTCCCACCCAGACGTGGCCGTCCTCGACGCGCACGGGGTAGCTGGCGACGGAGTTGTGCGGCGCCTCCAGGCACTCGCCCGTCTGCAGGTCGAAATGCTGCTTGTAGATCGGCGAGGCGACGACGATGCGCTCGCCCAGGCTGCCGACCAGGCCGCGCGACAGCACGGCGGCGTGCGCGTTCGGGTCGAAGTTATCGATGGCGAACAGGCGCGGCGCTGCGTCGCCCACGCGGAACACGGCCACCTGGCGCCCGTTCAGCAGGGCGCACACGCCCGTGTCGGGCACGATGCGCTCCAGCGGGCAGACGGGGCTCCACTCCCTGGTCAATGCGATGTCACGGTGCATGGCGTTCTCCTTGTGCTTCTCAAGCGACTGCGATGGGAATGGTGCGGCGGCGTTCCTCGATGGTGGCGGGACGGATCTGGCCCCGCTCCGGCACGAACACGACGTCGTCGTCCACGGCGTCGCTGTTCACGAAGGTCTGGAAGCGGCGCCGCACGGCCGGGTCCTCGACGGCGTTCTTCCATTCGTCCTCGTAGGTGTCGACGACGCGTTGCATGTCCGCTTCCAGTTCGGCGGCGATGCCCAGCCTGTCGTCGACGACGACCTGCTTCAGGTAATCCAGGCCGCCCTCGAGGTTCTCGCGCCAGGTGCTGGTGCGCTGCAGGCGGTCCGCGGTGCGCACGTAGAACATCAGGAAACGGTCGACCAGCTGCACGACCTGGGCTTCGTCCAGGTTCGAAGCCAGCAGTTCCGCATGGCGCGGCTTCATGCCGCCGTTGCCGCACACGTACAGGTTCCAGCCCTTGTCGGTGGCGATCAGGCCGACGTCCTTGCCCTGCGCCTCCGCGCATTCGCGCGTGCAGCCGGAGACGCCGAACTTGATCTTGTGCGGCGCGCGCAAGCCTTTATAGCGGTTCTCCAGCGCGATGGCGAAGCCGACCGAATCGCCCACGCCGTATCGGCACCAGGTCGAGCCGACGCAGGACTTCACCGTGCGCAGCGACTTGCCGTAGGCGTGGCCGGATTCGAAGCCGGCCGCGATCAGTTCTTCCCAGATGGCGGGCAGCTGGTCCACGCGCGCGCCGAACAGGTCGACGCGCTGGCCGCCCGTGACCTTGGTGTACAAGCCGTATTTCTTGGCGACCTGGCCGACGGCGATCAGGCCGTCCGGCGTCACTTCGCCGCCCGGCATGCGCGGCACGACGGAATACGTGCCGTCCTTCTGGATATTGCCGAGGAAGTAGTCGTTCGAATCCTGCAGGCTGGCGTGCTTCGGCTTGAGCACGAAGTCGTTCCAGGTCGAGGCCAGGATGTTGGCGGCGACGGGCTTGCAGATGTCGCAGCCCAGGCCCTTGCCATGCTTGTGCAGCAGCGTGCCGAAATCCTTGATCCCGCCCACGCGCACCAGGTGGTGCAGTTCCTGGCGCGAATACGGGAAGTGCTCGCACAGGTGGTTGCTGACGGCGAGGCCCGCTTTCTGCATTTCCGCCTTCATGATCTGGGTGACGAGCGGCACGCAGCCGCCGCAGGACGTGCCGGCGTTGGTGCAGGCCTTGATGGCGCCGATGTCGCAGGCGCCGGCGGCCACCGCGTCCGCGATCGCGCCCTTGGTGACGGCGTTGCAGGAGCAGACCTGGGCCGTGGCCGGCAGCGCGTCGACGCCGATGGCCGGGCGCGCGCCCCCTTCCGCCTGGGGCAGGATCAGGAATTCCGGCGCTTCCGGCAGCGCGATCCCGTTCAGCATCATCTGCAGCAGCGTGCCGTACTCCGCCGCGTCGCCGACCAGCACGGCGCCCAGCAGGCGCTTGCCGCAGTCGGACACGACGATTTTTTTATACACCTGCTTGCGCTCGTCCGTGTACTGGAAGCTGCGCGCGCCCGGCGCGGCGGCATGCGCGTCGCCGATCGAGGCCACGTCCACGCCCATCAGCTTCAGCTTCGTGCTCATGTCGGCCCCGGCGAAGGTTCCCTGCTGGCCGAGCAGCGCCTTGGCGACGGTGCGCGCCATGTCGTAGCCCGGGGCGACGAGGCCGAAGGTCTGGCCATTCCAGGCGGCGCATTCGCCGATGGCGTAGACGTTCGCATCCGAGGTCAGGCAGGCGTCGTCGATGGCGATGCCGCCGCGCGGGCCGATGGCCAGGCCGCAGGCGCGCGCCAGTTCGTCGCGCGGGCGGATGCCGGCCGAGAACACGATCATGTCCGTCTCGAGAACGCTGCCGTCGGCGAACTCCATGCGGTGCGTGGCGGCCTCGCCGTCGACGATGCGCAAGGTGTTCTTCTGCGTGTGCACGGTCACGCCCAGTTCCTCGATCTTGGTGCGCAGCATGCGGCCGCCCGGGTCGTCGACCTGCACGGCCATCAGGCGCGGCGCGAATTCGACCACGTGGGTGTCCAACTGCATGTCGCGCAGTGCTTTCGCACATTCCAGGCCCAGCAGGCCGCCGCCGACCACGACGCCGGACTTGCCGCGCGCGCCGCATTCCAGCATCGCTTCCAGGTCCTCGATGGTGCGGTACACGAAGCAATCCTCGCGTTCGCGGCCCGGCACGGGCGGCACGAACGGGGTCGAGCCGGTGGCGAAGACGAGCTTGTCGTACGCCAGCACGGCCCCGTCGGCCAGCGTCACGGTCCGGGCGGCGCGGTCGATCTCGACGGCCCTGGCATCGAGCTTCAGGTCGATGCGGCCGGCGTGCCGTTCGAAGAAGCCGGGCGCGACCAGCGAGAGTGCATCGGCCGTCGTGCCGGAAAAGAACGAGGACAGGTGCACGCGGTCGTAGGCCGGGCGCGGCTCCTCGCACAGGACGGTGACGTCGACACCGTCCGCCGCCTGCGGATCGGCGAACAGCGTCTCGAGGAATTTGTGGCCCACCATGCCGTGGCCGATGACGATCAGTTTCATGCTCGGACTCCTTGTACCTTGATGCTTACGCCGCCGCCGGGGCCGCGCCTTCGATGGTTGCGAGCTTGAAGCGCACGCCGATGGCGCAGATGGCCGACAGCAGCACGAGGCCGCCCAGGATCAGGAAGGTCTGGCGCACGTCGCCCGTGCCCTTCATGAGGAAGCCCGCCAGCACGGCGCCGACGTTGCCGCCCGCGCCGACGATGCCGGCCACGCCGCCCAGCGCCTTGCGGTTCACGAACGGCACCAGCGCATAGGTGGCGCCGCAGGCCATGTGGGTGCACAGGCCGAAGGCGAGCATGGCGGCGATGGCCAGCGCGGCGCTGGTCGTGTTCGAGAACCACAAGAGGCCCAGGCCCTCGCCCAGCATCAGCACGAACAGCAGCGTGACGCGCGAGTTCAGGTCGCCGCGGTTGGCCGCGCGGTCGGACAGCCAGCCGCCCAGCGCGCGGGCGAACAGTGCCAGGAGGCCGAAGCTGCCGGCCGCCATGCCGGCCGCCTTCAGCGACAGGCCGAAGTGATCGACGTAATAGGTGGCGGCGATGTTGTGGACGAACAGCTCGATGCCGAAGCAGGCGCCGTAGGTGACGAACAGCAGCCAGGCGCGGTAGTTGCGGCAGGCTTCCAGGAAGCTGGCCATGCCGCCCTTGTTGTTCGCTTCGAACGGGATGCCCTGGGCGCGCAGTTCGTCGAAGTTGCCTTCCGGGCAGTCCTGGGTCAGCTTCCAGTAGGCGACGGCCGTGACCAGCATCGCCAGGCCCGGCACCAGCAGCGCGACGCGCCAGCCCAGCGTCTCGCTCACGCCGAGCATGACGACGGCGCCCATCAGCAGCGGCATCAGCGCCTGCGCGGCGCCGCCGCCGCTGTTGCCCCAGCCGGCCGATGCCGCGTTGGCGGTGCCGACGACCTTGGGTCCGAACATCACGGACGTGTGGTACTGGGTGATCACGAAGCTGGCGCCCACCGCGCCGATCCCCAGGCGGAACAGCAGGAAGCTTTCGTAGCTCTGCGCGGCCGCCACGCCCAGCACGGGGATGGCGCCCAGCACCAGCAGGCCGGTATAGGTCTTGCGCGGGCCGAAGCGGTCGGACAGCGGGCCGACCAGCAGGCGCACCAGGATGGTGATGGCGACCGCGGCGATGTTGATGTCGGCGATCTGCGCCATCGACAGGTGGAACTCGCCCTTGATGACGGGCATCAGCGGCGCGCAGGCGAACCAGGCGAAGAAGCACACGAAGAAGGCCACCCAGCTCATGTGGAAGGCGCGCATCTGCGGCGAATTGAAGGAGAAGAGCTTGATGCTGTTTGCTTTGCCCGACATGGTTGGTTCCCCTGAAAAAAGAAAAGGCGTCCGCTGCCTGCCGGGGCGTGCATGCGGGTGCATGCGCGCTCGGGTGCAGCGGACGCCGTTGTCCTGTGCCGGCCCTCCGTTGGGCCGGCGCTGTATTTCGTTCGGGATCGCCGTTGATCCTTGCCGGGAGTGTTTGCAAGACCCGTGCCAGAAGCGCTTGCCCCTGGCCGGCGCCGGCGCGCTCAGGGCCTGCGCTTCATTGCGGTGCACCATGCGCGAAATGGGGGCATGTTCCGCCAGGGTGGCGCACCAATCACGCGCCGGCCAGCGCCGGACGGTGGATCGGGAAGGAAGAGATATACGCGGCGGGGTCGGCGCCGGTCCAGGCCTTGCCGTCCATGAGCATCGAGGTGCGCATCAGGCCGGACGGCGCCGGCACGCCGGCCACCAGCGCCGCCTCGCGGTACAGGCCGACCCGGTTGACCCTGGCGGCAATGGCCGCGTAGTCGACCTCCTCGCGCAGCAGGCCCCAGCGCCGGTGCTGGGTCATGAACCACATGCCGTCGGACAGGTAGGGGAAATTGGCGGCGCCGCCGGCGTGGAACTGCAGCGGATCGGCGTCGAGCCAGCGCCTGCCCAGGCCGTTGTCGTACTCGCCGCGCAGCCTGGCCGCGATCGCCTGGCGGTCGGCGTTCACGTAGGCGGGACTGGACAGCACCTCGGCCACCGTCGCGCGGTGCTCCGCGGACTCGTCGATCCAGCGCCCCGCTTCCAGCACGGCCGCGACCAGCGAGCGGCAGGCGTGCGGATTGGCGTCGACGAAGGCGGCGGTGGCGCCCAGCGCCTTGCCCGGGTGGCCGGGCCAGATGTCCTGGCTGGCGGCGGCCGTGAAGCCGCTGCCGTCCAGCACTGCGCGCGCCCCCCAGGGCTCGCCGGCGCAGAAGCCGTCCATATGGCCGGCCGCCAGGTTGCCCGCCATCTGGCTGGGCGGCACCGTCGCCACCTGCACGTCGCGCAGCGGATCGATGCCGCCGGCGGCCAGCCAGTAATACAGGAACATCGCGTGGTCGCCGGTCGGGAAGGTATGGGCGAAGGTAAGGCGGCGCTGGTGCTTTCTCTGCAGCGCGGCCAGCGACGCCAGGTCCGTCACGCCCTGCGCCGCCAGCGTGCGCGACAGCGTGATCGCCTGGCCGTTGCGCGACAAGGTCATCAGCGCCGCCATGCGCGTGGCCGGCGTGCCGATGCCCGTCTCGATGCCGTACAGGAGGCCCGTCAGCAGGTGGCCCGCGTCGATCTCGCCGCCCAGCAGGCGGTCGCGCATGCCCGACCACGAATGCTGGCGGTGCAGCTCGATGCGGATGCCATGTTTTTCGTCCAGCCCCAGCACGGACGCCATCACGACCGACGCGCAGTCGGTCAGCGGCATGAAGCCGACCCGGATCACGCCTTTTTCGGGGCGGTCGGAGCCGGCGATGAATGCACCTGCCATAGATAGATTGCCTTTCAGCCTAATAGATCCTCGACGTCGAGGATGCGCTGCGCCACCTCGGCCAGTTTCAGTTTCTTGTTCATCGCCATGCCGCGCAGCTTCTGGTATGCCTGCTCCTCGCTCAAGCCGCTCTTGGCCATCAACAGGCCCTTGGCGCGTTCGATCAGCTTGCGGTCGGCCAGCTGGCGGCGCGTGTCGGACAACTCGTCCAGCAGCCGCTGCTCGCGCCGGAACCGCGCCAGCGCCACGTCCAGCACCGGCTTCACGCGTTCGGCCTGCAGCCCCGCCACGATATAGGCCGACACGCCGGCATCGATCGCCGCGTCCATGCTGGACGTGGTCTGGTCGTCGGTGAACAGCACGATGGGGCGCGGCTCGTCGCGGGTGGCGATGACGATGTGCTCGAGCACGTCGCGCGCATCGGATTCGCTGTCGATGATGATCATGTCGGGCTGGATCTGGGCGATCCGCTCCGGCAGGAAGATGTCGGCCGGCAGCGAGGCGACGATGTCGTAGCCGGATTCCAGCAGTCCGATGCGCAGCGCCGTGTTGCGCCGTGCCTGGGCTTCCAGGGCGGCTTCGCCGGCGCCGTCGGCGGGTACCGTGTTCACGACGACGATGCGCAGGGTGCGTGGAAGCTTCGGGGGCGAGTTCATGCCTGGGGGATATGCAAGTTTCGGACCATCGCAGGTGATGTTTCCTCAAAGATATTCGGCAGCCATATAACCGAAGTAAAGACGACAGATAGTTTCCATGCAGAAAACATTCACAAAACTGATGCGACACATCACAAACTAAAAGTTTTTTTATGACGCAAACGGTCCTATACTGCATCGCAACACGAGAGATTTTTTACCGGAGATGAGCATGAACACCGCAACGATCACCTCGGCGCAGAACAAGGGACTGCGCCACCAGTTCGCCGAAGTCGCCGCCAAGCTGCGCGGCTTTGCCATCGAGATGTACACCGCCCACGGCGGCTGGTTCGTCGTCGACGCTGCCCAGCCGGCCAGCGGCGCCCTCGCCGCCGAAATGAACCGCGTCCACACCAAATAATAGGGAGTCCGCCATGACCGCCATCGAATACGTCACCGTCGCCATCTCGGCACTCGCCATCGTCACCCGTATCGTGATGTTCGTGCGCAACCCGTCGGTCAGCGGACCGACCGAGCAGTGGGCCGCCGACTACCGTAATTAAGGAAACCCGGCTGATTTGTCAGCCGCTCCGCCATCTCCCACGCCCGGCATTGGCCGGGCGTTGTTTTTTGTGCATTGCAATAACACTGCCGCCACGCGCTGTTATTACGCGTGCGCGCCACGCCGCCGCGTTTCCTCCGAATTCCGATCCCAGCCGCATGACTTGCTGAGCTAGAATGCTTTTTTGCAATCTCTCAAGCACGCCTCCGACTGATGATCCGACTCCCTGCCCTGACCGTACTCGCCGCCTTCGCTGCGTTCACTGCGGCGCCCGCCTTCGCTTCGACGCCCATTACCCTCGACCAGGCGATGGCCCATCCCGACTGGATCGGCACGCCCGTGGAAGCGGCGTGGTGGAACTGGGACGGCAAGCAGGTGATTTACAAGCAGAAGCGTACCGGCTCGCCCGTGCGCGACATCTTCCGCGTCGATGCCGGCAAGGCCGGCGCCAGCCAGGTCAAGGATGCCGAATTGGCCAAGCTGGACAGCCCGGACGTGCTGTTCAACCGCGAACGCACCCGCGCCATCGTCGTGCGCAACGGTGACCTGTTCGAGCGCGACCTGAAGACGGGCGCCCTGGTCCAGGTCACGCGCGGCAGCGGCGCCACCATCGCCACGCCGCAGTACAGCGCCGACGGCCGCGCGATCCAGTTCCGCGCGGGCGACGACTGGTACCAGTGGGACCGCCAGGACCGCGTGCTGGCGCCGCTGGCCGTGATCCGCGCCGCCAAGGATCCGGCCGCGCAGGACCCGGATGCGCTGCGCGACCTGCAGCTGCGCCTGATCGCCACCCTCAAGCGCCAGAAGGACGAGCGCGATGCCACCCGCGCGCGCGCCGAGGAAGAGCGCCGCGCCGACCCGAGCCGGGCGCCGGCTCCCATCTACCTGGGCGACAAGATCGCCATCGTGAGCAGTGCCCTGTCGCCGGACGGCCGCTGGCTGCTGGTGGTGACGGGTCCGAAGGATGCGCCGAAGGGCCGCGTCGGCAAGATGCCGCGCTACGTCACCGAGAGCGGCTACGAGGAATTCTCGGACGAACGCACCCGCGTCGGCCGCAATCCGCCGCAGGGCCACGGCCTGAAACTGGTCAACCTGGCCACGCGCGAGGTGAAGGACCTGGCGTTCGACGCCCTGCCCGGCATCGCCGTCGATCCGCTGGCCGCCATGCGCGTCGCGCAGAAGCTCGACCCGCTCAAGGGCAATCGCCCGGCCATGATCGGCTTCCGCGGCGAGGCCATCACCTGGAGCCAGGATGGCACCAACGTGGCCGTGATGCTGCGCTCGGTCGACAACAAGGACCGCTGGATCGCCACCGTCGACCTGCCGCGCGCGGCCCTGAAGCCCGTGCACCGCCTGAGCGATGAAGCCTGGGTCAACTACGACAACAACGAATTCGGCTGGCTGCCCGACGACAAGACCCTGTGGTACCTGTCCGAGGAAAGCGGCTACTCGCACCTGTACGTGCGCGACGCCGGCGGCAAGACCCGCGCCCTGACCGGCGGCAAGTGGGAAGCGTCCGACGTGGCCTGGTCGGCCGACGG
Source organism: Massilia sp. YIM B02763 (assembly GCF_030412015.1). Lineage (GTDB taxonomy): Bacteria > Pseudomonadota > Gammaproteobacteria > Burkholderiales > Burkholderiaceae_D > Telluria. The sequence goes on along the minus strand of NZ_JASNRD010000005.1, from coordinate 225,995 downwards.
CCAGACGGCCTGGCTGCTGTGCAACCGCAAGACGCCGGGCGCCTACGAAGTCTGCGCCGTCTCCGCCAAGGATGGGGCCACGCGCGAAGTCAGCAGCCTGGATGGCGGCGTCGAGGACTTCCGCCTGTCGCCGGACCAGAAGAAGCTCCTCGTGCACTTCTCCGGCCCCTACCTGCCGCCGCAGATCGCCACGCTGCCGTCGCACGGCGGCGCGGCCGTCAAGCTGACCGACACCCGCACGGCGGACTTCAAGGCGCGCGACTGGATCCAGCCGCAATTGGTCCCGGTGCCCTCGACCCACGGCGCCGACCCGGTGTGGGCCAAGCTGTACCGCCCCGAGCAGCTGGAGCCGGGCAAGCAGTATCCGGTCGTGATGTTCGTGCACGGCGCCGGCTACCTGCAGAACGTGTCGCGCCGCTACACGCCCTACTTCCGCGAGCAGATGTTCCACAACCTGCTGGTGCAGAAGGGCTACGTGGTGCTGGACATGGACTACCGCGCCTCGAAAGGCTATGGGGCGAAGTGGCGCACGGCGATCTACCGCCAGATGGGCCACCCGGAACTGGACGACTACCTGGACGGCGTGAACTGGATGGTGGCGAACCAGCAGGGCGACCGCGCCAAGGTCGGCATCTACGGCGGCAGCTACGGCGGCTTCATGACGCTGATCGGCATGCTGCGCGCGCCGGGCGTGTTCCAGGCCGGCGCCGCGCTGCGCCCGGTGACCGACTGGACCACCTACAACCACGAGTACACGGCCAACATCCTGAATACGCCGGAGCTGGATCCGGAAGCCTACAAGGTCTCGTCGCCGATCGAGTATGCGCAGAACCTGCAGGGCCACCTGCTGATCGCGCACGGCATGGTCGACGACAACGTGTTCTTCCAGGACTCGGTGCGCATGGCCCAGCGCCTGATCGAACTGAAGAAGGACAACTGGGAGCTGGCCCCGTATCCGATGGAGCGCCACTCCTTCGTGCAGCCGGAGAGCTGGTACGACGAGTACCGCCGCATCTACCAGCTGTTCGAACGCACGCTCAAGTAAACAGACATGCCGGGCCGCTCACGCGGCCAGGAAGTCGAGCAGCGTCAGCGCCACCACCTTGGTGGCCTTGCGCAGGTCGTCCAGGGCCAGGCGCTCGTCGGCCTTCTTGGCGTTCGACTCCGGCACCGTGCGCGGGCCTGCGCCGTACAGCACGGCCGGGATGCCGCGCTCGCCGTACAGGCGCGCATCCGCGTACAGCGGCGTGCCTTTCGCCTGCGGTGCCTCGCCCAGTATCGCGGCTCCATGGCGCTGCAGGCTGGCCACCAGCTGCTCCGACCCCGGCAGCGGGCGCAGCGCCTGCGACAGCAGCAAACGGCGGATCTCGAGCCGGATGCCCGGCAGGCCGCGCACTGCATCCTCGACGAGCGCGCGCACCTGCGCCTCCACGGCCACCGGGTCCTCCTCGGGAATCATGCGCCGGTCCATCTTCATCACGACCTTTCCCGGCACCACGTTGGTATTGGTGCCGCCGTCGATGCGGCCCACGAGCATGGTCGGCGAATCGATGCCGGGGACCTGCGAGCGGATCTTCTTCAGTTCGGGCAGCTGGCCGTAGATCGCATTCAGGATCTTCGTCGCGGCCTGCAGCGCGTCGACGGCCGTCTCCGGCATGGCGCCGTGGCCGGCCTTGCCGTGCACGGTGATCTCCAGCTGCAGGCAGGCGTTATGGGCCGTCACGATGTCGTAGGCGAAGCCGGCGGCGATCACGAAGTCCGGCTTGGTCAGCCCCTGCTCCAGCAGCCAGCCGGGGCCGAGCAGGCCGCCGAATTCCTCGTCGTAGGTGAAGTGCAGCTCGAGCGCTCCCTTCAGCGGCACGCCCAGCGCCTCCAGCGCGCGCGCGGCAAAGATGTAGGTGGCGAAGTCGCTTTTCGACACCGCCGCGGCGCGGCCGTAGATGTAGCCATCCTCCACCACGCCGCCGTAGGGCGGCTTGCTCCAGCCCTCGCCCGGCGGCACCACGTCGCCATGGGCGTTCAGCGCCACGGTCGGCCCGCCGTCGCCGTACGGGCGGCGCACGATCAGGTTGGTGATGCTTTCCATGCCGTAGTCGTGCACCTGCCGCGCCGGTACCGCGTGCCGCTCGGCCGTCCAGCCCCAGGCCTCGACCATGCGCGCTACGCCTTCCGCGTGCGGCGCGTTGTTGCCCGGCGGGGTATCGGTCGGGACGCGGATCACGTCCTGCAGGAAGGCGACCTCTTCGTCGAAGTGGGCGTCGATCCAGGCCAGCAGCCGTTCCTTGTTCTGTTCCATGATGGGTTCAATTCGTCTTGGCGCCGGACTCGAACCAGGCCGCGACCTGGGCGCGCTCGGCATCCGTCATATTGGTAAGGTTCGCCAGCGGCATCGCCTTCAGCTGCACCGCCTGCTGGTAGATGCGCGCGGCGTTCTGGCCGATGCCGTGCACGTCGTCCAGCGCCACCCCGGCCGGCGCCGTGGCGAAGCCGGGCTGGGTCGGATGCGCCGCGTGGCAGGACACGCAGCGCTGGTCGATGATGGTCTTGACGGCGGCGAACTGCGCGGCCGACGACGGCGCGGACGCCGCCGCACGGTTGCCGGTCATGCCTGGCGGCGCCGGCAGCAGCGCCACCATCGTCGCCAGCAGGATCGCCACGCCGATGGCCGGGTACTTCCATGCGATGCGGCCCTTGTGGCGCAGGTTGAAGAAGTGGCGGATGAACACGCCGGCCAGCATGATCGCGGCCAGCACCAGCCAGGCATGGTCGTGGCGGTAGGTCATCGCGAAGTGGTTGCTGATCATGATGAACAGCACCGGCAGCGTGAAGTAGTTGTTGTGGACGCTGCGCTGCTTGCCGCGGATGCCGTAGATGGGATCGGGCTTCCTGCCGGCGACCATCTCGTTCACCATCTTGCGCTGGCCCGGGATGATCACCATCGCCACGTTCGCGACCATGATGGTGCCGATCATCGCGCCCACGTGGATGTAGGCGGCGCGCCCGCTCAGGAAATGCGTCAGCACCCAGGCGGCGCCGACGAGGAGCAGGTACACGACGGCGCCGAACGCCAGGTCGTGCTTGCCCAGCCTGGAGCGGCACAGCAGGTCGTAGACGATCCAGCCGACGACGAGGCTGGCGAGGCCCAGCCCGACAGCCTGCCAGGACGAGAGGTCGGCCACGCCGCGGTCGACCATCATGGCCTGGGCATTGAAGTAATAGACGATGGTGAGCAGCGCAAAGCCGGACAGCCAGGTCGAATACGCTTCCCACTTGAACCAGTGCAGTTCCTTCGGCAGCTGGGCGGGGGCCACCATGTACTTCTGCGGGTTGTAGAAGCCGCCGCCGTGCACGGCCCACAATTCCCCGGACACGCCCTTCTGCGCCAGGTCGGAACCGGGGGCCGGCGGGCGCAGCGAGTTGTCGAGCCAGACGAAATAGAAGGAAGCGCCGATCCAGGCGATGCCCGTGATGACGTGCAGCCAGCGCACCAGCAGGTTCATCCACTCCAGGCCGTACGGTACGTAATATCCGAGCAACTCCATGGGCATCCTTTAGACGTCGATGAATCGAAGATACGCTGGTTTTATTTTATACAACATGAAATATGCCGTATATTCGACATACTCACACAGATATACGTGTCCGCGCGCGCCATGTCCAGCCTTCCCCAGCACCTCGACCTGCACCTGATCCGCATCCTGTACCTGCTGCTGGTCGAAAAGAACGTCTCGCGGGTGGCGCTCAAGCTGAACCAGCCGCAGCCCTCGATCTCGGCCTCGCTGCGCAAGCTGCGCGAGCTGACGGGCGACCCGCTGCTGGTGCGCGGGGCGCGCGGCATGGTGCCGACCCAGCACGGCGAAAGCCTGCTGAAACCGGCCAAGCGCATCCTGGACGAGACCGAGAGCCTGTTCATCCGCAAGTCGCCGTTCGTGCCCGAGCAGGCCGCGCGCACCTTCCACATCGCGGCGCCGGACTACCTGGACACCCAGTTCCTGCCGAACGTCGTCGCCAGCATCCGGCGCGGCTCGCCCAACAGCCGGGTCGCGCTGCACCACCTGGGACCGGGCACCGACTACCTGCGCATGCTGTCCGACGGCGACATGGACCTCGTCATCGCCAACTGGGACGAGCCGCCCGCCCACCTGCACATCTCGAAACTGTTCGAGGACCCGATCACCTGCGTGATGCGGGCCGACAGCGCCTATGCCAGGCGCACGGCCAGCGACGCGATGACGCTGGACGACTACCTGACGCTGCCGCACGTGGCGCCGGCCGCCATGCTGCCCGGCTACCACGGCGTGATCGACGCCTTCCTGGAACGCCAGGGCCTGCAGCGCAAGGTGGCCGTCGAGTCGCCCTACTTCGGCCTGATCCCCTACATGCTGACGCAGACCGACCTGGTGCTGACGACGGGCCGCCAGTTCATCCGCTTCTACGAGAACACGCTGCCCCTGAAGACCTTCACGGTGCCGCTGAAATTCCCGCCGATGCGCTTCTACCAGCTGTGGCACCAGCGCGTGCACCAGTCGGCCGAGCACAAATGGCTGCGCGACCAGGTGACGGCGGCGGCCCGCGCCCTGGTCAAACGCTGACGCGCGTATAGCCGTCATCATGGCCGGCGTATGAACGGGACGGCGGCGGGACGTATCATCGGCTGCTTCGATCGGAGAACTTTGCATGACGACACTTGCGGACCTCAATCGCCTGGACCTGCCGGGCTTCGTGCAGGCGCTGCACGGCATCTACGAGCATTCGCCCTGGATACCCGAGCGCGCCGCCGCGCGCCGTCCCTTCGCCAGCCTCGCCGCGCTGAAGCTGGCGCTGCAGGACGCGGTGGCACAGGCCAGCCAGGACGAGCAATTGTCCCTGCTGCGCGCCCACCCGGAACTGGCAGGCAAGGCGGCGATCGCGGGAGAACTGACGGCCGAATCGACGGGCGAGCAGGCCGCTTCCGGCCTGGACCGCTGCAGCCCGGAGGAATACGCGGCCCTGCATGAACTGAACGCCGCCTACCGCGACAAGTTCGGCTTCCCGTTCATCCTCGCCGTCAAGGGCCCGACCGGAAAGGGCCTGCCGCGCCAGGCCGTCATCGCCGCCTTCCGCCGCCGGCTGGCGCACCAGCCGCAGGTGGAGATGGCCGAATGCCTGCGCCAGGTGCACCGCATCGCCGAGATCCGCCTGAACGCCCTGCTCGGCATCGACCTGCCGTTCGGCCCCGCGATCATGGATTGGGCCGAGCAGCTCGGCGCCATCAGCGACGACGAACACGCGCTGACTTGCGCCTACATGACGGAGGCCCACCAGCGCACCGCCCGGCAACTGGCCGCGTGGATGCGGGACGCCGGCATGGACGTGCACGTCGACGCCGTCGGCAACGTGGTCGGGCGCTATGCCGCGGCGGCCCCGGAAGCGAAGACCCTGCTCACCGGCTCGCACTACGACACGGTGAGAAACGGCGGCAAGTACGACGGCCGCCTGGGCATCCTGCTGCCGCTGGCCATCGTGCGCCACCTGCACGCGCGCGGCGAGCGCCTGCCCTTCCACCTGGAGGTCGTCGGTTTCGCCGAGGAGGAAGGCGTGCGCTTCAAGAGCACCTTCCTGGGCAGCAGCGCGCTGGCCGGGCGCTTCGACCTGGCGCAGCTGGACCAGGTCGATGCCCACGGCATCACGATGCGCGCGGCGCTGCAGGCGGCCGGCCATGATCCGCAGGCCATTCCGGCCATCGCCTGCGACCCGGCCTCGCTGCTGGGCTACGTCGAGGTCCACATCGAACAGGGACCGGTGCTGCTGGAGCGCGGCTTGCCGCTGGGCGTCGTCACGGCCATCGCCGGCAGCTCGCGCTACCTGGTCGAGCTGCAGGGCGTGGCCAGCCATGCGGGCACGACGCCGATGGGCATGCGCCGCGACGCCGCCGCGGCCGCCGCCGAGATCGTGCTGCTGGTGGAGCGCCGCTGCGGCGGACGCGGCGCGCTGGTCGGCACCGTCGGCCAGCTGGCCGTGCCGGACGGCTCCGTGAACGTGGTCCCGGGCCGCTGCCGCCTGTCGCTCGACATCCGCGCCGCCGAAGACGACGAGCGCCTGGCCGCCGTGCGGGACGTCATGGACGGCATCGCCGCCATCTGCGCGCGGCGCGGCATCGGCTACGGAGTCGAGACGCTGGTGCAGGCGGCCGCCGTGCCGTGCGCGCCCCGGCTGATGGACCGGCTGGGCGCCGCCGTCGAGCGGGCCGGCCTGCCGCGCTTCGACCTGCCGTCCGGCGCCGGCCACGACGCCATGGCGCTGGCGGGGCTGACCGACGTCGCCATGCTGTTCACGCGCTGCGGCAACGGCGGCATCAGCCACAATCCGCTCGAGACCATGACGGCCGACGATGCCGACATCGCCGCCGCCGTGCTGCTCGACTTTTTCCGTTCCTGCTCCTGAAAGGCGGCGGCATGACCCTCGCCTGGACCGATTCGCCCGAGCACGTCGACTGGCAGGAACTGGCCGAGCTGTACCGCGTCGCGCCGCTGGCCCGCAAGGCGCCGGACGATTTGCGCCGCGCCTTCGCCAACAGCATGTTCAAGCGCTTCGTGTTCGACGGCGGCAAACTGGTGGCGGCCGGGCGCGTGCTGGCCGACGGCGTCGACGTCGCCTACCTGTGCGACGTCGCGCTGCTGCCCCACTACCAGGGCCGGGGTCTGGGGCGCGCCCTCGTCGCCGACTTGCTGGCGCTGGCGCAGGGCCACAAGAAGATCTTCCTGTACGCCGTGCCGGGCAAGGAAGGCTTCTATGCGCACCTGGGCTTCCGGCGCATGACGACGGCCATGGCCATCTTCGAGGACCCGGCCGCCGCCCACGCCCGCGGCTACCTGCAGGACGCCTGACGGCGCCTCACCTGGTCGCCGCGATCCAGCGCTCGACGCGCGCCTGCAGGATCGGCAGCGGCAGCGTGCCGTCGCCCAGCACCACGGCGTGGAAGCCCGCGTAGCTGAACTTCGGTCCCAGTTCCCGGCGGGCGCGCTCGCGCAGCTCGAGGATCTTCAGCGCCCCGACCTTGTAGGCGAGCGCCTGGCCCGGCCACACCATGTAGCGCTCGATCTGGTTGGCGGCCCGGGCCTCGTCGTAGCCCAGCACCTCGCGCGCGTACGCGATGGCCTTCTCGCGCGGCCAGCCCTGGGCATGCATGCCCGTGTCGACGACGAGGCGCACGGCGCGCAGCAGCTCGTCGTTCAAGTGGCCGTAGTAATACGCCGGATCGTCGTACAGGCCGAATTCCTTGCCGAGGGTCTCGCAGTACAGCGCCCAGCCTTCCCCGTAGGCGGCGGCGCTCGGGTGCTCGGTGAAGAACTTGCGGAAGTCCGGCAGCGGCAATTCCTTCAGCAGCGCCGCGTGCAGGTGGTGGCCCGGCACGCCCTCGTGCAGCAGCAGCGTGGCCATGCCGGTCGTGTCGTACTCCCTGGGGTCGTTGACGACGGCCCAGAAGGTGCCCGGGTGCGAGCCGTCGGCAGCCACCGGCGTGTAGTGGTCGGACGCCGTCGCGCGCGTCAGCGCCGGCTCGGGCTGGATGTCCAGCTTGGCCTGCGGCAGCAGCGTGAAGTAGGCGGGCAGCTTGCCCTCGACGGTCGCGTAGAGCTGGCGGTAGCGCGCCAGCACCTCGGCCTCGCTCTTGAAGGGCTTGAAGCGCCGCTGGGCGGCGACCCAGTGCGGGAACTGGTCCAGCGGGCCGTCGTAGCCCAGCTGCGGCGCCAGCTTGGCCATCTCGGCGCGGATGCGCGCGACTTCCTTGAGGCCCAGCGCGTGGATCTCGTCGGGCGCCAGGTCGAGGTTCGTATTGTTGCGGATGCGCGCCCGGTACCAGGCGGCACCGTCGGGCAGCGCGCCGTAGCCCGCGCTCGCGCGGCCGGCGGCCAGGTAGTCCTTTTCCAGGAAGGCGTTCAGCCGTGCCAGCGCGGCGTCGATGGCGACGGCCGCCTGGCGGTAGCCGGCCGTGAGTTCCCGCCGGTCCTGCTCCGGGAAGCCCGCCGGCATGTTCTTCACGGGCGTGTAGTACACGCTCGCCTCGGGCGTGCCGCTCCTCAGCTGGCGGAACTGGGGCAGCATGCGCTCGGTGATGATCTTCGGCTGCACGATGCCCAGGCGGATGCCTTCCTTCATGTTGGCGACGGCCTGGTCGATCCAGGCCGGCAGCTGCTCCAGGCGGCGCAGGTAGGCGCGGTACTGGGCGGGCGTGCCCAGCGGCTGGGAGCCGGTGCCGCCCGCATAGTTGGCCAGGTTGCTGGGCACGTTGTCGAACTGGTTCAGCGGCAGCAGGTGTTCCGGGAAGCGTTCCAGGTCGAGCTGGCTGCGGATCTCCGATTCCAGGATGTCGCGGTTCAGCTGCGCCGCCGGCGACAGGCGCGCGCGGTCGAGGGCCCGGAGCTGGTCCAGCAAGGCGTGGTTCTGCGCCAGGTAGCGCGCCCGCACCTGCGGGGCGATCGCCATGCCGAGCTGGTCGTCGTAGCGGCCGTCGCCATTCGCCGTCGCGTACAGCAGCGGGTCGAAGCGCGCGCGGGCATCGTAGAAGCGGGCGGCAAGGTCGTTCACCTGGCGTTCGGCGGCCGGGACGGCGGCATCGGCGGTGGCATGGGCAGGCAGCATGGGAACGGCGAGGAGCGGCGCACAGGACAGTGCGGCAAGCAGCGTGGCGGCATGGGCGGGCGCGAAAAACGGCGGACGGGGCATGGGCATCCTTTCGATGAATGCGGAAAAGGATACAACAGTCGCGTTTGAACTTCCCGTTATCGGCCCGCGGATTGCGGCCGCCCGTCATGCCGCCGGCGCCGCATGGCTGCGCGGCCCCACCGCCTCGGCGATGCGCGCGACCAGCAGGCCCGCGTCGACCGGCTTGGCCATGTAGTCGGTGAAGCCCGCCTGCAGCGCGCGGTCGCGGTCGCCCTGGCGCGTGAAGGCGGTCAGGGCGATGGCCGGGATGCCGCTGGACGCGCTCTCGCGGCGGCGGATGCTGCGCACCAGCTCGAAGCCGTCGATGTCGGGCATGCCGATGTCGCTGACGATCACGTCGGGCCGCTCGCGCTCGAGCAGGTCCAGGGCGTGGCCGGCACTCGATGCCGTCATCGTCGACGCGCCGCTGGCCTTCAGGATCCGTTCCAGCACGTCGAGCGTATCGAGCGCGTCGTCGACCACCAGCACCTTCACGCCGGACAGGTCCGGCAGGCCCCCTTCCGGCCCGGCGGGCGGCGGCGCCTGCGTCGGCGCGGCGGTCGCCGGCCGCAGCGCGGGCGCCGGCGCGCGCAGCAGCGGCAGGCGCACGGTGAACGTGGCGCCTGCGTGCGCGCCCAGGCTGTCGGCCTCGATGGTGCCGCCGTGCAGCTCGACCAGCTGGCGCGCGATCGACAGTCCGAGCCCGAGCCCGCCGTGGCGGCGCGTGATCGATGCATCCTGCTGGCGGAAGCGGTCGAACACGTGCGGCAGGAATTCGGGGTCGATGCCGATGCCCGAATCGATCACGCGCAGCACGACGGCATCCCGCTCGCGCGCCAGCAGCACCTCCACGCTGCCGCCGGCCGGGGTGAACTTGACGGCGTTCGACATCAGGTTCCACATCACCTGCTGCAGGCGCGCCGGATCGGCCAGCACGATGCCGCCTTCGCCGCCGATATTGCGCCCGATCGACGTGCGCAGGACGATCTGCTTGGCCACCGCGGCCGGGTGCACGGTGGCGAGCGCCGCCTCGACGACGCGCGCCGGGTCGACCGGCTGCACCTCCAGGCGCAGGTTGCCCGACACGATGCGGCTCATGTCGAGCAGATCGTCGATCAGCTGGCCCTGGGCGCGCGCATTGCGCTCGATGGTGTCCAGGCCGCGCTTGACGGTGGCCGCGTCCTTGCCGCCGCGCTGCAGCATGGCGGCCCAGCCCGTGATGGCGTTGAGCGGCGTGCGCAGCTCGTGCGACAGCGTGGCCAGGAATTCGTCCTTCATGGCGCTCAGGTGCTCGGCCTCGTCGCGCGCGGCGCGCTCGCGCAGCAGCAGGTCCTGGCGCTCCTCGGCCATGGCCTGGAACATGGCCAGCATGCGCCCGTTGGCCTGCAGGCGCGCGTCGAACACGGACATGGCGAGCGCCAGCGCCAGCACGCACAAGGTCGCGATGATGACCAGGGTCGCCACGCCCGCGTGGTCGACGCCGCCGTCCGCGGCGCGGCACACGCTGCCTTCCGGGAAGCCGGCCGCCGCCATGCCCGTGTAGTGCATGCCGGCGATGGCGGCGCCCATGACGATGGCCGCGCCGAGCCGCGCCATCCATACGCGCGGGCCATTGCGGCGCAGCTTGAAGGCGATCCACAGCGCCAGCGCCGAGGCGCCGATGGCGATCAGCACGGACAGCGCGAACAGCAGCGGGTCGTAGACGATGCCCGGCGCCATGCGCAGCGCGGCCATGCCCGTGTAGTGCATCGCATTGATGCCGATCCCCATCAGCACGGCGCTGACGGCGAGGCGCGCGGGGCCCAGGTCGGCACGGCCGGCCTGCCACAGCGCCAGGCCGGAGGCGGCGATCGGCAGCAGCAGGGAAACGACGGTGATGGGAATGTCGAAGCCGGTCGGGATCGGCAAGCGGAACGCCAGCATGCCGATGAAGTGCATGGCCCAGATGCCCGACCCCATGGCCATGGCGCCGCCCACCGTCCAGGCCAGCACGGCGCGGCCCTGTGCCTGGGCCACCCGCCCGGCCAGCCCCAGCGCCGCGTACGAGGCCGCCATCGCGACCAGGATGGAGGCCAGCACCAGCGGCGTTTCGTAATACCCGATCAGCATATCGACTCGGTCAAGGAAATGCGTTGTACCGATGCTACCACCGGCCGGCAGCGGCCGCCGAATCGGACCGGCGCGCCGTTCAACGCATCGCTGCGCGTCCCTGCATCAGCACGCCGTAGACGAGCGCCGCGACCGCCACGCCGACGAACCAGGCGTAGGTGTACAAGGCCTTGAAGCCCGCGCCCACGTCCGGAAAGGCATGCGGGAAGGCCGCGTTCAGGAAGCCGGGGATATTCGGCGCCACCCCGGCGGCGAAGGCGGCGATGGCGGCCCCGTTCCAGCCGCGCAGCCGCCCGTCCGCGTAGCCGTAGGCACCATCGTCGCGGTACAGTTGCTCGACGTCCAGGCGCGTCCTGCGGACGACGTAGTAATCGACCATCAAGATCCCGGCGATCGGGCCAAGCAGGGCCGAGTAGCCGATCAGCCAGGTGAAGACATAGCCCTGGGTCGATTCGAGTATTTTCCAGGGCATCATCGCCAGCGCGATGGCGGCGGTCAGGTAGCCTCCCGCGCGGTAGGAGATGCGGCGCGGCGCCAGCGCGGAGAAATCGTAGGCCGGGCCGACCAGGTTGGCGGCCAGGTTGACGCTGACGGTATCGACCAGCAGCACGATGAGCGCGACCAGCACGGCGCCGCCCGTCATGCGGCTGGCCAGGTCGACCGGGTCCCACAGCGCCTTGCCGTACAGGACCACGGTGGCCGAGGTGACGATCACCGCGAGCGCCGCCAACAATCCCATCGGCACCGGCAGGCCCACCGATTGCCCGACCACCTGGTCGCGCTGGCTGCGCGCGAAGCGGGTAAAGTCGGGAATGTTCAGCGCCAGCGTGGCCCAGAAGCCGACCATGGCCGTCAGCGACGGCCAGAACGTGGTCCAGAACTGCCCTTCCTTCGCGCCGCCGGGCACGAAGGCGGACGGCTTGCCGAGCAGCGGGCCGAAGCCGCCCGCCTTGTCGTACACCCAGGCCAGCAGCACGAAGCAGATGGCGATCTTCAGCGGCGCGGTCCAGGTCTCGAGCTTCCGGATCGATTCCATGCCGTGCACGATGAACCAGAACTGGATCGCCCAGAACGCGAGGAAGCAGCCCAGCTGCGCCCCGTTGATGCCCAGGCCCGCGATGCGCTCGCCGCCGATCTCGTGGCCCGCCAGCACGCCCAGCAGCGTATGGATCATGCTGCCGCCGAACCAGGTCTGGATGCCGTACCAGCCGCAGGCGACGATGGCGCGCATCAGCGCCGGCAGCCTGGCCCCGCGCGTGCCGAAGGCGGCGCGCGCCAGCACGGCGTACGGGATGCCGTACCTGGTGCCGGCGTGGCCGATCAGCAGCATCGGCAGCAGCACGATGGCGTTCGCGAGGAATACCGTCAGCACCGCCTGCCAGGCCGACATGCCGGCTTCGACGAGGCTCGCCGACAGCGTGTAGGCGGGAATGCACATGACCATTCCCACCCACAGGGCGGCGAAGTGATACCAGCGCCAGGTGCGCTGGGCGGCGCCGGTGGGCGCCAGGTCGTCGTTCCAGAGGTCGTTGTCGGCTGCGGGGCTGCTCATCGGATTCGTCGTGTGGCGCCGGCCGGACCGGCGTTCATGTCGTGTGCGGGAACGCGAATTCTACCCCGCGGCCGGCCGTATTCGGCCAGCGCTGCATGACCGCCTTGTGGCGCGTGTAGAAGCGCACGCCCTCCGGCCCGTACGCATGATGGTCGCCGAACAGGCTGCGCTTCCAGCCGCCGAAGCTGTTGAACGCCATCGGCACCGGCAGCGGCACGTTCACGCCGACCATCCCCGCCTCGACCTGGCGCACGAATTCGCGCGCCGTGCCGCCGTCGCGGGTGAACAGGGCCACGCCATTGCCGTACTCGTTGCCGTTGACGAGTTCGAGGGCGCTGCCGATGTCCGGCAGGCGCACGACGCACAGCACGGGGCCGAAGATTTCTTCGCGGTAGATCGACATGTCCGGCCGCACGTGGTCGAACAGCGTGCCGCCGACGAAGAAGCCGTTCTCGCGGCCCGGGACGCGGCAGCCGCGTCCATCCACGACGAGGGTGGCGCCCTGTTCCACGCCCTCGCCGATCAGCCTCTCGATGCGCTGCTTCGCCGCCTGCGTGACGACGGGGCCCATCTCGGCCCCGGCCGTCATGCCGTCGCCGATCTTCAGGGCCGCCGTACGCTCGGCCAGCCTGGCCACCAGCGCATCGCCGGCGTCGCCAATCGCCACCGCGACCGAGATCGCCATGCAGCGCTCGCCCGCCGAACCGTAGGCGGCGCCGACCAGGGCGTCCACGGCCATGTCCATGTCGGCATCCGGCATCGCGACCAGGTGGTTCTTCGCGCCGCCCAGGGCCTGCACGCGCTTGCCGGCGGCCGTGCCGCGCGTGTAGACGTACTCCGCGACCGGCGTCGAACCGACGAAGCTGAGCGCCTCCACGTCCGGATGGTCGAGCAGCGCATCGACGGCGTCCCGGTCGCCCTGCACGACGTTGAACACGCCGTCCGGCAGGCCCGCCTGCTGCAACAGATGGGCGTGCAGCAGCGCGGGAGAGGGATCACGCTCCGACGGCTTCAGCACGAAGGTATTGCCGCAGGCGATTGCGACAGGAAACATCCACATCGGCACCATCACGGGGAAATTGAACGGTGTGATGCCGGCCACCACGCCCAGCGGCTGGCGCATCGACCAGGCATCGATGCCGCGCGCGACCTGGTCCGTAAACTCGCCCTTGAGCAGTTGCGGGATGCCGACGGCAAACTCGACGACTTCGATGCCGCGCGCCACTTCGCCCTCGGCGTCCGCGAAGGTCTTGCCGTGCTCGCGCACCACCAGCGCCGCGAAATCGTCCGTGTGCCGGCGGCACAGCTGCAGGTAGTTGAACAACACGCGCGCCCGCGCCAGCGGCGGCGTGGCGGCCCAGGCGGGAAAAGCGGCGGCCGCCTCCGCCACGGCGGCGTCCACGTCCGCGCGCGACGCCAGCGCCACGCGCGCGCAGGGTTCGCCCAGCGCGGGGTTGAACACGTCGGCCTGGCGTCCGCCCGTGCCGGCATGCGCCTTGCCGCCGATGTAGTGTCCGATCGTCTCCATGTTTGTCCTTTTGTTGTCAGTCCAGCCGTTTCAGCACGTCGGCGAGCTTGCCGAACAGTTCGTCGATATGCTTCTTCTCGAGCACCAATGGCGGCGACAGCGCGATGATGTCGCCCGTGACTCGGATGAGCACGCCGTCGGCGAACGCCTGCTTGAAGGCGGCGAAGGCACGCGCGCCCGGCTTGCCCGGAATCGGCGCCAGCTCGATGCCGGCCACCAGGCCGATGCTGCGGATGTCGATCACGTGCGGCAGGCCGCGCAGCGCATGCACGGCATCTTCCCAGTAAGGCTGCAGCGCGCGTGCGTGCTCGACGATGCCCTGTTCCTGGAACACGTCCAGCGTGGCCAGCGACGCGGCGCAGGCGAGCGGATGGCCGGAATAGGTATAGCCGTGGGCCAGCTCGATGCCGGGCGGCGCCTCCATGAACGCGTCGTGGATGAAGGCCTTCGAGAACACGGCGCCCATCGGCACTGTGCCGTTGGTGATGCCCTTGGCCGTCGTCATCAGGTCCGGCTCGACGTCGAAATAGTCGGCCGCGAACGGCGTCCCCAGGCGCCCGAAGCCCGTGATGACCTCGTCGAAGATCAGCAGGATGCCGTGCTTCGTGCAGAGTTCGCGCAGGCGCTTGAGGTAGCCCTTGGGCGGCACCAGCACGCCGGTCGAGCCGGACACGGGCTCGATGATGACGGCGGCGATGTTGGACGCGTCGTGCAGGGCCACCAGGCGTTCCAGCTCGTCCGCCAGCTCGACGCCGAAGTCCGGCTCGCCGCGGACGAAGGCATTCCTGAGCGGGTCGTGGGTGTGCGGCAGGTGGTCGATGCCTGGCAGCAGGGGACCGAAGGCCTTGCGGTTGGGGCCGATGCCGCCGACCGACAGGCCGCCGAAGCCCACGCCGTGGTAGCCGCGCTCGCGGCCGATCAGCCGGGTCCGGCTGCCCTCGCCGCGGGCCCGGTGGTAGGCCAGCGCGATCTTCAGCGCCGTGTCCACGGCCTCGGAACCGGAATTGGTATAGAACACGTGGCCGAACTTGTGGCCCGTGTAGTCCATCAGGCGCTCGGCCAGGTCGAAGGCGGCCGGGTGGCCCATCTGGAAGGTGGGCGCGAAGTCCAGCTGGCCCACCATCTCGCTGACGGCCGCGACGATCTTCGGCTGCGCGTGGCCGCAGGGCACGCACCACAGGCCGGCCGTGCCGTCCAGGATCGCATTGCCGTCGACGTCCTTGTAGTACATGCCCTGCGCCGACACCAGCAGGCGCGGATGCGCCTTGAAGTCGCGGTTGTTCGTGAACGGCATCCAGAATGAGGACATCGATGCCGGCTTCGCTTCGTTCATGTGCACCTCCGGGCGAGTGATTTACCTGTCAGCAAAATCGTGATGCGATAATGGCTGACAGGATAACAGCAGCGGCGCGCGCCGCGTGCCCCGAGCGACGAGAACGAGGATGCCATGCCCCACCTGACCCCGACCGAACTGCGCACGCCGCGCCTGACGCTGCGCTGGATGGACGAGCGCGACACGCAAGCCCACTACGCCGTGTTTTCCGATCCGCTGGTCACGCGCTACTGGAGCAGCGAGCCGTGGACGGATATCGACCAGGCCGTGCGCGCCATCGCCCGCATCCGCGCCGCCTATGCCGACGGCAGCGAAGCGCGCTTCGGCATCGAACTGCTGGAGACGGGCGAATTGATCGGCAACTGCGCGCTGCACCACTTCTTCGAGGCGAGCCGGCGCTGCGAACTGGGCTACGCGATCGGCAGCCGCCACTGGGGCCGCGGCTACGTCAGCGAAGCATTGGCCGCCCTGCTCGACTACGGCTTCGACGTGCTGGGCCTGAACCGCGTCGAAGCGGACATCGACCCGCGCAACGGCGCATCGGCGCGGGTGCTGGAAAAGCTGGGCTTCCGCAAGGAAGGCTATATGCCGGAACGCTGGATCGTGCACGGCGAGCCGGCCGATACGGTCAACTACGGCCTGCTGCGCCGCTACCGGGACGCGGCCTGAGGCGCGCGTCCCCGCCGTCACCCTGCTTCACTTCGCCGCGGCCTGCTGCAGGCCCGGCACCGCGGCCGCCCCTTCCTTCACCTGCGCCGTCGACGGCGCCAGCGCCGTGCCGATCGCCTCCGCCCGTCCGCCCAGGCAGGACGACAGGAAGTTCTCGGCCACCGCATTGAAGGCGATGTTGTTGACGGGACGGGCGAAGCCGTGGCCCTCGTCCGGGAACACGATGTAGGTGACGGGGATGTTCTTCTCCTTCATCGCCGCCACGATCTGGTCCGATTCGCGCACGTTCACGCGCGGGTCGTTCGCGCCCTGGCCGATCAGCAGCGGGCGCTGGATGCGGTCGGCAAAGTTCAGCGGCGAACGTTCCTTCAGCAGCGCGCGGCCTTCCTCGGTGGTCGGGTCGCCCATGCGTTTATAAAACTGCTGCTTGCCCGATTCCCAGTACGGCGGGATCGTCTGCAGCAGCGTGAACAGGTTCGAGGGGCCGACGATGTCCACGCCGCAGGCGAAGGTCGTGGGCGTGAAGGTCAGGCCCGCCAGCGTGGCGTAGCCGCCGTAGGAACCGCCCATGATGGCGACCTTGTCGCGCGTGGTCACGCCGCTCTTGACGGCCCACTCGACGGCGTCGACCAGGTCGTCGTGCATCTTGCGCCCCCATTGCAGGTCGGCCTTCGAGATGAAGCCCTTGCCGAAGCCGGTCGAGCCGCGGTAGTTCACGGACAGCACCGCATAGCCGCGGTTGGCCAGCCACTGGTGGTAGCCGCGGTAGCCGTAGGTGTCGCGCGCCCAGGGTCCGCCGTGCACCAGCAGCACCATCGGCACGGGCCGCGCGGCCTTGCCGCTGCCGGTGGGATCGGCGGACTTCGGCAGCGACAGGTAGGACACCAGGTTCAGGCCGTCGCGGGCCTTGATCTCCTGCGGGAACATCGGCACCAGCGGCGCGCCTTCCAGTTCCGGACGGGCCGTGAACAGCCTGGTCAGGCGCTTGCCCTTGCGCTCGTACAGCCAGGTCGAGGGCGGCGCGGAGACGGGGTCGAGGTCGACGATCCACTTGTCGTCCGCATCCGTGCGCGAGCGCACCTGGAAGTCGCCCTTCATCTCCCGTTTCAGGTGGTCCAGGTCGGCCTTCACGTCCTTGTCCAGCGCGACGTATTCGTGCTTGAGGAAGTCGACCTCGTAGGCTTGCACCTGTCCCGTGCGCACGTCGAACAGGCCGGAGGCGATGTCCGCGCGGGCATCCTGGGCCACCACCCTGGACGTGCCGCCGGCGACGTCCTGCGCCACCAGGGCGGCCGTGTCGCGCCCGCGCGAATCGTTCCAGTACAAGGTCTTGCCGTCCGTCGTGAATCCCAGCGGCGACGTGGTCAGCGCATCGTCCAGGTCGACCTGGGCCACCGGCTTCTCTTCGACCTTGTCCTTCACGACGCGGAAGTAATCGCTGCCGCCGTCGGGGCGGCTCTTGACGGCCAGGCGCAGCACCAGCTGCTCGTCGGCGACGAAGCCGGCGTAGTCGCCCGTGTTCTTGTGGACCAGCGCCAGCTTGCCGCTGGCGAGGTCGAGGCTGTAGACGTCGTGCCAGCGCGGATCGCGGTTGTTCACGCCGATGAGGATGCGGTCCTTGACGTGGCGGCTGATGTTCACCACCTGCACCCGGGTCTTCTCGAACGGCGTGAGCACCTTCTGCCTGCCGCTGGCGACGTCGACGCCGTACAGCAGGAAGTTCTCGTCGCCGCCCTTGTCGTTCACGAACAGCAGCGACTTCGAATCCGGCGCCCAGAACACGCTGCGGATCGGACGCGTCTTTTCCGCCGTCAGCGCCCTGGCCTGGTCGGGCTTGTCGATCGGCGCCACCCAGACGTTGAGCACGCCGTCGCGCGGGGCGATCCACGATAGCCAGCGGCCGTCGGGGCTGATGGCGGCGGCGATCTTGCTGGGATTGCCGAACAGCTTGGCGCGCTCGATCAGCGGCACGGGGGCGGCCGCCGCCTGCGCGGACTGTGCGTGCACGGACGGGACGAAAGCGACTGCGGACAATGCGACCAGGGTGGTACGTAGCATGCGGACCTCGCAACGAAAGTGGATGGGAGTGTGCGTCAGGCATGGCCGATACGGCCTTGCTGAAAATACTATGAAGCACGCATCCTGTGAAGCGGGCCGGTTTGCGACGAAATGCAGAATGGGCGGAATGAAAGGTAAACGATCGTCGCCCCGGCGCAGGCCGGGGCCCGATGTTTCGCGCCGACGGAGCAACGAAACTTGGACCCCGGCCTGCGCCGGGGCGACGATCGATGACGCTAGCGGCTGGCGTAATAGCGCGCCAACAGCGCGATCTCGGCGTCCGTCAGGCCATGGGCGGCATTGCGCATCTGGCGGTTGATGTCGTTGGCGCGGGTGCCGGCGCGGAATGCCGTCAGCTGCGCGCGCAGGTAGGTCTCGGACAGGCCATCCAGCACCGGGGTGGCGGCACGGCCCACGCCCGGGCCGTGGCAGGTCGCGCAGGCGCCGATGTTGCGGATCGGCGCGCCGTTGCTGACGAGCCGCGGCACGTCCGGGCGCGCGCCCGGCCGGGCGGCCTGCGTGGCGGGCGGCTGCGCCGCGTAGTAGGCGGCCAGGTCGCGCATGTCCTGCTCGCCCAGGTTGGCCGCCATCGCCTGCATGATCGGGTTCGTGCGGTGGCCCGCCTTGAAGTCGCGCAGCTGCTTGTAGGTCGACGAGGCCGGCTCGCCGGCCAGGTGCGGCGCGTCGATGCCCGCCGCGGCCGTGCCGCGCGCATCGTGGCACATGCTGCATTGCTGGGCCAGCGTGCTGCCGCGGCGCACCGCCCCCGGGTCCGGCGGTCCCATCATCGCGCTGTTGACGATGACGTCGCTCGGCGGGAGCGCCTTGTCGCCCTGCGGCGTGGCGTTGCGGTAGCGCGCCGGGGCGCCGGCGGCGCTGCAGATCGCATCCCACAGCGAATCGACGGTGGCGCCGCCATGCACGCGCGGCACCCAGACGAAACCGACGGCGATCGACAGCACGGCGATCAGGACGACCGCGCCGACGCTGATGGTGAACCAGCGGTTTTTCAGCGAGAACAGGCGTTCGTTCATGGCGCGCCTCCCACCGGCACGGCCGGCACCGACGTTTCCTTGAGTGCCAGCAGCTGCGCGATCGGGTAGCCGTAGTTGAGGACCGACACGCCGATCATCAGCACCAGCCACAGCGCATAGCCGTTGAGGGCCACGGGCAGGCGCCCGGTCGCGTGCACCGGCTGGGCGAAGCGGAACTCGGGCAATTCGACCACCGCGCTGCGGTGGCCGCGCAGCAGCACCAGCAGGAACAGCAGGCCGGACGCCACCAGCAGCAGGCCGCCGCAGAAGGTGATGACCACGCCGATCGCTTGCGCCGCCAGCTCGGGGTTGCTGTAGTCGAAATAAGCCATGCGGCGCGGCATGCCCATGACGCCGACCACGTGCCAGGGGAAGGTCAGCACGATCATGCCGGCGAACCACAGCCACAGCTGCGCCTTCATCATCCGTCCCTGCACCAGCGCGCGGCCGGTCAGGTGCGGCCACAGGTCATAGGCCAGGACGAAGTACATGATCACGATGGCGCCGCCGAAGATCAGGTGGAAGTGGCCCGTGATCCACTGGGTGTTGTGGACGGCGAAGTCGAGCTGGTAGCTCATGTTGATCAGGCCGCCCGCGCCGCCGAAGCCCAGCAGGATGAAGGAAAATGCCGCCGCCAGCATCATCGGGTTATGCCAGGGCAGCGCCTTGACCCAGCCCAGCAGGCCGGTGCCGCCGCGCAGCCGTCCCGCGATCTCGACGGAGGCGACGATCGTGAACACGGTCAGGAAGGTCGGTACCGAGACCATGCCGGTGAATACGGCGTGCAGGAACTTGACGCCGGAGCCCACCTGCGGGTCCTGGAACAGGTGGTGGATCCCGATCGGCATCGAGAACACGAGGAACAGGACGAAGGAGATGCGTCCCATCGTGTCGCTGTACAGGCGGCCGCCGATGGCGCGCGGCACCAGCGTGTAGAACGCGATGTAGGCGGGCATCAGCCAGAAGTACACGATCGCGTGCAGGGTCCAGGAAAAGAACACGCGCGACAGGCCGGCGTCGATGGTGGACTTGAAGCCCAGCGCCACCGGCAGGATCAGGAACAGGATCTCGATGGCCGCGCCGAGCGAGGTCCAGGCCCACAGGTAGGCGCCGGCCAGGTTGGCGAACATGGGCAGCGGCACGTTCTCGCCCGGATGCGCCTTGCGCCAGACGCGCAGGTTCACGGCCATCAGCGCGACCCAGATCCACGACCCGACCACCACCAGCACCACGCCGATGTAGTAGGCCGGGTGGCCGATCAGCGGCGGATAGAAGGTGTACAGCACCGAGGCCAGGCCGGCGGACACGGGCCCCAGCGCCGTGATGGTGCCGGCGATCACCAGTGCCAGCCCGGTCCAGGCCCAGCGCCGGCCGACCAGCGCCTGCTTGAGCGACAGCTCGACGATGGCATAGCCGAAGCCCATCGCCACGAGGGTCGGGAACACGTAGCCCATCACGGACCCGTGCGCCGTCACCGAGCGGTAGTACAGCTCGGGCTGGCGGATCCACGCCGCCAGCGGGCTGCGGATGTACATCTGCCATTCGCCCAGCAGCAGCGCGGCGAAGAACGCGGCGAAGGCGAACCAGAAATGGCCCAGCACCAGCCGCTTGGTATCGTTACTGAACACAGCTCATCCCCTTTCCATCCTGCTCGCGCGCACGGCGCATGAATTCGTCCCTGTCGATCACCTTCACGTGCGCCCACATGGCGGCGTGGCCGGTGCCGCAGAACTCGTGGCACGGCATCAGGTGGTCGCCCGTCTTCTCGAAGCGGGTGCGAAAATTCGTGATGTAGCCCGGCACCAGCATGACGTTGACGTTGGTGCCGCTGACCGAGAAGCCGTGCACGACGTCGGCCGCCGTGCCGCGGATCTGCACCGGCATGCCGGCCGGGACCACGATGCATTGCGGCGTGAACGAATACTGGTTGGCCAGCACCCGCACGGTGGCCGAGCCGTCCGCCTCGGCCACCGTGCCGAGGCGGGACTCGACGAATTCGCCGGCGATGTGCAGCGTGGACGGGTCGATGGTTTCCGTGCGCACGGGCGGCGTCGCCGCCCAGTGCAGGCTCATGTAGCCCATCATCCCGACCAGGAACAGCACGATGACAGCCACCACGACGCCCCAGCGCGCCTCCGCCGCGGCGGCGACGTCGGCGCCTCCATGGGCGTTCCGATCCAGCGTGTCCATGTCAGGCTCCTTCCCTGGCGACGAACACCAGGACGTAGAAAACCACCCATAGCGCCACCACCACCGCCACGCCTGCCCCCGCCACGGCGAAGGCGCCGCGCGGACCCCGGGCGACGATGGCATCGACGCGCCCTTGCTCGCCGGCCCCGCCATCCTCGTCGATCTGTTCCACGATCATGCTCGTTCCTCTTGTTACACAGGTTTCGCTCGACGGTCGCCGAGCGCAGCTGGTCGACTTCGCGGGCCGGCACCGCCGCCCCACCGGGTCGGATCGGCGGCCGGGTCCTTGGACCATCCCGCGAAATGCTTCCAGATAAAAAAAATCATACGGCGCGGTCCCAACGGCAGGCAATTGGCCACAAGGAGGAGGACCTGCGGCGTTTTCCCAAATTGCTCAAATTCCCGTCTCGATACGGTGAATTCCCGCGTAGTCGACCGGGAATTCCGTCATGCCCCTGTCGAAAGAAATGCCGATCGCCGCATCGTCGACATGGCGTCGCCGGGATCGCGGGTGCAGGAGCGGATCGAAACGCAAGAAGCGGAAAGAAGCGGCAAGAGGCGGAAAGAAGCGGAAAGAAGCACACGCCCCTCCCGGTCGAAGCCGGTCAAGGGCATGCCGTCGATGGTCGGCCGCACATTTGCCATGCATACCATCCGTCGGTCGGCACGACCGCTCATGCCGCGTTTTCGACGGTTCGTCGGCCGCCACTGGAAGGCTGCGGGCGCCGGCCGTATAGTGAAACCATCGCCACGCCACCGGGAGCATCCCATGCGCCACACCACATTCCGCGAATTCGCCGCCACCATGGAAGACGTCGCCCGCGACATCGTGCGCGCCTGCCGCCGCGCCCTCGACGCCATCGTCGCCATGCCCTGGCCCGCCATGCTTGCCTGCTGCCTCGGCCTGGCGCTCCTGATCAGCATCCTGCCGCTGGCACTGTTCCTGTTCGTCCTGTTCATGCTCGTCAAGCTGGTGGCGGGCGCCTTCGTCATCGACCGCCGCCGCACCATGCGCGAGCAGGCCGACGCCCCCTACGGAAAACAATAAGCAAGCAGCGAGGGCCAGAGACGATGCGCGCCAGCCAGATCAATCGCACGCTCGACTTCGTGCGCGATGCCGTGAACGAGGCGAGCAAGCTGTGGTGGCGCTTCTTCGACTGGCTCGCCGTCGTCGAGTGGCGCCAGTTGCTGCTGACCTGGTTCCTGGCGTGGGCGTTCTTCATCATCGTGAACACGCCGGAGCCCGCGTTCTGGTACATGTTCGTGTCCTTCGGCGTGAAGGTGCTGGCCGGCGGAAAGAGAAAGGCCGAGCTGGCGGCGCGCGACGCCACGCTGCAGGCCAACGTCGCCACGCTGGAACGGCGCCTGATGGAAGCGCAGATGGCCGCGCTGCAGGCCCAGGTCGAACCGCACTTCCTGTTCAACACGCTGGCCCTGATCGGCCAGCTGATCGAGACCGACCAGCGCGAGGCGGCGCGCGTGCACGCCCACCTGATCGAATACCTGCGCTCCACGCTGCCGCAGATGCGCGCGCGCGGCGGCGCCACGCTCGGCAAGCAGGTCGAACTGTCGCGCGCCTACCTCGCGATCATGCAGGCCAGGATGAAGGAAAGGCTGCAGGTGCGCTTCGAGGTGCCGGACTTTTTATGCAGCGCGCCCTTCCCGCCCATGATGCTGCAGACGCTGATCGAGAACGCCATCAAGCACGGGCTGGAACCGAAGATCGCCGGCGGCACCGTCGTCGTGCGCGCCGGCGTGGCGGGCAGCACGCTGCAGGTCGAGGTGTGCGACGACGGCGTGGGCATCGATCCGCATGCGGACGACGGCGTGGGCCTGGCGAACATCCGCGAGCGCCTGCAGCTGCTGTACGGCGAGCAGGCCGAGCTCGCGATCTCGATGCCGGAAGGCGGCGGCGCCTGCGCCACGATCCGGCTTCCGTACAAGATGATGGAGGATGAAGCCGCATGAATGAGCAAGGCATGAACAAGCGAGCCGTGACGGCGCTGATCGCCGACGACGAAGCCCCGATGCGCGACCTGCTGCGCGCGCGCCTGGCCGCCGCGTGGCCGGAACTGTCCATCGTGGCGGAGGCGGCCAACGGCGTCGAGGCCGTCGAACTGGGCGAGCTGCACGGGCCCGACATCGCCTTCCTGGACATCCGCATGCCCGGCCTGTCCGGCATCGAGGCGGCCAAGCGCCTGTACGCGCGCTCGCACATCGTGTTCGCCACGGCCTACGACCAGTACGCGCTGGACGCCTTCGAACAGGGCGCGCTCGACTACCTGCTCAAGCCGGTGTCGCCCGAGCGCATGGCCACCACCTGCGCGCGCATCAGGAAGCGCCTGCAGGCCCGCGCCGGCGATGCCCCGGCGCCGCAGGACATCGGCCAGCAGCTGGCCCGCCTGACGACGCTGCTGGAACACCAGGGCAAGCCGTCCCGCCCGAACTACCTGCGCTGGATCCAGGCCCAGGTGGGAACGAGCCTGCGCATGATCAGCACGCGCGAGGTGCTGTACTTCCAGTCCGACGAAAAATACACGCGGGTGCAGACGGCCGGCGGCGAATTTCTGATCCGCAAGACGTTGAAGGAATTACTGGACGAACTGGATCCGGACGAATTCTGGCGCGTGCACCGCTCGACGCTGGTACGCGTGGATGCCATCAGCGAGGTCGTGCGCGATGCGCGCGGACGCCACATGCTGCGCCTGCGCAACCATGCGGGCGAGGTCGAGGTGAGCCGCAATCACACCTATCTGTTCCAGCAGATGTGAATCCTCATGCAAGGCTGGTAGCATGGGGTATCGCCTTCAAGGAGAGTCGCCATGCCATCGATCGCCATCCCCTGCCTGCGCTACCGCGACACCCCCGCCGCCATCGACTGGCTCGGCGAGGTCTTCGGCTTCGCCTGCCAGGTGGCCGTTCCCGGCATCGACGGCGCCATCGCCCATGCCCAGCTCACGCTGGGCGGCGGCATGATCATGCTGGGAACGGTGAGCGAGGACGACGACTATGGCCGCGTGCTGGTGCAGCCGGACCAGGTCGACGGGCGCGAGACGCAGACGGTCTACCTGCAGGTGGACGATGCCGACCGCGTCTGCGAGCGCGCCCGCAATGCCGGCGCCGTCATCCTGCAGGAGCCGTCCGATACGGAATTCGGCAGCCGCGGTTTCATGTGCCGCGACCCCGAGGGCCATGTGTGGAACGTGGGGACCTACGATCCGTGGAATCCGGAGGCGCTGTTTCGCTCCTAGCACGTCGTTCCCGCGAAAGCGGGAATAGTGCCCCCGGCACTATTCCCCCCATACTGAGCAACAGAATTCCTTGCGTTGGACATACCGGAGTGCTTCAAGCAGACTGACTTCGGCGAGTCGGCATGGGGTAAAACAGTCCACTGGACTGTTTTACCCTCCGCGGGAACGACGCGTCAGCTGAACAGCCCTTCGTCCGACCCATCCCCGTCGAAGAAGCCGCCGCCGTCGATGCCGTTCTCGGCATTGCTGTCGAACAAGCCCTGCCCGCGGCCGTTGTCGCTGCTCAGGGCGCTGTCGACGTCGCCTACGCCGGCCTGGTCGGCCAGCGAGCTGCCCGACTGGTCGCTGAACAGGTTGTTGCCCTTGTCGTCGCTGTTCAACAGGTGCTGGGAACCGCCGCCGCCCTCGTTATGGTTGAACATGCTTTCCAGCCCGTGGAACAGGAAGCCGCCCGCGGCCACGCCGGCGGCCGTCGTGGCGATCGAGCCGAGGGTCGAGCCGAAGCCGCCGCTCAGGAAGCCGCCACGCTGCGGTTGCTGGTACTGCGGTTGATATTGCGGCTGATACTGGGGTTCGTATTGCGGCTGGTACGGCGCCGGTGCCGGGGTTGCGCGGGTATAGGCCGGGGCCTGCGCGGCCGGACGCGATGCGCCGCTATTGCCCCAGGCGTCGGCATCGAGGAAGCGGCCGTTGCCGCCCTGCTGGCCGGACTGGGCCTGGCGCAGCTGGTCTTCCAGCGTGGCGATCCGGGCCTTGGCGTTGTCGAGCGCCTGTCCCACCAGCAATGCGCGTTGCACCAGCAGATAGGCGGCATCCGGCTGTTGCGCGACGGCGCGCTGGATCATCGCATCCGCTTCCTGGTCCTTCTGGATGCCACGGGCCTTGACCAGCTGGTCAAGGAAGTCTTGCAACATCTGCGTGTCTTGCGGGCTCATGTTCTACTCCTTGCTGATGACAGGGGATAGCCCATCATGTTGTGGGCTTATCCATATTTTCAAGTTTCGCAGATTTGGCCGCCGCTGACTTAAAGGGCGCTGAAGCCTGGTCTTTGGTTCAGCGCCAGCCGCTCGTGTCGCCGGCGCTTATTTCGCCAGATCGCGGCCGCCGAAGGCGTTCGGCAGTTGCGCGGCGGCCGTCGTTTCCGTCACGTCGCCCTTCAGGTTCGCCAGCACGACAGGCAGTTCGTTGCCGCCCAGTTCCAGGATCACCTGGCGGCAGGCGCCGCACGGGGCGATGGGGCCATCCGTCTCGCCGATCACGGCCAGCGCCGCGAAGTCGCCCGGCTGGTAGCCATGGGCGATGGCCGAGAAGAAGGCGGTGCGTTCGGCGCAGTTGCACAGGCCATAGGACGCGTTCTCCACGTTACAACCGCGGAACACGCGGCCGTCCTTGCATTGCAGGGCGGCGCCGACCTTGAAGTTCGAGTACGGCGTATAAGCAAGCAGGCGCGCTTCGCGGGCTTCGTCGATGAGTTTTTGGTATTGCATGGGAACTCCCAAAAGCGTCGTCCCTGCGAAGGCAGGGACCCAATGTCGCATGCGTAGCGGCTGCGCCGGATTGGGCCCCTGCCTGCGCAGGGGCGACGGTGGTCATTACGGACGGATGGTCTTGTAGATCATCGGCTGCGCCGCCGGCTGCTCTTGCGCGATGCGATAGGCCGCCTGCACTTCGCGCACGGCGCGCTCGGCCGCATCCTGCGTACGCGCATGCACGAGCGCCAGCGGCTGGCCCGCGTCGAGCTTCGTGCCCAGTTCGACCAGGCCCGTCAGGCCGACGGCGAAGTCGATCGCATCCTGCGGACGGGTGCGGCCGCCACCCAGGCCCACCACGGCCAGGCCCAGGCCGCGGCAGTCGGTCGCGTAGGCGTAGCCGGATTCCAGCGCCGGTACCGGCACCACGATGGGCGCCTGCTCCAGGTAGGCGTCCGGCTTGTCCATCAGGTCGGCCGGGCCGCCCAGCGCCGTCACCATGCGCGCGAAGCGTTCCGCCGCTTCGCCCGAATCCAGCGCCTTCTGCAGCTTGGCATGCGCTTCGGCGTCGGTGGCGGCCAGGCCCGAGATGACGAGCATCTCGGCGCACAGCGCCATCGTCACTTCGTGCAGGCGCGCGGGGCGCGATTTGCCCGTCAGGTAGTCGATCGCCACGCGCACTTCGACGGCGTTGCCGGCGGCCGGGCACAGCGACTCGTTCATGCCGGTCAGGATCGCCGACGTGCGGGTGCCCGCGCCGTTGCCGACGTGGACGATGGACTCGGCCAGCTCCACGGACTTTTCATACGTCGGCATGAAGGCGCCGCTGCCGGCCTTGACGTCCATGACGAGGGCATCCAGGCCCGCGGCCAGCTTCTTCGACAGGATCGAGCCGGTGATCATCGCGACCGATTCCACGGTCGCCGTGGTGTCGCGGATGCTGTAGAAACGCTTGTCGGCGGGCGCCAGCTGGGCGGTCTGGCCGATGATGGCGACGCCCACTTCACGCACGATCTTGCGGAACAGTTCCGGTTCGGGCACGGTGCTGTAGCCCGGGATCGAGTCGAACTTGTCGAGCGTGCCGCCCGTGTGGCCCAGGCCGCGGCCCGAGATCATCGGCACGAAGCCGCCGCACGCCGCGACCATCGGGCCCAGCATCAGCGAGACGACGTCGCCGACGCCGCCGGTCGAGTGCTTGTCGACCACGGGACCGGGCAGGTCGAGCGACTTCCACTCCATGACCTGGCCGGAATCGCGCATCGCCAGCGTGAAGGCGACGCGTTCGTCCATGGTCATGTCGTTGAAGTAGACGGCCATCGCCAGCGCGGCGATCTGGCCTTCGGTGGTGCTGCCGTTCGGGATGCCGCGCACGAAGAACTGGATCTCTTCGGCGCTCAGCACGCCGCCGTCGCGCTTTTTACGGACGATTTCTTGGGGTAAAAACATAGCGTAATCGCTCTCTCAAAAAGTACCGTAGGGTGGACGGCTCTGCCGTCCACGCGGTGATTGTTGGCGGCCTCCTGATCGTGCTCGAGATCGGAGCCCTGGCCTATCACCGCGTGGACGGCGAAGCCGTCCACCCTACATTGATATTACAGATTAATCAGACGCCGTACGGAATCCAGACGTTTTTCACCTGGCTCGCATGCTGCAGCACCACGCGCCCGCAAGCCTGCTTGGCATCGAACCAGTTGCGGCCCTTGGCGCCGCCGGTCCAGGTGCGCTTCAGCGACTCGGCCGACAGGCGCTCCACTTCCGCGCAGCCCGCTTCCGAACCGTCGTGGCGCCACACGGCGTCGACGTCGAAGTGCGAGGCCAGCGTCCTTGCCAGTTCGTCGGCCGAGCCGGTGACGATGTTCAGCGCGCCGCCCGGCAGGTCCGAGGTGTCCAGCACCTGGTACAGGTCCAGCGCGGACAGCGGATGCGCTTCCGACGGCACGGCCACGACGCGGTTGCCCAGCGCCAGCGCCGGCGCCACCAGCGAGACGAAGCCCAGCAGCGGGTTCTCGTTCGGGCACACGATGCCGATCACGCCGACCGGTTCGTTCAGCGCCACGGTGATGCCGTGCATCGGCGGCTGGTGGGCCTGGCCGTCGTACTTGTCGGCCCACGCGGCCCAGTAGAACAGGCGCTCGATCGATGCCTGCACTTCTTTTTCGGCATCCTTCGAACCGGTCTGCTTGGCGATGCGCGCGGCGAATTCGTCGGCGCGCACGGCCAGGTTCTCGGCGATGTAGTACAGCACCTGGGCGCGGTTGTGCGCCGTGGCCTTGGCCCAGCCGGACGCCTTGTGCGCCGCTTCGACGGCGTTGCGGATGTCCTTGCGGCTGCCTTCGCCGATGTCGGCCAGGAACTCGCCGCCGGCGCCGTGGATCGCGCGGCTGTAGCCGCTGTCCGGGCGCGCCTGCTTGCCGCCGATGTACAGCTTGGCGGTGCGGTCGATCTGGAACGGATTGGCTTCCTGCGCCGGCTTGGCGTTGGCCTTGGCCTTCGCGACCGCCTGCGGCAGGTTCGGGCGCGCATCTTCCGAACGCGGGGTCAGGTACTCGTACATGCCCTCCTTGCCGCCTTCGCGGCCGAAGCCCGATTCCTTGTAGCCGCCGAAGCCGCATGCGGCATCGAACTGGTTGGCCGTGTTGATCCACACGACGCCGGCCTTGATCTGCGGGACCACGTCCAGCGCCAGGCTGATCGATTCGGTCCAGACGCAGGCTGCCAGGCCATAGACGGTATTGTTGGCCAGCTGCACGGCCTCGCCCGGGGTGCGGAAGCTCATCGCCACCAGCACGGGGCCGAAGATCTCGGTCTGGCTCACGGTCGCCGTGGTCGAGGCGCCGGTGATCAGCGTGGGCAGGTACCAGGAACCCTCGGCCGGGGCCGCGCAGGCCGGCTGCCAGACCTCGCAGCCTTCCGCGCGGGCCGATTCGACCAGGCCGTGGATGCGCTGCTGCTGGACCGGATCGACGAGGGCGCCAATGTCGGTCGACTTGTCCAGCGGCGAACCGACGCGCAGGTTCTGCATGCGCGCCTTGACCTTGGCGATGAAGCGGTCGTACACGGATTCCTGCACCAGCAGGCGCGAACCGGCGCAGCAGACCTGGCCCTGGTTGAACCAGATCGAGTCCACGAGGCCCTCGACGGCGGCATCGAGATCCGCGTCGTCGAACACGATGAACGGCGACTTGCCGCCCAGTTCCAAAGACAGCTTCTTGCCGCTGCCGGCGGTCGCTTTGCGGATGATGCGGCCCACTTCGGTCGAGCCGGTGAACGCGAGCTTGTTGATGTCCGGATGGTTGACGATGGCTTCGCCCACGCGGCCGTCGCCGGTGACGACGTTGACCACGCCCGCCGGCACGCCGGCCATCTGGCAGATCTCGGCGAACAGCAGCGCGGTGAGCGAGGTGTACTCGGCCGGCTTGAACACGATGGTATTGCCGGCGGCCAGCGCGGGCGCGACCTTCCATGCCAGCATCAGCAGCGGGAAGTTCCACGGCACGATCTGGCCGACCACGCCCACGGCGCGGTAGTCGGCGAATTCTTCCGACTGCAGCTGGGCCCAGCCGGCGTGGTGGTAGAAGTGGCGCGCGGCCAGCGGCAGGTCGGCGTCGCGGGTTTCGCGGATGGTCTTGCCGTTGTCCAGCGTCTCGAGCACGGCGAACAGGCGCGCATGCTTCTGCAGCAGGCGGGCCAGCGTGTACAGCACGGTGGCGCGGCCGTGGCCGCCCATGGCGACCCAGGCCGGGTGCGCGCGGCGCGCCGCTTCCACGGCCAGCTGCACGTCGGCCTCGGTGGCCTGGGTGACCTGCGCCAGCTCGCTGCCGTCGGCCGGATTGAAGGTGCCGAAGGTCTCGCCCGGCTCGGTCCACTTGTTGTCGATGAACAGGCCGAAACGGCGGCCGCGCCCTTCCAGCCACGCTTGCGCTTCCTTGGTGCTTTCGGGTGCGGGGCCGTAATCCATAGTCTGAAGAATCTCTTTAATCGTTGGCATGACGTTTCCGGTGGTCTGCGTGTTCAAGGTTGCGCGTGGCGGTGGGCGGCCGAGTAGAAGCCCGTGACGTGGTGCTCGAGCTGGCGCTCGATGTCGGTCAGCAGGCTCGAGGCGCCGATGCGGAACAGGTGCGGCTGCAGCCATTCGTTGCCCAGCTCTTCCTTCATCACGGTCAGGTACTGCAGCGCCGACTTCGCGGTGGAGACGCCGCCGGCCGGCTTGTAGCCGACCATGAAACCGGTCTTTTCGTAGTACTCGCGGATCGCGCGCACCATCACCAGCGAGACGGGGATGGTCGCGTTCACGCCTTCCTTGCCCGTCGAGGTCTTGATGAAATCGGCGCCCGCCATCATGCAGACCCACGAAGCCTTGGCCACGTTTTCCAGCGTGACCAGGTCGCCGGTCGCGAGGATCGCCTTCACGTGGGCGTCGCCGCAAGCCTGGCGGTAGGCGACCATCTCGTCGTACAGCGCCTGCCAGTTGCCCGTCAGGACGTGCTGGCGGGTGATGACGATGTCGATCTCGGTGGCGCCGGCGGCCACCGACAGTTCGATCTCGCGCAGCTTGGTTTCCATGCTGGAGAGACCCGCCGGGAACGCGGTCGACACGGCGGCGATCGGCAGGCGGCCCTGCAGCACCTGCACGGCCGGCTGGATCATCTCGTGGTACACGCAGACGGCGCCCGTGGTCAGGTTCTCCAGGCCCAGCGCGTCCATCAGGTCGGCGCGCAGCGGGCGCATCGCCTTGCGGCACAGGCGCTCGACGCGGCCCGGGGTATCGTCGCCGGACAGCGTGGTCAGGTCGATGCACTGGATCGCCTTGACCAGCCAGGCCGCCTGGTAGTCCTTCTTGACGGTGCGGCGGTTCGCCAGGCTGGCGGCGCGGCGGTCGGCGGCGTTGCGGTTGACCTTCAGGTGGTTGATCCAGCCCAGGTCGAGGCCGACGGCCGTGTTACGTTTGAAATCGATAGGCTGGCTCATAGCAAGGCAGTTCCGTTAGCAAGGGGTTTGACGCCGAGGTGCTTGGCAAGCGTGGCGCCGATGTCGGAGAACGTGTCGGACACGGGCAGCTCGCGTGTCGGGGCGGCGGGGCCGAAGAACAGCACGGGGATGTGTTCGCGCGTGTGGTCGGAACCGGGCCAGGTCGGGTCGCAGCCGTGGTCGGCCGTGACGACCACCAGGTCGCCCTCCTTCAGCTTGGCCAGGAAGTCCGGCAGGCGCGCGTCCAGCTCGTGCAGGGCGTTCGAGTAGCCCGCGACGTCGCGGCGGTGGCCGAAGTGCATGTCGAAGTCGACGAAGTTCACGAAGGTGAGGGACTTGTCGCCCGCCTCGTCAGCCACTTCCAGCAAGCGGTCGAACAGCGCCATGTTGTCGGCGCCCTTGACCAGGCGCGTGACGCCCTGCCCCGCGAAGATGTCGCTGATCTTGCCCAGCGCGATGACCTCGCCGCCGGCGTCCTTGACGTGGTCCAGCAGCGTGGGCGCGATCGGCGGCACGGCGTAGTCGTGGCGGTTGCCGGTACGCTTGTAAACTCCGGCTTCGCCGGTAAACGGACGCGCGATCACGCGGCCGATGTTGTAGGGCTTGACCAGTTCATACGCGGCTTCGCACACCTGGTACAGGCGTTCCAGGCCGAAGTGTTCCTCGTGCGCGGCGATCTGCATCACCGAGTCGGCCGAGGTATAGATGATCGGCTTGCCGGTGGCGACGTGCTCGTCGCCGAGTTCCGTAATGATCGTCGTGCCCGATGCATGGCAGTTGCCCAGCCAGCCCGGCACGCCGGTCAACTCCTGCAGCTTGTCGGTCAGCTCTTGCGGGAAGGTCGGCACGGTCTTGGGGAAGTAGCCCCAGTCGAACAGCACGGGCACGCCGGCGATTTCCCAGTGGCCGCTCTGCGTGTCCTTGCCGGTCGACTGCTCGCGCGCGACGCCCCAGGCGCCGGTGAAGCCGTCGCGCCGGTCGAAGCCGGCCGGCCAGGCGCCGCTGGCCTTGTGCGCCGCCGCGCCCAGGCCGATTTGTTCCAGGTGCGGCAAGGACATCGGCTTGCCTGCGTCCGCGGCCCACTTGGCGATGTGGCCGAGGGTGTTGGCGCCTGCGTCGCCGTATTTCTCCGCGTCGGGCAAGGCGCCGAGGCCGAAGGAGTCAAGCAGGAGGATGAATGCGCGTGACATGTTTTTGTACTCGTCAGTTAGCACGTCATCCCCGCGAAGGCGGGGATCCATGCTGAGGTTCCGGCAATCGTGACAGTGAATAATCAGCTGACGTTTTCCGAGACTCGGCATGGGTTCCCGCCTTCGCGGGAACGACGGTTAGTTTAAGCAGCGGCTGAGGTTAAGCAGCGGTTGCGGTCTTGCCCAGTCGCTCGATGAAGCCATGGATCAGCGCCACCATGTCCTTGGCCGCGATGGCCGCGTACTTCAGCGTCTGCTCGTGCGACAGCGGGAACGGCGTCAGGCCCTCGGCCAGGTTGGTGATGGCGGAAAGGCCGGCCACCTTCAGGCCGCAGTGGCGCGCGGCGATCACTTCCGGCACCACCGACATGCCCACCACGTCGGCGCCCAGCGCCTTGAACGCGCGGATTTCGGCGGCGGTCTCGAAGTTCGGGCCCGGGCAGGCCAGGTACACGCCTTCGGCCAGCGTGATGCCCTTCTCTTCGGCGGTCGCCTTGACCAGCGCGCGCATGTCGGCGTCGTAGGCATTGGCCATGCTGAAGAAGCGCGGGCCGAAACGCTCGTCGTTCGGGCCGGCCATCGGGCTGCCCGGCAGCAGGTTGATGTGGTCGTTCAGGACGACGACGCTGCCCGCATCCACTTCCGGACGCAGCGAGCCGGCGGCATTGGTGACGAACAGCAGTTCGCAGCCGATCAATTTGAAGGTGCGCACGGCGGAGGTCATCACGCCCGGGCCGTAGCCTTCGTAGAAGTGGCCGCGGCCCTTCATGCACACGACCGGCACGCCGGCCAGCATGCCCAGCACCAGTTCGCCGGCGTGGCCGTGCACGGTGCTGATCGGGAAGCCCGGCAGGTCGGCATAGCTGATCGAGACGGCGTCCGTCATCTGCTCGGCCAGCACGCCGAGGCCGGAACCGAGGATCAGGGCCACGCGCGGCGTGAAGCCCGGCTTGCGGGCACGGATGACGTCGGCGGCTTCGAAGGGGGTGTTGCTGAACTGGTGAGTGGTCATGGTCGCAATGGGTCGAGGATGTGGTATGCCGGCCGGAACAGTGGGTTCCGGCGCATGGTCGTCAATGGATTTGGGGGAATTGCCGAACTATGCATTATCGCGGATTGGTATGGCAAATACCATTTTTCTGGACGATTTATACTTGAAAGATATAAATTACCCGTTTGCCCCAGCGTTGACGCTATTCAGACAATTGTCTAACATTAAAAACAAAAGTTTAACGCGGTTCCCCACGTGAGCGAATACTCTAAAAAACAACAATTGCTCGACTTGATACGGTCGAATCCGTTCATTGCGCAGCAGGACCTGGCGAACCAGCTGGGCTTGTCGCGCTCGGCCGTGGCCGGCCATATCGCCGGCCTGATCCGCGAGCGCAAGCTGCTCGGCCGCGCCTATGTGCTGCCGGACCGCCGGCCCGTCGTCTGCATCGGCGCCGCCAACCTGGACCGCAAGCTGCGCTCGCACGCGCTGCTCGCCATGGGCACCTCGAACCCGGCCACCCAGACCGAATCGTTCGGCGGCGTGGCGCGCAACATCGCCGAGAACCTGGCGCGCCTGGGCACCCCGGCGGCGCTGTTGACGGCGATCGGCGGCGACAGCGCGGGCGCCGCCCTGCTCGCCCATGCGGAGACGCTGGGCATCGACACGCGCGGCGCGCTGCGCCTGGAGAACATCTCGAGCGGCACCTACACGGCGCTACTGGACCAGAACGGCGAGATGGTCGTCGCACTGGCCGACATGGCGCTGTACGACCGCATCGACCCCGCCTTCGTGGCCGCGCGCCAGGCCCGGATCGCGGCGGCCGCGCTGCTCGTCGCCGACCTGAACCTGCCGCTCGACACCGTCGAGGCGCTCGTCGCGCAGGCGCGCCGCGCGGAGGTGCCGCTGGTGCTGGTCGCCGTGTCCGAACCCAAGATGGCGCGCCTGCCGCAGGACCTGTCCGGCGTGCGCCTGTTGATCCTGAACGCCGGCGAACTGGCCGCGCGCGTGGGCCGTCCGCTCGACGGCGACGCCGCGCTGGAAGCCGCCATGCGCGAGGTGCAGGCCCAGGGCGTGCGCGACCTGGTCGTCACGCGCGGCGCGCAGGGCGTGCTGGTCACGACCGGCACCACCACGGGCGGCACCACGGGCGGCACCACGGGCGGCGCCACCGGCGGCGCCATCGAGCGCCTGCAGGCGCCGCCGGCCGACGTGGTCGACGTCACGGGCGCCGGCGACGCCTTCGCGGCCGGCGTGTGCTGGTCGCTGGTACAGGGAGACGACGACCTGGTGCTGGCCTGCCGCCGCGGCCTGCAATTGTCGGCGCTGACGCTCGCCACGCCGGACACCGTACACCCGGCACTGACGCCCTCCAGCCTTGCCGACCTCGAACCGCAAGATACGCCATTCAACGAACAGGACTGATCCATGCAAGCCTACCTCCAATTCTCCCCCGAAGTGCAGGCCGCGCGCGCCGCCGGCAAGCCCGTCGTCGCCCTCGAGTCGACCATCATCTCGCACGGTATGCCGTATCCGCAGAACGTGCAGACCGCGCGCGAGGTCGAGCAGGTGATCCGCGACGCGGGCGCGGTGCCGGCCACCATCGCCCTCATCGACGGCAAGATCTGCGTCGGCCTGTCGAACGAACAGCTGGAGCTGCTGGGCCAGTCGAAGGATGCGCTGAAAGTCAGCCGGCGCGACCTGGCCTATGTGCTCGCGACGAAAAAGCTGGGCGCCACCACCGTCGCCGCCACCATGATCTGCGCGCGGCTGGCCGGCATCGAGGTGTTCGTCACGGGCGGCATCGGCGGCGTGCACCGCGGCGCCGAGACCAGCTTCGACATCTCGGCCGACCTGCAGGAACTGGCGCAGACCAGTGTGGCCGTCGTGTGCGCCGGCGTGAAGTCGATCCTCGACATCGGCCTGACGCTGGAATACCTGGAAACGCACGGCGTGCCGGTCGTCAGCGTGGGCCAGCCGGGCTTCCCCGCCTTCTTCACGCGCGAGAGCGGCTTCAACGCCGACTTCCAGCTCGACAGCCCGGAAGACCAGGCGCGCTTCATCCGCGCCAAGTGGCTGCTCGGCCTGGACGGCGGCGTGGTGGTCAGCAATCCGGTGCCGGAAGCGCACGCCATGCAAAACGACGAGATCGACGGCATCATCGCCCAGGCGCTGCGCGAGGCGGACGAACAGGGCGTCAAGGGCAAGGCCGTCACGCCCTTCCTGCTGGCGCGCATCAAGGAACTGACGGGCGGACGCAGCCTGGCGACGAACATCGCCCTCGTCAAGCACAACGCCCTCGTCGGCGCGCGCCTGGCCGTCGCGCTGGGCAAGACGGCCCACGAATAAAGACACGACGCAACCACGCGCGAATACGCCCATGTCGATCGACCTGAAGCAGTTGAAATACTTCCTGGCGGTGGCCGAAGAAAAAAGTTTCAGCCGCGCCGCCGAGCGCCTGCACATCTCGCAGCCGCCGCTGTCGCAGCAGATCATGAAGCTGGAGAGCGAACTCGGGGTGCGCCTGTTCGCGCGCACCACGCGCAGCTTCGAGCTGACGGTGGCCGGCAAGGCCTTGATGCACGAGGCGGCCGACCTGCTGGGCCGCATGCGCATGACCATCGACACCATCCGCCAGATCGACCGCGGCGAAGTCGGAAGGCTGCGCGTGGGCATCGTGGGCTCGGCGATGTGGGGGCCGATCCCGGGCTTGCTGGAACAGTTCCAGAGCCAGTATCCGCGCGTGACCTGGACCATCCACGAACTCGGGCCGAACGACCAGTGGGACGCGCTGCGCGCCAAGCAGATCGACGTGGGTTTCTGGCGCGAGCCGCGCGTCGACGACGACGCCCTGCGGCACGCCAGCCTGCGCCAGGAACTGGCGTTCCAGGAGAGCTTCTGCGTGGCCGTCAACGCGCGCCATCCGCTGGCGCAGCGGGAGGCCGTCGACCTGGCCGACATCGCGGGCGAGCCGATGCTGACGCTGCACCTGGACCAGTCGGCCGAGCCGCGCTACCTGATCCAGTGCTGCGTGGCCGCCGGCTTCCAGCCCACCATCTTCCAGGAAGCGGCCGAGCCGCAGACGCTGCTGGCCATGGTGGGTGCGGGCCTGGGCGTCGCGCTGATGCCGCAGACCACCAGCCGCATCGGCTGGCCGGGCGTGCGCTTCCTGCCGATCCGCGCCAATGCGCCGTCGGCCAACCTGTACATCACGTATCCGGTGCAGGACGATGCGCCGGTGGTCAGGGCGTTCTTGAACATCCTGCATCCGGCGGCGGAATGATTTCCCCGCTGGCTGAACGCGTGGACGGCACAGCCGTCCACCCTACCGAAGCCGGTACGCCGTCGTAGGGTGGACGGGTTCCCCGTCCACGCGTTCGACACCGTTCGCGCACCGCGACATCAATGCGTGGCGCCGCCCGCCTCCGCCACGTCCTCGTCGGCCGTGACGGCCACCTCGACGGCGATGCGCAGGCCGTCGACGATGTCCTTCAATGCCATCGACGGCGGACGCTCCGGGCGGTCGGCCGCCTGCTCGGGCAGGAAGGGCACGTGGATGAAGCCCGCCTTCAGGCTCGGCGAGCCGGCGGCATGGTGCATCAGGCCGTAGAACACGTGGTTGCACACGAAGGTGCCGGCCGTCTGCGAGACGCCGGCCGGGAAGCCGCGCAGGCGCAGCGCGCGCACGATGGCCTTGATCGGCAGCGTGCTGAAATAGGCGGCGGGGCCGTCGGCGATGATCGCGGTATCGACCGGTTGCGCTCCCGCATTGTCCACGATGGCGGCGTCGTCGACGTTGATCGCCACCCGCTCGACCGAGATCTCGGGACGGCCGCCGGCCTGTCCCACGGCGATCACGATGTCCGGTTGCACGGCCGCCACGGCTTCCAGCAGCGCGATGTTCACGCGCCCGAATTCGCAGGGCAGCTGGCGCGCCACCACCGTGAAGCCCGGCCCGGACCAGCCGTCGAGCGCGCGCGCCGCTTCCCAGGACGGATTGATGGCTGCGCCGTTGAAGGGCTCGAAGCCGGTCAGCAGGATGGTCTTGGCAGCGGCCGGTGCCGCGCTGGTGGAGGTCGTCGTCGTCATGTTTCGCTCATTCGTACATCAGTGGTGCATCAGGAAGTACAGCAGGAAGATGTTCGCGACGAGCACCGGCAGGGCGGTGGGCACCTGGGCCTTGATCACGGCGTGCTTGTCCGGCAGTTCCAGCAAGGCCGCCGGCACCACGTTGAAATTGGCCGCCATCGGCGTCATCAGGGTGCCGCAGTAGGCGCTGAACATGCCGATCGCGGCCATCACGGCCGGATTCGCATGGTAGCTGCCGACCAGCACCGGAATGCCGATCCCGCCCGCGATCACGGGGAAGGCCGCGAAGCCGTTGCCCATCACGACGGTAAATAATGCCATGCCGATGCAAAACGCGGCGCAGGCGACGAACGGCGAATCGAGCGGGATCGCCGTGGTGACGACGTGGGCGACCGCCTTGCCCACGCCCGCCTCGGCGAACAGCAGGCCCAGCACCGCCAGCATGTGCGGCAGCACCACGGCCCAGCCCATCGCGTCGACCAGGCGGCGCGCCTCGCGCACGCCCTGCCACGGGGTGGCGCGGGTGACCGCGCAGGCCAGCGCCAGCGCGGCCACGGTGCCGCAGCCCATGCTCACCAGCGTCAGGTTCTTCGGGTCGAGCAGCGGACGCAGGTCGAGCGTTGCGTCCTTGAGCAGCGTGGAACCGATCACCGTGACGACGGGAATCGCCAGCGCCGGCAGCAGCAGCTTGCCGCCCAGGCGCGCGCCGCCGGCGCGCCGCTCCTCTTCCGGCGGCACCGCGGCGCGTCCGGGCCGCACCAGGTTGCAGCCGGCGACGAGCGCCATCGCGATCATCAGCGCGCCCGCCGCCGCCGCCGGCAGCCGCTCTCCGGCCAGGTACAGCAAGGCGTACAGGCCCCAGAACAGCGCGGTCGTGAAGCGGCGCGGATTGGCGCGGTCGCGCAGGTTCATGACGGCGACGGCCGCGAACAGCAGGCCCACCAGCACGTAGAAAAGGTCGATCGAGACGATCATCGCGCCATCTCCCGGCGCAGGCGCGCGTCCAGCCGGCGCAGGTTCCAGGCGTGCACCACGAACGCGGTGACGGCCGTCGGGATGCCCCACAGCGCCATGTGCAGCGGATCGACCTCGATGCCTTCGGCGCGCAGGATGGTCTGCATCAGCACGATGGCGCCGAAGGCGACGAAGATGTCCTCGCCGAAGAACAGGCCGACGTTGTCGGTGGCCGCGCTCATCGCGCGGATGCGCAGGCGCTGCGCTTCGTCCAGCCTGCCGCCCCGTTGCCGCGCCGCTGCCTCGGCCGCCGCCTCGGCCATCGGCGCCACCAGCGGACGCACCATGTTCGGATGGCCGCCCAGGCTCGTCAGGCCGAACGCGGCCGCCGTCTCGCGCGCCAGCAGGTAGACGGTGAGCAGGCGCCCTGCCGTCGCCGAGCGCACCCGGGCGATGCGCGCTTGCGCGTACTCCTTCAGGCCGAAGCGCTCGAGCAGGCCGATCGCAGCCAGCGGCAACAACAGGATCAGCGGCAGGTTGCGGGTCTTGACGAAGGCGCTGCCCAGGGTCTCGAGGAGCTGCAGCGGGGCCATCGCGGCGGCCGCGCCGGTGACGCCGCAGGCGGCGACCACGACGAGCACCGGATGGGCGCGCAGCAGGAATCCGGCGACGACGACGGCGATGCCGAGCAGCGGCCACAGGTTGACGGCGGTATGCATGGGATGTCGACTGAGTTGTTGTTGCAAGAATATTACCTCAGTGCTTGATCCATCATGCATGAGCCGGCGCCGCGACCGTCGGCGGCGGCGGCGTCGCTTTTACGCCGGATCGCGCCGACCTGCACACGCCGGCTGGCGCATATTGAGCGCCCGCATGGTGCTCGCCGCCCCACACCGTAACCTCTTCCCGTCTTTGCTCATCGTTCCGGGACCGATCATGCGTGCCTTCACTTCCCTTTCTTCTCGGCTGTCGTCCTGCCTGCTGGCGACGGTCGTCGCTGCCGGCCTGAACGGTTGCGGCGGCGAAGTCGCCGTCGGCTTCGGCTGGCATTCCGGACCGCACTGGCCCGACCATCCGGACTGGCCCAGCTATCCCGACCGTCCGCAGGGCGCGACGGGCCTGTTTCCCATCGCCGGCGACATCTGCGGCCAGTGCGCCACCACGCGCGACGGCACGGGTTCCTACGCGCGCTTCAACGCGCCGCAAGGCATCGGCGCCGACAACGCCGGCAACCTGTACGTGGCGGAGCCGGCCAGCGCCGTCATCCGCAAGATCACGCCGGCAGGGGTCGTCACCACGCTGGCGGGCAGTCCGGGCGTCATCGGCTACGCGGATGCCCAGGGGGCGGCGGCGCGCTTCGACACGCCGACCCGGCTCACCACCGATGCGAGCGCCAACGTCTACCTGACGGACACGGGCAATTCCACCGTGCGCCGCATCACGTCCGGAGGCCTCGCCGGCACGGTGGCCGGCAGCGGCAGCTGCGGCAGCCTGGACGGCCGCGGCACGACGGCGCAGTTCTGCTCGCCGCGCGGCATCGCGCTCGACCGCCACGGCAACCTGTGGGTGGCCGACAGCGGCAACCATACGGTGCGCCGCATCGACCAGTCCGGCAACGTCAGCACCGTGGCCGGCAGCCCCGGCGTGTGCGGCAGCCGCGACGGCAAGGGCAGCCAGGCGCGCTTCTGCGATCCGCAGGACGTCGGCGTGGACCAGTGGGACAATGTGTACGTGGTCGACACGGGCAACTCGACCGTGCGCATGATCGACGAGGACGGCACCGTGACGACGCTGGCGGGCCAGGCGGGGCAATGCGGCAGCAACGACGGCAGCCCGGGCGTGTCGCGGCTGTGCGCGCCGTCCGGCATCGCCGTCGAGGGCAACGACCTGTACATCACGGACAGCGGCAATGCGACGGTGCGCCGCATCAATCTCGACAACGTTACCAGCACGGTCGCGGGGGTGCCGGGCCGCCAGGAGATCGTGCTGGGTGCCCTGCCCGGCGGCCTGGAGCGCCCGATCGGCATCACGCTGGCGCCGGACCGCTCGTTCGCGCTGACCACGCACAATATGGTGGTCAAGCTGCTGCCGGCGCGTTAGCGTGAGGCGCCAAGACGCGCGTGCGCAAATACCCGTCGTTGTTTGATGGTGTGTCAGCGTCCGCAGGCGTGGGTTGGCAGCCGCTACGCCGGCCGCACCGGCGTCGCCGCGTCCTTGCCGATGGCCGTGTTCCACTGGCGCACGCGCCAGCTTTTCACGAGTCCATGGGTAACGTAGGGGTCGGCCTTCGCGAAGCGTTCGGCCGCCTCCGGCGAATCGCCCGAGAACAGCAGCAGCGCGGTGTCGAACGGATCCGGCAGCGCGCCGGCGATCACGAGTTCGCCGCGGTCGTGGGCATCCCAGCCCAGTTTCAGGTGGGCGTCGCGGAATTCGCCGCGGCGTTCGAAATAGTCGTCGGACAGCTCATACATCAAGAGGTAGTGCACATGGTCTCCCGGACAGTGGTCGAAAACATGTCCAGTGTAGACCAACTCCGGCAACGCTTCAGGCCACCCTCCCGCGCCGGCCCGCCATCTCCGACAGCGCCAGCAATGCCAACCCGGCCAGCCCCGCCGCCAGCATGGCGACCGTGCCGGGTTCCGGCACCGGCACCAGCGGATCGAGGCGCAGCACGCCGCATACGCCCAGGCCGGCATTGCAGCCGTGGGCGGCAATCTGGCCGATATCGTTGATGCCGCGCGCATCGTCGATGCGCCAGCCGGACGCGGGATCGAGCAGCGCGTTCAGGTCCATCATCACGCCGTCGCGCCAGACGAAGGCCGTGTCGCTGATGGACGCATAGGTGCCGATGCCGACGACCATGCCGGTATCGTTCAGCGCCGTCGCGGCGGTGGAGCGGTTCGGGTACAGCGTGCCCAGGTCGATCATGGCGCCGTCCCGGTACAGGAAGGCGTGCGACAGGTGGCTGGCGTCGTCGGCGCCGCCGGCGACGACCCCGGCCCCGTTGATGGCGACGGCCCCCGCGTTGTTGCCGCCAAAGTCGCCGAGGTCCGTCATGACGCCGTTTTGCGAGAGGAAGGCGCGCGGCGCCGGATCGCCGGCGCGGTAGGCGATGCCGACGGCCTGGCCCGCATCGTTGACGTCCCAGGCCCGGCTGCTGCCGCCCAGCGTGCCGAGGTCGACCAGGCCACCCCGGCCGTCGAAGCCGGCGGCGTCCGGCGCGCAGCCGGCGCAGCTGGTGTCGCCGACGATGAAGCGGCCGGAGGCGCTGATGGCGCCGGCGCTGCTCGACAGCCGCGGCAAGGGCGCCAGGTCGATGACCTGGCCATTGCGGTACAGGGCCGCGTGCATCCACCCGTCGGCCGTCGCGGCGGCATAGGCGACGTCGCCGGCGTCGTCGATGTCGCCACCGTTGGTGTCAATGCCGCCGAGCGAGGGCAGCCAGCTCAGCGTGCCGCCGCGGTCGACGAAGGCCGCGGTGCCCCATCCGGACCGGATGCCGAGCACGTCGCCGCGGTTGTTGATCGCACGCGGTACCAGCTTGTCGCCGCCGGGCGCCAGCGTCAGGACCGGCACCACCTTATAGTCGGGCAAGGGTCCGGCCAGCGCGGCACCGCACAGCATCGCGACGATCAAGCCCGTTCCAGCACGCAAGCATCGATTCATGACGGCCTCCGACGGGGCAGGCGGCCCCTGGCGCGATCATACGCCGCATGCCGTCCGCGCCGTGTCGGCGGCACGCAACAACGCGTCAGTGTTCCTGATTGTCGGCGGCGCGCAGGGCAGCGGCCTTCGCCACGATGGCCGCCGCTTTCCGGCTCGCCTGCGCCACCTGGGCCGGACTCAAGTCCTTGCCGATGATGTGCAGGAACGGGCCGTTGAACGGGATCGCCTCCTGCTCGGTCACGCCGTCGAGCTTGACCATGATGTCGCGCATGGCCATGCCATAGGCCAGCGCGTCCTGGCGGCTGACGACGATGGCGGGATTGTCGAACAGCAGGCCGGTAAAGAGCAGGTAGAGGCCGGCCCAGCTGCCCTGCTCGGCGCGTCCCTGCGCCAGGGCGCTGACGCGCTCCTTCCATTCCCTGACGAGCGGATCGTCGGGGCGGGTCTGCAATGCGCTGGGGTCGCCGAACGGCCCCTGTTCCACCAGCGGCCCGAGCGCCTCGTCGATGCCGCCGCGCGCCGCCCGCTCCAGGTAATCGATGCGCGCCATCTTCATCCGCTCGGTCAGCGCGCCGCACCAGCGCGCGGGGTCGGCGATCGGCTCGGCCACGGCCGCGTCGAGCCGCATCGCCGGCTGCGGCAGGCGGCCGTCGCGTTGCCAGGCGATGCAGGCGTTCAGCAGCCACCAGGCGCGATAAGCGTCCATGGGTGCGGCGCTGGCCGCGAGGCCATCGAGGCGCTCGGCCAGCGTGGCGGCCGGCGGCGCCGTGGACGCGGCCGGCGCGACGGTCAGCCGGTCCGAGAACCATGCCGTCGGCGGCGCGGAAACGGACGCGGACCCGGGCGCCGCGACCGCGGGCACGCCCGCCGGATCCGTGCCGCCGGCATCGCGGCGCGCCAGGGATACGCCGAAATAAGCGCCCAGTCCGAGCCCGATGGCCAGTAGCGCCGCTGCCGTCTTCGTCCTTTCCACGCTTCCTCCTCATGCCTGGCGCCAGCCTAGCAAAGGGGATGGCCGCCAACAACGTGCGCGCTGTAACAAGCTGTTGCAGGAATACCAATCAGGTCGTTTTGTAGCCTATAGTCAACACTTCCGATGGGCAGCGCACGGAAAAACGGCGCGGCAGGCGTAGACTGAATGCATGAGCAAACGAGCGAGTACGAGATGAGCACGATGAGCACCCGGAACAAGATCGCCGCCGGCATGGCCGGCTTCGCCAGCATGGTCTGGCTGGGCCTGACGGCGGCCGTGGCCGCCAACCAGCGCCGCCTCGTCTTCAATCCCAACGTCGAGCGCGAGGTGCAGAGCCCGCGCAGCAGCGGCCACCGCACCCGCCCCGTCGTGCTGCGCGCCAAGGACGGCACGCGCCTGTCCGGCTGGCTGATGACGCCGCGCATCGCGGGCCGCCATCCGGCCGTCATCTATTTCGGCGGACGTTCCGAGGAAGTGTCCTGGGTCGTGCGCGACGCGGGCAAGCTGTTTCCCGACATGGCCGTGCTGGCCGTGAACTACCGCGGCTATGGCGAGTCGCATGGCGTGCCGGCCGAGATCCACATGGTCGAGGATGGCTGCATGCTGTTCGACTGGATGGCCGCGCGCGTCCACGTCGATCCGGACCGTATCGCCGTGGTCGGGCGCAGCCTCGGTTCCGGCGTGGCCGTGCAGGTCGCCAAGGAACGGCCCGCCCATTCCGTCGTGCTGATCACGCCCTACGACTCGATCGTCGCGATCGCCAAGCGCAAGTTCCGCGTGATGCCGGTCGAGTACATGCTGCGCCACCGCTTCGAGTCGATCAAGTACGCCCCCGCGCTCAAGGCGCCGACCTATGTGCTGCGCGCGGCCAGCGACGACATCGTGCCCCACTCGCACACCGACCAGCTGGTCGCCAAGCTGGCCACGCTGTGCGGCGACGACGTGGTGCCCGGTTCCGACCACCTGGACATCCCCTACCTGGAAGACACGCAGGCGCGCATCGCCCGCTTCCTCGCGACGCAGTTCGCCAGGCCGCTCGAGGCCGCCGCCGGCGGCACGCCCACGCTGCCGGCCATCCTCGAGACGGCGGCGGGCGTCGACGGCATCGTGCTGGCAAGCACGGCGCCGCTGGAAGAAGAACACCATTGACGCCGGATCGATGCTTGTTGGCGTCATTACGATGCCCAATATTTGTGGTTTTCCGTGAGAAAGTGCCAAAAGTTGTCGCCATTTATATTTCAACTAAATAAATTGCGAAGTAAAATCGAATTTGCCACGAGTAAACGGACTGATGCATAGTTGCCAAGC
Organism: Massilia sp. YIM B02763; assembly: GCF_030412015.1. Classification (GTDB taxonomy): domain Bacteria; phylum Pseudomonadota; class Gammaproteobacteria; order Burkholderiales; family Burkholderiaceae_D; genus Telluria. Next base: position 181,981 of record NZ_JASNRD010000005.1, on the reverse strand, counting down.
CGGACTGCGCTGACCGCCGCCATGCGGATGCGCGCGGCCCCTTGTGCCGGGTCCGCGTCCGGCCCCGACGCGATCTCCATCGCGACCACAGGACTTCTTCAGGGTTTGAGCGAGCCACCGGCGCCTGCGCCGCGGCCACGCCATTGCCTGCCGTTGCGAACGCCCGTGCAATGCCGCCCAACGCAACCGTTGTGCCGGTTACAATATAGGATTCCCAGGAGCACACCATGAGATTCAAGCAGTTCAGTATGGCGATCGCGGCCTTCTGCCTCGCCGGCGGCGCCGCTGCCGCTGCGATGCCCAGGTTCGCCGTCGTCTACGATGCTGGCGGCAAGTTCGACAAGTCGTTCAACCAGTCCGCGGCCGGGGGCGTCGAGCGCTTCAAGAAGGAAACCGGCCTGAACGTCTTCGAAGCCCAGGCCAGCAGCGATACCCAGGCCGAACAGGTGCTGCGTGCGCTGGCGCGCAAGAAGCTCGAGCTGATCGTGTCGATCGGTTTCTCCCAGACCCAGGCGGTGCAGAAGGTCGCGGCGGAATACCCGAAGGTGCACTTCGCGATCATCGACGGCAATGCCGTCGGCAAGAACATCAATTCGATCCTGTTCAAGGAACAGGAAGGCTCCTACCTGGTCGGCATCGCCGCGGCCATGGCCGCCAAGTCGGGCAAGGTCGGCTTCGTGGGCGGCATGGACATTCCGCTGATCCGCGCCTTCGCCTGCGGCTACGTGCAGGGCGCGAAGGCCGTCAATCCGAAGATCGAGGTGCAGCAGAACATGGTGGGCACCACCGCCGCGGCCTGGAACGACCCGGCCAAGGGCGGCGAGCTGGCCCGCGCCCAGTTCGACCGCGGCGCCGACGTGGTGTTCGCCGTGGCCGGCGGTTCCGGCCTGGGCGCGCTGCAGATGGCCAAGGCCAAGGGCAAGCTGGCGATCGGCGTGGACTCGAACCAGAACGACGTGCAGCCCGGCTTCGTCCTGACCTCGATGGTCAAGCAGGTCGGCAATGCCGCCTACGACGCCTTCACCCAGGCCAAGAACGGCCAGTTCCAGGCCGGCGTGAGCTACAAGGGCCTGAAGGAAGGCGGCGTCGACTGGGCGCTGGACAAGAACAACCGCGCCATCGTCCCGGCGGCGATGGAGCAGCGCGTGACGGCGGCCCGTGCCGACATCATCAGCGGCAAGATCAAGGTCGTCGACTATCGCGCGGCCGGTTCCTGCCCGCAGTAAGCGCATCGATTTACCCGTACCAAGAGGAAGCGCGCCGCGCCGGTCAGTCCGGCGCGGCGCGTTTTTTGAAAGCATGCATTCCCAACCAACGACAACAGACCGCTATGCAGCCAGCCGTAGAATTTCGCAACATTAGCAAAGCCTTCGGGGCGGTGCAGGCGAATGCCGACGTCAGCTTCGCGATCGCCAAGGGCTCGATCCACGGCGTGATCGGCGAGAACGGCGCCGGCAAGTCGACCCTGATGAGCATCCTGTACGGCTACTACAATGCCGACGGCGGCCAGGTGCTGATCGACGGCCAGCCGCAGGACATCCGCACCAGCCACGAGGCGATCGCCCTGGGCATCGGCATGGTGCACCAGCACTTCATGCTGGTCGAGAACATGACGGTGCTCGACAACGTCATGCTGGGCAACGAGGGCGGCATCAAGCTGGCCGCCAAGCGCGGCGAGGTCGAGGCGAAGCTGCGCGAGATCTGCGCGCGCTACCGCCTCGACGTCGACCCGCGCGCCACCGTGCACGACCTGTCGGTGGGCGCCCAGCAGCGCGTCGAGATCCTCAAGCAGATCTACCGCAGCGCCGAGATCCTGATCCTGGACGAGCCCACCGCCGTGCTGACGGCGCAGGAGACGGCGTCGCTGTTCGAGATCCTGCGGCTGTTCAAGGAACAGGGCAAGACCATCATCCTGATCACCCACAAGCTGCAGGAAATCATGGACATCACCGACGAAGTGACGGTGATGCGCGCCGGCCGCGTGGTGGGCGCCGTGCAGACCCGGGACACGTCGAAGGAGCAGCTAGCCAACATGATGGTCGGCCGCCCGATCCAGAGCGAGCTGCCGCGCGCGCCCTACAATCCGGGCGCCGAGGTGATGAAGGTGTCGAACCTGCAGCTGAAGGACGCCAACGGCGTCGCGCTGCTGTCCGACATCGACTTCACGCTGCGCGCGGGCGAGATCGTCGCCATCGCCGGCGTCTCGGGCAACGGCCAGAGCGAGCTGCTGGAGATCCTGTCGGGCATGCGCCTGCCGACCTCCGGCCGCGTCGAATTCCTCGGCAAGGAGCTGCCCTACGCCGGCCGCGCCAACGCCGACGGCCTGCCGGCCACCTTCCGCCAGCTGGGCATCGGCCACGTGCCGGAAGACCGCCTGCGCGACGGCGTGATCAAGGATTTCTCGGTCATGCAGAACACCGTGTTCGGCTACCAGGACGAGGTCAAGAACCGCGTCGGCCTGTTCGACTTCAAGAAGATCGCCCAGCGCTGCGCGGGCCTGATGCAGGCCTTCGACGTACGCCCCAACAATCCCGACCTGCGCATCGGCCTGCTCTCGGGCGGCAACCAGCAGAAGGTCGTGATCGCGCGCGAAGTCGCGGCCTGCCCGAAGCTGATGCTGGTGGGCCAGCCGACCCGCGGCGTCGACATCGGCACCATCGAAAGCATCCACACCCAGCTGCTGCGCCTGCGCGACGAAGGCGTGGCCATCCTGCTGTCCTCGGTGGAACTGGAAGAAGTGCGCGCGCTGGCCGACCGCATCATCGTGATGTCGGGCGGACGCATCACCGGCATCCTGCCGATCGACGAATTCGACACCACCCGCATCGGCCTCTTGATGGGCGGCTTGCACAAGTCCTGATCCGACATGAAAAAGACTGAACTACCTCGCTGGGCCACGGGTTTCGTCCTGCCCATCCTGAACCTGCTGTCGGCGCTGATCGTGGCCGGCTTCGTCATCCACCTGCTGGGCGAAAGCCCGACCGAATCGCTGGCGATCCTGTTCGACAGCGCGATCGTGAACCCGGAAGGCCTGGCCTACACGATGTTCTACGCATCGACCTTCATCTTCACCGGCCTGGCGGTCTCGATCGCCATGCAGGCGGGCCTGTTCAACATCGGCGCCGAAGGCCAGATGTACGTGGGCGGCCTGGGCCTGACGCTGGCCATGCTGGCGTTCGACGCCCACCTGCCCGGCTGGCTGCTGATCCCGGCCGGCATGGTCGGCGCCGCCCTGTTCGGCGCGCTGTGGGCCTTCCTGCCCGGCTACCTGCAGGCCAAGCGCGGCAGCCACGTGGTGGTCACGACCATCATGTTCAACTTCATCGCCGCCAGCCTGATGAACTACCTGATCATCAAGATGATCCCCGTGGGCGAACAGAACCCGGCCTCGCGCGTGTTCTCCAGCGCCGCCGAGCTGCCGCTGCTGAACGCCTGGTTCCCGGTGCTGGGCGACACCCCGCTCAACATCTGCTTCCTGCTGGCGATCGCCGCCCTGGTACTCTACCGCTTCGCCGTGTGGCGTTCGTCCTGGGGCTACAAGCTGCGCGCCACCGGCCTGAATGCCCACGCCGCCCACTACGCGGGCGTGCGCATCAGCCGCACCATCATCGTCGCGATGCTGGTCTCGGGCGCGCTGGCGGGCCTGGCCTCGGTCAACTCGATCCTCGGCTCGACCCACTACCTGTCGCTGAACTTCCCGGCCGGCGCCGGCTTCATCGGCATCGCGATCGCGCTGATGGGACGCCAGAACCCGCTCGGCATCTTCCTGTCCTCGGTGCTGTTCGGCGCGCTGATCCAGGGCGGCTTCGACCTGTCGCTGGAAAAACCGAACATCCCGCAGGAGACCTTCATCTTCATCCAGGGCCTGATCATCCTGTTCTGCGGCGCGATGGAAAACTTCTATGCGCCGGCCCTGCTGAAACTCATCAACCTCACGAGCAAGAAAGAGGCGTGACATGGAAGACTTCCACATCGCCAGCATCATCGTCTCCACCATCCGCAACGCGCCGGTCCTGATGTTCGCCGCCATGGCGGGCCTGTTCGCCGAACGTTCCGGCGTGGTGGACATCGGCCTGGAAGGCAAGATCCTCGCCTCGGCCTTCGTCTCGGCCGCCGTCGCCTATTCGACCCAGAACCCGTGGTACGGCATCCTCGCCGGCATCGCCGTGTCGGTGGCGCTGGCCATGGTGCAGGCCTTCGTCTCGATCACCCAGAAGGGCAACCAGCTGGTGTGCGGCATCGCGATCAACATCGCCATGAGCGGCCTGACCTTCGTGCTGGCGCAGTTCTTCTTCCAGCAGGGCGGCCGCACGCCGGACCTGGGCGGCGCGCGCCTGGCCGACGTGGTCCTGCCCGGCACCGCCGCGCTGGACAACATCCCCTTCATCGGCTGGCTGTACGGCCACGTGATCGGCAACCAGTCGATCCTCGTGTACCTGGCCTTCCTGCTGGTGCCCATCGTGCACTGGACCATCTACCACAGCCGCTTCGGCCTGCGCCTGCGCGCCTGCGGCGAGAACCCGCACGCGGCCGACGCGGCCGGCGTCTCGGTCGAGCGCACGCGCTACCTGGCGATGTTCGTCGCCGGCGTGCTGTGCTCGTTCTCGGGCGCCTACCTGGCCATCGTCCAGAGCGGCTTCTTCCTGCGCGACATGTCGGCCGGCGCCGGCTACCTGGCGCTGACGGCCCTCGTGTTCGGCAACTGGCGTCCCGTCTACACGGTGCTGGGCTGCCTGATGTTCGGCATGTTCGGCGCGATCCAGATCCAGCTCGAAGGCGTCGACCTGCCGGTGGTGGGACAGATTCCGGGTTCGCTGATCCAGATGATCCCGTACGTCGTGACGGTGCTGGTGCTGGCGGGCCTGATGGCCAAGTCGGTGGCGCCGAAGGCCATCGGCAAGCCGTTCGTCAAGTCGCGTTGATTCGAACGTGCGTCGAACGCGTGGACGGCTCTGCCGTCCACGCGTTCAAGCGGCTCCTTCCCACCATCACTCGTTGGAATACGCCGGCCGCTGCGACCGCGCGAACGTCCACGCCAATCCCACTCCCGCCGACGTCCCCGTCGACTTGCGCAGCAGCGGACTGTCCTCGTTCGCCGCGCCCGAATACGACTCCACCCGCACGAAGCCGAACAGGCGCACGTCCGGATTGACGCGCCAGGTGCCGCTCACGCCCGTCCGCACCAGCAGCAGGCCGGCATCGGCCCGATACGCGGGACGGTCGGGCGTCGCATACTGCGGCGCCACCTCGTAGAAATAGCGGTTGATGCGGCGGTCGCCGAACACGGCGCCCAGCTGCGCCTCCAGCGTCCAGCGCGCACCGTCGCCGCGCGTTTCCCACACGAGCCGCGGTTCCGTCGTCCAGCCCTGGCGGCGCAGCCCGCCCCGCCCTTCGATCACGGCGCGCAGCGGCAGTTCGGCGCGCAGGCGGCCCCGCTCGCCGAAGTCGGCGAACTTGTATTTCACGCGCGGGCCGAATTCGACCAGCGTGCCGAGGTCGGGCATGCCGCGGCGCGCGTCGACGTCGTCCGAGTGCGCGGGCAGCGCGCCGGAAAAGCCGATGTCGAACTCGACCCGGTCCGTGTTCAGCAGGCGCGCGCCGACGCCGTTCTGGTCGGCGCGCAGCACCTTGCCGCGGTAGAGGAAGTAAGGCAGCACCAGGCCGCGGTTGGAGCGGTCGTCGGCGCCGGGATAGGCGGGCATCGTCAGGGCGGCGGCGCCGATGCCGGCTTCCCAGAGGGGGAGCGTGCGTTGTTCGGCGGGTTCGGCGGCGGCGCTTGCCGAGGCGGCGAGCAGGATGGCGGCCAGGAGAAGTAGTTTCGGCATGATCGGCGTCGTGAAAGAGAGTCGCGATCATTCTACCGCCCGGAAAGCCGTCGCCCCCGCGCAGGCGGCGGCCCATTTGCGCGCGCCGCGTCGGTGCACGAGAAATTGGGCCCCTGCCTACGCAGGGGCGACGGTTGTTCAGGCGTTGCGCTTAGGGCCAGATCGCCTGCAGCAGCTCGGCCAGGTGGTAGCCGCCCTTGACGAGCTGGGTGCGCGCCAGCGCCGAACTGGGCACCGGGTAGTCCTTCGGCACTTCCAGCGTCCAGGTGTAGTAGGTCTCGCCCTTCTTGCTGGTCTGCGGCGTCAGCTTGCCGACGGTGACGCCCGCGTACGCCTGCTTGGAAGCGACCAGCGCATCGTCCGCCCACTGGTAGGCCCAGGTGATCGGCGCGCCCGTGTTCGGGGCCAGCCCGGGCTTGGAGTCGATCGCCCACTGCGCGAACTGGTCCGGCGTCTTCACGCGGTTGCGGCGGAAGGCGTAGTCGACGGTGGTGCTGTCCCAGTAGGAGTGGAAGGGCTTGGTCAGCGCCTTCGGCACGCCCGGCTTGACTTCCTTCGGCTCGCCCGGCGGGATGACGCCGGCGCTGATCTTCTCGAGCCAGTCCTCGTTCATCAGGAGGTTGTTGCCGCCGCGCGAATCGAAGACGGCCGTCTCGTCGATCTCGGCCGGCGTCTTCGGCACGACGAACTTGCCGTCCTTCGACACGAAGGCCGCGCCCACGTGCAGGGGCTGGTGGATGTCGCCGACCAGGTGGACGACGAGGATCAAGGCCTGGCGCTTGGTGAACTTGTGCGGGTTCGTCTCCGGCGTGTCCTTGCCCTGCAGGACGGAGATCGCCTGCTTCAGCGTCTGCACGATGTCGACGTCGGCCGTGCCGACCGCGCCGTCATGGTAGTGGTCGAGCTGGAACGGCACGTCGGTGTAGTGGTATTCGCTGTGGCGCGGATTGGCGTTCACGTACTCGATCATGTCCGGGGTCTGCGGACCGCACCAGTTGCCCTTGACGCAGTCGGGCCAGGTGGAGACGGACTGCAGGGTTTCGCCCTGCAGCAGGATGGCCTTGACCTGCTTTTCCGCGTCGCTACCCTTGAGCAGGCGGTCGGCGATGGCGCCCACGGCGCGGTGGCCGTCGGTGCCCCAGGCCAGCGCGCCCTGGGAGAAGAAGGCGCCGGCCAGGGCGATGGCGCAAGCGAGTTGTTTCATGATGGTTCCTCGGTTCGGTTGGTGTTCAACGCAGCTTCGTGATGGGCGACTGCGCCGCCACGCCCGCCGCACCCGTTTCCGGATGCTGCTTCAGGAAGGCGATCAGCGCATCGAGGTCGGCGATGCCCGTGTCCTTGCGATTGGTTCCTTGCGCGAACATCGGGAAGCCGTCGCCGCCCTCGGCCAGGAAGTTGTTGGCGACGACGCGGTAGGTCCGCTTGTCCTCGACCGCCTTGCCGTCGACCTTGAGGCTGCCCGGCACGATGCGGCTGCCCTTGGGGCGGGTGCTGTCCCACTGGTAGGCCAGGTTGCGCGACGCCCCCAGCGTGGTCGAACCTTCCTTGCGGTCCCACTGCTGTTCCAGCAGCGTGCGCAGCTGCGCGCCCGTCAGGTCCATCACGACCAGGGTATTGTTGAACGGGGACACGGCCTGGGCCTGGCCGAACGTGACGGCGCCGCCGTCTCCCGACTGCAGGTCGTTGCGCATGCCGCCCGGGTTCACGAAGCCGACCTGCGCGCCCTGCCCGCGCGCGGCGGCCAGGGCGGCATCGGCGACCACGCCGCCCAGCACCGACTGGCCGGCATCGTTCTGCTTGCGGGTGACCAGCGGCGCGGCGATGCGCGCCACTTCCTTGTCGAGCACGGCCTGGCTGCGCGCGCGCACGTCCTTCAGCCATGCGGTCAATTGCGCATCGGGGGTGAAGGCGCCCGGCGCCATCACGACGTTGCGCACGTCGATGTCCTCGACGGTGCCGCTGACGGGGTCGACCTTCATCTTGATGCGCGACAGCAGGTGGCCGTAGGCATCGCCTTGGGTCACGACGCGGCCGTCGACCTTGCACAGGTAACCCTTGTGCGAGTGGCCCGAGATGACCAGGCGGATGGCCGGATCGAGGCGCTTGACGATGCCGACGATCGGGCCTTCGAGGCCGTCGCAATACACTTTGTCGAACGGTTCGCCCGTATGGCCGCCTTCGTGGATCAGCACGATGAAGACCTGGGCGCCCGCCGCGCGCATCGCGGGCAGCTGGGCATTGATGGCATCCGCCTCGTCGCCGAACGCCAGGCCGCGCACGCCCGACGAGGTGACGACCGACGGCACGCCCTTCAGCACGGCGCCCACCAGGCCGACCTTGACGCCCTTGACGTCGACGACGCGCCAGGCCGGCACGAGGGTCTTGCCGGTCTCGGTATCGGTCACGTTGGCGGCCAGGTAGGTATAGCCGGCGCCCTTGAAGCGCTGGTCGTAGCGGCAGGCTTTTTCAGGACGCGGCGAATCGCAGCCGCCGTGCTGCTGGCGCAGCAGTTCCTTCTTGCCCGGGTCGAATTCGTGGTTGCCCAGCGAGCTGGCGGCCAGGCCGATGCGGTCCATGGCGGCCAGCGTCGGCTCGTCGGCGAACAGGCCGGACAGCGCCGGGCTGGCGCCGATCAGATCGCCGGCGGCGACCAGCAAGGTGTCCTTGTCTTCCTGGCGGAACGCCTGCATGGCGCCGCCGATCAGGTCGATGCCGCCGGCCTGGATGGTCACGGGCTCCTTGCCACCCGGCGGCGTGTAGGTGTAGCGGGTCGGTTCCAGGTTGCCGTGGAAGTCGTTCAGGGCGACCAGGTTGATCTCGACCGGCGCGGGAGCCGTCGATTGGCGGGATGCCGGCGTCGTGCAAGCAGCCAGCAGCAGGGCCAGCGCAGCGCTGGAGACAAGGGTGCGGGAGAACATTCGGTAAATACTTTTCGAAGTTGAAAGTAAAAGCGGGCCCGAAGGCCCGCTGAATGACGCATTCTACGCTGCCGGGGACGCTACATCCATCCCCGGCCGGCGCGGTACGGCTTAGAAGTCGACCGACAGGGTGGCCGACACGAAGCGCGGCGCGCCCGCGTAGTAGAACACGTTCTTCGCAGCGTAGGTACCGTAGGCGCGGGCGTTGGTCACGCTCTGCGACGACGGGTTGTAGTACTCCTTGCTGAAGATGTTGCTGGCGTTGAAGGTGATCTTCGGATTCTTCGCATAGCCCCAGTCGGCGAACTTGTAGCCGCCGTCGATACCGAACAGGGTGTAGCCCGGGACGGTTTCGTCGTTGGTCAGCGTGGCCTGCTGCTTGCTGGTGGCCTTGCCGGTCAGGCGCGCCCAGAACGGACCGTTCTCGTACTGGATCGAGATGCCGGCCTTCTGCTTCGGTGCCAGCGGGAACTCGTTGCCGGCGGTCGGCAGGAACTGGTTGGTGCCGACTTGCAGGTTCTGCTTGACCTCGGTGTGGAGGTAGCCGTACGAGACGTAGGCCGACCAGCCGTTGATCGGGGTGTTGCCCGCTTCGACTTCGAAGCCGTAGTTCTTGACCTTGCCCACGTTGGTGGTCGAGCTCAGCTGGCTGATCGGGTCGAAGGCGGTCGCCATGCGGTCGCGGAAGTCCGTCGCGTAGACGTCGAAGGTACCGATCCAGGACTTGGCCTGGTGGCGGATACCGGCGTCGAAGCTGTACGATTTCTCCGGCTTGACGTCGTTGGTGATCGTGACCTGGCCGGTCTTCTGGTTCACCGTGATGTTGCCGTTGGTGGTCGCGTACACGAAGTTGCCCGGGGCCTTCATGTTCTTGGCCAGCGAAGCGTACAGCTGGTCTTCGTTGGTCAGGTTGTAGCGGATGCCCAGCTGCGGCAGCACGTCGTCATAGGTGCGCTTGACCTGGTACATCACGTTCGCGCCCGTGCCTTCGTTCGGGAAGTTCTTGAAGTCGCGCTTGATGTGCGGGGTGCGCAGGCCGACGTTGATGCTCAGGCGGTCGTCCAGGAACGAGATGGTGTCCTGCACGAAGGCCTGGTAGGCGGTCGACGTCGTCTTCCAGTCGCGGCCCTGGTACAGGCTGCCGTTGGCGCGCTGGATGCGGTCTTCGTCGATCCAGATGTCCGACATGTTGCCGGCATTGTCCACGCTCACGGCAGGCTGGGTCTGCTGGTGGCTGGCGCGCTCGTACCACACGCCGGCGAGGACGTTGTGGTTGGCGACGGTCCAGTTGACCGAGGTGGTCACGCCCGGACGGCTGGTCTGGGTGACGCTGGCGCTGCCGACGATGACGCTGTCGAGCTTGTCGCCGTCGCCGTTCAGGTCGACGCCGCCGCCGATCAGGCCGGTGGCTTCCGACAGCAGCTTCTGCTGGGTGCCGCCGTTACCGAAGCCGTACCAGTAGTAAGGCACGATCTTCAGGTCGAGGTTGTCCGCCAGGCGGAACTTGGCGGTGGCCGAGGCGATGGCGTTCTTGAACGGGTTGTTGGCCAGCTTGTAGTAGGCCGGCGACTGGTTGACGTCGGCGTCCGCCTTGCCCGGGGTCGGGGTCTTGTGGCCGGCGAAGGTCGGCGCGAAGTCGTAGTAGTAGCCGTACTTGGCGAAGTCGGCGCGCGAGTAGCTCTGGAAGTTGTTGTTCTTCGCTTCGTTCCACAGGATCGTGGCGTGGATGTAGTTGAAGCGGTCCCAGTCGTAGTTGTAGCCGGCGTCGATGTGGTTACGCTGGGCTTCGCCCTCGCCTTTCCACTTGTCCGACTTGGCGCGCGAGACCGAGATGAAGGCCTTCGATTTGCCGCCCGGCAGCAGGCCGGTGTCGTAGCGGACATAGCTCTTGTACATGTTCAGCTGACCGAAGGTCTGCATGAAGCGCACGCGCTGCTTGTCTTCCGGGTTGCAGGTCACGATGCCGAAGTTACCGCCCGATGCGCCCACTTGCGGCGAGTCGACGTCGGTCGAACCCTGGGTCACGAAGGTCGAGCAGGTGTTTTCCTGGTCGACGTATTCCTGCGGGTAGATCGAGAACGAACCCGAGTCGTTGACCGGCACGCCGTTGATGGTGGCGCCGATCTGGTCGCTGTTGAAGCCGCGCAGGGTCAGGCCGCCGCCGAACAGGCCGGTCGCGTCGTAGTTGAAGCTGTTCACCGACGGCAGCAGTTCCAGCGCCTGGTAGGCGTTACCGGTCGGACGCTGCTTTTCCAGCTCCTGTGCGGTAATGGTCGAACGTGCTTTCGGCGCATCTTCCAACACCATCAAACCCATACCCGTCTTCTTGCCGGTGATGACCACTTCGCGCATCTGGCCTGCGTCGGCGTCGGTCTTCTGCGTGGCAGTCTGGGCATGCGCCGCGGTCGCCAGGCATGCCATGTGGCATGCGACGGCGATCAGGCTCAAGCGCAGCTTGGGTTGGTGGTTAAAAGCGGATTGCATCGAGAACTCCCTAGAGTTTATTGTAAAAATTTCAACAGCAGCTATATTCTTGCAACTTCTGCTTTTGAAGCATATGCATGCTTCAAAAAAACAAAAAACGGTAGTGTAGAGGACGGATATTTCAGGTTGATGACCGATCAGCATGTGGGTGCTCGTTCTCGCCGATCCGGCGGAGCAGGAAAATCTTGCTAATTTTTCCAGCTCCAGCGCTCGATCATGCATGAGCCCTTCATGCCTGACAAATATGTTTTCCTTTAAGCATTTATACGGAATATGTATAAATCAACGAGGAAAACCAACTTTGTTTTTCAACTCTTTTGTGCACTGCACTACGTAAACCGACGGCGCGATTATAGATGAGGCATGCTTTTGCGAAATTTTTTTGCTACTTTTTTAAGCACCGATGGTGAGAAAGCGTGATTTTTGTCGCGCCGTCACCACAGCAGTTACAAGCGGGAGATGCGTGATCGTCGCCATATAACAACGTCATGGGGTGGGATACCGGCGGCAGGACGCCGCCGGTGGAGGGAAAACGGGGAAAACGGTCAGCGCTTGGCGCTGCTGCGCTCCAGCGCCGCCATGTCGGCCTCGAACTTGGCGAAGCGCGCATCGAGCTGGCGCACCAGGCGCGCCTTGCCGTCCTTGTCGAGGAAGCTGTAGCGGATGCTGTCGTACGCGGTCTTCTTGATTTCCGCGTAGCTCGGCTTGTAGCGGCTGGCGAACAGCACGTACTCGTTGGACAGCGTGTGGCGCGTGACGCCGGCGTCGTCGGTCGAGATCACGTAGGGCACGCCGTATTTACGGTACAGCGTGACCGGGTGGTTCTCGCCTTCGATGCCGCTGATGAAGGCGTTCGAGGTCAGGTTGATCTCGACCGGGATGTCCTTGGCGCGCATTGCCTTCATCAAGGCGGGCGCATTGGTCTCGTGGGCCAGGTCGATGCCGTGGCCGATGCGGTTGGCGCCGGCGATGTTCAGGGCCTGGTCGATGTGGTACTGCAGGTCTTCCGGACGCACGTCGCCCAGCGCCAGCTCGCCCGCATGCATGGCCACCTTGACGTCCGGGTAGACCTTCTTCAGGAAGCGGAACATCTTCATGTGCAGCGTGTAGTCGCGCATCGGCACCATGCGGCTTTCCTGGCCGACGATGTTCACGCCGACGATCTTGCCACCGCGGTGCGCCGCCTTGAAGGCCGACACCATCGACGAGAACACCTGCGACGGGTTCAGCAGGCGCAGCACGTACAGCTGGTAGCGCATCGTGAAGCGCTCGTCGTCGATGCCGGCCGCTTCCTTGTCGATGGCGGCGACGAAGTCGGCCAGGTTGGCGGTGAACTTCGCATCCTGGTCCAGCGCCGTCATCCAGCTGCGCAGCTGGGCGTCCAGCGCGGCATCGTTCTCGGCGTTCTGCCAGGCCTTGGCGTCGAAGTCGGCGTTCGCGACGAACGGCGCCAGCTTGTACATCGTCTCGATGTAGGCGACGTTCTCGCGCACGGCGCGTTCCTTCAGCTCGAGCAGGCCGTCGTGGAAGTTGCCGCTGTCCGCGACCGGGCCGAAGTAGCCGAAGGTCGAGAAGAACTGGCGGTCCGGCGGCGGCTGGTCGGCGCCGTGGTTGTGGAAGTCCTTGCTCGACCAGCGCTGCAGCAGCTCGCGGTAGGTATGGTCGTCCGCGTACACCTCGGCAGTCGTGAGGCAGTTGCGCGCGGCCGCCGGCTTGGCGCGGTCCGCGTCGATGGCGGCCTTGTCGGTCACGATCGTGTAGCTGCGCTTGTCGACGCAGAAACCGCGCTTTTCCAGGAAGTCGACATAGGTCTCGGCATACACGGCGCCCGAGTAATGGTGGTGCAGGTCGCCGCCCTTGGGCATCTGCGAGAAGAACAGCGTCAGTTCGGCCGTCTTCGGGGTGCCGGCAACCAGGGCCGCGTAGTGGCGCGCTGTGGCGGCTTCGTTGGCGGCGCCGGCGGCCGGCGGGCGCGCGTGGGCCGGGACGGCGAAGGCGGCGGCGGTCAGGGCGGCAAGCAGGGTTTTCTGCATCATGGATATTCTCGGCTCAGGTCGTAAGTGAAGCGTCGTCGCCTGCGCGGGGACGACGGAATTCAGGCCGGCAGTTCTTCCCGTTCATGCACCAGCCGGCCCGCCGCGTAGGTGGCGCGGATGGCACGGTCGTCGCCCAGCAGGGCCAGCGCGAACAGCGTTTCCTCGAGGGTGCCGGCGTTCGCCGTGCGGCGCGCCAGCAGCGGCGTGGCCTTGGGGTCGAGGACGATGAAGTCGGCCTCGGCGCCGGCCGCGAAATTGCCGATCGTGCCCTCGAGCTGCATGCTGCGCGCGGCGCCCAGCGTGGCGAGGTAGAACATGCGCAAGGCCGGAAGGTAGCTGCCTTTCAACCGCGCAACTTTATACGCTTCATTCATTGTTTGCAATATCGAGAACGACGTGCCCGCACCCACGTCCGTGCCCAGCGAGACCAGGGCCCCGGCCGCGTCGGCGCGCGCCATGTCGAACAGGCCGCTGCCCAGGAACAGGTTGGAGGTCGGGCAATGGGCGATCGCCGATCCCGTATCGGCCATCAGGCGGAAGTCCTCGTCGTCGAGCCAGATGCAGTGGCCGAACAACGCGCGCGGGCGCATCAGGCCATAGTGCTCGTACACGGACAGGTAGCTGCGCTGCTGCGGGAACAGCTCCCGCACCCAGGCGCATTCGTCGCGGTTTTCCGCCACGTGCGTCTGGATGATGGTGTCCGGGAAGGCGCGCGCCAGCTCGCCGGTGGCGGCCAGCTGGGCCTCGGTGGACGTGGGGGCGAAGCGCGGCGTGATCGCGTACATGGCGCGGCCCTTGCCGTGCCAGCGGCGGATCAGGTCCTCGCTCGCGCGCATGTCGGCCGTGTCGCGCAGGAAGTCCGGGCAATGGCGGTCCATCAGCACCTTGCCGGCCGCCATGCGCAGATTGCGCGCGGCGCTCGCCTCGAACAGCGCGTCGACGGAATCGGCGTGCACGGTGCAGTAGACGGAGGCCGTCGTGGTGCCGTTGCGCAGCAGCTCGTCGAGGAAGAAGTCGGCGGTGGCGCGCGCATGCGCCGGGTCCGCGAAGCGCCCCTCGGTGGGAAAGGTATACGTCTCCAGCCAGGGCAGCAGGCCCGGGGCCGGCGAGGCGATCATGTCGGTCTGCGGGAAATGCAGGTGGGTGTCGATGAAGCCGGGGCAGATGATCTTGCCGGACCAGTCGGTGACGGGCGTTCCAAACGGCAGCGTGCCTTCCAGCGCGGCGTAATCGCCGGCCGCGACGATGCGCCCTGCCGCGTCGACGACGAGCAGGCCGTCCGCGTGCCAGGCGTGGGCCGCGTCGGAAAACGCCGGATCGGCGTGAAAATGCAGCAGGCTCGCGCGGAATGCCTGCAAGGTGGAGGGTGCGTTGGACATCAGCTTCTTTCGGGTAATGCGTGGCCGGGGCCGGGCGCGAACGCCCGCTCCCAGGCCATCAGCAGTTGCGCGGCCACGGCCACGGCGATGACGGCGGGCTGCTTGCCTTCGATGCCGGGCACGCCCACCGGGCAGACCATGGCGTCGAGGCGCGCGCCGTCGACACCGCGCTCCAGCAGGCGGCGCTCGAACTGCTTGCGTTTCGTATCGGATCCGATCAGCCCGAACCAGTCGTCGGTGGGGCGCTTCAGGATGGTTTCGGCCAGGCGCTGGTCGAGCGCGTGGCTGTGCGTCATGACGAGGAAGAACGTGCCCGGCGCGGCGTGCTGCGCCAGCGCCTCGGGCACGTCGGTCGCCTCGACGGTCACATTATGCGGCAGATTCGCGGGGAACATGGCGTCGCGCTCGTCGACCCAGGTCACGCGGCACGGCAGCTCCGCCAGCGCGCGCACGATGGCGGCGCCCACGTGGCCGGCGCCGAACAGCATCACATGGGCGCGCGGCGCCGCCACCAGGTCGGCCAGCCAGCGCCGGCCATCGGCGTCGCGCAGCACGTGGGTGCCGGCCGCGCGGTCGAAGGCCGGCGCGGTCCCGGCCAGGGGCTTGCCCGCTTCGTCGCACAAGGCCAGGCCGGGTTCTCCGTCGAAGGCCACCAGGCGCCAGGTATCGACGGTGCGGCGCGCCGCCAGCGCGGCGAGGTGCGCGCCGTCGACGCGCTCGAAGGCAAGGTGGGCGACGCCGCCGCAGCACTGGCCCAGGCCGGGGCCGAGCGGGAAGCGTTCCAGGCGGCGGGGCGCGCCGCCCGCCAGCATGGCGCGCGCGATCTCGACGGCGCGCAGCTCGAGGTGGCCGCCGCCCACCGTGTCCCATTGGCGCGCGGCGCCGACGAGCATGCGGGCACCCGCCTCGCGCGGCACCGAACCTTCGACGCGCGCGACCGTGACCAGCACGGCGGGGAGCGCCGGCGCTTGCAGCCAGTCGTCCATGTCAGCCTTCGGCAGTCGCGCCGGCTTCGACCGCCGCGATCGCATCGAGGATCGCCTCCGCCGTCGCCGGCGCGCGCAGCGGCGGGTTCACGCGGTGCCCGCCCACGCTGGAGATGGCGTCGCGGATGGCGAAGAACACGGAGAACGGCAGCAGCAGCGGCGGCTCGCCCACGGCCTTGGAGCGGTGGATCGAATCCTCGACGTTGCGGTTGTCGAACAGGCGCACGCGGAAGTCCTCGGGGCAGTCGGACACGGCGGGGATCTTGTAGGTGGACGGCGCATGCGTCATCAGCTTGCCGCCGTCGTTCCACCACAGCTCTTCCGTCGTCAGCCAGCCCATGCCCTGGATGAAGGCGCCTTCGACCTGGCCGATGTCGAGCGCGGGATTCAGGGAGTTGCCGGCGTCGTACAGGCAGTCGGCGCGCAGCAGCTTCCATTCACCGGTCAGCGTGTCGACGACCACCTCGGCCACCGCCGCGCCGTAGGCGAAATACGAGAACGGCCGGCCCGTCATCGTCTTGGCATCCCAGTGCAGGCCCGGCGTGGCATAGTAGCCGTCCGACCACAGCTGCACGCGCGACAGGTAGGCCCGCGCGACCAGCTCGCCGAACGGCACCTCGTGGCCGTCCACGAACACGGTATCGGCCGCGAAGCGCACGTCCTCGGCCTTGCCGCCCCAGGTCCTGGCCGCATAGTCCGCCAGGCGCTCGCGGATCTGGCGCGCCGCATCCTGCGCGGCCTTGCCGTTCAGGTCGGCGCCCGTCGATGCCGCCGTGGCCGAGGTGTTCGCGACCTTGTCCGTGCGCGTGGCCGTGATGCGCACGCGCGCCAGGTCCACGCCCAGCTCGTGCGCCACCACCTGCATCACCTTGGTGTTGACGCCCTGCCCCATCTCGGTGCCGCCGTGGTTCACGAGGACGGAGCCGTCCACGTACACGTGCACGAGGGCGCCGGCCTGGTTCAGGTGCGTCACGTTGAAGGCGATGCCGAACTTCACGGGCGTCAGCGCCAGGCCTTTCTTCAGCACGGGACTCGTGGAGTTGTAGGCGTCGATGGCCGCGCGCCGCGCGCGGTAGTCGCTCGTCGCTTCCAGCTCGTCGACCAGTTCGTGGATCACGTTGTCGACGATGGTCTGGCCGTAGGGCGTGACGTTGCGATCGGCCTTGCCGTAGAAATTCAGCTTGCGGATGTCGAGCGCGTCGCGGCCTAGGTTGCGGGCGATCTCGTCGAGCACGTATTCCATCGCGATGGCGCCCTGCGGCCCGCCGAAGCCGCGGAACGCCGTGTTCGACTGGGTGTTCGTCTTGCCGCAGGCGGCGCGGATGTCGACGTCGGACAGGTAATACGTGTTGTCGAAATGGCAGACGGCGCGCGTGGCCACGGGGCCGGACAGATCGGCCGAGAAGCCGGCACGGCTGACCATGTCGACCTTCGCCGCCACGATGCGGCCCGCGTCGTCGTAGCCGACCTCGTATTCGTAGTGGAAGCAGTGGCGCTTGCCCGTGACGAGCATGTCGTCGTCCCGGTCCGCGCGCAGTTTCACCGGGCGCCCGCTCTTCTTCGCCGCGACGGCCGCCGCCGCCGCCCACAAGGCCGATTGCGATTCCTTGCCGCCGAAGCCGCCGCCCATGCGCCGGCACTCGACCGTCACGTGGTGCGAATGCAGGCCCAGCGCGTGCGCGACCACGTGCTGCATCTCGCTCGGGTGCTGGGTCGAGCACTGCACCAGCATGCCGTCGTTTTCCTGCGGGATCGCGTAGGCGATCTGGCCTTCGAGATAGAACTGTTCCTGGCCGCCGACGAGCAGCTCGCCCTTGACCCGGTGTGGCGCCCGTTCGAACGCGGCCTGCGCATCGCCGCGCTGCAGGCGCATCGGCGGCAGCACGTACGATTGCGCGGCACGGGCCGCCTGCGGCGTCAGGATCGCCGGCAGCTCCTCGTAGGTGACGGTCGCCAGGCGCGCGGCGCGGCGCGCATCCTGGTGGCTGTCGGCGACGACGATGAAGAGGGGCTGGCCCACGTACTGCACGAGGCCATCGGCCAGGATCGGATCGTCGTGGATGATCGGGCCGCAGTCGTTGGTGCCAGGGATGTCGCGGGCCGTGTAGACGGCGCGCACGCCGCGGCTGGCCTTGACGGCCGCCAGGTCGATGCCGAGGATGCGCGAGTGCGCCTTGGCCGACAGGCCCAGCGCCCCGTGCAGCGTGCCGCGCGTTTCCGCGATGTCGTCCGTGTAGTCGGCCTGGCCGAGCACGTGCAGGCGCGCCGATTCGTGCGGGCGCGAGCGGCCGACCTGGGTCCAGGCCGCGCTGCTCGCAACTGAGTCGATGGCCGGGTTGGCTGCGTCGTTCATCCTGTCCTCCTCAAGCCTGCGCGAATGCGTTCAGTGCCGCCGCCGGCAACGGATCGTCGCGGCGCGTCTCGTACCAGTAGCGGCGCAGCAGGTTCCGCGCCGCCTTCATGCGGTAGTTGCTGGAGGCGCGCATGTCGGACAGCGGCGCGTAGTCGCGCGCCAGCGCGGCCATCGCCTCGTCCACCGCCGACTCGTCCCAGGCGCGGCCGCGCAGCACCCCTTCCGCCTGCGCGGCGCGCTTCGGCGTCGCCGCCATGCCGCCGAAGGCGATGCGGGCGTCGCGCACGATGCCGTCTTCCAGCGTGAAGGCGAAGGCGGCGCACACGGCCGAGATGTCCTGGTCGAAGCGCTTGGCCAGTTTATAGGTGCGCAGCACCACGTTCGGGCGCGGCAGCGGCACGCGCACGGCGGCCACGATCTCGCCGGCGCGCAGGTCCTTGACCTGGTAGCCGAGATAGAAATCCTCCAGCGCCAGCGTGCGCTCGCCCTCCGGCCCGCGCAGCACGATGCTGCTGCCCAGCGCGATCAGCCACGGCATCGAATCGCCGATCGGCGAACCGTTGGCGACGTTGCCGCCCAGCGTGCCCGCGTTACGGATCGGCAGCGAGGCAAAGCGCTGGCGCAGTTCGCCCAGCTCGGCGGGATAGTGGCGGCACACGGCCGCGTACGCGTCTTCCAGCGAGACGCCGGCGCCGATCTCGATGCAGCCGCCGGCCTCGCGCACCGTCTTCAGCTCGGCCACGTGGCCCAGGTAGATGATGTCCGTGAGCACCCGCATCTGCTTGGTGACCCACAGGCCGACGTCCGTCGAGCCGGCCAGCAGCACGGCCTCGGGATGCGCGCCGCGGGCGGCGACGAGTTCGTCGAGCGTGCGCGGCGCGTGGAAGGACTGGCCGGCGAAGCCGTAGACGGCGCCCGCTTCGCGCTGCAGGCCGCGCAGCGTCTCGGCCAGCGCCGCGCGGTCGAAGGCGACGGGCGGCAGCTCGCCCATGCGGCGGGCGGCATCGATGATGGGACGGTAGCCCGTGCAGCGGCACAGGTTGCCGGACAGGGCGTCGTCGATCTGGCAGCGCGTGGGTGCGCGGCCGTCCTGGTTCAGGTACATGCCCCACAAGGACATGGCAAAGCCCGGCGTGCAGAAGCCGCACTGGGAACCGTGGCATTCGACCAGCGCCTGCTGCACGGGGTGCAGGGCGCCGTCCGGCTGCTGCAGGTCCTCGACGGTGAACAGCGCCTTGCCGTCCAGCGTGGGCGTGAACTGGATGCAGGCATTCACGGCCTTGAGTTGCACCTCGCCGCCCTCCAGCGATCCGACCACGACCGTGCAAGCGCCGCAATCGCCCTCGGCGCAACCTTCCTTGGTGCCGGTGCAATGCAGGTCTTCGCGCAGGTGCTGCAGCACGGTCTGCGTCGGCGCGACGTCCACCACTTCATGGACGGCACCGCGGTAAAAGAATCGGATCGGTGTGGACATCGTTGCCTCGGAGTGAACCCAACATGCAAGATTAGCAGTGCGGCACTTTCTTCATATAACTAAATCGATATGTCGAATATCATCGATGAAGCATATCAGGAAGCGCCGCTCAGGTACCTGTTTGCTGCCAGGGATGCACGTCCTGCCAGTGGCGCGCTATGTCGATGCGGCGCGCGATCCACACGTGGTGGTGGCGCTGCACATAGTCGAGGAAGCGCGCCAGCGCCGCCGCGCGGGCGGGACGGCCGGCCAGGCGGCAATGCAGGCCGATCGACAGCATCTTCGGCTGGTCCAGGCCGTTGGGGTCGCCCTCCGCATACAGCACGTCGAACGCATCCTTCAGGTAATCGAAGAACTGGGTTCCCGAATTGAACCCCTGCATGGCCGCGAAGCGCATGTCGTTCGTGTCCAGCGTGTACGGCACCACGAGGTGCTCACGCTTGGCATGCCAGCCATTGGCGTCGGTGAACGATACCTCGGTCCAGAACGGCAGGTCGTCGCCATAATGGTCGGCATCGTAGACGAAGCCGCCGTGCTCCAGCACCAGCCGGCGCGTGTTCGGCGAATCGCGGCCCGTGTACCAGCCCTGCGGCGCTTCTCCCGTGAGTTCGCGGAGGATGTCGACGGCTTCCTTCATGTGCGCGCGCTCGGTGGCTTCGTCGACGTTCTGGTACGAGATCCAGCGCAGGCCGTGGCAGGCGATCTCGTGGCCCAGCTCGCGGAACGCCGCCACCGCTTCCGGATGGCGCTTCAGGGCCATCGCCACCCCGAACACCGTCAGCGGCATCCGCCTTTCCTCGAACAGGCGCAGGATGCGCCACAGTCCCGCGCGCGAGCCGTATTCGTACAGCGATTCCATGCTCATGTGGCGCATGGGGAAGGACTGGGCGCCGATGATCTCGGACAGGAAGGTTTCCGAGCCGGCGTCCCCGTGCAGCACGTTGTTTTCGCCGCCTTCCTCGTAGTTCAGCACGAACTGCAGGGCGATGCGCGCCTGGCCCGGCCATTGCGGGTGCGGCGGGTTGCGGCCGTAGCCGACGAGGTCGCGCGGATAATCTCGGTAGGTGTCCATGGGCGCTCGCGAAGATGGGTATATGTTCCATCATATATTGCAGGAAGTACATCGTTATATCATCAGCCGCATACGCCTGCTCAGGCTCCACGTATAGGATGACAAATGGGAAAACTCAGCACCCACGTACTCGATACCGCCCACGGCCGGCCGGCCGCGGGCGTGGCGGTGGAACTCCATGCCGTCCGCGACGGCACGCGCATCCTGCTCGCCAGCACGGCCACGAATGCGGACGGGCGCTGCGACAAGCCGCTGCTGGAGGGCGACGCCCTGCGGGCCGGCCAGTACGAGCTGGTGTTCGCGGCCGGCGACTATTTCGCGGCCCAGGGCGTCCAGCTGCCGTTCCCGCGCTTCGTGGACCGCGTGACGATCGCCTTCGGCGTGGCGGACGCGTCCCAGAACTACCACGTGCCGCTGGTGGTCACGCCCTGGTCGTATTCGACCTACCGGGGCAGCTGAACCCGTAGGGTGGACGGCTCTGCCGTCCACGCGGTGATAGTAGCCGCTCGATGTGCCGCCGCGGCAAGCGGAGCCGTCCACCCACCAGTCGTACGAGCCCGGCATGAAGAAATTGCTATCCTTGGCTCCGGGAGGATTTCCATGTCTTTGCACGTCGTCCATTTCATCGGCCCCATCAACGCGACCACGGCCTGCACCATCCGTAATCTGTGCCTCCAGGCGCTGCAGAGCGGCGCCACCGAGATCGAACTGCACATGTCCACCGAAGGCGGCAACATGACGGCCGGCTTCGCGCTGTACTTCTTCCTCAAATCGCTGCCGCTGCCGCTCACCACCTGGAACGTGGGCAGCGTCGAGTCGGTGGGCGTCGCCATCTTCCTGGCCGGGCAGAAGCGCTATGCCTGCCCCGGCACCCGCTTCCTGATCCACCCGCTGCACTGGGGCTTCGGCAACCTGGTGGCGGCCGACCATGCCCGCATCTCCGAATGGCGCGACTGCCTGGACTTCGATGCCGAGCGCTACGCGTCCATCTTCGAGGAAGCCACGCGCGGCGCGCCCGCGCCCCAGGACATCCGCGGCTTCCTCACCGGCAGCTCGCGCATCTACACGGCCGACCAGGCCGTCGACGCCGGCATCGTCCACGCGGCGCGCCAGGCGCGGCTGCCGGAAGCCGGGACCACCGCCCACTGGTGGAATTGACGAATGTGTGCCGGCACTGTCCTCATCCGCCGGCACGCGCCTGGCACTGGCGCGCGCTCGATCTTCAAGTCCCCGCAAAGAAATACGTCGTCCCTGCGCAAGCAGTTCTGTCAGTGTCGTCGCCATGCTGGCAACATTGGGTCCCTGCCTGCGCAGGGACGACGTTCTTCATGTACCGTACTTTTCTCGCGACCGCATCAAACAATCCGCTGAAACTGCCGCGTCCGGCACCGGTCCAATCCCGGCTTGCACATCCGGCATCGTCCGATGATGGCAAGCAATGCCGACTTGGCAGGTTTTTGCGGGAGATCCGATGTCACGCTGTCATGAGCAAATCGTCTACGTGGTAAGCATGCCTCCCTCCGGGGGCCAAACGCTTGACCAATTTGATGCCTGCGGGCATCATCCCTTGAATCCCTCGGGGCCGCTCGTCCTGCCCTGCCCCCTGTCGTCCGTTCGACCTTAACCATATGGCAGCAGTCCTCCCCAACAC
Organism: Massilia sp. YIM B02763; assembly: GCF_030412015.1. Classification (GTDB taxonomy): domain Bacteria; phylum Pseudomonadota; class Gammaproteobacteria; order Burkholderiales; family Burkholderiaceae_D; genus Telluria. The sequence goes on along the minus strand of NZ_JASNRD010000005.1, from coordinate 159,803 downwards.
CACCACCGGTACGGCGTTGCCGGGGTTGGCGCGCGCCCTGCTGCAGGCGGGAAGGCTCAGCCCTGCCCAGGCGGACGGCCTGCAGAGGAAGGCCGTGGCGGACAAGGCCGGCTTCATCGATACCCTGCTGGGCGCCGGCCTCATCGATGCCCGCGGCCTGGCCGCCTTCTGCTCCGAGACCTTCGGCTACCCGCTGTTCGACCTGTCCACGTTCAGCCCGGAGGCGCTGCCCGCCACCGCCATCGACGCGCGCCTGATGCAGACGCAGCGCGTGGTGGCGCTGTCCAGGCGCGGCAACAAGATGTCGGTGGCCGTGTCCGACCCGACCAATACCCAGGCGCTCGACCAGATCAAGTTCCAGACCGAGTCCACGGTGGAACCCGTCATCGTCGCCCACGACGTCCTGCTGGCCCTCCTCGCCGCGCTGGCGAAGAACGCCGACCAGGACCTGGGCGACCTGGCCGGTGAAGACGACGAGATCGAATTCGCGGAAGAGGACACGCAGGCGCAGGCGCCGGAAAGCGCGCCGTCCGAGGTCGAGGACGCGCCCATCGTGCGCTACCTGAACAAGGTGCTGCTGGACGCGATCACGCTGGGCGCTTCCGACATCCACTTCGAGCCCTACGAAAAGCAGTACCGCATCCGCCTGCGCGTGGACGGCGTGCTGCGCGACCACCTGGCGCCGCCGCTGGCGATTCGCGACAAGCTCGTCTCGCGCATCAAGGTGCTGGCCAAGCTGGACATCTCGGAAAAGCGCGTGCCGCAGGACGGCCGCATGCGCCTCGTGATGTCGCCCACCAGGACCATCGACTTCCGCGTGAGCACCCTGCCGACGCTGTTCGGCGAAAAGACGGTCATGCGTATCCTGGATGCGACCCAGGCCCAGATGGGCATCGACGCGCTGGGCTACGATCCGGACCAGAAGGCCCTGCTGATCGACGCCATCACGCGTCCCTACGGCATGGTGCTGGTGACGGGGCCGACGGGTTCCGGCAAGACGGTGTCGCTGTACAGCTGCCTGAACCTGCTGAACAAGCCGGGCATCAATATCTCGACGGCGGAAGACCCGGCCGAGATCAACCTGCCCGGCGTGAACCAGGTCAACGTCAACGAAAAGGCGGGCCTGACCTTCCCCGTGGCGCTGAAGGCCTTCCTGCGCCAGGATCCGGACATCATCATGGTCGGCGAGATCCGCGACCTGGAAACGGCCGACATCGCCGTCAAGGCGGCGCAGACGGGCCACATGGTGTTTTCCACGCTGCACACCAACGATGCGCCGTCGACGCTGACGCGCCTGATGAACATGGGCGTGGCGCCGTTCAACATCGCCTCGTCCGTCGTGCTGATCACGGCGCAGCGCCTGGCGCGCCGCCTGTGCGCGTGCAAGCAGCCGCTCGACATCGGCCGCGACGTGCTGAAGGCGGCGGGCTTCCGCGACAGCGACCTGGACGGCGACTGGAAGCCCTACGGCCCCGTGGGCTGCGAACGCTGCCTCGGCTCCGGCTACAAGGGCCGCGTGGGCATCTACCAGATCATGCCGATCACGCCCGCCATCGAAGCGCTGATCCTGGCGCACGGCAACGCGATGCAGATCGCCGCCCAGGCCGAGGCCGAGGGCGTGAACTCGCTGCGCCGCTCCGGCCTCATGAAAGTCAAGCAAGGCATGACCAGCCTCGAGGAAGTGCTCGGCTGTACCAACGAATAGGACCCACCATGGCTACGACTTCGACCGCCCGCATGCGCGGCGCCGCCAACGGCAAGATCAAGGAATACATCTTCGCCTGGGAAGGCAAGGACAAGACCGGCAAGACCGTGCGCGGCGAGATGCGCGCCGGCGGCGAAACCATCGTCAACGTGACCCTGCGCCGCCAGGGCATCATGATGACGAAGATTAAAAAGAAGGCCTACCGCAGCGGCAAGAAGATCCAGGACAAGGACCTGACCCTGTTCACCCGCCAGCTGGCCACGATGATGAAGGCCGGCGTGCCGCTGCTGCAAGCCTTCGACATCGTCGGCAAGGGCCATGCGAACCCGTCGATGTCGCGCCTGATCATGGACCTGCGCGCCGACATCGAGACGGGCACGAGCCTGAACAACGCCTTCCGCAAGTACCCGCTGTACTTCGACCCGCTGTTCTGCAACCTGGTCGGCGCCGGCGAACAGGCGGGTATTCTCGAAGACCTGCTCACGCGCCTGGCCATCTACAAGGAAAAGACGCTGGCGCTGAAGTCGAAGATCAAGTCGGCGCTGATGTACCCGACCTCGATCATCGCGATCGCCTTCATCGTCACCGCCGTCATCATGATCTGGGTGGTCCCCGCGTTCAAGTCCGTGTTCTCCAGCTTCGGCGCCGACCTGCCCGCCCCGACCCTCATCGTGATGGCCATCTCCGACTTCGTCGTGGCCTGGTGGTACATCATCTTCGGCAGCCTGTTCGCCGGCCTGTACTTCTTCTTCCAGGCCTGGCGCCGCTCGCTGAAGGTGCAGCAGGCGATGGACCGCTTCCTGCTGCGCGTGCCCGTCTTCGGCGACGTGATCCGCAAGGCCACGATCGCCCGCTGGACCCGCACGCTGTCGACCATGTTCGCCGCCGGCGTGCCGCTGGTCGAAGCGCTGGACTCGGTGGGCGGCGCTTCCGGCAACGCCGTCTACCTCGATGCCACGAAGAAGATCCAGAACGAAGTCAGCACGGGTACGAGCCTGACGGTGGCGATGCAGAACGCGAACGTGTTCCCGAACATGGTGACGCAGATGGTCTCGATCGGCGAGGAGTCCGGCGCACTGGACGGCATGCTGGGCAAGGTGGCGGATTTCTACGAAGAAGAGGTCGACGAGGCCGTCGCCGCGCTGTCTTCGCTGATGGAGCCGCTCATCATGGTGGTGCTGGGGGTGCTGATCGGCGGGCTGGTGATTGCCATGTATCTGCCGATCTTCAAGCTGGGGTCGGTGGTCGGCTGAGCGGGCGCCGGCATCAGAACACGACGCTGAATTTCAGCCCGAGCACGAGGGCATTGGCATTGCGCGAGGTCCCGCCCGGATGCAGGATGTACTGCAGGTTGGGACGCACGTAGACCGACGGTACCGGCACCCACGAGTAATACAGCTCGCCCACGTATTCGTAGCTGCCGCCGACGACGGTGTCCTGGCCGGATCGCGCGTCGCGCTCTCTCACCAGGTCGGCGTAGCCCCCGTTGTTGTGGGTGGCGCCCACGGCCAGGCCGACCGAATCCTGGCCGCGTCCCGCGAGCGGGCCCTTGTACTGCATGCCCAGCGCAAGCTGCCGGTCCAGGCGCGCCGTATTGCGGTCGGCCTGGGTAAAGTTCAGGAACAGCGTCGCGCCGCGGCCGCCCGCCGTGCCGCTCACCTGCTGCTGCAAACTCAGGTAGGCGCCGAACTGGCCGCTGCGCTCGAGCGGCGCCAGGCCGCTGATGGCGCGCGGGTCGTGGTTCACGTCCAGATACAGGTCCTTGCCGTCCGACGTGTTGTACCAGGCGCCCAGCTTGTACGCTCCCGGCAGGCCGCGCCAGCTCGGTTCCCAGTCCGCTTCCAGCGGGATCAGCGCGCCGGTCGTACCGCTCGGATTGTTCGGCTTCCAGCCGTTGTGGCGCGCGTAATGGTCGTCCACGTACTTCGGGTTGACCTGGTACACGCCCAGCTGCACGTAGGCGTCCGCCGCCGTGTGGTAGCGGACGCGCGCCGCCCACCGGCTGGTCGGCCAGTTGACCCAGTAGTCGCCCACCAGGTTGCCCGGCTGGGCGCTGCAGAACGTCAGGTTCTGGAAATCGCAGGAAAAGCTGAAGAAGTCCTCGCCCGTGGTCAGGCGGCCGAGTTTGACCTCGAGACGGTCGTCGAGCAGTTTCTGGTTCAGCCACAGCTGCGTCAGGTGCCAGGTCTGGCCGCGCCCGTAGACTTCCTGGATCAGCATGTTGTTGCCGATGTGGGCATCCGCGCCGAGATCCCGTCCGTTACGGTCGGTCATGGTGAACTGGAACGTGCCGCCGCGCCAGCCCCAGCGCTTCTCCAGGTCCAGCGTCGTGGCGAACACCCACTGGTCCGTATAGCGCGTCAGGTCCTCGGTGCCGCCGCTGAAATTGTGGGCCAGTTCGTGGCCGTAGCCGACGTTGAACGCCACGCCTTGCTCGGCGAGGCGCTTGCGCGCGCCGTCCCATTTGCCCAGCAGGTAGGGACTGGTCGCGACGTCGTCGGCACGGACCTCGGCGGCGCCGAGGGCGGATACCGCCAGCGCCGCCGCGCCGAGCCCGGCGAGGCAATGCCGGGAACGAATGAGCCTGTTACACGCCACCATGTCGCACACCGATTCCGACGCCGTTCACGCAGCTTGGATGCCGCGGGGGCGGCGGAGTTCATCCGCGCGGTGTGCCGCGCCTGCTAAGGCAGCGCGTAGGCGATCACGTAGTCGCCGAGCTTGGTGCCGAAGGAGCCGTGTCCGCCGGCGGCGATCACGACGTATTGCTTGCCCCCGGCCGCATAGGTCATCGGCGTGGCCTGCGCGCCGGCCGGCAGGCGGGCTTGCCACAGCTCGCCGCCCGTATTCACGTCGAACGCGCGCAGGTAGTAGTCCGCCGTCGCGCCGATGAAGGCCACGCCGCCCGCCGTCACGATCGGGCCGCCCAGCATGGGCATGCCCATCTTGAACGGCAGCGGGACGGGCGCGCTGTCGCGCACCGTGCCGATGCGCTTCTTCCACACGATCTCGTGGCTGTTCAGGTCGATCGCCGAGATATAGCCCCATGCCGGTTCCTTGCACGGCAGGCCCAGCGGCGACAGGAAGGGATTCAGCATCACACCGTACGGTACGCCGTACTGGGTCTGGAGGCCCAGCTCCGAGCCGCCGCTTTTGGTGCCCGGCGCAGGCTCCACGGGATTGTCGGGCCCGCGCGGGACCAGGCGCGAGACGAAGGGCAGCGCGATCGGATTGGCGATGGCGATCTTGCGGTCGGTATCGACGGCCAGGCCGCCCCACTCGAACATGCCCAGGTTGCCCGGGAAGACGAGCGTGCCCTGCACCGAGGGCGGCGTGAACGTGCCTTCGTAGCGCAGTCGATGGAACATGATGCGGCACACGAGCTGGTCGTACATCGTCGCGCCCCACATGTCGGCGTCGGTGAGCAGCGCCGTGGGGCGGAACGTGAGGCGGGAAAACGGCTGGGTCGGCGCGACACGGTCGCCGGGCGCCGGGCCCTGCGGCACCGGCGTCTCGGGCGCGGGGACGACGAGCGCGCCGGTGCGCCGGTCGAGCACGAACAGATTGCCCGTCTTCGCCGGGGCGTACACGGCGGGCACGGTCTTGCCGTCCTTGTCCTTGATATCCACGAGAGTGGGTTGGGAAGGCAGGTCCATGTCCCACAGGTCATGGTGCACGGTCTGGTAGAACCAAGCGAGCTTGCCCGTCGACACGTGCAGCGCCAGCAGGCCGGACGCATAGCGCTCCATGTCGGGCGTGCGGTTGCCGCCCCAGATGTCGGGCGTCGACACGCCCATCGGCAGGTAGACGATGTCGAGCGCCGCATCGTAGGCCGCAGGGGCCCACGCGTTCGGCGAATTCCATGTGTAGTGCTCGCCGGGCCCGGGGATCCGGTTCGGGTCCGGTGCGCCGGGATCGAACGCCCACATCAACGCGCCCGTGCGCACGTCGTAGCCGCGGATGACGCCGGACGGTTCGCGCGTCGAAAAATTGTCTTCGACGGCGCCCGCGACGACGATCACCCTGGGCGTGACGACCGGCGGCGAGGTGGGTTCGTACATGCCCGGCCTCGTGACCGGCATGGCGTGCTGCAGGTCCAGGTCGCCGCGGTCGGCGAAGTCCGCGCAGCGCGCGCCGGTAAGCGCGTCGAGCGCATACAGATGGCCGTTGTTGACCGGCAGGTAGATACGGCGCGTGCAAGCGGCATCGGCTGCGGCACCCGGCACGGCGGCGCCGTTCGGTGCCGCGAGATCGATGTACGACACGCCGCGGCAGGTGACGTGCTGGAAGGTCGGATCCGTCTTGAGCTTCGGATCGAATGTCCACCTGAGCGCGCCCGTCTTCGCATCGAGCGCGAACAGCTTCTGGTGCGGCGAACACAAGTAGAGCAGGTCGCCGATCTTGATCGGCGTGACCTCGTCGGTAATCTCGACGGGGTCGTCCGGCCCCTTCATGTCGCCCGTGCGGAAGGTCCACGCCACCTGCAGGTTTTTCACATTGTCCGGCGTGATCTGCCGCAGCGGCGAATACCGGGTGCCTTCCTGCGTGCGGCCATAAGCCGGCCAGTCGGCGGGCGCGATGGGCCCGGCGCCCGGCGCCGGGCTTGCCGACGCGGCGAAACGGCCGTCGACCGTCTGCGGATCGTTGAAGGCCGCGTGGACGAGGACGCCCGCCCAGACGACGAGCGCGGCGAGCAACGCTCCCGGTCCGGCCCGGCTCCCACCGGCGCCGCGCAGGCTCGTGAGCAGCAGCCACACGCCGAACACCACGAGCACGCCCGAGCGCGGCGCAAGCGCCCAGAAATCCGGCCCCGCCTCCCACGATGCCCAGATGGCCGTTCCTACGAGCACGAGCGCATACAGCACAAGTGCCGCGGCATTGCGGCGCGCCAGCAGCCATGCCACGCCCAGCAAAGCGACGCCGGCCACGACGTAATAGGCCGACCCGCCGATTGCCACCAGCCAGGCGCCGCCGGCCAGCAGATACAGCCCTGTCAGCGCGGTGAACAGCAGGTTGACGATGCGGACCAGCCCCTGCGATGTCGATGGTGTGGACATGGCGGTCTCAACCTTATTAGGAGAACACGTGCATCACGATGTGCGGACGATCCGGGCGTACGGTTGGCGTCGCTGGACGTACGCGGCGCGCCTGCCTGATTCAAGATCAGGCCAGATTACACGACGCGTAAAAACACGGCGCGCCGCAGGCGCGCGCACCGGCCTGGCATCCATCGAGTTCAGGAATTGCGCGGAAAACGCAGCGTGAACACGGCCGCCTCGCCGGCCCCGCTGTCCACGCTGGCACGCCCCCCGTGCAACGCCATGATCGCCCGCACGATCGCCAGTCCCAGTCCCGACGAGGTACCGGACGCCCTTGCCGGATCAGCGCGATAGTAGCGCTCGAACAGCCTCTCGGCATGCTCCGGCGGAATGCCGTCACCGCTATTCCCCACCGACAGCGCCAGCCACTGCCCCTCCTCGCGCGCCGCCAGGCGGATGCTGCCGCCCTCGGGCGTGTGCGCGACCGCATTCGACATCAGGTTGTTCACGGCGCGGCGCAGCAGCACCGGGTCGGCGCTCAGCACCAGGCCTGGCGCCACGTCCAGCTGTACCGTCACGCCCTTGTCCTCGGCCAGCATCTCGAAGTAGTCGCCGATGTTCGCCAGCTCCGATGCCAGGTCCAGGCGGTCGCGGTGCATGGCCAGCTGGGCGTTGTCGGCGCGGGCGAGGAACAGGGTGTTTTCGATCATGCGCGACAGGCGCTCGTATTCTTCGATGTTCGATGCCAAGAGGGCCTGGTATTCCTCGGCCGGGCGCTCGCGCGACAGGGCAACCTGGGTCTGCATCATCAGTGCATTCACGGGCGTGCGCATGTCGTGCGCGAGGTCCGCGGCGAAGCCGGACAGGCGTTGCACGCCTTCTTCCAGGCGGTCCAGCATGGCGTTGAAGGCGGTGGACAGCTCGCGCAGTTCCGCCGGCACGGCGTCCAGCGACAGGCGCGTGGTCAGGCGCTGGGCGTTGATGTCGTTGGCCTTGGCGACCATGCCGTGCAGCGGGCGCAGGCCGCGCCGCACCGCCACGAAGCCCAGCAGAGTCGCGACGGCGGCGCCGGCGGCCAGCGCGCCGAGCAGGTCGAAGGCGTAGCGCTTCAGGATCGCCAGGCGGTCCGAGCGCACGCGCGCCAGCGTCACGTGCAGCACGTCCTTGCCGCTGGCGGCCTGCATCGCCAGCAGGCGCGCGGGGTGCGCCGGGTCCTCGAACGTCCGGATATCTCCCGTGTCGGGCACGCGGTCGGGGGGCACGACGGGCGGCAGTGCGGACCGCGGGACGTGCCGGTTCGGCATCGTGGTGGCCAGCACCTTGCCGTCGGCGGACGCCACTTGCATCATGACGCCGTCCTGCCCCATCGCGCGTCCGAGCACGGCCTGCATCTGGCGCGGCATGCGCTCGTCGGCCGGCAGCGTGCGCAGCATCTCGCGCACGAGGGCCGCCTTGTTCAGCAGGTCGGTATCGTCGCGCCGGCCCATCTGCATGGCGAGCGTCTGGTACAGGTAGGCGCCCACGGCGACGAACACGGCGGCCGCGATGGCCGCGAACAGCAGGCCGAGACGCAATGCGATCGACATCGGCGCCCGCGAAAACAGCCGTATCGGCAGGCGCATCAGCCGCGCTCCTCCATCACATAGCCCATGCCGCGCACGGTGTGGATCAGCTTCTGCGGATACGCGTCGTCGACCTTGGCGCGCAGGCGCTTCACGGCGACGTCGACGACGTTGGTGTCGGAGTCGAAGTTCATGTCCCATACCTGCGAGGAGATCAGGGAACGCGACAGCACCTCGCCCTGGCGCCGCGCCAGCAATTGCAGCAGCGCGTATTCCTTGGGCGTCAGCTCGATGCGGTCGCCGGCGCGCACCACGCGGTGGCGCAGCACGTCGATTTCCAGGTCCGCCACCTTCAGCACGTCCGGTTCGCGCACGGGGGCGCGCCGCAGCAGCGTGCGGATGCGCGCCACCAGTTCGGCGAACGCGAACGGTTTCACGAGGTAGTCGTCGGCGCCCAGTTCCAGGCCGCGCACGCGGTCCGGGATCTCGTCGCGCGCCGTCAGCAGCAGCACGGGCACCTGCTTCTGCTCGCGCAGCTTCTGCAGCACCGACCAGCCGTCCATCTTCGGCAGCATCACGTCCAGCAGGACCAGGTCGTAGTCCTGTTCCAGCGCCTGGTGCAGGCCGTCCGGGCCCGTGCGCGCCAGGTCGGCCGTGAAGCCCGATTCGCGCAGGCCCTTGTGCAGGTAATCGCCCGTCTTGGGCTCGTCTTCGACAATCAGTATGTGCATGGCATTTCTCCTGGCGGTCATTGTGCCGCAGTTCGATCCGGACGGGGATGACAATTCGGACAGTGGGCTGTCACCGAATTGTCATTCGTCCGTCACCCGCGCGTCAGCGGCGCCCGCCTAGACTGCAGCCATTCGATCGCGGAGACATCCCATGAAGAAGATCCATGCCACCCTGCTGGCGCTATGCCTTGCCTCCACGGCCGAGGCCCAGGACATGCACGGCATGCAGGACATGCAGCACGCCATGCACCACGAATCGACGCCGGCGCCGAAGACTTTCATCGCCAGCAGCGACAAGCCGTTCGCGCAGCTGATGGACGAGGCCATGGCCATCATGGACCGCGACATGCAGGCGGCGCCCATGAACGGCCATCCGGACCACGACTTCGTGACCATGATGCTGCCGCACCACCAGGGCGCCATCGACATGGCCAAGGCCGTGCTGCTGAGTACAAAGGACCCCGAACTGCGCAACCTGGCGCTCGGCNTCGTGACCATGATGCTGCCGCACCACCAGGGCGCCATCGACATGGCCAAGGCCGTGCTGCTGAGTACAAAGGACCCCGAACTGCGCAACCTGGCGCTCGGCATCATCGCCGAGCAGCAGAACGAGATCAACGTGATGCAGGCCTGGCTGCACCGCCACCCCGACCACAAGGAGAAACCATGAAGAAGATCGTCCACCTGCTGGCGCTCGCCGGCATCGTCGGCGCCGCGCAGTCCGCGCTGGCCCTGCCCTCGCCCACCGACCGCGTCTACACCGCCGACCAGAACACGAATACCGTGTCCGTGTTCGATCCGTCGACCAACAAGCTGCTCGGCCAGATCAAGCTCGGTAACCAGCGTCCGGACGTGCTCTCGCCGCTGTACCGCGGCGAGATCAACGTGCACGGCATGGGCTTCTCGCCCGACCACAAGACCCTCGTCGTGATCTCGAACGGTTCCAACTCGGCCACCTTCATCGACACGGCGACCAACAAGGTCAAAGGTAAAACCTATGTGGGCCGCTCGCCGCACGAAGGCTTCTTCACGGCGGACGGCAAGGAGGTCTGGGTCGTCGTGCGCGGCGAGGACTATATCTCCGTGATCGATCCGAACACGTTCAAGGAAACCCGCCGCATCCAGACGGCGGTCGGCCCGGGCATGGTGCAATTCATGCCGGACGGGAAGCTGGCCTTCGCCGTCTCCAGCTTCACGCCGCAGGTGGACGTGATCGACGTCGCCTCGCACAAGGTCGTCAAGAGCATCCCCGTCGTCAGCCCGTTCTCGCCCTTCCTGCAGTTCACGCCGGACTTCAAGGAGATGTGGATGACGCACAAGGACGTGGGCAAGGTCACGCGCATCGACACCCGCACGCAGCAGGTCGTCGGCGTGATCGATACGGGCTTCATCACCAACCACCTGTCCTTCGCCACGGTCAAGGGCAAGGTATATGCCTACGTCTCCGTCGGCGGCGAGAACTGCGTCAAGGTCTACACGACGGACAAGGAAGCGAAGCTCGTCGCGACGATCCCGACCGGCGCCCTGCCGCACGGCGTCTGGACGTCGGACGACAGCAGCCGCGTCTACGTGGGCCTGGAAAACGGCGACGGCATGCAGGTGATCGACCCGGCCGTCAACAAGATCGTCGCCACGGTCGGCGGCGGCCAGGCGCCGCAGGCGCTGATCTACCTGTCGCACGTGGCCGCGCCGGGCAGCGCGGAGAACCTGGTGCCGCGCGTGAACCAGGATTCTGTCAACGTCGCCCTGAAACCCGTCCACGACAAGGACAAGGGCGGGGGCAAGGGATTCGTCGTGGCACGCCAGCTGGGCGTCGTCGATGCGCTGGAAGTGTCGATCTACCAGCTCAAGCCGAACACGGACTACAGCGTGTACCTGGGCGGCGCGCAGGCCGGTTCGCTGCACACGGACGCCAAGGGCATGGCCAACGGCACCATGATCGGGCCGGTGCGGACCTTTGCGCAGGCCGGGCAGGCGGAGCAGATGCCGGCCAGCGCCAAGGTGCTGGTGATGGAAGGGACGGCGGCGCCGGATGCGCATGCTGCGGTGCTGACCAACTAACGCCGTCGCCCCTGCGAAGGCAGGGGCCCAATTTTTCATGCGATGCGGCAGCGCGCGTAAATTGGGGTGATAGTGCCGGTGGCACTATCACACCTGCGCGGGGACGACGCGTTTCAAAGCAGCTTGTCCAGCGTGATCGGCAGATCGCGTACCCTGCGCCCGCAAGCGTTGTAGATCGCGTTCGCGATCGCCGCGCCCGTGCCCGTGATGCCGATTTCTCCGATGCCCCGCGCGCCCATCGGCGCGTGCGGATCGGGGATATCGGTCCACATGACGTCGATCTCGGGCACGTCCAGGTGCACCGGCACGTGGTACTCGGCCAGGCTCGGGTTCATGATGCGCCCCATGCGGCCGTCGAACTCCGTTTCCTCCATCAGCGCCAGGCCCATGCCCATGATCATCCCGCCGCGGAACTGGCTCGTGGCCGTCTTCGGATTGATGATGCGGCCGCAGTCGAAGGAACCCAGCAGGCGTGCCACGCGCGGTTCGCCCGTCACGACGTTCACGCGCGCCTCGCAGAAGATGGCGCCGAACGAATGCATGGACCAGTGCTGGGTCTCCAGCGGCGGCGGCGCTTCCGCCTCGACGACGATCTCGTCGCGGCCCGCATCGTCCAGCAGCATGGCGTAGCTGACGTAGCGCTGCGGCTCGTCGGTCTTGCACAGGCCGCCGTCGCGCGCATGGACCTCGTCCACGCCCAGGCCGTGCAGCGGCGATCCCTTCGGCGCCAAGGCCAGCAATTCCTTGGCCAGCGCTTCCCACGCCGCCTTGACCGAAAAGCCGATCGATGCCGTCTGCTGCGAGCCCCCGGCCAGGATCACGCCGGGGAAGGCCGAGTCGCCGTAGGCGAAGTGCACGCGCTCCAGGGGCAGGCCCAGGCGCTGCGCCGCGACCATCGCGTGCGTGGTCGCCGTGCCCATGCCCATCTCGTGCGCCGCCGCCTCGACGTAGGCCTCGCCGTCCTTCGTCAGGCGGATGCGCGCGGCGCCGCCCGGCATGCGGTAGTACGGGTACGTGGCGGTGGCGCAGCCCAGGCCCACCAGCCACTCGCCTTCGCGGCGCATGCCCGGCCGCGCATGGCGCTTGCCCCAGCCGAAACGCTCGGCGCCGTCGCGGTAGGCCTCCGCCAGGTGGCGCGACGAGAACGGCGTGCCCTCGGTCGGATCCTTGTCCGGCTCGTTGCGCAAGCGCAGCTCGATCGGGTCCATGCCCAGTTTGTCCGCCAGCTCATCCACCGCGGATTCCAGGGCGAAGGTGCCGACCGCCTCGCCCGGCGCGCGCATGAAGGTATTGGCCAGCGTGTCCATCTTGGCCGTTGCCACGTTCAGCTTGATGCTATCGGCGGCGTAGACGCATTTGGCCGGCATGATGAACGGTTCGGGCATCTGGTTGTGGTCGGTCATGACCGAGATGCCCGTATGGACCAGCGCCTGGAAACGGCCGTCGCGTCCCGCGCCGATGGCGACGCGCTGCTCGGTGAGGGAGCGGCCGCCGACGACGCGGTACACCCCTTCGCGCGAGAGCATCATGCGCACCGGCCTGCCGGCCAGCTTCGCCGCCGCCGCCGCCAGCACCTGGTGCTGCCACAAGGCCTTGCTGCCGAAGCCGCCGCCGACGAAGGGCGAGCTGACGTGGACCTGCTCCTCGCGGATGCCGAAGACCTGCGCCAGCGACCATGCCGTGTGTGCCACCGCCTGGCTGGCGTCGTGGATGGTCAGCTCGTCGCCGTTCCAGGCCACCGTGGCCGCATGCAGCTCGATCGGGTTGTGGTTCTGGGCAGGGGTCGTGTAGACGGCGTCGATGCTGACGGGCGCCTTGGCCAGCAGGCTTTCGGCATCGCCGATTTCCACCTTCAGCGGCTCGCCCATGAAGCTGGCATCCTCGATGCCCCTGGCCTTGGCCGCTTCCAGCGAGGTGGTCGCACGTTCGGTCAGGTAGGTCACGCGGATCAGCGACCTGGCATGGTCGGCCTGCTCCTGCGTTTCGGCCAGCACCAGCGCCACGGGCTGGCCGTTCCAGTGCACGCTGCCATCCTGGAAGATCGGCAACGCGTCGCCACCCCCCGCCTTCGGCGCCGTCAGGAACAGTGGCAGCGGCTTCATCTTCGGCGCGTTTTCGTGCGTCATCACGAGCACGACGCCGGGCGCCGTCTCGGCACGGCTGGTGTCGAGGGTGGCGATGCGGCCCTTGGGCACGGTGCTGTAGACGAGCGCCGCATAGACCATGTTCTCCAGCACGATCTCGGCGGCGAACGGCGCCTGGCCCTTCACCTTCAACGGACCGTCCACGCGCGACACGGGCTTGCCGATATAGCCGTCGCGCTGCCCGATCAGCGGGTCCGGCTCGCCGCCGGGCATCCAGCCGTCGGGGGCCATCTCGACGGCCTTCTTCATCACTTTCTGCGCGGTTTCCTGAATGACGTTGCTCATGGCTGGCCTCCGTTCGGTCCTTTTGCAGCCAGACCGGCCAGCACCGCGACGATGGTGCGCTCGGCCAGGCCGATCTTGAATGCGTTGTCGTGCAGCGCCCGCGCGTCGGCCAGTTCGGCCGCGGCGGCGGCGCGGAAGCTGTCCTCGACGGCCGGCCGGCCGCGCAGCGCCGCTTCCAGTTTCCACGCTCGCCAGGGCTTGTGGGCGACGCCGCCCAGCGCCAGGCGCACGTCCTTCACCACGCCCCCGTCGACGTCGAGCATGGCGGCCAGCGACAGCAGCGCGAACGCATAGCTGGAGCGGTCGCGCACCTTGCGGTAGGCGGCGCGGCCGGCATACGCCAGCGCCGGCAGCTCGATCGCGGTGATCAGTTCGCCCGGCGCCAGCACCGTGTCCAGCTCCGGATGGTCTTCCGGCAGGCGGTGCAGGTCGGTCAGCGCCAGCGTGCGCGTGCCGTTGGCCCCCTCCAGGCGCACGTTGGCGCCCAGCGCCGCCAGCGCCACGCACATGTCGGACGGGTGCACGGCCACGCAGGCGTCGGAGGCGCCCAGGATCGCGTGCATGCGGTTGAAGCCGTCGATGGCGTCGCAGCCCTGGCCGGGCGAGCGCTTGTTGCAGCGGGCGCCATCGTCGTCGTAGAAATAGGTGCAGCGGGTGCGCTGCAGGATGTTGCCGCCGACGGTGGCCATGTTGCGGATCTGGGCCGAGGCGCCGGACACGATGGCGCGCGCCAGCAGCGGAAACCGGCTGCGCACGGCCGGGTGCGCGGCGACGGCCGTGTTCTTGGCCGCGGCGCCGATCAGCAGGCTGCCGTCGGGGCGCTCCTCGATGGCGTCCGACAGGCCCGTGACGTCGACCAGGGCGGCCGGATGCTCGAGGGTCTCGCGCAGCAGGTCGACCAGGTTGGTGCCGCCGCCCAGGTATTTCGCGTCCGGCATGGCGCCCATGCGGATGGCGTCGGCGGCGCTGGCGGCGCGCGCATAGGTGAACGGAATCATTGCGCACCCCGCTGCCGGTGGTGGACCTGGATCGCGGCCACGATGCCGTTGTAGGCGCCGCAGCGGCACAGGTTGCCGCTCATGCGTTCGCGCAGCTCGTCGTGGGTGAGCGCGATGTCCTCGTCCTCGAGGTCCTCGGTCACGTTGCTGGGCACGCCCCGCTGCAGCTCGCCCTGCATGCCGATGGCCGAGCAGATCTGCCCGGGCGTACAGTAGCCGCACTGGAAGCCGTCGTGCTCGACGAAGGCCTGCTGCAGCGGATGCAGCTGGCCGTCGGCGGCCAGGCCCTCGATCGACAGTACCGAGCGGCCCGCGTACTGCACGGCCAGCGCCAGGCAGGACAGGATGCGTTCGCCGTCGACGAGCACGGTGCAGGCGCCGCAGGCGCCCTGGTTGCAGCCTTTCTTGGTGCCGGACAGATGCAGGTGTTCACGCAGCAGGTCGAGCAGGGAAATGCGCGGATCGGCCGGCAGGGCGACGTCCGATCCGTTGATATTGATGGTCATGGGCATGACGAACATCCTTTATGCAAATTGATCGAAGGAAAGAATTTTCTTACTGAAAATAATTTCCTTTTGGAACCTTTGTATTGCAAACAACATATGAAGCAGCATAGGTTATCGTCGCGTCGCGTCAAATGACATGCCGGTACTTTTCGATTTTTTGCCTATTCCTGTCATACGCAATCAATCCCGGCCGAACCGCGGGCCGAACCTAAAATCCACGCCGCTGTCGTGCCGGCGCCGCGAAGAAGCCCGCAAACGGGGTGAATCCGCCTACAATAGGTTGATTCAGAGAATCACTCTTCATCCATTCATTCCATGCTCCTGGACGCCCTGCTCTTCGCCGCTCCCGCCACCCTGTCCGTCACCCTCGTCGCCGGCCTGCTGGGCCTGTTGATCGGCAGCTTCCTGAACGTGGTCGTGCACCGCCTGCCGATCATGGCGCAGCGCGAACTGGAGAACTACATTGCCCACGAGGCCGGCAAGGAATTGCCGCACCAGGACCGCTTCGACCTGATGGTGCCGCGCTCGCGCTGCCCCCATTGCGGCCACCAGATCGGCGCGCTGGAAAACATTCCCGTGATCAGCTGGCTGGTCCTGCGCGGCAAGTGCAAGGCGTGCAAGGCGCCGATCTCGGCCCGCTATCCGCTGGTGGAACTGGCGACGGGAGCCCTGTCGGCGCTGCTGGTCTGGCGCCTGGGCTCGGGCGCGATGGGGCTGGCGGCGCTGCCCTTCGCCTGGCTGCTGGTCGCCATGACGCTGATCGACTACGACACCAAGACGCTGCCGGACGACCTCACCTATCCGCTGCTGTGGCTGGGGCTGCTGGTCAACCTGGGCGGCACCTTCGTGCCCCTGCGCGACGCCGTGATCGGCGCGATGGCCGGCTACCTGGCGCTGTGGTCCGTGTACTGGCTGTTCAAGCTCGCCACGGGCAAGGAAGGCATGGGCTACGGCGATTTCAAGCTGCTGGCCGCGCTGGGCGCCTGGCTGGGCTGGGCGATGCTGCCCACGATCATCATCCTGTCCTCGGTGGTCGGGGCCGTGGTCGGCATCGGCCTGATCGTGTTCGCCAAGCGCGCGCGCGACAATCCGATCCCGTTCGGGCCGTATCTCGCGGCGGCTGGTATCATCGCACTCCTGTACGGATTACCGCTCACCCGCTACGCGCAGGGCCTGCTCGTCTGATCGTCGCGCGGTCCGGGCGCCGGCTCCAGGATCGCATGGACACACCAGACCAACACACGGCCGCGCCCGTTTCACGATTTTCCGTCGGCCTCACCGGCGGCATCGGCTGCGGCAAGACCACGGTGGCCGACCTGTTCGCCGCGCGCGGCGCCACGGTCATCGACACCGACCAGATCGCCCACTCCCTCACCGCCCCGCACGGCGCCGCCATGACCGCCCTGCTCGCCGAGTTCGGCCCTGAATTCGCCACGCCGGACGGTGCCCTCGACCGCGCCCGCATGCGCGCCCTCGTGTTTGCCGATCCCGGCGCCAGGCAGCGGCTGGAAGCGATCCTGCACCCGCGCATCCGCGAGGCGACGGCCGCCGCCGCCCTGGTCGCCACCGGTCCTTACACGATCTTCGTCGTGCCGCTGCTGATCGAGTCCGGCACCTGGCGCGAGCGGGTGGCGCGCATCCTGGCGATCGATTGTCCCGAAGAGCTGCAAGTGGCCCGCGTGATGGCCAGGAACGGCCTGTCGGAGGCCCAGGTGCGCGCCATCATGGCGGCCCAGGTCAGCCGCAGCGAGCGCCTGGCGGCGGCCGACGACGTGGTCCTCAACGATGACGGCCTGGACGCGCTGGCGCCCCAGGTGGACCTACTGCACGCCACGTATCTGGCGAAAGCGGCAAAATTGGCGGGTCGGGCGAACGAGCGTTTGTAATTTTTTGCATCATGGTTCAGAATGCGAAAAGTTGCTCGAAAGCCTGGTATCCCACATTCAAAGGAATGTCATTTTGATCGTCTATGAATACCCCTTCAACGAGCGCATTCGCACGTTGTTGCGGCTGGAGGACTTGTACGAGAAGTTCAAGTTCTTCGTGAAGCAGGAGCATCCCCTGCAGCACCATGTCGCGCTCGCGACGATCTTCGACATGCTGGAAGTGGCAGGCCGGGCCGACCTCAAGTCCGACCTGCTGCAGGAACTGGAGCGCCAGAAGCAAAGCCTGCTGGCCTACCGCAGCAACCCGGCCGTTGCCGCCGAGACCCTCGACGCCGTGCTGGCCGAACTCGATGCCGTCAGCAAGGAACTCGTGACGGCCCAGGGCAAGACGGGCCAGAACGTGCGTGACAACGAATGGCTGATGAGCATCCGCGGCCGCACCGTCATGCCGGGCGGCGCCTGCGAATTCGACCTGCCCTCCTACCACGCCTGGCAGCGCCGCCCCGCCGAGCAGCGCCAGGCCGACATCCAGGGCTGGTTCGGCCCCCTGGCACCCGTCTGCGACGCGCTGTCGCTGGTGCTGCGCCTGCTGCGCAATTCCGGCACCCCTGTCGCCATGAAGGCCGCCTCCGGCAGCTACCAGCAAATGCTGCAGGGCAAGGTCTACCAGATGCTGCGCCTGTCCGTGGACGAGGCCAGCGGCGCGATCCCCGAGATCTCCGCCAATAAATACATGCTGTGGGTGCGCTTCACGACCCAGGGCGGCGACCTGAAGCCGAAGCCCCTGGAAGAAGACGTGCCCTTCGAGCTCACCCTCTGCAATTTCTGATTCAAGGTTCTAGAAACACATCATGACCGTCGTATCCTGCCCTACCTGCGGCAAGAAGGTCGAATGGACGGAGGCGAACACCTTCCGCCCCTTCTGTTCCGAACGCTGCAAGCAAATCGACCTGGGCGCCTGGGCCGAAGAAAAGTACACGATTCCCGGTGCGCCGCCTGGGGACGGGCACGACGAGCAGGTAGACAAGGAATAGTCACCGCCTGAACGGCCGTCGCCCCTGCGCAGGCAGGGGCCCAATGTTGCAAGCGCAGCCGCAACGCAACGAACTTGGGCCCCTGCCTGCGCAGGGGCGACGGTCATTCGGCGTAACGGACCCGGTCCAGCCACTCCAGCAGCGGAATCGTCGCCGGCAGCAGCGGACTGACCGCATACGCTCCCTGCCAGGCGAACGCCTGCCCTTCCAGGCTCTGCGGCTCGCCTTCCCACTCACGGCTGATGTAGAAATACAGGCGTACGTGCGCGTGTTCGTACACGTGCTCGACGCAGCACCACGGTTCGGCACTGAGCACCTTCACGCCCAGTTCCTCGACGAACTCGCGCTGCAGCGCGTGGAAGATGTCCTCGCCCGGCTCGACCTTCCCGCCCGGGAATTCCCAGTAGCCCGCATAGGGCTTGCCGTCCGGGCGCTGGCCCAGCAGCACGTCGCCGTTCGGGCGCATCAGGACGCCGACGGCGACGTCGATGGGTTTCTTCGCCGCCTCAGGCATTGCTCTCTCCCGTCGCCGGCAGCTTGCCCGCGTAATCCTTGGCGAACTGCCAGGCCACGCGGCCCGAGCGCGAGCCGCGGCCCAGCGCCCAGCGCAGCGCGTCGGCGCGCGCCGCCTCGATCTGCTCCTGCGTGCAGCCGAAGCTGGCCAGCCAGTGGCCGACGATGTCCAGGTAGTCGTCCTGCTTGAACGGATAGAACGACAGCCACAGGCCGAAGCGCTCGGACAGCGAGATTTTTTCCTCGACCGTCTCCCCTGGATGCAGGTCGCCGTCATCGCCATGTTTGTAGCCGGCGTTGTCCGACATCTTTTCCGGCATCAGGTGACGGCGGTTCGAGGTCGCGTAGATCAGGACGTTGTCCGACTGCGCCGCGATGCTGCCGTCCAGCGCCACCTTCAGCGCCTTGTAGCCCGCCTCGCCTTCCTCGAAACTGAGGTCGTCGCAAAAGATCACGAAGCGCTCGGGACGGCCGGCGACGAGGTCGACGATGTCCGGCAGGTCGGCCAGGTCGGCCTTGTCCACCTCGATCAGGCGCAGGCCCTGCGCCGCGAACCCGTTCAGGCAGGCCTTGATCAGCGAGGACTTGCCCGTGCCGCGCGCCCCCGTCAGCAGCACGTTGTTGGCCGGGCGCCGCTCCACGAACTGGCGCGTGTTCTGCTCGATCTGCGCCTTCTGCGGGCCGATGTGCTGCAAATCGTCCAGGGCGATGCGCGAGGCGTGCGCCACGGCCTGCAGGTATTTCACGTTGGGGCTGCCCGCGCGGCGGCGCCAGCGGAAGGCGTAGCCGTGCTTGAAGTCCGGCTCGCGCGGCGCCGCCGGCGGCAGCAGCGCCTCCACCCGCGCCAGCAGCGCTTCCGCCCGGTGCAGGAAGTTGTCCAGCTGGTTCATCGCGCCGCCTCAGGAACGGTAGTCCGCGTTGATCGAGACGTAGTCGTGCGACAGGTCGCAGGTCCAGACGGTAGCGTCGGCGGCGCCGCGGTTCAGCAGCACGCGCACCACGATCTCGGCCTTCTTCATCACGCGCTGGCCGTCCTCTTCCTTGTAGTCGGGATTGCGGCCGCCGGCCTTGGCGACCAGCACGTCGTCCAGGTACAGGTCCAGCCTGGTCGTATCCAGGTCGTCGACGCCGGCATAGCCGATCGCGGCCAGGATGCGGCCCAGGTTCGGGTCGGACGCGAAGAACGCCGTCTTGACCAGCGGCGAGTGGGCGATCGCGTAGGCGATCTTGCGGCACTCCTCGCGGTCGCGGCCCTGCTCGACGGCGATGGTGATGAACTTGGTCGCGCCTTCGCCGTCGCGGATGATCTGCTGCGCCAGGTGGGTCGAGATGCCGGTGACGGCGTCGCGCAGCGCTTCGTAGTCCGGGCCCTCGGCCTTGTCGATGACGAGCGAGCCGGCGCCGGTCGCCATCACGATGAAGGAATCGTTGGTCGACGTGTCGCCGTCGATGGTGATGCAGTTGAACGAGCGGTCGGCGGCGTAGGTCACCAGCGCGTCCAGGACGGGCTGCGCGACCTTGGCGTCGATGGCCAGGTAGCCCAGCATGGTCGCCATGTTCGGCTTGATCATGCCGGCGCCCTTGCTGATGCCGGTCATGACGACCTGGTGGCCGCCGATGGTGGCGGTGACGGACGCCGCCTTCGGCTGGGTGTCGGTGGTCATGATCGACTCGGCCGCGTTGAACCAGTTATCGGCCTTCAGGTTGGCGATGGCCGCGGGCAGGCCGGCGACGATCTTCTGCAGGGGCAGCGGCTCCAGGATCACGCCGGTGGAGAACGGCAGTACCTGCTGCGCATCGATGCCGAGCAGGCGCGCCACTTCGGCGCAGGTGGCTTGCGCATTGGCCAGGCCCGGCTCGCCGGTGCCGGCATTGGCATTGCCCGTATTGACCACCAGCGCGCGGATCGGCTTGCCGCCCGCCCTGACGGCCGCCAGGTTGGCCTTGCTGACCTGGACCGGCGCGGCGCAGAAGCGGTTCCTGGTGAATACGCCGGCGACGGTCGCCCCTTCGGCGAGCTTCATCACCAGCACATCCTTGCGGTTCGGCTTCTTGATGCCGGCTTCGGCGTAACCGATTTCGATACCGGCGACGGGGGTCAGGTCGGCGGCGACGGGCAGGGGGGAATTGACGGCCATGGCGTTCTCTAGAGGGAAAGATTGTCGAATCCGTTATTGTACCGCCAGCCACCCTCCGCATGAATCGTGACATTTCCGGATACCTAGTTGATAATGAGAAACACATAAATAAAACACAACACCAGGGAATACCGTGAAACCGATGATCCTGCGTTGCGCCGCGGGTGCCGCCGCCGGCACCGCCCTGCTGGGCGCCCTGCTGTCACCGACGGCCGCACCCGCCGCCGACGCGGCACCGGCCGCCAAAAAACCGTCGCCGGCGACGAGCGCGCTGCAGGCGCTGCTGCGCGAACTGCAACGCCCCGAAGAGCGCAAGCTGCCCGCGACCGTGCAACTGGAACGCATCGCCACGCGCCAGCCATCCGGCGCGACCGCCGAGCGCCTGCGCGCGAGCTTCGGCACCGACCGCCTGTACACCTTGGAGCGCCAGCCGCCCCGTACCGGCCGCAGCGACTGGCGCCTGACGATCCCGGCGCTGCACCATGCGCCGGCCGAGGGCACGGCCTTCGACTGGACCGAGGGCCGCGTCGATTTCCAGTTCAACCCGGCCGGCACCACGGCCCGCGTGCGCGGCGCCCTGGACGCCTTCACGGCGCAGGACGCGACGGCCCGCTTCACGGCGCGCGGCATCCTGCTTGCCAGCGACCAGAAGCGCGGCAGCGACGCGCTCTGGTACGGCAAGGCCCATGTCGCCGTCGCCGCCGCGGAGGTGCTGGCCAAGGAACAGAACATGGGATTCGACATGGGCGGCGTGAGCGTGGACGTCGCCGTGACGGACAAGCGCAAGACCGCCGACGTCGCCTACGACCTGCGCATGGGTCGCCTCGCCGTCGCCGGCGAGCAGGTCGACGCGCTGCGCTTCGCCGTGCGCCTGGCGAACCTCGACAAGGCATCCCTGCTGGCATTGAGCGACGCCGAGGCGCGCAACACGGCCGGCATCGAGACGATGACGCCGGAGCAGCAGGCGGCCGCGCTCAAGCCGCTGATGCGCGGCCTGGGCAAGGCCGTGCTGGCGCGCGGCACGGCGGTCGAGATCGAGGAGATCAGCGCCGCGTACCACGGCGCCCGTGCCGTCATCAAGGGACGCGTCGCGCTCCAGGGCGCCACGGCGGCCGACCTCGACGATCCCAAGGCGCTGCTGGCCAGGCTGGTGGCACGCTTCGACGTGCGCGTCCCCGTCGCGCTGGTGCGCGAGATCGCCGGCACCGTGGCCGCGAAACAGGCGGCCCAGCAGGGCAAGCCAAACGATGCGCAATCGGTCGCCCAGCTGCGCCAGAGCATGACCGACGTCGTCGTCGGCAGGCTGCTCGGCGGCGGCTTCGCGCGCCTGGACGACGACGTGCTGGTATCGACGGTCGAATGGCGCAATGGCGAGCTGCGCGCGAACGGCAAGCCGGTGCCCCTGCCGGCGCCGTCGGCGCCGGTGGCGGCCAGCGTACGTGGCGCCGACGTCCTGCAGGCGCGCCGCCTCGACGGCAGCTGCACGATGCCCGACTATCCGGACGAGGTGGTCCGCCAGGACCTGGCGCTGGACGCGGTGTTCGGCTTCGTCGTGCGTGCCGACGGCAAGGTGGCCGCGCCGACCGTCGCCAAGCCGAGCGCCTTCCCCGACTACGACCGCAGCGTGCTGGCGGCCCTGGCCAAGTGCCGCTATGCGCCGGCCCTGCGCGGCGGCCGGCCGTTCGACCTGGCCACCACCTGGCGCCTCGTGCGCGCGCCGGGCACCCAGCGGCCGTGAAGCGGACGCGGTAACATGCGGCCATTCAAACGGAGCCATCGATGAAGGAAAACCAACGCGACGCGCTGAGCGCCTGCTTTTCGCTGGCCCTGGTGCTGGCCACCCTGTTCGTGACCCAGCGCTTCCTGCTGCCCCTGCTGTGGGCCGCGATCCTGTGCATCGCCACCTGGCCCTTGTACCGGCGCATGGTGTCCGTCACCGGCGGGCGCGAAGTGATTGCCGCGCTGCTCGCCACCGTGGTCGCCGCGCTCGTCTTCGTCACGCCGCTGGCGCTGGGCGTCGCCCAGGCCGCGCACCAGGCGCCGGCACTGGCCCAGTTCATCGCCAGCGCGAACACCGACGGCCTGGCGCCGCCCGACTGGGTGGCGCGCATTCCCTTCGCCGGCGCCGAGATCCAGGAATGGTGGCTCGCCACGCTGGGCCAGCCGCACGGCCTGGCGCACCTGCTGCACGGCAGTTCGGTCGCGCACCTGCAGTCGGCCAGCGAGGTGCTCAAGCGCACGGGCGCCGGCCTGCTGCACCGCCTGATCGACGTCGGCTTCGCCATCCTGTGCCTGTTCTTCTTCTACAAGGACGGCAATGCCCTGCAGCGCCAGGTGAACGCCATCGGCGCCCACCTGATCGGCGAGGTGCGCTGGACGCTGTACGCGCTCAAGGTACCGGTCGCCGTGCGCGCCACCGTCAACGGCCTGGTGCTGGTGGGCCTTGCCGAGGGCGTCCTGCTCGGCATCGGCTACCAGCTCGCGGGGGTGCCCTCCGCCGTGCTGTGGGCCGCCGCCACCGGCGTGCTGGCCATCATCCCCTTCGGCGCGCCGCTGGCCTTCGGCGCCGTCGCCCTGCTGCTGCTCGCCAAGGGCGCGACCGTCGCCGCCATCGCCATCGCGGCCTGGGGCGCCGTCATCCTGTTCGTGGCCGACCATGCCGTGCGTCCCGCGATGATCGGCAACGCCACCAAGCTCCCGTTCCTGGCCGTGCTGATCGGCATCCTGGGCGGCGTCGAGACGCTCGGCCTGATCGGCCTGTTCGTCGGCCCTGTCGTGATGACCTTGTTCGTCACGCTGTGGCACGAGGAACGGCACCTGCGCCATCCGCTGTCGTGACATCACCCCGAACTTTTTCTTGACCCTCACGCAACGTCAGGCCTGAAGCTGGTCGCACGCTGGAGAAAGGAGCCGACCGATGCTGACAGTAGGTGAACTCGCCGCCCGCGCGGGCCTCACGGTGCGCACGCTGCACCACTACGACAGCATCGGCCTGCTCCGGCCTCAAGCGCGTTCCGATGCCGGCTACCGGCTGTATGCCCGCGACGACGTGGCGCGCCTGCACCAGATCCAGGCCCTGCGCGCGTTCGGCATGCGCCTCGCCGACATCGGCCTTTACCTGGACAGCCCGGATGCCTCGCCGTTGGCGGTCGTCGAGCAGCAGCTGGCGGCGCTGGAGCGCAGGATCGCGGAGGCATCGCGCATGCGCGACGCGCTCTCCGACCTGCGCGGCCAGCTGGCCCGGGGCGAAGCGCCGGCCCTGTCCTCCTGGCTGACCACATTGCAGGAGATGAGCGTGTACGAACATTACTTTAGCAAGGAAGAACTGGACCAGTTGCCGCTGTACCGCGACGAAGACGTGAAGGCGCAGATGCGCACGCTGGTCGAGGAAGCGGCCGCGCTGCAGCGCGCCGGCACCGCGCCGGCCGCGGCCGAGGCCAAGGACTTCGCCCGGCGCTGGCTGGACGCGTTCGAACGGGGCAGCGGCAACCGCGCCTTCGCCGGCCGCATCAACGCCATGGCGGCGCGCGAGCCGGCCGCGATGCACGCGCAGTTCGGCATGGCGCCGGAACTGATGGGCTTCGTGACGGCCGCCATCTGGGAGCTGAAGGCCGAGGTCTGGGCGCGCCACCTGGGCGCGGGCGTCGTCGAGCGCATGCGCCGCCACTACGCGGGCCGCGGGCGCGAATGGAACGGCTTGTACGAGCGGGTGCGCGCGGCGATGCAGGCCGATCCGGCGGCCAGCGGCGTGACGGCGCGCGACCTCGCGCGCGCCTGGCTGGAACTATTCCACGACATGGTGGGCGACGACCCGCACACGGTGCAGGCCTTCCGCCACGCCAGCGCGACGGAGCCGCTGCTGCGCATGGGGACGGGGATCAGCGACGCGATGCTCGAGTGGCTGCGCAAGGCGATGTCGAAACCGGCAGCGTAGGACAGACGTAGGGTGGACAGCTCCGCTGTCCACGCGCCCAAGCAGCGCATGCTGAACGCGTGGACGGCGGAGCCGTCCACCATACCGCCAAAAGCAAAAGGGACCCGCAGGTCCCTTTTGCTTTTGGCGCAATGCCGGTCAAGCCAGCTTGCCGTGGCAAGCCTTGAACTTCTTGCCGCTGCCGCAAGGGCACGGGTCGTTGCGGCCGACCTTCACGCCCATATAGGTCGTGGCCGGGTCTTCCGACACGGCGGTGGCGCTCGGCGTGGCGGCCGTCGGCGCCAGCAGGTCTTCCGGCGCGGCCGACGGGTTGAAGTCGGCGTGCTGGTAGTTGACGTTTTCCAGGTGGGCGGCGGCGGCCTGCATCGCGGCTTCGGCCGCCTCGACTTCCTCGCGGGTCTGGATGCGCACGGTCATGATGGTGCGGATCACTTCGTTCTTGATCGCGTCCAGCATGGCCGAGAACAGCTCGAAGGCTTCGCGCTTGTACTCCTGCTTCGGGTTCTTCTGCGCGTAGCCGCGCAGGTGGATGCCCTGGCGCAGGTGGTCGAGCGCGGCCAGGTGCTCGCGCCACTGGGTGTCGATATTCTGCAGCATGACGTTGCGCTCGAAGCCGCCGAACGACTCCTTGCCGACGATGGCGACCTTGGCGTCGTACGACTCCTCGGCAGCGGCCAGCACGCGCTCCAGGATGTCGTCGTCGTTCAGGCTCGAATCCTCTTCGACCAGCTTGGTCAGCGGCACCTGCAGCGCCCATTCGGTGGCCAGCACGTTTTCCAGCGCCGGGATGTCCCACTGCTCCTCGACCGATTCGGCCGGCACGTAGGTACGCACCACGTCGGTGAACACGCCCGTGCGCAGCGAGGCGATCAGCTCGGAGATGTCGGCCGCTTCCAGCAGTTCGTTACGCTGGGTGTAGATCACCTTGCGCTGGTCGTTGGCGACGTCGTCGTATTCGAGCAGCTGCTTGCGGATGTCGAAGTTGCGGGCCTCGACCTTGCGCTGCGCCGATTCGATCGAGCGGGTCACGATGCCTGCCTCGATCGGTTCGCCTTCCGGCATCTTGAGGCGGTCCATGATCGCGCGCACGCGGTCGCCGGCGAAGATGCGCAGGAGCGGATCGTCCAGCGACAGGTAGAAGCGCGAGGAGCCCGGGTCGCCCTGGCGTCCCGAACGGCCGCGCAGCTGGTTGTCGACGCGGCGCGACTCGTGGCGCTCGGTGCCGATGATGTGCAGGCCGCCCTGCGCGACCACGTGGTCGTGCAGCGATTGCCATTCCGAGCGCAGCGTGGCGGCTTGCGCGGCCTTCTGCTCGTCGGACAGCGCGGCGTCGGCCTCGATGAACTGGATCTGCTTCTCGACGTTGCCGCCCAGGACGATGTCGGTACCGCGGCCCGCCATGTTGGTGGCGATGGTGATCATCTTCGGACGGCCGGCCTGCGCCACGATTTCCGCTTCGCGCGCGTGCTGCTTCGCGTTCAGCACGTTGTGCGGCAGGTTGGCCTTCTTGAGGATGCTCGACAGCAGTTCCGAGTTCTCGATCGAGGTAGTGCCCACCAGGACCGGCTGGCCGCGCTCGTAGCAGTCGCGGATGTCGTTGACCATCGCGCCGTATTTTTCCTCGGCCGACTTGTAGACCTGGTCCTGGCGGTCCTTGCGCTGGGACGGGCGGTTCGGCGGGACGACCACGGTCTCCAGGCCGTAGATCTCCTGGAATTCGTAGGCTTCGGTGTCGGCGGTACCGGTCATGCCGGACAGCTTGCCGTACATGCGGAAGTAGTTCTGGAAGGTGATCGAGGCCAGGGTCTGGTTCTCGTTCTGGATGCGCACGCCTTCCTTGGCTTCCACGGCCTGGTGCAGGCCGTCCGACCAGCGGCGGCCCGTCATCAGGCGGCCGGTGAATTCGTCGACGATGGTGACTTCGCCGTTCTGCACCACGTAGTGCTGGTCCTTGTGGTACAGCACGTGGGCGCGCAGCGCCGCGTACAGGTGGTGGATCAGCGTGATGTTGGCGGCGTCGTACAGCGACGCGCCTTCCGGCAGCAGGCCCATTTGGGTCAGGATGGCTTCGGCCTTCTCGTGGCCGGCCTCGGTCAGCAGCACGGTGTGCGCCTTCTCGTCCTTCGTGTAGTCGCCCGGAACCTCGATCTTGCCCTTGCCGTCCGGGGTTTCCTCGCCGATCTGCAGCGTCAGCATCGGCGGCACTTCGTTGATCTTGTGGTACAGGTCCGTGTGGTTCTCGGCCTGGCCGGAAATGATCAGCGGCGTACGCGCCTCGTCGATCAGGATCGAGTCCACCTCGTCGACCACGGCGAAGTTCAGGGTGCGCTGCACGCGTTCGCGCGCGTCGTACACCATGTTGTCGCGCAGGTAGTCGAAGCCGTATTCGTTGTTGGTGCCGTAGGTGATGTCGGAACCGTAGGCGGACTGCTTGGTCGCATGGTCCATCTGCGACAGGTTCACGCCCGTCGTGAGGCCGAGCCAGCCGTACAGGCGGCCCATCTGCTCGGCATCGCGCTGCGCCAGGTAATCGTTGACGGTCACGACGTGCACGCCCTTGCCGGACAGCGCATTCAGGTAGACGGGCAGCGTCGCCATCAGGGTCTTGCCCTCGCCCGTGCCCATCTCGGCGATCTTGCCGTAGTGGAGGACCATGCCGCCGATCAGCTGCACGTCGAAGTGGCGCATCTTCATGACGCGCTTGGCAGCCTCGCGGCAGACGGCGAAGGCTTCGACCAGGATGTCGTCGAGGCTGGCGCCGCCGGCCAGGCGCTGCTTGAATTCAGGGGTCTTTGCCTGCAGTTCGGCATCCGACAGCTGTTCCATCTGCGGCTCGAGCGCATTGATGGCCCGCACGTTCTTTTGATATTGCTTGATCAGCCGCTGGTTACGGCTGCCGAAAATCTTGGTCAGGAATGACATGCTGTGTTCTTCAAAAATACGCCGCTAAAAGAGCCAGGGATGATATCAAACGATACACATCGAAGACCGAGTTTGGCAAAAAGCCACCGATTTTATCATGGGCACTTCGAAAAACCTGCTGCGCGTTGCACTGGCGGCCTGCGATGCTCGCTGTACATCACGTACAGCTGCGCTTCTCGGCCACCATTGCTGCCGCTCGCGACGGTTTTTCGAAGGCCCTATTCGTCTGGGACACTTGGGGTTCGCACATCCGATCACAAGTGCACGCCGTCAAAAAATGTTATCAAATTGCATTCGCCTGCACATTTTTCGGTCATTCCCTTCCGGGGCCGCCGGCGCCTGTGGTATGTTCGGGCCATGCAGTCCTCTCCTCCCCAACGTCCTTTCCATATCTACGGCACGCGCGACCGCAAGACGGCGTTCGTGGCCACTGACTTCCTGCGCGCCAGCGACAGGCTCGCCGCGCTGCTGCCCAGCGCCATGCGGATGGGCAACCTGCAGCGTGATTGCCGCCTGATCCTGCCCCCCATGTACACGGCCTGCGAAGTGGTGTCGCTGCAGGAAGGCACGCTGACCCTCGCCGTGCCCTCCTCGGCCGTCGCGGCCAAGCTCAAGCAGCAAGTACCCAAGCTGCAGGCGGGGCTGCAAAAGAAAGGCTGGCAAGTGGAGGCGATCCGTATCCGGATCCGCATGGGCAGCACCGTGCCGGTGCGCGAGGCGGCCCAGCCGTCGTCGCTGAAGCTGCCGGAGAAGGCGGTCGATGCGTTCGCGGAATTGGGCGAGACGCTGGAAGAGAATGCCCAGAATGCGCCGCTGATCGCGGCGATCAGGCGGCTGGCGGAGAAGCGCAGGAAGCCGGGGTAAGCCGCTGTCGAAGTCGCGCCGCAGTAAATTACCGCATAATAAAAAAACGTCGTCCCCGCGCAGGCGGGGACCCAATTTGCACGCCGCGCGATAATGCGGGCAAAATTGGGTCCCTGCCTGCGCAGGGACGACGTTTTTATTGCAGTGGAATCGCGCTCAGGTCAGCGCCCACTCCCTTTCCATCTGCGCCCCGTACGACACGGGCGCGCGCGCCAGTTCCTCGAAGGTGACGATCTCGTAGGATTCCGGATGCGCCAGCAGTTCGCGCAGCAGCAGGTTGTTCAGGCCGTGGCCGGACTTGTGCGCCTCGTAGCTGGCCAGCAGCGGATTGCCGACCAGGTACAAATCGCCGATCGCATCGAGGATCTTGTGGCGCACGAATTCGTCGTCGTAGCGCAGTCCGTCCGCATTGAGGATGCGGTATTCGTCCATCACGATCGCGTTTTCCAGCGAGCCGCCGCGGGCCAGGCCCATGCCGCGCAGGCTTTCGACGTCCTGCATGAAGCCGAAGGTGCGCGCGCGCGCCACGTCGTGCACGTAGGAGACCTTGCCGAAATCGACGACCGCGCGCTGCGTGGTGCCGTCGACGGCCGGGTGGTTGAATTCGATGAAGAAATCGAGCTTGAAGCCGTCGTAGGGGGTCAGGCGCGCCCACTTCTCGTTGGCGCCGCTGCCCTGGCGGACTTCCACGGGCTTCAGCACGCGGATGAATTTCTTGGCCGCGGCCTGCTCCTGCACGCCGGCCTGCTGCAGCAGGAACACGAAGGACGACGCCGAGCCGTCCATGATCGGGATTTCCTCGGCGGTGACATCCACGTACAGGTTGTCGATGCCCAGGCCCGCGCAGGCCGACATCAGGTGCTCGACGGTCGAGACGCGCGCATCGCCGCGGGTGAGCACCGACGCCATGCGGGTATCGCCCACGATGTCGGCGTTCGACGGGAATTCGACCACGGGGTCGAGGTCGACGCGGCGGAACACGATGCCCGTGTCGACGGCCGCGGGACGCAGCGTCAGTTCGACCTTGGTCCCGGAGTGCAGGCCGACACCCGTCGTGCGCACCAGTTGCTTGATTGTTCGTTGTTTGAGCATGCGGCGATTATATCGTAGGGTTTCCGGGCTTGCCGGAGGCCATCTTGGTCCCGGTAGCCAGATTGCCACGATTTCATGGATGTTCCGATTCCGCGTGCACGGTTTCGTGGCGTATCAGGTACAGACCACTCCCGATGATGATCGCCGCGCCCAGCAAAGTGTATTCGTCCGGCAATGTTTTCCACAGCAGCCAGTCGATCGCCACGGCCCAGGCCAGCGCCGTGTACTCGAACGGCGCCACCACCGAGGCTTCGCCGTGGTTGAACGCTTCCGTGATCGCCAGCTGGGCGAAGAAGCCGCTGACGGCCAATGCGCCAAGCAGCGGCAGGTGCTCGATACGCACGTCGACCCAGGCGGGAGCCGCCAGCACGCCGGCGCCCGCCGACATCAGCAACATCAGCCAGAACACCATGTGTTCGCTGCGGTCGCTGCGCGCCAGGATGCGGCCACTGACCGCCGACACGGCATAGCCCACGGCTGCCATCAGCACGGCCAGCCCTGCCAGGCTCATGACGCCCTCCCCGGTCGGCCGCAGCACCACCAGCACGCCGCCCATGCCGACCGCGATGGCGATCCAGCGCCTTGCATCGACCGTCTCCTTCAACACGAACACGGACAAGGCGGTGATCAGGATCGGGCCGATGAAGAAGATCGAGTAGGCCTCGGCCAGCGACAGCGTGCGCACGCCGTAGGCGAACAGCGCCAGCATGGCGATGCCGATCGCGGAGCGCAGCAGGTGCAGCGACCAGCGGATGTTCAGGATCGCGCGGTGCGCGCCGCGCCACACCAGGTAGGCGCACACCAGCGGCAGCGAGGACAGCGAACGCAAGGCCGCCACCTGCATCGCCGGATAGTGGGCGGACAGCATCTTCATGCAGGTGTCCATCATCGCGAAGAACACCACCGCCGCCAGCATCGCGTAGATGCTGCGCAGGTTGCCGCTGATGCCGCCGCTCGCCGCTTTCAAAGGCGCTTCTCCATGAAGAGCGACAGCGGATCGGGCTTGTAGTCGCCGAACGGCGCGATGCGTTCGAAGCCGGTGCGCTCGTACAGGGAAATCGCCTCGGGCTGGTGGATGCCCGTTTCCAGGCGCAGCACCTGGATGCCGGACATGGCGGCGAACATCACGATATGCTCGAGCAGCTTGCGCCCCGTGCCCAGGCCGCGCCGCTGTTCGTCGACGAACATGCGCTTCAATTCGCCGTAGCCGCCGCGATTGACCAGCGCGGCGCAGCCGACCGCCTTGCCGTCGACGTCGCGTGCCACGAGGAACAGGACGTCGTCCCGCAGCAGGGCATCGACGTCCAGCAGGTGGTTGCTCTCGGCCGGATACAGGCTGGCGTGGTAGTCGTCCAGGCGTTCCAGCATGGACCGCACTTCGGGCTGGTCCGGGGTCTCGGTATTGATGATCATGGCTGTCCGGTGGCGCTGATGACGAAAAACGGCGCCGCGGCGCCGTTGCATGGGGTGCGGTCGAGTTTAACCGAGTTGTTCGAGCAGCTTCTCGGCCGTGGACACGTCCAGGCCCGCCGTCTCGACGTTCAGCTGTTTGACCACGCCGTCCCGCACCAGCATCGAGTAGCGCTTGCTGCGCACGCCCATGCCCTTGGGACCGAGGTCCTGCTCGAGGCCCAGGGCCTTCGTGAACGTGGCGCTGCCGTCGGCCATCATGCGCACGATGCCGGTCGCCTCCTGCTGGCGGCCCCACGCGCCCATCACGAACGCGTCGTTGACGGAGATGCACCAGATCTCGTCCACGCCCCTCGCCTTGAATTCGCCGGCCAGGCGGATGTAGCCCGGCAGGTGCTGGTTTGAGCAGGTCGGGGTGAAGGCGCCCGGCAGGCCGAGGATGGCGATGGTCTTGCCCTTCGCGAGGTCGGCGACCTGGAAGGTATTCGGACCGAGCGCGCAGCCTTCGGTCTCGACGTCGATGAATTCGTTCAGCGTGCCTTCAGGCAGGCGTTCGCCAATGGCGATGGTCATGATGGACTCCCGTGTTGTCGTTCCAAGAACCCGCAAGTATGCCTGATCCGCCGCAAACCGGGGTCAGAGCCGGGGTCAGAGCCCGATTTTTGGAAATTATTTCGAGGCAGTTGCCACAATCAGGGCTCTGACCCTGGCTCTGACCCCGGTTTGAGAAGGGATAAACGAAAGGCCGGTACCGCTTGCACGGTACCGGCCTCGCATCATGGTCGCCGGTGGTCAGCCGGCTGGAGTACGGTCTTGCTGGTCAGTCGGCTTGCTTGCGCAGGAACGCCGGGATGTCGTAGGTCTCGACGCCGTTGCGCTGCATTGCCTGCACCTGTTCCGATGCCTGCTCGCGGCGCCATACGGCCGGCTGCTTCAGGCCTTCGACGCCCGGGGCGATCTGGCCCATGCCGGTGGCCGGCACGTTGGTCGCGCCCATCACCGGGGCATTGTAGGTGCCGGTGCGCAGCACTTGCTGCGGCTGCACCAGCGAGATGCTGGCCTTGTTCTTGCCCAGGCCCGTCGCGACCACGGTCACGCGCAGCTCGTCGCCCATCGCGTCGTCGTAGGCGATGCCTTGCGCGATCGCGGCGTCCGGAGCGGCGAAGGCGCGCACGGCGGCCATGACTTCCTTGATCTCCTTGCCCTTCAGGCCGCGCGATGCGGTGACGTTCACCAGCACGCCGCGGGCGCCCGACAGGTCGATGCCGTCCAGCAGCGGCGAAGCCACGGCCTGCTCGGCGGCGATGCGCGCGCGGTCCACGCCGGCGGCGGTGGCGGTGCCCATCATGGCCTTGCCCTGCTCGCTCATGATGGTCTTGACGTCGTTGAAGTCGACGTTGATATGGCCCGGGACGTTGATGATCTCGGCGATACCGGCGACCGCGTTGTTCAGCACGTCGTCCGCGTACTTCATCCAGTCCAGCATCGAGTCGTCTTCGTAGATCTCTTCCAGCTTCTCGTTCAGGATGACGATCAGCGAGTCGACGTGCTTGCTCAGCTCCTCCAGGCCCAGCTCGGCCACGTCCATGCACTTCTGGCCTTCGTACGAGAACGGCTTGGACACGACGGCGACGGTCAGGGCGCCCATGGTCTTGGCCACTTCGGCCACGATCGGGGCGGCGCCGGTGCCGGTGCCGCCGCCCATGCCGGCGGCGATGAAGACCATGTGCGCGCCGCGCAGCGCATCCTCGATGCGCGAACGCGATTGCTCGGCCAGCTGGCGGCCGACTTCCGGACGCATGCCTGCGCCCAGGCCGGACTCGCCGATCTGGATGATGTTGTGGGCGCTGGAGGCAGTCAGCGCCTGGGCATCCGTGTTGGCGGCGATGAACTCGACGCCGGACATGCCCTTGTTGATCATATGCTGGACCGCATTGCCACCCGCGCCGCCAACGCCGACGACCTTGATGACCGTGCCCAGTGCTGCGTTATCGACCATATCGAACTCCATGATGAACTCCTAATTCAGTGACCGTTTCCAAGCCCCAGTGCTGGCGGGACGCCGTCAGCACTCGAGATTGGAAACGTGCCGACTATTTTAAAAATAATTGAGGACCGTACCAAGCAAAACCACGCTTCCTGCTTCAAAAATTCCCTAAAAACCACTCTTTCATCCGCTGCCATACCGCTTTCACCGATCCATCCTGGCGCGTGACGATATGACCTCGCAAATATTGCTTCTTCGCCTCCAGCAGCAGGCCGAGCACCGTCGCGTAGCGCGGGCTGCGCACGACATCCGCCAACTGGCCCCGATACTCCGGCGTGCCGAGACGCGCCGGTTTCAAAAAGATATCCTCGGCCATCTCGATCATGCCTGGCATGATCGAGGAGCCGCCCGTCAGCACGATGCCCGACGACAGCACGCCTTCGTAGCCGGATTCGCGCACCACCTGGTGCACCATCGCGAACAGCTCTTCCACGCGCGGCTCGATCACGGCCGCCAGCGCCTGGCGCGACAGCGAACGGGGACCGCGGTCGCCCAGCCCCGGCACTTCGAGCGTCTCGTTCGGATCGGCCAGCACCTGCTTGGCCACGCCGTAGCGGATCTTGATTTCCTCCGCCTCGCCGGTCGGGGTGCGCAGGGCCATCGCGATGTCGCTGGTGATCTGGTCGCCCGCGATCGGCAGCACCGCCGTGTGGCGGATCGCGCCGTCGGAGAACACCGCGATGTCCGTGGTGCCGCCGCCGATGTCGATCAGGACCACGCCCAGTTCCTTCTCGTCGCCCGTCAGCACCGAATCGGCCGACGCCATCGGCTGCAGGATCAGGTCCGAGACCTCGAGTCCGCAGCGGCGCACGCACTTTACAATATTTTGAACCGCGGACACCGCACCTGTAACAATGTGCACGCGTACTTCCAGTCGAATGCCGCTCATGCCGATCGGCTCGCGCACGTCCTCCTGGTTGTCGACGATGAATTCCTGCGGCACCGTGTGCAGCAATTGCTGGTCGGTCGGGATGTTCACCGCCTTGGCCGTCTCGATCACGCGCGCCACGTCGGTCGCCGTGACTTCCTTGTCCTTGATCGCGACCATGCCGCTCGAGTTGAACGAGCGGATATGGCTGCCCGCGATGCCGGCATACACGTTGCGGATCTTGCAATCGGCCATCAGCTCGGCTTCCTCGAGCGCGCGCTGGATCGACTCGACGGTCGCCTCGATGTTGACGACAACGCCCTTCTTCAAACCCTTGGACTCGTGCTGGCCGAGTCCGATCACTTCGTGGCGCCCATCGGCCATCACTTCGGCCACCACCGCCACCACCTTCGAGGTGCCGATGTCGAGGCCGACGATCAGGTTCTTTGCGTCTTTGGTCATTTGCTGTCGCCTGCTAGATTAGATTTGTTTTGTTGTTTTGGTACTTGTTTTTTTCTTTGCCGCCTTGACCGGCTTGGTCGCATCGGCCGGCACGTTCAGTGCCGCCGACGACAGCGCCAGTCCGTTCGGATAGCGCATGTCGATCGTGTCGATGCGTCCTTCCTCCAGGCGCGCCACCAGCTGGGGATAGATGCTCACCAGCCGCTGCACGCGCCCCTTGAGGGTATTGCGGTCCTGCTCGCGCCCCAGTTCCACGCTCATGCCGTTGTCCAGCTTGACCGTCCAGGCGTAACGGTTCGACAAGCTGATCGACTCCGGCACCAGGCGGATCGGCGCGAACCAGCCGCGCAACTGCGCGAAGCGCGCCAGCACTTCCTTCTCGCTCCCCGGCGGCCCCTCGAACGCGGGCAGCACGTGGTCGTCGTCGGCCTCGGCCAGGTTGGCGGTGAACACGTCGCCCTTCACCGACAGCAGGCGTCCATCCTCGCCCCAGGTACCGAGCGCCTCGTGCTCCTCGACGGCCACGATCAGCTGGTTCGGCCATTCGCGGCGCACGGTTGCCTTGCGCACCCACGGCACCGCCTCGAACGTGGTGCGCACCTGTTCCAGGTCGGTGGTGAAGAAGTTCCCGCGGATCTTCCCCAGCACGCCGTTGCGCACCGTCAGTTCGTTCACGTGCTGCAGGTCCAGCCCGTACATGCTTTCCACGCGCACGGCGCGCAGCGTGAACATCGGGCGCTGCGACAGCCACCACGCGCCCGATGCCGTACAGGCGAGCACCACCAGCGCCGTCAGGGCGCTGGCGCTTGCGTTCAGGGCTCGCACGTCATGCCACATCTGCTTCTCTTTCCTTTACTTCTGGTCCTTGGCCTGGCCGAGCTTCAGGCTGGCCGAGGCCAGGATCTGCACGCACAGGTCTTCGTAGCTCGTGCCCTCGGCACGCGCCGCCATCGGCACCAGCGAGTGGCTGGTCATGCCGGGCGAGGTGTTCACCTCGAGCAGGAACGGGGTGTTGTCGGAGGCGCGCAGCAGCACGTCGATGCGGCCCCAGCCCTCGCAGCCGAGCGCGCGGTAGGCGTTCTCCACGTGGGCCTGGATCGTCCTGGTCGTCTGCTCGTCCAGCGGCGCCGGGCAGTAGTACTTGGTGTCGTCCTTGAAGTACTTGTTCTGGTAGTCGTAGTTGCCTTCCGGGGCGACGATCTCGATGATCGGCAGCGCGCGCGCGCCGGCGCCGGCGCCCAGCACCGGCACCGAGAATTCGCGGCCCTGGATGAACTGCTCGGCCAGCACCACCTTGTCGTAGGTGCGCGCCAGGTCGACCGCGGCCTTGAACTCTTCCGCGCGCGTGACCTTGGTGATGCCGATGGTGGACCCTTCGAGCGGCGGCTTGACGATCAACGGCAGGCCCAATTCCGCCACCACCTTGTCCAGGTCGGCGTTGTCGCCGATGACCGCGTATTTCGGGGTCGGCACGCCGTGCGCCAGCCAGACGATCTTGGTGGTGATCTTGTCCATGCCCACGGACGACGCCATCACGCCGCTGCCCGTGTAGGGAATGCCCAGCTGTTCGAGCGCGCCCTGCAGGCTGCCGTCCTCGCCATAGCGGCCGTGCAGCGCGATGAACACGCGGTCGAATTGTTCCGCGGCCAGCTCGGCCAGCGAACGCTCGGCCGGATCGAAGGCGTGGGCGTCCACGCCCTTGCTCTTCAAGGCCTGCAGCACGCCGTTGCCGGAGATCAGGGAGATTTCACGCTCGGCGGAGCGGCCGCCGAACAGGACGCCGACCTTGCCCAGCGCCTTGATGTCGATAGGAGTATTGGCGCTCACGATGCCACCTTTTGATTCGCAGTCAGTTGTTGGGGAACGCCGCCGATCGAGCCGGCGCCCATGATCAGCACGACGTCGCCGTCGCGCGCCACCTTCAGGATCGTGGCCGGCATGTCGGCGATGGCTTCCACGAACACCGGTTCGATCTGGCTGCCGGCGCGCAGCGCGCGCGCCAGGGCGCGGCCGTCGGCGGCCACGATCGGCGTCTCGCCGGCCGCGTACACCTCGGCCAGCAGCAGCACGTCGGGCGCCGCCAGGACTTTCACGAAGTCCTCGAACAGGTCGCGCGTGCGGGTATAGCGGTGCGGCTGGAAGGCCAGCACGAGGCGGCGGCCCGGGTACGCTGCGCGCGCCGCGGCCAGCGTCACCTGGGCCTCGACCGGGTGGTGGCCGTAGTCGTCGACCAGGGTGAAGCTGCCGCCGTCCGGCAATTCGACCTCGCCCCAGCGGGTGAAGCGGCGGCCCACGCCGCGGAACTCGGCCAGGCCTTGCGCGGTGGCGTCGTCCGGGATGCCGATCTCGCGCGCGATGGCGATCGCCGAGCAGGCGTTCAGCACGTTGTGCATGCCCGGCTGGTTCAGCACGAAGTCGGTGTCCGGGTAGCCTTCCTGGCGCACCGTGAAGTGCATCTGCACGCCCACGGCATGGGCGCGCACGGCGCGCACCTCGGCGTCCTCGGAGAAGCCGTAGGTCGTCACCGGCTTGGTCACGCGCGGCAGGATCTCGCGCACGGTGGCGTCGTCGATGCACATCATGACGCGGCCGTAGAACGGCAGGCGCTGGGTGAAGTGGACGAACGCCGACTTCAGCTTCTCGAAGTCGTGCTCGTAGGTATCCATGTGGTCGGCGTCGATGTTGGTGATCACCTCGATCATCGGCGACAGGTTCAGGAACGAGGCGTCCGACTCGTCGGCCTCGGCCACGATGTATTCGCCCGTGCCCAGCTTGGCGTTGGCGCCCGCGCTGTTCAGGCGTCCGCCGATCACGAAGGTAGGGTCCAGGCCGCCCTGCGCGAGCACGGAAGCGACCAGGCTCGTGGTGGTGGTCTTGCCGTGGGTGCCGGCGATGGCGATGCCGCGCTTCAGGCGCATCAGTTCGGCCAGCATGATCGCGCGCGGCACCACGGGCACCTTGGCGGCGCGCGCGGCCACCACTTCCGGGTTCGTGGCAGCGACGGCGGTCGACGTGACGACGGCGTCTGCACCCTCGATGTGCTCGGCCGCGTGGCCGATCATGACATGGGCGCCCAGTTCCTGCAGGCGCTGGCTGGCCGCGTTCGCCGTCAGGTCCGACCCCGACACCTTGTAGCCGAGGTTGAGCAGCACCTCGGCGATGCCGCTCATGCCGCTGCCGCCGATGCCGACGAAATGGATATGCTTGATCTTGTGTTTCATGTGCGCTTCTTCGCCGCCAGTTGTTCCAATACTTCCGCGATCGCCTTGTTGGCGTCGCGCCGCCCCACCGCCTGCGCCGCCTCGGCCATCGCCAGGCAGTCGTCGCGGCTGGTGACCTGCAGCAGCTGCGCCAGGCGCTGCGGCGTCAATTCTCCCTGCGGCAGGTGCACGGCCGCCTTCTGCTTGTCCATCCAGATCGCGTTGTCGCGCTGGTGGCTCGTGGTGCTGGCCACGAAAGGCACGAGCACGCTGGCCACGCCGGCCGCCGTCAGCTCGGACACCGTAATGGCGCCGGCGCGGCAGATCACCAGGTCGGCGTTCGCGTACTCGGCCGCCATGTCGTCGATAAAGTCGACCACGTTCGCCTGCACGCCCGCCTGCACATACGCGGCGCGCAGCGCATCGATGTTCTTCTTGCCCGACTGGTGCGTCACCACGGGGCGCAAGCCTTCCGGGATCATCGCGAGGGCCGCCGGCACGCTGTCGTTCAGCACCTTGGCGCCCAGGCTGCCGCCCACCACGAGCACGTTCAAGGGGCCGGTGCGGTTGGCGAAGCGGCGCCCCGGCGCCAGCATCTCGAGGATTTCCTTGCGCACGGGGTTGCCGGTGACGACCGCCTTGTCTGCCGCCTTGCCGAAATCCGCCGGGAAGCCGAACAGCACGCGGTCCGCCAGCGGCGTGAGGGTCTTGTTCGACAGCAGCAGCGCGGCGTCGGCATTCACGAGCGCCAGCGGCAGGTCGCGCGAACGGGCCATCAGGCCGCCCGGCACCGTCACGTAGCCGCCCATGCCCAGCACGACGTCGGGCTTCCTCGCGGCGAGAAACTTGCGCACGGCGCCGAAGCTGGCCAGCAGCTTGAACGCGCCGCGCACCGTGTGGCCCAGGCCCTTGCCGCGCATGC
This sequence comes from Massilia sp. YIM B02763, assembly GCF_030412015.1. GTDB lineage: Bacteria > Pseudomonadota > Gammaproteobacteria > Burkholderiales > Burkholderiaceae_D > Telluria. The sequence goes on along the minus strand of NZ_JASNRD010000005.1, from coordinate 121,480 downwards.
CGGCGAAGTCGATGCGGTCCATCGGGATGCCGTGCTTCGGCACGATGTCGCCTTCCATGCCGTGCGCCGTGCCCAGCCAGGACACGTCCCAGCCACGCGACTGCATTTCCTGCGCGATCGCGATGCCGGGGAAGATGTGGCCGCCGGTGCCGGCGGCCATGATCATGAGTTTTTTCTTGTTCATTGGCGTCCTCCGCGCATGCGCACGCGGTTTTCATAATCGATGCGCAGCAGGATCGCCAGGCCGACGCAGTTGAACAGCACGCCCGAGCCGCCGTAGCTCATCAAGGGCAGGGTCAGGCCCTTGGTCGGCAGCAGGCCCAGGTTCACGCCCATATTGATGAACACCTGCACGCCCAGCCAGATGCCGATGCCCTTCGCGGCCAGGCCCGCGAAGTGCTGTTCCAGGGCGATGGCCTGGCGGCCGATGTCGAAGGCGCGTTTCACGAGCCAGTAGAACAGGCCGATCACGACGAGCACGCCGACCAGGCCCAGCTCCTCACCGATCACGGCCATGATGAAGTCGGTATGCGCTTCCGGCAGGTAGTGCAGCTTTTCCACGCTGCCGCCCAGGCCCACGCCGAAGATCTCGCCGCGGCCGAAGGCGATCAGCGAGTGCGTCAGCTGGTAGGCCTTGTCCAGCGCATTGCCCTCTTCCCACGGGTTCATGTACGCGAACATGCGCGCGCGGCGGAACGGCGACAGCGCGATGATGGTCGAGAACACCAGCACGAGGATGGCGCCGATGCCGCCGAACCAGATCATGTTGAAGCCGCCCAGGAACAGGATGCCCATCGAGATGCAGACGATCACGCCGAAGGCGCCCAGGTCGGGCTCCAGCATCAGCAGGGCGCCGACGACGCCCATGGCGACGGCCATCGGCATGAAGCCCTTGGTCAGCTTGTGCATGTACTGCTGCTTGCGCACGGTGAAGTCGGCCGCGTACAGCACGGCGACGACCTTCATGATCTCGGACGGCTGCAGGTTGAAGACCTTCAGCGACAGCCAGCGCCGCGCGCCGTTGACCGAGGTGCCGACGCCCGGCACCAGCACCAGGGCCAGCAGCACGAGCGTGGCCACGAACATCATGGGCGCGAAGCGCTGCCACGTGGCCACGGGAATGCGGAAGGTGAATACGGCCGCGACGATCGAGATGGCGATGAACAGGCCCTGGCGCAGCAGGAAATAATTGTTCTTGCCGGCCAGGTAGGCGAACTTGGGCGAGTCCGGCAGCGCGATCGACGCCGAATACACCATCACCATCCCGAACAGCATCAGCAGCAGCACGACCCAGACGAGCGGCTGGTCGTATTCCATCATGCGCGACGGCCGCGCGCGTTCGGCGATGGTCGCCTCGCTCGCGCTGCCGCCGAACTTGAAGGGAATCTGGAAGCCCATCAGATCTCCTGTCCCTTCTCGAGTGCGATCTCGCGCACGGCGTCGACGAACACCTGGGCGCGGTGGGCATAGTTGGTGAACATGTCCAGGCTGGCGCAGGCGGGCGACAGCAACACGACGTCGCCGCTCTTCGCAAGGCCGGCGCCGCGGCGCACGGCCTGCGGCAAATCGGCCAGGTCGAAGCACGGCACGCCGGTCGGTTCGATGGCGGCGCGGATCGCCGGCGCGTCGCGGCCGATCAGCAGCACGGCCTTCACGTAACGCGAGCACGGTGCGGCCAGGGGACTGAAGTCCTGGCCCTTGCCGTCGCCGCCGGCGATCAGGAGGATCTGGCGGCCGCTTTCGCCGAAGGTCTTGCCGAGGCCTTCCAGCGCGGCCACGGTGGCGCCGACGTTGGTGCCCTTGGAATCGTCGTAGTACTCGACCCCGTCGATGCTCGCCACCAGTTCGACGCGGTGCGGCTCGCCCTGGTAGTCGCGCAGGCCGTGCAGCAGCGGCGCCAGCGGCAGGCCCACGGCGCGGCACAGCGCCAGCGCGGCCAGCGCGTTGGAGGCATTGTGCAGGCCGAGGATGCGCAGCGCATCGGCCGGCATCAGGCGGTTCACGAACAGCTCGACCGGCTCCGCGGCGTCGTTCTTTTTACGCTTCTTTTCCGGCTCTTCCGCCGGATTCGCATTGGCCAGCCACAGCACGCCCCGTTCGCCCACGAGGCCGAAGCTGCCCGGCGCATCGGGTTCGCCCGTGCCGAAGGTCGTCACTTGCGCGTCCGGCGCGGCCATGCCCATCACCAGCGCATCGTCGCGGTTCAGCACCCGCACCGTATGGGCGCCGAAGATGCGTGCCTTGTCGGCGGCGTAGGCAGCCATGCTGCCGTGCCAGTCGAGGTGGTCCTGGGTCAGGTTCAGCACCGTGGCCGCGTCGGCGTCCAGGCTGAACGTGGTGTGCAGCTGGAAGCTGGACAGTTCCAGCACCCAGGCTTGCGGTAAATCGTTTGCATCGATCGTTTCGCGCAGCACGTCCAGCGCCGCCGGGCTGATGTTGCCGGCAACGCGCGTCGTGAGGCCGGCGCGGCGGCACAGCAAACCGGTCAGGCTCGTGACGGTGGTCTTGCCGTTCGTGCCCGTGATGGCGATGACTTTCGGCGCGTAACCCTGCTCGGCCTTCAATGCGGCCAGCGCCTGGGCGAACAGCTCGATCTCGCCCCACACGGGGATATTGCGCGCCGCCGCGGCAGGGTTGACGTCGGCCAGCTCGCGCCCCGGCGCCAGGCCCGGGCTGACGGCCACGAAGTCGACGCCGTCGACGAGCGATGCATCGAACGGACCGGCGACGAATTCGGCGTCCGGCACGGCGGCGCGCAAGGCGGGCAGGCGTGCCGGTTCGGCGCGCGTGTCGGCCACGCGCACGCGCGCGCCGCAGCGCGCGAGCCACTGCGCCATCGCGAGGCCCGATTCGCCGAGTCCGAGTACCAGTGCGGTGTTGCCGTCGTAGTTCATCGTCGTTCGCGTCAGCGCAGTTTGAGGGTGGAGATGCCGATCAGGACCAGGATGATGGTGACGATCCAGAACCGCACCACGACCTTGGTTTCCTTCCAGCCCTTCTGTTCGAAATGGTGGTGCAGCGGCGCCATCAGGAATACGCGGCGCCCGGCGCCGTAGCGTTTCTTGGTGTACTTGAACCAGCTGACCTGGATGATCACGGACAGGGTCTCGGCCACGAATACGCCGCCCATGATGAACAGCACGATCTCCTGGCGCACGATGACGGCGATGGTGCCGAGCGCGCCGCCCAGCGCCAGCGCGCCCACGTCGCCCATGAACATCTGCGCCGGGTGCGCGTTATACCAGAGGAAGGCCAGGCCCGCGCCGGCCATCGCGCCGCAGAAGATCAGCAGTTCGCCCGCGCCAGGGATGTGCGGGATGAACAGGTATTTCGAGTAGGTCGCGTTACCGGTCAGGTAGGCGAACAGGCCCAGCGCGCCGCCCACCATCACGGTCGGCATGATGGCCAGGCCATCGAGGCCGTCGGTGAAGTTGACGGCGTTCGAGGAACCGACGATCACGCAATACGTCAGCGCGATGAAGCCCCACACGCCCAGCGGATAGCTGATGGTCTTGAAGAACGGGACGATCAGGTCGGACTTGGGCGGCAGCTCCATCGCGAAGCCCGACTGCACCCAGGCCAGGAACAGCTTCCATACTTCCCACGGCGTGGCGGCCGAGACGGAGAATGCCAGGTACAGCGAGGACGCGACGCCGATCAGCGACATCCAGAAATACTTCTCGCCCGAGCGCATGCCTTCCGGATCCTTGTAGACCACCTTGCGGTAGTCGTCGACCCAGCCGATGGCGCCGAAGCCCAGCGTGACGACCAGCACCGGCCAGATCAGGCGGTTCGACAGGTCGCACCACAGCAGCGTCGAGATCGCGATCGAAATCAGGATCAGCACGCCGCCCATGGTGGGGGTGCCGTGCTTTTGCAGGTGGGTCTGCGGGCCGTAGGTGCGCACCGCCTGGCCGACCTTCATCTCGGTCAGCTTGCGGATCACGGCCGGGCCGCACAGCAGGCCGATGGTGATCGCGGTAATGGTCGCGAACACCGCCCGGAAGGTGATGAAGTTGAAGATCCGCAGCGGACCGATATAGTCCTGAAAATATTGTGCGAGCCAAAGCAGCATAGTCTTAGTGGGCTTCCTTGCCAGTGTTGGTTGATGCGGTCAGGTGACGGACCACGCGCTCCATCTTCATGAAGCGCGAGCCCTTCACCAACACAGTTGCGTCAGATTTGCTGCCCAGTGTTTGATCCAGTGCTGCCAATAATTCGTCGAACTGCTCGTAGTGTTGCGCTCCCGATCCGGCCATGTGGCGGGCCAGTTCGCCGGTCGCGAGCACGGCGTCGATGCCCTTCTGCCGGGCATAGGCGCCGATTTCCTGGTGAAACTCGGGTCCCTGCGTGCCCACCTCGCCCATGTCGCCCAGCACCAGGATGCGCGGCGACGGATAGGCGGCCAGCACGTCGATGGCGGCGCGCACGGAATCCGGATTGGCGTTGTAGGTGTCGTCGATGACGGTGGCGCCATTGACGGCCTGCTTGCGCTGCAGGCGGCCGCTGACGGGGGCGAAGGCTTCCAGGCCGGCCACGATCGCGTGGATCTCGATGCCGGCGCCCAGGGCGCAGGCGATCGACGCGAGCGCGTTGCGCACGTTGTGCGCGCCGGCGGCGGCCAGCTTGATGGTGAACTGGCCGGCCGGCGTGCGTACCGAAAGGTCGCTGCCGAAGCCCGTGTTCACGTACGTCGCGCGCACGTCGCAGGTATCGTCCAGGCCGAACGTCAGCGTCTTGCGCGCGCCGGCCAGCTCGCGCCAGATCGGCGTGTACTCGTCGTCGCCCGGGAACACGGCCGTGCCGTCGTCCGGCAGCGCGGCCAGCACGGAGCCGTTCTCGCGCGCCACCGCTTCCACGGTGTGCATGAATTCCTGGTGCTCGCGCTGGGCGTTGTTGACGAGGGCGACGGTGGGCGCGGCGATGGCGGCCAGGCGCGCGATCTCGCCGGGATGGTTCATGCCCAGTTCGACGACGGCGGCGCGGTGCGCGTCGGTCAGGCGCACGACGGTCAGCGGCACGCCGATCTCGTTGTTCAGATTGCCCTGCGTGGCCAGGCGCGCAGGCTCGCCGAAGGCGGCGCCGAGGATTGCGGCGATCATTTCCTTGACCGTCGTCTTGCCGTTGCTGCCGGTGACGCCGATGACGGGAATGGCGAAGCGGTCGCGCCAGAAGCGGCCGATGCGGCCCAGCGCGGCCAGCGTGTCCGGCACGACGATGGCCGGCAGCGGATAGTGCTCAGGTAGGCGCTCGACCACGACGGCGGCCACCGCCTGGCCGGGCAACTGGCCGAGGAAGTCGTGGGCATCGAAGGTCTCGCCGCGCAGGGCGACGAACAGCGCGCCCGGCACGACGTTGCGGCTGTCGGTGAACACGCCCTGGAAATAGGCATCGCGCGTCACCTGCGCGCCATCCATCGCCGCGGCGACTTGTTCGAGCGAACCCCGGATCATCAATGCGTCCTCATCATCGTGAGCCGCGCGGTCAAGGCCAGCGCGGCGTGGTCGGCATCGGAAAACGGCATTTTCCGGCCCTTGATTTCCTGGTAGGGCTCATGGCCCTTCCCCGCAAGCAGGATCACGTCCGGCTTGGCGGCATGCTTGACGGCCACGAGGATGGCGGTGGCGCGGTCCTCGATCGCCTGCGTCTGCGCGGGGCTGTCCTTGTCCATGCCGGCCAGGATCTGTTCGATGATCGCGCGCGGCTCTTCGCTGCGCGGATTGTCGCTGGTGACGACGACGTGGTCGGCCGCCTGGGCGATGCGGCCCATCTGCGGGCGCTTGCCCGGGTCGCGGTCGCCGCCGCAGCCGAACACGCACCACAGTTCTCCGCCGCGTTCGCGCGCCACGGGACGCAGCGCGTCGAGCGTCTTTTCCAGGGCGTCCGGCGTGTGCGCGTAGTCGATGACGACCAGCGGCGCGTCCTGGCCGCCGACCTGCTGCATGCGGCCCGGGGCCGGCTGCAACGTTTCGATGGCGTCCAGGGCGGCGCGCAGCGGGACGCCCTTGGCCAGCAGCGCGCCCAGCACGGCGAGGGCATTGCTGGCGTTGAAGCGGCCGACCATGCGGGTACGCGCGAGGCTGCCGCCGAACGGCGACTCGAGCTGGAACTCGGTGCCCGTGGGGCGGCTGCGCAGGTTCGATGCGCGCAGGATGGCCACGCCGTCGATGTCGGCCTGTTCGGCGACGGTGCGCAGCGTGTAGCCGGTCACGGCCACGTGCGGGAAATGGGTACGCAGGTGCATGGCGACACGAACGCCGGCCGCGTCGTCCAGGTTGACGACGGCCGTCTTCAGGCCCGGCCATTCGAACAGCTTCAGCTTGGCGGCTTCGTAGCTCGCCATGTCGCCGTGGTAGTCGAGGTGGTCGCGCGTCAGGTTGGTGAACACGGCCACGTCGAAGTGCATGCCGGCCGCGCGGTTCTCGACCAGGCCGATCGACGACACTTCGATCGCGAGCGCGCCGGCGCCGGCCGCGCGCAGCTTGTCCAGTTCTCCGGCCAGCAGCACGGCGTCCGGCGTCGTGTAGCCGGTGGCGTCGAATTCCGGCTCGCTGTCGGCCCCGGCGCGCACGAGGCCCACGCCCAGCGTGCCGATGACGGCGGCCGTGTCGCCCAGCTGCGCCAGCGCCTGCGCCGTCCACAGCGCGCACGAGGTCTTGCCGTTGGTGCCCGTGATGCCGACCGTGAACATGGCGGCATCGGGCTGGCCATAATAGGCGTGCGCGATCGCGCCGGCGTTCGCCTTCAGGTTCGCCGCGGCCAGGTGCGGCACATCCGCGAGCTGTACGTCTGGTGCTGCATCCCAGTCGAAGCCGGCGCCGTCGTAGACCACGGCGGCGGCGCCCTGTGCGAGCGCGGCGGGGATGAAGCGGCGGCCGTCCGCGGCTTCGCCGGGATAGGCGAAGAACACGTCGCCCTGCTTCACGCGGCGCGAATCGGATACAAGCCGGCCGCCCGGTGCGGCGGCCTCGATCCACTGGCGGATGTCGTTCGGCGTCTCGGCCATCAATTGCTCTCCTCGAGTGGATGTTCGGGGATGATGATGTCGGTGATCTTCGAGTCGGGCGGCACGTTGGCCGCCCGCAGCGCATTGGCCGCCAGCACCGCGGCCGTCGGCGCCGCCACGCTGCCGCCCGTGTGCAGCGGTCCGGTCGGGTCGTCGATCATCACGGCGATCACGAAGCGCGGGTTCGACATCGGCGCGATGCCCACGAAGTTGCCGACATAGTGGGTCTGCGAATAGCGGCCGTCGACGACCTTCTGCGCGGTACCGGTCTTGCCGCCGACGCGGTAGCCGGCCACCTGGGCCAGCGAGGCCGTACCGCCCGGGCCGACCACGGATTCGACCATCGTGCGCATCTGCGCGGCCGTCTTCGGCGAGATGATCTGCTGGCCGGCGGGCGGCTCGGACAGCTTCTGGAACGACAGCGGGATGATGTCGCCGTTGCGCGCGAAGATCAGCCAGGCGTGCGCCAGCTGCAGCAGCGACATCGAGATGCCCTGGCCGAACGACATGTTGGCCTTGGCCACCGTGCGCCAGGATTTATAGGGGCGCACGCGGCCCGCCGCCGCGCCGGGGAAGCCGTAGCGCGGCGCCTGGCCGAAGCCGACCTTGGTGAACATCTCCCACATCTCCTGGGCCGTCAGCATCTCGGAGATCTTGGTGGTACCGATGTTCGAGGACTTCTGGATGATGGTGCCGACGTCGATGACGCCGTGCGGGTGCGTGTCGCGGATCACGTGGCCGCCGGTCAGGTAGCGGCCGTTGCCCGTGTCGAACAGGGTGCTCGGCTTGATCAGGCCCTTGTCCAGCGCCAGCGCCACGGTGAAGGGCTTCAGGGTCGAACCCGGCTCGAACAGGTCGGTGATGACGCGGTTGCGCAGCTGCTCGCCGGTCAGGCGCGAGCGGTCGTTCGGGTTGTAGGTCGGGTAGTTGGCCAGTGCCAGCACTTCGCCCGTGTGCACGTCGATCACGACGGCGGCGCCGGCCTTGGCGTGGAACTTCTCGACGGCGTCCTTGATGCTGTTCAGGGCGATGTACTGCAGCTTGCTGTCGACCGACAGGATCAGGTCCTTGCCGTCGTGCGGCTCGCGCGACATGCCCACGTCCTCGACGATGTGGCCAAGGCGGTCGCGGATCACGCGGCGGCTGCCCGGCTGGCCGACGAGCGACTTCTGCTGCGCCAGTTCCATCGCTTCCTGGCCGACGTCCTCGACGTTGGTGAAGCCGACCATGTGCGCCATCACCTCGCCTTGCGGGTAGAAGCGCTTGTATTCCTTGCGCGTGTCGATGCCGTCGATGCCCAGCTTCTCGATCTTGGCGACGGTGTCCATCTCGACCTGGCGCTTCAGGTAGACGTAGCTGCGGTCGGAATCCAGCTTCTTGAGCAGGTCCGCTTCCGGCAGGTCGAGCAGCGTGGCCAGCTGGCGCAGCTTCTGCGGGTCGGTGCCCTTGATCTCGTCGGTGAAGGCCGAGACCGACTTGACGGGCAGCGAGGAGGCCAGCACGATGCCGTTGCGGTCGAAGATCTTGCCGCGCGTGGCCGGCAGTTCCTGCGTGCGCATGTAGCGGCTCTCGCCCTGCTTCTGCAGGAACTGGTCGGACACGCCCTGCAGCCACAGCGCGCGGCCGGCCAGCGCGATGAACGCGGCGAACAGCGCGAACAGGACCACGCGCGAACGCCAGTCCGGCAGGCGCACGGCCAGCACGGGACTCTTGGAAAACGCCACGCCTTTTGCGGCCGCCACACGCGCGCCCTGGGTGCCCGCCTTCATTTGCCGCCTTCCGTCAGGTATTGGGTACGCGCCGGGCTCAGCGGCGCCATGTTCAGCTGGGAACGCGCGATCTGCTCGATGCGCTCGTTCTTGCCGAGGGTCGATTGGTCGAGCTGGAGCTGGGCCCAGTCGATCTCGAGCTGGCGCTGCTGCTGCTGCTGCCGCTCGAGGTCGATGAACAGGTGGCGCGCCGTATAGCGCGCGTTCACGACCGACAGCGCGCAGCCGACCAGGAGCACGGTCAGCACGATATTGATCTTGCCGCTCATCGCGCGCCCCCGCTCATGGGGACGGGCGTGGGAAGGCGTTCGGCCACGCGCAGCACGGCCGAACGGGCGCGCGGGTTGGCGCCGACTTCCGCATCCGAGGGCTTGGTCTTGGCGACCAGCTTCATCAGGGGCTGCGGCAGGTCGGCGGCACGGATCGGCAGCCGGCGATCCGGCTGCTCCACCTTCGCTTTCGAGGCCAGGAATTGCTTGACCATCCGGTCTTCCAGCGAGTGGAAGCTGATCACGGACAGGCGCGCACCCGGCGCGAGCAGGTCGAACGCTGCATTCAGACCTGCTTCAAGGTCCTCAAGCTCTTGATTGATGAAAATCCGGATAGCCTGAAAGGTGCGGGTTGCCGGATCCTTGCCCTTCTCCCGGGTTTTGACCGCGTCTGCCACGATTGCGGCAAGCTGTCGTGTGCTTGAAATTGGCTGGACTGCCCGGCGAGCAACAATCGCCTTTGCAATCTGAAAAGCAAACCGTTCTTCCCCATAATCGCGAATCACCTGTTCAAGTTGTCGTTCCGGCACGTCGGCCAGCCACTCGGCCGCCGACATGCCCCGTGTCGTGTCCATCCGCATGTCCAGGGGACCATCGTTGCGGAAGCTGAAGCCGCGGCTCGCGTCGTCGACCTGCGGCGAGGAGATGCCCAGGTCGAGCAGGATGCCGTCGACCTGGTGCACGCCACGCGCCGCCAGCGCGTCGCGCATCGTCGCGAAGCTGTCGTGCACGATCGAAAACCGCGGATCGTTAACTTGTTCTGCCGTGGCGATTGCCTGGAGATCCTTGTCGAAGGCGATCAGGCGGCCCTCGGGCGCCAGCTTCGACAGGATCAGCCGGCTGTGACCGCCGCGGCCGAACGTCCCATCTATATACGTACCTGCCGCACGTGCGCCTGCCAGCGAGAGCGCATCGACTGCTTCGTCGAGCAGCACCGTGCGATGCTGCAAATCAGGCACCTGAATCGGATCCATGCAGTGCCTTAAAAGGAGAAATTGGAAAGGACATCGGGCATGCCGCCCGCGACGGCTTCGGCCTCGTTTTCTGCCAGCTTGGCGGCGTCCCAGATCTCGAAATGGGATCCCATCCCGAGCATCATCACTTCTTTCTCCAGTCCTACTGCACCACGCAGTTCGGGCGCAATGAGCACCCGGCCCGCACCGTCCATCTCGACATCCGACGCATTCCCCAGGAAAATGCGCTGCCATGCGCGGGCCGACATCGGCCACGCGGCGATCTGTTCGCGGTGTTCTTCCCACACAGGGCGGGGAAAGAACAGCAAGCATCCATGCGGGTGTTTCGTGAGCGTCATACGGCCTTCACATTGCTGCATCAAGGCGTCACGATGCTTGGCCGGTATTGACATCCGTCCCTTTGCATCGAGATTGATCGCTGACGCGCCCTGGAACACGTTGTACCTAGTTTTGGAGAGTTATCAGTCTGATTATTTTTGGAGCCGGGAGACCTGAAGATCTCCCACAAAACTACACTTTTTGCCACCTTTGCCCACTTTAGAGGAAGCGTTGTCTGTGGTCAAGCGAATTCACGTTCTGAAAAAGCGTAAATTACTAATGAAACCAAGGACTTAGCGCACTTACTTCAGAGAACCCTAATTCAAAATGTTGAGCAAAATTAGGGACTTAGCCGAGACAGTGCATGTGCTACCTCATCTGCGCACATGTGTTTGGATATTGATTGTGATCAACTTTTTAACCACAGGTAGTCCCTACAACAGCCGGCGTAGGGATATGCGGATCGATGCAAGGCGGGTGAGAATGGCAGCAAAATGCCGAGCGGAAGATTTCTTTTACTAATGGTTTCACATTTCCTGCGAGTAAGTTAGCGCCCACTACTCCGAACAGCGCTATCCGGGCGCCGGAAGCCAGACTTTATTTTCACTATTGCAATATCGGGCGCAAGCACCACTTGCCGGACCATGTCCACGGCAGGGAGGCAAGATGTTCGGTACGGCGCATCCGCAGCCGCCGCATCGCAAGGAGGTGGCGGTGCAGGTCGTGCGGCACGAGCAAACAAGCGTCGACAAGACGCTGACGGTCGAGAAGATTCCCGGCGGGCATGTCGCCCCGCCTCCCGCGACCGAGGCGATCCGCTTCGAGGTCGTCTATACATTAGGTGAGTACCTGAGCCTGCTGGGCGACCACGTGGCCTTCACCCTGCGTCATCGACATCCGGTCCAGCGCCGGCGAATGGCGCTGCTGCCGCTGGCGCTGGGCCTGCCGGCCCTGGCGGCCGCCTGGATCGCTGGGTCCGGCTGGCCGGGGACGGCGCTGGCGCTGGCGCTCGCCGCCCTCCTTGCGCTGGCCAGCCATCCGGCCACGCTCCGCTTCTGGGTGCCGGTGCTGGGCACGCCCATCTTCCTGGTCAAGCAGCGGCGCATGCCTTCCTGCTCGTTCCGCATCGACGCTGCCGGCATCGAGCGCACGAGCCGCACGGGAACGTTCGTGCGTGCCTGGTCGGACGTGGCGGCGGTGCGGCGCTACCGGCGCGGCTACCTGCTGGTACTGGCCAGGGGAGCACTGCCGATTCCCGCGCGCTGCCTGGACCAGGGGAAGCTGGAAGCATTCCGCCGGCATGCGCGTGCGCATGGCCGGAACGTCACTCCTCCAGCTTGACGTCCTCGCTCTTGGCCTCTTCCATCGCTTCCGGCTCCAGCAGTTCGGCTTCCTTGTTGAAGCGCACGAAGATGCCCCAGCCCGCCATCAGCAGGCCCGCCGCCACCAGCACCGAGGCCGCATGCGGCAACAGCTCCGGTTCCTCGTGCAAGGCCTTGAAGATGCCGACCAGGCCTTCGATCGACAGCGCCACGACCACCACGACCATGAAGCGCGACAGGTAGCGGCGCACGCGGGTCGGCGCGCTGATGTGGGCGTCGCGCACCACTTCTTCCTCGTTGATGGTCTGGGCGATCTGCAGCGACACGACGGCGATCGCCAGCAGGCCGATCGCCTCGATGGCCTGGTCGGCGCTCTCGGACGCCTCGAGGCCGATGCCGGCCAGGCCGGTCTGCACGGCGAGCACCGTCAGGAAGACCGACAGGCCAATGAAGAGCAGCGCCATCACGCCGTGGGCGAACCCGAAGAATCCTTGCAGGAATTTCACATCGACTCCCTTAATATCAAATTGATAATATGGAATCGATTGTGCCTCATCCTGCCGCGCCGTGCCCACACGGCAGCATCAGCCGTGTTCCGGCGCCGCCCACGCACGCGCATGCGCCACCGCCCGCGCCCAGCGCGCCATCAGCTCGTCGCGGCGCGCGCGTCCCATCTGCGGCTCGAAGCGGCGCTCGACCTGCCACTGCGCGGCGATTTCCGCGCGCGACTCCCAGAAGCCGACCGCCAGGCCCGCCAGGTAGGCCGCGCCCAGCGCCGTCGTCTCGGTGACGCGCGGGCGGATCACGGGCACGCCCAGCAGGTCGGCCTGGAACTGCATCAGCAGGTCGTTGCGGGCCGCGCCGCCGTCGGCGCGCACCTCGCGCACGGCGCAGTCGACGTCCTTCTGCATGGCGCCCAGCAGTTCCGCGCTCTGGAAGGCGATGGCCTCGACGGCGGCGCGCGCGATATGGGCGGCCGTGGTGCCGCGCGTCATGCCGACGATGGTGCCGCGCGCATACGCGTCCCAGTGCGGCGCGCCCAGGCCCGTGAAGGCCGGCACCAGCATCACGCCGCCGCTGTCCGGCACCGACGACGCCAGCGCCTCGACGTCGCTCGACTGCTTGATGATGCCAAGGCCGTCGCGCAGCCATTGCACGGTGGCGCCGCCCATGAAGACGCTGCCCTCCAATAGATAGTCGGTGTGGCCCTGCACGCTCCAGCCGACCGTGGCCAGCAGGCGGTTGTACGACTGCGGCGGCGCGTCGCCCGCGTGCATCAGCATGAAGCAGCCGGTGCCGTAGGTATTCTTGACCATGCCGCGCCCGTGGCAGGCCTGGCCGAAGGTGGCCGCCTGCTGGTCGCCGGCGATGCCCGCCACGGGGATCGCGCGCCCGAACCATGCTTCTTGCGCCGCACCGAGGTCCGCGCTGCTGGGCACGACTTCCGGCAGCATCGATGCCGGCACGCCGAACAGCGCCAGCAGTTCCTGGTCCCAGCGCAGGCTGTTGATATTGAAGAGCATGGTGCGCGCGGCATTGCTGGCATCCGTCACGTGGCGGCCCGTCAGCTTGTAGGCGAGCCAGCTGTCGACGGTGCCGAAGGCGAGCTCTCCCCGCTCGGCGCGGACGCGCGCGCCCGGCACGTTGGTCAGCAGCCATTGCAGCTTGGTGGCGGAAAAATACGCATCGAGCTCGAGGCCGGTCTTGCGGTGGATGAGCGGCGCCTTGCCCGCCTCGCGCAGCGCGTCGCACAGGCCGGCCGTGCGCCGGTCCTGCCAGACGATGGCGTGGCACAGCGGCTCGCCCGTGCGGCGGTCCCACACGACCGTGGTCTCGCGCTGGTTGGCGATGCCGATCGCGGCCACCTGCCCCGCATCGACGCCGCTCTCGGCCAGCACCCGGCGCGCGCAGGCGAGCTGGCTGTTCCAGATATCGAGCGGATCGTGCTCGACCCAGCCCGGCTGCGGGAAGTGCTGGGGAAATTCCTGCTGGGCGGTGGCGAACACCTGGCCCGCGCGGTCGAACAGGATGGCGCGCGAGCTGGTCGTGCCCTGGTCGAGGGCAAGGATGTAATGTGACATGGAACTCCTCCAAGAGCGGCCGTCGGCGCGGCCTTCCAACCCGTCCATTGTGCCTGTTTTCCGCGATCGGCATGGCATACCGGCCATCCATAGGATGGATATCCTGGCATGACAGATAGGCGACAACTGGTTAGTTTATTGAATTGCAGCAACCATTTAGCTGCTAGAATTCCGTGAATATTGACATGCGGAACTTACTAATTCCATGAAAAACTTGAATATCGGCGCCCGCCTGGCGCTCGGTTTCGGCCTCGTGCTGGCCTTCACGATCCTGATGATGGTCGTCGGCCTGTTCCAGATGCACTCGGTGGCGAATGCCACCCATGCGATGATGAGGGATCCGCTGGCGAAGGAGCGCATGGTCTCGGACTGGTACCGCCTGATCCATACCAGCGTGCGCCGCACTTCGGCCATCTCGAAGAGCACGGACACCTCGCTGGGCGCCTTCTTCGCCGAGGACACCGCCAACTCCACCAAGGAAATCAACGCGCTGCAGAAGCAGGTCGAAGACCTGGTCGACTCCCAGCAGGAGCGCGACGCGCTGGCCGCCATCGCCGCCGCCCGCAAGCCCTACCTGGCCGCGCGCGACGGCATCACGGCGCTCAAGAAGGAAGGCAGGATGGACGAGGCCGAGCAGATGCTCGTCACGCAGTTTCAGCCAGCCGGCAAGGCCTACCTGGCCGCACTCGGCGACTTGCTGAAGATGCAGCGCGCCGACATCGACCGCCGCGCCGTCGGCATCGATGCCCTGTTCAAGGAAAACCGCAACCTGCTGGTCACGCTGGGACTGGCCGTGGTGGCCGTCGGCGTCCTGTGCTCGTGGTGGCTGACGCGCGGCATCGTGGTGCCGCTCAACCGCGCCGTGGAAGTCGCCTGCAGCGTCGCCAACAACGACCTGCGCAGCCATATCGAGGTCGGCAGCCGCGACGAGACGGGCCGCCTGCTGGCCGCCCTCCAGACCATGAACGACGGCCTGGCGGGCATCGTCGGCCAGGTCCGCAAGGGCACCGCGTACATGGCGGGCGCCTCGGGGGAAATCGCGGCCGGCAACCTGGACCTGTCGAGCCGCACCGAGCAGCAGGCCAGCGCGCTGGAAGAGACGGCGTCGTCGATGGAGGAACTGACGTCGACCGTCAAGCAGAACGCGGACAACGCGCGCCAGGCCAACCAGCTGGCCGTCAGCGCGTCCGAAGTGGCGGTGCGCGGCGGCCAGGTCGTGGGCCAGGTGGTCGAGACGATGGATGCGATCAACGCCTCGGCGAGGAAGATCGTCGACATCATCGCCGTCATCGACGGCATCGCCTTCCAGACGAATATCCTGGCGCTGAACGCCGCGGTGGAAGCGGCAAGGGCCGGCGAACAGGGCCGCGGCTTTGCCGTGGTGGCGGGCGAAGTGCGCACGCTGGCGCAGCGCTCGGCCACGGCCGCCAAGGAAATCAAGGAATTGATCGGCGACTCGGTCGACAAGGTCGACACGGGCAGCAAGCTGGTGCAGCAGGCCGGCGCGACGATGGCCGAGGTGGTCGACAGCATCCACCGCGTGACCGACATCATGGGAGACATCACCACCGCAAGCGTCGAGCAGAGCACCGGCATCGAGCAGGTCAACCAGGCCATCACGGAGATGGACGGCGTGACCCAGCAGAACGCGGCGCTGGTCGAACAGGCGTCGGCCGCCGCCGCCGCCATGCAGGAACAGGCGCAGGCGCTGGCCGACATGGTTGCGCGCTTCAAGCTGGACGAGGACGGCGCGGCGGCGGGCAGGCCGGCACTCCGCCGCAACGAACCGCTGCTGGCGGCGTAACAATGCAAAAGGGGACGGCGCATGCGCACCGTCCCCTTCGGCGAATTCAAAGTAAAGCAGGCCGATAGGCCGGATTCTGTTGGCGCGCTCCTTGCGGAGTCCGCCATGACAGCCATTCCTCTAGGCGCCGAATTACTCCGGCGCTCAAGCTTCCTACCCGCACGCTCCGCGAGCAACCTCAACGCGTGCCTATTTGGAATTGCTCCAGGTGGAGGTTACCGCGTTTCACCGTAACTGAATACGCTCGTCTCTGTGGCCCTATTCCTCGCCTTGTACCGGGCTTGCACCCGGATTTCGACGGACGGCCGTTAACCGTCACCCTGCTCTATGGAGTCCGGACCTTCCTCCCGCCCACGACCTTGCGGCGTGGGCCAGCGGCTGCCTGGCCTGCTTCACGGGCGCTATTGTAACCGATGCGCCGTGCTTACATCCGGCCGGTCTCGAGCCAGCGTTGCACCTGGGTCACCTCGGCCGCGCGCGCGGCGGCGTCGGTCGGTGCCGGCAGCAGCACGTCGGGCGCGATGCCGACGCCGTCGATGCGCATGGCGGGCAGGCGCGTCGTGCGGCTCGTCCCATAGCTCAGCAGGAACCGGCCGGACGGCAGCGGATGGCGGCGCACGTTGGCCACGTCGAGCACGCCGGCGGTCGGGCGGCCCACGATCTTCACGCGAAAGCCGGTGCGCGCCTGCAGCACGAATTCCTCGCAACTGCTGCCGCAATCGCCATCGGTCAGCACGGCCACGCGGGCCGGCCGCTGCGGCTCCAGCGCGATCGCCTTGGTGGCGATGCGTTCCGTACCAGGCAGCACGAAGCTGCCGTTGGGCGCAGCGCGCATGCTGGCGATGACCGGTGCCAGTTGCCGTTGGCAGGCTTCCGGATCGCCGCTGCGCTGGCACACGGCTTCCTGGGCCTGGATATTGGCCGGTGTGACGAAGAATTCCGCGCGGTAGTAGCGCAGGTCGCCATCCAGCAGCCAGCCCAGCAGCGGCGCATAGGTACCGTCCGCACCGCCGCCGTTGCCGCGCACGTCGATCACCCAGTTGCGGTGGGAAACCAGTTCCGAGCGATGGTCCGCCACCAGCTTCCTCACGGCCGCCGCATGGGTATCGTTGAAGCTCGGTAGCACCAGCAACAGCGTATCCTTGCCGAGCACCTGGAAGCGCGGCGCGCGCGGATCGACGCCGGCCGCGGCCGCCGGCGCCTTGGCGGCGACGTCCCGGACCGACCGGACGCCGATGTGGTCGGGGCGCCAGGTATGCACATACGTCTTCAGCAGCGCGATGCAGTCGGCTTCTTCCTTGACCGCGGCAGTCTCGGCGCGTGCCTTGCCGAACGCGGCGCGGATGGCGGGTCCATGGTCGGCCAGCGCGTCGGCCGCGCCGGCGTCGTTGGCTTCCAGGAACACGGCGGCATCCTCCAGATCGGCAAGGCACTGGGCCGGCGCAAGCGACTGCGCGGCGACGGGAGCGCAGACCGATACCGCAGCTAATACCGCAGACAATACCGCGGCCGGAGCGAGCATGTTCGACGGACGCATATGCATATCCTTATGGCAACTTTTGAATGCCCATCATAACGCCGTTTTTGCTATTTTTGACATTCCATGTCGCCATTTCAAAAGCCAGCCCGACAGCCCTGCCCTAGAATGCCTGGATGCCTATTCGATAAGGATGACCTCACCATGACGCACCCTTCCCGCAGCGGCGGCCAGATCCTGGTCGACGCCCTCCAGGTCCACGGCGTGGACACCGCCTTTGGCGTGCCCGGCGAAAGCTATCTCGACGTGCTCGACGCGCTGCACGATTCGCGGATCCGCTTCATCGTCAACCGCCAGGAGGGCGGCGCGGCGTTCATGGCCGAGGCCTACGGCAAGCTGACGGGCAAGCCCGGCATCTGCTTCGTCACGCGCGGGCCGGGCGCCACCAACGCGTCGATCGGCGTGCACACGGCCTACCAGGATTCGACGCCGATGATCCTGTTCATCGGCCAGGTCGGCACCGACTTCATGGACCGCGAAGCCTTCCAGGAAATCGACTACCGCCGCATGTACGGCCAGATGGCCAAGTGGGTGGCGCAGATCGACCGCGCCGACCGCATCCCCGAATACATCGCGCGCGCCTTCCAGGTCGCGACCAGCGGCCGTCCCGGCCCCGTCGTGCTGGCGCTGCCGGAAGACATGCTGGTGGCGCAGGCAAGCGTGGCGGACACGCGCTGCTACCAGCCGACCCAGGCGGCGCCGTCGGCGGCGCAGATCGGCCAGCTGCGCACGCTGCTGGCGGGCGCGAACAAGCCGCTGCTGCTGCTGGGCGGCGGCACCTGGACAGAACAGGCCTGCGCCGACGTGACGGCTTTCGCCGAGGCGAACGCGCTGCCCGTCGCCTGCGCCTTCCGCTTCCAGGACCTGCTGGACAACGCGCATCCGCACTACGTGGGCGACGTCGGCATCGGCATCAACCCGAAGCTGGCCGCGCGCGTGAAGGAAGCGGACGTGCTGATCGCCTTCGGTCCGCGCCTCGGCGAGATGACCACCAGCGGCTACTCGCTGCTGGCGTCCCCCGTGCCGCAACAGCGCCTCGTGCACATCCACCCGGATCCCGAAGAACTGGGCAGCGTCTACCAGGCCGAATTGATGATCGCGTCCGGCGCCCCGCAGGCGGCGGCCATGCTGGCCGCGATGGAACCCGTCGATGCCGGCGCCTGGCGCCACACCGTGGCCGAAGCCCGGGCGGAACTGGCGGCCTGGCAGCAGCAGCCGCCCGTGTTCCAGGACGGCAGCGCCCCGCTGGACCTGTGGCAGCTGGTGCAGGACCTGCAGGCCGCGCTGCCGCGCGACACCATCGTCACCAACGGCGCCGGCAACTACGCCACCTGGGCGCACCGCTTCTGGCGCTACGGCGCCATGCGCACCCAGCTCGCGCCCACCAGCGGCGCGATGGGCTATGGCGTGCCGGCCGGCGTCGCCGCCAAGATCGTGCATCCGGAGCGCAGCGTCGTCACCTTCGCGGGCGACGGCGAATTCATGATGACGGGCCAGGAACTGGCCACCGCCATGCAGTACGGCGCGGGCGTCCTGTTCCTGGTCTTTAACAATGGCATGTTCGGCACCATCCGCATGCACCAGGAGCGCGAGTATCCGGGCCGCGTGTCGGGCACGCAGCTGCACAACCCGGATTTCGCGGCGCTGGCCAGGGCCTATGGCGGCCATGGCGAAGCCGTCGAGACGACGGCGCAATTCGGCCCCGCGCTGGAACGCGCGCTCGCCTTCACGCGCGAGCACAAGCTGCCGGCGCTGATCGAACTGCGTTATGACGGGAACTGGATCACGCCGGGGGCGACGCTGGAGACGATACGCAGGAATGCGGAGGCGGGAAAGGCGAAGTAAGCAGACATATACCGTCGCCCCTGCGAAGGCAGGGGCCCAATTTTGGATGCGTCGCGACCACGCGAAAATTGGGTCCCTGCCTGCGCAGGGACGACGCGGTGATTATTTGATACCGAGGTTGCCGTCCACCCCCAGCTCCGCCGGCCACGGCACCGGCGCATCGAAGGCGCTGCTGGGCGCCGGCGCGCCGGCCGGATGGGTGAGGAACGCGGCGACGAGGGCGATGAAGACCCAGACGACGACGCTGCGCAGCGAAGCTGCCGTGCCGCTCACCGCATGGTCTCCGGAGATGAGGCGCTTGAGGTATTTGGAAACGTTCACGATGACCCTCTTATGAGGCATTCTTCTATGGATGTTCACAATCTATACCAGGCGGCGGCGATTTGCCAGCGCAGGCCGTGCGCACATGCCAGCGAGCAGCATTCTCGCCACACTATGGCTGGGCTGACGCGTTCAAGATGGCATATCGACATGCCGGACGGCCGGTCCAGGGTTTTGTCGATAAATAAAACTCTTGCCTGCTCTGATAGAATACGCGCGACCCTATTTCGACATGCCCCACGGGCATGGACACGCAGTACCCTCCCCCGACTACACCATGTTTAGTTTCTTCAAGAAGAAAAAAACCGAAGCCGACGCGCCGGCCGCCGACCAGGCCGCGCCGGCCGACGCGCAAGCCGAACAGCCCGGCTTCCTGCGCCGCCTGTTCGGCGCCGACCCGGACGCCGTCACGACGCCGGCGCCGATTCCCGACGTGACTCCCGCGCCGCCGCCCGCGCCCGAGTCGCCGCCGGCACGCGACGCCACCAATATCGACCCGATCGCGGAAAAGATCGCCGAAGAAGCCGCCATCCTCACGAGCGGCTACGAAGGCCAGCTGTTCCCCGAGACGGCCGAGCGCCCGGGCAGCGAAGCGGAAAAGAAAAAATCCTGGATGGCGCGCCTGAAGGCGGGCCTGGCCAAGACCTCGAACAACCTGTCGCTGCTGTTCGTGGGCGCGCGCATCGACGAAGACCTGTACGAGGAGCTGGAATCGGCGCTCCTGATGTCGGACGCCGGCATGGACGCGACGCAGTTCCTGCTGGACAACCTGCGCCGCAAGGTCAAGGAAGACAAGCTGCTGGACGCCGCCGCCGTCAAGGCCGCCCTCAAGGCGCTGATGGTCGACATGCTGCGTCCGCTGGAAAAGCCGCTGGAACTGGGCCGCCACGAGCCGCTGGTGATGATGATCGCGGGCGTCAACGGCGCCGGCAAGACGACCACCATCGGCAAGCTGGCCAAGCACATGCAGCGCCATGAGCAGTCCGTGCTGCTGGCCGCCGGCGACACCTTCCGCGCCGCCGCGCGCGAGCAGCTGATGGTCTGGGGCCAGCGCAACAACGTCACCGTGATCTCGCAGGCCTCGGGCGATCCGGCCGCCGTCGCGTTCGACGCGGTCCAGTCGGGCAAGGCGCGCGGCGTCGACGTCGTCATGGTCGACACCGCCGGCCGCCTGCCGACCCAGCTGCACCTGATGGAAGAACTCAAGAAGATCAAGCGCGTGATCGGCAAGGGCATGGATGGCGCGCCGCACGAGGTCTTGCTCGTCATCGACGGCAATACGGGCCAGAACGCGCTGGCGCAGGTAAAAGCCTTCGACGACGCCCTGCAGCTGACGGGCCTCGTGATCACCAAGCTGGACGGCACCGCAAAGGGCGGCATCCTGGCGGCCATCGCACGCACCCGCCCGATCCCCGTGTACTTCATCGGCGTGGGCGAGAAGCTGGAAGACCTGCAGCCGTTCAGCGCCGACGAGTTCGCCGAAGCGCTGCTGGGATAAGCATCGATGATCGAGTTCCAGTCCGTCTCCAAGAAATATTCCGCCGACGCCGTCGCCCTGTCCGACGTGTCCCTGCATATCGCCAAGGGCGAGCTGGTCTACCTGGCCGGCCCGTCCGGGGCCGGCAAGTCGACCCTGATGAAGATGGTCGCCGCGATCGAGCGCCCGACCTCGGGCCGCGTGATCGTCAGCGGCCACGACGTCGGGCGCTTGAAGAAGGCCGGCGTGCCCTTCCTGCGCCGTAACCTAGGCCTGATCTTCCAGCACCAGCGCCTGCTGAACGACCGCCACATCCTGGCCAACGTGATGCTGCCCCTGATCGTCACGGGCGCCCCCAGAGCGCAGGCCGAGCAGCGCGCCCGCGCCGCCCTCGACAAGGTCGGCCTGCTGGAGCGCGCGAACGCCCTGCCGATGGAACTGTCGGGCGGCGAGCAGCAGCGCGTGGCGATCGCGCGCGCCATCGTCAACCGCCCCCAGATCATCCTGGCCGACGAACCGACCGCCAACCTCGACCGCGCCGCGGCCGACAAGGTGATCGACGCCCTGCACGCCTTCCACGCCGTCGGGGTGACCTGCGTGATCTCGACCCACGACGAACAGATTCTCGACAGCGCCGCGCGCGTGATCCGGCTGGAACACGGCCGGGTGGTGCAGGGTGCGGTCGTGTCCGAAGGAGGCGCGGCATGAACATCTGGTTCCGCCAGCACCGCTTCGCCCTCGGCGCCGCCTTGGGGCACCTGCGCAAGGCGCCGGGCAGCTTCCTGTTCAACGTCCTCGTCGTGGCGGTGGCCCTGGCCCTGCCCTTCGCCGGCGTGACCCTGCTCGACAACGTCAAGCCGATGTCCGAGCAGCTGTCCGTCGACCCGGAGATCAGCCTGTTCCTCAAGGCCGGCACCCCGCGCGAGGAAGCGCAGGCGCTGGCGCCCCAGCTCCGGCAGATCCTGCAGGGCAGCCGCGCCAAGCTGGTCTTCGTGCCGCGCGAGCAGGCGCTGGACAGCCTGAAGGACAAGAGCGGCCTGTCCGATGTCCTCGAGACGCTGGGCGACAATCCGCTGCCGGACAGCTATGTGATGAAACTGGAAGGCTTCGCCGCCAGCGCCGACGCCGCGCGCGTGGACGGCATCGCCGAACAGATGCGCCTGCTGCCGGGCGTGGACACCGTGCAGGTCGACTCGGCCTGGGTCAAGCGCCTGGCGGCCCTGCTGGGCGTGCTGCGCCTGGCCCTGCTGCTGCTGGCCGTCACGCTGAGCGTGGTGGTGATCGCGGTGGTATTCAATACGATCCGCCTGCAGGTGCTGACCCAGAAGGAAGAGATCGCCGTATCGAAGCTGCTGGGCGCGACGGACAATTTCATCCACCGTCCGTTCTACTATACGGGCGCCCTGCTGGGCCTGTGCGCCGGCGCGGTGGCGCTGGGCGCCGTGGCGCTGGCGCTGCGTCCGCTGAACACGGCGATCGCCGAGTTCGCCCGCCTGTATGCCTCGGAGTTCCAGCTCGCCGCCCTGCCCCCGCTGGGCATCGCCGCGCTGCTGGCCATCAGCGCCGGCCTCGGCCTGGTGGGTGCGATGCTGTCGGTGCAGCGGCACCTCGCGCGCCTGCGTTGATTGTCGATTCGATCAGCAATACCCCGAAATTTACCGTCGGGGTATTGAATTTCCGCAAACCGTCCCAATATTAATAAATCAACCCGTCTGCTGTTGGCCAGTCAAGTCCACCAGCAGACACGGGAAATACGCCTACAAGGGTACGTGCGCCACTTCACAGACCCTGAATCACGACGCCCCTAACCTGTCTCCAACAGCTATCAAACGGTACGGGCGGCACGTTTGACCCACATCAATCGAACTACCTGTCCCTGCTCTACATTGGAATTGACTGCTTATTTCGATTCCCAGGAGCAATACTTTAACGAAACTTAAACTGCTCGTCTCAAATATGGTGGTTCCTAGCACTCCCTACAAGAGAGTGCTAATATAAGGACAGACTATCGCGGGAAGTGTATTCGATAGGCACCGTCCACATCCCGTATCGCCAACCGGCAGCGCCTTCGGGGCGCCGGAAATGGCAGAGACGATGCAGTACAGCTACTACGAGGGAATTGACTATGTCCGCACAATCCGCATTGGTTCCGGCCGGCAGTCGTGCTCTGGGACTCGGTTTCAACGGCAATATCGGCAACATCGACGCCTATATCTCGGCGGTCAATCGTCTGCCGATGCTGACCCACGAGGAAGAAGTATCGCTGGCAAAAAACCTGCGCGACAACGGCGACCTGGATGCCGCCCAGAAACTGGTGATGTCCCACCTGCGCCTGGTCGTGTCGATCGCCCGCGGCTACCTGGGCTATGGCCTGCCGCACGCCGACCTGATCCAGGAAGGCAATATCGGCTTGATGAAGGCCGTCAAGCGCTTCGACCCGAACCAGGGCGTCCGCCTGGTGTCGTACGCCATGCACTGGGTCAAGGCCGAGATGCATGAATACATCCTGAAGAACTGGCGCCTGGTGAAGGTCGCCACGACCAAGGCCCAGCGCAAGCTGTTCTTCAACCTGCGCAGCAACAAGCAGGGCCTGGATGCCATGTCGCCGCAGCAAGTGGACGACCTGGCCAAGATGCTCGACGTCAAGCGCGAAGAAGTGATCGAGATGGAAACCCGCCTTTCGGGCCGCGACATCGCCCTGGAAGCGCCGACCGACGACGAAGACGACAAGTTCTCGCCGATCGCCTACCTGTCGTCGGACCAGCAGGAGCCGACCAAGGTGCTGGAAGCCGAGGAAGTCGTGCGCCTGCAGTCGGAAGGCCTGGAAACGGCCCTGGGCAAGCTCGACCCGCGTTCGCGCCGCATCGTGGAAGCACGCTGGCTGGCCAACGACGACGGCTCGGGTGCGACCCTGCACACGCTGGCCGAGGAATTCGGCGTGTCGGCCGAGCGCATCCGCCAGATCGAATCGGCGGCGCTGAAGAAAATGAAGACGGCGCTGGCGGCTTACGTGTAAGCCTCCGCGCGGAAGTGAAAGAAAGGCACCTGCGGGTGCCTTTTTTATTACCCCGTCCGTCGCCCCTGCGGAGGCAGGGGCCCAAGTTCTGTTTGCATCTCGACTGCTCGTGCAAAATTGGTTCCCTGCCTTCGCAGGGACGACGCGCTTCTATTTGTTGCGGCTCAGGCCAGCTTCTCCTTGAAGAACCCCATCGTCCTCCCCCAAGCCAGCTTGGCCGCCGCCTCGTCGTAGCGCGGCGTCGTGTCGTTGTTGAAGCCGTGCTCGACGCCCGGATACGTGAAGTGCTGGTATGGCACCTTGTTCTCCTTCAGCGCCTCCTCATAGGCCGGCCAGCCCGCCAGGATCCGTTCGTCCTTGCCCGCGTCATGGATCATCAACGGTGTGCGGATCTTGGCGACCTCGGCGGCGGGCGGCTGGGCGCCGTAGAACGGCACGGCGGCCGCCAGTTCCGGCAGCTGGGTCGCGAGGTAGTTGGCGATGCCGCCGCCGAAGCAGAAGCCCACCACGCCGACCTTGCCGCTCGCCTGCGGCAGCTTTTCCAGCGCCTGCACGGCGGCGACGAAGTCGGCGCGCGTCTTGGCCTGGTCCAGCTTGGCGAACAGGGCGCGTGCGCTGTCCTCGTCGCCGGGGTAGCCGCCCAGCGGGAACAGCGCGTCCGGCGCGAACGCGATATAGCCTTCCAGCGCCACGCGGCGCGCGATGTCCTCGATGTGCGGATTCAGGCCGCGGTTCTCGTGCACGACGAGGATCGCCGGCGGCTTGCGCTGGGCATTGGCGGGCATGACCAGGTAGCCGCGCAGCTTGCCGTAGCCCTGCGGCGACGGGAATTCCTGGTAGCTCGTCTTCAGGCGCGGGTCCTTCGGCGCGACCAGCGGGGCGGCGAACGATGGCGACAATTGCGCCAGCAGCGTGGCGGCCGTCGTGCCGCCCACGGCGTAGCGGCCGGCGCGGGCAAGGAAGTCGCGGCGCGACAATTGGCCGTGCACGTAGCCGTCGAAGAGTTTCAGGACTTCGGGGTCGAAGTCGTCTGCGGTCAAGCGCGTCATGAGCGTCTCCTGGAAATGGTCCTCCATGAGCATACCGCGTATTTTCCCGTTTTGATGCATTGACAACGCTTGCCAGCGTTTGCATGGCACCGCGTTGCGGCGTAAAATAGTTAGGTAGCCTACCTATATTTCACGATGACAATGAACGAACCGAACGAACGCGCGCTGGCCCTGTCGGAAGACCTGCGCGCCGCGTTCAAGCGCCTGATGCGCGAGATGCGCCATGACGCCGAGCGCCGCGACACGGGCCTGTCCATGCTGCAGACCATGCTGCTGGCGGCCATCGGGGAGCATCCGGGCATCGGCGTGGCCGAGCTGGCGCGCATGCAGCAGGTGCGCAGCCCCACCATGAGCGCCCAGGTCAAGACGCTGGAGGCGGCCGGCCTGGTCGAGCGCGCCCCGCCCGATCCGCACGACCGCCGCCGCACCGGCCTGCAACTGTCCGCCGCCGGAGAGCAACGCCTGCAGGCGCTGCGCAGCGAGCGCCTGGACTGGCTGGCGCGGCGCGTCGCCCGCCTCAGTCCCCGGCAACTGGATGCCCTCGCCGCCGCCATCGAACCCCTGAACCTGATCGCCGAACCATGACCCAGCCCCTCTCCCCGCCCTTGCCCGATGGCGTACCGCCGCAGGCGACGCCCAGCGAAATCCGCGCCGTCTACCTTGCCCTGATGGCCGTGCTCGGCCTGGGCGCGCTCGACCAGAGCATCGTCGCCACCGCCCTGCCGCGCATCGTCGGCGACCTGGGCGGCATGGCCCACCTGTCCTGGGTCGTCACCGCCTACGTGCTCGCATCCACCGCCACCATGCCGCTGTACGGCAAGCTGGCCGACCAGTACGGGCGCCGGCCGATGGTGTTCACGGCGCTCATCACCTTCCTCGTCGGTTCCGTGCTGTGCGGCCTGGCCCAGGACATGACGCAGCTGATCGTGTTCCGCGCCATCCAGGGGCTGGGCTCGGGCGGCTTCATGCCGCTGGCGCAGATCATCATCGCCGACCTCGTCACTCCGGCCGAGCGTGCCCGGCGCCAGGGCTCGATCGCCATCGTCTTCGCCGTCACCAGCGTGCTCGGCCCCGTGCTGGGCGGCGTGATGACGGACCTGCTGTCCTGGCACTGGATCTTCTACATCAACCTGCCAGTCGGCGCCGTGGCGCTGTACGCCATCGCCACGACGCTCAGGAAGCCGGTCGCCACGCAGTCGCACCGCATCGACTACCTGGGCTCCGTGCTGATGACGGGCACCATCGTGTCCCTGCTGCTGGTGCTGGCGCTGGGCGGTACCGAGTGGCCGTGGGACGCGCCGCAGATCAAGGTGTGCGCGGCATTGACCGCGCTGCTGGGCGCCTGGCTCGTGTTCCACCTGCGCCGCGCGGCCGAGCCCGTGCTGCCGCCGGACCTGTTCGACAACCGCGTGTTCAACGTCGCCAGCATCGTGATGGCGCTGACCTTCATGGGCCTGATGGGCGCCAGCGTGTTCTTCCCGATCTTCTTCCAGCTCGTGATGGGCAGCAGCCCGGCCAGCTCGGGCATGCTGACGGTGCCGATGATGGTCGGCATGATCATCGCCTCGACCCTCAACGGCCGCGTGCTGGCGCCGCTGAACCGCTACAAGGCCGTGCAGGTGTACGGCGTGGCCGCGGCCGTGGTCGCCTTCGGCGTGCTGGCCTGGGCCATGGAGACGGGGCGCGGCTTCTGGTACATCGAACCGGCGATCTTCCTGCTGGGCGCAGGCCTGGGCCTGGTGATGCCGAACATGACCATCGTCGTCCAGCATGCGCTGCCGCTGGCGCGGCGCGGCGTGGGCACGGCGATGCTGACCTTCTTCCGCTCGCTCGGCGGCCTCCTCGGCGTGACGGGTTCCGGCGCGATCCTGGCGCACCGCCTGCACGCCGCCGGCATCGACGCGGCCGCCAGCGCCGGCAGCCACACCGTGCTCGCGCCGGCGCTGCGCGAAGTCTACCGCCACGCCATCGCCAGCGTGTTCGGCGCCGGCACGGCCATCGTCCTCGTCGCCCTGCTGCTGATGTGGTTCCTGCCGGACGTGCAAATGAACACCCCGTCAAGCACCACCCCGCCCAAGGCTTGACCTCCCTTAAACCGGGGTCAGAGCCGGGGTCAGAGCCCGATTTTTGGCAATTTCCCAAAACCGGGCTCTGACCCCGGCTCTGACCCCGGTTTGATATTGGATCAGCGTGGGCATCCGTATTTGTTATTATTGGCATAACGCAAATAACCGGATGTCCCGATGATGCTGTCGCGGTACCTGCCTCACCTGTTTGCCCTCCTCCTCGCGCCGGCGCTAGCCGGCTGCGTGGCCGCGCCGGTCCTGCCGGGCAGCTATCCGCTCAGGCCGCAGCAAAGCGCCACGCTGGCGCGCGACATCACCGTCACCTACGACAGCTTCAGCGACAGCCGCTGCCCGCCGAACGCCCAGTGCATCTGGGCCGGACGGCTCGTGTTCCGCTTCATCATCGACGGTCCGGGCGGCGTCCAGGAAATCACGCTCGGTCCGGACCAGCCCTCGGCCAGGCCGCCCATCCTGCGCGGCGCCGCCATCGCGCTCGACATGGCGACGATCCCGCCCGCGCGCGCCGTCGGCACCATGCGGCCCAGCGACGCCATGCCGGTCACGCTCAAGGTCACGCCACCATGAGCGCCATGACGATCACCCACTTTTCCTTCCTTTCATGACCATATCGAACCGCGCGCCCCGCGCCCTCGCCTGCGGGCTGATCCTGTCCATCGTCCTCGCGCCGCCACTCGCGCTCGCCAAGTCGCCCGTCGCGACGGGCACGGGCGGCGCCGTCGCCACCATCAGTGAAAAGGCGTCCGAATCGGCGCTGGCCATCCTCAACAAGGGCGGCAACGCCATCGATGCCGCCGTGGCGGCCGCCGCCACGCTGGGCGTGACGGATCCGTTCAGCTGCGGCATCGGCGGCGGCGGCTTCATGGTCATCTACCTGGCCAAGGACAAGCGCGTGATCACCATCGACCACCGCGAGACGGCGCCGGCCTCGTTCAGCCCCTCGGTGTTCGTCGAGAACGGCCGGCCCGTCGACTTCGACACGGCCGTCGCCAGCGGCGCCGCCGTCGGCGTGCCGGGTACCGTGCGCGGCTGGCACGAGGCGCTGGAACGCTACGGCACCATGTCGTTCAAGCAGGTGCTGGCGCCGGCGATCGGGGTCGCCACCAAGGGCTTCACCGTCAGCCCGACGTTCAACAAGCTGGTCACCGAGAATGAAAGAAAATTCCAGCAGTTCTCCACGACCAGCCGCCTCTACCTGAAGGACGGCAAGGCGCTGCCGGCCGGCACCGTGGTCAAGAACCCGGACCTCGCCAAGGCCTATCGCGACATCGCCGCGCGCGGCTATAAAGCGTTCTATTCGGGCCCGATGGCCCAGGCGATCGTGGCCGCCGTCAACCGTCCGCCGATGGCGGGCGACGCGCAGGTGCGCCCAGGCACGATGAGCCTGGCGGACCTGGCCAACTACGAGGCGCGCATCCGCCAGCCGGTGCGCTCGACCTACCGCGGCTACGACCTGTACGGCATGCCCCTGCCCAGCAGCGGCGGCGTCACGGTGGCCGAGGCGCTGAACATCCTCGAGGGCTTCGACCTGAAATCGCTGCCGCGCGAGCAGGTCGAGCACCTGTACCTGGAGGCGAGCCGCCTCGCGTTTGCCGACCGCAACGCCTACCTGGCCGACCCGGAATACGTCGACGCGCCCATCGAAGGCCTGCTGTCGAAGCAGTTCGCCGCCCAGCGCCGCTCGCTGATCCGCCAGGACCGCGCGGCGGCCGGTGCCGTCCAGGCGGGCGACCCGTTCCTGTACGAGAACGACCAGAGCTTCCCGCTACGTCCGCAGGCCAACCTGATCCAGAAGGAAGGCACGCACACGACCCACCTGGCCGTCTCCGACAAGGAGGGCAACGTGGTCGCCTACACGTTCACCATCGAGTCCTGGGGCGGCAGCGGCATCGTGGTGCCGGGCTACGGCTTCCTGCTCAACAACGAGATGACGGACTTCGACTTCACGGGTCCCGCGCCGAACATCCCCGAAGCGGGCAAGCGCCCGCGCAGCAGCATGGCGCCGACCATCGCCTTCAAGGACGGCAAGCCCGCCTTCACCATCGGCAGCCCGGGCGGCGCCACCATCATCACCACCGTGCTGCAGACCATCGTCAACCACGTGGACCTCGGCATGCCCATGGACCAGGCCATCGACGCGCCGCGCCTGTCGCAGAGGAACGGCCGCGAGACCGAGGTCGAGCCGGGCTTCGCCGATACCGCCCAGGCCCGGGCGCTGGAAAAATTCGGCCACAAGTGGGCGACCACGCCGGCACCGGAAGAGATCGGCGCCGCCAATGCCATCGTGTTCAACGGGGATGGCACCGTGACGGCGGTCAGCGAAAGCCGCCGCCATGGCATCGGCGCGGCGCTGGTGCAGAAGAAGGCGCATTGAATCACGTAGGGTGGGCACCACGTGCCCACCGTGCGCAGAAGCGACGCGGGCACTCGGTTGGCACATGGTGCCCACTCTGCAGGATCGCGTCCTAGCCCAGCCTCCCCGTTGGGAATGCCACCGGCGCCGTCACCAGCGTCCTCCAGCCATGGCGCAGCTGGAACGCGCCGACGGCCAGGCTGATCGCGATCAGCCAGTACCAGGTGTGCGGCAGCAGCGCGCCGGACAGCCAGCCCAGGCCGGCGGCCACGCCGGCCTCGACCAGCGCGAGCACACCCAGCAGCACGGCGCGCACCACGCCGATCTTCGGCGCGCGCGAAAAATCGCCGAACAGGCAGGCCATGGCCATCTGCCCGCCCAGGCAGCACAGCGCGAACTCGCGCAGCACGAGGTCGGCACCGCCGAACAGCGTGCTGATCCACAGTACGACGGCCGTCAGCACGATCCACTGCAGCAACGCGGCCCGGAGCATCGTCGTGCCCAGGCGCCGGTTCACCAGCGCCCTGTCGCCAGCCCGCGGCGTCAGCAGCAGCAGCGCCTGCTCGTCGCGGGTGCGGTCGAGCTGCTGGCGTATGTGCGCGGTACTGAACGCGATCATGAAGGCCAGCCCGCCCAGGCCGCCCCAGGAGAAGCCCTTGACGAATTCGTGCGTGGAGGCATCGTTGCGCCAGGAAACGAAGAGCCAGGCGACCAGGCTCGTCACCACCAGTATGACGATGGTCGTGATCCACGCGCTCCAGTGGCCGGTCGGTCCGAATGCATGCATCAGCATCGCACCGGCACGCGGCGCACGGCTGTCGCGGTGCAGGATGGCGCGGTAGACCTTGAGGCCAGGCGTCGTCATGACACCCTCGGATTCGTGCGCCGCGGCCCAGCCGTTCGATGCCATGCGCTCCATGCGCCGGACGCGTTCGCCGCGCGTCTCCAGGTGACGGTCGCCGGCCGCCGGGTACAGGCGCGCCAGCATCCATACCGCCGCGGCGCTGAAGGCGGCGGTCGCGAGCAGCAGTCCGGGCCCGCTGGAGACGGCCTGCGCCAGCGGTTCCGGCAGCAGGTGGCGCGACAGCGCCGGCCACAGGCCCGGCAGCACGGTCAGCGCGACGGCGCGGATGTTCCCGGCGCGCATCAGGGCAAAGCCGAGCACATAGCTGCCGACCAGCGCGAAGACCGGCCACTTGCCGGACGCCACGGTGAACGCCGTCGTGACCAGGAACCAGCCGCCGATCGCCATCTGCACGAGACGGCGGCGCTGGCGCGGCAGCAGCCTGGCGTTGGCGGCGGAATTCATGACGACCGCCGATGGCACGAACAGCCAGACCCACGCGATCGCCAACCACAGTCCGCCGATCGCGAGCAGCACGCGCAGCAGTACCAGCACCGGCAGCGTGTGGTCCTGGTAGAGGGAGATACCGCCGATGATGGGCAGCGCGCTCAAGGCCAGCAGCGCGAATCCGGTCAGGAACCTGATGGCGCGGGCATCGCGCTGGACCGTCGTCAGGTTCCAGATCGCCGAAATTAAATTTGTACACAGCAACGAGAATGAAACCGTAGCTGGTCTCGTCGCGGACTTTGCTGCCACGTGTGAGCCAGTGGAAAAAACGATCTTGGTAATGTCTGATTTGCGAACCGGCGCTAGATTTGTCGAGTGTCATGTGCGTGCGAGCAAGCTCATCGAATTAGCAACCGTTGATGTTCCCATTGATCCAGACGAACAACCAGAATATCGGGCAAACCGTGACGTAGTAGAGGATCACGTCGCTTTTGAAAAAATGCGCGAAGACGCCAAAGCGAGACGCACTTTCAGCAACATCGTTTCAGAATACAGCGTCGCATACGATGCGGCACACCCAATCAAGATCATTGGCGGTCAGCGCCGTTATATAGCAATCAAAGAAGCGCTCGAAAGTCAGGTAGATGAATACCATGGTCTTAAGGTGTATTTTAGTTTAGACAGTGAGCAGCGCCTCGATGTGCAGCTAATCTCTAATACTAATATCGCCGTATCGACTGACCTTTTTGACCGGATGCAGGAAACACTAGCGGGACCGGAATTAAGGGAATGGTGTCAGAAGGTCGGCTTACTTCAACAGAATGTGGATTTCGCAGATCGTCGGCAACGCACTAATCCAATTACTGTGCGCGATGCCAGGACTTTTATTTTGAACTACTTCTTGGGCTTGAGCTACGCAAATAAAGAATTCGCCCTCAGCGATACTACTCCAAAAATTGCAAGATCAGGCGATGTTGACTCCGAGTGGGATGCGTTGCGGTCACGCACGCCGCCTATCTGGGAAGACTTGGGTTTGACTATCGCAGGCAACGAGTTCGCCCGCTTGATTGCCGCGCAGCGAGCTGCCTTTGCTAAGCCATCGGTGGGCCAATCGAAGACGAAGAGTACTCAAGCGGACTTTGCTAATAAAGCGCTAAATTTCGCAGTGCTGCGCGCTTGGGCTTTCGTGGCCGGACTACTGTCGAATAATCCGGTTCGATTAAAGCGACATTATGCGCTGGCAGCAACCACAGGAAAAGATCCGCTTGCCGCTGCACTCCTTGCTAAGGGGAAGCATAAGAGTGACCCTGAGAATTACCGTGGATTAGGATATCGGACAGATGCAAAAGAGCGTGGACGCTTAGTCGAACTGTTTTATCTGCAAGCAGAGGACGGCAATGGCATCAATGCAAAGAATATCGAGATCGCAATAAAGAAATACCACGCGAAAGAGGCGCAACTTGACGTAACGAAGGCCCAGGAGTCGAGATGACCGACCAAGAAATCAGCATTGATACGTTCTCAAATACACTGCTCGAGCAAGGCAAGCGCTTTTTAGAAAAGGCGGAAGAAGCGTCAGACAAGACGGCGATTGAGGCTTTCAACCATGCCGCCTTGCTTTTGTCGTTCAGTGCATTGGAGGCAAACCTTAATTCGCTTGCTGATGAAATGTTGCTGCGTGACGGCCTATCACCTCATGACATCGGCCTACTTACGGAATCTGATGTCAACTTAGATGACAGTAGGTTCGTGGTGAGCAAACGCCTAAAAATGTTTCGATTGGAAGACCGGTTGCTTTTCTTGTTTTGTCGTTTCTCTCCTGATGAACAACCAAAGACAAGGCCATGGTGGTCAATTCTCTTGCACGGGATTGACCTGCGCAACAAACTCGTTCATCCAAAAAAGCATGTGACAATCCAGACTAAAGTCGTCCGACAATTCATCGAGGCCGAACTACAATGCTTGGATGATCTTTACGCTGTACTGTTCAAGCGAAGCTTCCCTCAAGCTAAGCGAGGCTTGCTATCGACCCTTGATTTCTGATTACAGGATATCAAGATTAGCTTGTAACATTCAAAAGCCAATGTCCAGTACGTAACGACCTGCTACGCGCAGCGTCAGTGCCGAGCTAATCAGGTCGCATTTACGACAGCGGCACTTGCCCGGTACGATTTCGGTGCTGGCACATTTTCCTGAAACTGCTCTGCGTGAATCAGGGCCGGCGCGACAAAGATGAGTTTGCGCTGCTGATTGGCGGCGCCAAAGGGCTGCATTCGGAAATGCCCACGGCGCCAGTGCGGAGCAACGCCGCCCCCCGCTCCACCTTCGAAGCGGCCGGTCGGCAATGACTCGGGACCAACAACGATCCCGTTGTAGAGGGATGCCGATCTTTGCAACAACTTGGCGCGCTTGCGCTCGCCCAAGCCAGCGGCGCGCCGTAACGCCTCATCGTATTCCCGATGCGGCGTTATACGTGCCTGCTTTAATGCCATATAGAGGAACACTCGTACGACATAGCTGACCGCAGCGTGCATTGATCGATGAATCTCGCTTTGGCCCGCTGCCGTGACGCCACTGAGGATTTCGGCCAACCACTCGCCGACCGTGATGTCTCCCCGATCGGTTTCGCCGAGCAGCGATATATGGCCGCCGTAGCGGTCCTGGCGCTTACTGATGAAGACGAATTCCAGCGTCCAGCATTTCCCCTCCGGATCGCTCGCCGTGCGGTGCCGGGTCAGAAAGCAGAACGCTCCGTCGAAGAAGTGGTCAGCAGCCTGCGGGGCCGGCACTTTCAGATACCGCATAGCGACTTCGCCGAAGCGTAAGTACTGGGCTCGATAGGGCGGCGCGACCATGCTCATCGGGAGACTGAGATCGACGTCCGAATTCGCCAGCAGCGTCTCCAGCGCCGGCGTTGCCTCGATCACTGTTCCCTCACTCAAATGGTACTTGAGATTCGTACTAGTCTGAA
The DNA here is from genome assembly GCF_030412015.1 of Massilia sp. YIM B02763. Lineage (GTDB taxonomy): Bacteria > Pseudomonadota > Gammaproteobacteria > Burkholderiales > Burkholderiaceae_D > Telluria. Next base: position 87,993 of record NZ_JASNRD010000005.1, on the reverse strand, counting down.
ACGCGAGCCGTTGGCGATCCTCGGCGCTTATCTGCCCGGCGACCGAAGACAGCGGATGCATGCCTTCCAGCTGCCGTAGGATTTCCTGCCTGATCTGCCAGCACAGCGTCCCGGGATCCCTCCAGACGAACCGGAGCCCGGTGTTCCCAAGTGCACGCGTCCAGGCATCGAGTGCCCCCTGCGCCAGGAACTGTACCGGGTAAGGCCGGCCACAAAACCGCGTCATGGCACTACAAACCAGCGCCGGGCCGATGTTGGTGAAACCGTCCATCGGCGCTGGCTGCCGGCCAGTCGTGTTCTCAACACGCGCTTGCCCCTGTCATTTCAGATTTTTCAGCATTACCAATCCCTTTCAGGATGACTGTCAGAAAAACTCTAGACCTAGCGCAGAGAAACGTGTTGAGTCTTAGCAAGCTCCGCTTGGCAACATGCGAGTAACGTGTCAGCTGACCATTTTTCGTGCCCCTCAGCCCAAGTGGCGATTTGGAGGAAGTCAATGGGCGAAAGCCAGGTAATTGCGATCGGTGCCGCGCTGTCTGCATTCAGCGGCGCATCTCAACACAACCGGCTCATACGGCTCGACTTTCCATTCAAGGACGGGCCACCCGCGATCCTTCTGCCTAACAAGCTGGACGCTCATGAGGAAGTCTCGCGCAGTTTCCGCTTTGACGTCGAGGTGCTGTCAGACGATCCGCGTATCCCATTGAAGAAACTGATGGGCCGCATGGTGACTATCTCTCTGGTGCGGGAGGACGGATCGCTGCGCTATCTCAACGGCTACATCACTGAGTTCCGTTTTCTGCGCAGCGATGGGGGCTTCGCCTTTTACCAAATGGTGCTCGAACCGTGGCTTGCGTTTGCCCGCCTCCGCAAGGATAGTAGGTCGTTCCACAATAAAAACGTGCTCAAGATCACTGAGGAAACCCTCAAGCATTATTCCCAAGCCGAATGGGACATGAAACTGACTGGCGACGATCCACAGCTTACCGTCGCGAACCAGTACAACGAGACCGACTACAACCACCTGCACCGACGTTGGGAAGCGCTCGGCTTGCATTATTGGTACGAACACAAATTCGACGGCCACAAGCTCATGATCTCGGACGATAGCTCTTTGGCGAAGCCGATCGACGAGGAAGCGTACTGGATTTCGTTCCACGACAAGGGCGGCTCGCGCGAGGACGACGGCATCCACACGTGGACAGCAATCCGGCGGCTCGGATCCGGCAAGACCACGCTCGCCTCGTTCGACTACAAGAATCCTAGAGCGCAACACGTCGAAGCCACTTCGCTCAACCAGCAAGGTGACGTCTTCCCTTACGAGATCTACGAGGACACCGGCGCCTATGGTTTCCGCCTGCATACCGATGGCGTACAGCTGGCGGGCCGGCGCATGGATGAAGCGGACAGGGACACGCAGTATTTCGAGGCGGCTGGCAACGAACGGTGCGTGCTGCCCGGCCGCACCTTCAAGCTAGGCGGCCACTTCAGCGCCGAGGCGCGCTCGCATCGATACGACGCCGAGCCGCGCGGCAGCATCGAGAACCGCTTCTACCTCATCCTGTCCGCCAATCATAAGGTATCGAATAACTACCAGGCCGGCCCTGGTGCACCCTCGCATTACGAAAACCGCTTTACGTGCATCCGCCAGGACATTCGCTGGCGTCCCGGCCGCAACTTCAACAGCGAGCCTGTCATCTATACGGGGCTGCATACCGCCATCGTCGTCGGCCCGGCAGGCGCCGATATCCACACGGACGGCTACGGACGCGTGAAGCTGCAGCTTCACTGGGACCGACTGGGCAACTACGACGAAAAGAGCTCCCCCTGGATCCGGGTTATGACGCCGGCGGCCGGCAGCGAATTCGGGCAGATCCGCTTGCCCCGCGTCGGCGAGGAAGTAGCCGTCGTCTACCCAAACGGGAATATCGACCATCCGCTCGTACTTGGCGCGCTTTACAACCAGGCACACATGCCGCCATGGTCGCTGCCGGAGCAGCAGTCGCTAGCCGGTCTGCGCAGCCGGGAGCTTGGGGGCGGAAGGCGGGGCAATCACCTTGTTCTCGATGACACCAAGGACAAGATTCAGGCGCAGCTGAAAAGCGACCATCAGTGCAGCCAGCTATCGCTCGGGCACATCACGCGCATCGAAGACACCAACGGGCGCAAGGATGCACGCGGCGAAGGCTGGGAACTGCGCACCGACGGCCATGGAGTGGCACGCGCAGCCAAAGGGCTGCTCATCACGACCGAAGCGCGGCAGGCAGCGCATGGTCCAATCAAGGACATGGGCGAGACCTCACGCCGGCTAACGCTCGCTGCCGAACAGCACAGATCCTTGGCCGAGATCGCGCAAAACAACGGGGCACATGACGCAGGCAATAGCCAGATTAATGTAGCGGCCCCCCTCAAGACGCAGACCGAGGAGGTACGCGGCGCTGCCGGGGGCACGAATGGCTTTCCCGAGCTGACAGCCCCGCATCTTGTCGTCGCCAGTCCAGCTGGCATCGCTACAACGAGTGGACTCGACACCCATATCGCCAGCGACCGTCACACGGCCATCACAAGCGGGAAAGATGTCTCAGTAGTTGCAGGCACCAGCCTTTTCGCAAGCATTCGTCAGACTTTCCGGTTGTTTGTGCAAAAAGCTGGAATGAAGCTCATTGCTGCATCCGGTGACATCGACATTCAGGCGCTATCGAACAGTATCAAACTGCTGGCTAAACTCGAAATTTCGCAGGAAGCGAATCGCATCACCATTAGTGCCAGGGAGGAGGTGGTGATCAATGGCGGCGGTAGCTATGCCAAATTTCGTGCGGGCGCAATCGAGTTCGGCACGGCAGGCTCTTTCACCGCGCATGCTGCTACGCACAGCTTTACCAGTGCGAAGCATATAGGGATAAATTCGGTGTCTTCGGCACTGGCCGCCTCAACTGCAGGTCAGAACGCCGTCACGTCCGAAAACGGTGAGGCTTGGGTCGAATTTGAGTTGGTTGATCAAGACGGCCCTATCCCAGGCGAGCGATTTGTCCTAACTGACCCCGGCGGTACTCAGCACTGCGGAAACGTCAACGACCGCGGCGGGGCACGCATTGAGCGGTTGCCAGCGGGTCGCTGCAAGGTCGAATTCCCTGACCTAAGTTATTCGATAGAAGTAGAAACTACTTAAACTTTCTTGCCCTTTCGGGACGACTTAGCCATGCCAAAGCTCGAACAACCAAACAAGAAGCTAAAAGCCGGGGTAGCGATCCTGACAAACGAGGTCACAACTCTTCAGGTAAGGGCGCCTTCGATCGAGATTCTTATCGGGGGGCCGTATCGAGGCAAAGACGGCGAAATGCACACTTATGGACATGCCGCCCTTCGTGTTATCACTGCAACTCAAGAGCGAATTTATGATTTCGGCCGTTACGGCGCAACAACTGGTGAATTCGGAGCAGAAGGCGAAGGTATTCTTCGAGTATGGGACAAATTTGATCCGTACATTGCAGGAGAAAACAGTTACGGCCGCGCCACAAAAGGCTTTACCTACTTGATACCAAATGATAAGGCAGAGGCCATCATTTCTTACTACGAGAGCATCACAGCTAAGGCGACTATACGGCGATCGAAACATCCCAACCAAAAGGAATACAAGCTGCCGACCCCTTACCATGCGTTCAGTAAGAACTGCGCAACAGTAACTCTAGACGGAGCACGGCTTGGTCTACCGGGCATTGAGGCAGGACAAGAGCGTTTCAATGAGGGACGTGGATTAGGAACCTCAGAAAAAATGGCGGCGCGAGCGCGGAATTTTGGAGCTTGGCCGTCGAAGATCTTTATGCCCGCTGACGTTCAAGCTATGCTAGACGGGAACAAAGCTCTTACGCCCAGAAAAGTAACAACATATGGGAAACAGCGATGAGAAAGCTTGCAACGATAGCAATAATCACGTTAGGCTTCATCCTTCTGGCATACTTACTTTTATCAACTGGAGTGTTATCCATGACGTCTAAAACAGCATTCACGATCGAAGAGCCACTTCTGATCGAGGGCGAGCAACAAAAAACGTATTCTCTGCTTCCGGCCGGATCGGTACTTTATCTTGATAAAAGCTGGCCCGAAGGGCATCAGACGTTTCACGTCTATCTTCACTTCAAAGGAGACTTCAAGGCGGCGCCTGCAGATCCGAAAACGATTTCACCGCTTTGGCTGAGGACTATAGATCGTGAAGAGTTACCAAAATTGCTTAATGAATATCCGCTAAGCAAGCAGGAGCTTACAACGATTTTGCGAACCAGAGGCGTGACCAAGGCTGAATTAACACAAATTCTACGTGAATGGCCGGAAGAACAAAATACACCTAACCCGTGACGTAAGGACGCTCAACAAGCGGAATGATATGAGCGGATCGGGAATCCACCGCAAATCGTCCGCCAAACCCGTCCATATTTTCACGCGAGTCTACACAGAAAAATGATGAAGAATGACCGCTATAAAGCGTTTACGAGCTAGAAAAAATTGGTGTTAGGAAATCAAAAAAAGCGACTGCATTAGTCAGCGCCGTACTGCCATTTCTTATCGCAGGATTGTTGGCCCCCTTTTTCTTCAAGAAAATGATAGCTGCCGGGAGCTCATACAAACTCAAGGAACCGATGCTGATTGCCACTAGCACGGGCGAGCCTTTTTCCATGATCCCAAAAAACACAGTGCTTCACTTCCAACAAGGATACGCCGAGGGCCATCAACTCTACACGATTGAAGTCTTCTTCAAAGGAAAGCTTCCTGCGGACGAGCTCCGCCACATGCGCCGATAGAGTCGACTTGGCTCTACTAACTCGACGCCGAGAACATTCCTAGGGTGCACCAACAATATCCCTTATCGAAAGAGGACCTTGTGAGGATGATGAAAGCGCGAAGAATGACCCGCGACGATCTCACGCAGATGGCTCAGGAGTGGAATGACGATTGACTGAACCGGCGCGATTGCGCTTTACCTGGAGACGCAATGTCCCTGAAAATCATAACGGTCGGCGATAAAACTGATCACGGCGGAACCGTCATCAGCGGCTCGCCTAATCACGATATTCGGGGGCGCGCGATCGCGAGGCTCGGGGATCAGGTCGATTGTCCGCAGGTCTACCCTAGAGGCAAACCGCATGGGGTCAACAAGATTGTTACTGCCTCTAAGTCCTTCACCGTCAACGGCATACCGGTCGCGGTCGAAGGGTGCACGACAGAATGTGGCTGTAAGCTGATCGGCAGCCAGCCGGCTACCGTCGGCTAGCGCTGCGGCTTCCTGAGCATGCGCGCAAAAAATGATTTCGACATCCGTATTGCCCGACGGTGATTCGGTCGCGTCGGAATGGACGCAAGTGTGGAAGTCTGTCCATTTTTCTCTCAGTCGCAACGACTTGGCGAAGATCCGCAGGAAGTACAGTTGGGCTGCTGATGAAGGAGCAGTTTGAAGACCTGGAAACACTGCGGAGAGTTCGCAAGAAATTTGCGCACAACTGGGAAGGTGTGGACCTCGAGCAGCCCGACATCAAAGCGATGATCGGGAAACTGCATTGCTATACATTGGATCAGAAGCCAATCGAAGGTAGGTGCCGCGAAAAGCTCATCGGTTCTCTCACCGTATGCTGCATTGAGCTGCAGATTTTCTTAGCACGGCTAGAGAGCAAGGAACAACTTAAGGCGCCCGATGTGAGCTTCCGATTGACGACCAATCCTCAGCCGGTCTACCGCAAGCAGCACACGGTTTAGCTGTTTATTGAGTGCCATGCCACCTCAACTTCATGATTTTTCTACTGCGCGCGTCGCAGTCTGGGCGTAGAAATTAGTTGATTAATACAGTAGATGCGGAACAGGGCGGTGTCAAGACATTCTTGCAAAATGGAGCAAACAAAGACGCCGTCGCCCCTGCAAAGGAAGGGGCCCAATGTTACGTGCACGGCTGTGCACGGAACTTGGGTCCCTGCCTTCGCAGGGACGACGCTTGCGGGCGGATCAGGAACGCTGGCGAACCATCTCCACGCCGAGCGCCGCGGCGGCGAAGGCCAGGCCCAGCTTCAGCAGCGTGTGCTGCGACTGCTGCCCGGACCGATGGCGCTCGCCGTGCACGCCGCTGGGCTCATGCGGCGGCGCGTACATGGTGCCCGTGGTGTGCGGGGCGCGCTCGGCACGGCGGCTCCAGCTTTCCATGAAGCGGTCCATCAGCGCGGCATTGACGGGATTGGCGAACTCGCCGAGCTTGAGCGCGCTCTCGGGCGCGCCGACCACGGTCGTATCGCGCGGATGCCGCGCCACGGCCAGGACGGCACGCGCCACCTTTTCCGGCGCCAGGGCGCCCGGCGGGAAGGACAGGCGCGCGCCCGTGTAATTGCCGGCGTGGCCAGTCGCCGGCGTGTCGACGAAGGTCGGATAGACGTCGCACACGTGGATCCGGGGGTACTTGCGCACCTCGCCGCGCAGCGCCGCGGAAAAGCCGCGCAGGCCGAACTTGCTGCCCGCATAGGCGGCCGCGTACGGCGACGTGATGAAACCGCCCACCGAGATCATGTTGACCCAGATGCCGTGTTCCTGCTTCAGGAAGATCGGCAGCACGGCGTGGGCATCGTTCATGTGGCCGACGAGGTTGGTCTCGACGACGGTCCGGTGGTCCTCGATGGGCACCTCGTGGTACTTGCCGACCACGCCGATGCCGACGTTGCTGAACCACAGGTCGATCCCGCCCAGCAGGACGCGCGCCTCGTGGGCGAAGCGCTTCACGGCCGCGGCATCCGTGACGTCCACGACGCCGAAATCGACAGTGCCGCCCGCTTCCTCGCAGCGGCGCGCGATGTCTTCCAGCCCTTCCCTGCCGCGCGCGCCCAGCACCAGCCGTGCGCCTTCCCTGGCGAAGGCGATCGCCGTGGCGGCGCCGATGCCGCTCGATGCGCCCATGATGACTACCCGCATACCCTTCAGCTTCATGTCGTTCCCTTTCGTCTGGTTGATGCCGGCCATGATGCCTACATACTGGACAGGCAGTCGCTAGGGTGACTGCAGGAAAAACTGCAAGGGAGCCGATACAAAAAAAGACGGCTCCCAAGGGAGCCGTTAAAGGGCGTGGGCGCCAAGCCGCCCACTACAAACCGCGAAGACGACACATCCGCGGAATATTCTTGAAGAAACAGGAAGCGCTACGCCATCGTGGGATTACAGGTGCGGCACGATCTGCGGCAGCAGCTCGTCGATGGTGCGGCCGTTGCCGTTCTCGCCGATCGCGTGCATCTTCCACTCGCCGTTGTGGCGGTACAGCTTGGCCATGATCTGGGCCGTGTGCGAACCCTGCACCGACAGGTCGTAGCGCGCGATTTCCTGCTGGTTGCCGCTGTTGAAGATGCGGCAGAAGGCGTTCTGCACCGTCGAGAAGTTCTGGCCGGTGAAGCTGTTCACCGTGAACACCAGCGAGCGCACGTGGTCCGGCACGTTCGTCAGGTCGACGTTGATCTGCTCGTCGTCGCCCTCGCCCGCGCCGGTGCGGTTGTCGCCCGTGTGGACGATGCTGCCGTCACGGCTCTTGAGCTGGCGGAACCAGACCACGTCGACGGGGCGGTTCGACTCGTCGAACAGCACCACGGACGCATCCAGGTCGACCGATTCGCCCTTGCCGCCGCCGAAGCCGAAGAAGCCCTTGCTCTTGGCGACGTCCCAGCCGAGGCCCATCGTCACGCGCGACAGCGCGCCGCCCGCTTCCTTTTCCAGCGAGATTTTCTGGCCCTTCTGCAGATTGACGCTCATGGTTGACTCCTATTCAGTAATGCCTGTCACTTCCCCGGCGCCTGCATCCAGGCCTTGAATGCGGTGCGGTTGCGCGAACAGACGTAAATCTTGCCGCGACCCGAGAAGCGCAGGACGATGCCTTCGCCGCTGGTCTGGCTGTTGATCAGGTTGCCCAGGAAGCCGCCGCTGGTGCCGGTGGTCACCGAGACCTCGTACTGCAACGTGCTGTCCCATGCCACCACGTGCGAGTTGTCGATGATCGCGTCCTTGCCCGGTTCCACTTCCAGTTCGTTCATCGAGCCGAAGCCGGACACCACCACCTGGCCCGTGCCCGAGGTCTCGGTGACGAAGAAACCGCCGCTGCCGGCGAACAGCGCATTGCCGATGTTCTGGGTGCGCACGCGCAAATCGACGCTGGACGTGGCCGCGACGAAGGCGCCGTCGCTGATGATGTACTGGCGCGCTCCGCAATCGACCACCTGCATGGCGCCGGGCAGCGTGGGGGACAGCAGGCAGTCGCCGTCGCCGCGCGTCGCCTCGATGTGCTGCTGGAAGAAGGACTCGCCGTTGGCGAAGGTGCGCATCAGCGCGCTGCCCAGGCCGCCCTTCATCTTGCCCTTCAGGTCGAGCGTCGATTCCATCATGACCATCGCATCCGATTCGCAGTAGATGGTCTCGCCGCGCTTCATCGATACGTGCAGGAAGGGATCGATATCCCCGGTCACGGTAAATACTGGCATGTGGTGGCTTCCTTTCCAGGCTGCCGCCGCGCCCCTTTGGCGTGGCACGGCAGCAAGTAATGTCTAAATCGTTTAGACGTTGACGCCGTAGTTCTTGGCGAGGGGGCCGAGGCCGCCGTTGAAGCCCTGGCCGACGGCGCGGAACTTCCAGTCCGCGCCATTACGATACACCTCGCCGAAGACCATGGCGGACTCGGTCGAGCCGTCTTCCGACAGGTCGTAGCGGGCGATCTCGCTGTTGTTGGCCGCGTTGATGCAGCGGATGAACGCCTTGCCGACCATGCCGAAGTTCTGGCGGCGGGTATCGCCTTCGTGGATCGTCACGGCCAGCACCACGCGGTCGACGTCGGCCGGGACCTTGGACAGGTCGATGCTCAGCGTCTCGTCGTCGCCTTCGCCGGCGCCGGTGCGATTGTCGCCCGAGTGGACCACCGAGCCGTCGCTCGACTTGGCGTTGTTGTAGAAGATGAAGTCGGCATCCGAACGCACCTTGCCCGACTGGCTCAGCAGGAATGCCACGCCGTCCAGGTCGAATGCGGCGCCGTCGGTGGCGCGCACGTCCCAGCCCAGGCCCAGTTTCAGGCTGGACAGGCCCGGCGCTTCTTTCGACAGATTGACGTTGCCGCCTTTTTGCAAGCTGATTGCCATGATGTGTATCTCCTTCAATGTATGAATGGATGCTGCTGTTCGAACACCTGTACTGCTGCTCTGCGGCGAGCGGGTGCTCATTCGTTCGCCGCGGGTTCTTTACGGTTCGTTGAACGCGTGGACAGCGAGCTGTCCACCCTACCGGGCAGGGTGGACGGGTTTCCCGTCCACGCGTTCAACCATCCATCGCGTTACTTCACCGACGCCACTTCCTTGTGCACGCCCAATGCTTCCTGCTGCTTGCGGTAGCGGATCGACGACCACACCGAGGCGCCGATGAAGGCCACGCCTGCCAGGCCGGTGATCAGTTCCGGCACGTGGAACTTCATGCTCGCCAACATGATCACCGCCAGGATGCCGATCGCGTAGTGGGCGCCGTGCTCCAGGTAGACGAACTGGTCGAGCGTGCCCTTTTCCACCAGGTACACCGTCAGCGAACGCACGAACATCGCACCGATCGCCAGGCCCAGCATGATGATCACGACGTCGTTGGTGATCGCGAAGGCGCCGATCACGCCGTCGAAGCTGAACGATGCATCCAGCACTTCCAGGTACAGGAAGCCGCCGATACCGCCGCGCTTGACCATCTCGCCGACCTCGCCGCCGCTCTCTTCCGAGCCTTCCAGCAGGTTGCTCAGCACGTCCACGCCGACGTAGATCAGGATGCCCCACAGGCCCGAGATCAGCACGACCATCTTCTGCGCTTCCGGCACCAGGGACAGCGAAGCCATCAGGGCGCCGATCGCGACCATCACCGAGATCGAGGACACCTTGCCCAGCGCGCCCAGCTTCTCCTCGACGTGGCCCAGCCAGTGGTGTTCCTTCTCGTCGTCCAGCAGGAAGTTCAGAAACACCAGCAGCAGGAACATGCCGCCGAATGCCGCCACTTCAGCGTGGTGGTTGGTCAGGTGCTGCGAATATTCCTTCGGGTTTTCCAGCGCCAGCTTCCAGACGTCCGCCAGGCCCAGGTCCGCCGCCACCGCGACGATCACGAGCGGGAACAGCAGCCGCATGCCGAACACGGCGATGATGATGCCCACGCCCAGGAACAGCTTCTTCCAGAACTCGTCCCAGTCGCGCAGGACGGAGGCGTTGACGACGGCGTTGTCGAAGGACAGCGACACTTCCATGACGGCCAGGATCGACGCGATGCCGACCGCGGTCACCATGCCGGACAGGCCGCCATGCTCGTAGCCCCACCAGCCCGAGCCGACCAGGCACAGGGCGGTGACGATGAATGAAATACGGAAATGCTTCATATGCTTGGTCCGTTGCGATGAGGGTTGTATGTGTTGTTGACAAGGCGCAGTGTAGAGGGGTGCACCAAATCAAAAAAGCGAAGATAATGTGATCGTTACTTCGAAAAAACCTCAGGATTGAATGCATCGATGAAGAGCGACATCAACTTCCGCCACCTGTTCTACTTCTGGGTCGTCGCCAAGGAAGGAGGCATCACCCGCGCCGCCGAGCGCCTGCACCTGGCCGTGCAGACCATCAGCTCGCAGCTGACGCTGCTGGAACAATCGCTGGGCAAGACGCTGTTCTCGCAGCAGGGCCGGCGCCTGGTGCTGACCGAGGCGGGCCGGCTGGCGCTCGGCTATGCCGACCAGATTTTCCTGCTGGGCGAGCAGATGCAGGAAGCCTTGAACGAGGCGGACAGCGGCCGCATTCGCCTGACGGTGGGCATTTCCGACTCGCTGCCGAAGCTGTCGGCCTACCGCATGCTGGAAGCGGCGATGGCCATCGACAAGAAGGTCCACCTGGTCTGCTACGAAGACCAGTTCGAGGCGCTGCTGGCCGAACTGGCCCTGCACAAGCTGGACGTGGTGCTGACCGACCGTGAAGTGCCGTCCGGCAGCGCCATGAAGGTATTCAGCCACCGCCTGTTCGACAGCGAGATGCTCGTCGTGGGCACGAAGGCGCTGGCCGATGCATACCGGGAAGGCTTCCCGGCGAACTTGAACGGTGCGCCCTTCCTGCTGCCGGCACGCAATAATGCCCTGCGCGGCAGGATCGACGAATGGTTCATGACGCACCGCGTCCATCCCGACGTGGTCGGCGAATTCGAGGACAACGCCTTGCTGAATACCTTCGGGCGGCGCGGCCTGGGCCTGTTCTTCGCCCCCGCCGCCCTGGCGAACGACATCGCCGAGCAGTTCCAGGCCATCGAGATCGGCAGGGCGTCCGGTGTGCGCGAACAGTTCTATGCGATCTCGAACGACCGCAAGATCCAGCACCCCGCCGTCGAAGCGATCCTGGCCACCGCACAAAAAGGGAACCGCGCGGCGGCTTGAACTACAATGAATGTCGGCTTTGCCTCTTTATTAACAACCGGGGCCGCGCGAACCAGCAAGCGGGGTCCTTAAGCACTGTTTATGCAAAACGTCTTGTTCGTCGTTCTGGCCCTGTTCCTGGTGGCCCTGAACGGCTTTTTCGTGGCGGCCGAATTCGGCATCGTCACGCTGCGCAAAACGCGCGTTCGCGCGATCGCGAAAACCGGCGGCCTGCGCGGCCGCATCCTCTTCAAGGTCCACAGCCAGCTCGACGCCTACCTGTCGGCCTGCCAGCTCGGCATCACCCTCGCCTCGCTGGGCCTGGGCTGGGTCGGCGAACCCGCCTTCGCCAGCCTGCTCGAACCGGTGTTCTCGCTGGTCGGCGTCACCAACGAAAAACTGATCCACGGCGTCTCCTTCGTGGTGGCCTTCAGCGTCATCTCCTTCCTGCACATCGTCGTGGGCGAGCTGGCCCCGAAGTCGCTGGCGATCCGCGTGCCGGAAGCCGTGGGCCTGTGGAGCGCGCTGCCCCTGTACGCGTTCTACTGGGCGATGTACCCGGCCATCTGGCTGCTCAACGGCAGCGCCAACCTGGTGCTGCGCATCGCGGGCCTGTCCGGCGTGGGCGGCCACGAGACCCATTACTCGAACGAGGAACTGAAGATGATTCTGCGTGCCAACACGGGCACGCCGAGCGAGCGTTTCACCTCGGACGAACGCCACATCCTCGCGCAGTCGCTGGAATTCGGCCAGCGCACCGTGTCCGACCTGATGCGCCCCATTAACGAGGTCAGCGCGCTGTATGCGAGCAAGACCCTCGTGCTGAACCTGGAGACGATGCGCCGCAACCGCTTCTCGCGCTACCCCTATTTCGACGAGGAAGGCGAGGAAGTGCTGGGCGTGATCCACCTGAAGGACTTGTTCTTCGCCGAGCAGGCCGGCAAGGAGATCACCGACCTCTCCGACTACCTGCGCCCCGTGGAGACCTATTCGGCGCGCACGCCGGCCATCGAACTGTTCCGCCGCTTCCGCAGCGGCGCGCCGCACTTCGCGCTGATCGGCGAAAAAGGCAAGCGCCCGGTCGGCTTCATCACGCTGGACAATATGCTGGGCGCCATCGTCGGCGAGATCCGCGACGAGTTCCGCCTCAACGAGAACGACTGGATCAGCCAGGGCGACGGCACCTACATCGGCAAGGCCAGCCTGCCGATCGTCTCGCTCGAGCGCGTGCTGGGCATCGACATCAACAACGAGGAAATGGGCCTGGACGAGGTCGAATCCGTCGGCGGCCTCCTGATGGCCAAGCTGGGCGACATCCCCAAGCAGGGCCAGCGCATCGAGTTCCCGAAATTCGACGTCGTGGTCAAGAAGACCAACGGCCCGCGCATCCTGCTCGTGAAGGTGATTCCGCAGCTCGAACGGGGGCTGGACGAGGACGAGCTGGACTGACCGCGCGACCGCGATTCACCCACACCGTCGTTTTCCGGTAGCGCCACCGGCCCCGCTATACTGGCACGATGGACCTGTACCGCGAATTCGCGCCGCATCCCCTGCTGGCCGGCCACGTCGCCTGCCTGTGGACAAGCCGCGCGCGGCCGCAAGGCTCCCCCGTCCGCCGCCGCATCCTGCCCGACAACTGCATCGACATCCTGTGGCAGGACCGCGCCCCCGCCGGCTTCGTCGCCGGCATGATGTCCCGCTCCCACCTGTTCGAAGCCGACGTGCCCGTGCTGACGATCGCCGTGCGCTTCCTGCCCGGCGCCGCGCGCGCCTTCCTCGACCTGCCGCTGCACCTGCTGCAGGACGACCATCCGCCCCTGGATGCGCTGTGGCCGCGCCATGAAGCGGACGCGCTGGCCGCCGCGCTGTGGGAGCGCGATCTGCCCGTGCGGGCACGGCTGGCGCGCATCGAGGAGGCCTTGCTGGCGCGCCTGCGTCGCGCGTCCCCGCTACCAGCGGACCGGCTCGTGCGCGCCGCCGTGCGCCGCATCGAGGAGGCGCATGGGGCCGTGCGCATCGAGGACCTCGCCCGCGCGCTGGGCGTCTCGCGCCAGCACCTGGCGCTGCAGTTCCGCGAACGGGTCGGCTTGAACGCGAAGGCCTTTGCCATGGTCAGCCGCTTCGGCAAGGCGAGCCATGCGGCCCGCACGGCCGGCCCCGGTGCCGACTGGGCCGCGCTCGCGCTCGACTGCGGCTATTACGATCAATCCCACCTGATCCACGAATTCCGGCTGCTGGCGGGGACGACGCCTGCCGGCTTCGTCGCGTGAGACGTCCGCCGCGAACGGCCAATGAAGTCGCGTGCTTGGAAAGCCGGTACGCTGGGTTGAACCGCCTACCTCTTCGGTGTGAGCATCAGGAGCCGGCCGCGCGGACCGTCCTCCACCAGCCATAGGGCGCCGTCCGGCCCGGTACGAACGGCGCGGATGCGTTCGCCCATGTCCCAATGGTCCACCTTGCTCGCGTTCTCGCCATCGAGGGCGATGCGGTCCAGCGACTTGCCCGAGAGACCGGTGATGAAGAGCGAATTTTTCCACTTCGGGAACAGGTCCGCATTGTAGTAGGCGAGGCCGCCTGGCGAAATGGCCGGATTCCAGGACACTTTTGGCGCCTCGAAGCCGTCGCCGGGCGCGTGGTCGGGAATGTCGCGGCCGTCATAGTGGTTGCCATTCGACGCTTTCGGCCAGCCATAGTTGAGCCCTGGCTTGATCAGGTTGATCTCGTCGCCATGGCGCGGTCCCATCTCCATTTCCCACAGGCGTCCCTGCCCGTCGAAGGCCACGCCCAGCAGATTGCGGTGGCCATACGACCAGACGGCTGGATGGAAGCCCTTGGCCGCGAGCGGGTTGCCGGCGGCTGGCGTGCCGTCGAGGTTCAGGCGCAGCACCTTGCCGAGCGTCGACCCAGGGTCTTGCGCCGGATCGAAAAGCTGGCGGTCGCCACTGGTGAAGAAGAGAGACTTGCCATCGGGCGAGAAGCCGATACGGCCGGAATAGTGCCCGCCAGTCGAAGCAGCCTGGCCGCGGAAAATGACCTTCGTATCCTTGAGCGTGCCGCCTGCCTGATCCAGTGTCGCGGTGGCGAGCACGACCCGGCTGTCGGCACCGGGACCCGCCTCGGAGTAGCTGAAGTAGAGCAGCTTGCTGGCTGCGAAATCGGGAGCGGGCACGACGTCCATGAGCGCACCCTGGCCCTTGCTGCTGACGGCGGGTGTGCCGGACACTGTCCGCCGGGTGCCGGTTGCGGGATCGAACAAGATCATCGCTCCTTCCTTTTGCGTCACCAGCACGTTGCCGTTCGGCAGGAATGCCATGGCCCATGGGCTCGTGAATGTGCCGACCGGCTTGACCTCGAAAGGCAGGCCGCTGGTCGCGGTTGCACTGGCCCGCGCGTGCGCGGCCGGACCGGCGGCAAACGCGAGCAGCGTGAGCGAGAAGGTGGAGGCAAGGCTGAGCATGCTCGAATTCATGTTCCAGATCTCCATTCGCGGATTGATGCCAGGTTGTTGAGACGAAAGCGTGCCAATGTGCGCCTGGTCGGCACGTATGCCACGACCTAGGGCACCTCCGTCGCACCGCGCTGTGAAGCATGCGCCGGCGCTGTTGGTCCGAAGGGCGCCAGGAAGTGTAGAGCAAAACGCCGATTGCAGACGCTGCGCTGGTCGAAGCCGGCGCGCTCTGCGCCTTGGGCGGGCGGTCTGCAGTGGCACGCGACGGCGTCGCGGCTCCCATCGAACTGGAACGCGGAACGCGGAACGCCAAGGTGCAATTATTCCTGATTGAGAACGAAGCTGACGTGGACAAACGTCGCGCCGACGTCAGGCTTCCAACCCTGGCTGAGTGCATGGCGGCCATCTCGACATATACGGGGAAGCGGCTGTGCCGGCTGCGCGTCGAGCAAATAAATTGGAGATACACCTAAGCCTTCTCGTCTTGTCGGCTTTGGGTCGACAGCGGCCTATAGTGACCCGAGGCTCCTCCGTCGGACAGTCGCAAGACAGATTAAAAAACGCGCCAGCTGGCGCCCGCAGTCCGGCCGATGCCGGTGCAAGGAAAAACGATGCTCCGAAGTTTCAAGATACTGCGCCGCCTTCCATTGCCAGCTGCGGCGGCCCTCGCTTTGCTCACCGTCGCCGGTACGGCAAGCGCTGCATCGATGCAGGAGGTGGAAGCCGCTTTCAGAAAGTATGGCTTCGAATACCGCAAAGCCGAACGGCCGTACGGCTTGCCGATCAAGGCCGCGCTGACCCGGGTGAACATTGGCGACAAGACCTATGAACTGGACCTGGCGAGCCCTCTCACCAGGCAGGGCGTGGATGGCGCGATCCACGATTATCTGTTGCGGCACGCGGCCAATGAGCTGCGCATCCATGCCATGTCGATCCCGAGCCGGTCGACCACGTCGCCCGGCAGCGTGTCGATCACGGCGGAGTCGTCGTCCGGCGTGTCGGCCAGAAGACTGGCAAGGTGCACGACGCCGGCCAGGCGGGAGAAGCGCGGCGCCTCCATCGGCATCGATGCGCCCTCGACGGCGGTCACGATCCGGTCCGGGAAGTTCCAGCGCCGCGCCGGCTCGGCCGTGATCGCGCTTTCGGACAGCCCCCAGCAAACGTAGCTCGCGCTCCCAGCGCGCCCCCGGCAGGTGCGGCAGCTGTTCGATCTCCGCAAACACCGACGGCGCGACTTGACAGATCCCACGTTCACAACCGCCACAAAATCCAGTTTACAGGACATTTTTATCCACTATACTGGAAGCCATGGACATCAACCTGCTCATCGCCGCCCGCGTACGCGCCCTGCGCGACGAACGCGGCCTGTCGCTGGCCGCGCTGGCCGAACGCAGCGGCGTCAGCCGCTCGAACATCTCGCTGATCGAACGGGGCGAGAGCAGCGCCACTGCCACCGTGCTGGATAAATTGAGTGCGGCGCTGGGCGTCACCGTCGCCTCGCTGTTCGAGCGCGATACGCAGGCGCCCTCTCCCGTGGCCCGCGCCGTGGACCAGCCTGTGTGGACCGATCCGGGCTCCGGCTACGTGCGGCGCAACCTGTCGCCGTCGGTGCCGGCGCCGATCCAGCTCGTCGAGGTCAGCTTCCCGCCGGGCCAGCGCATCGCCTACGAGACGTCCACGCGCGACGTCGACGTGCAGCAGCAGGTCTGGGTCATCGAAGGCACGATGGAGGTCGGCGTCGGCGACGAGCGCTGGCTCCTGGCCGCCGGCGATTGCCTCGCGATGCGCCTGGACCGCCCGATCACCTACCACAACCCGACCGCCGCGCCGGCACGCTACCTGGTGGCGCTGGCGTCGCCGTCCCATCCGCCTGCAAGGAGATCGACATGAAAGGCCATCCAACGATACGCACGCTCGGCGCCGACGAGGCCATCGTCCGCATCGGGGAACTGGCGCGGGTGCTGGTCGATTGCGTCGAGGATGGCGCATCGGTCAGCTTCATGCTGCCGATGGGGCCGGACAAGGCCGAGCGCTTCTGGCGCGGCGTCGCCGCCGGTGTCGCGCGCGGCGAGCGCACGCTGATCGTCGCCGAGGTGGACGAGCGCATCGCCGGCACCGTGCAGCTGGTCACGGACCTGCCCGAGAACCAGCCCCACCGGGGCGAAGTCGCGAAGCTGCTGGTCCACCCGTCCGCCCGCCGCCTGGGCCTGGGCCGGCTGCTGATGCAGGCCGTCGAGGAAGCGGCACGCACCCAGGGCCGCAGCGTGCTGGTGCTCGACACGTCGAATGCCGCGGCCGAACGCCTGTACGAAGGCCTCGGCTGGCAGCGCGTAGGCTCGGTGCCGGACTTCGCCCGCCTGCCGGACGGGCCGCTGTGCGCGACCACCTTCTTCTACAAGCGCGTCGAGCGCGTCGCGGCGGACGTCGCCGAATTCGCTTGACCGGCCGCGCCGCCCTGCTTGATCATCGTCGCTCCAAAACTCATCGGGAGACGAACATGAAGCGACTGATCCTGGCCGGCATGCTGGCCTTCGGCACCGTGCATGCGGCCCAGGCCGACGACGCCCTCAAGGCGGCCATCGCCAGCAAGGAGCGCACGCCCGCCAACGTGGCGCGCGACCCGGCGCGCCATCCGTACGAGACCCTGACCTTCTTCGGCATCCGGCCCGACATGACCGTGGTCGAGCTGGCGCCCGGCGGCGGCTGGTACACGGAGATCCTGGCGCCCTACCTGCGCGACAAGGGCAAGCTGATCGTCGCCGGCGAGTCGTCCTCCTCCCCCAACGCGGGCGCGCGCCGCTATGCCGACAACCTGAGCAAGAAGCTGGCCGCGAACCCGGCCATGTTCGGCAAGGTGCAGCGCGCCGTGTTCGAGCCGCCGCGCGCCTACGACATCGCCCCGGCCAACAGCGTGGACATGGTGCTCACCTTCCGCAACCTGCACAATTGGATGGACGAGGGCGACGAAGGCCTGAAGAAGACGCTGGCCGAGATCTACAAGGTCGTCAAGCCGGGCGGCGTGCTGGGCATCGAGGACCATCGCCTGCCGGCGTCGCGCAAGGCCGGCTCCACGGGCGGCTATGTGCACCAGGACTACGTGATCAAGATGGCCGAGAGCGTCGGCTTCAAGTTCGCCGACAAGTCCGAGGTCAATGCCAATCCGAAGGACACGGCGGACTACGCGAAAGGCGTGTGGTCGCTGCCGCCGACGCTGGCCAACAAGGACGTCGACCGCGAGAAGTACCTGGCGATCGGCGAGAGCGACCGCATGACGCTCAAGTTCGTCAAGCCGAAGTAAGCACCTTCCGTCGCAACTTCCATTTTTCCAATACCGGGCAGGCCGGCGATGGCATCATGGCGTTTTCACAGGAGAACGCCATGATCAAGGGATTGCGCACCGTGAAGTACCCCGTCGCCGACCTGGCCCGGGCCAAGGACTGGTTCGCCGAAGCCTTCGGCACGGCCCCGTATTTCGACCAGCCGTTCTACGTCGGTTTCAATATCGGCGGTTTCGAGCTGGGCCTTGTCCCGGACGGCACGCCCGGCACCGCCGGCTCCGTCGTCTACTGGGGCGTGGACGACGTCGCGGCCGAAGCCGCGCGCCTGGTCCGGCTGGGCGCCGCCGAGCACGAGCCCGTGCAGGACGTGGGCGAAGGGATCCGCGTCGCCGAGCTGAAGGACCCGTTCGGCAACGTCATCGGCCTGATCGAGAATCCGCATTTCGACCCTGCCGCCGTGCGCTGAACGGCGGTATCTGCATCTCATCCCTCAAAACGCACCGCCTGTCGCAATGAGGGGTGTGCCGTCGCGCACGGCGCCGTACATTACGGTATCCCCACCGTACGGAATATCGCCATGCTGGAACTGCAGAACGTCACCAAAACCTTCGGCAAGCAGGTCACGGCCGTCGCCGACCTGTCGCTGCGCCTGGAACCGGGCGTCGTCGGGCTGATCGGCCACAACGGCGCCGGCAAGACGACGCTGATGCAGATGATCGCCACGCTGGCGCGGCCCACGTCCGGCCGCATCCTCTTCGATGGCACCGACATCGTGGCGAAGCCGGACGCGATCCGCAGGCGCCTGGGCTACCTGCCGCAGGACTTCGGCGTCTACCGCAACGTGTCGGCGCTCGAATTCATGCAGTACTTCGCGGCGCTCAAGGGCGTGCGCGACCCGGCGCGCATCCGCCGCCTGCTCGAACTGGTCAACCTGCACGAGCAGGCGAACCGCATGGCCAGCACCTTCTCCGGCGGCATGCTGCGCCGCCTCGGCATCGCCCAGGCGCTGCTGAACGACCCGGACATCCTGGTCGTCGACGAGCCGACGGCCGGCCTGGACCCGGAAGAACGGCTGCGCTTTCGCAACCTGCTGGCCGAACTGGGCTTCGACAAGCTCGTCATCATCTCCACGCACATCGTGTCCGACGTCGAGACCATCGCCGGCCATCTCGCCATCATGCATAGCGGCCGGCTGGTCGCCTTCGACACGCCGGACGACATCCTCGGCCGCGCGCGCGGCCAGGTCTGGACGGCCAGCGTCGACGAGGCCGAGTACGACGCCCTGCGCGCATCGACCCATGTGCTGCAGGCGCTGCGCCAGGGCAGCCGCTTCGCGCTGCGCATCGCCCATCCGGGACCGCCCTGCCAGGGTGCGCAGCCGGCCGAGCCGAGCCTGGAAGAAGCGCTGATGGCGCAGCGCTATGCGGTGAAGGAGGCGGCATGAATACCTACCTGGTCCGCACGCTGGCCCTGCTGGAAGCCAGGACGCGGCTGCGCCGCCTGTCGACGCTCGCCACGCTGCTGGCGATCGTCGCGCTCACCTGGCTGATGATCTCCGACCCGTCCACCGGCCGCACCCTGATTTCCATGAGCGGAGCGCGCGTGCGCTACACCAGTTCGGCGCTGGCGCTGGGCAGCGCCGCCCAGGCCTCGCTGCTGTTCGCGCTGGCCGGCTTCTATCTGCTGCGCGGACGCATGGCCGAGGACCTGCGCAGCGGGCTCGCCGGGGTCATCGGCGCCAGCCCGGCCGGCGACGCCGCCTTCCTGCTGGCGCGCTGGTGCGGCGGCGTGCTCTACCTGCTGGCGCTCGTCGCCGCCTTCATGGCCACGATCCTCGCCTGCCACCTGCTGCGCGGCGAAGGCCCGCTCGAACCGCTCGTCTACCTGCAGACCTATGCGCTGGTCATGGGGCCGATGATCTTGTTCGCCGCCAGCTGCGCGCTGCTGTTCGACAGCTGGGCGCCGCTGATGGGCAAGGCCGGCGATCTGCTGTACTTCGTCATCTGGATGAGCCAGATCGGCTTGATGGCGGGCGTGGCCGAAGGCGCCGGCCCCACCGCCATCCCGGTCGACTTCACGGGCATGAGCGCCGTCATCGCTACCCTGGCCGCCTACGGCGACTTCCGCCACACGATGGTCGGCATCGCCGGCTTCGACCCGCACCTGGCCCCGCTGACGCTGCCGGCCTGGACCTGGACGGCCCGGGTGGCCGGCGTGCGCTGCGTCGCCGCCGCGCTGGCCTTGCTGCCGATGCTGCTCGCGATGCGCCTGTTCCACCGCTTCTCGCCGGACCACGTGAAGCCGGCGCGCGCCCGCGCGCGCCGCTCGCCGCTGGCGCTGCTTAATGGCTGGCTGCGCCCGCTGGCGCAGCTGGCGCAACCGCTGTTCGCGCTGTCGGCGCGCCTGCCCGGCATCGCGGGCCAGGTGCTGGCCGACGTCGCCCTGACCCTGGTGTCAGCGCCGGCCGCCATCCCCGCCCTGCTTGCGGCCCAGGTGCTGGCCGTGGCGCTCGATGCGCGGATGCTGCCGGCACTTGCGATCGCCTGCGTCGCCTTCTGGGGCATCCTCGCGAGCGAGCTGTCCACGCGCGACGGCGACGCCGCCCTGGATGGCATGGGTGCCGTGGTCGCGGGCGGCGCCGCGCGGCGCTACTGGCGCCAGCTGGCGGCCGCCCTGGTGCTGGGCCTGATGTTCACGGCGCTGGCGGCGCTGCGGCTGGCCGTATCCGACCCATTGCGCGCCGGCGCGCTGCTGGCCGGCCTGTTCGCGCTGGCGGCGCTGGCCACGCTGCTGGGACGCGCCAGCGGCACGGCACGCACCTTCCTGGCCTTGTTCCTGTTCGGCCTGTACGTCAGCATCAGCGCCGCCGGCGTGCCGGCGCTGGACGTGGTCGGCTTCCATGGCGCCGCCACGCTCCCCTCGGTACTGGGCTGGGCGGGCATGGGCGTGCTTGCCGCCCTGGCCGGCCACCTGTGGAACCGCCGCGTTCCGGCGCACGGCTGACCGCTTCGCCGCACGCCGCGCACGGCTCGTCGCGGCGCGCTGGACCCATGCACGCGCGAGCGCTAGCGTGGGGACTTTCATCACACCGGGAGTCCCCATGCAAGCCAGCCGCCTGTTCCCCACCCTCGTCCTCCTCGCCGCCTGCCTCGGCCCGGCGCGTGCCGCCGACGATGCGCATGCCGCCGACCGCGCGGCGATCCAGCAGGTCGTGCAGCAGTTCCAGGACGCCATCAAGGCCCACGACGGCAAGACGCTGGGCTCCCTGTTCCTGCAGGACCACGACAGCTGGATCTCGGTGCTCGACGGCCGCACCTGGAAGGCCGCCAAGGCCCGCTTCCCGAATGCGGAGAAGTACCGGAGATCGAGCTGGAAAAGGTTCGCGGCCATGATCCAGGACGACAAGGGCAGCACCGTCGAGGAGCGCTTCTACAACGTGCGCATCGAAACCAACGGCACCGTGGGCTCCGTCTACTTCGACTTCGACTTCCTCGACAACGGCAAGGTCACCAACCACGGCGCCGAATCCTGGCAGATGGTGCACGCGGAGGACGGCTGGAAAATCAGCTCCATGCTGTTCTCCATCGATCGATAAGCCGCTAGAATTGCAGAGCCCACATCGTTCCGGACCCATCGCGTGAAACAAGCGACGCCCCTGCTCGTCCCCGTCCTCGCCGCCCTGCCGGTATGCGCCTGCATGGCGATCCTGGGCCTGCCGGCGCTCGGCCACGGCCACGCGGTCTGGTTCCGTGCCATGTACATCACGGCCTGCATGGCGTGGATCGTGCTGCTGGCGGCGCTGCAAAGGACCATGTGGCGGCGCGACGTGCACTGGCTGCCCACGGGCCTCGTGCTCGTGGGTGCCAGCTACGCCATGTCGGTGCTGAACAACGTGCTGGGCCAGCGCCTGGAGATCGGGCTGGGCCTGATGGACCGCTACCATTGGGACGAGCTGACGCGGGGCCTGGACGGCTGCTGGCTGGCGCTGCTCGTGTTCTGCGCCGTGCACGCGCTGGCCGTCTACTACCTGTCGCTGCAAGGCGCCCAGCTGCGCCTGGCCCAGGCCCAGGCGGCGGCGCGCGACGCCGAGCTGCGGGCGCTGCGCCTGCAGGTCAACCCCCACTTCCTGTTCAATACGCTGAACGCCATTTCCGCCCTCGTCGCGGCCGAGGCGAACGGCGACGCCAACCGCATGATCGGGCGCGTGGCCGACTTCCTGCGCGCCACGCTGGCCCACGACGGCCGCCACGAACACGCGCTGGCCGAGGAGCTGGCGCTGACCGAGGCCTACCTCGACATCGAGAAGGCGCGCCTGGGCACGCGCCTGCAGCTGACCATGAAGGCGGGCCCGGACCTGCTCGACGCCGCCGTGCCCTACCTGATGCTGCAGCCGCTGGTGGAGAACGCGATCCGCCACGGCATCGCGCCGCTGGCCGCGCCGGGACGCCTGGACATCCGCATCGGTCGCGAGGGCGGCCGGCTGCTGGTCGACGTCAGCAACGACGGCCGTCCCGGCGCGGACGCGGATGGGGCGACTGGCACAGGCTGCGGCATCGGCCTGGCCAACGTCGCCGAGCGCCTGCGCCACCTGTACGGCGAGGACCAGCAGGTCGATGCCGGCTGGCGCGCCGACGGCCGCTTCGGGGTGCGCATCGCGCTGCCGCTGCAGCGCGCCAGCCGCGCGGCAGCGAACGACGCCAGGGTAGCGGCATGAACGGCAAGCTGCGCGTCGCCATCGTCGACGACGAGCCGCTGGCCCGCCTGGCCGTGCGCACGCGCCTGGCCAGGCATCCCGGCATCGAACTGGTGGCGGAATACTGCGACGGCGACACGGCTGCCGCCGGCCTCGCCGACGTCTGCCCCGACCTCGTGTTCATGGACGTCGAGATGCCCGGCCGCAGCGGCCTCGAGGTGCTGGCGAGCCTGCCGCGCCAGACCAGGCCCATGGCGATCCTGCTGACGGCCTACGACGGTTTCGCGCTGCAGGCCTTCGAACTGGCCGCCATCGACTACCTGCTCAAGCCGATCGACGACGAGCGCCTGGACGAGGCGCTGGAACGCGCGCTGGCCGCCTGGCCCTGGCGGCGCGCGCCGCTGCCCGCTCCGGCCCCGTGGACGCGCACCTTCAGCGTGCGCGCCGGCAGCCGCACCGTCCTCGTCGACACCGCCGACGTCGAGCACATCGAGGCCGACGGCGACTACGCCACGCTGCACGTCCAGGGCAAGGAATACCTGGTGCGCGAACGCCTGCACGCGCTGGCGCTGCGCCTCGACCCGCAGCAGTTCCAGCGCGTGCACCGCTCCAGCATCGTGCGCCTGGACATGGTGGCCGAGCTGCGCGCGCTGACCAACCGCGACGCCGTGCTGCGCCTGCGCGACGGCACATTGCTGCGCGCCAGCCGCACCTACATGCCGGCGCTCACCGAAGCGCTGGCGCGGCGCGCGCGCGCCACCGATACCGATACCGTTTCCCTCCCGGCCCCGAAAGTCGCCTGATGCCCCCTTCCACCATCCGCCTGCAGGGCCTGGACACCCTGCGCGCCTGCGCCATCGTGCTCGTGCTGGTGTCCCACTATGCCGGCTTCGTCAGCCACGCGCCCACCTTCGGCATCCTCGGCAACGTGGGCTGGTCCGGCGTCGACCTGTTCTTCGTGCTGAGCGGCTATCTCATCGGCAACCAGCTGCTCGCGCCCGTCGCGCGCGGCGAAACCTCGTCGACCGGGAGCTTCTTCGCGCGCCGCCTGCTGCGCACGCTGCCCAACTACTACGCCATGCTGGCCATTTACCTGCTGTTGCCGCACGGCCCGATCGCCGGCTCCGGCATGCCGCCGCTGTGGCAGATGCTGACCTTCACGCAGAACATCGGACTGGCCTACGGACAGACCTTCACCCACTCCTGGTCGCTGTGCATCGAGGAACAGTTCTACGTCGTGCTGCCGCTGGCCGTGCTGGCACTGGCGCGCGTGCGCCGGCCGGCGCGCCTGGCCTGGTGCGTGCTGCTCGGCGCGGCAGCGCTGGGCGTGGCGGCCCGTGCCGCCGCCATGCTGCACGGCGGCCACGACGCATTCGCGGCCGAGGTCTACTACTCGACCCTGTGCCGCTTCGGCGGACTGCTGCCCGGCGTCGCCATCGCCATGCTGAAGAACTTCCATCCCACCCTCTTCGCGCGGCTGCAAGCGCATGCGAACGCCATCTTCGCGGCCGGCCTGGCGACGACGGCATTCGTGCTCCACGCCATGGCGAGGGACGGGTTCAGCCCTTTCGTCGCGACCACGTTCGGCTTTCCGCTGGTGGCGGCCGGCTTCGGCCTGCTGGTGCTGTCCGCCCTCGGCCCGCACTGCATCCTGAACCGGGTACGGGTTCCCGGCGCCGCCAGCCTGGCGCTGTGGTCCTACGCCGTCTACCTGGCGCACAAGCCGATCTTCATGGCGATCCGCCCGCAGGCCGGGCGCCTGGGCATCGATACCGGCGCGCCATGGTGGATCGGCGCCATCATGGCAGCGGGCATCGGGGGCGGCTGGCTGCTGTACCGGCTGGTGGAGACCCCGTTCATGCGCCTGCGCGAACGCTGGTATCCGGCACGGCCGGCGCCTGCCGCGGCGGCCGCCCAGGCGCCGGGCGGCACGGCCGTGCAACCCTGAAACCTCGGCACGGCGTGGCCGCTTTCACTTAGAATCGAGGTTTTAGGCTCTCCGACGGAGCAGTTTTGCATCACCCGAACGTCCTTCCCTCTTCCGGCGCGCCGATCCGCGTCCTGGTCGCCGACGACCACCCCCTCATGCTCGACGGGATCGCGACCGCCCTGGAACGCCAGGGCGGCTTCGAGATCGTGGCGCGCGCCCATGACGGCGAAGCGGCCATCGAGGCATGGGAGCGCACGCGCCCCGACGTTGGCCTGGTCGACCTTCAAATGCCGGTCACGGACGGCATCGAGACGATCCGCACGATCCGTTCCCGCGATCCCGGCGCGCGCCTGGTCGTGCTGACCACCTACCGGGGCGACGCCCGCATCGCGATGGCGCTCAAGGCCGGGGCCCGCGCCTACCTCGGCAAGAATGCCGGCGGCGACGAGCTGGCGCGCACCGTGCGCGACGTGCACGAAGGCCGCTACCTGCTGCCGCAGGCGCTGCGCCAGGAGGTGGCCCGTCATTACGCGGGCGACGCGCTGTCGGCGCGCGAGCTGGACGTGCTGCGCCTGGCCGCGCGTGGCCGCTCGAACCGCGAGATCGCCCAGCTGCTGGGCATCGGCGAAGCCACGGTCAAGACCCACATGAGCACCATCCTGGTCAAGCTCGGCGCCAGCGACCGCACACATGCGGTGACGCTGGCGGCGCAGCGCGGCTTCCTCGACTTCTGAGCACGCCCAGGCCTCGCCCCATGACATCTTCCCTTTCCCTCCTCCGCCAGGCACTGCGCGCGCTGGGCGGCCTGCTGGCAGCCGCGGCGATGCACACCGCGGCGGCCGGCCCCGACCTCTCGCACTACCAGCACACCCGCTGGACACAGGAAAACGGTGGCCCGCCCCAGGCAAACGCGATGGCCCAGACGAGCGACGGCTGGCTGTGGCTGAACACCATCGACGGCCTGTACCGCTTCGACGGCCAGCGCTTCGAACGCCGCCCGCTGCCGGGCGTTGCGGGACCGAAGCGCATCTTCAACATCGGCGTCCACGGCCGCGACGTCTACATCATGTACCTGGGCCGCGGCATGGCGGTGCTGCATCCGGACGGGCGCCTGGAAGACCTCGCGCACGGTCCGGGCAGCCCCGAACGGGGAATCGTCAGCATGACGGTCGATCCCGACGGCAGCCTGTGGACCGGCAGTGCGGCGGGCATCCACCATCTCGCGCACGGGCGCTGGACCCATGTGCTCGACAGCGCCGAATGGCGCACGACTGAACTCAGCAGCATGCTGCGTGACGGCGCCGGCGGCATCTGGGCAGCGAACGCCTACGGGGCGTGGCACCTGGACCGCGCGCGCGGGCGCTTCGACAAGGTGTCCGAACGGGGCGGCTCGGTCACGCTGGCACCCGATGGCGGCGTCTGGCTGACGGCCGACCGGGGCGGGCCCATCGAGCGCCTGGCGGCACCGGCCGCCATGGCGCGCACTGACGCCGTGTCCTATTCGGCGGGCGTCTTCGACGCCGGCGGGACCTTCTGGTCGCTGCAATGCCCCGAGCGCCTGTGCCTCGTGCCGCCGACCGCCGGCCGCGCGGAGATCGTGCCGCGGCGCGATGCCGCCGCGCGCCTGGCACCGGCCTTTCCCCTGTCCGGCAGCGAGGCGATCCTCGCGATGCGCGACCGCGAAGGCGACATCTGGATCGCGACCGAGGCTGGCCTCGACCGCTTCCGCGAAAAGCGCGTGCTGGCCACGGGGCTCGCCGGTTCCGGCGACCGCTATACCCTCGCGGCCGACGATACGGGCCAGGTCTGGGCTGCCGAAAAAGGCACGGGAACGCTGTGGCGCCTGGTGCCTGGCCGTCCGCCCGAAGCGCAGGCCGGCGTATGGGCCAACGTCATCGCGCGCGCTCCCGACGGCGCCCTGCTGCTGGCAGGCAAGCGCAGCATCCAGCGCCGCTCGCGTGCCGGCATCGAGGAGATCGCGCTGCCGCCGGGACGCGACGGCAAACCCGTCGACATCCACTCCATCGGCATCCTCGACGACGGCAGGATACTCTGGGTGATGTCGCCCGAGATCGGCCTGGTCGGCTGGAACGGCAAGGCCTGGCTGCCGCGCAGCGCCTTCACGCTGCCCAGGGAAATCTACCTGGCCGTGCGCGAAGGCGGCGGGCGCCTGTGGCTGGCGACGTCCGAGGGCAAGCTGGTGCGCTACCAGGACGACCGGTTGACCAGCTACGACATGTCCATGCTCGGCATGGGCTCCGGCATCTTCCCCGGCGAGCAGCTCGTCGCCGGCGGCGACCAGGGCCTCGCCGTGCTGAAGGACGGCAGGCTGCGCCTGCTGCGCGCGCACGACCCGGGCGTGCTGCGCAACGTGTCCGGCCTTGCCGTCGATGCCGACGGCGACCGCTGGCTCAACGGCGCGGCAGGCCTCGTGCGCGTGCGGGCGGCCGACTGGCGCCGGACGATGGCCGATCCGGACACGCCCCTGCGCTACGAACTGTTCGATGCGCTGGACGGCTATCCGGGCCAGTCGATGCTCGGCACCCGCCTGGGCACGGCCTTCACCGGCGACGGCCGCCACCTGTGGTTCGTGGCCAGCGGCGGCGTCATCACCGTCGATACGGCAAGGCTGCGCCGCAACACGGTGGCGCCGCAGCCACTCATCCTCGACCTTGCCACCGACCAGCAGCGCTTCGACGCCGCCGCTCCCCTGCGCCTGCCGCCGGGATCGAACGCCTTCCGCATCCGCTACACGGCGCCGGCGCTGCGCGCGCCGGAACGCCTGCATTTCCAGTACCGCCTGGACGGCGTCGACGCCCGCTGGCAGGACGCCGGCACGCGGCGCATGACGGCCTATACGAACGTGGCGCCGGGCGACTACGTGTTCCGCGTGCGCGCCGTGAACGAGGACGGCGTCGCCAGCGCGCAGGACGCGACCTTGCGCCTGACCGTGGAACCGACGCTGGCGCAAAGCCTGCCCTTCAGGATCGCCTGCGCCTTCCTGCTGGCGGCGCTGGCGTATGCGCTGCATCGCTACCGCGTGCGCCAGCTGACGCGGCGCCTGACGGAACGCCTGCAGGTACGCAACGACGAGCGCGAACGCATCGCCCGCACGCTGCACGACACCATCCTGCAGGCGGTGCAGGTGCTGATGCTCAGGCTCGACGGCCTGGCCGCGTCGCTGCCGGCCGGCGACCGCGCGCGCGACGAGCTGCGCCGGGCGCTGGGCGACGCCGCCGGCGCGATCGACGCGGGCCGCGACCAGGTGCGCGAACTGCGCGGCGGAGCGCCCCGACTGGAAGACGCGATCGAGGATTGCGCCGGCGCGCTGCGCGGCATCCATCCGGGCGTCGCCTTCGCCTTGCGCGTCGAGGGACGCGCGCGGCGGCTGCACGACGCGGTGGCCGACGAGGCGGCGCACATCGTGTGCGAGGCGCTGCGCAACGCCTTCGCCCATGCGGGGGCGCGCCGCATCGAGGTCGTGCTCGACTACGGCCGGCGCGGCTTGGATGCCCGCGTGCGCGACGACGGCGGCGGCCTCGATGCCGAGGTGGCCCGCGCTGGCTACCGCAGCGGCCACTGGGGCCTGATCGGCATGCGCGAACGGGCCGGGCGCATCGGCGCGCGGCTGGCGCTGGACAGCCGGCCGGGCGGCGGCACCGCCGTCACGCTTGCCGTGCCGGCCGCGCGTGCCTACGCCAGGACCTGAACCGTCCCTATCCCCTGGCAGGGGACTTTTTACGCGCGCTCCCTGGCCGGACCAGTTGGAATCTGGGTGCCATTACTGTCCACAAGCGTGGATAGTCATTCTACAAAATGCGGATTTCAACACCCATGTGGAAGGACTAGACTTCCTCCATCGATCAAACGACGGAGGACACCATGAAGAAATTCGAAGGAAAAATCGCACTCGTGACCGGCGGCTCGTCGGGCATCGGCCTGGCCACCGCCAAGCTGTTCGCGCAGGAAGGCGCACGGGTCTTCATCACCGGCCGCCGCCAGGCGGAGCTGGACGCGGCGGTCGCGGCCATCGGCCATGGCGCCGTCGGCTTGCGCGCCGACTCGGCCAGCAACGCCGACCTGGACCGCCTGGTCGACACCATCCGCGAGCGCGCCGGCCGCATCGATGCGCTGTACGTGAACGCGGGCGGCGGCGGCATGCAGCCCCTCGGCCAGATCACCGAGGAACAGTTCACCGATACCTTCGACCGCAACGTCAAGGGTCTGCTGTTCACCGTGCAGAAGGCGCTGCCGCTGCTGTCCGACGGCGCCGCCGTCGTGCTGACCGGTTCGACGGTGGGCATCATGGGCACGGCCGCGTTCAGCGTCTACAGCGCCAGCAAGGCCGCCGTGCGCAACCTGGCGCGCAGCTGGATCCTCGACCTGAAGGAGCGCAAGATCCGCGTCAACGTCGTCAGCCCCGGCCCCGTGCACACGCCGGGCCTGGTCGACCTGGCCGGCGACGACAAGGCCGCCCAACAGGGCCTGCTCGACTACCTGGCCAGCCAGGTGCCGCTGGGCCGCGTGGCGCAGCCGGAAGAAATCGCCAAGGCCGTGCTGTTCCTGGCGTCCGACGACGCCAGCTTCATCAACGGCGCCGAGCTGTTCGTCGACGGCGGCATGGCCCAGGTCTAAGCAAGGAGGAGCGCAACCATGACCGACAACGAACGCATCATCCGCCATCTGTACGAAGTCGCCGAAGTGCAGGACAGCGCCGCCTTCGTGAAGCTGTTCGCCGACGACGGCTATTTTTACGACGTCTCCGCCGGCGCGAAATACTATGGCCAGGACATCGGTAAGACGGTCGACATCTATGCGACCGCCTTCCCGGACATGCACCGCGAGCTGGGCAACTTCTACGTGACGGACGACACCATCATCGTCGAGCTGTCGCTGAACGGCACGCACAAAGGCCCGCTGGTGATCCCGGCCGGGACGATCGCCCCGACCAACCAGCGCATCCAGGCACCCTGCTGCGACGTGTTCAAGCTGAAGGACGGCAAGGTGGAATTCTTCCACTGCTACACGGCCGCCACGATCCTGTTCGCCCAGCTGGGCATCCTGGGCAATATCGGGGCGGTGCTGCAGCCGCACGGCTAAAGAGAGTTCGCTCAACAGCACGTCGTCCCTGCGCAGGCAGGGACCCAAGTTCGGCACGCGTACAGGTAACGCTTGCGAAATTGGGCCCCTGCCTTCGCAGGGGCGACGTTGGTTTAGATTCCCCCGCCCTTCTGCTTGACGATCGGATCCTTGGTATGGGTCCATCCGCTCAGCAGCGAATACCCCACCGCCAGCAGCGTCGGCCCGATGAACAGGCCGACGAAGCCGAAGGCGATCACGCCGCCCAGCACGCCGAGCAGCGTCAGCAAAAACGGCAGGCTGGAGCCGCGGCTGATCAGGACGGGGCGCACGATGTTGTCGACGCCGCTGATGGCGAAGAAGCCCCACACCAGCATGAAGATGCCCCAGCCCGTGTCGCCCTGGGAGAACAGCCAGACGGACGCGCCGCCCCAGATCACGGGCGGTCCGACGGGGATCAGGGACGACACGAACACCAGCACCGACAGCAGCAGCACGGCCGGCACGCCCGCCAGGGCGAAGCCGAGGGCCGCCACCAGCGCCTGGGCCAGC
This sequence comes from Massilia sp. YIM B02763, assembly GCF_030412015.1. Taxonomy (GTDB): domain Bacteria; phylum Pseudomonadota; class Gammaproteobacteria; order Burkholderiales; family Burkholderiaceae_D; genus Telluria. The sequence goes on along the minus strand of NZ_JASNRD010000005.1, from coordinate 57,606 downwards.
GCCGTGCCGAGCAGGCCGTACATCACGCCGCGCACGGTCTGGCTGACGATGTCCGTCACCGATTCCGCTTCCTCGTTCATGACGCGCCGCATGGCCGCGCCGATGACCGTCATCAGGGTCTCGCCGTCGCGGTAGAAGAAGAAGCTGACGAAGGCCGCAAGGCTCATCTGCACGACGCCGGTGCCGAGCATGATGCCGCCCGCCAGCAGCCAGCGGCGCGCCGGTTCGACCATGCGCTGCGCCAGTTCCAGCATCTGCTCGCGGCTGGCGACGAGCTGGCGCAGGTAGAGGTCGATCTGCTCGCCGACGAGGGGAATGTCGCGGACCCAGGCCGGCGGCAGCAATTCGCCGTGCGACAGCGCGTACCTGAGCTGGTCGAAGGCATGGCCGATGTTGTCGGCCAGGTTCCAGGCGACGAGGGCCAGCGGGATGATGACGAGCAGCGTCAGCGACAGCGTCATGGTCAGCGCCGCGACGGTGCGGTGGCCGCGCATGTGCCCCAGCAGGCGCTGGTACAGGGGCCAGGAGGAGATGACGACGGCGGCGGCGAACAGGATCGCGGCCAGGAACGGCCGCAGCACGTACAGGCAGCCAAGTCCCAGCAGGATGACGGCGGCGTAGCGGGTATAGTTTTTACCGAGTCGCCGCTCCATGCCGCCTCCGCCGTCGTGTTATCGAGGCATCAGGATAACAGCTGGCGGATGTCGTGGACGATGGCGTCGGCGCCCTGGCCGTGGCGGATGAACAGGCGCAGCCTGCCCTCGCGGTCGAAGACGTAGCTGCCGGCCGTGTGATCGATGGTGTAGCTGCCCGGCTCGGTGCCCGGCACCTTCGAATAGAACACCTTGAATTCCTTGGCGACGCGGGCGGTCTGCTCGGGCGAGCCGCGCAGGCCGACGAAGCGCTTGTCGAACGCAGGGGCATAGGAGGCCAGCAGTTCCTGGGTGTCGCGCTCCGGGTCCAGCGTGATGAACGCGACCTGCACCTGGTCCGCCTGCGGTCCCAGCTTCTGCATCACGGTGGCCATCTCGGCCATCGTGGTCGGGCACACGTCAGGGCATTGCGTATAGCCGAAGAACACGACGACGACCTTGCCCTTGTAGTCGGCCAGCGTGCGCGGCTTGCCCGTGTGGTCGGTCAGCGAGAAATCCTTGGCGTAGTCCAGGCCCGTGACGTCGGTGTTCTGGAAGCTGGCCTGCTTGCCCGGCAGCTTGTCGCACGCGGCGAGCGAACAGGTGAATGCGATGGCGGCGACGAGGGCGGGCAGCAGTCTTTTCATGGGATCAGAAGTTCAGGTATTGCTTCACGTAGTGGTCGACCAGCAGCGCCGCGAACAGCAGCGCCAGGTAGACGATGGACCAGGCGAAGGCCTTGCGGGCGACCTGGTCGCTGTAGTGCTTGTGGATCAGCCAGCCGTGGCGCAGGAACACGGCGTTCAACACGACGGCGGCGGCCAGGTAGACGACGCCGCTCATGCCCACGGCGTAGGGAAACAGCGTGCAGGCGGCCAGCGCGATCGAGTACAGCCAGACCTGCAGGCCAGTGTACTTCATCCCGTGCGTCACGGGCAGCATCGGCAGGCCGGAACGGACGTAGTCGTCGCGCCGGTACATGGCCAGCGCCCAGAAGTGCGGCGGGGTCCAGACGAAGATGATCAGCACGAGCAGCCAGGCTTCCATCGGCACCGTGCCCGCGACGGCGGCCCAGCCCAGCGCCGGCGGCATCGCGCCGGACAGGCCGCCGATGACGATGTTCTGCGGCGTGTTCGGCTTGAGCAGGACGGTGTAGATCAGCGCGTAGCCGACGAAGGTGACGAAGGTCAGCCACATCGTCAGCGGATTGACCATCGTGTACAGCACGCCCATGCCGGCGCCGCCGATGACGCTGGAAAAGATGAGGGTCTGCGTGGTGGACAGCTCGCCCATGGCGGTGGCGCGGCGCGCGGTGCGGGCCATGCGCGCGTCGACCTCGGCCTCGATCAGGCAGTTGACGGCAAAGGCGGCGCCGGCCAGCAGCCAGATGCCGAGGGTGCCCCAGAACAGCACGTGCCAGCCGGGGAAGCCGTCGGTGGCGAGGAACATGCCGATGACGGCGCAGAAGACGGCCAGCTGGGTGATGCGCGGCTTGGTGAGCGCCCAGTATTGCGCGATCCGGCTGGGCGGTTTATGGGTGGCGGTGTGGGTAATCATGGATGGCTCGCGGGCACCGGGGAGCGTCGCGCGCCCTGCGGGACCGGGTCGAGTTGGTACTGTACCTTGTAGTTTAACATGGTCACCAGCAGGACGAGGCCCGCCGCCCCCGCGTTGTGCAATACCGCCAGCGCCAGCGGGAAGCTGAAGAACACGGTGGCGATGCCCGTGATGGCCTGGGCGGCCAGCACCAGCACCAGGTTGCGCGCCGTCTTGTGCAGGCCCGGCACGCGCCAGGCGCGCCACGCCGTATAGCCCAGCACCAGCACGACGACGGCGGCGAAATTGCGGTGCACCCAGTGGATCGCCGTCAGCGCCGAGAACGGCAGGTAGTGGCCGGCCGCCGTCTTGCCCAGTTCGCGCCACAGCGTGAAGCCGTGTTCGAAGTCCATCTCGGGGAAGACTTGCCCGTTACACAAGGGGAAATCGCTGCATGCGAGGGTCGCGTAGTTGGTGCTCACCCAGCCGCCCAGCGCCAGCTGCAGCAGCAGGACGGCGGCCGAGAGCCAGGCCAGCGGACGCAGGCGCCGCAGCACGGCCGTGTCGCCCAGCGGCGGCTGCGGCTTCAACAGATTGTCCTCGCGCCCGCCCAGCCAGACGACGAGGGCCAGCAGCGTCACGCCGAACAGCAGGTGCAGCGTGACGATCACGGGCTGCAGCTTCAGGGTCACGGTCCAGGCCCCGAACGCGCCCTGCACGCACACCCACAGGAACAGCACGGTCGGCAGCAGCGGCTGGAAGGCGCGCAGGCCGGTGCGGCGCCACTGGACCCAGGACGTGATCATGAGGGCCATGATCAGCACGCCGATACCCATCGCCAGGTAGCGGTGGATCATCTCGATCCAGGCCTTGGCCACGGTGACGGGGCCGGTCGGCATCAGTTCCTCGGCGGCGGCGATGTGTTCGTGCGCCAGGAACGGGTTGGCCAGGCCGTAGCAGCCCGGCCAGTCCGGGCAGCCCAGGCCGGAGTCGGTCAGGCGGGTGAAGCCGCCGAACACGATCAGGTCGAAGGTGAAGAAGGCGATGATCCAGACCAGCTTGCGGTACTTGAACGGGTCGGCCGACATCCAGACCATCGAGAGGGGAATGCAGGCCACGAGCAGGCCATGGATCAACAGTTGTGCGAGATGCGATGCTTGCATATGAATCAGGGTTCAGCCGATGGACGACGCCTTCAGCAGTTTGTAGATATCCTTGTACACCTTGCGCGGTTCCGGGTCCTTCGGGAAGCGCATCATGAGGTGGCCCAGCGGGTCGATCATGTAGATGTGGTCGCCGGCCGTCGTGCCGGGGGCCGCCGGCAGCCATTGTCGCACCGCCGCGGAATCGGCGCGCAGCATGTGGGTGCCGTCGTATTCGCGGATGACGATCGTGTCCAGCGGTTCGCGGTCCGTGATCAGCCAGACGCGCTCGATGCGGTCCATCTCCTTGCCCTGCATGAGGCGCAGCTGGCGCATGGCGAACAGCTGCTTCCGGCAGGCGTCGCCGCAGGCCGCCGGGGCCACCATCAGCATCACCCACTTGCCCTTGAAGCCGGCGAGCGGCTGCGGACGGCCGTCGAGCGTGGCCGTGGCCAGGCTGGCCGGAACCGGATGGGCGCGCTGGTCGACCAGGGTGCCGTAGTTGTTGCGCTGCTCGGGCTTGATCACGTAATAGGTGAAATAGGACGCGATCAGCGGCGACGCGCACACGAGCAGCACCAGCCACAGCATGCGGCGGCCGCGCCGCTTTGCTGTCGGGCTTCCCTGCTCCGGTGCGATGATCGATGCCTCAGCCGGCAGTTTGTCTTCCACGTCGAAATCCTGTCATCACAAAAAACACGCACGCCATCGCCGCCAGCGCATACCACTGGAAGGCGTAGCCGCGGTGGCGGTCCACGTCCAGCGCGGGCGCGGGCCATTGGCGTACCAGTCCGTCCGGCGCATACGCGGGATTCCCGGTCTGCTCGACCAGGAAGGGCAGCATGGCAAGGCCGCTCGCCCGGGCGACGTCGGCCACTTCCAGGTTCTGCACGATGGCATGCGGGGCCAGCGGCGGTGCCGTCCCGAGCTGCATGACGCGCGCCGGACGCGGCACGGCGATGCCTTCGATGGTCTGCTCGCCTTCCGGCACGGGCAGCGCCGGGATGCGGTCGTGCGCGCCCGGATCGCGGGGAAACCAGCCGCGCGCCACCAGCACATAGGTATTGTCCGCAGCCGCTATTTTAAACGGCATCAGCAAAACGAACCCGCTGCGGCCCTCATGGCCACCCAGGGGCCGGTTGTCGAGGTAGACGGGCCAGTCGCGCACGAAGCGGCCGGTGGCGACGACGCGGCGGTATTCGACGGCCGCGGGGTCGATGGCCACGTGGCCCAGCCGCAGCGGCGGCGCGCTGCCGCGCTCCAGCAGGTGCGCCTGCAGCGCCGTCTTTTCCTCGGCGCGCCTGGCCTGCCAGTTGCCGAGGACGATGCCCAGGACCACCAGCGCGACCGTCGCGATGAAGGGAACGATGCTAAAACGGAAGCGCAATCGCATTACAATGGGATCCTGATCGTTGCATTTTCCTCACGCTTCCTTTGCCAGGGTCCGCCATGAAAATCGTCGTCGCCATCGCCTTCGTCCTCATCCTCGGCAGCCTGGCGTCGGCCTTGTTCTTCCTGATGCGCGACAAGGGGCGCAGCAACCGCACCGTGCAGGCGCTGGCGCTGCGGGTCGGCTTGTCGATCACGCTGTTCCTGCTGGTGCTGTTTTCGTACAAGATGGGGTGGATACAGCCGACGGGGTTGCACTAGCAACCCCTTCGCAGGGACGACGGTTTTGAAGCCGCGATGCTTGTCAAAGCCAGTACACCACCACGTACAACCCCAGCCACACCACGTCCACGAAGTGCCAGTACCACGCGGCCCCTTCGAAGGCGAAATGGTGTTCCGGCGTGAAGTGCCCTTTGAGCACCCGGTACAGCACCACCGACAGCATGATCGCCCCCATCGTCACGTGGAAGCCGTGGAAGCCCGTCAGCATGAAGAAGGTCGAGCCGTAGATGCCCGAGGTCAGCTTGAGGTTCAGTTCCGAATACGCGTGGTGGTATTCGTAGGCCTGGAAGCCCATGAAGACGGCGCCCAGCAGGATCGTCAGGAACAGCCAGAACGCCGTCTTCGAGCGGTGGCCGGCGCGCAGCGCGTGGTGGGCGATGGTCAGCGTCACGCCCGAGGTCAGGAGCAGCGCCGTGTTGATGGTCGGGATCGGGAACGGTCCCATCGTGTTGAACTGCTCGACGGTGCCGGCCGGCCCCGTATTGCCCCAGTGGCCGGCGAAGTCGGGCCAGATCACCTTGTGGTCGAGGTCCGCCAGCCAGGGCATGGAGATTGCGCGGGCATAGAACAGCGCGCCGAAGAAGGCGCCGAAGAACATCACTTCCGAGAAGATGAACCAGCTCATCGACCAGCGGTAGGACGCGTCGATGCGCGGGCCGTACACGCCCGATTCCGATTCGCGGATGGCGTCGCCGAACCAGCCGTACAGCACGACCAGCATCGCGACGATGCCGGCCAGGCACACGCCCATGCCCCAGGCTGCGCCGTTGACCCAGCCGGAGGCCCCGGCCATCGTGACCAGCATCGAGGCGCCGGCGGCCAGCGGCCAGCGCGACGGCCCGGGGATGAAGTAATACGGCGCGGTATGTGGCGTACCCATTCTCTTTATCTCCTCTCTTCGTTCAACCATGCGTGACGGCGAACCGCACCAGCAACAGCAGCACGCCAATGAAGATCGCGACGCCGAGCAACGCGCCCGCGATGACGTACAGCGGGTTCAGGCTGGCGGCATCGCGCTCGTAGTCCTTGCCCTTGCGGATCCCGAAGAAGGACCAGAACACGGCCTTCATCGTGGCGCCGAACGAGGCCGGGCGATCCTGGGGTCGTTCGTGCGGTTCCATCATCCCCCCTTCGCGGCGACCGCGCCGCCGATCTCGAAGAAAGTGTACGACAGCGTGATGTTCTTCACCTCGCGCGGCAGCGCCGGGTCGATGAAGAACACGACGGGCATCTGGCGCGCCTCGTTCGGTTTCAGTACCTGCTCCTGGAAGCAGAAGCATTCCACCTTCTTGAAATGCGGCGTGGCCGATTGCGGCGCGTAGCTGGGAATCGCCTGCGCCTTCACCGTCCTCGCCTGCGTGTTCACGACCTCGTAGACCACGGTCGCCATCTCGCCCGGATGCACGTCGATGCTGCGCTGGGTCGGGCGGAAGCGCCACGGCCCCTGCGCATTGCCGTCCAGTTCGATGGTGACGGTCCTTGCCAGGTCGACCTGCGTATTGGCTGGGCGCTCCACCGTGCCGTCCTTCTGCGTCAGCACGTTGATGCCCAGGACTTCGCAGACCTGGCGGTAGACGGGCACCAGCGCATAGCCGAAGCCGAACATCACGCACGCGACCACCACCAGCTTGACCAGCGTGACGCGGTTCAGCCGCAGGCGGCCGCTCTGTTCGACCTGGTGCGCGTTCGCCTGCATGTCAGCTCATCCAGAGGCGCTTGACGAACAGCGCCACGAAGAAGAACAGCGCCAGCGCGCCGACCCACAGGGCCGTGCGCAGGTTGTTCGGCTTTTGTCGTGCCATGGCGTCCTCGCTCATGTGCTCACTCATCGGTTTACTTCACCAGCGGCGGGTTCTCGAAGGTGTGGAACGGCGCCGGGCTCGGCACGGTCCACTCCAGCCCTTCCGCCCCTTCCCACGGCTTGGCCTCGGCCTGGACACCGCCGCGGATCGTGGGCAGCACGACGAAGAACAGGAAGTACACCTGGGACAGGCCGAAGCCGAAGGCGCCGATCGACACGATCATGTTGAAGTCGGTGAACTGCACGGCATAGTCGGCGTAGCGGCGCGGCATGCCGGCCAGGCCCAGGAAGTGCATCGGGAAGAAGGTGACGTTGAAGGTGATCAGCGACAGCCAGAAGTGGATCTTGCCGCGCAGTTCCGGGTACATATGGCCCGTCCACTTCGGTCCCCAGTAGTAGAAGCCGGCGAACAGCGCGAACAGCGAGCCGGCCACCAGCACGTAGTGGAAGTGGGCAACGACGTAATAGGTGTCCTGCACCTGGATGTCGATCGGGGTCACGGCCAGGATCAGGCCCGTGAAGCCGCCCATCGTGAACACGAAGATGAAGCCGACGGCGAACAGCATCGGGGTCTCGAAGGTCATCGAACCCTTCCACATCGTCGCGACCCAGTTGAACACCTTCACGCCGGTGGGCACGGCGATCAGCATCGTCGCGTACATGAAGAACAGCTGGCTCGTCACGGGCATGCCGGTGGTGAACATGTGGTGGGCCCAGACGATGAAGGACAGGATCGCGATCGACGCGGTCGCGTACACCATCGAGGCATAGCCGAACAGGGGTTTGCGGGCGAAGGCCGGGATGATCTGCGAGATGATGCCGAAGGCCGGCAGGATCATGATGTAGACCTCGGGGTGGCCGAAGAACCAGAAGATGTGCTGGTACATGACGGGGTCGCCGCCGCCGGCCGCGTTGAAGAACGAGGTGCCGAAGTGGCGGTCGGTGAGGGTCATCGTGATGGCGCCGGCCAGCACGGGCATCACGGCGATCAGCAGATAGGCCGTGATCAGCCAGGTCCAGCAGAACATCGGCATCTTCATGAGCGTCAGGCCCGGCGCGCGCATGTTCAGGATGGTGACGATGATGTTGATCGAGCCCATGATCGACGAGGCGCCCATGATGTGCAGCGCGAAGATGGCCATGTCCATGCCCGGCCCCATCTGCGTGGACAGCGGCGCGTACAGCGTCCAGCCGGCCGCGGTGGCGCCGCCCGGCACGAAGAAGGAGCCGGCCAGCAGGATCGCGGCCGGCGGCAGCAGCCAGAACGAGAAGTTGTTCATGCGCGCGAACGCCATGTCGGAGGCGCCGATCTGCAGCGGGATCATCCAGTTGGCGAAGCCGACGAAGGCCGGCATGATCGCGCCGAACACCATCACGACGCCGTGCATCGTGGTCAGCTGGTTGAAGAATTCGGGACGGAAGAACTGCAGGCCGGGCTGGAACAACTCGGTGCGGATCATCAGCGCCAGCACGCCGCCCGACAGCAGCATGGTGAAGGCGAACCACAGGTACAGGGTGCCGATGTCCTTGTGATTGGTGGCGAACAGCCAGCGGCGCCACCCGTGCGGGTGGTCGTGGGCATGGTCGTCGTGGGCGTGGCCGTGTTCGTGAGCCTGGTCGATGGTGCTGGAAGTCATGGCGGTTTCCTGTTCGAGCTGGACTGCTTCGTGGGTCGCCGATGCGGCTGGCGGCCCGGTCTCCGTGAATCCGTAAAACTTGGGTCCCTGCCTGCGCAGGGACGACGTTCTATCTTGCAGGCGCTGTCATTTTCCGCGCGCGGCGAGGACGTCGGCCGGTTGTACGATATTCTCCTCGGCCTTGTTCGTCCAGTTGTTGCGCGTGTAGGTGATCACCGAGGCGATGTCGGTATCCGACAGCTGCGGCCACGGCGGCATCGCGCTCGGGTACTTGCCGCTGTGCTTGCCGTGCAGGAGGACGGCGATCTGCTCTGCCTTCGGTCCCGTCACGACGGGCGAGCCGACCAGCGAGGCGAACGCGTTCGGCACGCCCTGGCCGCTGGCCTGGTGGCAGGCCACGCAATTGGTCGCATAGACCTTCTCGCCCTTGGTCTTGAGTTCGTCGATGGTCCAGACCTTGTTCGGGTCGTCGGCCAGCGCCGCCATCTTCTTCTTCTCGCCGGCGACCCAGGCCGAGTAATCCTCGGCGGAGACGACCTTCACGACGATCGGCATGAAGGCGTGCTCCTTGCCGCACAGCTCGACGCAGTTGCCGCGGTAGGTGCCGATCTGCTCGGCGCGGAACCAGGTGTCGCGCACGAAGCCGGGGATCGCATCCTGCTTGACGGCGAAGGCGGGAATCGTCCAGGAGTGGATCACGTCGTTGGCCGTCAGCACCAGGCGCACCTTCTTGTTGACGGGGACGACCACCGGATTGTCGACTTCCAGCAGGTAGTTCTCGGTGCGGGCGGCGGTCGGCGCGATGCCCGGCTCGCCGACCTGCGTGCGCGGGGTGGCCAGGTTCGACAGGAAGGAAATGCCCTCGCCCTCCCCCTTCAGGTAGTCGTAGCCCCATTTCCACTGCATGCCCGTGACCTTGATGGTGAGGTCGGGATTCGACGTGTCCTTCATCGCCACCACGGCGTGGGTGGCGGGCAGCGCCATGCCGATCACGATCAGGAACGGAACGACCGTCCAGGCGATTTCGACGGCGGTGGATTCATGGAAGGTGGCGGGCTTGTGGCCCAGGGATTTGCGGTGCTTGAACACCGAATAGAACATGACGCCGAACACGCCGATGAAGATGACCAGGCAGACGATCATCATCCAGTTGTGCAGGCTGTAGATATAGGCCCCGATGCCCGTGACGGGCGCCTGCATGTTCAACTGGTGCTCCAGCGGCCGCCCGGTGACGACGGGATCCGCCGCCAGCACAGGCACCGCGACCGACGACGCGAGCACTGCCACCGACGCTTTCAATCGCTTTGCATAAGTCATGTTGTCCCCAACCACCCAAAAAAAGTGAATTTTCTTAAACGGTCGGCAATTCCATGAACGAACTGCTGCCGCTCCGAAATCCTTATCTCCTCCGCCCTCCGGTCCTCGTGGGGCACCATGCGATGGCGGCGGCTTTTTTGCTGACTTGATGTTGCTGCAACAGGTTGACTGCAAGCTGCTGGAGCTGCCTATTTTTTGTGCTTTTTTACGGCTCCGCGCGAAAAAAGTGTCATTGATTATACTGAAATGGCTAATTTTTATTCAAGGAAAATCTCCGCCGCATCATCGCTCTTTTGGCGGGGTACGCGGCTGGAAGCGCACGATGGATTCTCCCGCCGCCGTCGTCTTGGGCGCGGGCCGGAATGCGTGGCCGTAGATCACCTCGAAGGTCAAGCCGAGCTTGCCGTCGGGGCGCCGCTGCGCTTCCAGCGCGTCCAGCATGCGCCGCCAGGCCGCCCGTCCGGCGAGGCCGCGGCCGCGCGTGTCGAGCGGATTGCCGCCGAAGGCGCGCACGTCGGCCAGCAGCGCTTCCGCCGTGTCGTAGGTGACGGTGATCTGTTCCATGTCCATGACGGGCGTGGTGAAGCCGACTTCCACCAGCTGGTCGCCGAAGTCGTGCATGTCGACGAAGGGCAGCGTGTGCGGCGCCGCGTCCATCGCAGCGAACGCACTGCGCAGCTCGCGGAAGGTGTCCGGCCCGAAAGTGGAGAACATCAGCAGGCCCTCCACGCGCAGTGCGCGGCGCCATTCGGCGAACACGCGGTCCGGCTGCGGATGCCAGTGCAGCGCCAGGTTCGACCACACCAGGTCGAGCGAATTCGCCCCGAACGGCAGCTGGCCGAAGTCGCCGCAGACGAGGTCGACGCCCGCCTTGGCCGGCAGCAGGCGGCTGAGCAGCGAACGGGGCGCCTGGGTGGCGCGCGCCGCCTCGGCCAGCGCGGCCGGCGCCGAATCCAGCCCGAGCACCTGGGCCGCCGGATACATCTTCTGCAGCTGGGCGATGTCGGCGCCGCTGCCGCAGCCGGCGTCGAGCACGTGGCGCGGCGCCGTCTTCACGAGCGCGAGCCGGTCGAACATGCGGCTGGCGACCTCGCGGCGCAGGAAGTCCGAGCGGGCGGTCCGGGCCGGATCGTTGAACATCTGGCGCACGCGCATCAGGTCGATGGGCGCGCTCAATTTGGAAGAGGCTTGGGGCGAAACCATGGTCAACGGCTGTCAAATGGGATAATGGCGGCAGTGTACATGGTTGTCAGTAATTAAGCCGATGAGCGACCGACTGTCCCTGCCCGCTTCCGTGCGCCGGCGCCGCTGGCCGCGGGCGCTGCTGAACGCGCTGCTGCCGTCGGTATGCGCCTTGTGCGGAGGCGGCTGCGACGGGGTCGTGTGCGCGGGATGCCAGGCGGCGTACGTGTTGCCGCGGGTACGCTGCGCGCGCTGCGCGAATCCGCTGCCGGACACCCCGTCGTCCCGGCGCAGGCCGGGACCCAATCTTGCGTCGCCAGTGGCGCATGCAGACTTGGGTCCCGGCCTGCGCCGGGACGACGGTATATGCGGCGCATGTCTATCGGACACGCCCGCCTTCGACGCCACGGTCGCCGCCGCCGACTACGCGGCCCCGCTCGACCAGCTCGTGCTGCAGTTGAAATTCGGCGCCCGCCTCGCGCTGGCACCGTGGTGCGCGCGCATGCTGAGGGATGCCGTGCTGGCCCGTGGCGACCTGGTCCTGCCCGACCTGCTGTGTCCCGTGCCGCTGGGCGCGGAGCGGCTGGCCGGGCGCGGCTTCAACCAGGCGCTGGAAATCGCGCGCCCGCTGGCCGGGGCGCTCGGGGTAGCATTGCATCCGCGGCTGGCGGCGCGCACGCTGGAGACGGTCGCGCAGTCCGGCGTCGCACCGGCCCAGCGCGGACGCAACGTACGCGGCGCGTTCGCCGTGACGGACCCGGACCTGGTGGCGGGCCGCCACGTCGGCCTCGTCGACGACGTCATGACGAGCGGCCACACGCTGGGCGAACTGGCGGCGACGCTCAAGCGATTCGGCGCGGCGCGCGTGACGAACCTCGTGTTCGCGCGTACGCCGCCTCATGATTGAAGGAAGAAGGAGAAATTGTGTTTCACGTAGTCCTGGTCGAACCAGAAATCCCGCCCAACACGGGCAACGTCATCCGCCTGTGCGCCAACACGGGCGCCCAGCTGCACCTGATCGAACCGCTCGGCTTCCCGCTCGACGATGCCAAGATGCGCCGCGCCGGCCTCGATTACCACGATTACGCCACCATGAAGGTGCACAAGAACTGGGATGCGTTCCTGGCCGACGCCAAGCCGGACGCCAGCCGCATGTTCGCGATGACCACGCACGGCTCGGCCCCGTTCGCCGATGTCGCCTTCCAGCCGGGCGACGTGTTCGTGTTCGGCGCCGAATCGCGCGGACTCGACCCGGCGCTGCGCGAGTCGTTCCCGCCGGCGCAGCGCATCCGCCTGCCGATGATGCCGGGGAACCGCAGCCTCAACCTGTCGAACACGGTCGCCGTGGTCGTCTACGAAGCGTGGCGCCAGAACGGCTATGCGGGCGGCGGCTGACGCTCCGGCTCATCGGCACTGGCGCTGCATCGTCAGGAGGTGCTGCTCGCGCTCTTCCGGCAGCATGTCCGGCATGGCCTGGGCCAGGATGGCCTGGCGCTCTTCGGGTGTGCGCGCACGCTGGAGGCGCTGGTTGAACGTGCACATCGCGTGGTGGCCGCTCATGGCTGCATGCTCCCCCTCGCCCGACGCCGTTGCCGAACCGGCCGCGCCGCTCGATCCGGTACTTGATCCGGCACCCATTCCAGCGCCGGTTTCGGCACCTTGATGTGCCGGCGCATTCGCTTGCCATGCCTGGCAGGCAGCCAATGCACCGGCGAGCAGTACGACAAGGAACTTCATGCGGCATCCTTTCAGCGCCGGCTCGACGGGGCGCCTCCGTTCGACCGCGCGCCCGCCGCGCGGTTCCGGCGCGAGCGCTCAGCCGCCGAACTGGCGGATCTTCGCCACCAGCCTGGTGGTCGAGCGGTCGTGCGCGAAATCGATCGCGACGGCCTTGCCGCCCTGGGCGATCACTTCCTTCCCTTCCGGGATCTGGTCCATCACGTAGTCGCCGCCCTTGGCGTAGATGCCGGGACGCGCTTCCTGCACCACCTGCAGCGCCGTGTCCTCGTCGAAGTCGACGACCAGGCTCACCGATTCCAGCGCGGCCAGCACGGCCATGCGGTCGGCCATCGTGTTCAGCGGGCGGTCGTCGCCCTTGCCCAGGCGTTTCACGGACGCGTCCGTGTTGACGGCGACGACGAGCGAGGCGCCCAGTTCGCGCGCCTGCGCCAGGTAGGTCACATGGCCGCGGTGCAGGATGTCGAACACGCCGTTGGTCAGCACGACGGGTTGCGGGAGTTGGGCGATGCGCGCGGGGAGGTCGGCGCGGGTGGTGATTTTTTGTTCGAAAGTGGGCATGGTTGGTGTCGTGGCGGCTTGGGCGGTACGGCTTCGGCGCGCGAAATTGGGTCCCTGCCTTCGCAGGGACGACGTAGGTTAGGTTGCCTTGGGTGCCTCGTCGTCCGGCTCGTCCATCAGCATCGAGAGCTCGGCCGGCCTGGCGGCGCCCTCTCCGGGGGCTTGCCGTTCGCCCGACAGCTTGATCTGCAGGCGCAGGCCGTTGGCGGAGTCGGCGTTGCGGATCGCCTCGTCGTAGCCGATGAAGCCCGCGTTGTAGAGGTCGTACAGGGCCTGGTCGAACGTGCACATGCCGAGTTCGCGCGACTTCTGCATGATCTCCTTGATGCTGTGGAAGTTCCCCTTCAGGATCATCTCGCCGATGGTCGGCGTGTTCAGCAGGATCTCGATGGCGGCCTTGCGGCCCTTGCCGTCCTCGGTGCGCACCAGGCGCTGCGAGACGATGGCGCGCAGGTTCGCGGACAGGTCCATCAGCAGCTGCGGGCGGCGTTCCTCGGGGAAGAAGTTGACGATGCGGTCCATCGTCTGGTTGGCATTGTTCGCGTGCAGCGTGCCCAGGCACAGGTGGCCCGTCTCGGCGAAGGCGATCGCGTGTTCCATCGTCTCGGTGTCGCGGATCTCGCCGATCAGGATCACGTCCGGCGCCTGGCGCAGCGTGTTCTTCAGCGCGTTGTGCCAGGACAGCGTGTCGACGCCGACCTCGCGGTGCGTGACGAGGCAGTTCTTGTTCTTGTGGACGTATTCGACCGGATCCTCGACCGTGATGATGTGGCCGGCGGAATGGCTGTTGCGGTAGTCGATCATCGCCGCCAGCGTGGTCGACTTGCCGGAGCCGGTGCCGCCCACGACCAGCACGAGGCCGCGCTTGGTCATCACGACGTCCTTCAGCACCTCGGGCAGGTCGAGCTTCTCGAAGGTCGGGATCTCGGAGGCGATCGTGCGCACCACCATGCCCACGCTCTGCTGCTGCACGAAGACATTGACGCGGAAGCGGCACACGCCCGGCAGCGAGATGGCGAAATTGCACTCCATCTCGGCCTCGAACTCGGCGCGCTGGCGCTCGTTCATCAGGGCCAGCGCCAGCGCGCGCGTCACCTCGCCCGTCAGGCGCTGGCCGCTCAGCGGCTTCATCGCGCCCTGGTGCTTCATGCTGGGCGGGAAGTCGGCCGAGATGAACAGGTCGGAACCGCCCTGCTGGTGCATGACGGCCAGCAGCTTGTGCATATAGGCCTGGGCTTGTTCCGGGCCGAAGGTCGAGGACATCGTGGATTCTCTATTAATACATGGCAACATTGCCAGGCCAGTCCATTATATCGGCAGCTTTGACGGTAAAATAGTGCGCATCTGCCTAAATCTGCGGCAAACGTGTTCATCGAGACACGGCTCGCATCCCTGATTTCGACCATGACCCTGACCGAACTGAAGTACATCGTCGCCGTCGCCCGCGCACGCCATTTCGGGCACGCGGCGGAAGCCTGTTTCGTTGCCCAGCCCACGCTGTCCGTCGCCATCAAGAAGCTGGAGGACGAGCTGGGCGTCACCCTGTTCGAGCGCGGCGGCTCGGAAGTCTCCGTGACGCCGCTGGGCGCCCAGATCGTGGCCCAGGCCGAACGCGTGCTGGAACAGACGGCCGCCATCAAGGAGCTGGCCAAGCAGAACAAGGACCCGCTGTCCGGCCCGCTGCGCCTGGGCGTCATCTATACCGTCGGCCCCTACCTGCTGCCGCCGCTGGTGAAGAACCTGATCGAGAACGTGCCGCAGATGCCGCTGGTGCTGCAGGAGAATTTCACGGTCAAGCTGCTGGACCTGCTGCGCCAGGGCGAGCTGGACGCCGCCATCATGGCGCTGCCGCTGCCGGAACACGGCATGGCCGTGCAGGCGCTGTACGACGAGCCCTTCGTCGTGGCCATGCCCAAGGACCACGCCTGGGCCAAGCGCAAGGAGATCTCGGCCGAGGATCTCAAGAGCGAAACCATGCTGCTGCTGGGTACGGGCCACTGCTTCCGCGACCAGGTGCTGGAAGTGTGCCCGGAAATGGCACGCTTCTCGTCGAACCCCGGCAACGGCATGCAGCGCACCTTCGAAGGCTCGTCGCTGGAGACGATCCGCCACATGGTCGCGAGCGGCATCGGCCTGACCGTGCTGCCGCGCGCCTCGGTGCCGGACATGAAGGACCCGAACGGCATGCTGACCTTCGTCCCCTTCCAGGAGCCGGCGCCGTCGCGCCGCGTGGTCATCGTCTGGCGCAAGAGCTTCACGCGCCGCGCGGCCATCGACGCGGTGGTCAATGCGGTGGCGGAGTGCAATCTGCCGGGCGTGGAGATGGTGCAGCTGCAAGCTGCGGCCTGAAGCCTCCACCCGTCGTTCCCGCGCAGGCGGGAACCCATGCCCAGCATCAGAAGCCGGACCATGTGAGATACCCGAATCTGCTCAGGATACCGACTTTGGCGCCTCAGCATGGATCGCCGCCTCCGCGGGGATGACGGCTGAGTGTCGAGTCGCGAGCGGCACACGCTACAATTCGGATTTGCAGATCTTCACTCCGAATTCCCTCATGAACAAGCTGGCGCTGTACTTCCGCCTCGTCCGGGCCGACAAGCCCATCGGCATCCTGCTGCTGTTGTGGCCCACGCTGTGGGCACTGTGGATGGCTTCCGATGGCCATCCCGATCCCGTGATCCTCACCATCTTCGTGCTGGGCACGGCGCTGATGCGCTCGGCCGGCTGCGCCATCAACGATTACGCCGACCGCGACTTCGACCGCCACGTCAAGCGCACCGTCGACCGCCCGCTGACCAGCGGCCGGATCAAGGGCTGGGAAGCGCTGATGGTGGCGGCCGTGCTGGCCATCGTCTCCTTCCTGCTGATCCTGCCGCTGAACGCGCTGACCAAGCAGCTGTCCGTGGTGGCCGTGATCGTCGCCGGCAGCTATCCCTATTTCAAGCGCTTCTTCGCGATCCCCCAGGCCTACCTCGGCATCGCGTTCGGCTTCGGCATCCCGATGGCCTTCGCCGCCGTGCAGGGCCAGGTGCCGGCCGTGGCCTGGTGGCTGCTGGCGGCGAACGTGTTCTGGTCGGTGGCCTACGACACGGAATATGCGATGGTCGACCGCGACGACGACCTCAAGATCGGCATCCGCACGTCCGCCATCACCTTCGGCCGCTACGACGTGGCCGCCATCATGCTGTGCTATGCGGCGGCGCTGGGCATCGACCTCGCCTGCGGCTGGATGCTGGGCCTGCGCTGGTGGTTCGTGGCCGGCGTGGCCGTGGCGGCGGCGATGGCCCTCTACCACTACACGCTGATCCGCGGACGCGACCGCATGCTGTGCTTCAAGGCTTTCCGCCATAACAATTGGTTGGGTGCCGCACTATTCTTCGGTGTCGCGCTAGACTATGCTTTAGGATAATATTGTCCAATACACCATAGCCAACAGAGAGGCCCACCCATGATGGAAAAAATCCCCACCCAGACCGGCACGCGCGACCAGTTGCTGTCCGACCTGAAGAACGTCGTCCACGACGCCGAAGCCTGGCTGCGCCACAGCGGCCACCTGACGGGCGAGGAGTTCAAGGCGGCCAAGGCCAAGTTCGAGCGCACCCTCGTGTCGGCCAAGGAAAACATCATCCACCTGGAAGAAGCCGTGGTCGAGAAGACCAAGGTCGCCGCCAAGGCCACCGACGAATACGTCAAGGAAAATCCGTGGAAGGCCGTCGGCCTGGGCACCGCGATCGGTGTCGTGCTGGGCATGCTGATCGCCCGTAAATAATGGCGATCTTCGCGGCCGCGGGCCGCGCAGCCTCGACGCTGGCAACCATGGTCGGCACGCGCCTCGAACTGGCCGCGGTCGAGTTCCAGGAAGACGCGCGCCGCATGCTGGGCCACGTCGCCCTGGCCGTGCTGGCCGTGTTCCTGCTGGCAGCCGGCTTCATGCTCGGCGCCTTCTTCGTGATCCTGCTGTTCTGGGACACCTACCCGCTGCAGGCCACGGCCGGCATGGCGATCCTGTTCGTCGTGGTGGCCCTGCTGATGCTGCTGAAGGTGCGCTCGTCCCTGAACGCGAAGCCGCCGCTGCTGGCGGCCACGCTGGCCGAACTGCGCAAGGACGTCGACTACGTGCGCCAGGCCGCGGCCATCCGCGATGCCGAGGCGCATGCCGAAGCGAATGCCGCTGCGAATGCCGCAGCCCACGCACCGACCGTGCCGGGAGCCGTCCATGAATAAGCCATCGCTCGCCCAACGCCGCCTGGAACTGATCTCGCGCTGCGCCGAGGAACGCGCCGAACTGGCCGACGCCGTTTTGGCGCTGCGCCCGTCGAACGCCCTCGGCCATCCGGTGGCCGGCTTCGTCGTCGGCCACAAGAAGGCGGTGCTGGCCTCGGCCGCCGCCATGCTGGGCGTGATGCTGGCGCGGCGCAAGACCATCGCGGCGCTGGCCGGCACCGTCATGACGGGCATGAGCATGGCCCGCAACGTGCTGGGGGTCGTGCGGCAGTTCCGGCGCTAGACGCAAACACGCGCCCTGAAACAACGTCGTCCCTGCGCAGGCAGGGACCCAATTTCGAGTAGCGTCAGCGCTACATTGGGTCCCTGCCTGCGCAGGGACGACGGTTTTAAAGCCAACGCTTCAGTTGGCGTTACCCAATTCCTCACCCAACTCTCTGCCCCGCGCCGCCGCCGCCTTCATGGCCGCGACGATCGCCTCCTTCACGCCCGCCGCTTCCATGCTCGTGATGGCCGCATGCGTCGTCCCGCCCTTGGACGTGACGCGCTGGCGCAGCACTTCCACGCTGTCGTCCGACTGCGCCGCCAGCTGGGCCGCGCCCGTGAAGGTGGCCAGCGCCAGCGCCTTGCCCTGCTCGGCCGACAGGCCCATCTCGACGGCCGCCTGCTGCATCGCCTCGAGGAAGTAGAACACATAGGCCGGGCCGCTGCCCGACACCGCCGTCACCGGATCGATCAGGCTTTCCTCGTCCAGCCACACGGTGCGGCCGACGGCGCGCATGACGCTGTCGGCGGCTTCCTTCTGTGCCGCGCTCACGCCGGCCATCGCGACCATGCCCGTGACGCCCTGGCCGATCAGCGCCGGCGTGTTCGGCATCGTGCGCACGATGGCGCCGTAGCCGTTCAGCCAGCGCGACAGGTCGGCGCCGCGGATGCCGGCGGCGATCGACAGCAGCAGCGGACGGTTGCCCAGCTGCGACTGCAAGTGGAGCGCGACGTCGCGCATCTGCTGCGGCTTCACCGCCAGCACGATCACGTCGCTGGCCGCGACCCCGGCGCCGATGTCGGGCGCCGTCGTCACGCCATAGCTCGCGCGCAGGCGCTCCAGCGCTTCCGGGTTCGGATCGACCACGTGGATGTCCTGTGCCTGCGCGACGGCGCCGGCGAGGCCCGCGATGAGGGCGGTGGCCATGTTGCCGCCGCCGATGAAACTGATCTTCATGGTGCTCCTGTTCGCTGATGGCTGTTGCCGATGCTATTCGTAATGGCGCGCGCCGAAGATGGCGCTGCCCACGCGCACGATGGTCGCGCCTTCCATGATGGCCGCGCCCATGTCGCCCGACATGCCCATCGACAGCGTGTCGACGGGGATGCCGGCGGCCGCGAGTTCATCGGCCAGCGCGCGCAGGCGGGCGAACGGCGCGCGCTGCAGCGCCGGGTCGGCCTGCGGCTCCGGGATCGCCATCAGGCCGCGCAGGCGCAGATTGGGCAGCGCCACCACGGCCCGGGCCAGCGCAGGCAGCTCGTCGGCGGCCACGCCGCTCTTGCTCGCTTCGCCGCTGATGTTCACCTGCAGGCAGATGTCGAGCGGGCCGCGCTCGGGCGGACGCTGCTCCGACAGGCGCTGGGCGATCTTGAGACGGTCGACCGTGTGCACCCAGTCGAAGTTCGCCGCGATGGGACGGGTCTTGTTGCTCTGGATCGGACCGATGAAATGCCATTCGAGCACCAGCTCGGGTCGCGCTTTTGCGACAGCGGCGATCTTGTCGACGCCTTCCTGCACATAGTTTTCGCCGAAGGCGCGCTGCCCCGTGGCGAGCGCCTCGAGCACCGCTTCCGCAGGGAAGGTCTTCGAGACGGCCAGCAAACGCACCGTCGAACGCGCCCTTCCGGCGGCCTGGCAGGCGGCCTCGATTGTCGCTTCGACAGCTTGCAAGTTGGCGGCGATTGTGGACATAATGGTTTTCTGTAGGAAATATTTTTCGGTTACACGCGCCCTTGTCGGACAGGCTATCCAAGGGCACAAGGATTATAGCGAATGGACATCTCGGAACTGCTTGCCTTCTCCGTTAAAAACAAGGCGTCGGACCTGCACCTGTCGGCCGGCCTGCCGCCGATGATCCGCGTGCATGGCGACGTGCGCCGCATCAACCTGCCGCCGCTGGAGCACAAGGACGTGCACGGCATGATCTACGACATCATGAACGACGGCCAGCGCAAGCAGTACGAAGAGATGCTGGAGTGCGATTTCTCGTTCGCCATTCCGGGCCTGGCCCGCTTCCGCGTGAACGCCTACAACCAGGAACGGGGCGCCTCGGCCGTCATGCGCACGATTCCGTCCAAGATCCTGTCGCTGGAAGAATTGAACGCGCCGAAGATCTTCGCCGAGCTGGCGCTGAAGCCGCGCGGTCTCGTGCTGGTGACGGGCCCTACCGGCTCGGGCAAGTCGACGACGCTGGCCGCCATGGTCAACCACATGAACGAAAACGAGTACGGCCACATCCTCACCATCGAGGACCCGATCGAGTTCGTGCACGAATCGAAGAAGTGCCTGATCAACCAGCGCGAAGTGGGCCCGCACACGCTGTCCTTCAACAACGCGCTGCGCTCGGCCCTGCGCGAAGACCCGGACGCGATCCTGGTCGGCGAGCTGCGCGACCTGGAGACGATCCGCCTGGCGCTGTCGGCCGCCGAGACGGGCCACCTGGTGTTCGGCACGCTGCACACCTCGTCCGCCGCCAAGACCATCGACCGCATCGTCGACGTGTTCCCGGCCGAGGAAAAGGAAATGGTGCGCGCGATGCTGTCGGAGTCGCTGCAGGCCGTGATCTCGCAGACGCTGCTCAAGACCAAGGACGGCTCCGGCCGCGTGGCCGCGCACGAGATCATGATCGGCACGCCGGCCATCCGCAACCTGATCCGCGAAGCGAAGATCGCGCAGATGTATTCGGCGATCCAGACCGGCTCGAACGTGGGCATGCAGACGCTGGACCAGAACCTGACGGACCTCGTGCGCCGCAACGTGATCTCATCGAGCGCCGCGCGCGCCGCCGCCAAGATCCCCGAGAACTTCCCGGGTTAAGGACTGACATGGAACGCGACCAGGCCGCCAAATTCATGTTCGACCTGCTGCGCCTGATGGTGGCGAAAGGCGGCTCGGACCTGTTCATCACGTCCGGCTTCCCGCCCGCGATCAAGGTCGACGGCCGCATGACGCCCGTGTCGAGCCAGTCCCTGTCGGCCTCGCACACGGCCGACCTGGCGCGCGCCATCATGAACGACAAGCAGGCTGCCGGCTTCGAGCTGACCAAGGAAGCCAACTTCGCCATCAGCCCCGGCGACCTGGGACGCTTCCGCGTCTCCGCATTCATGCAGATGGGCGCCGTGGGCATGGTGCTGCGCGTGATCACCACCACGATCCCGAAGTTCGAGGACCTGGAACTGCCGGATGTGCTGAAGGACGTCGTCATGACCAAGCGCGGCCTCGTCATCATGGTCGGCGCCACGGGCTCGGGCAAGTCGACGACGCTGGCGGCGATGGTCGGCTACCGCAACGAAAACAGCTACGGCCACATCATCACGATCGAGGACCCCGTCGAATTCGTGCACCCGCACCGCAACTGCGTGATCACGCAGCGCGAAGTGGGCGTCGACACGGACAGCTTCGAGGCCGCGCTGAAGAACTCGCTGCGCCAGGCCCCGGACGTGATCCAGATCGGCGAGATCCGCGACCGCGAAACGATGGAACACGCGATCGCCTTCGCCGAGACGGGCCATTTGTGCCTGGCCACGCTGCATGCCAACAGCGCCAACCAGGCGCTCGACCGCATTATCAACTTCTTCCCCGAGGAACGGCGCCAGCAACTGCTGATGGACCTGTCGCTGAACCTGAAGGGCCTCGTCTCGCAGCGCCTGATCCCGAAAAAGGAAGCCAAGGGCCGCGTGGTCGCCATCGAGATCCTGCTGAACTCCCCGCTGATCTCCGACCTGATCTTCAAGGGCGAAGTCCACGAGATCAAGGAGATCATGAAGAAGTCGCGCGAACTCGGCATGCAGACCTTCGACCAGGCGCTGTTCGACCTGTACGAGGCGGACAAGATCAGCTACGAGGACGCGCTGCGCAACGCCGACTCCGTCAACGACCTGCGCCTGAACATCAAGCTCAACAGCAAGCACGCGAAGAACCGCGATTTCTCGGCGGGGACGGAGCATCTCGGCATCGTTTGATCGCGTGGTCGGCACGCCCCACAACGGGTGCCCCGCTTTGACGTACACTCTTGCCTTTGAATCAACTCGAAGCAGGAGACGACGATGAACGTATTCGATTTCCAGGCCACCTCCCTCGACGGCAAACCGGTGGACCTGGCTCAGTACCGCGGCAAGGTGCTGCTGGTCGTAAACACGGCCAGCAAATGCGGCTTCACGCCGCAATACCAGGGGCTGGAAAAGGTCTACCGTGAACTGCACGCGCGCGGCCTGGAGATCCTGGGCTTCCCCTGCAACCAGTTCGGCCACCAGGAACCCGGCGACGAGGCCGAGATCGGCGCCTTCTGCGAAAAGAACTACGGCGTGAGCTTTCCCATATTCGCCAAGGTCGACGTCAACGGCGACGGCGCGCATCCGCTGTGGAAGCATTTGAAGGAAAGCGCCCCGGGCGTGCTGGGCACCGAGGCGATCAAGTGGAACTTCACCAAGTTCCTCGTCGGGCGCGACGGGCGCGTGCTGCACCGGTATGCGCCGACCACGAAGCCGGAAGACATTGCGGGGGATATCGAGAAGGCGTTGCAGCAGTAGCTCGTCGTTCCCGCGCAGGCGGGAATCCATGCTGAGGCGCCAAAGTCGGTCCTTGTAAACGCCGGGGCGTATTCAACATACGGAATCCGGTTGCTCAGTATGGATTCCCGCCTGCGCGGGAATGACGGTGCATTTTTTCGCGAACGATATTCCGGACAGCAGTGCGCGCGGGCGGCAACGACGAGCGGGTGCGCTTACTTCTTCGGCACGATCCTGATCGCCTGCCCGCCGCCCGGCGCCAGCTTCAGTTGCAGCGTGTCCTTCGCCGTCACTGCCTTCGTCTCGACCACGAGGTCGAAGCGGTGCGCGTTGCGGTAGTCGGCGGCATCGCCGTCGCGGTAGATCTCCGCCACATACTGTTTATCCTTGTCGAGGAAGGCCAGCGGCAGCGCCAGGGTGCGCGCATTGGCGTCGGTGACGGCGCCGACGTACCAGTCGTCGGACTTGCGGTCCTTGCGCGCCATCGTCACGTACTCGCCCACGGCGCCGTTGATCACGCGCGTGTCGGCCCAGTCGGTCGGCACGTCCTTGATGAACTTGAAGGCCTTCGGGTATTTGGCGTAGTTTTCCGGGATATCGGCCGCCATCACGATGGGGGAATAGATCACGACGAAGTTGGCGAGTTGCTTGGCCTGCGTCGAATTGAACACCTTGTTGTCGGCGCCGACGAGGCTCAGGACGCCCGGCGTATAGTCCATCGGGCCGCTCAGCATGCGCGTGAACACCAGCTTGGCCTCGTGGTCGACGGGGTTCGGCGGGTTGCCCCAGGCGTTGTATTCGACGCCGCGCGCGCCTTCGCGCGACAGCCAGTTCGGATAGGTGCGGCGCAGGCCCGTGTCCTTGATCGGCTCATGGGTGTCGACGGCGATCTTGTAGCGCGCCGCTTCCGTCACGGCCTTCAGGAAGTGGCGCACGCCCTCCTGCGAATCGTAGTTGCCATAGTGCGGCTTGCCGTCCGCCCCCGGGAACAGCATGGTACCCGCCTCGTGCACATAGCCGGACTTGACGCTGTCCACGCCGTACTTGGCATACAGTTTATACGCATCGTCCATCTGCTTTTCGTAGGCGACGAGGTTGCCGCCCGTCTCGTGGTGGCCGATCAGGCGCACGCCCTTCTGCTTCGCATACGCGGACAAGACCGGCAGGTCGAAGTCCGGGTACGCCTTCGTGAAGCTGAAGTCGGCGCCGCCGTGTCCCCAGTCGCTTTCCCAGCCCTGGTTCCAGCCCTCGACCAGCACGCCGCGGAAGCCGTTCTGCGCGGCGAAGTCGATGTATTTTTTCGTGTTGTCGGTGGTGGCGCCGTGCTTCGGTCCCGCGTTCCAGGTCGTCTGCTGCAGGTGCATGCCCCACCACACGCCGACGAATTTCGACGGCTTGACCCACGAGACGTCGCCCAGCTTGTTCGGCTCGTTCAGGTTGAGTTCCAGGTCCGACATGTACAGGCCGGCCGCGTCGTCGGCGATGCGCATCGTGCGCCACGGCGTCGTGAAGGCGCCGTGGCGCACGACGGCGGGCCCCATGGACGACGGCACGAGCTGGGCACGCAGCTTCTGCCCCTCGACCTTGCGCACCCACATCGACGCGTAGTCGACCAGCGCCGCCTCGTGGAAGGCGATGTGGGTGCCGTCGTCCAGGCGCACGGTCAGCGGGGTGTTGGCGGTGCCGATTTCCTTCAGCGGCGCCTTCTGCACCAGCTCTTCCAGGCCGGGCAGCTCGCCGGCGGGGATCCACCAGGCGGTGGCGGGCTGGGCGACGACGAATTCGGTCAACTCGTCGGTGATCTCGACGTCCTTCAATTGCGGCTGCGACGGGAATTCGTAGCGGAAGCCGACGCCGTCGTCGTAGATGCGGAAGACGACAACGAGGCCGCGCTTGTCGCGGTTCTTCTGCTCGACCTCGACGCGCAGCTCGCGGTAGTGGTTGCGCACGTAGCGGCGCTCGCCCCACGGTTGCTCCCAAGTGTCGTCATGCTCGCTGGTGCGGCTGTCGCGCACGCTGAAGCCGCCGTCCAGCTTATGGGTGTTGGCCAGGTTGAAGCCCAGGCGCGACAGGCCGATGACTTCCTTGCCCTTGCGCTTGACGTCGTAGCCGAGCTTGCCCATCGGGTCGAGCTGCACGTCCACGCTCAACGCGCCGTTCGGCGAGGTCGCGCTGGCGACGACCTGTTGGGCCCAGGCGGCGGAAGCAGCCATGTAACTTGTAAACACCGCAGCCACGGCAAGCAATCGGATACGCATCTGTCTCACTCCTGTCCAGCCGGATTCGCTGACGATCCGGCAATGTTATGGGAGTGTAATATTACTACAGCGATCCGATCACGCGACGCGCTTCATACGACATTCAGGCCCATCGTGCGCACCAGCTCCGCCGCCTGGCGCGGGGAGATGGTCGCGCCGGCGAACTGCTTCGCGTTGGACAACTTCAGGCCGCCGAGATCCGCCTCGCGCAGGTCGGCGCCGTCGAAGCGTGTGTCCTTGATGTGGGCGTCGCGCAGGCTGGCGTTCTCGAACACGGCGTCGCGGAAATCGCAGCCGGACAAATCGGCATCCGAGAAATCCAGGCAGTTCAGCGTGGCCTTGCGGAAGGACATGCGGCGCAGGTCGGCGCCGACCAGCAGGCAATCCTCGAAGGTGAGGCCGAGCTGGCCGACCTCCTCGAATTGGGACCCTGTCAGCTTGCAGCCGCGGTAGCGCGCGGAAGCCAGCTTGGCGCGGCGCCAGCTGGCGTTGTTCAGGTCGCAGGATTCGAAGCGGGCGTCGACCAGGTCGGCCGACTCGAAATCGGCATGGCCGCCGCGGCAGCGCTGCCAGCGCGTGCGGCCGAGCTTCGCGGCGTAGAACGACGCTTCGGCGAGCGCGCAATTACGGAAGCTGCAATCCTGCAGGTCCAGGCGCGACAGATCGGCGCCGGAGAGGTCGCACTCGTCGAGCATGATGAGCTGGTCGTCGGCCAGCAGGGCTTCGATGCGTGGGCGCGAGATCGTCTCGCCGGTGAGGGTCGTGGTGGATTTGGTCATGAAGCGAAGGTGGTCGGAATGACTGACCGTCGTCCCTGCGAAGGCAGGGACCCAATTTCTGCACGCGCTACCGCAGCCTCGACAAAAATTGGGCACCTGCCTTCGCAGGGGCGACGGGGAGCGGGCTACCGGGTCTCGACCCGCGCCGACGAATGAATCGTACAGCCGCGGTGCACATTCTCGAGGAAGCGGATCGCCTCCTCCAGCCTGCACGAACGCGGCAGCAGCCGCCCCAGCGACTCGTCGTCGACCAGCTTGTCCACGCCGTAGGCGATCGCACGCGAGATCTCGCGCGCCTCGCGGCCGTCGCTGTTGTACAGCGCATCGTAGACGCCGACCTCTTCCCACAAGGGCACGTAGCCGGGACTGATGCTGTCCTGGAACGCGACCGACGGCGCCGCATCCTCGTCCTGGGAAATCAGCCGAAACACGAAACTCACGGAAGCCTCCAATTGCAAAAATCCGGGCGCCGATGCTACCACGGTGCCGGTTTTCGCGTCGGCGCCCTCTTCAGGCCTGTGCCCTCGCCATTGCCCTGTCAACAAACTCGATCCAATGCGACACGGGCGTCGCCGTCCCCGACTGCAGATGTCCGATGCAACCGACATTGGCGGACACGATTTCCCGCGCCCCGGTCGCTTCCAGGTTGGCCAGCTTGCGGTCGCGCAGCTGCTGCGCCAGCTCGGGGTGCAGCACGGAATAGGTGCCGGCCGAGCCGCAGCACAGGTGGCTTTCCGCGCACAGCACGACGTCGACGCCGGCCGCGCGCAGCACGCCCTCGACCTTGCCGCGGATGCGCTGGCCGTGCTGCAGCGTGCACGGCGGGTGGAAGGCGACGCGCTCGTGGATGCGGCCGGCCAGGCGTGCGGCGATCTCGCCTTCGAAGTCGCACACGATCTCGGACAAGTCCTTCGTCAGCGCGGCGATGCGCGCGGCCTTGTCCGCATAGGCCGGATCGTGGGCCAGCAGGTGGCCGTAGTCCTTGACCGTCACGCCGCAGCCGGACGCCGTCATCACGATCGCCTCGATGCCCTGCTCCACGTACGGCCACCAGGCATCGACGTTGCGGCGCATGTCGGCCAGGCCGCCGTCCTGGTCGTTCATGTGGAAGCGCACGGCGCCGCAGCAGCCGGCACGCGGCGCCGCCAGCAATTGCACGCCGAGCGCATCGAGCACGCGCGCCGTGGCGGCATTGACGTTGGGTGCCATCGCCGGCTGCACGCAGCCTTCCAGTACCAGCATCTTGCGCGCATGCGCGCGCGTGGGCCAGTGGCCGGCGGCGGGCGCCGGCTGCAGCTTGCCGCGCAAGGTTGCGGGCAGCACGGGCCGCGCCAGTTGTCCGGCCCAGAACGCGGGCTTGAACAGGCTGGTCCGCGGCAGGAATTCCTTCAGCGTCGCGCGCTTGAGGCGTTCACCCGCGGGACGCGGCACGCGCGCCTCGACCACCTTGCGGCCGATATCGACCAGGCGGCCGTAGCGCACTCCGGACGGACACGTCGTCTCGCAGTTGCGGCAGGTGAGGCAGCGGTCCAGGTGCAGCTGGGTCTTGCGCGTGGGCGCCGCCCCTTCCAGCACCTGCTTGATCAGGTAGATCCTGCCGCGCGGGCCATCCAGCTCGTCGCCCAGCAATTGGTAGGTCGGGCAGGTGGCGGTGCAGAAGCCGCAGTGCACGCAGGCGCGCAGGATCGCGTCGGCCTCGATGCCCTCCGGAGTGTCCTTGATGAAGTCGGCGAGATTGGTTTGCATGTCAGGCCATCCTCCCCCGGTTGAAGATACCGGCCGGGTCGAACCCCGCCTTCAGGCGTTCGTGGATGCGGGCGACGGCGGGCGCCAGCGGCTGGAACACGCCCACGGCCTTGTCGCCGCCGCGGAACAGCGTGGCATGGCCGCCCGCGGTCACCGCGGCGCTGCGGATGCGCTGCGCCGTGCCGGCATCGCCCGGCGCCCGCAGCCAGCGCTGCGCCCCGCCCCACTCGATCAGCTGTCCTGCGCCCAGGTCGAGCGCCGCGGCGGTGGTCGGCAGCGACAAGCGCCACACGGGCATGTCGCCGTCGAAGAATGCGTGGCGCTGCTCGCGCAGGCCCGCCCAGAACGGCGCGCAATCCGGCACAACCGCGCCCCCCAGCGTACGGCGCGCATCCTCGACGGCGGCGCGCGCGCCGGACAGGCGCAGCGACAGCATGCCGTCGTGCCAGCAGCTGGCGGAAATCGGCAAGGGCCGGCCTCCCCATTCGTTCAGCTTGCGGATGGCTTGCGCCTCGTCCATGGCAAAGCGCAGCGTGGTTTCGCTGACGGTGCGCGGCAATACCTTCACCGACACCTCCAGCAGCACGCCAAGCGTGCCGAGCGAGCCGGCCAGTAGGCGCGGGATGTCGTAGCCGGCCACGTTCTTCATCACGCGGCCGCCGAAGTTCAATATGTCGCCCTTGCCGTCGAGGAGCTGCGCGCCCAGCACGAAGTCGCGCACGGCGCCCGCATTGGCGCGGCGCGGGCCGGACAGGCCACTCGCCACCACGCCGCCGATGGTCGCGTGCGCGCCGAAGTGCGGCGGTTCGAAGGCGAGCATCTGGCCGCGCTCGGCCAGCGCCGCCTCGACCTCGGCCAGGGGCGTGCCGCAGCGCGCCGTGATCACCAGTTCGGTGGGTTCGTAGTCGACGATGCCGGCATGCGCGCGCGTGTCGAGGACGTCGCCCTCGAGCGGGCCGCCATACCAGTCCTTGCTGCCGCCGCCGCGGATGCGCAGCAGGCGGCGCTCGTGTACCGCCGCGAGCACCTGCTCCCGGAAGTGTTCAACCATGGTGTCTCCATCATTTTTTTATCGATTCAGAAGCGCGGCAGGTGCGCGAACGGCAGCGCCCCGCCATGGACGTGCATGCGCCCCAGTTCCGCGCAGCGGTGCGGCGTCGGAATCGCCTTGTTCGGGTTCAGCAGCATGGCCGGGTCGAAGGCGCGCTTGACGGCGAAGAAGGCCTCCAGCTCCTTGGCCGCGAACTGCACGCACATCGAATCGATCTTTTCCACGCCCACCCCGTGCTCTCCGGTGATGGTGCCGCCCACTTCCACGCACAGCGCCAGGATGGCGGCGCCGAAGGCTTCCGCCCGTTCGAATTCGCCCGGCTGGTTGGCGTCGAACAGGATCAGGGGATGCATATTGCCGTCGCCCGCGTGGAACACGTTGGCGCAGCGCAGCCCGTAGGTCGTCTCCATCTGCGCGATGCGTTCCAGCACGTGGGCCAGGTGCTTGCGCGGGATGGTGCCGTCCATGCAGTAGTAGTCGGGAGAGATGCGGCCGGCGGCCGGAAAGGCGTTCTTGCGGCCGGACCAGAAACGCTGGCGCTCGCCCTCGTCCTGGGACACGGTGATGGCGCTGGCGCCGGCCGCGCGCAGCACGGCCGCCATGCGCTCGATTTCCTCGGCCACTTCGAGCGCCGTGCCGTCGGCCTCGCACAGCAGGATCGCCGCCGCCTCGAGGTCGTAGCCGGCCTTCACGAACGGTTCGACCATGCGCGAGGACGTCCGGTCCATCATCTCCAGGCCGGCCGGGATGATGCCCGCCGCGATCACGCTGGCCACGGCGTCGCCGCCGGCCGCGACGTCGTCGAACGAGGCCATGATGACCTGGGCCAGCGCCGGCTTGGGCACCAGTTTGACGGTGACTTCGGTGACGATGCCCAGCATGCCCTCGGAGCCGATGAACACGGCCAGCAGGTCCAGGCCCGGCGCGTCGAGCGCTTCGCCGCCCAGCTCCACGACCTCGCCGTCGATCGTGCACACGCGCACGCGCAGCACGTTGTGCACGGTGAGGCCGTATTTCAGGCAGTGCACGCCGCCCGAGTTCTCGGCGACGTTGCCGCCGATCGTGCAGGCGATCTGGGACGAAGGATCGGGGGCGTAGTACAGGTCGAACGGCGCCGCCGCCTCGGAAATCGCGAGGTTGCGCACGCCCGGCTGTACGGTGGCCGTGCGCGCATACGGCTCCACGCGCAGGATGCGGTTCAGGCGCGCAGTGGAAATCACGACGCCGTCGGCCATCGGCTGGGCGCCGCCGGACAGGCCCGTGCCCGCGCCGCGCGGCACGATCGGCACCTGCAGCTCGCGGCACACGCGCAAAATGGCCAGCACCTGCGCCTCGCTGTCCGGCAGCGTGACGATCATCGGCAGCTGGCGGTAGGCGGCGAGCCCGTCGCACTCGTAGGGGCGCGTATCTTCCGGATCGAGCAGCACGCAGCGCTCGGGCAGCACGGCAAGCAGGGCCTGGGCGACCTGGCGCCGGCGTGTCGGGTCGACTGAAATCGAGGGAACCATGAACCGATTGTAAGCACAATTGCATCGATTTGGCGTATCCTCCGCCTATCTTTTTTCGTAAGGCAGGTACAACCATGGGTAATCGACTCTCGAAGATCTCGACCCGCACGGGCGACGACGGCACCACCGGCCTGGGCGACGGCAGCCGCACCGGCAAGGACAGCCTGCGCATCCACGCCCTCGGCGACGTCGACGAGCTCAATTCCTTCGTCGGCCTGCTGCTGTGCGAGGACATGCCGCCGGCCATGCGCGAACAGCTCGTCTCGATCCAGCACGACCTGTTCGACCTGGGTGGCGAGCTCTGCATTCCCGGCTACCAGATGATCAAGGACGACCACGTGGCGCGCCTGGACGGCCTCGTCGAGCAATACAACGCCGACCTGCCGATGCTGAAGGAATTCATCCTGCCGGCCGGCTCGCGCGCGGCCTCGCTCGCCCACGTCTGCCGCACCGTGTGCCGGCGCGCCGAGCGCAGCATCGTGGCGCTGTCGGCGGGCGAGACGATCAACCCGCAGCCGCGCCAGTACGTGAACCGCCTGTCCGACCTGATGTTCGTGCTGGCGCGCGTGCTGAACCGCTTCGCCGGCGGCAGCGACGTGCTGTGGCAGCACGAGCGCAAGCGCGGCTGATGGCGGAAGACGGCAGCGACGTCTTCGACGTCCGTTTCCACCGCGGCAGCCAGAACTGGCCCTCGAACCCCTTCCTGTTCCAGGGGCCGGGCCAGCTCGTCGTCGAACCCGACTTCCTCGTCCTGCGCGGCAGCAGCCACCGCTCGTTCCGTTTCCCGGCGCGCGCCGAGGAGCGCGTGCGCAAGGTCGACATCGTCAACGTGCGCACCGAAGGACCGGACGTGCTGTTCGACGTGGTTGGCGTGGAAGGCATGCAGGAAGTGGGATTCAGTGCGGCCGACGCCGACGCGGCCCGGGCCATCGCCAAGCGCCTGCCGGCGCGCTGGACGCCGGAATTCGAGGTCGCCTACCAGGAGCGCGCCGTCTTCCACGACCGCATCGATTACTGGAGCCCGTCGACGCCCGTGATCTGGGGGCTGCTGGCGGCGAACATCGGCATCTTCTTCCTGATGTGGCTGCAGCGCCACGGCCCCGGCGCGTTCAGCATGCGCACGGTGCTGGGCTGGGGCTCGCAGGTCGATGCGATGCTGCGTTCGTTCCAGCTGGTCGAGTGGGGGTCGAACGTGGGCCGCCTGACGCTGCACGGCCAGCCCTGGCGCCTGTTCACGTCGATGTTCCTGCACGGCGGCCTGCTGCACCTGGCCTTCAATATGTTCGCGCTGTGGCAGGTCGGCCGCCTGGTCGAGCGGATCTTCGGCAGCCTGCGCTTCGCCTGCCTCTACCTGCTGGCGGGCCTGGCGGGCAGCATGGCCAGCGTGCTGTGGAACCCGCACGCCAACAGCGTGGGCGCGTCGGGCGCCATCTTCGGCATCATCGGCGGCCTGCTGGCCTTCATCCGGCGCGAGAACAGCGGCGTGCCGCCCACCGTCGTGGCCGACCTGCGCGGCTCGATCCTGCCCTTCCTGCTGTTCAACCTGACGGCGGGCTTCCTGTATCCGCACACGGACAACGCCGCCCACCTGGGCGGCCTGGCCGGCGGCTGGCTGGCGGGGCACCTGCTGGCACGCTCGCTGCACGTGCCGGGGCAAACGCGCACGTAGACCACGTGCGCACGACATGTTCGCGTTACGTCGAGGCTCGGGCCAGCAGGCCGCGCAGGACGTCCAGGTCGACCGGCTTGACGAGGTAATGGTCGAAGCCGGCGTCCAGGGCGCGCCGGCGGTCGCTGTCCTGGCCATACCCGGTGATGGCCACCAGCAGGGCGTCGCGGGTTGCCGGCTGGGCGCGCAGGCGCCGCGCCAGCTCGATGCCGTCCATGCCGGGCAGGCCGATGTCGAGCAGGCATACCGCCGGGCGGTCGGCGCGCGCGTGCTCGAGCGCACGGTACGGGTCGTGCTCGATGCCGACCTCGTGGCCGGACGCCTCCAGCAGCATGGCCAGTGTGGCGGCCGCGTCGACGTTGTCGTCGACGACCAGGATGCGCGTGCCGCCGCCGTGCGCCGCGGCGCCTTCCGCACCAGGCGCGCCGGTGCCGTGCGGCGCCGCCGGCAGGCACGGCAGGGCCACCGTGAAGCGGCTGCCCTTGCCGAGGCCCGCGCTGTCGCAGGCCACCCGGCCGCCATGCAGCTCGACCAGGCTCCGGACGAGCGCCAGGCCCAGGCCCAGGCCGCCCGAGGCGCGGTCCGACGTGCGCTCGGCCTGCGCGAACAGGTCGAAGGCGCGCGCCACCAGCTCCGGCGCCATGCCGATGCCGTTGTCGCGTACCTCGATCGTCACCTCGCCGTCGCACGCAGAGGCGTACAGGGCGATGTCGCCCCGCTCCTGCGTGTACTTGGCGGCGTTGTTGAGGATGTTCGCGACGACCTGCACCAGGCGCTTGCCGTCGCCCTGCAGGAAGACGGCCTGCTGCGGCACCTGTAGCGACAGGTGCTGGTGCCGCGCCTGCACCAGCGGCGTCACCTGCTCGACCGCGTCGGCCACGATGTCGCGCACGTCGAGCGTGTCGCACTCCAGCTCCACCAGGCCGCGCGTGACGCGCGACACGTCCAGCAGGTCGTCGATCAGGCCCGTCATGTGCGCCACCTGGCGGCCAACGATGCGGCTGGTCTTGCGCACCATCGCTTCGTCGAGCTGGCCGCGCTGCAGCAGCTGCGCCGCCGCGCCGATCGGCGCCAGCGGGTTGCGCAGCTCGTGCGCGAGCATCGCCAGGAACTCGTCCTTGCGGCGGTCCGACTCCTTCAGCTTTTCCTCGGCCAGCTTGCGTTCGGTGATGTCGCTGGCGGTACCGATCCATTCCGCGATCTCGCCGTCCTTGTCCAGCATGGGCACGGCGCGCGACAGCGTCCAGCCATGGCCGCCGTCGATGCGGCGCACGCGGTGCTCGAGCTCGAACATCGATTTCTCGCGAATCGCCTTGGCGATGGCGGCATGCAGGACGCCCTGGTCTTCGGCGGGGATGTAGTCGTCCAGCCAGAAGTGGTTCGGGTCGAGGGTGTCGCGCAGGAAGCCGCGCCCTTCGAGCGTGCGCAGTTGGCTCCAGTCGGGACTCATGCGGTAGATGACGTCGGCGGTGGCTTCCGTCAACGCGCGCAGGCGGGCTTCGCTTTCGCGCAGCGCGGTGGTCGAGCGCACCCGCTCCGTGACGTCCTCGTTGGTGTGCAGGATGCAGGCTATTCGGCCGTCGGCACCGAATACCGGCGTGCTGGTCGCATCCCAGAAACGCTCCTCGAAGACGACCTCGCCGCTCGGCAGCGTCACCGGGATCGGATAGCGCTGGGCCGGCAGCGTATCCGGCCGCCCCGTCTGCACGACGCGGGCCAGGGAGCGGCGCAGCTTGGCTTCGCCGGTGTCCCCCGTGTCCTCGGGATTGCCCGGGAAGGCCACGAACAGGCTGGTGCCCACCAGTTCCTCGCGGGTGCGCGCCGACGCCTTCAGGAAGGTGTCGTTGACCGCGAGGATGATCGCTTCCGGCGTCGGCGACAACAGGTAGTTGCCGTTCGGAGAGCTGTTGAAGACCGACTCGAACAGGGCTGGCGAAAGCATCGTTGGCGTCGACGTCCGGAAGTGAGCGATCGGGTTCCCGTCAGGTGTTGTTCACCACCAGCCGCGCGCCCTTGATGCCGAAGCGTTCGCGGATGGACTTGGCGATCCCTGGCGCATCCAGGCCCACGGAGGCCAGCAGCAGCGCCGGATCGCCATGGTCGATGAAGCGGTCCGGCAGGCCCAGGATCAAGAGCGGCTTGACGATGCCTTCGGCGGCCAGCGCCTCGGCCACGGCCGAACCGGCACCGCCCATCGTGCAGCCCTCTTCCACCGTCACCAGGTAGTCGTGCTCCTGCGCCAGGCGCTTGACCAGTTCCACGTCAAGCGGCTTCACGAAGCGCATGTCGGCCACGCTGGCATCCAGCTCGCCGGCGGCGGCCAGGCTCGGCGCCACCATCGAGCCGAAGGCCAGGATCGCGACGCCCTTGCCTTCGCGCTTGACGACGCCCTTGCCGATCTCCACGGTGTTCAGCGCCGTCTCCATGGCCGCGCCGACGCCGGCGCCGCGCGGGTAGCGCACGGCGGCCGGGCCCGGGTAGTGGTAGGCCGTGGTCAGCATGGTGCGGCACTCGTTCTCGTCCGACGGCGCCATCACGACCATGTTCGGGATGCAGCGCAGGTAGGCCAGGTCGTAGTTGCCGGCGTGGGTGGCGCCGTCGGCGCCGACGATGCCGGCGCGGTCCAGCGCGAAGGTCACGTCCAGGTTCTGCAGCGCCACGTCGTGGATCAGCTGGTCGTAGCCGCGCTGCAGGAAGGTCGAATAAATGGCCACGACGGGCTTCATGCCCTCGGTGGCGAGGCCGGCGCCGAAGGTCACCGAATGCTGCTCGGCGATGCCGACGTCGAAGTAGCGCTCCGGGTACTCCTGGTGGAAGCGCACCATGCCGGAACCCTCGCGCATCGCCGGCGTGATGCCGACCAGGCGCTTGTCGGCGGCCGCCATGTCGCACAGCCAGTTGCCGAACACCTCGGTGTAGGTGATCTTGGACGCCTTGGCCGGCTTGATGCCTTCGCTCGGGTTGAACTTGCCGGTGCCGTGGTACAGGATCGGCTCGGCCTCGGCCAGCTTGTAGCCCTGGCCCTTCTTGGTGACCACGTGCAGGAATTGCGGACCCTTGAGCTTCTTGATGTTTTCCAGCGTCGGGATCAGCGAATCGAGGTCGTGGCCGTCGATCGGGCCGATGTAGTTGAAGCCGAATTCCTCGAACATCGTGGCCGGGACCACCATGCCCTTCGCGTGTTCTTCCAGCTTCTTCGCCAGTTCCAGCATGGGGGCCGGCAGCACGGACTTGCCGACGTTCTTGGCGGCCGCGTAGAACTGGCCCGACATCAGGCGCGCGAGGTAGCGGTTCAACGCGCCCACCGGCGGCGAAATGGACATGTCGTTGTCGTTCAGGACCACGAGCAGGTCGCAATCGTCCTCGACGCCCGCATTGTTCAGCGCCTCGAAGGCCATGCCGGCCGTCATGGAGCCGTCGCCGATGACGGCGATCGCCTTGCGCTTCTCGCCCTTGATCCGGGCCGCCTGCGCCATGCCCAGCGCCGCCGAGATCGAGGTCGACGAATGGGCGGTGCCGAAGGTGTCGTACTCGCTCTCGTCGCGCTTGGGGAAGCCGGACAGGCCGCTGTGCTGGCGCAGCGTGGGCATGCGCTCGCGCCGGCCCGTGAGGATCTTGTGCGAGTAGGTCTGGTGGCCGACGTCCCAGACGATGCGGTCGTACGGGGTGTCGAACACGTAGTGCAGCGCGATCGTCAGCTCGACGGTGCCGAGGTTGGACGACAGGTGGCCGCCGGTCTTGGATACCGAGTCGAGCAGGTAGCTGCGCAGTTCGTGGGCCAGCGGGGTGAGCTGGGTACGCGGCAGCTTGCGCAAGTCGGCCGGGTCGTTGATGGTCTCTAGCAGGTTCATTTATGCCTTCCGCTGCACGATCAGGTCGGCCAGTTCGCGCAGCCGCAGTGCTTGTTCTCCGAACGGGGCCAGCGCTTCGTGCGCCTGCCGCCGCAGTTGTTCCGCCAGTGCCTTCGAGGGCTCCAGGCCCAGGATCGACACATAGGTCGGCTTGTTCGCCGCCGCGTCCTTGCCCGCCGTCTTGCCCAGCGTGGCCGAGTCCGCGGTCGCGTCGAGCACGTCGTCGACGACCTGGAACGCGAGGCCGATGGCTTTCGCGTAGGCGCCCAGGGCTTCCAGCTGGGCCGGACCCAGGTCGCTGCCCGCCAGGGCGCCCAGCAGCACCGACACGCGCAGCATGGCGCCCGTCTTGAGCTGGTGCATGCGCTCGAGCTGGTCCAGCGTCAGCGCGACGCCCACGCTGTCCAGGTCGATCGCCTGGCCGCCGCACATGCCGGCCGAACCGGCCGCTTCGGCCAGCAGGCGCAGCATCGTCACCAGGCGCGCCGGCGGCACGTCCGTGGCGCCGGCCAGCACGTCGAAGGCGCGCGCCTGCAGCGCGTCGCCGACCAGCAGCGCGGTCGCTTCGTCGTAGGCGACGTGCACCGTGGGCTTGCCGCGGCGCAGTGCGTCGTCGTCCATGCACGGCATGTCGTCGTGCACGAGCGAATACACGTGGATCATCTCGACGGCGCAGGCGGCGCGCGCGACCGCATCCGCCGGGGCGCCGAACAATTCGCCGCTCGCATGCGCCAGCAGCGGGCGCACGCGCTTGCCGCCGCCCAGCGTCGTGTAGCGCATGGCGTCGTGCAGCTTGGCCGGTTCCTGCGTGGCGGCCGGCAGGAAACGGTCCAGCGCCGCCTCGGTATCGGCCTGCACGGCCTTCATCCAGTCCGCGAAAGGCAGGGAGGCGTTCATTCCTCGCCCCCTTCCGTGCTGAAGGGCTTGAGCATCTCGCCTTCCAGCACCTTCACTTGCGCCTCGACTTTCTCGAGCTGGGCCGCGCAGTAGCGCACCAGTTCGGAACCGCGCGCATACGCGGCGACGGAAGCTTCCAATGGCAATTGCCCACCTTCCATCTGGGTGACGAGTTGGGCCAGTTCGGCCATCGCCTGCTCGAAGTTTTCCGGCGGATTCGCAGCCGCGTCGGTGCTCTCCGCGTTTGTTTTCTTTGGCATAATGTTTTTGATTGATTCGGGGGCATGGCAGTGCGCTTGCAACCGGTGCGCCACATGCCAGTCTAACCGCTTATTGTAAAACAACCCACCCCCGCATGACGGCGCACGTCACGCCATCAACTTGCAAGCAAGGACACATTTTATCGCAAAGCGCCGAGCGCCCTCCTCAAACCATGCCATTCGAACAATTTTTGCGCGCGCCGGCACCACAATCTCGAGCGGGCCCGAGACTAGCGTACCCTTTACGGGCTATAATCTCCGGTTCTGTCTCCGAAAGACCGTATTCTTATCTCACGAAGGGCGTCGAGCAACCGTAGCGAGCGGCCGCAGTATCATCCGAGAAGCGCAGTCGTACCTGAGTACGACGAGCATCGCAGGGTGATAATGCAACGCGCAGTAGGTTGATCGATGCCCTAAATATTGGTTCTCGGATTCTTTCTCTTCTTTTGGTGAATGTGATTAAAGGGGGGTTGGGATGTCCGATCTGGCTACCCACGCCAAGCTGGCGCGTTCGCACGCGCAGCTTCCGGTAAATGTCTACTTCGACGAAGCGCTGCTGCAGCGCGAAATGCAGCAACTGTTTCTCAAGGGGCCCCGCTACGTCGGCCATGAGCTGATGGTGCCCGAAAAGGGCGATTTCGCCACCTTGAAATCGGAGAACGAAGGTCGCATGCTGGTGCGCAACGCGCAAGGCATCGAACTGCTGTCCAACGTCTGCCGCCACCGCCAGGCCCTGATGTTCAATGGCCGCGGCAACAGCAACAACATCGTGTGCCCGCTGCACCGCTGGACCTACGACCTGAAGGGCCAACTGATCGGCGCGCCGCACTTCGCGGACACGCCCTGCCTGAACCTGTCCAAGACCCCGCTGCAAAGCTGGAACGGCCTGCTGTTCGAACAGAACGGCTACAACGTGATGGACAAGCTGCGCACCTTGTCGGTGACGAAGGACCTGGACTTCTCGGGCTATATGTTCGACCACGTCGAGGTGCACGACTGCGACTACAACTGGAAGACCTTCATCGAGGTCTACCTGGAGGACTACCACGTCGAGCCCTTCCACCCGGGCCTGGGCAACTTCGTCAGCTGCGACGACCTGCGCTGGGAGTTCGGTCCGGACTACAGCGTCCAGACCGTGGGCGTGCACCGCGGCCTGCAGAAGTCCGGCTCGCCGGCGTACAAGAAGTGGCAGGAAGCGGTCCTGAAGTTCAACAACGGCCAGGCGCCGAAGTACGGCGCCATCTGGCTGACGCTGTATCCGAACATCATGGTCGAGTGGTATCCGAACGTGCTGGTGGTGTCGACGCTGTGGCCCCTGGGTCCGCAGAAGACCCGCAACGTGGTCGAGTTCTACTATCCGGAAGAGATCGTGCTATTCGAACGCGAATTCGTCGAAGCCGAGCGCGCGGCCTATATGGAGACCTGCGTCGAGGACGACGAGATCGGCCTGCGCATGGATGCCGGCCGCAAGATCCTGATGGAGCGCGGCGTGACCGAGGCGGGCCCCTACCAGTCGCCGATGGAAGACGGCATGCAGCACTTCCACGAGTGGTACCGCGGCAAGTTCGGCGACATTCCGCCGGGAGCCTGATGCCCGCGCTCTGGATGCTGTTCGCCAGCTTCATGTTCGCCGCCATGGGCGCGGGCGTGAAGCTGGCATCCTCCCTCTTCTCGACCTCCGAGATCGTGATGTACCGGGGGATCATCGGCACGCTGCTGCTGTTGCCCGCCATCCGCCTGCAGGGCGGCACCCTCCGCACTCCCTTCCCCAAGGAACACCTGTGGCGCAGCATCGTCGGCGTCGTCTCGCTGTGGCTGTGGTTCTACGCCATCTCCGCCCTGCCGCTGGCGACCGCCGTCACCCTCAACTACATGGCGCCGATCTGGCTGTCCGCCTGGATGCTGGTGT
Organism: Massilia sp. YIM B02763; assembly: GCF_030412015.1. Lineage (GTDB taxonomy): Bacteria > Pseudomonadota > Gammaproteobacteria > Burkholderiales > Burkholderiaceae_D > Telluria. Next base: position 19,465 of record NZ_JASNRD010000005.1, on the reverse strand, counting down.
CCGGCTGGTGGAAGGGCAAGGACATTCCCGAATGGCCGCTCGTGCTGGCGGTGGCGATGAGCTTCGTCGGGGTCACGCTGGTGCTGCAGCCGGCCGTGGCGACCAACCAGTGGCTGGGCGGCGTCGTCGCCATCGCCTCGTCGGTGGTCGCCGCGATGGCCTATATGCAGGTGCGCCGGCTCGGCCAGATGGGCGAGCCGGAATACCGCGTGGTGTTCTATTTTTCCGCGACGATGGCGGTGGCCGGCCTGATCGGCGCGCCGTTCGAGAACGGCGTCGCGACGCCGTTCCACGCCGTGACCCCGAAGGGCGCCGCCCTGCTGCTGGCGATCGGCATTCCCGCCCTGCTGGCGCAGATCGCGATGACGCGCGCCTACCGCGTCGGCAAGGTCCTCGTCGTCGCCAACCTGCAGTACACGGGCATCGTCTTCTCCAGCCTGTGGAGCATGTTCCTGTGGGACGACCGCTTCGACTGGCACGTGTGGACGGGCATGGCCGTGATCCTGTGCTCGGGGATGGCGGCGACGTTCTACAATACGAGGCGCACGGCGCGCGGCGCCGTCGTCAAGGATACCGATCCCATCGCCAGCGAAGCCTGAGGAGCCCCCCAGCATGTATACGACCCTGATCGAAGCCGCGGCCCTGGCCGCCCACATCGACGATCCGAAGTGGGTGATCGTCGACTGCCGCCACGACCTCGTCAACCTCGCCGCCGGCCGCGCCGCCTACGACGCCGGCCACATCCCGCACGCCGCCTTCGTCGACATCGAGACCCAGCTCTCGGGCGCCAAGCGCGGCGCCGACGGCGCCTTCCGCGGCCGCCACCCGCTGCCGGAAAAAGAAGCCTTCATCGACCTGCTGCGCGGCCTGGGCGTGGACGACGACAGCCAGGTCGTGGCCTACGATGCCCACGGCGGCATGTTCGCCGCGCGCCTGTGGTGGATGCTGCGCTGGGTCGGCCACGAAGCCGTGACCGTGCTGGACGGCGGCCTGCCGGCCTGGCAGGCGGCGGGACAGCCGCTGGTGATGGAAGCCTCGCCGCCGCGCCCGCGCGGCCGGATTGCGCTGCGCGATCCATTGGTGACGACCGTGGACGTGAACGACATCCTGCACAATGTCGACCGCGGCGGCCGGACGATCGTCGATGCGCGCGCCCCGGACCGTTTCCGCGGCGAGAACGAGACCATCGACCCGGTCGGCGGCCACATCCCGGGCGCGAAGAACCGCTTCTTCAAGGACAACCTGCAGGCGGACGGCCGCTTCAAGACGCCGGAGCAGCTGAGGACGGAATTGCGTGCAGTGGTCGGCGATCCGAAGGATGCCATCATGCAGTGCGGCTCGGGCGTGACGGCCTGCCACAACCTGCTGGCGCTGGAAGTGGCCGGCATGCGGGGCGCCAGCCTGTATCCGGGTTCGTGGAGCGAGTGGAGCGCCGACCCGGCGCGCGCGGTGAAGACCGGCGCGGAGTAACCGTCGCCCCTGCGGAGGCAGGGGCCTAATTTCCGGTATGCGAACAAACTTGGGTCCCTGCCTTCGCAGGGACGACGTGCGTTTATTCAGTCAGCGACTGATCGCATACGGCGCCGGCAGGAAGTCCGCCAGCGAGAACAGCACCACGGACACCAGCAGGAACGCCAATACGTAACCGAAACGCATCGGTTTCTGCCGCAACGCCCCAACCACTCGATCGACCAGCCCGTCCATGCTTGCCTCCGTCTAGGTAACGGCCCCAGCATAGGTTGCAACCAATAAACTTGTCAATCCTGTGGCACAACAGCCACGCAACGCCGGCCCGACAGGCGCCGAGCCTCAGTGTCCGTGCGTCAGGAACAGCACGACGCCCACGCCGACGGCGATCAGGAGTACCTGCGGGATCGATTCGCGCACGGTGGCACGGCGCTGCATCTGCGGCATCAGGTCGCTCACGGCGATGTAGATGAAGCCCGAGGACGCGAACACCAGCACGTACGGAATCAGGTCGCTGGCCTTGTCCAGCGTGTAGTAGCCGAGCAGGCCGCCGGCCACGGCCAGCATGCTGCACAGCAGGTTGAACACATAGGCGCGCACGCGCGAGAAGCCGGCGTTGAGCAGCACGATGAAGTCGCCGATCTCCTGCGGAATCTCGTGGGCGATGATGGCCACGCCCGTGACGATGCCCAGTTCCGGATTGGCGAGAAACGCCGCGGCGATCAGGATGCCGTCCGTGAAGTTGTGCATGCCGTCGCCGATCAGGATCATCCAGCCTGCCTTGCCCGCCTGCAGCGCGTCGTGGCCATGGGCGTGGCGGTGGCCGTCGCCCTCGTGGCAGTGCGAATGGCGCAGCAGCGCCACCTTCTCCAGCAGGAAGAAGGCCAGCAGGCCGCCCAGCAGCGTGGCGAACAGCTTGTGCGGGTCGGCCTTCGACTCGAACGCTTCCGGCAGCGCATGCAGCAGCGACGTCGAGAGCATGATGCCCACCGACAGGCTGACCATGCGCTCGACGACCTTCGACAGCAGGGTAAACGAGAACACCGCGGCGGCCGTGATGCTGACGACGCCGGCCAGGCCGGTGGCCAGCAGGATGGAAATGAGAATCGGGTCGATGTGAAGCCTCTTCTTATGCGTGATGCAGGCACGCCGGGATAGCGGCGCAAACCGGGCATTGTACCTTCCCCGGCGTGAGCTCGTGCAATCGTGCAAGGTCGTGCCGCCCCAGGCAGGGCGCCGCGGCGTTTCCGGCCTGCGGGAATCGACGAAGGCTTGCTATTTTAGCAGCGCTCGCTTGACGCCGGCGTGGGCGCCGCGTCCATGCCCGGCGCGTATTGATGCCACATAAGGCCGGGTCCGCTCCATCTCCTAGAGTGCGTGTCTCACCCACAACCTGGAGAGAACATGAGCATCGACATGAACATGAAGCACATCCTGGCGGCAGCCCTCCTCGCCGGCGGCATCGGCATCGCCGGCACGGCCGGTGCGCAGCAACTGGCCGGCGTGGCCGTCGGCCAGTTGCGCTGGGAATTGGTCGACCTGACGCCGGACGACGGCATCACCCCCTGGATCGGCATGAACAGCTATGCGACCCAGTCGTATGCCAGCGTCTACGACCAGGAAGGCAACGAGATCGACGGTGTGCGCATCGACCGCTACGGCACGACCGGCTTCGACAACGGCTACGCCAGCATGCAGGCGAACGCGCAGCCGGATGCGGCCAACGTGCTGCTGACGGTCCATAGCGGCTACGGCTACGTGAGCGCCAACCGCAGCTTCCGCTTCATCCTGTCGCCGAACACCCAGGTGCATTTTTATGCCGACGCCGACATGTGGGCGACGCCGGAGGCGCCGGGCGTCTCCTGGCCGAACGCGCTGGCCGAGCTGTACGGCTCGCTGCCCGGCTACAACGACGGCGAACGCTTCATGCAAAGCCTCAGGCTGACGGACGGCACGCTGCACGACACGCTGACCGTATCGGCGTCGTCGCAAGGAGAATGGGTGAACGGCTATCTCGCGCTGGATGCCTATGCGGTGGCCGAATCGCATGCGGCGCCGGTGCCGGAGCCGGCGACCTACGGCATGCTGCTCGGTGGTCTCGGCCTGCTGGCGCTGGTGGGACGGCGGCGCCGGATCGGTTGAGTCGACAGTTCGTTGGACGCGTGGACGGCGCAGCCGTCCACCCTACCCTGGTGCAAGCCTCACGGTAGGGTGGACAGCTCGCTGTCCACGCGTTCAACGGGCGCCAACCATCAGTGCGCCTCTTCCCAGTTGCGACCCACGCCCGTCTCCGCGACCAGCGGCACCTTCAGCGTCGCCACGCCCGCCATCAGCTCCGGCAGCTTCGCCTTCACCAGATCGAGTTCCGCCTCCGGCACTTCGAGCACCAGTTCGTCGTGCACCTGCATCACCATGCGCGTGCCCAGGTTTTCCTGCTCGATCCAACCCTGCACGGCGATCATCGCCAGCTTGATCAGGTCGGCGGCCGTGCCCTGCATCGGCGCGTTGATCGCGGCGCGTTCGGCGCCGGCGCGGCGCGGGCCGTTCGGCGAGTTGATCTCCGGTAGCCACAGGCGGCGGCCGAACACCGTCTCGACGAAGCCGCGCTCCTTGGCCGCGAGACGGGTCTCGTCCATGTAGCGCTTCACGCCGGCGAAGCGCTGGAAGTAGCGCTCGATGTAGTTGCCGGCCGCGCCGCGCTCGATGCCCAGGTTCTGGGCCAGGCCGAAGGCGGACATGCCGTAGATCAGGCCGAAGTTGATCACCTTGGCGTAGCGGCGCTGCTCGCTCTGCACCTCGTCGGGTGCCACGTTGAAGATCTCGGCGGCGGTGGCGCGGTGGATGTCCTCGCCAGCCGCGAAGGCGCGCAGCATCGCCTCGTCGCCCGAGATGTGGGCCATGATGCGCAGCTCGATCTGGGAGTAGTCGGCCGACACGATCACGTTGCCCGGCGCGGCGACGAAGGCTTCGCGGATGCGGCGTCCTTCGGCATTGCGCACGGGGATGTTCTGCAGGTTCGGATCGCTCGACGCCAGGCGGCCCGTGATGGCCACGGCCTGCGCATAGTTGGTGTGCACGCGGCCCGTCTTCGGGTTGACCATCTTCGGCAGCTTGTCCGTGTAGGTCGACTTCAGCTTGGACAGGCCGCGGTGCTCCAGCAGCACCTTCGGCAGCGGATAGTCTTCCGCCAGCTTCTGCAGCACCTCTTCGTCCGTGGACGGGGCGCCGGTCGCCGTCTTCTTGATGACGGGCAGCTGCAGCTTGCCGAAGAAGATCTCGCCGATCTGTTTCGGCGAACCGAGGTTGAACGGACCGCCGGCGATTTCATAGGCCTGCTGCTCCAGCGCCATGATGCGCTCGGCCAGCTCGTTCGATTGCACGGCCAGCAGGTCGGCGTCGATCAGCACGCCGTTGCGCTCGATCTTCTGCAGCACGACGGAGGTCGGCAGCTCGATATTGCGGTAGATGTAGTCCAGGCCCTTGTCGCCTTCGACGTAGCCGATCATCTTCTGGTGCAGGCGCAGCGTGATGTCCGAATCCTCGGCCGCGTACTCGGTCGCACGCCCCAGCTCCACCTGGTCGAAGCAGATCTGGTTGACGCCCTTGCCGCACACGTCGACGAACGGGATGGTCGTGTAGCCCAGGTGGCGCAGCGCCATCGTGTCCATGTCGTGCGGCTTGTGCGACTCGAACACATAGGATTGCAGCAGCGTGTCGTGGACGATGCCGCGCAGTTTGACGCCGTGGTTCTCGAAGATGTGGCTGTCGTACTTCAGGTTCTGGCCCAGCTTGGGCTTGTCCGGGTTTTCCAGCCACGGCTTCATGCGCTCGAGGACCATCTCGCGGTCGAGCTGCTCGGGCACGCCGGCATAGCGGTGCGCCAGCGGGATGTAGGCGCCCTTGCCCGCTTCCACGGACAGCGAGATGCCGACCATTTCCGCCGTCATCGGATCGAGCGAGGTGGTCTCGGTGTCGACCGAGGTCAGCGCCGCCGCGTCGATCAGCGCCAGCCATTTTTCCAGCCCTTCCATCGTGGTGACGGTCTCGTACTCGCCCTTGATGATCGGCATGCCTTCCTGCGTGTCGCCCGCGCCTTCCGGCGAATTCAGCGCGACCGGCGCGGCAGCCGGTGCGCCCGGCATGCCGTACTTGGCGGCATTGCCCGGGCCCAGGTCCTTGAGCATGGTCTTGAACCCGTAGCGCTGGAAGAAGTCGCGCAGCGCGTCCCGGTCTTCCGGACGGCCGATCAGCGTTTCCTCGAACGACACCACGTGGGCGGCCAGGTCGCAGTCGGTCTTCACCGTGATCAGTTCGCGGCCCTTCGGCAGCCACTCGAGGGCGGCCTGCAGGTTGGCGCCGACGGCGCCGCCGATCGACGCGGCGTTCTCGATGACGCCGTCCAGCGAACCGTGCAGCGTCAGCCACTTGACCGCGGTCTTCGGGCCGCACTTGGACACGCCCGGGATGTTGTCGACGGTATCGCCGATCAGGGTCAGGTAGTCGATGATGCGGTTCGGCGGCACGCCGAACTTGGCCAGCACGCCCGCCTCGTCGAGCTTTTCGTTGCTCATCGTATTGATCAGCATGACCTTGTCGTTCACGAGCTGGGCCAGGTCCTTGTCGCCGGTCGAGACGACCGTGTTCATGCCGCGCGCGGTGGCCTGCACGGCCAGCGTGCCGATCACGTCGTCGGCCTCGACGCCCTCGACCATCAGGATCGGCCAGCCCAGGTGGCGCACCACCTCGTGGATCGGCTCGATCTGCTTGGCCAGGTCTTCCGGCATCGAGGCGCGCGTGGCCTTGTAGTCCGGGTACATGTGGTCGCGGAAGGTCTTGCCCTTGGCATCGAACACGCAGGCGATGTAGGCGGCCGGGAAGTCGTTGCGCAGGCGGCGCAGCATGTTGACCATGCCGTGCATCGCGCCGGTCGGATAGCCGTCCGGGCTGCGCAGGTCGGGCAGCGCATGGAAGGCGCGATAGAGATAGCTGGAACCGTCGACGAGAAGCAGGGTATTGTCCATGGAGGAAACTTGTTGTTGGTTGGAGCGCCACCACCACCGTGGCGGAAAACGGCACGCCGTGGGTGCACGCCGTGGGTGCAAATATGGTGCGCCATTATCGCAGAATCGAAGAGGGGAAAAGCACGGCAACGGCCTCGTGCCGACCTTGCACCTAAGATGGGGACGCATCGACACTTTTCACAGGACAGCGACGCTGTTTGTTACAATGAACTAAACGACAAAGGTGACCACCATGCTGCGACCAATCTCCCGTTCCGCCCTCCTCGCGCTGTCGCTGGCCTCGCTGGCCGGTTTGGCCGCGGCCCAGCAATCCGGTACGCAATCCGTGCCGAACCAGGCGCCGCCGCGACTCGACCGCATCGAGCCGGGCAGCGACGTGCCGGCGACCACGATCCCGCCGAAACGCGGCACGGAGATCAAGGAAACCCGCGACGGTGGCCAGGTCACCGAAGTCGAAGTGACTGCCGGCGGCAGCCACTACTACATGAAACCGAATACCCAGCCAGGCAACGCGCAGACCAACTCGATCCGCGCGCCGCAGTGGAAAGTGGGCGAATTCGACCTCTCGGGCAAGCGCAAAGCCACGAACGACAGCGCCACCCCGGCCCCGGCCGACGTGCCGCCTCCTCCTCCCATGCCCGCCACCACCGGGTCCGGAGAGAAGTAAACCGTCAACCGGGCGGCCGCCGCGCGCGGCCGCGACAGCGACCCTTTCTTCCTACCACGATGGCAGTATTTACTTCGGTCACACTGGACGACCTGTCCCAGTGGATCAAGCAGTTCCCCCTGGGCCGCGCCCTCGCACTCGACGGCATCTCGAGCGGCATCGAAAACAGCAATTTCTTCCTCACGACGGAACGCGGCGAGTTCGTCCTCACCATCTTCGAAAACCTCGACTTCGAGCAGCTGCCGTTCTACGTGCAGCTGATGCGCCACCTGGCCGAGCGCGGCATCCCCGTGCCGGCGCCCGTGCCGAACGACGCGGGCGAGCTCGTGGTCGCCCTGCACGGCAAGCCGGCCGCCATTGTCAGCAAGCTCGACGGCAGCTCGCAGATGGATCCGCAGCCCGTGCACTGCGCGGAGGTCGGCACGATGCTGGCCAGGATGCACCTGGCCGGCCAGGACTTCGCCCTGCGCCAGCCGAACCTGCGCGGCCTGGACTGGTGGATCGAGACCGTTCCCAAGGTCCTGCCGTCGATGGATGCGGCCACCGGCGCCCTGCTGCAATCGGAACTGGCCTTCCAGCGCGACTTCGCGGCCGGCACCACCTATGCGGACCTGGCCCGCGGCCCCGTGCATGCCGACTTGTTCCGCAATAACGTGATGTTCGTCGGCGAGCACCTGAGCGGCTGCTTCGACTTCTATTTCGCCGGCTGGGATGCCTGGCTGTTCGACCTGGCCGTCACCGTCAACGACTGGTGCATCGACCTGGACACGGGCCGCCTGGACACGGCGCGCGTGCAGGCGTTGACGCGTGCCTACCACGCCGTGCGTCCCTTCACGGACGGCGAACGTGTTGCCTGGCAGCCCATGTTGCGCGCGGCGGCATTGCGCTTCTGGCTCTCGCGCCTGTACGATCTGTATCGACCGCGTGCCGCCGAACTCCTGACGCCGCACGATCCGACCCACTTCGAACGGGTGTTGCGCGAACGCATCGCTGTCCCCGCACCCGACCTGACCGCATGAACAATTTGCCCGCAAGCACCGGCTGGGAATGGCTGAAACAAGGCGGCGCCCTGTTCCGCAAGCAGCCCCTGGCACTGACCATCCTGCTTTTCGCCAACATCCTGTTCAGCATCGGCATGTCCGCCCTGCCGATCCTGGGCCCCGTGCTGGCGATCGTCCTGATCCCCTCGTTCTCGATGGCCTTCATGCGGGCCTGCCTGATGATCGAGAACGGCGACCGGGTCACGCCGGACGTGCTGCTGACGGGCTTCCGCCGGCCGGTGCTGGCGCCGCTGTGCAAGGCGGGCCTGGTCTACCTGGCCGTGTCGCTGGTGCTGATGGTGGTGATGCGCTTCACGATACCGAGCGAATTCCTGCAGCAGATGGCCGCCGCCACGGCCGCGGGCAAGGCGCCGCCCCAGGTCGAGCTGTCGCACCTGCTGCGCATCCTCGGCACCTTCCTGCTCAATACGGTGGTGCTGGTGACGCTGTGCTTCGTGGCGCCGCTGACCTACTGGAAGCACATGGGGCCGGGCAAGGCCACCTTCTACAGCTTCTTCGCCGTGCTGCGCGCGGCCGGGCCGTTCATCGTGATGCTGGCCTCGTGGTTCGCCATCTTCTTCGGCGTGCTGATCGTCGTGGCCCTGATCTTCGGCGACGCGGCAGCCGGCCGCGCGGTGATCATGTGGCTGATCTTCCTGTTCGTGCTGCTGCTGCAGTGCGCGATGTACGCGGGATACACGACCATCTTCGGCAAGCCGCTCGACAAAGGTCCCGTCGCGGCCTGATCGGAGCAGCTTGAACGCGTGGACAGCAAGCTGTCCACCCTACGGATGCGTTACAGGTAGGGTGGACGGCTCGCCGTCCACGCGTCCAACTATCGCCCCACCCGCTCCAATTTGGCCACGGACAGATCGAGCACCTTCATCCCCGCCGCCCCGAAATTGATCTGGGCGCGCGCATTGGTACCGCCGCCCTCGATATTCACGATCACGCCCTCGCCGAAGCGGGCATGGCTGACCGACTCGCCGATACGCCAGCCGGTGCCGTTGGCATTGCTGGACTTCTGCGTGATCTGCTTGGCGATCTGGTTGTCGACGCCGCCTTCGCGGAAATTGGCGTCGTCCCAGGCCGTGGTCGACTTGCGGCCGGCGAACCAGTTGGTCTGCACGCGCGGGGTCAGCCACTTCAGCGCTTCTTCCGGCAGCTCGTCGAAGAAGCGCGACTTCATGTTGAAGCGGGTCTGGCCGTGCAGCATGCGCTGCTGGGTAAAGCTCATGTACAGGCGCTTGCGCGCGCGCGTGATCGCGACGTACATCAGCCGGCGTTCCTCGTCCACGCCATCCATCTCGCGCGAGCTGCTCTCGTGCGGGAACAGGCCCTCTTCCAGGCCCGTGATGAACACGGCGTCGAATTCCAGGCCCTTGGCCGAGTGCACCGTCATGAGCTGCATCGCGTCCTGGCCGGCCTGGGCCTGGGCATCGCCCGCTTCCAATGAAGCGTGCGACAGGAAAGCCGACAGCGGCGACATCACGGTGGACAGCGGCGCATCCGCATCCAGCAGTTCGACGCCGTCCGCCATCACGATGGCCTCGCCGCTGGTCGCGGCTGCCTGCGGGCCCAGGTGCGCCGGCGTATTCACGCCGAAGCCCTCTTCCTGCACGAACTGGGTGGCGGCGCCGACCATCTGCTGCAAGTTCTCGATGCGCTCCTGGCCTTCCTTCTCGGTCTCGTAGTGCGCCAGCAGGCCGCTGCGTTCCAGCACCACGCGCACCATTTCCGGCAGCGGCAGCTGCTGGGTCTCGAAGCGCGCGCTTTCGATCAGTTTCACGAAATTGCCGAGCGAGGAACCGGCCTTGCCCGTCATGTGCGGGACGGCCGCGTACAGCGACACGCGGTAGCTCTCGGCCGCCATCTGCAACTGCTCGAGCGAGCGCGCGCCGATGCCGCGGGTGGGGAAGTTCACCACGCGCAGGAATGCCGAGTCGTTGTGCGGGTTGTCCATCAGCTGCAGGTAGGCGATGGCGTGCTTGACCTCGGCGCGCTGGAAGTAGCGCAGGCCGCCGTACACGGTGTACGGCAGGCCGGCCGCGAACAGCGCGTGCTCCAGCACGCGGCTCTGGGCATTGGAGCGGTACAGCACGGCGATCTCGCTGCGCGGCATGCCCTCGGCCATCAGGCTCTTGGCTTCGTCGACGATCCACTGCGCCTCTTCCAGGTCGGACGAGGCTTCGTACACGCGCACCTGCTCGCCCTGGCCCGCATCCGTGCGCAGGTTCTTGCCGAGGCGCTTGGCATTGTTGGAAATGAGGACGTTGGCGCTGTCGAGGATGTGGCCGTGCGAGCGGTAGTTCTGCTCCAGCTTGATCAGGTTCTTGACTTCGAAGTCGTGCTCGAAGGCCTGCATATTGCCCACGTTGGCGCCGCGGAAGGCATAGATGCTCTGGTCGTCGTCGCCCACGGCGAAGATGGCGCCGCCGGCCGGCTCGTTGTAGCCGGCCAGCAGCTTGAGCAGGTTGTACTGCAGGTCGTTGGTATCCTGGAACTCGTCGACGAGGATGTGGCGGAAGCGCATCTGGTAATGCTGGCGCAGCGGGTGGTTGCGCTGCAGCAGCTCGTAGGCGCGCAGCAGCAGTTCCGCGAAATCGACGACGCCTTCGCGCTGGCATTGCTGGTCGTACTGCTCGTACAGCTCGACCATGCGCTTCTGCACGTGGTCGTAGGCTTCCACGTCGTGGGCGCGCTGGCCGTTGTCCTTGGCGTTGTTGATGAAATACATCAGGTCCTTCGCCGGGAACTTTTCCGTATCGACGTTCAGCGCCTTCAGCATGCGCTTGATCATCGACAACTGGTCCTGCGAATCCATGATCTGGAACGAGGCCGGCAGCGCGGCGTCGCGGTGGTGCGTGCGCAGCAGGCGGTTGCACAGGCCGTGGAAGGTGCCGATCCACATCGCGCGCGTATTGATCGGCAGCATCGTCGACAGGCGGGCCAGCATTTCCTTGGCCGCCTTGTTAGTGAACGTCACGGCCATGATGCCAGCCGGGGACACCTGTCCCGTCTGGATCAGCCAGGCGATGCGGGTCGTCAGGACGCGGGTCTTGCCGGATCCGGCACCGGCCAGGATCAGGGCACTCTGGGACGGCAGCGTGACGGCCGCAAGCTGTTCGGGATTCAGGTTGTCGAGGAGATTCATCTGGCCATTATACCGTCGGGGGCGGCGCGCAACAGGCACCCGGGAGCAATTTTACTGTTTATCTATACAGTATCGCAACAGCCGCGTGCGTGTTCAATAAATTATTCCAACGCGGAAAATAAGGCATGGTGGCGACATGAAAAAGACAATTGACGTAATTTAGGTGCAGATCCACCAACAGGAGAAAAGCATGCTGAATCGCGTAGTGACCGTGGCCGCTCTGGCCGTCGGCGGCATGATGCTGTCGAAAAAATTCAAGAACAAGGCGTCGGGCATGGACTCGGGCATCATCGAAGCCATCGAGGTCAATGTGCCGGTGCGTACCGCGTACAACCAATGGACCCAGTTCGAGGACTTCCCGCAGTTCATGGCCAGCGTGAAGGAAATCCGCCAGCTGGACGACAAGCATTTGCACTGGAAAGCAAACGTCGCCGGCGAAGACAAGGAATGGGACGTCGAAATCACCGAGCAGATCCCGGACGAGCGCATCGCCTGGCGCAGCACCAGCGGCGTGCCGAACGGCGGCGTGGTGACCTTCCACAAGATCGCCGACAACGTCACGCGGGTGGTCCTGCAGATGGATTACCAGCCGGAAGGCGCGCTGGAACAGATCGGCGACGCCTTCGGCGCCGTCCGCCTGGAAACGCGCGGCAACCTGCAGAAGTTCAAGGACATGCTCGAAGCGCGCGGCAAGGAAACGGGCGGCTGGCGCGGCAGCATCTCGCAGCACTGAGATCGCCGGTCTCGCAGGAACGCCGCCACGTGCGGCGTTTTTTGTTGTATGGCGGCGGATATTTTGGCCGGGGTCGGCACTTCCGTCACCGAACTAACAGAAGCGGCCTCGGCGCTGGGAGTAGCATGGATTGGCGGCATATCGCGGATGTGCCGGCCACATTCCCTGGAGAATCCCATGCCCACGAACACCGATCCGACTCGCCGGATGACGCAAGACGCGTTTTCGGACGAGCACCCGGTCAAGACTTTGCTGCGCGACCACAACCTGGTGCGCAAGCTCGCCGACCACTACCTGAACGACCATAGCGAGGGCGCCAGGAAACAAGCCGCCACCCAGCTGGTGCAGGCCGTGCACAACCTGGAACGGCTGAAGGAAACCGTGTTCTACCCGGCCGTGCGGCGCGTCGCGCCGAACCTGGTCGCCCACCTGGAAGAGGAAAGCCTGGACGTCGACGACGTGCTGGCCGCCTTGAGCGGCATGGCGCTGGACGACGCGCGCGCCGCGCCGCTGCTGCGCGAGCTGATCGACGCCGTGCTGAACCACATGCGCGACGAGGAAACCCAGCTGTTCCCGATGCTGCGCCACGCGGCGCTGGACCTGGCGCCGATCGGGCTGGAGATGCGCTCGTTCGAGGCGAACCTGGTGCACATGCAGGCGCGGCGCAGCGATCGCATGAATCGTCACTGACGCCGATCGACGTCGTCCCTGCGAAGGCAGGGACCCATGCTGATTCACCGAAGTCAGTACGTTGGAACATCCAACAGTCTTTCCTGGTTACCGAATTCTGATGTTCAGTATGGCTCCCTGCCTTCGCAGGGACGACGGTAGTTCACCGAATTACCACACCCTGCACTGCTTCGCCTTCTCCTTCACCATCGGCTGCCCCGGCTTGCACTGGAACGCCTGCTGGAACTGCGGCATGTTCACCACCAGGCCATTCACGCGGTAGCGTCCCGGCGAGTGCGGATCCGTCAGCGCGCTCACACGCAGGTTTTCCGGACGGTCGTTTTCGCAGGCCCACTGCGCATTGCCGACGAAGAAGCGCTGCTCCGGCGTCAAGCCGTCGCGCAGTGCCGGCTGCGCCTTCTGCGGCATGCTGGCCATTTCGTTCTGCCACGCCATCCAGCCCAGGATCAGGCCGCCCAGGTCGGCGACGTCCTCGCCCAGCGTCAGCTTGCTGTTGATCTTGATGTCGTCCACCACCGTGTACTGGGCGTACTGGTCGACGATGCACTGGGCCCGTTCCTCGAAGGCTTTCGCGTCCTTCCTGGTCCACCAGTCCTTCAAATTCCCGTTGGCGTCGAACTGGCGGCCTTCGTCGTCGAAGGCGTGGGTCAGCTCGTGGCCGATGGTGCCGCCCGTGTTGCCGTAGTTGGGCGCATCGTCCATCTTCGGATCGAACAGCGGCGGCTGCAGCACGCCGGCCGGGAAGTTGATGTCGTTCATCTGCGGATTGAAGTAGGCGTTCACCGTCGGCGGCGTCATGCCCCATTCGCTGCGGTCGAGCGGCTTGCCGATCTTGGCCAGGTCGCGGCGCATCTCGAACTGGTTGCCGCGCTCGACGTTGCCGGCGAAGTCGCCCGGCTTGACGGTATAGCTGGAATAATCGCGCCACTTGTCCGGATAGCCGATCTTGTTGACGATGGCGGCCAGCTTTTCCTGGGCCTTGGCCTTGGTCTCGGCGCTCATCCAGTCGAGTTCGTCGATGTCCTTCTTCATCGCCTCCTCGATCTGGCGCGTCATGTGCAGCGCCTTTTCCTTCAACTGCGGCGAGAACGCGCGGCCGACGAATTCCTGGCCCAGCGCCTCGCCCAGCTGCTGGTCGACCAGCGCCACGCAGCGCTTCCAGCGCGGTTGCTGCTGCTGCACGCCGCGCAGCGTCTTGCTGTAGAAGTCGAAGTGCTCCTGGTCGAAATTCGACGACAGGCGCGAGGACATATTGCGCGCCACGTGCCAGCGCAGGTAGGTGCGGGTGGCGTCGATGTCGCTCGTCTTCCACAGCTTGGCCAGCGCCTTGAAGAAGGCCGGCTCGGTGACGTTGAAGCTGGCCTGGCCTCCCTGGCCGATGCCGTCCAGGTAGGCGTTCCAGTCGAAGCCCGGGGTCAGCGCTTGCAAGCCCTTGGCATCGACCTTGTGGAACAGTTTGTACGGATCGCGCTTGTCGACGGTCGACAGCGAGGCCTTGGCCAGCGCCGTCTCCATCGCCATCACGCGCGCGGCGTTCTTCTGCGCCTGGGCCGGGGCGTCGCCCAGCAGCTTGAAGGTGTTGGCGATGTGGGCCACGTACTTGGCGCGCACCTCCTTCGATTTGGCGTCCGTCTTGAAGTAGGACTCGCGGTCCGGCAGGCCCAGGCCGCCGGCGAAGGCGAACGCGATCACCTTCGAGGAATCGGCGAAGTCCTGGCTCGACGAGAAGCCGAAGAACAGGCCGCCGTCGGCCAGCGCCAGGTGCAGGCTGGCCAGCGCCTGCGGCAGGTCGCGCTGCGAGCGGATCGCGGCGATGCGGTCGAGATACGGTTTCAGCGGCGCGGCGCCGCGCGCCTCGATGGTGCGCTCGTCCATGCAGGCGCCGAAGTAGTCGCCGATCTTCTGCTGGTTGGCGCTGCGGCCGTCCTGGCGCTGGGACAGGTCTTCCAGGATGCCCCACAGGTAGCGGCGGTTTTCCTGGGCCAGCTTGCCGTACACGGACCAGCGCGCCTGGTCGGCCGGGATCGGGTTGTTCTTCATCCAGCCGCCGCAGGCGTACTGGTAGAAGTCGACGCACGGGTCGGCCGTGCGGTCCATCGCGTTCACGTCCAGGCCGGGCGTGTACGGGAACGACGTGGCCGGACGCTCGGCCGCAGCGGAAGCGGGGGCGGCGTCCTGGGCGGATGCCGGGGCGGCGGCGAAGGTCGGGAGGAGTGCGAGGAGAAGTGCTAGGCGGACTGGGCGCATCGCAGGAATTCCAGGAAAAGGTTATCAAGCACGCAAGGTGCGGGCGGCCATGCTCTCATACTTCGAATTACGCGGCAATATTTATTGCCGATTAATTCTATCCAATTATCACGAATTAAAAAATTAATTAAAAATAAAAAATGCGGCATGTATTTCCTTATCGAGGAATACATGCCGCATTCGGCATCCGGCAATCACCTGCGCACCATCCGGAGATTCAAGCGCGCATGATCGCGAGATAATCTGCGCTTAGAACTTGAAGACGACGCCGACGCTATAGTTGGTGGTATCGCTTGCCGGTTTCTGCACTTCGACACGGCCCGAGATGGCCGGGGTGAAGTTGTAGTTCAGGCCGATACCGTACAGGACCTTGTCGGTGTCTTCGCCGTACGAGTAGTTACCGTACGATGCTTCGGCGCGCAGCTTGTTCCAGCCCAGGCGGCCGTAGATGTCCAGCTGCGGGTTCAGCGGGTAGAAGCCCAGGACCGACACGTGGGTCTGCTTGGCCTTCAGGTCGACCGAGGCGCCGCCGTAGAAATCGACGTCGTACTTGCCCAGCTGGCGGTAGCCGGCTTCGATGGCGACGTACTGGTTGAAGCCGTAGCCGATGAAGCCGCCGAAGCTGCCCTTGGTGTCCAGGTCGTCGATCTTGGTGGCACCGCCGTCGATACCGGCGTAGAAGGCGGTCGGGGCTGCTGCGAACGAGGAGGATGCCAGCAGGGTCAGTGCCGCTGCTGCTGCGATTTTCTTGAACATGGTATTCCGATCTGTGGTTAATCTATTTTTATAAATAATTGAAAAAGGCGTTTTCAATTACCGGCGCGGATTATACAAGATCGATTTTGAATTTGCACGACACTGGTGCAATCGTGTGCTTTTTTGTATACGTTTTCGGATAAGGATCCGCATTTAATATGTGCATATAATCCGACCCCATCGGACGATAAAAACAAAAGGGACCTGCGACGATCCGCATGTCCCTTTCGATGGAAAAATAAAATCGCTCAGCCCTGCGGCGCAGGCATTGCCAGCCCCCTGGCCATGGCATCGCGGATCAGGGCGCGCACCGCCTTGTCGGCGCGCTTGCTTTCCTGGTCCATCTGCTTGCCCAGCGCACCCATCCGTTTGCCGAGCTCGTCCATCGGCTTGCCCGCCTCGTCCATGCGCAGGCTGACCTGGCGCATCGACCGTTCGGCGTCGCGCTGGGCGTCGGATTGCGCGGCGGCGCCGATCTCCGCGCCGAGCCGGGACATGTCGCCCTGCAGCTCGGCCATGCGGCCCTGCAGGCGCACCCGCTCGCCGGCGTCGGCACGCGCCATGTCGCGGCCCACCTGCTCCATTTCGCGGCCGACCCTGGACATGCGCCGTTCGATGTCCCGGATGCGGCGCTCGTCCGGCCGCACCTTGCCGGCGGTCCGGTCCATTTCCCGGCCCAGCGCATCCATCGCCTTGCCGTGGCGGTCCATTTCCCGGCCATACGTATCCATCTGCTTGCCCAGGCGCTCGACCGGTTCCCAGGCCGCGCGCACGTTCGCCAGCGTCGCCTCGTCCTGGATCACCCAGGCCTTGCCGCCCTCGCGCACCCACAGGAATTCCCGGTCGCCCATCTGCTTGCGCACCGCCTTCAGCCTGCGCCAGTCGTCGGCTTCGCCCGTGATCGTCATGCCGCGCTCGTTCGCGCCGACCAGCGCATAGCTGTCCACCGCGCCAGGCTGCTGGACGGCTTGGGCCGCATGGGTGCTCCCCACCAGCGCCAGGCCCAGGTACAGGCCGGCCAGGATGCGGTTGAGCGGTGCGGCGCGGCGGCGCGCGTTCGATGTCTGCTGGACCATGGGTTCCTCCTGCGTCGTGGGTTGTAAGGACAGGACCATCATGGACGTGCGTCACTCGCGCGGCCAGCTGGCTGCGACGAACTGCGGGATCGGCGGAACAGGCGGAAAAATCGGGGGAAGAAGCGGGGGAAGGACTGCCGCCATGCATACAGGCGGCAGCGGAGCGACCGGCCGGGCGGCCGGTCGCGCAAGAAGGATCAGTACACCACGACGGAACGGATCGATTCGCCCGACTTCATCAGGTCGAAGCCTTCGTTGATGCGATCGAGCGGCAGATGGTGGGTGATCAGGTCGTCGATATTGATCTTGTTTTCCATGTACCAGTCGACGATCTTCGGCACGTCGGTGCGGCCGCGGGCGCCGCCGAATGCGGAACCCTTCCATTCGCGGCCCGTCACCAGCTGGAACGGACGGGTCGAGATTTCCGCGCCCGCTTCCGCCACGCCGATGATGATCGACTGGCCCCAGCCCTTGTGGCAGCACTCCAGCGCCTGGCGCATGGTGGTGGTGTTGCCGATGCACTCGAACGAGTAGTCGGCGCCGCCGTCGGTCAGCTGGACGATCGCGTCGACCACGTTGCCGACGTCCTTCGGATTGACGAAGTGGGTCATGCCGAACTTGCGCGCCATGGCTTCGCGCTCCGGGTTGATGTCCACGCCGATGATCTTGTCGGCGCCGACCATCCTGGCCGCCTGGATCACGTTCAGGCCGATGCCGCCCAGGCCGAACACGACCACGTTGGCGCCCGCTTCCACCTTGGCCGTGAAGATCACGGCGCCGATGCCGGTGGTCACGCCGCAGCCGATGTAGCAGATCTTGTCGAACGGCGCGTCGCTGCGCACCTTCGCCACGGCGATTTCCGGCACCACGATGTAGTTCGAGAAGGTCGACGTGCCCATGTAGTGGTAGATCGGCTTGCCGTCCAGCGAAAAACGGGAAGTCGCATCGGGCATCAGGCCGCGGCCCTGCGTCGAGCGGATCGCCTGGCACAGGTTGGTCTTCTGCGACAGGCAGAATTTGCACTGGCGGCATTCCGGCGTGTACAGGGGGATCACATGGTCGTCCTTGCGCAGGCTCGTCACGCCCGGGCCCACGTCGACGACGACGCCGGCGCCCTCGTGGCCCAGGATCGCCGGAAAGATGCCTTCCGGATCGGCGCCGGACAGCGTGTAGTAATCGGTGTGGCAGATGCCGGTGGCCTTGACCTCGATCAACACCTCGCCCGCCTTCGGACCTTCGAGTTCGACTTCTTCGATCGTCAGCGGCTTACCCGCTGCCCACGCAATCGCTGCCTTGGTTTTCATGTGGAATCTTCCTGACTGGTTGTGCAATCCCGCCATTATCCGCACAAGCCCGGTCGCGGCCAAGGGGCGCTTCGCTCCATGTCCGGAATTGGTGTGATAATGACTGGATATGTCAGCAGCAACCACCTCCCCCCGTCCCGCGACGGCCATCGACATCATCGTGTATCCCGGCTTCAAGGCGATGGAAGCGATCGGGCCGATGTCCGTCTTCGAATACGCCAACGTGCACCTGCGCCGCGACGGCAAGCCCGACGGCTACGACGTGCGCATCGCCGCCATGCGGACGGGCCACGTGCCGTCCGATACCCTGATGAGCCTGCATGCGACCAAGGCGCTGGACCCGCTGGCGCTGCCGCACACGGCCATCGTCGTCGGCGCGCGCGACATCCACGGCGCGCTGGCCGAGGGCGGCGCCATCGTCGACTGGGTGGCGCGCGCGGCGCCGCGCCTGCCGCGCCTGGCCGCCCTGTGCTCGGGCGCCTTCTTCCTCGGCGCCGCCGGCGTCCTCGACGGCAAGGCCGCGACGACGCACTGGAGCGTGGCCGAGCGCCTGCAGCGCGACCATCCGGACATTGCCGTCGATGCCGACGCCATTTTCGTGCGTGCCGGGAATCTGTGGACCTCGGCCGGCGTGACGGCGGGCATCGACCTGGCGCTGGCCCTCGTCGAGGAGGATTTCGGCAAGGAGCTGGCGCTGCAGGTGGCCACCGACATGGTCGTGTACCTGAAGCGTCCCGGCGGGCAATCGCAGTTCAGCGCCCACCTGCTGAGCGAGCGCACGGCGCGGCCCGGCATCCGCGCCATCCAGAAGTGGATCCTCGATAACCTGCACGAGCGCCTGTCCGTGGCCCAGCTGGCGCAAAAGGCGATGATGAGCGAACGCCACTTCGCCCGCCTGTTCCTGCAGGAGGTAGGCCTGAGCACCCAGGAATTCATCGCGGCCTGCCGCTTCGAACGGGCGCGCCAGCTGCTGGCAGACGTGGGGCTGCCGCTCAAGACGGTGGCGGCGCGCGCGGGCTTCAATGGGGAGGCGCAGATGCGGCGCGCGTTCCAGAAACGGATGGGGATTGCGCCGACCTTGTACCGGGAGCGGTTTGCGACGACGGGGGTGGCCGCCGACAGATGAGCCGTCGCCCCTGCGCAGGCGTGCGTTGCGTTAGGGCATGTCTGGCTGTTTGCAGACAGTTGAGACCATTGATTCGGCAACGCTAGTACGTCGTCCCGGCGAAGGCCGGGACCCAAGTTTGCGCGTGTGGCGGCGCAACGAACTTGGGCCCCTGCCTGTGAACTGACCCAGGTTTGTTAGACGG
>NZ_JASNRD010000049.1:2363-2975 GCF_030412015.1 Massilia sp. YIM B02763 | reverse complement strand
ATCGCGGATCAGCATGCCGCGGTGAATACGTTCCCGGGTCTTGTACACACCGCCCGTCACACCATGGGAGCGGGTTTTACCAGAAGTAGGTAGCTTAACCGCAAGGAGGGCGCTTACCACGGTAGGATTCGTGACTGGGGTGAAGTCGTAACAAGGTAGCCGTATCGGAAGGTGCGGCTGGATCACCTCCTTTCTAGAGTGGCACAGGAGCTAGTCTCCATCATCAAGCGCTCACGCTTATCGGCTGTTGTAAAGAAAACGAGAACAGTTCGGGTCTGTAGCTCAGTCGGTTAGAGCACCGTGTTGATAACGCGGGGGTCGTTGGTTCGAATCCAACCAGACCCACCATGGTTATCAGCAAACCATACNNNGATCCCGTCATCCTCCACCACTTACTGTTCACTGCATTTATCAAAACCCAGCAATCTGGCTTTTGATAAGTGTAGTTCTCGTTCTTTAACAATCTGGAAGAAGTAAAGTTTTCTTTAAGCGTTCATCGCATCGAAAGATGTAATGAACACTTAGGGTAGTAATCTGTATGTATCAACAAACATAGTAAGCTGAATCCTTGTCGTTATGACGTTCCCTTCTCGTCTTTCCTTCGGAAAGACT
>NZ_JASNRD010000049.1:0-2358 GCF_030412015.1 Massilia sp. YIM B02763 | reverse complement strand
TATGACGTTCCCTTCTCGTCTTTCCTTCGGAAAGACTGCAGGGGCCAACGTTATAGGGACAAGTGAATAAGTGCACATGGTGGATGCCTTGGCGATTACAGGCGATGAAGGACGTAGTAGCTTGCGATAAGCTGCGGGGAGCTGGCAAACGAGCTTTGATCCGCAGATTTCCGAATGGGGAAACCCGGCCTTTTAGGTCATCTCATACTGAATACATAGGTATGTGAAGCGAACGCGGCGAACTGAAACATCTAAGTAGCTGCAGGAAAAGAAATCAACCGAGATTCCCAAAGTAGTGGCGAGCGAAATGGGATGAGCCTTGTACGTGATAGTCGATCGGATAGTGGAATGCTCTGGAAATGGCAGCCATAGCGGGTGATAGCCCCGTACACGAAATCCGGANTGAAGGACGTAGTAGCTTGCGATAAGCTGCGGGGAGCTGGCAAACGAGCTTTGATCCGCAGATTTCCGAATGGGGAAACCCGGCCTTTTAGGTCATCTCATACTGAATACATAGGTATGTGAAGCGAACGCGGCGAACTGAAACATCTAAGTAGCTGCAGGAAAAGAAATCAACCGAGATTCCCAAAGTAGTGGCGAGCGAAATGGGATGAGCCTTGTACGTGATAGTCGGATTGATAGTGGAAGCCTTTGGAAACAGGCGCCATAGTGGGTGATAGCCCCGTACACGAAATCAGACCGGTGATACTAAGCGTACGACAAGTAGGGCGGGACACGAGAAATCCTGTCTGAAGATGGGGGGACCATCCTCCAAGGCTAAATACTCGTAATCGACCGATAGTGAACCAGTACCGTGAGGGAAAGGCGAAAAGAACCCCGGGAGGGGAGTGAAATAGATCCTGAAACCGTGTGCATACAAACAGTCGGAGCCTCTTCGTGGGGTGACGGCGTACCTTTTGTATAATGGGTCAGCGACTTACATTCAGTGGCGAGGTTAACCAGATCGGGGAGCCGTAGAGAAATCGAGTCCGAATAGGGCGACAGTCGCTGGGTGTAGACCCGAAACCAGGTGATCTACCCATGGCCAGGATGAAGGTGCGGTAACACGCCCTGGAGGTCCGAACCCACTAATGTTGAAAAATTAGGGGATGAGCTGTGGGTAGGGGTGAAAGGCTAAACAAACCTGGAAATAGCTGGTTCTCTCCGAAAACTATTTAGGTAGTGCCTCAAGTATCACCATCGGGGGTAGAGCACTGTTATGGCTAGGGGGTCATTGCGACTTACCAAACCATTGCAAACTCCGAATACCGATGAGTGCGAGCTTGGGAGACAGACGTCGGGTGCTAACGTCCGGCGTCAAGAGGGAAACAACCCAGACCGCCAGCTAAGGTCCCAAAGATTGGCTAAGTGGAAAACGAAGTGGGAAGGCTAAAACAGTCAGGATGTTGGCTTAGAAGCAGCCATCATTTAAAGAAAGCGTAATAGCTCACTGATCGAGTCGTCCTGCGCGGAAGATGTAACGGGGCTAAGCCAGTCACCGAAGCTGCGGATATTTTTCTCTTTGCTTGCATCGAGATCANAAGATGTAACGGGGCTAAGCCAGTCACCGAAGCTGCGGATATGTCTTTGACATATGGTAGGAGAGCGTTCTGTAAGCCTGCGAAGGTGTCTCGTAAGGGATGCTGGAGGTATCAGAAGTGCGAATGCTGACATGAGTAGCGATAAAGAGGGTGAAAAGCCCTCTCGCCGAAAGCCCAAGGTTTCCTGTTCAACGTTCATCGGAGCAGGGTGAGTCGGCCCCTAAGGCGAGGCAGAGATGCGTAGCTGATGGGAAGCAGGTTAATATTCCTGCACCGTCGTATGATGCGATGGGGGGACGGATCGCGGAAGGTTGTCCAACTGTTGGAATAGTTGGTTTTTGACTCATAGAAGGTGCTTAGGCAAATCCGGGCACGTGATTCAAGGGGTCGAGACGAGCGGCTTTATGCTGCGAAGCAATCGGAAGTGGTTCCAAGAAAAGCCTCTAAGCTTCAGTCATACGAGACCGTACCGCAAACCGACACAGGTGGGCGAGATGAGTATTCTAAGGCGCTTGAGAGAACTCGGGAGAAGGAACTCGGCAAATTGGTACCGTAACTTCGGGATAAGGTACGCCCCGGTAGCTTGACTGCTTTACTGCAGAAGGGTGAAAGGGTTGCAATAAACTGGTGGCTGCGACTGTTTAATAAAAACACAGCACTCTGCAAACACGAAAGTGGACGTATAGGGTGTGACGCCTGCCCGGTGCTGGAAGATTAAATGATGGGGTGCAAGCTCTTGATTGAAGTCCCAGTAAACGGCGGCCGTAACTATAACGGTCCTAAGGTAGCGAAATTCCTTGTCGGGTAAGTTCCGACC
>NZ_JASNRD010000048.1 GCF_030412015.1 Massilia sp. YIM B02763 | reverse complement strand
TTCTCAAACAATGGAGCCTCTACAAAATCCGGGGCGGTTCAAACCGCCTATACGTCGTCTTGTCCTGCTTGTTTGTCGGATGAAGAATTAGTATAGACGACGGCTGCAATACAAAAATAGCGATGTTTTGGCATCGCAGGAGTCGCCTTTGGACATGCCTTAAAAAATGGGGCACGCCTTGTCGATTAACGGGCGTTCAAAGGCTATCAAGACACTCAAGACGAGAAGGCAACGTGCGCGACTAATCGGTTATGCATCGTTTTCACCCAACTGAATGTCGTCTCACAATGTGAGATCAAGGCGTAAAGGGGGACAGCTCCGAAATTTTGATTTGCAAAACGTATTTTCACAGTATGAAATCAGTTCTCCAAGTGCTTGATTTTTATAGCTAAGAATAACTTTTATGTCTTATGTAAGACATAAGATGGATGACGGATGGTCCCGTATCATTAACCCCAAGCGATGAGCTTTTGCTTCTGGCGGAATTAACGACGAAATACAACCCATTCGATTCATCTTCATGGAGTCTTACATGTCCGAGTACCACACTGACGTTCAAGCGATTAACACTCTCAAGCAGCGTAACGGCAGCGGTTGGGATGCCATCAATCCCGAATCCGCGGCCCGCATGCGCGCACAGAACCGCTTCAAGACCGGGCTCGATATCGCCCGCTACACCGCCAGCATCATGCGCCGCGACATGGCGAATTACGACGCCGATGCCTCGCAATACACGCAATCGCTGGGCTGCTGGCACGGCTTCATCGGCCAGCAAAAAATGATCTCCATTAAAAAGCACTTCGGCGGCACCGAACGGCGCTACCTCTACCTATCGGGCTGGATGATCGCCGCCCTGCGTTCGGAGTTCGGTCCCCTCCCCGACCAGTCGATGCATGAGAAGACCGCGGTTCCCGCGCTGATCAAGGAACTGTACACTTTCCTTCGCCAGGCAGACGCGTGTGAACTGGGCGGCCTGTTCCGCCAGCTAGATAGTGCCGAGGGCACGGCCCGCGCAACCATTCAAGCCAAGATTGACAATTTCGTGACCCACGTCGTGCCGATCATCGCCGACATCGACGCCGGCTTCGGTAATGCGGAAGCCACCTACCTGTTAGCCAAGCAGATGATCGAAGCGGGCGCCTGCTGCATCCAGATAGAGAACCAGGTGTCGGACGAAAAGCAGTGCGGCCACCAGGACGGCAAGGTCACGGTCCCGCACGAGGACTTCTTGGCCAAGATCCGCGCCGTGCGCTACGCCTTCCTCGAATTGGGCGTGGACGACGGCGTCATCGTCGCGCGCACCGATTCGCTGGGCGCGGGCCTGACCAAGCAGATCGCTTACTCGCGCGAGCCGGGCGACCTGGGCGACCAGTACAACAGCTTCCTCGACGTGGAGGAAGTGACGCCCGGCCAGCTCGCCAACGGCGATGTGCTGATCCAGCGCGAGGGCAAGCTGCTGCGGCCCAGGCGCCTGCCCAGCAACCTGTTCCAGTTCCGCGAAGGCACGGGCGAGGCGCGCTGCGTGCTCGACTGCATCACCGCGCTGCAGAACGGTGCCGACCTGCTGTGGATCGAGACCGAGAAGCCGCACATCGCGCAGATCGGCGGCATGGTGCAGGAAATCCGCAAGGTGATCCCGAACGCCAAGCTGGTGTACAACAACAGCCCCTCGTTCAACTGGACCCTGAACTTCCGCCAGCAGGTGTACGACGGCATGAAGGACCGCGGCGAAGATGTTTCCGCCTATGAACGCTCGCAGTTGATGAGCGCGCAATACGACGACTACCCGCTCGCGCGCGTGGCCGACGAGCGCATCCGCACCTTCCAGGAAGACGCGGCGCGCCAGGCCGGCATTTTCCACCACCTGATCACGCTGCCGACCTACCATACGGCGGCCTTGTCGACCGACAACTTGGCAAAGGACTACTTCGGCAAGCAGGGCATGCTGGGTTACGTGGCCGGTGTCCAGCGCAAGGAGCTCCGCCAGGGCATCGCCTGCGTCAAGCACCAGAACATGTCCGGTTCGGACTTGGGCGACGACCACAAGGAATACTTCAGCGGCGAGGCTGCGCTGAAGGCGGCCGGCAAGCACAACACCATGAACCAGTTCTGACGAGCCGACGGGCCGGCGGACGCGCCGGCTTGAATATCGTCGCCCGCGTACGGCAACTTCTTGCGTTCGATTTCGGCCCGAACGTGGCATATGGATTATCGCAGTCCGCGATATTTCCGCCTTACGCCGGAGCGGTAATCCCGCTAAATCTGAGCACGTATCTGGGGGCATACTGAATCGACTACGGTTCTCTAGACACTCGCGAGCCGTTCAAAATATCGCTTCTCAAAATCGATTGGCGACAGTTTTTCGTTGAAGCCATGCCGGCGCTTCGGATTGTAGAACATCTCGATGTAGTCAAAGACGTCTTGCCTTGCTTCGTCCCTGGTTCCGTAAATTTTGCGGCGAATGCGCTCCCGCTTCAGCAGTTGGAAGAAGCTTTCGGCGACAGCGTTATCGTGGCAGTTCCCTCGCCGACTCATACTCTGCTCCAGGTTGTGCGCTTGCAGGAAATCTCGCCAGTCGTAGCTGCTGAATTGACTGCCCTGGTCCGAATGCACCATCACGGTATTGGTCGGCTGGCGGCGCCAGACAGCCATCAGCAAGGCGTTCATGGCCAGTTCCCGGTCTATCCTTGAACTCATGGACCATCCGATGACTTGGCGTGAAAACAGACCAAGCACCGCAGCTAGGTAAAGCCATCCTTCGTAAGTCCGAATATAGGGGTGAGTAGACCGTGGGAATTTCACCCACGGCCCCTCTCAGAACCGGACGTGAGCCTCTCAGCTCATCCGGCTCCCATCATCCGGCCGATGGAACATATCCCGATCTCCNGGGGTGAGTAGACCGTGGGAATTTCACCCACGGCCCCTCTCAGAACCGGACGTGAGCCTCTCAGCTCATCCGGCTCCCATCATCCGGCCGATGGAACATATCCCGATCTCCAGTGCACGAATGCACTTTCAAACTGCCGCGCAAGTCGCCCGAGGGCGCGGCCTGCTCGGGTTTTATGCCGAGCGAGGTGCTTGTACTTGCGCATCATCCAGCGCGTCAGGTAGCCATTCACATGCCGCCACACAGGTGACATGGCCGACTCATAGAATCGACCGTAATACTGTCGCCATCCCCGGAGTATCGGATTGAACATAGCCGACAGATCGGCCAAGCTCTTGTCGCATTTGAGCTGGAGGTGCCACCCGCGTATCGTCTGGCGCATTGTCTTGAGTGCGTCACGGCTGACGGCTGGTGCGAAGTTTACGTAGACCCGACCATATTTGTCGACCGCCTTACGCGGCCGAAATGTATAGCCGAGGAACGTGAACTGAACACATGGGTAGTCTCCGGCCCGATTGACATCCTTGCAGTACACGATTCGGGTTTTCTCTGGATGCAGTTCAAGTCCGCACTGCCGGAATCGCTCGTCGATCTTTGCCAAGGCGAACTTGGCCTGCGCCAGACTTCGGCAGTGGACGACACCGTCATCGGCATAGCGACAAAAGCGCACGCTCGGCAGATGACGCCGTACCCAACTGTCGAATGCATAGTGCAGAAACAGATTGGCAAGCAAAGGACTGACGACGCCGCCTTGCGGGGTGCCACGCGTCCGTTCCACCAAGGTTCCTTCCGGCGTCTGCATTGGCGCTTTCAGCCAACGCTCGACGTATAGAAGAACCCATGGCGTCTGGCAGTGTTTCCTCAACGCCTTTAGAAGCAGCTCATGGTCGATGTTATCGAAGAGCCCCTTGATGTCGAATTCAACCACCCAGTCGTACTGCCAACTGCGCCGACGGACGATGGCGACCGCATCGTGAGCGGAACGCCCGGGTCGATATCCGTACGAGTTCTCATGAAACACCGGATCAATGACCGGCTCGAGCAAGCGCTTGACCACCGTTTGCGCCACCCTGTCCGCGACTGTCGGCACTCCAAGCATACGTACACCGCCAGACTTCTTCGGAATAGGCACGCCTTTGACAGGCGGCGGAAAATAGCTACCGGAACACATGCGGTTCCAGAGCTTGTACAGGTTGCCGCTTAGATGACTTTCGAACTGCTCCAGCGATTCGTGATCGATACCCGCTGATCCTCCATTCGCTTTGACATATTGATAGGCTTCCCAGATGAGCGCCTTGGGAATGTCGTACGGCTTGGTCATCAAGCAGCGCTCCTCCCGCTGTCGCGGTTGGCGCAGTTCGATGCCGGGATAACGCAGCCCCTTCGCTCCACCGCCATTACAGCGGCTTCATCACTACTACGAGCTGCTCCGTCCCTTGGTGGCGCATCGCTATTATCGGCCTTGCCTTTCGAGCTTGTGCCTTTCGCTTTACATCGCCACCGAAGGTTCCCGCAGTTCGACGTAAGAGCCCGAACTAGGCTGACGCTGCCTCTATGCCGGACACCGCCTGGCCCGTAAGCAGGTAACGGCCAGACTGATCGCGGGGCAACATCACTCCCCGGTTTTGATGTCGTCTGAGTACTTTCGACACTTGAACGGCAGTTCACGGTTGTTCGTCTTCCTAATCCATACCTGACGCCTGATGGCGCCTTTTCCATGACGCTCACGACAAGGGCTTTTGACCAATGCCGCTCATGGTGGTTTGCAACCCGCTCCTGCAAGCCGATTGCGAGGGGCCTACCCTCATCTCCTACGCCGCTTGCTGCGGCACACT
>NZ_JASNRD010000047.1 GCF_030412015.1 Massilia sp. YIM B02763 | reverse complement strand
GAATGAGATTATGCAGTACTTCGCTTAACTCGTCAACCCCCTCGTTTTCTTCAGCACAACCGATGTTATCAAACATCCAGCTCAACGACCTCCCCAACTACTTGATTTCGTTCAGCTTTTACTGTGCTGCAGAAGCAGGATGCGAACTATAGCAAACCTGAGCGCACTCATGCAAGAGGCATGAAACGAAATGTGCATCGATCCGGCCACACCCGGCCAGGCGGCAGCCCCAGCGCCATCGATGAAAAAGAGCGGTGACCGAAGTCACCGCAAAGACCAGCCCATGACATGATCGTTCGCGTGGTCCCTAATCTGCCATCACGGCGGCGCATCCTGCAGTTGGCGCCACTCCTCGTCGCTGAACAGCCGCGAGCGCACGAGGAAACGTCGCCCGGTGCCGTTGTCGAGCGAAAACATGCCGCCGTTGCCAGCCACGACGTCGATGATCAGCTGCGTGCGCCGCCAGTAGGCGAACTGCTGGGCCCCGATATAGAACGGCGTGCCGTCCAGGTCGCCCAGGTGGACATCGTCATCGCCCAGCGTGAACTCCCCCACCGGATAGCACATGGGCGCGCTGCCGTCGCAGCAGCCGCCGGACTGGAAGAACATCAACGGCCCGTAGCGCCCGCGCAGCTCGCCGATGAAGGCCAGCGCCGCAGGTGTCGCCGTCACCCGTGGGATCGCATCCGCCATACGCGCCGCCGTCAGAAGAAGCCCAGCGCCTTCGGGCTGTAGCTGACCAGCAGGTTCTTCGTCTGCTGGTAGTGGTCGAGCATCATCTTGTGGTTCTCGCGTCCGATGCCGGACTGCTTGTAGCCGCCGAACGCCGCATGCGCCGGGTACAGGTGGTAGCAGTTGGTCCAGACGCGCCCCGCCTGGATCGCGCGCCCGACGCGGAAGGCGCGGCTGCCGTCGCGCGTCCACAGCCCCGCGCCCAGGCCGTACAGCGTATCGTTGGCGATGCGTAGCGCGTCCTGCTCGTCCTTGAAGGTGGTCACGGACACTACCGGCCCGAAGATCTCTTCCTGGAAGATGCGCATGCCATTGTCGCCCTTGAACACGGTCGGGCGCACGTAATAGCCGCCGGCCAGTTCGCCCTCGTGCGTGGCGCGCTCGCCGCCGGCCAGCACCTCGGCGCCCTCCTGGCGGCCGATGTCGAGATAGGACAGGATCTTTTCCAGCTGTTCCTGCGACGCCTGGGCACCGATCATCGTGCCTTCGTCGAGGGGATTGCCGGCCTTGATCTGCGCCACGCGCGCCAGCGCGCGTTCCATGAAACGCTCATAGATCGATTCCTGCACCAGCACGCGCGACGGGCAGGTGCAGACCTCGCCCTGGTTCAGCGCGAACATGGCGAAGCCTTCCAGGCATTTGTCGAGGAAGTCGTCGTCCGCATCCATCACGTCGGCGAAGAAGATGTTCGGCGACTTGCCGCCCAGCTCCAGCGTTACGGGGATCAGGTTCTGCGCCGCGTACTGCATGATCAGGCGGCCTGTCCCCGTCTCGCCCGTGAAGGCGATCTTGGCGATGCGCTTGCTCGATGCGAGCGGCTTGCCCGCCTCCAGGCCGAAGCCGTTGACGACGTTGACCACGCCCGGCGGCAGCAGGTCGGCGACCAGCTCGAGCAGCACCATGATCGATGCCGGCGTCTGCTCGGCCGGTTTCAGCACCACGCAATTGCCGGCAGCCAGCGCGGGCGCCAGCTTCCAGACGGCCATCAGGATCGGGAAATTCCAGGGGATGATCTGGCCCACCACGCCCAGCGGCTCGTGGAAATGGTAGGCATAGGTCTCGTGGTCGATGGTCGAGATCGCGCCCTCCTGCGTGCGGATGCAGCTGGCGAAGTAGCGGAAGTGGTCGATCGCCAGCGGCAGGTCGGCCGCCATCGTCTCGCGGATCGGCTTGCCGTTGTCGATGGTCTCGGCGGTCGCGAGCGTGCGCAGGTTTTCCTCCATGCGGTCGGCGATCCGGTTCAGGATGTTGGCGCGCTCGGCCGGCGAGGTCTTGCCCCAGGCGTCCTTCGCCGCATGGGCGGCATCCAGCGCCAGCTCGATGTCTTCGCTCGTGGAGCGCGCGACTTCGCAGAACGGCTGGCCCGTGATCGGCGTGACGTTGGCAAAGTAGTCGCCCTTGACGGGCGCGACGAACTTGCCGCCGATGTAGTTGTCGTAGCGCTGGCGGAAGGGATTGGCGACGCCGAGCTTGCTGATATCCGCGAGATTCATGTCGTCCTCTTTCTCTGGTTGCCGTTGTTCCTCCGCTATCGCAAGCGGCGTGCCAGGACCTCATGCCCGTGGCGGCGCTCCAGCGCTGCTGCGTCGCCGGTACAGGTGATCCGAAACGGAACAACACACCGCACGTTTGCGCCCGTGGACTGCAGACTTGCGCCGCGGCGAGTATATTGTTGAAGGTTTACCTATACCCGATGCTGGAGAAACGATGAAGTACCCCTTGTTGCGCCTGAATGCCGTTGCCGCCCTGTTCGCCGCCGGCTCGGCATCCGCCGCTCCCGACCTGCCCGCGCAACCCGTCCAGACGAACGCCCCGATCCCCGTCGTGGTCGTCAGCGGCAGCCGCGCCGAACACCTGAGCTTCGACCTGCCGGCCTCGGTCGACGTGGTCGACGCCGGCCGCATCGACGCCGCCCAGATGCGCGTGAACGCGTCCGAAGCGCTGGTCGCCGTGCCTGGCCTGGTCGTGCAGAACCGCCAGAACTATGCGCAGGACCTGCAGATCTCGTCGCGCGGCTTCGGCGCGCGCTCGACGTTCGGCGTGCGCGGGGTACGCCTGATCGCCGACGGCATCCCGGCCACCATGCCGGACGGCCAGGGCCAGGCCGCCACTTTCAACCTCGACATGGCCCAGCGCATCGAAGTGCTGCGCGGCCCCCTGTCCGCCCTGTACGGCAACCATGCGGGCGGCGTGATCCAGCTGTTCACCCGCGATCCCGAAGGGCGGCCCGACGTCGAAGTGGGCTACTCGGCCGGCAGCTACGGCACGCACAAGACCGACGTCAACGCCGGCGGCAAGGAAGGCCAGTTCGGCTGGCTGCTCGACGCGTCGCGCTTCGATACCGACGGCTACCGCGCGCACAGCGCCGCCCGCCGCGACCAGGCCTACGCCAAGCTGACCTACGAGCCGAACGCGGACAGCAAGCTGACCATCACCGCCAGCGGCCTGCGCCAGGACGACACCCAGGATCCGCTCGGCGTCACCTGGGCGACCTTCCAGCGCGACCCGCGCGCCGGCGAGATCGACACGACGGACACCGCGCGTCCGCAGCGCA
Organism: Massilia sp. YIM B02763; assembly: GCF_030412015.1. Classification (GTDB taxonomy): domain Bacteria; phylum Pseudomonadota; class Gammaproteobacteria; order Burkholderiales; family Burkholderiaceae_D; genus Telluria. Next base: position 4,400 of record NZ_JASNRD010000047.1, on the reverse strand, counting down.
CCCTCGCCGACCGCTACGACACGCGCAAGAGCATCGACCACCAGCAGATCGGCCTGTCCTGGGACCAGCGCTTCGGCGACGACCGCCTGCGCCTGACCGTCTACGGCGGCAACCGCGAAGTGATCCAGTACCAGTCGTTCTCGAAAGGCTTCCAGGCGCCGGCCAGCCATTCGGGCGGCGTGGTCGACTTCGACCGCGACTTCTACGGCATCGACGCCAACTGGACGATGTCGCGCCCGTTCGCGGACGGCACCCTGCGCACCGTCGTCGGCCTCGAGGCGGGCAAGTCGAAGGATGCGCGCCAGGGCTTCGAGAACTACATCGGCGACCAGTTCGGCGTGAAGGGCGCCCTGCGCCGCGACGAGGAAGACGACGTGCGCAACGTCGACCCCTACGTCCAGCTCGAATGGGAGCGCGGCCAGTGGGTCTATACGGGCGGCCTGCGCCACAGCAGCGTGAAGTTCAGCGTCGACGACCATTACCTATCGAACGGCAACGACAGCGGCAGCGTCGACTACAGCCACACGACGCCGATGCTGGGCGTTCTGTACAAGGCGACGCCGCAACTGAACCTGTATGCGAGCGCGGCGCGCGGCTTCGAGACGCCCACGTTGAACGAGGTGTTCTATTCGGGCACCGGCGGCGGCTTCAACTACAACCTGGGCGCGGCCACCAGCACGCAGCTCGAGATCGGCGCCAAGGCGATGCCGACGCGCGACGTGCGCATCAACGCCGCCCTGTTCCAGGCACGCACCCGCGACGAGCTGGTCGTCGACGCCTCCAGCGGCGGCCGCACCAGCTACCGCAACGCCAGCAAGACGCTGCGCCAGGGCTTTGAACTGTCGGTCGACGCCGACCTGCGCGCCGGCTTCTCGGCCCGCATCGCGGCCACGGTGCTGCGCGCCATCTACGACGAAGCCTTTGCCGGCGTGGCGGACGGCAACCGCCTGCCGGGCGTGCCGAACACGAGCCTGTTCGGCGAGCTGGCGTGGAAGAACGAGGATGGCCGCTGGGGCGCGGCGCTGGAAACCGTCGCCAACGGCAAGGTCCATCCGGACGACGCCAACGCGGCGGTGCCGGCGCCCGGCTATGCGATCTTCAATGCGCGCGTGCAGGCACGCCAGCAGATCGGCGCGTGGCGCCTGCGCGAATATGCGCGCGTGAACAATCTGTTCGACCGCACCTATGTCGGTTCCGTCATCGTCGGCGACAGCAACCGCCGCTATTACGAAGCGGCGCCGGACCGCAACTGGGTGCTGGGCATGAGCGCGCAATACCAGTTCTGACGCCAGTTCTGACGCCAGTTCCGGCGCCTGGCGTGGCGGCGCTGCGATCTAGGCGCGGGCCAGCGCCCGCGCCGCGTGGTCCGGGTACAGGCGCTCCAGCGTCTCCACGGTGACCTGGCCGACCAGCGCCTGGATGCGCGTCGCCGCCGCCGCGGCATCGGGCGCCTCGCGCGCGGCCTTCCACATCGGCGCCAGTTCCGCTTCGCGCCGCGCCAGGGCGGCCTCGACCTCGGCCTGCCAGAACGGCGGCGCCTCCCCTTCCACGAAGTTGCCGCGGCCGCGGCCGAAGTGCGCCACCGCCAGGTAGCGCAGCACGCTGCCGACCAGCAGCGTGCGCAGGAACGGGTCGGCGAACTGCACGTCCGGCCGTTCGCGGTCCGTCGTCGTATTGAATCCCCAGGCGGCGCCGGCCGCCGTCAGGCCGCCCACGATCGCGCCCAGCAGCGCGCCGCCGCCCAGCGTCAGGCCGCCCGCCATCAGGTCGGCCGACAATCCCGTCGCCGCACCCGACACGACGGCGCCCAGCAGGCCCGCCTGCGCCTTGTCGATCGGCGCGCGCACGGCGAAATTCTCGCGCACGCGCGCATTGATGCGGCCCGCCTGGCCGGGGTCGAGCCGGTGCAGGCGCAGGAGTTCGATGGTCGTGTCGGCGATACGCCGCTCCAGGCGTTCGACCAGGCCGGCCATCGCCGCGTCCTGGCGCTTCTGCTCGTCCTTGCCCAGGCCGACGGCCTTCAGCGCCGAGCGCAGGAAGTTGCCTTTGCTTTCCGTATCGAGCGCCTGCTCGTCGCGCGCCGCATCGGCCAGCAATCGCGCATTCAAGGCCTGCGCGGCGTGGAAGCGGTGCAAATTCCCCGCCTGCCACTCGGCCAGCAGGCGCGCATAGCCGTCGCGCTTGGATTCCTCGATCACCTTGCCGACGCGGTCGTAGAACACGTCCTCGTGCACCCAGCAGCGCGCGAACGCGTCGAGGGGAAGCACGTCGCGCACGATCGCGTACTGGGACAGGTGCTGCTTCCAGCGCGCCTGCTCGCCCTGCTCCTGCTGGTCCGGGCGCGGCGGCCCGAGCTGGTTGAGCAGCACGACGACGGGCTTGCCCAGCCATTCGAGGATGCGCATCTCGGCCGGCAGGTAGCCGGCATCGCGCGGATCCTCGGACGAATTCACCAGGTACAGCACGACGTCGGCCGCATCCTTGGCTGCGCGCAGCGCCTGCTGGCTGAGCCAGAACGGCCGGTCGCGGTAGCGGTCGAAGACCTCGCGCAGGAACCAGCCGATCGGGTTGCCCGACATGGCCAGGCGCCGCAGCAGGCGCACGGAATCGCCGAAGCCGGGCGTGTCCCACAGTAGCAGGCGGTCGCCCTGGGCGCTCTGCTGCAGCAGGTGCGCTTCCGACGTGACGGTGACGTGGGCCGCGTCGCGCACTTCGCCGACGTCCACGCCGACCAGCGTGCGCGCGAGCGTCGTCTTGCCGTTGTTGGTGTGCGAGACGAGGGCGAACTGGATGTCGACGGGCTGGCTCATGACACCCTCGACGTTGCCAGGCCCACGCCGACGTCGAGCGGGTATTTGTCCGGATGCAGCAGGTCGACCACGGTGGCCGTCGTGCCGTGGTACTCGCAGAACTGGCGCCACAGGGATGCGCGCTCGTCGAGGCGCGCGTCGAAGCCGGCTTGTCCTGCGCCGCGTTCGGCCAGGCTCGATTCGTCGAGCAGCACGGCGATGCCGCGCGGCGTGTTGCGCGCCAGGTAGTCGAGGAAGGCACCGTGATTCTCGCGCTCGGGCGTCGCCGCGAGGTTGAACAGCACGGCCGTGACGGCGACGTCGGCATCGTCCAGGCGCGCGTCGCGCAGCGTGTCCTTCGGCTCCTCGCCGTACGGCGACGATGGCCGCAGCATCAGCTGCGCCTGTTCGCCCAGGACCTTCGCGGCGATCGCGGCGAGTCCCTTGTGGCGGGCTTCGTCGACCGTAAAGCTGTACGGCATCACGCGCAGCACGGCAGGGCCGGATGCGCCGATGCGGTCGGCCAGCGCGCGGAAATAGGGCTGGCCGAGGTCGAGCGGGAAGCGGCGCGCGATCAGGCGCGCACGCAGCGCCGACACGATCGCCAGCACGAGGCGCGGCAGCACGACGAACAGCATCAGCGTTGCCGCGTACAGGTGCACCCAGCGCGCGCCGCCGGCCGGCGACGGTTCCTGTACGAAGCGCAGCGCCTGGATGTCGGCCAGCGAAAAGCCCTGCAGCGGGAACACGGCCAGGGCCGGCGCGAACAGCGCGGACAACAGCGCGTGTACCTGCTGCGCATCGAGGAAAGTGCTTTCCCAGCCGGCCGCATATGCGTTCGTGACGCCGCGCGCATACAGCGAGGCGATGGCGCCGAGGGCAAACGCCGCGGCGGCCAGGTGCACGGTGCGGCCAAGGCGCAAGCTGGTCAGCTTGGCCGCCAGCTGGCTCCAGTCGCTCAGGTATTGGGCAAGCCCTGCCGCCATCGGCGCCGGCAGCTTGCGCGGCAGGCCGGCCGCACCGACGGACAATCGGCGCAGCAGGTTCGGGCTGGCCCATCCCGTCTTTTTCGAGGGGATCACTGCCCATACGATGAGGGCAAGGTAGACGAGCAGGTTCCAGCCGATGATCAAGAGGAGCGGTACCGACAGCAGGTCGACGCGGTGCGGGTCGGCGATGCGGTCCAGGCCCGCGCCGGCGAGGAAGCCGAGGATGGGCAGGAGCACGGCGAGGGCCGGCATCAGCGGACGGCGGTGGAGGAAGGACGCGAAGGCGGGGGTGCGCTCGGCCAGGCGCTTGGTGACGAGGTCGGCACGCTGCTGCAGGAACAGCTCGAGCGCAGGGGCACCCTTGCCTTCCGCTGTCTGCCAGTTGGCGAGCTCGCGGGCGCTGCGGCTCGCGTACAGCCGGTCGTCGTCGGAAAGAATCTCGTGTTTGGTGTCCGCCGTCTCGATGGCGCGCATCAGCACGACCTTGCGTGCAGCCTGCTCGTTCATGGTCCTCCTGTCGTTTTAACAATCCACCAGGAGCATTGTGCACGAGTTAGCGGGAGGCGACCGTACGATCGGGCGCCACAAAGCAAAAAACCCCACCAGCATCACCTGGTGGGGT
>NZ_JASNRD010000046.1 GCF_030412015.1 Massilia sp. YIM B02763 | reverse complement strand
CCCCTCGTTTTCTTCCGCTTTCGCTGCCGTGAAGCTGCGTCTGCGTCGGAGGAGCAGAACTATAGCAAAGATGCCCCCTGTCATGCAAGAGGCATCGAAACGCGCTGCGACCGTCAGAACGCTTCGGCGCTGGCTGGTCCGCTCAGGCGTTTGACCTGGATATCGCGGAAGAACACCTCAGCCCCTTCTGTCTGGATCGAGAATTTCCCGCGCGTCAGCGGCACGGCCTTGCCGTCGACGGATTGGCGCGAGTTTTCTGCACGCAGGACTTCGTGGCCGTTGACGACGTGGATGATCGTCTTGCCGTCGGCGATGATCTCCATCGTATTCCACTCGCCCACCGGCTTTTCGTAGTTGCCCAGCTTCTCGATGCGTCCGGCGATATTGGCATGGATGGGCTGCGCGGGATCGTAGCGCTGGAACTTCCAGTTGCCGAGCTTCGTATCGCTTGCATGGGCATCGACCATCACGCCGTCCAGGCTGTAGTAATCGCCGCACTCGTCTTCCTTGAGCTGGAACTCGTGGCTGCGCATCCAGTTGCCGTCCTGCGCATCCGGCCTGCCGACCGCGTAATACAGGATGCCGCTGTCGCGTGGGGTCTCCAGGCGCGGCGCCCATTTCTTCGTGCCCCACTTCATGTCGAACTTGAGGTGGAAATGATCGTACTCGCCGACGGTCGACATGGCGCCCCACTCCTCGCCCGAGATGCGCAGCGTGCCATCCACGACCGTGAACACCTTGCGCGGGTCCGTATTCGCGCCACGCGTCGACGTCGGCACCTTCATGTTGTCGACCGGCGGTTGCATGCTCAGCCAGGTCGTCCACCCCGACAGGTCCTTGCCGTTGAAGAGTGGCGTCCAGCCATTGTCGGCAGCTTGCGACGGCGCGGACAGCGCCAGCACGGCGCCCAATACGCCCACGCGGGCAAGCGTGCGAAAGCGAATCATCGGTATCTCCTTATAGTTTCTTGTTCTGGACAGCGGCCGCGGGAGCCGCCTGAACGCCTGTCAAGACAGGCGCGGCCAATCTAGCATGCTCATCTTGTGAGCGCTATCAACATCGATCACCTTGCCGATTTCGTTATAAATTTTTCCGATTTTCTGACATGTCCAAACTTTTCCAAATGCTAAGATCAACGCACAAGGGAACCGAAGACGATGTTTTCAGAGTTCCCGTCACCGAGACGGAGACACAGCAGGATGAGCACACTGATCATCGGCAGAGGCATGGTCGTCGCCCATGGTCCGGACCCGGACCGCAAGGATGGCCCATGCACGCGCACGCCGGCCCTGCCTTATAAAGAATGTACCAATTTCTTTACGGAACACGGCATCTCGACACCGAGTACCCTGTTCGACACCCTGTCCGACACCTATTACTTTGCGAAGAACACGGCCGGCCAGTTCGTCTGGGGTAACCGCCTGCTGCAGGAGCAGCACGACCTGGCGGGCGTGAGCGACATCATCGGCAAGACCGACCACGATTTCTTCCGCCGCGACATCGCCGACCGCATCCGGGCCGACGACCTGGCGGTGATCCACACCGGTTTCACGGTCAAGAACAAGCTCGAGGTCATCGACAGCGGCAAGGGCGAGCTCACCTGGCTGTTCACGACCAAGGCGCCGATCCGCGACCGGCACGGCGACATCGTCGGCATCGAAGGGTTTTCGCGCGATGCCCGGCGTTCGCAGGACACCATCGCCCCGTTCCACGAATTCAAGGCCTGCATCGAATACCTGCAGGCGCACCTGATGGAACACATCAGCATCGACCACCTGGCGAAGCTGTCCTGCATGTCGCTGTCGACGTTCGAGCGCAAGTTCAAGCAGCATTTCTCGCTCACGCCCAAGCAATACATCCTGCACATGAAAGTGCACGAGGCATGCAGGATGCTGCCGACCGCCGGCAGCATTGCCCGCGTGGCCGCGGAGACGGGCTTCGGCGGCCAGAGTTATTTCACCAAGCAGTTCCGCAGCGTCGTCGGGATCACACCAAAACAATACCTGCTGTCGCTGGCGGCAGGGCGGGCCGGCGCCAGGCGCCACGCGGCCCGCATCCCGGCCTGACGCTTTATCGCTCTTGTTGTCGTCGTCTTTCTTGGAGGAGAGGCATGTCACACCTTGAACACCGCACCGATCACGGGCCGCGAGAGCCCGACGGTGCACGGCGCCAGACCCTGGCGCGGCTGGCCGCCTTCTGCGGCCTGGCATTGAGCGACTTCGCGCTGGGCAGCGACGTCCTCGCGGCTGCAACCAAGTCTGCGACTCAGGCCGCAACCGAGGCCACAACCAAGGCCGCCCGCCCCGAATACCTGTCCCCCGACGAGCTGGCCCTGACCGGGGTGCTGGCCGAATTGATCATTCCGCAGACCGACACGCCGGGCGCGCTGGCGGTGGAGGCGCATCGCACCGTCGACCACCTGCTGGCCGTGTGCGCGCTGCAGCCCGCGCAGGGCGCGTTCCGGACCGGCCTGGCGCGCATCGACGCGGTGGCCCGGGAAAGCGACGGCAAGCCGTTCGCGGCACTGTCCCCGCCGCGCCAGGCGGCGCTGCTGCGCGCCATCGACAGCGGCGCGGCGCCCTTCCATGCCGGCGACCAACGCTTCTTCCGCCAGCTGAAAGGGTATGTCGCGTTTGCCTACTACACCTCGGAAGCGGGCGCCTCGCGCGAGCTGGCCTACCTGCCGGTACCGGGCGGCTTCATCGGCCACCTGAAAGTCACCAGCGCCACCCACACGTGGGCAATCTGAACAAAGGCCCGCTTACATGGAACCTCTTTCGTCCTTCATCATCAAGACCACCCCGGAACGCTTCGACGCCATCGTCGTCGGCTCCGGCATCACCGGCGGCTGGGCCGCCAAGGAACTCACGGAACGCGGGCTGAAGACGCTGATGGTCGAGCGCGGCCGCCCGGTCGAGCATGGCGTCGGCTACATCGGCGAAAACCGCGATCCGTGGACGATGCCGAACCGCGGCAAGGTCGACGCGCAGGTGGCACAGGAGCAGTACGCCATCCAGCGCCAGTGCTACGCCTTCGACGAGCACACGCAGCAGTTCTTCAACAACGACCGCGACATGCCCTATTCGACGCCGGCAGACCGCCCGTTCAGCTGGATCCGCGGCAACCAGCTGGGCGGCAAATCGCTGATGTGGGCGCGCCAGTCCTACCGCTGGAGCGACCTGGATTTCGAGGCCAACCTGAAGGACGGCCACGGCAACGACTGGCCGATCCGCTATGCCGACCTGGCGCCGTGGTACAGCCACGTCGAGCGCCATGCGGGCATCAGCGGCAGCAAGGAAGGACTGGCCGTGCTGCCGGACGGCGAATTCCTGCCGCCCTTCGAATTCAACGCGGTCGAACTGGCGTTCAAGCAGAAGTTCGATGCCAGGTACGCGCCGGCGCGCATGATCATGGGCCGCACCGCCAACCTGAACCGCGCCACCGCGGCGCACCTGGAACAGGGCCGCGTCCAGTGCCAGGCGCGCAGCCAGTGCGCGCGCGGCTGCTCGTTCGGCGCCTACTTCTCGACCCAGAGCTCGACGCTGCCGGCGGCGCTGAAGACGGGGCGCCTGCGCATCGCCACCAACAGCATCGTGCATAGCGTGATCTACGATCCGAAGACCAACCGCGCCACCGGCGTGCGCGTGATCGATGCGGAAACGATGGAGACGCGCGAGTACCACGCCAGGGTCGTGATGCTGTGCGCCTCGACGCTGGCGTCCACCGCGATCCTGCTGAACTCCACGTCGAGCGCCTTCCCGACCGGTCTCGCCAACTCGTCCGGCGTGCTCGGCCACTATCTGACGGACCACCTGTGGGCCGCCGGCGCCGACGGCCGCGTCGAAGGTTTCGAGAACGAGTACTACCAGGGCCGCCGTCCGACCGGGGCCTACATCCCGCGCTTTCGCAACGTCGTCGACAAGCACCCGCTGTTCACGCGCGGCTATGCGCTGGCCGGCGGCGCCGCGCGCGAAGGCTGGCAGGCCGCGGCCGGCAAACCGGGCTTCGGCAAGGAGTACAAGGCCATGATCAGGAAGCCCGGCCCCTGGCGCTTCGGCCTGCACGGCCAGGGCGAGATGCTGCCGCGCTTCGAGAATGCCGTCAGCCTGCACCCGACCAGGAAGGACAAATGGGGCATGCCGCTGCTGCACATCGATGCGAGCCATTGCGACAACGACCGCAAGATGCGCGAGGACATGGCCGACACCGCCGCCAACATCCTCGAATACCTGGGCGTGAAGGACGTGCGCAAGACCATCGCGACGGCGGAGGAGTATCCGCCCGGCCTGGCGATCCACGAGATGGGCACGGCGCGCATGGGACGCGACCCGAAGACCTCCGTGCTGAACGGCTTCAACCAGGCCCACGACGTGCCCAACCTGTTCGTCACCGACGGCGCCTCGATGGCCTCGGGCGCCTGGCAGAACCCGTCGCTGACCTTCATGGCCCTGACCGCGCGCGCCTCGGCCTATGCGGTGGACGAAATGAAGGCCGGCCGCATCTGAACGAAACGACATCGACAACAAGGACATCATGAACAAAACCAGCCTGGCTATTGCCGCCGCCCTCCTCGCCGCCGGCGCGGCGCATGCCGAGACCAGCCCGCGCATCGGCCTGCAACTGTGGTCCGTCAAGGACGAGATCAAGCAGGACTTCGAAGGCACGCTGACGAAGATCGCGGGCCTGGGCTTCCAGGGCGTGGAATTCGCCGGCGAGTTCGGCCCCTACAAGGACAACGCTGCGGGCCTGAAGGCGTTCATGGACAAGACGCACCTGCAATGCGCCGGCGCCCACATGCATTTCGACGCGCTCGCCGCCGACAAGTTCGATGCCACCACGGCGTTCTACAGGACGCTGGGCTGCACGAACCTCGTCATCTCGATGGACAAGCGCGGCGCCAGCACCGAGCAGAGCGCGCAGATGAGCAAGGAGCTGACGGCCCTCTCCGGCAAGCTGGCCGCCAAGGGCATGACCATCGGCTACCACAACCATGCCCAGGAAATGCGCGGCGCGGTCGGCAGCACGCCCTGGGACGTCATCGCGCGCGGCACGCCCAGGGCAACCGTCATGCAGCAGGACGTGGGCTGGACGACCTTCGCCGGCAAGGATCCGGTGGCCTACGTGAAGACCTATCCGGGCCGCACCCGCACCACCCACTTCAAGGCCAAGCTGGCCGAGGGCGCGCCTGCCGCCGGCGGCGTGCCGATCATCGGCCAGGACAAGACCGACTGGGTGGCGCTGACGCGCGCCGTGCGCCAGGTCGGCGGCACCGACTGGATCATCATCGAGCAGGAAGAGTACCCGAACGGGATGGGCCAGCTGGAGACGGTCGCCGCCTCGATGAAGGGCCTGCGGGCCGTCCTCGCCGATCCCGCGGCGAAGTGACGCCGTTCCGACCATGAGCCTGTCCGTCCGCTTCGACCACATCGTCAAGGACTTCGGCCCGGTGCGCGTGCTGCACGGGGTCGACTTCGCGCTCGAACCCGGGCGCGTCGTCGGCCTGCTGGGCGAGAACGGCGCCGGCAAGTCGACCCTGATGAAGATCCTGGCCGGCTACGAGCGCCCCAGCGGGGGCCGGCTCGTGGTCGACGGCGTCGAGCGCCGGTTTGCCGATGCGCGCGACGCGCAAGCGCTCGGCATCGCCCTCATCCACCAGGAATTCAACCTGGCCGAGCACCTGAGCATCGCCCAGAACATCTTCCTCGGCCACGAAACCACCCGCGCCGGCTTGCTCGACCGCCGCGCCATGGCACGCGAGGCCGCCGCCTGCCTGGCGCAGGTGGGCCTGGCCGCCGATCCGGACACGCGCGTCGCCGACCTCATCGTCGCCGAAAAGCAGCTGGTCGAAATCGCCAAGGCGCTGTCGCGCAAGGCGCGCCTGCTGATCATGGACGAGCCGACCGCCAGCCTGTCGCCGGGCGAAACCCGCACGCTGTTCGCCCTGATGGCGCGCCTGAAGGCGGAGGGCGCCACCATCGTCTACATCTCGCACAAGCTCGACGAGATGGAAGCGCACACGGACGAAGTCGTCGTCATGCGCGACGGGAAGTTCGTCACGCGCGCGCGGACGGCGGACGTCAACCGCCAGCAGATGGCCAACCTGATGGTGGGCCGCGACGTGTCCGACATGTTCCAGCCCAAGGCCTTCGTCTCCGCCGATGCGCCCGTGCTGCTGCGCGTGGCGGACCTGCACGTCCCCGGCTGGATCGAGGACCTGCACTTCGAGGTGCGCGCCGGCGAGATCCTCGGCTTCGCGGGGCTCGTGGGCGCCGGCCGCACGGAAGCCTTCGAAGCCATCCTCGGGCTGCGGCCGCGCAACGCTGGACGCATCGAGATCGATGGACGCCCGGCCGCCATCCGCAACCCGCGCGACGCCATGCGCCTGGGCCTGACCTACCTGAGCGAGGACCGCAAGGGCAAGGGACTGCACGTCGACCTGGGCCTGCGCGAGAACCTCACCATGATGACGCTCGAGCGCGACGCCCGTCCCTGGCTGGACCTCGAGGCCGGGCGCCGGGCGCTCGACCGGGCCATCGTGGATTTCGGCATCCGCCTGCGCGACCCGGACTGCGCGGCGCGCTCGCTGTCCGGCGGCAACCAGCAGAAGCTGGCGCTGGCCAAGTACCTGCATTCCGATCCGCGCGTGGTCGTGCTGGACGAGCCGACCCGCGGCGTGGACGTCGGCGCCAAGCGCGACATCTATGCGCTCATCCACCAGCTGGCGCGCGAAGGCCGCGCGGTGGTCGTCATCTCGTCCGAGCTGATCGAACTGATCGGCCTCGCCCACCGCGTGGCGGTACTGCACGGCGGACGCCTGCAGGCCGTGCTCGGCCCCGACCAACTTACCGAAGAAAACCTGATCGCGCATGCAACCGACACCCACCATGAAACCAGCCACTGAGTCCGGCACCAAGCCCGCTACCGACCGCGATCCCAGGGCGGCGGGGTCCTTCTCGGGCCTGCGCCGGCTGAAAGGCCTCGGACCGGTCGTCGCGCTGGTCCTGCTGTGCATCGCCGGCGGCCTGCTCAACCCGGACTTCGCCACGTTCGACAACATGATGAACGTGCTGACGCGCACGGCCTTCATTGGCATCATCGCCGTCGGCATGACCTTCGTGATCGTTTCCGGCGGCATCGACCTGTCGGTGGGCTCGATGGCGGCGCTCATCGCCGGCACCATGATCGTCGCGATGAACGCGCTGGCCGCCGGCGCCCATCCGCCGTCCGCGCCCGTGATCATCGCGCTCGGCATCGCGCTGGCGCTGGCCTTCGGCGCCGTGTTCGGCATCGCCCACGGCCTGCTCGTCTCGCGCGGACGCATCGAACCGTTCATCGTCACGCTGGGCACGCTGGGCCTGTTCCGCGCGGTGCTGACCTGGCTGGCGGACGGCGGCGCGCTGAACCTCGATTTCGCCCTGTCCGAAGCCTATGGCCCGGTGTACTACCAGAGCGTGCTGGGCGTGCCGGTTCCGGTATGGGTGTTCGCCTTCGTGGCGATCGCCGGCGCCGTGGTCCTGAACCGCACGGCCTACGGCCAGCACGTGCAGGCCATCGGTTCGAACGAACAGGTGGCGCGCTACGCGGCGATCCGCGTCGACCGCGTCAAAGTACTTACTTACCTGCTGCTGGGCGTGTGCGTGGCCATCGCCACCATTCTCTACGTGCCGCGCCTGGGCTCGGCCACGCCGACCACCGGCATCCTGTGGGAGCTGGAGGCGATCGCCGCGGTGGTCGTCGGCGGCACGTCGCTGCGCGGCGGCGCCGGCCGCGTCATGGGCACCGTGGTCGGCGCGATCCTGCTGTCCGTGATCGGCAACATCCTCAACCTCACCAGCATCATCAGCGTGCACCTGAATCCCGCCGTGCAAGGCGTGGTGATCATCGCCGTCGCGTACCTGCAGCGCGGCCGCCGCTGACGTTCGATTATTTGATTCGATTATTTGAACAGGAATCCACATGCGCTCATCGAACCAATTACTGACCTGCCTCGCCGCCGCCTGCGCCCTCGCGTTCGGCGCCGGCCAGGCCATCGCCGCCGAAAAAGTCACGCTCGGCGTGTCCATTCCGACGGCCACCCACGGCTTCACCGGCGGCATCGTCTGGTGGGCCAACCAGGCCAAGCGCGAGCTGGAAGCGGCCAACCCGACGCTGAAGGTCATCGTCAAGACGGCGGCCAGCACGCCCGAGCAGGCCAACCAGGTGCAGGACCTGCTGGTGGTGAACAAGATGAACGCGCTGGTGCTGCTGCCGCTGGAATCGAGTTCGCTCACCCAGCCGGCCGCGCAGGTGAAGAACAAGGGCGTCTACGTGACGGTGGTGGACCGCGGCCTGACCAACCCCGCGGCCCAGAATGCCTATGTGGCGGGCGACAACACGGCCTTCGGCCGCCTGCCGGCCGAGTACCTGGCCAAGCGCCTGAACGGCAAGGGCAATATCGTCGTCCTGCGCGGCATGCCGAGCACCATCGACAACGAGCGCACCAACGCCTTCAACGAGGAGATCAGGAAGTACCCGAACATCAAGGTGCTGGATGCGAAGTACGGCAACTGGAACCGCGACGATGCCTTCAAGGTCATGCAGGACTACCTGACCCGCTTCAAGCAGATCGATGCCGTGTGGGCGGCCGACGACGACATGGCCGTGGGCGTGCTGAAGGCGATCGAACAGGCCAGGCGTACCGACATCAAGGAAGTGTTCGGCGGCGCCGGCGCCAAGTTCGCGATCAAGAAGATCCTCGACGGCGACAAGCTGGTGCAGGCCGACGTGTCCTACTCGCCCAAGTTCATCTACGACGCCATCAAGATGACGGCGAACGCGCGCCTGAAGGGCCAGGCCCTGCCGGCCAAGACGATCGTGCCGTCGGTGCTGATCACGCGCGAGAACGGCAAGCAGTTCTATTTCCCCGATTCGCCCTACTGACCGACCGACGAGGACCAGCATGAAGACCATCAAGGGACCGGCGATCTTCCTCGCCCAGTTCATGGGCCAGGAAGCGCCTTTCGACACGCTCGCCCACCTGGCCGGCTGGGCGCGCGGCCTGGGCTACGAAGGCATCCAGCTGCCGACCGACAAGCGCCTGTTCGACCTGGACGTGGCGGCCGGGAGCCAGACCTATTGCGACGACATCAAGGGCCTGCTGGCCGAGCACGGCCTGCAGATTACCGAACTGTCGACCCACCTGCAGGGCCAGCTGGTGGCCGTGCATCCGGCCTACGACCAGCTGTTCGACGGTTTCGCGGCGCCGCACGTGCGCGGCAATCCGCAGGCGCGCCAGGCCTGGGCCGTCGAGCAGGTCAAGGCGGCGGCGCAGGCGTCGCGGCGCCTGGGACTCGTCACGCACGCGAGCTTTTCCGGCGCCCTTGCCTGGCCCTATGTCTACCCGTGGCCGCAGCGGCCGGCCGGGCTGGTGGAAGAGGCGTTCTCCGAACTGGGCCGGCGCTGGCGTCCGATCCTCGACGTCTTCGACGACGCCGGCGTGGACGTCTGCTACGAGCTGCATCCGGGCGAGGACCTGCACGACGGCGTGACCTTCGAGCGCTTCCTCGATGCCGTTGGCGGCCACCGGCGCGCGAACATCCTGTACGACCCGAGCCACTTCGTGCTGCAGCAGCTCGACTACCTCGCCTTCATCGACATCTACCACGAGCGCATCAAGGCCTTCCACGTGAAGGATGCCGAGTTCCGGCCGAACGGACGCCAGGGCGTGTACGGCGGCTACGGCGGCTGGCTGGAGCGCGCCGGGCGCTTCCGCTCGCTGGGCGACGGCCAGGTCGACTTCTCCGCCATCTTCTCGAAGATGGCGCAGTACGACTACGCCGGCTGGGCCGTGCTGGAATGGGAGTGCGCCCTCAAGCATCCGGAGGACGGCGCGCGCGAAGGCGCGGACTTCATCCGCCGCCACATCATCCGCGTGGCGGAACGCGCGTTCGACGACTTCGCCGGCAGCGGCGCGGATCGCGAGCAGGTGCGCCGGCTGATGGGGATCCCGGCATGACGGCGATTGGAGCAGGTACAGCGGCGGCAATGCAGAAACGCCGGCTGCGCCTGGGCATGGTGGGCGGTGGCGACGGCGCCTTCATCGGCGCGGTGCACCGCATCGCCGCGCGGCTGGACGATTGCTACGAGGTGGTGGCGGGCGCCCTGTCGAGCGATCCGGAACGCGCACGGCACAGCGGCGCCGCGATCCGCCTGGATCCGGCGCGCAGCTACACGGACTACCGGGAGATGGCACGCATGGAGGCGGCCCGCGAGGACGGCATCGACGTCGTCGCGATCGTCACGCCCAACCACCTGCATGCGCCGGTGGCCACCGCCTTCCTCGAGGCGGGCATCCACGTCATCTGCGACAAGCCGCTCGGGATCTCGCTGGCCGAAGGGGAAGCGCTGGCAGCGCTCGCGCGCCGGCAGCACCGCGTGTTCGCGCTCACCCACACCTACACGGGCTATCCGATGGTGCGGCATGCGCGCGAACTCGTCGCCTCGGGCGCGATCGGCGACATCCGCCTGGTGCACGTGGAGTATGCGCAGGACTGGATGGCCGAGACGACGAACCAGGACCCGGCGTTCCAGGCGACCAACTGGCACAACGATCCGCGGCGCGCGGGCCCCACCGGCTGCACGAGCGACATCGGCACCCATGCGTTCCAGCTCGCGGGTTTCGTCAGCGGCGTGCAGCCGAACGAACTCCTGGCCGAACTGCACGCGTTCACGCCGGACCGCACGCTGGACGACCATGTACAGGTGATGCTGCGCTACCCGAACGGCGCACGCGGCATGCTGTGGTCGAGCCAGATGGCGACGGGCTGCGAGAACGCGCTCAAGCTGCGCGTGTTCGGCACGAAGGCGAGCCTGTCCTTCGACCAGGAGAACCCGAACGAGCTGTGGCTCACGCCCCAGGGCGGGGTGGCGCAGCGCCTCACGCGCGGCCGCGTGCAGGGAGCGGCGGCGGCTCACGCCACACGTGTGCCCAGCGGCCATCCGGAAGGTTATCTGGAAGCGTTCGCCCAGCTGTACCGGGATGCGGCCGCGCAGATCCATGCGATCGATGCGGGGCAGCCGCTGCCCGAGGCTAGCCTGCCGCTGCCGACGGTGGCGGATGGCGTGGCAGGGATGAAGTTCATCGACGCCGTGCTGGCCAGCCATGCGGCCGGGTCGCGCTGGGTCGGATTGGGGGTCTAGATAGTCGTTTCGTTCGAGACGATTCGAGCGCCCCAAAGCAAAAAGCCCCACCAGGATCACCTGGTGGGGCTTTTCATATAACTAGCCTGACGATAACCTACTTTCACACTG